>NZ_CDRNIV010000003.1:0-152792 GCF_977014255.1 Sphingobium chungangianum | reverse complement strand
TGGCTTTACGATCCCCGCGCATATTCCCGGGGAGATTAACGGTTCCTGCTCGTTTGCGACGGCGAGCGGCGTCGGGCTCGATGAGGAACAGCTTCCCCTTGTCCAACTCGTCGGCAACTTTGCGTTCGAGGCAGCTCGGCGGGTCAATCGCTCCGTAGGATCCCATCCCCGCGAATTACCGCGGCTGACCGACCGACAGGTCGAGTGCGTGGCTCTCGTTGCGCGCGGGAAGACCGATTGGGAGATCGCCAGAATCCTCGGCGTCGGCTCAGAGACAGTGAGTCAACACCTCAAGGATGCGCGTGACCGATATGGCGTCACGAAGCGCACAATGCTGGCGATGCGCGCGCTGTTCGATGGATCGATCAGCTTCGCTGACGTCTTCGGAAGATGACTGCCATGTGCTGATCTCCCCTTTTCTGGGGATAACGTAGCGGTCAATATTCTGTTCGAAAAACCTCCTCACACAGGAGGAAGACAATGCTTATCATAGGAAATGGCATAGACGAGGCACTCGACGCGCGCGTCTTCCGAGAAATGTTTGAAGAAAGAAAGCGCGTCTTTGTTGATCTGCTTGGATGGGACATTCCGGTTCTCGCAGGTCGCTATGAAATCGACCAGTTCGATAATGACGAGGCCGTCTACATAGTTGTCACCGATGCACAGGGACACCATCGCGGATCGGCCCGGCTCCTCAAGACCGATCGACCGCATATCCTCGGATCAGTCTTCCCGCACCTGTGTGACGGGAATGTGCCGGTCGGCCCGGAGGTGAGGGAGATCACCCGCTTCTGCCTTGCGCGTGCGATGGGCGCCGCCGAACGGCGCACAGTCCGCAATCGTCTGGTGTCCGGGCTAGTCGAGCATGCTCTGGCCTCCGGAATTACAACCTTTTCTGGCGTGGCCGAAGAGAGCTGGTTCAAACAGATCCTCGCATTTGGCTGGGACTGCGAGCTGCTTGGCGACCGCCTCTCGGGGGTAAGCCGGAACCTTGCCGCGATGCGGATTTCAATATCGTCAGAAACCCCCGACCTACTGCGGAGGACCGGCATCTACCTTCCCACGACGCTGGTCGATCTCGACCGTGCAGCGGCGTGACGCGGGAGACCGACCATGGCGACACAGCACTCCCCTGCCCTTGCAGCGCCCCGCGATGCTAAGCCGCATCTCGAGCTCCTCGCACGCGACGGATTTTGCGTCATTCCTGATCTCGTGCCAGCAGCCGACATCGGCTTGCTCAGCGCTGATCTCGACGATCGTTTCGCCGCGACGCCGTTTTGCGAGGGAGGATTTTACGGCAGTCGTACCAAGCGGTTCGGAAGCGTCCTGAAGAGATCACCCTATGCGGCGGCGCTCATCCAGCACAAGCTTATTCTGGAAATTGCTCAGTCGATCCTCGGCCCGTGGTGCGACACGATCCAGCTAAACCTCGCCCAAGCGCTCGAACTCCACCCTGGCGCTCCCTGCCAGTTCCCCCATCGCGACCAGGACATGTGGCGCGGACCCGTTGGTGAACTCGAATATTTGATCAACGTCATGTGGCCGTTCACCGAATATCGGACCGACAATGGCACCACCCTCATCTGGCCCGGGAGCCATGGCCAACGAGCGGTTGCGGAGGACCACGGCATTGGCCCCATCGCGGTCGAATGCAGTCCAGGGGCTGCAGTAGTTTTCCTCGGATCGACGCTTCACGGTGCCGGCGCGAACACGACCGAGACGATCCGCCGTGGCATGATAGTCAGCTACTGCCTCGGCTGGTTGAAACCGTATGAGAACCAATGGCTCGTCTACCCGCCGGAGATAGCGCGCGGGTTCGAGCCGGCGCTGGCGGCACTGGTAGGCTACCAACAGCACAGGCCGAACCTTGGTAACTACGAGGGCCGCTGTCCCTCGATCCTGCTGAACGCTGACCCGCCTGATCATCTGGCAGCCACTGACGCCCTGAGGCCTGACCAGGAAGAAGCATTGGCACAGTATCTTCTCGAACAGCAGCGCGATCCCGCACCGTCATTGCGCAACGGCTAAGGGCTCCACGGCGATCCCCCCAACTGGGGGGATTGCTGAAACAATGCGCAACAGGCTCAAAAGACGGTGATTTTCGAGCCGTGTCGCAAGCGCCGCAATCCACCGCGAGGAGACAATTTGTGCAGCTTCGTCTCATAGCCATGGTCACGCCGATGCTGGCGATGTCCGCGCCGAGCACGCCCGCCCTCGCCAACGATCTGGGCTGTCAGATCCTAATCTGCCTCTCCAATCCAGGAGGGGCGACGCAATTTTCTGCATGTGTTCCTCCGATGGCCAAGCTCTGGCAGAAGCTCGCGACCGGAGCCTCTTTTCCCGGTTGCTCGGGCGGGAGCGTCGCCAAGACAAAGGTCTTCGACCGAGACTCCGCCACGAAGCGCCGGGTCGTGATGACGTTCACCGATGGGCGACAGCAAAGTTATTCCCTAGCCAACATCGAGAACCTTCCGACAGCAGCAAGCGCCACGGGGACACCGGCGCGGTGATTCTCGAACTCGCAACCGTCGTGGGCCTCGCGCAGCAGTGCGCGCCATCGGTTGCGGTCGAGACGATGGTGTCGGTCGTCCACGCTGAGAGCCATTTCAATCCCTACGCGATCGGCGTGAACGCTAAGGGTGTTCCGGCTCCGGATCCTGGCGATCGTGCAGCTGCGGTGCGCGACGCGCGCTCGCTGATAGAGCTTGGCTACAATATCGACCTCGGTCTGGGTCAGATCAACAGCGCAAACCTGAAGCGCCTCGGCCTGTCGGTCGACGACGCCTTCGACCCGTGCCGGAACCTCGAAGCCGCTGCACGGGTCTTGGCCTCCAACTATCTCAGCGTCGTGCGGACAAGCGCTTCGACGGAGGCGGCCATCGCGGCCGCCATGTCGATGTACAACACGGGCAACCGCTGGCGTGGATTTGGAAACGGCTATGTCGGCCGTGTCTATGCATCGTCTGGTGTCGTCGTGCCGGCCATGCGGCGCAGTGGATTTGCGGTCCAGAACATCGCGGTCACGCCGCCGCCGCCGCCGCGAGAAGCTATTCAGACGCTCGCGATGTCGGACGCGCCGCGCGCCGCTGCCGGCAGCGCGAAATGGAATACGGCTGCGGGGGCGCAGTCAGCGACATTGATGGTCTTCGGGGGGGCATCCAGCACAATAGCGAAAGGACAACCCGAATGACGGCCTTGATGACCGAATCCCGCGACTGGTTGACGCCCCGCCGCCGCTCTCTTGCGCAGCATGCGGCCTTTCTTCTGCTGGCCCTCGCCGTGACGTTGCTTCTGACCGATCCGGCTTACGCTCAGGCCGCCGACGGCGTTACGTCGATGGCCGAGAACATCAAAACCTGGCTGACGGGCACGTTCGCCAAAACCATCGCGGTGATCGCCGTGGTGATCGTAGGGTTCATGTTCTTCACAGGTCGGGCCAGCCTTGGACTTCTCGTCACGGTCATCGTCGGCATCTTCATCGTGTTCAGCGCGCAATGGATCGTCGACACCATCACTGGCGGCGCATGAGTGCGGGCCATGGATACCGATGACCAAAAGCTGCGCGAGGAGACGCTGTTTCTGGCGGTCACGCGCCCGACCATGTGGTTGGGTGTGCCGATTGAAGCGTCGCTGCCCATTGCGCTCGCGGCCTGCCTGACCCTCATCATCACGGGCAACCCGCTCTATGCCTTCGCGCTGGCCGGGGCCTTCCTGGCGATTGCCCGACTGATCGTGCGTCATGATGCAAACGCCTTCCGGTTGTTGTGGCTCTGGACGATGACCAAGGCCCGGTGCCGCAATTGTTGATTTCCGGTGAGATGTGACCCGGGAAGGGCATAAATTTCCATCGAGAAGTGACCCATGTTGAACTCACCCCTGGCTTTGGCGAGCGGGGGATCATGGAGTGTTGGACATGGCGTTATTGAGCGTTATCCGGCGCTGGCATTACCGCGATCATCTATCGATCCGCGAGATTGTCCGGCGCACAGGACTGTCACGGAATACGATCCGTAAATATCTGCGGTCAGATACGATCGAACCGCAGTTCAAGGTGCCCGAGCGGGCGAGCAAGCTGGATCCGTTTGCGGAACGACTGTCGGCCTGGCTGCAACGGGAGATGGCTCGCTCGCGCAAGCAGAAGCGCACGATCAAGCAGTTGCACGCCGATCTGGTGAGTCTGGGCTATGACGGTTCCTATGGCCGGGTCGCGGCCTTCGCGCGGGCGTGGCACGATGCCTATCGCCGTCAGCAGCAGATGAGCGGCCGCGGGACATTCGTGCCGCTATCCTTTGCCCCAGGAGAAGCGTTCCAGTTCGACTGGAGCGAGGACTGGGCGATCCTCGACGGCGTGCGCACAAAGCTGCAGGTGGCGCACTTCAAGCTCAGCCACAGCCGGGCCTTCACCCTGCGGGCCTATCTTCTTCAGACCCATGAGATGCTGTTCGACGCCCATAATCATGCGTTCCGCGTGCTGGGCGGGGTGCCGCGCCGGGGGATTTACGACAATATGCGTACCGCCGTCGACAAGGTCGGGCGCGGCAAGGAGCGTAACGTCAACACCCGCTTCCTCACGATGGTCAGCCATTACCTGTTCGAGGCCGAGTTCTGTAATCCGGCAGCAGGCTGGGAGAAGGGACAGGTCGAGAAGAACGTCCAGGATGCACGGCATCGCCTGTGGCAACCCACGCCGCAGGCCGAGAGCCTTGATGCCCTCAACCTGTGGCTGGAACAGCGCTGCAAGGCGCTATGGCAGGACATCCCGCATGGAATCGAGCCAGGCTCTGTCGCCGATGCCTGGGCCGATGAGGCGCAATGCCTGATGCCGGTGGGCAGGCCGTTCGACGGCTTTGTCGAACATGGCAAGCGGGTCTCGCCGACCTGCCTCGTGCATCTGGAGCGCAACCGTTACAGTGTGCCGGCGTCCTTCGCCAATCGGCCCGTCAGCCTGCGGGTCTATCCTGACCGCTTCCTGGTCGTCGCCGAGGGACAGATCATATGTGAGCATCGGCGCATCATCGACCGGTCCCATGATGGCCCGGGGCATACGGTCTATGACTGGCGGCATTATCTCGCGGTTGTCCAGCGCAAGCCCGGCGCGCTGCGCAATGGGGCGCCGTTCCTCGACCTGCCCGATCCCTTCCAGCGGCTGCAACGGCATCTGCTGCGCAATCCCGGCGGCGACAGGGAAATGGTCGAGATCCTGGCGCTGGTCCTGCATCACGACGAACAGGCCGTCCTGACCGCCGTCGCGATAGCGCTCGATGCGGGTGTTCCGACCAAGACCCATATCCTCAACCTGCTGCATCGGCTGCTCGATGGAAAGCCGATCTCGACGCCACCGGTCACGGCGCCGCAGGCGCTGAGGCTGGCCAGCGAACCGATGGCCAATGTCGAGCGCTATGACGCCCTGCGCCGGGAGAACCGCCATGCGTCATGATCCCGCCAGCGGTGCCATCGTCGTCATGCTGCGCAGCCTGAAAATGCATGGCATGGCGCAGGCCGTCGCCGATCTCATGGCTCAGGGCGCACCGGCCTTCGAGGCGGCGGTGCCGATCCTGTCCCAGTTGCTGAAAGCCGAAACGGCCGAGCGAGAGGTCCGGTCCGTCGCCTATCAGCTCAAGGTGGCGCGGTTCCCGGCCTATCGCGATCTGGCGGGCTTCGACTTTGTCAGCAGTGAGGTCAACGAGGCGCTGGTCCGGCAGCTGCATCGCTGCGACTTTATCGACGTCGCCGACAATATCGTGCTGGTCGGCGGTCCGGGCACCGGCAAGACCCACGTCGCTACGGCGCTCGGCGTACGGGCCATCGAGCAGCACCGAAAACGGGTCCGCTTCTTCTCCACGGTCGAACTGGTCAACGCCCTCGAACAGGAAAAGGCCCAGGGCAGAGCCGGGCAGATCGCCAATCGCCTGATCCACTCCGACCTCGTGATCCTCGATGAGCTCGGCTATCTGCCGTTCAGCGCATCAGGCGGCGCGCTGCTCTTCCATCTGCTCAGCAAACTTTATGAGCGCACCAGCGTCGTCATCACCACGAACCTGAGCTTCAGCGAATGGGCCAGCGTGTTCGGTGACGCAAAAATGACCACCGCGCTCCTCGATCGCCTCACCCACCACTGCCACATACTGGAAACCGGAAACGACAGCTTCCGCTTCAAGAACAGCTCGGCCCAGCAAGCCAAACCCGAAAAGGAGAAACATCATCTTGACCCACCAATGACAATCGAAACATAACTATCAGGCGGGTCAGTTCTCGGTGGAAATCCCGGGTCACATCTCACCGGAAATCAACAGTCTGGCGCTTCTACGT
Source organism: Sphingobium chungangianum (assembly GCF_977014255.1). Taxonomy (NCBI): domain Bacteria; kingdom Pseudomonadati; phylum Pseudomonadota; class Alphaproteobacteria; order Sphingomonadales; family Sphingobiaceae; genus Sphingobium; species Sphingobium chungangianum. The sequence goes on along the minus strand of NZ_CDRNIV010000003.1, from coordinate 146,483 downwards.
GGGGCAGAAAGAGGGTGAAAGTCGTGCCGGAGCCGGGATGGCTTTCAACATGGATTTCGCCGCCTGACTGCTTGGCGAAGCCGAAGACCTGGCTGAGGCCAAGCCCCGTTCCATGCCCTACCGGCTTGGTCGTATAAAAGGGCTCGAACACCCGTTCGAGTTGATCGGGCGCGATGCCAATACCATCGTCAGAAAGCGAGACGGCGACAAATTTCCCCACCCTTTCAGGATGCGCGCGGATTGGCGGGATGACGTCGACGGGATTGACAGCGATGCGGAGCACGCCCTCCCCGTCCATCGCATCGCGCGCATTGACCGCCATGTTGATGAGCGCGGTATCGAACTGGCTGGGATCGGCATCCGCATAGCAGGCGATGCAATGCAGGTCGGTTTCCACGACGATCCGCGACCCCGTCAGGCTGCGGATGATATCGCTGACCGCGAGCACGTTGCGGCCGACGTCGAAGGTCTCGGGCTTGAGCGTCTGCCGCCGCGCGAAGGCTAGGAGCTGGGCGGTCAGCTTAGAGGCGCGCGCGACGGTATCGATGATCGCGTCGATATAGCGCTCGCGTTTCTCGTCGGTGAGGTTCTTGCGGCGAAGCAGGTCGGCCGATCCCCCGATCACGGTCAGCAGATTGTTGAAATCATGGGCGACCCCGCCGGTCAGCTGGCCGATCGCTTCGATCTTCTGCGACTGGCGCAGCGCCTCGTGCGCCAGCTCCAGTTCGCGTGTCCGCTCGGCGACACGCGCTTCGAGCGAGGCGTTGAGTTCGCGCAGTTCGACCTCGGCGCGCCGCCGTTCGACCGCGACGCGCGTGCGTTGCGCCATCTCGCGCATGAACACGAGATCCGCTTCGGACCAGTCGCGCACCTCGTCATGGTTCACGAACAGGAGCGCCACGAACCGGCCCATTTCGGTCACCGGCATGTTGATGAAGGATCGTGCGTTGATCGCGATCAGGACGTCGGCTGTGTCCGCCGTGCGCGGATCGAGCCTGGCGTCCGACACGACCACCGTGTCGCCACGTTTGAGGTCCTCGATATAGCTGCCATGCTCGCGAAAATGCAGCCGGCCTGCGATGCTGGACACGCCGGGGGCATTCCAGTCCCGGTCTATATCGATCGTTTCCTCGAGGGTGTCGATCGTCCCGTAACCGGCGCGGCTCACCCCGAAGGTGCGGCCCAGGACCTCTGCGGCGATGAAGGCCAGATCGCCCGCATTTTCGGTCATGCGGAAACGATCGTTCAGTTCGACAAGCGCATCCTGATGGCCCTGCGATCCCTGTGCATATGGGTCAAAAGCCTCTTCATCACGCACACGCGGCGGTCCGCAGCCGATCGGACATCATCCTTGCACGGCCTGCCCCATGATGGGGATCGCTCTGTTTTGCGAATTTCACCTTTGTATGTCCCTGTTGAACCGAGCTCGTTCAGGCTCCCTTAACGCGCATTCTTCCGTTCATTGCCACATCGGACTTAAACTGCATCAATAAATGTCCCTTTGGCCGCTCTGGTAGCAAAGGAGGCGGCACAGAGGGTCGCCTCTTGCTGTATGTTCTTTTTTTGTTCTATGTTTCTCTCATGCTCCGAGTCGATGAAGATAGCCTGACCCTCCATCTCGAGGTGTCGCTCGCAACCGCCGAACCGGCACTGGTGACGGATATTCGCTGCGGTGACGCGGCCGCACGACGGCGTGCGGTGGCGCAGCTGGCCCGGCATCTGGCGGTCCGTTTGCGCTGCTATGATATTCTCGCTGACGAGCCCGCCGCGATGGCGGGGACATTGCCGCTTTTCCCCGACGCATGACGAACGCCTCGTCCCGGTCCCGTCGCTGATGCTCATAGCCTTGCTTCTCGCTGTCGCGACCGTCCCCGCCGGGCAGATGTTCACTTGCACGCCCATCAGGGTGTGGGACGGCGATGGACCGGTCTGGTGCCCGGAAGGACCACGGATTCGGCTTGGCGGAATAGCGGCGCGCGAAATCGACGGCTCATGCCGGCGGGGGCAACCCTGCCCGCGCGCCAGTGGGATCGCCGCGCGGGACGCGCTGGTCCGATTGCTTGGCGGCGCCAGGGGCCGAAGCGGCACCGGCCATATCCTTGTCACTGGCCCGAGGCTCCAATGCCGGTCAACCGGCAACGCGAAGGGGGATCGCACCGGGGCCTGGTGTTCTGCGCCGGGGATCGGCGACCTGAGTTGCGCCATGATCGCGACGGGCACAGTGCTGCGATGGCAGCGCTATGCGGCAGGCCATTGCCGCTGACAGGGCCTGATGGTCTGCCGCATGCCAACGGCTCATCCCTGTACGGTTTGGGGCGCGATTGCGATCGACGAGAGGTCGTTCGTCGGATCTACTTGAATGCCCGCTTCGCTCCGTTCGGAATAGCGATCGACGAGTTGATCCGCATGCGGCCGCAGCAGGACGGTAAAGCGTACAAGCTCCTCGACCACATCGACGATGCGATCATAATAGCTCGACGGCTTCATGCGGCCGTCATCGTCAAATTCGGCGAACGCCTTGGCCACGCTCGACTGGTTGGGGATCGTGAACATGCGCATCCACCGGCCAAGGATGCGCAGTGTGTTGACGCTGTTGAAGGATTGCGAACCCGCGCTGACCTGCATCACCGCCAAGGTCCGCCCCTGCGTCGGGCGCATGCCCTTATACGCCAGAGGCAGATGGTCGATCTGGGCCTTCATGATACCGGTGATCTGCCCGTGCCGTTCCGGGCTGCACCAGATCTGCCCTTCCGACCACAAGGAATGCGCCCGTAGTTCGGCAACGGCCGGGTGGTCGTCCCCTTCGATCTGGTCGGGAAGCGGCAGATCAGAAGGATCGAATATCCGCGTTTCACATCCGAAAAACTGGAGTAGCCGCGCAGATTCCTCCACCACAAGCCGCGAGTAGGATCGCTTCCGCAAGCTGCCATAGAGGAGAAGAATGCGTGGCCGCGGATCGTTCGGGCCGAGACCAAGCGCGGGCCTCCGGCGGGCAAAGGCCATCTTCAGAGCCGGCAGATAATCCGGCTCGGATAGCTGGCGCAGGCGTTCAAAGGCCATGATGTCCTCGCTCATCGGCCTTGCTCGGGCACGGTATCGGGAAACCAGCGGCGACCGAACCAGAAGGCGACATTCACCAGCAGGATCAGCACTGGCACCTCCACCAGTGGGCCGATGACGGCTGCGAAAGCGACCGGGGAGGCCAGCCCGAAAGCGGCGATCGCGACGGCAATGGCCAGTTCGAAATTATTGCCCGCAGCCGTGAAAGCCACCGCCGTCGTGCGTGGATAATCGCTGGCGATCAGCTTGCCCATGAAGAAGCTGATCGAGAACTGGACAACGAAATAGATCGTCAGCGGGATGGCGATGCGGACGGCATCCCCCGGGAGCGTGACGATCTCGCTGCCCTTTAGGCTGAACATCGCAACGATCGTGAACAGGAGAGCGATGAGCGTGACCGGACCGATCTTCGGGAGGAATACGCCCTCGTACCAGTCGCGCCCTTTGGCCGCGACGAGACCCTTCCGGGTCAGATATCCCGCGAGGAAAGGGATACCGAGGTAAACCGCGACCGCTTGCGCGATGATCCAGAAACTGACGTTGATGACGCTGCCCTCCAGCCCGAACAAAGGCGGCAGGAAGGCGAGGAAGAACCAGGCATACAGGCTGAAGAACAGGATCTGGAAGATCGAATTGAACGCCACCAGTGCCGCGACATATTGATTGTCGCCCTTGGCAAGCTGGTTCCAGACGATGACCATCGCGATGCATCGGGCCAGCCCGATCAAGATGAGACCTGTCATATAAGCTGGCTCGGCGCGCAGGAAGATGACGGCCAGAAGGAACATCAGCACCGGGCCGATGATCCAGTTCTGGACAAGCGATATCGCCAGCACCCGCTTGTCCTCGAAGACGCGCGGCAGCTCCTCATAACGAACCTTGGCCAGCGGTGGATACATCATCAGGATGAGGCCAATCGCGATCGGTATATTCGTGGTGCCCCAGGACAGGCCGTTGATCGCGGCAGGTAGACCCTCGATGCTCGTGCCAAGGCCTACGCCCAGGGCCATCGCCAGAAAAATCCACAAGGTGAGATAGCGATCGAGAAAGGATAGCCGTGGTCGACGGGTCTGGGTCATTGCGGTTCCTTGAGCGGTGGAGCGGCGTCACCGACGCCCAGCGCGATCTGCATGTAGATGGTGTCGAGCCAGCGTCCGAACTTGCGTCCCACCGACCGCATCGTGCCGGCATGTTCGAAGCCGAGCTTGGCATGGAGGGCGACGGATGCCGCTTCACCCCCGCCGATGACGGCAATCATCTGGCGAAATCCTGCCGCCTCGGCCTGTGCCAGCAGAGCAGCAAGCAGCGCCTTTCCGACACCTCGGCGCTGATGCCCGGGATCGATATAAATCGAGTTCTCACAGCTCGATGCATAGGCAGGCCGATCGCGAAACTGCGTGGCATAAGCATAGCCGACAACATGGCCGCCCTGCTGGGCGGCGAGGAACGGCCAGCCTTTCGCCAAGCATGCGTCAATCTTGGCTTCGGTCTCCATCACCGAGCGCGGGCTGGTATCGAAGCTGGCGGTGCCCTCCCGGACATGATTGGCGTAGATGGCGGCGATCGCCGGCGCGTCGGCGAGGACCGCCGGCCGGACCGTGAACGCTACCATCGTTCAGCCTGCCGTGACGCGGTTGCCGGCAGCGTCGACGACCTGCTCGCCGTCTTCCTTGGCGAAAGCACCGCGTTGGGCCGCGGGGATGAGTTCCAGCACCGCTTCGGAAGGGCGGCAGAGCTTGACGCCGAGCGGCGAGACCACGAGCGGACGGTTGATGAGGATGGGATGGGCCATCATTGCGTCGATCAGCGCCGCATCGGAAAGACCTTCGTCGCCCAGGCCGAGGTCCGCAAAGGGCGTGCCCTTCTCGCGCAACAAGGCGCGCGCGCCGATCCCGGCGCGTGCGATCAGGCTTTCCAGCTGACTGCGTGAAGGCGGCGTCTTCAGATATTCGACCACATGCGGTTCGATCCCGGCATTGCGGATCATCGCGAGCGCATTGCGCGACGTCCCGCATTCGGGATTGTGGTAGATGATGATGTCCACGGTCATTCACTCGCCTCCGCCTTGGCGCTCGCGCCTTCGCCCTGTCCGATGTCCTTGAGCTTGCGCCGCATCGCCATGTCATCAAGGCTCGAGATCGGGAGCGCCAGAAACAGCGCAATGCGATTCTGCAAATAGCGCAGGGCCTGCAGGAAGGCCTCGCGTTGCCCCTCGCCCTCGATCGCGGCAGGGTCTTCAATGCCCCAATGCGCTGTCATGGGATGGCCGATCCATGCCGGACAGGTCTCTCCGGCTGCATTGTCGCAGACCGTGAAGATGAAATCGAACTGCGGCGCACCGGAACCGGCAAACTCATCCCAGCTCTTGGACCGCATATCGGTGGTATCGAAGCCGAGCCCCTGAAGCACCGACAATGCCATTGGGTGGACCTGCCCCTTTGGCTGGCTCCCGGCGCTATAGGCTCTGAAACGCCCCTCGCCGAGCTTGTTCATGACCGCTTCGCCAAGGATGGAACGCGCCGAGTTTCCGGTACACAGGAACAGGACATTATAGATACGGTCGGGCATATAGGGCTCCGTCAGCAGCAGGGAACAAGCTCGGCGATCAGCGGCTCGCACAGTTCCGCCCTGCCCCCGCAGCAATCCTTGACCAGGAACAGGGTCAGCGCCTTGAGCTGATCGAGGTCGGCGCGGTAGATGATCTGGCGACTGTGGCGCTCGGCACGGATCAGGCCCGCACGCGCAAGCCCGGCCAGATGCGACGACATCGTATTCTGGGGGATATTGAGCTGGCGGGCGACTTCGCCCGCGGCCAGGCCATTGGGCTCATGACGCACCAGCAAGCGAAACGCATCGAGGCGAGTGCCTTGGGCAAGCGCCGCCAGTGCGCTGATAGCAGAATCATTGTCCATATATCGATAATATTGGATATATGGATTTCTGACAAGCCCAGCAGAGGAAGGCCGACACAGCAAAAGGCCCGGTGGTTGCTGCCACCGGGCCTTTGCGGGTTTCAGAAGGGAATTTCGTCGTCATCGACCGAGCTGTCATTGCCGCCCTGGTCGCCACTGGCGGGCTTGGCGCGGGTGAGGAAGGTCACCTCGTCGGCGATGATCTCGACGCCGTACCGCTCGATATTCTCGTTGTCGGTCCAGCGGGTGTAGTGGATGCGGCCGCGCACCATCACCTTCATCCCCTTGTCGACATATTGTTCGACGGTCTTGCCGACGCCGTTGAAGCAGGTGATCCGGTGCCATTCGGTATCTTCGATCCGCCGGCCATTGTCGTCCTTGACGATCTTGCCGTTGCTGTCGCGCTTGGGCCGCGAGGTCGCGAGGCTGAAGTGGGTGATCTTGGTGCCGCCCTGGGTGGTGCGGGCTTCCGGCGTGGCGCCGACATTGCCGGCGAGGATGACGAGGTTCTGCATGTCGAGGTTCCTTTTTTGGGTGCCGAAGGGACCGACCCTTCGACTGACCCCCGAAAAAGGCGGGCATGGGCGGTGCTTCCACCGGAGCGCGTCAGCCGCGCAGGGGAACCCCGACACAAGGGGTGGTGCGGGCAGCCGTGGCACACGGCAACTCGGCCCGAAGGGGAGCGGGTTGGAAGGATCGAACGACCGACTTAGGGATCAGGTCAAAAAGAAGGGATGGTGGCTTTGGTTCTATGAACCCAGGAACCGGTGCAGAAACCTTGCCCTATCGCCGCGGCATGTCCCCGCCAGGCAGAGACCCCACAACAGGCCGTCAGCGCTTTCCCCAACTTGGACTATCGTCCGCAGCGAAGCGACGGCAACGCTCAAGGCAACAGACATAATGGCCGTCTGACGCACGGTACGCCGCAGGCCCACCCATCCCCGGCTTCATGGGATTGGCGAGCGCCCTTTCGAACCCCGCACAGGATGAGGCAGTGGTGCGCCGTCACGCGATCTGCACCCTGATCACGGCAAGGAGACGGTCGACGCAGTGAGAGGCGTCGGCCACATCGAAGGGTGACGCTCCGGCCCGGAACAAGGCGTCGATCTGGTGGCGGCGATAGGCCGGCGAAAGGATCGCTGCGAGTTCCGGCAATTCCGGAGGCAGGCCCGACAGGCCCGCCTCCATCGCAAGCGCCAGGGCCTTTTCGAGGTCATGCCGAATATGGACACGGTTCCAGTCGTCGGCATAGCCGGCCTTCATCAGAAAGGCTTTGAGGCCGAGTTCGATCGCGATCGCCAGCGAATGTGCGGCACTCGCGGGGGCGATCTTCACGCTACCTTCCGCACCGCGGGCAAATCCCACAGCATTCGCCATGAAAGTGGCGACCAGCGCCGGATCGGCGATCCCGGCGAAATGGCGCGCGGCATCATCGAGCGTTGCGGCAGGAAGCCCGATCAACCAGCGCGGTCCTGCGATATTGCGCAGATGGCGCAGATGCGCCGAACCCGGTTCATCGGTGTCGGTGCCGGCCGACCAGCGTAGCAGCAGCGCGGCCTTCCAGCAGCGCCCGTGACGCTGCCGGAACGCCAGCAGAGCGCGCAGTTCCTCATCATGCAAATCGCGCATCATCATCTCTCTCTAGTTCGTGGTAAGGCGACAGCCGGCGCGGCGTCGGCAACGCGGATGGCTGATGGGCTCTGAACCGCGTCCCGGCCGCCAAAACGGCCGACGGGTTCCAGTGCTATTCATCGACGTCAAAAAGGGCCTCGGCGCCTTTCCCTCTCTCCTGCGGGAATTCGAGGGGACGACGGTAAGCGGAACAAAAAAGGGGCCGCCGAAAAACCGGCGGCCCGCGGCTTCAGCCCGCACCGCGACGGGCAGCTGAAGGAGGGCTTCCCAATGGGCCGCGGCGATCAACGACCCGGAGTCCCCGAGCCTTGGCTTCGATGACAAGCCGCTCAGTCACGCCGTTGCCCTGGAAGGCGACCACGAACCGCGGCTTGAGCGAGAGCATCTGCTCGTTGCGACGGAAGCCCGCGCGATCCCCGAGTTTCCGGTCGAGACCGAACCGCACCTGCTGGATGCCATTCTGCTCGGCCCAGGACGCTGCAAGACGCTCGATACCTTTCATATCGCCGCCGTGTACGAGATACATGTCGCCGACATGGGCGCGAACCTTGTTGAGGGTGGCCAGCAGGTTATCGGCGAACGTCTTCATATCTTCGTCGTTGGCGAAGGTGAGGCGGCCACCGGCGAACACAACGGGCGTACCCTGCGCGGTGTTGGCGTTCAGAGCCCGCTCGCGGCGCGCTCGCAGGAAGGCATGGCCATCGACGATCCCTGCGGTGACGCCGAGCGAGATGCGGTTGCCGGACGATGGCACCCACGATCTCCCGGTCTCCCGGATATAGTGGGCGGCGGCGACATCGCGCATGATCTCGAAGGCACCAGCGGATTCCTCGACCTTCTTGGCGAGATCGATCTTCTCCTCAAGATTGGCCGTGCTGATTTCGGAGCCGTCCTGTTCGGCGAGGAGAAGGCGGATGTCGTCGGTCAACCGATCGACCAGCCCGTGTTTCTTGGCGGCGGCGCGGTGGAAGAGGTTCACCAGGCCCAGCCCAGGTCTTCGATGTCGCGCTCCAGCGAGGTGTTTCCCATCGTCGTGAAGAGATCGCTCCAGATTGCGGTGACGGTCTGCTCCAGCGCCTCGGTTGGTGGCGGCGCCATGCCACTGAGGTCTTCAGCGCGGGGTTCGAGGTGCCCTAGCTCCAGTGCCGCGAGTGCGGCTGCAAGCGATGTGGACATGATAGCGAGTCTTTCTGTCTGTGCCGGCGGCCTCTCCGCCGGATGCGCATCCTCCGGGCGCTCGCAAAAGAGGGGCTGGCACCGAGGCACAGCCGAGGGAAACTCGCGAACAAGGGGTGGTGCGGGCAGCCGTGGCACACGGCAACTCGGCCCGCCGTTCGCGGGTTGCCAGCGCCTCGCGGGCGCCCATATGCGGCATCCTCTGGCGGGGAGGTGTCGACACAGACCGGTTTCGCTTTGCCCTCAGCCTCTGCCGTCGATCCGGAACGGGGGTATCTCCAATTCCGCCGCTGCGAGATGCGACAGCACCGCCGCGTAGCTGCCGAGACCGCGCACCGCTTCCGCCGAGATCAGGATCTCGTCATCGTCCGAGGCGCTGAAACGCCGCACGGTCGTGCCGTCAAAGACCACCCGCTCCGGGCCGAACGCCCCAGGAGCGCCGCCAGCCCAGCGGGCGAAGACAAGGGCATGATCGACACAGAAAGTCTCGATCGCCTCGAACCGGCCCCAGGCAACCTCATGATCGGCCAGGTACAGGGGAACGCTCGTATCGAGATCGTCCGGATCGAACGCGGTGCCCTCCCAATCGGTGAGGCCCGCACGCTCATACGTGCAATGCAATCCGCCCGGGTCTAGCCCAGTTCGCAAATCGCGCGTCGCCTTGGCGATCGATGCCGCACCGCTTGACTGTCAGTTCGACAAAGCAACTTCAGCGAGGGTTTCGAGCAACGGGCAGCCTACATTGTCGCCGCGTTCACAGGCCAGTACTGCCTCGGTCAGCACCGCTGCCATGCGTTCGAGATCGGCGACCTTTTCAAGCACTTCCGTCAGATGGTCCTGCGCGAGGTCGTGCGCCTGCTGGCACGATTGTGCGCCACCCTCGGCCAGCGTAAGCAATGTCCGGATCGCCTCGATCGGGAAGCCAAGCTCACGGGCACGGCGGACGAACGAAAGGCGGCGCACATCGGCCCCGCCATAGCTACGGTAGCGGCCTCGACGGTCCGCCAGCGGCAGCAAGCCGATCCGCTCATAATAGCGGATGGTTTCGATGTTGCAGCCGGTCCGGCGCGAGAGCTCACCGATCGGGATCGCCGTGAACGTGGTCATGAAGATTCCGCTTGAGTCTGTAGTTGCTACAGACGCTAGAACGAGTCCATGCCCCGCTGCAAGGAGTTGTCATGTCCCGACCGTTAACCCGTCGACCAACCGGCATCGGCGCCGTATCGCTTGCACTGGGCGGGATCGCGGCGGCCTTCGGGGTCGCTGCATGTTGCGCATTGCCGTTTCTGCTCGCCTCGGCCGGCATCGGCGCAGCCTGGCTCGGCGGCATCGCCGTCGTTGCGGCGCCATACCGAACATCGCTCCTCGACATCGGCGCGCTTTGCCTGCTGGCGGGCGCGGTAGTGCTCCTCCGCCAGCAGATCGCGGCCTTCCGTTGCGGACCGGATGGAGTTTGCACGCCCGCGGCGATGCGTATGCTCACGCTCATCGGGCTTCTCGTCGGTGCCGTGTTGCTCTGGCTGGGCTTTCGATATGTCTGACGCCGCCATCGAACTGCGCTCCACACTCACCTGTCCGCACTGCAGCCATCAATCGACCGAAACGATGCCAACCAACGCCTGCCAGTTCTTCTATGACTGCACAGCCTGTAGCGCGCTGCTGAAGCCCAAACCCGGCGACTGTTGCGTATTCTGCTCCTATGGCACCGTGCCGTGCCCACCGATCCAGGCCGAGGGTAAGGGTAGCGCCTGCTGCGCCTGAAGACCGTTGATCGGTCAAAATGAGCAGATGTCGCGGTTGGGTGCCGCAGCTGCCCCGGGGGGTCTGTTGTAAAGATGATGAATACGCGGTCTTACCTATCACACGCCGCTGTCGCGGCGTGATGATTGGGCTGGCCTCCGCCAGCTCTTGAATAACGGTACGGCCAGCCCAAAAAGCTAACGCAACACTTTTTCAAACCGGGCTAACAAGCACGACCTCCGCCCGAATGCCTTGGACGGCAGGGTAGCGTTGGTCAGCATGTTGGTGCCCAAGCTATCATAGAGCAGCCAATGCTTGAGATTTCGCGGTTCGTAGCGGACTATCTCGGAAGCGATATCGTGACGGTCCATCCAAAGACGAAAGACCGGAATGAACGCATAGGTATCGATCTTCTCGGATCCGCTATCGGCGAACAACACCATATCGATCGGCTCGCCTCGTTCGACGAGTTCGATGATCATGGCGGTGGAATCGACGCCCGCGCCCCAGGCCGCGATCACTGGCGCGCGCTCAACCATCGGCCGAGTCCTTCGGGACGATGGTCGGGTTGATAAGCCGGTATGCGCGCGTCTTGAACTTTGCGATCCGGCACACGGCGCCGGTTGTGGGATCGCGAAAGAGCGGTGCCTTGCCCTTCGGATTGGCAATGACCGTGAAGCGGTCGCGATCTTCGCCATCATTGAAACGAATGGACTCGTCGAAGACGATGGTCTGGCCCGGTTTCGGGGCCGGCTTCGCGCGTTCGAGCTTGCGGCGAACCAGGTTGGCACGACAGCGTGCGCGCCATTCGGAGGCGTAGGTGCTGTCGGTCTCGGTCAATTCATCGAGAATTGCAGCGGGACAGTCGCTTTCGCACGGTCCCATCGTTTCCGTCATATCTTTGTAGCCGAACGTGCAGCCGTCGCGCGCGCCGGTGCTTTGCCTGGTCAAGCACACGACGGCGAAGACGGCCCGAGCGCCGGACGCCTCGATCCGTTCGCACGCCGCGTAATAGATCGAACCGACCATCGAAGACGCGAGAACCGTGAGACGATGATCCGCGTGCGCATAGGTGAACTGGTTGTCGAGATAGGAGCGCGGAGTGGCGTAGCCACCCATATCGCGCATGAAGAGCCAACCCATGAGGGATCTCCTGCAATTTCGGGGTTCAGGCGGCGGCCGCGAGGCGCACAGCGCCGATATCGACGGGCGTGCCGGCAAGCCGGCGCTGGAACGCGGCCACGTCGAGCAACTCGGAGATCGGCGCGCGGTGAGGCTTGCCAACCTCCTGCCCGTCACGACACCGGCTGATCGATACCTCGCTGTCCGGGAGGAAGCCGCGCGGGACCACGCGAACGGCGAGATCCGCGTGACGCAGCTCTGTTGTGCCGTCTTCGTGATCGGCACCCATGACGGTGTTGATACGAGCCTCGTCCGCGTCGAGGCCGATAGCCGTCGCGAGACGTGCAAGCGCGCGGCGCGCCTGATAGTGGAAGGTACGTTTGGCGTGGTCGTTTCCGCCGACGCTCTTCCCGGCGATGTCGAGTAGCGCTGGCGCGGCGGCGACCGCCAGGCGATCCGCTTCGCAACGGAGGCGAAGGGCGTTCACGCTGGGCGTATCGCGTTCGGCAACGTCTGCCAGATGGCGGATGAGAAGAAGGATTGCCGCGTCGCCGGCGACAGGCTTGCCTACACGCTGACAATCGTCGACGGCGGCGTTGAGGGCGTGGAGCGCCGCCGGCAGATGGTCCAGACCGGCGGGGGAAAGGGCCTGATTGTGGCGGTAGAGCGTATCGTAGAGCATGGGAGCCTCCTTCTGAGCGCTCTGGCGCGCTCAAAAAGCCGAAGGCTCCCTCCCCTCCCCTGTCCTTACGCGGCTGAACGCTGCGTCGAACCGGCGGTAGCCGCCGGGCCCTGGGCGGGCGATCGCCGCAATCATGCTGCTTCACGGATCTGTTCCTGGGCGACGTCCGACGTGGCGAGGCCAGTTGCGCGGAGCAGAAAGGCGGCGGCCGCTTCGGCTTTTGCCGCAGCCGTCATGATGGCGCGGGGATCCTTGCGCAGCACCGCGAGCCACGAGCCGATATACGCTGCATGATCGTCGATATGGGCGGTCGGGAGGCCAAGATCCGCGCCAAGCAGCGCGGATGTCATCTCGGCGCAAAGCTCTTCGAAAGCATAGGCGTTGTCGCCGAATTTCCTGCCGAATTCTCGGTTGAGCCGGTCAGGATGGCCGGTCCAATGCCCTGCCTCATGCGCTAACGTCGAAGCGAAATAGGCACGGGTGGAAAACAACGCGACGGGCGGCATCGTGATGCTGTCGGCAACACGGTCGTAGAAGGCCCGATCGCCGCACTGGTGAACCCTCGCCGGAAGGGCATCGAGGAAGCGCTGCGCGCGAGCCGGCAGCTCGTCGTCGGGGGCGACCACGCTGAGAGGGCATGGATAAAATTTCTCCGGCAGCCCCTCGATCTGATCGGCATTGAAGACGGCGTAGGATCGCAGCACGCGTCGCATTTCGTCGGTGGAGTTGCCGGTGACGGGCGACTCCACCGTCTTGCTGTAGGATTTGTAGAAAATGGCGATTTGCGACCGCTCGCCTTCGCGGACCTGGCCACCCAGCGCCTGTGCCTGCTTATAGGTCATCCAGGTGCGAGAATGGTAGCCGGCGCCTTCTGCGCAGAGCCACAGCCAGAAGCAGTTGATGCCCTTATACGGGTCGCCGGTCGCGCGAAGGGGACGGCCGCCAAGGCCAGGTCCGCCACGGTTTAACCCAAGGGCGTACGCCCGCTTCGAGTTTGTCGATGATCGCGTTGGTGATGGTGTCGGCAGGCGACGGTTTATCGGTGGTCTTTGCCACGGTCATTCTCCTGATCTGGTAGAGGCGAGCCCGGACTGGCGCCCTCCCCTCAGAGAGCCTGCCGCCGGGGCACAAAAGGAAGGGCGACACTCCGCGAAGAGTGCCGCCCCCAGTCGCCTCGAACCGTGCAGACGGGCGTCAGGCCGCCTCGCTCAAATCCTCCTGACCGTCGTGCGGCGCATCCTCCAGGTCCGACTCATCATCGACATCATCACCATCATCGCCGGGATCGACGTCATCGGCCTCGTCGATGAACGTCGAGCGCAGCGCGATGGTCTCGGGCTGCTCGATGCCGTCGAAGCGCATGGCATCAGGCAGCCAGGCCGTTGCCTTTTCGCGGATTTCGGCCTCGACGATCCCCTGCCCGTTGCAGAGCGAGGCGCAGGTTGCGGCAAGGTCGCCCTTCTTGGCGTCCTTGTAGCGCCCGCGCAGGATCGGCCCGCCAATGTCCTCGAGCGCGGCGAGCATGACCTCCTTTTTGACGCGGCCGAAGAAGTTCTCGGCCGTGGGGCGCCACCAATGCTCGACCTGAATGTCGAGCGCGCGACCAAGATGGTCATGGAACCCGTTGGACCGTCCGCCCTCGGCAATGTTCAGGCTCGGTTCCAGCGTGCGTGCGATCGAGAAGGCCACCCAACTGCCGCGGGCCTCGTCGTCGAGCGCACGAAAGGCTTCGAAACGCTCGGTCATGGTCTTGTAACCGGCCCAACTCGTATCGAGACGCTGGCGCTGATCCTCGATGGTCTGCGACGCCATCGACCCTTCGTCGCGGAAGCCGAAGATCGGGAATTGCGCGCCGCCGGACTTGAGCGTCGAGTGATTGCGGACGTAATTCTGCTCGAAGACGACATTCTGCGCCATCAGGAAGATGGTGAGGTCCAGCGCCATCGCCGGATCGCTGGCGATATGGGCGACGAGGATCTGCCGGCGCTGGGTCGCCAGCTCGTCGATCAACGTAGCACTGAGCTTGGGTCCATGATCAATGTCGTCGGCGCCGTCGTCACTATTGGCACCGCCCGTCACCTTGGGCGGAGCATTCGGATCGACAACGGGCTTCTCACTGAACATGCGGGTGTGAACGCGGGCTTCGCCATCGCCACCGATATAGACGAACGTCCCGATCTGCGCCCGGACCGCCGGATCGATCTCGCGACGGGAATCCTCAATGCTTTCAAGCTCCCGTTCGATCTCGTCGAGGCGATCGTTCGCGACCTCGACTTCCGGCGTCCCGTCGGTCAGTTCACACTCAAGCCGCTCGACGAGTTGGTCATTTTCGGCCGAAAGGGCTTCGACACGCGCGCTTTCCTCGTCGCTGAGAGGCCGCGCGGGCGCGTGAAATTCATGAAGCTGACGCTCGAGATCATAGGGCACGTGAGTGGCCGCGATCGGCGTCACGAACGCGAGGCCCTCCGCCTGCGCGAGTTCGGCAGCGGCCGCCTCGAGCTTTTTGCCGGCAAGATCTTCGAGAAGATCGACGTCGATCCAGTTCTCGTCCCCCTCGGCTGCAAAGAGATCACCCTCGATGCGGCCGCCTGCCGCGACATAGGCGTCACGACCGACGAACCGCGCCTTGGCATCGTTCGCCTTGATCGTGCCGTTGAGGATCGCACGCCGGATGTTGTCGGGCTGATCGCCGTAATAGGAGGTGCTCATCTGTGCGAAGACGCGCGCCTGACGATCGATGTCGCTCGTCACGGCATAGGCCTGGGCGACACCCAGGGTGATTTCGCCGGCGGCTAGAGCCTGGAACACGCTCGGCGCAAGTTCGGCAAGCCGCACCCGCTGCTCAACGAATTGGGTGGTGACGCCCTGGCGCTTGGCAACGTCCTCGGCGGTCATCCCCTTCTGGATGAGGAAGTTGAACGCGGTGCTTTCATCCGCCGGGTTCATCGGAACGCGCTGGAAGTTCTCGGTGAGGCTGGCCTCGACCGAGTTGTCGTCGTCGGTAAGGACGAGGACGGGCACGACATGGTCGACGGGCAAACGGCCCTGTTCGATCAGGCTCTGGAGTGCGCGCAGCCGGCGCCCGCCCGCCTTGACGGTGAAATGGCCCGCCTTCTTAAGCGGGGTAACGATGAGGTTCTGCAACAAGCCTTGCGTTGCGATGCTGGCGGCGAGGGCGTCGATACCGGCCTCACGGCTGGATTTGCGGACATTGTCCTTGGACAGCGAGAGGTTCTTGACCTTCACGGACTGGATCATCGGTCGTCTCCATCTGGAACTGGCGCGCCGCCTCGACGGTCACGCGAGCCTGCTCATCAGGCCCACAAAGCCGAAGGCTCCCTCCCCTCTCCTGCGCCGAGCGCGGAGAGAGGACCTGGATCGTCAGGCGGTGATGCGCTCGATGACGGCGGCGGCCTGCGCGACGGGGACGAACATCCGCGTCCTGTGCTGGATGATGTCGGTAAAACAGCCCGCCGCCTTGAGTTCGGCAAGCCGCGTGTGCGGCCAATCGAGCAGTTCCAGGCGCTGCTGGCCGGCGACCAGGCTGCGCTTGAGCCGGTAGGCTCCGACGGACGATATCTCGCCGGTCGTCATCACATGCTTTGCGGTATCGTCGCCGGACACGGTGATGGCGGCACTGATCCCGAAGGCGTCCGCGAACTTCGATACCAGCGGTGCTGGGACGATCCGGCCGAGGAAGGACTGGCCGTCATCGGTGTTCAGCCGCCAGACCTGAACATGATCGTCGGGCAGGCGATCCCAAACCGGCAGGAGTAGCCCCGCGACCAAATAGAGCGTGCTGGTGCGCGTCTTGTCCCGCATCTCCTCTACCTCGGCCTGCCACAACGCCGAGAATTCCTCCTCGCTGGTTTCCTCCCACATCGTTTCGAGCAGCAAATCTTGCCGCATCCGCTCGGAACGGGTCGGCCGCACCAGCTCGTAGCGGCGGACGATCTCGCCATCGTCGTCGGTAAGCGAATAGGTGCTGCACCGGATCGCCGCCCTGCCAGACTTGCGATTGACGATCGGACGCGCGTCGTCGCCCAGGATCCGCAGCGCGCGCTCCAGCGGGACCGGCTTGTAGCGCTCCTCCGTTTCGAGGCGCAGGATCTCGGTTTCCGCGCCGCTCGTCTCGTCGCGCCGGATCACCGTGCGATCGAGGATCGTGATGCGTTCGGCATTGATGCTCTCGACACCAAGATCGAGCGTGCCGGCTTCGCGCGCCGCCTCGATCCGGGCTTCAATCAGACCGAGATATTCATCGAAGATCGGCATTCTGCAGCGCGATGCGCAGCGCGAGAATGCGATTGAGCCAGCGCTGAATGGGCGGCAGCTCCTCCTTCAGCCCGCCGCCTTCGCCCTCCAGCTCAAGTCCGGTGAGGGTCTGGAATTCGTCGAGCGTGGTCGAGCGCAGCTTGCCGTCGGCCAAAAGACGGAACCATGTCTCGAGGGATTCCTTGGCATAGTCGCTTTCCAGATTGTCCCGAGGGTCGAACAGACCCTGGCCGCCCGTCTGGCGCTGGCCCCGTGTCAGGGCGCCAAGGCTGTCGAGGCGGCGGGCGATCGTCGAGATGAAGCGCCGCTCGCCGCGGCAGTCGGTCGATACCGGACGGAACAGCGGCGCAGTTGCCTGATGGGTGCGATGGGTACGGCCAAGACCCTGGATGGCCGCGTCAGCGCGCCAACCGGGCTCAAGCAGATAATGGTTGCGGCGCGACTGGTTCTCGGCGGTGAGGCTGGCGTGATAGCTGCGCCCAGTGCCGCCTGCATCCGAGAAGATCAGGATCTTCTTCTTGTTCCGCATGAAGGCGTCGGTCTCGGTAAGGTTTGTTCGCGGCGAGCGGCTCTCGATACGCTGGCGACCATGCGCGTCGACGACGATACGCCGGCTGCGTCCCGTAACCTCGGCGACCGCGTCGCTTCCGAAATGCCCGATGATATGATCAAGGGCGGACCCCACGATCGGCAGGGAGCAGAACCGCTCGACGAGATTGTCGCGCATCTCGATCGCCTCCTGGCTGAAGATGGGACGGCCCTCCTCGTCGGACATCGGCTCGGAGCGGGTCTTGCCGGTGTCATCGACGAAGGTTTTCATCTGTCGGACGGGAAAGGCCGCCGTGAGATAGGACATGACGAACTCTTTGGGTGAAAGCTCGATGTCCAGATTCGCCCGATCCTCGGCATTCAGCGCGGCAAGTGCCCGGTTGAGCATCGCCTCGGACGTCGAGACCAGCTGAATCACGACGCTCTCGCTCCGGGCCAGATCGGCACGGATCGCCGGGATCAGCGACGGCAGCTTCATGCCGATCAGGATCTGGCCGAAGAAACGCTGCTTGGTGGATTCGAAGATCGACAGTGCAGCGGCCTTGGCGCCGCTGTTGTAGGTGTCGTTGGAGAAGCTGTCCGTCACCCGGGTGGCATCGAGCGCGGTGCGCAAATTGGCATGGATAATCGCCCACGCATCGGCATAGGCATCATAGACCTCGACCTGGTCGGGCGTAAGGCGATGTTCGAGAATGTCATATTCGACGCCGGCGAAACTGAGCGCCCTGGCGACATAGAGGCCCTGCATCTTCAGGTCGCGGGCGATCAATTCCATGGCCGCGATCCCGCCACGACGCAAACTGTCGACGAAGGCGCGGCGATCGGCGAAGGCGGTGGTCGGACCCCACAGGCCAAGCCGGGTGGCATAAGCGAGATTGTTGACGTCCGACGCGCCGGTTGCGGACACGTAGAGGACGCGGGCGCGAGGCAGCAGATTTTGCAGGCGCACGCCGGCGATACCTTGATCGGAGCCGTCCTTCGTGCCGAAACGGCCTTCGCCGCCGGCGACACCCGCCATTTCGTGCGCCTCGTCGAACACCATCATGCCGTCGAAATCGTCACCGACCCAGTCGAGAATCTGCTGAAGACGGGTGCCCTTATCGCCGCGGTTGGAGCGCAGCGTCGCATAGGTGAGGAATAGCACGCCCTCGGCCGCGCCGATCGCCGTGCCGAGTTTCCACTGGTTGAGATGCTGGATGTCGAGCGCGAGACCCCCGACCGCGGTCCAGTCGCGACGGGCATCCTCAAGCAGCGTCTCGGTCTTGGATATCCAGATATGCTTGCGGCGCCCGCGCAGCCACTGGTCGAGGATGATGGCTGCAACCTGACGGCCCTTGCCGGCACCCGTGCCGTCGCCAAGGAAGAATCCGGTCCGGTAAGGTCGGCCGTCCTGGTCGGGCGCGAGCGACAATCCTTCCTCGGCCGCCTTGAAGAGGCCAGAAATGTCTCGCTCGAAGGCGTCACCGGCATAGATCAGCGTTTCGAGCTGAGCGTCGGATAGCACCCGGTCTGCGACAACGCGGGTCGGCAGCTTGGGAACGTAAGTGGGCCGCGGTGCCGTGATCGAGCCCATGGCGATCGATTCCACCAGAGCAGTCGGATGCGCGGATGCACAGGGAATGGCGATGCGGCTCGGCCGGTACGGCAAGTAGACACCGACCGCCTCGCCAGTCGGTACGGGTTCGGCAAAGACATCGTAACTGATATCGAGCGAGCCGAGAGACGGGGCGGCCTTCGCGATCGGGGCCGAAAGCCGGGGCCTGCTCGAAAGACCGCCGAGCAGGGATCCGCGCGCAAGGGTTGGTGCAAGGCGCACTGGCGAGCATCGCGGGGTTGCCGTAAGGCTGGTGGCCGATGTGCTGATCGTCGCGAGCACCTCGGCGAGCGAGCTGCACCGGATAAGGGCGACGTCGTCCTGGGAGCCCTTTTCCAGAACGATCAGCTTCACGATCTGGCTGGTGCCATGTTTGGCATAGGCATTCGCGGGCAGTTCGACGTGCAGCGTGATCGCGCAACCGTCGGTCGCCTTCGCCCAGGCGCGGCTTGATGTGTCCACGCGATCGGGAAGGATAGCAGCGCAGCGCCCCCCGGCACCAAGCCGCTTCAAAGCGGCGCGCAGATGACGGAACGCGGCAAGCGGGTCGGCATGCCTGCCCATGCTGCGGGAAAAGGGCGGGTTGATGAGCACGGCGGTCGGGCGGATCGACAGCGGCAGCAGATCGTGGATGAGTTCGCCATCGTGGCGACTGACCGGTGCGGTGGGAAATGCTGCCTCGAGCATAGCGGCACGCGCGGGATCGATCTCGTTGAGGACAAGCTTGGCGCCAACGCGGGCGGCGAATACCGCGAGGAGCCCGGTGCCGGCGGAGGGTTCCAGGACGGTATCCGCGGCGGTAATGCGAGCGGCGAGCGCGGCAAGATAGCCAATCGCGGCCGGTGTCGAAAATTGCTGGAGCGCGATCTGTTCTTCGCTGCGCACGGTATGCGTCGGCAGGGATGCGGTGAGCGCGGTCAGGGCCGCAAGGCACTCAGCCGGCTCTTGCGGCAGGTCAAGCGTGGCGAGGTGCAGGACCTGGCCCAGCTCCAGCACATCATAGGCGTCGCGGAGTGACCAATGCCCATCGGCTGCGGTTGAACCATAGGCGGTTTCCATCGTCCGGAGCAAGCCAGGCCGGTCCAGGCCATCGCCCTTGTGCAGCACGGCATGGATCGCCTTCGCCGCGGTGATGGATGGTTCGGTAAAATCGAGTTCGAGAGCAGCAGCTGAGGTGCGCATTGTAAGCCTCCATTGCATCGCCCGGTGCCCATCACCGGATCAACAAGCCGGAGGCCTCCTCTCCTCTCTTCAGTGGAAGTGCGTGTGAACCACGGGGCGAGGAACGGCGTTGCGGGCAAGCCGATCGCGCAGAGCATCGTTCCAATCGTCATGCTCGGATGGGAGCCATTCCTCGACCCTTCGCCCGTTGGCGCTGAGGTGCTCCCCTGCCCTCTTCAGGCAGATCTTCGCCGCCGTGTTCCGCTGGCCGAACACGATGACGCGCTTCACATGCGACGGTATGCCGACATGAGCGTAGCGCTCGGCACCAAGCACGGCCCAGACCGGCAATTGGAACCAGTCGATGGCGGACAAGGCATCTTCGATCCCCTCGGCAATGCCCAGAACGTCATCCGGCTCCCCAAAGCGCACGCTGCCAGACCCGAGCAGACCCAGCGCCAGCTTGGGCTTGCGGAAGGGGCGCCGCAAAATGTCTGTGGGATCAAGGAAGGTCCGGTGGACCGCGACCAGGCCCAGCTCGTTTCTCACCGCGGCGATCATTGCGGGAAGACTGCGCCGATCTTTCCCCTTCCCTATGATCGTCTGTGGGTTGAAGCGAAGGTCGGACGTTGGCGCGTAAAGGCCCCGAGCATGAAGATAGGTTTCAGCCGGTGTGCCGGCGATGGGGATGCTGTGCTGCCACAATGACCTGGCCAAGCCGCTCAGATCGCGCGCCGGCGCGCGTGGTTCGACGTGAACCGGCACCCGATCGTGCAAACCCTGACGATCCAGAGCCTTGAGGATATCGGTCGATGTGCATCCCGCGAAGCATTTGAACAGGATCGCCTTGGTGCCCAGGCGGACCGAAAGGCTGGGGGAGTGATCGTCATGGGCGGGGCAGCGGCACTCTCCGCGCGATCCAGACCAGCGTCCGCCCAGGCTTCTCGACGATTTGTTTGGCGCGGACTGCTGCATCGATGGTGGCGGGCATGGGCGAAACTCCAATCGAAATCCAAGGTCGCTCCGCGCATGCTCCCTCTCCTCTTGCCGATCGGCGCTGCCTCCTGCGATTTATGCCGCCTTTGCCGCGAGCACACCGAACTCTTCGACGATCCGGTCGGTCGTATAGTGGGTGGTGCCGTCGCGCTCGTAGGAGGTGTCACGGAGCCGTCCGGCAATCCGCACGAGATCGCCAACCTGGGCCTTCTCATCGATATATTTCCGCTGGCCGTCGCTGAAAATGACGACTCGGTTCCAGTAGCTATCCTCGATCCACTGATCGCCTTCTCCACGGCGGCGATAGTTCGCGCATACCGAGATGTTCGTGACCTTGGGCTTGGCATCGATTTCACCGATCCGTCCGATGATCTCGAATTTGGCAAAATTGATCATGCGGCCTCCTCACTGCGTCAACCTGTCGGCGACAAAGCGGTCATCCCGCTGCTGTCGGTACGCCGCGCCTTTGGTCGCAAAGTGGATCCTAGCTGCGAGCGAGACACGCATGCTATCTCGAAAGGCGATATACATGGTATCCCCCTGGATAGGGGGAAGGCACGTCACAGACCCAACTCTTGATGCTGCCCCAAGTGATACGATGCGCTTTGGAGGATTGTCAGCACAACGCCGATACTTTAGCGCCAATAAAACAATGATTTACGCTGAATTTGCTGACAGGAGGGAGCGGCGGAATCCACCTCATGCTCAGGTGTTCTGCCCTTTCCCGTTCTTACTCCTGCCGATAAATGAGACAGAATCGTCTAAGAGCCTTTTCAACCTGAACGGCTCGGAGATCATCGGTCAATCCTCAGGCCGACTCGCCCTCCGCTCAGCGTACCGTACGACGAAAGCGTCCCAGACGCGAAGCCACTCCTTTTCTGAACGCGGTCTCTTGATATCGGGAAATCCGGCGCGGAACGCATCGGCCATCGTATCGACGGACCAAGGTTTTCCCTTTGTGAGACCGATTTCTCGAAACACTGATTCGCGAGTGCCAAAGCTGAGAGACCCCGATGGGAATCCGAGCAGAGGTTCGGCGTCCTTTGCAGCGGCTACTGCGGGTTCGCGACGGCCTTTGACCGATGATCTCAGTGCCGTTTTATCAGCAGCGGCGCCGATCAGCCGTAGGTGGGGTCCCACGAGCTTGCGCTCCATCGGCGCTGGCGACGGGTGTAGAACTACTTTCCGACCCGATAGGTCAACGTTTGCATTCGGGTACACCGCCGATACGATCTGCATCGTCTCACGAACGGTTTGGCGAAAGCGTTTGCTGTCAGCCTCGTTGCCGAGATGTTTGGCGAGCTGGTCCCACGAAATCACCTGGCCCTTGTCGGACCCAATCCGCGGCAAACGATAGGCAAGATAGGTGTAAAGATCGAGTGCCGTCGGCGTGCCCTTGAGCTCCCGGATCGCGACCTCGTTCAGCGGGACCGCGTGATCGATGAGATGGCTGTAGAACGCTTCCGACATGCGGATTTCGCGCGCAAAAGAGCCATTCTTGTCGAGTGACCCGGCATATTCGTTCGAGATTTTGACGTCCCGCACCGCAAAAGCATTGCCTTCAGCTTCGGTCCCGTCCCAGCGGATCTGCCACTCGCACGCCAGCAGCCGATCGACCTGCTCCCGCATGAGGTTTGCCGTACCGCGTGGACCATATGATACGGTTTGGTAGCCCAGGCGACGCATCCATTCGGTGAAGTTTCTGCCGAGATAAACGTCGCGCGACTGCTTCATGACGGCTTGCGACAAGAGGTAGATCAAGGCGACGCGAGGATATGCGCCATAGGGCACGCCGAGGCTACGCATGACCGACTTGCCATCAACGTTTTGGAGCACGGGCCTCGGATTGATAGCCAGCGCGTATTTGCCGTCTTCCCGAACGATCGGCTGGGTGTCGTCCTTGGGCCGCTTCGTCGGCAGCGACATTGCGCAGAGCGCGGAATGGAGGAACGCTGGTACAGGCTCCTCGTCCTGAACGCGGAGAAAGGCGTCGATGGTCAGCTGGGTGCCGGCGGAAGTCGCGAGCCTACGCACGCCTTCTTCTCCGCCGGTGAGCATGGCTAATGCGTACTGGTGCCCTAGCGGCTTATGCTGATCCCCATTCATGGTCTGCCCTTCCCCCCGAATCTGCCGGGGGCTGTGATAGGCAGGTTTCAACAGGTTTGGTGAGGTAAATCAACCCCGTTGGCAGTTTGGGAGGGAAATGGGGCGCTAGACTTGCAAACTTACCGATGATGTCGGTGCCGTTTTGCCTTCTGTTCACCTCCTCCCTCTTCAAAATCTGAAAATCAAAGCGATTCGCGAATCGGATTTTTATAGGTTGATTCTAAAGTATAGGTATGGGCTCCGAGATCATCGGTCGAGCCGCACCGACATCATCTATTTCTCGCACTGAGATCATCGGAAAGTACCGTGATCATCGGTAGTTATCCACAGGTGGGTCGCGATGCATCGTTTTTAGGCGCCGAACTACGCCGCCAGTCAGAAGCGCTCTGAGATCATCGGTCGCGGTCTCCTTTGCGTTGGCCGCTGCACTAGCGAATCGGCCAATGGCTCGGAGATCATCGGTCGATTTGCAACTTTGATGGCCAATTCGTTGATCGAAACTGCCAACGCGGCTATTGAAGCTCATCAAACCCACAGAAGCGGACCCATATGGCCACTGATGCAACCTTAGCTCAACCGGAAGACCTGATCGAGGGCGGCTTGGACGTCCTGCATCGAAAGGCGCTGACGATCCTTAAGCGGATCCGCGATAGCGCGGTCGATCCCGAGACCGGCAGCAAACGCGGCCCAACTTTTCCGATCTCGAAAGCTGCGGCGCTCGTCGGCCGCACCGCCTCGGCGATAAGAGAAGCTGAGCGCGACGGACGCTTGCCAAGCCGTGATCGCACCGCCTCCGGCCACAGGGTGCAATATACCTTGGAAGAACTCGACCATATGCGTGAGGTGTTCGGCACCCGCCCCTGGCGGGAGCCGACCGACACGCCGGCGATCATCTCGGTGTGCAACTTTAAAGGCGGTGTCGGGAAATCCACGATTGCGCTGCATCTGGCGCAGCACTTTGCGATCAATGGCTATCGGGTGCTCTTCATCGACTGCGACAGCCAAGCGTCCTCGACGATGATGTTTGGGTATCGGCCCGACGTCGATCTTGAGGAGGATGACACGCTCTACGGGCACTTCCATAACCCCGAGCTGCTCGGCGTGCGCAAGATCATCCGCAAGACACACTTCCACGGCCTCGACCTCATTCCGTCGAACTTGAGGCTTTACAATCTGGAATATGAAATCGCCGGTTACATGGCGAAGAACCAGAACATGGAAATTATCGATTTGATTGCTGAAGCGATCGATACGGTGGTCGACGACTACGACATCGTGATCATGGACCCGCCGCCCGCGCTCGGCATGGTGTCGATGGCCGTTCTGCAGGCTGCGAATTCGATGGTCATTCCGGTGCCGCCCAGCCTCGTCGATTTCGCATCGACAGTCTCCTTCATTGATATGACTCGCACGACTATGAAGCAGCTTGAGAAGCTCGCGGGGCGGGGGCGTCCCGCCTATAATTTTATTAGACTGGTGGGCAGCCGAGTGGATGAGACCAAGTCGATGCATCGGGAAATCCTGTCGATGATGCGGCAGGTTTTCGGCGGCTCGATGACGCAGTCGGTGATGGTCACCAGCGCGGAGATCGACAATGCGAGCTCGCGGATGAAGACGGTGTTTGAACTCGAAAAACCAGTGACCTCGCACGAGGTTTATAACCGGTGCATGAAGCACTTGAACGAGGTTTGCCGCGACATCGAACAAGATGTTCTGCGGACTTGGGCCAGCAGGGCAGGGGACCAAGTCTGAAGTTGCCACGTGGCAACGGTGCATCAGAGGAAGCCATCAGAGTGCCGATGTGAGCCATTGCGCAAACGTTGGTTGCCACGTGGCAACCGAGAACTAAATCAAATAAAAACAAGATATTGAGACATCAGAGATGCAACACCGCCGATCAGATATTTCCCGTTATAACGGGCCAACGTCCGGTGAGTTGCCACGTGGCAACTCCTGCATTTTGGATGGTCTGATCCCGGCGCAAATCCAAGAAGGAGCGAGCCTATGAGCAAGGGTAACAAGGGCTTCGGCGCCATGTTCACAGAGGGACTCGACGACGAGGAATCGCTCGACAAATCGGCGCCGGCCGAAGGCATCATGGCAAGCCGTAGCCAAACCCTTGCGCGCTTGGCGACCGGGAAGTCTGTGGCAGACAGGACCGAGTGGATTGATCCCGCGAAATGCCGCCCGTGGCGGATGCACAACCGCGATCTGGATCATTTGACCGAGGACAGTTGCCGCGACCTGATCGAACTCGTTCCTGTCCGCCAAGAAGCAGAGGATCCCGGCGATCGTTCGCCGCCTCAAGGATGATCCCGACCACGAATATGAGATCATTGCCGGGGTCCGACGCTGGTGGACAGTGCGGTGGCTGCGCGACCATCACCATCCCGAATATGACTATCTGATCACGATTCAGAACGTCACCGATGAGGAAGCGTTTCGCGTCTCCGACGTCGAGAACCGGTCGCGCAAGGACATCTCAGATTGGGAGCGCGCAAAGGAATACAGCGTCGCGCTTGCCGAGTTTTATGACGGGTCGCAATCGCAGATGGCCGAGCATCTCAACTTGTCCAAGTCTTGGCTCAGCCGGATGCTCGACGTCGCTCGTTTGCCGGAGGAACTGGTCAAAGCATTTTCGGATACGCACGACATCACGGTCCGGGTCGCGCGGGACATCAAGCCCCTTGCCGGCGATCCCCAAGCCTTTGTCAAGATGCGTGACGAGGCCGATCGGATCGCGGAGCAGCGCTTACGCGAGGGGTTGAATCTAAGCGGGCCTGAAGTCGCGAAGCGTCTGGTCAAAGCCACGGCGGCACCCCTCCCCAAGCCCGCCGGCGAGAAAGAAGTGATGGGGAAGGGGGGTAAGGTGATCTTACGCTACACGAAGGTGAGGGGAGGGGGCCTCACGATCAAGGTGCCTGCCAAGTCCGGTGCGACTCCCGCCGAAGTGCTCAAGGCCATTGAAGGCCTTCTCTGACTCGGTTGCACGAGACCGATGGGCCTGGGCGCATGCCGCGCTTCGGGGAGATTGGCTACGTTTGCTCATCGCGTGTGTCATCGCCGACGTCCGAAACTACACCGAGGCGGGCGAGCATGGCGTCGAGCTCAGCCATCTCGGCATCAAAGCGGGACAGTGACGGATCGAGCGCCTCGCTCACTTTGGGAGGCTCCACAGGTCGACCAACGGGACGACGCGCGAAGCCGAATGCTACTGCAAGGTCTGTGACGAGATAAGTCCTCCAGGCCTGCCGTCCGCTGATTTCCACCAGCAACCCGGCATCGGCGGCGCGTGCCAGAAGTTTCCCGGCTCCCGATATGCTCAACTCGAGCTGCTGAGCCACAACCCGCGGACTCGTAACCGGTCGAAGCTGCAAGAGCGCGAGAAGTGGGAGAAGCTTGCCAGGGCGAAGGATGTTGCCCGCTACGGCCGCGGCGCGAAGGCGATGTTCCTCCATGGCATCCAGCCGTTGGAGGCCCGTTGCGGCGACATCAGCAATCTGGCGAAGAAAGCGCGCGACGATGGCCTCACTGTCCCGCGGCGTCAGTCGAAGCGCTTTGTCAGCGATGGCGAGGCAGGGGAGGGGGGTGGCCGTTACCTCCATCGAATGAAGTAGCCGGGGCAAGTTCAGCCAACTTGTGATTGAGCGGTCCGCGCGAGCATGGCGACCGAGCATCTCGAGCGCACGCAGGAGGGCAGGGCGGTTGCGCCAATCGTCCGGCGTGGCTGTCGAATAGGCCACGTCATCTCGCCAGTGGTGAATGGAGCGATCCCTCAGATCGGCCTGCCACCGCGTCAGGTCCCCACCGTCTTCTGACATGGACGGCGGACTGATCCGACCAGGGATAGAGACACCGCATTCGCGAGCGAAAATGTCAATTTCTTCGATTTCGGCGCTTTGACCCCGAAGGGACGCCGCATAGCCTGCCCAGGCCGAGCGTTGGCGCCATGCATTCGCGACAGGGCTGACGGCAACACGGGCGTCAAGGCGGGCAATCGACGCAGAAGCGCGTTCGATCCGCTGGGCCAACTTTGCCGTCCAAATGGGCGTTGAAAGGTCCGGAAGAGGTCGCACTGGGCTACTATATATCCTGAAGTGCATACTTCAGTCTAGCATGAGCATGGATTTAACATCCTAGTATGTGATAATTGCAGTTATCGCATAAGCGGATTTGACGCCTTTCTATAAGGTGGGTATGTGCATCCCGGCGGAGGGCAGGGCATTTGGACACTGAAAAGACGATATTCTGGTCATGGCAGAGCGATTTTGATGGGCGCGTGACGCGTGAGGCTATCTATGGGGTCGAACCGCACAGCTTCGACCAGATTGTCGCGCTGTCCAGATGAGCCTCCCAGCGCCCATCAGCAGCCGGCGAGGCCGACAGGCCGTCGACCTCGCCTGGGAGGTGACCAAGCTGAACTGCCGATCGCCAATCACGATCAACGCCGAGCTGATCGCCGCCTATCAGGCGGCATCCTCGCCGCATTCCCTGCGCGCGCTTGCCAGCGACATCGAGGCGTTCGACCATTGGTGCCGCCGAAACGGGCGCGTGACCTTGCCGGCGACTCCCGAGACGGTCGCCGACTATCTCGATGCCCGGGCAGGGCAGGGGGCGAAACCCGCCTCGCTCGGTCGCTACAAGGCGTCGATCGCCAAGATCCACCAGCTGCTCGACATCAAGGATCCCACCCAGGCCGAGCTGGTCAAACTGCGGCTCCGCGCGATCCGCCGGGAGAAGGGCAGCACGCAAGCCCAGGCGCGGCCGCTGCGGTTCAAGGGGCCGGTGCGCAATGTCGAGCGGGACGCACCCCGGGGGCTTAATGTGCGGGGGCTGCTTGAGGCCTGCGCGGATGATTTGCCGGGGCTCAGGGATCGGGCTTTGCTGTCGGTCGCCTACGACACGGGCTTGCGCGCCTCCGAGCTGGTCGCGGTCGAGGTCGAGCACATTGTGGACGCCATCGATCCCGAGGCGCGGCTGCTGACGATTTCGCGCAGCAAGGGCGATCAGGAGGGAAAGGGCGCGACCGCGTTCCTCAGCCCGCGCTCGGTGCGGGCGATCGCCGCCTGGACTGCGGCTGCCGACATCGAGGAGGGACCGCTGTTTCGCCGGGTGCAGGTGCGCCGCTACAAGGCGCGGGCCGCGGTCAAGGGGCGGCGGATCGAGACGATTTCTGGCCGCGAAAGCTGGGATCTGCGCAAGACGTTGCCGAAGTCGGCGGTGCCGGCGCGCACCGAATATGATGTGGGAGAGGGGGCGTTGCACCCGGGTTCGATCGGGCCGATCTGGCGGGCAATGATCCGGCGCGCCTTCGACAAGGGCGCGCTGAGCGACCTCACCGCCGATGATCTGGCGCAGTTGCTCAAGGGCGTGAGCGCGCATTCGACGCGGGTGGGCTTGAACCAGGATCTGTTTGCGAGCGGCGAGGATCTGGCGGGGATCATGGATGCGCTACGCTGGAAGAGTCCCCGGATGCCGCTCGCCTATAATCGCAATCTGGCGGCAGAGCAGGGTGCCGCCGGCCGCTTGATCGCGAAAATCGGGTGATTAGATCTTGAGCTGCGCACAATTAGGTATTTGTGACGGTGTTTGAAAATTCCGAGTGCGCCAGATCACGCGGATTAGCGTTCCAGCGAATGTCCGACGGAATCGGAAAAGAAAACCCGCCCGTCTTTTGACGGGCGGGCAAGGAAAGGTGTCTACGTCTTACCGAGACTCCTTCGGGTCGCTGGCTGATGCTATGCCTTCGTGTTTCGGATTCAAGGCTAAACTAGCGGGGCTGAGCAGTTTCTCAGGCTGTGTACATCGCCGCGACCGACGACCTGGAAATATGCGCTAGCCTTGCGTTTATGCGCAATCATGATAGATGTATTATACATACATGATTGGAGCGCGAGTCGTGGACGGTGTCTCGAAAATCAGAGAAGAAGAGCTGACTCCTTTGGTGGAGGAATTTTACGCGCGGGTCCGCGCCGACCCCGCGCTTGGGCCGATTTTCAACGATGCGATCGATGACTGGCCGGAGCATCTTGGGAAGCTGACTGCGTTCTGGTCCTCCGTCATGCTCACCAGTGGCCGATACAAGGGGCAACCGGTGCCGGCCCATTTGAAGCATAAGGCCAGGATAACGCCCGCGCTGTTCGAGCGGTGGCTCGCACTCTGGGTTCAAACGACCAATGACAGGATGACGCCCGAAGCGGCAGCGGCGCTACAAGCGAAGGCGCGGCGCATCGCCGAGAGCCTGCAACTGGCGATGTTCTTCCAACTGGAGGAACGGAGTGCTGCATCGGTCGCCAACGCGGAACGTAAGGATGCCATCGAGCGACCAGGGCAAACCCATGGCTGAAATCTTGCCTTACCGTTCCACGCCGGTGTTCAACCAGGACACTCTGCCGGCTGCCTTGCGCGCGCGACATGACACGAAGGCTGGTGTTTGGGGCGTGATCCGGGTTTTCGAGGGCGAACTCCGGCTAACCTACCTCGAGCCACCTTCGGAGATCGTCCTGACGCCTGACCAGCCTGGCTTGATTCTCCCTCAGCAACCGCATTTCGTAACGCCGACAGGGCCGATGAAGATGCAGGTGGATTTTTACGATCACATTCCCAAGCTCTGACATTCCGGGATTTTCAACGCATTCAAAAAGGAGAAGTTGATGACGCAGCCCCTCAGCGATCAGACCATTGCGCTCGTCAAGGCGACCGTCCCCGCGCTCGAAGCGCATGGCCTCGACATCGTGAACGAGATGTATTCCCGGATGTTCCAGAACCCGAACATTCGCGACCTTTTCAACCAATCGCACCATGGTGATGCCGGTTCGCAGCCGCGGGCACTGACCGGCGCCATTCTCGCCTATGCGAGCAACATCGAAAATCTCGGTGCGCTTGCCCCGGCGGTCGAGCGGATCGCGCAGAAGCATGTTGGCCTGCAAATTCTGCCCGAACATTATCCGCACGTTGCCGAGGCGCTCCTGGGGGCGATCAAGGCGGTGCTGGGGGATGCGGCCACCGATGAAATTCTCGCTGCCTGGGGCGAAGCCTACTGGTTCCTGGCCAACATCCTGATCGCCCGCGAGCAGCGAGTTCTACTCAGAACAGAAGGATGCGACCGGCGGATGGAATGGCTGGCGCGATTTTCGCGTCGAGGACGTCGTGCGTGAGAGCAGCGTCATCAATTCCTTCGTTCTGCGCCCCGTTGATGGCGGGGCCGTCATGCGGCACAAGCCCGGGCAATATCTGACCTTCTGGCTTGAAATTCCGGGACATCCGCCAGTCAAGCGCAACTATTCGATTTCAGCAGCCCCCAACGGCGAAACCTATCGCATTTCGGTCAAGCGTGAGCCGCTTGGTCTTGCGTCAGGCTGGCTTCATGATGAAGCCAAGCCGGGCACGGTGCTCAAAGTTGCCGCGCCTGCAGGCGAATTCTTCCTGGCAGCGCATGTCGAACGCCCGGTGATCCTCCTGTCGGGCGGCGTGGGGCTGACCCCGATGGTGGCCATGCTCGAAACGCTTGCTGAGGGCGAGGCGGGAGTTCCCGTGCACTATGTCCACGGAACTCATGACCGCGATACCCACGCAATGCGTGATCATGTTCGCGCTGTCGCTGGGCGGGGCAAGTCAATCACCGTCACCGATTTTCATCAGACCCCGCTCGAAGATGAAGTCGCAGGACGGGATTATGACGTCGCCGGCATCATTACCGATGAATGGCTGGTCGCCAACACGCCTGTAGGTGAGGCCGATTACTATATCTGCGGACCACGCCCGTTTCTGCGGCACGCCGTCTCGACCTTGTCGCTGGCTGGCGTCCCATCCGACCGCATTCATTACGAATTCTTCGGTCCGGCGGACGAATTGCTCGCCGCCTGACTGAGCGCGGAGAAGGGCGACATCGCCCTTCTCCGCGTCTACTCAAACCGCCATGTCGGCGTGATCTCGGACTTCTGGACGCACTTGGGCGTCAGCGACAGGTTCCTCGACGAGAATCGCGAACTTGGCACCCTGGTAATAGATGCTGGGCCGATGCCAGGCCCGCGTCACGACGACGACCGTTCCGTCGATCTCGATCTCTTCGCCTGCCTGGGGTGACCGCGCGAAGTGAAAACTGCCCCGGGCTGCTGGGGAACTGCTATCGCCAGCCAAAACGTCAACGAGCATTTACTTCTCCTCCTTATTCAACGGGCGGTCTGTGATGGTGGATAGCGCCACGGCTTGCCCTGGCCGATCGCTGCGTCAAACTGCGTTTCGGCGAAGCTCCAATTTGCGAGCCTGTTCCACCAGGACGTGATCCAGCCCGCGCGATCCTGGCGGTAATCGATGTAGTAGGCATGCTCCCACACATCGCAAGCAAGCAGCGGCGTCACCCCTTCCTCAAGGATTGGGCTACCCGCGTCGTGGGTAGAGATCACCTCGAGCTTGTCGCGCTTCGCGATGAGCCAGACCCAACCCGATCCGAAATGGCCCGTTCCTTCAGCGGAAAAACGCTGTCTGAGCGTTTCGAGACTCCCGAATTCGGACGAAATGGCGCTGGCGAGCAGCCCGGCAGGTTTAACCGTTTTCGGCGCCATGCTCTCCCAAAAGAAGCTATGGTTCCATGCCTGGGCTGCATTGTTGAAGACGCCCTTCGCGCCGCTGCCGTGCGCTATACGGATGATTTCCTCGAGCGTGTGGGCCGAGAAATTCTGCTCGGCCAGCAGCCGATTGAGCGTTTCCACGTAGCGTGCGTGATGTTTGCCGTGGTGGATCTCCAGTGTTTCCGCCGAGAGGACAGGCTCGAGATCCTTGGTCCCACAGGGCAGGGGAGGCAATTCGAAGACGAGCCTCTCAAGGTCGGATTGAGCTATTACAGCATTGCGGCTTTGATCAGCCATCGCTTGTCTCCTTGAGCAGAAATAGCGCCGGAAATCGTTTCGGCCGAGGCGTGATGATGCGGCACCATCCGGCGCAGATAAGTCGGTAGGAAGGCCCTGATGATGAGCGCTCCGGGACCATTGCTGATGCAGCCGCACAGGGCGCTGCAATGGTCTTTGGTGAGAACGGTCAATGTGCATAGGACAGCTCCGCCCTTCGCGCATCGAGCGCGGCCATGCACAGGGCGATTGCCTCAACCGGGTGATGGGCTGTCCATTGGCCAAGCTCGCCCACCACGGTGGTTCCCTGGGGGCCGGCTTCGATCCAATAGCCGGATGGCACCAACATAGCGGCAGCGCGGCAAGTCGCCGTGTAGAGCAGTGCCCGAACGTGGTGGCCGTCGTCCTGCAGCCAGACTCCAGGAGCAATAACGGTCAAGCTGCGCAGTGCCGGAAATACGGCCAGCGCAATCCGTGCATCAATGTCGCGATCGGGTTCACTCGCGCCCTTGCAGGCGGAGATGGCGTCGACGAGGCTGTCGTCATGGCCAATCGCCCTCACGCGGCACAGGGCGCGCACGGCGATCATGACGCGCCTGCAATCCGGAGTTTGGGAACTGCCTCATCGGGGTGGCGGCTGACGGGTGAGCAGACCGGTTGGAGAAGGCCGTCTCCAATGGCGTAGACCCAACCGTGAAGCGTTAGCGCAGCGTGCCGCGCCCAGGCCCGAAGAACCAATGGGTTGGCTGCGAGTGCTTTCACCTGGGCGCGGATATTATGTTCGCACAAACGGTCTGCATTGGTATCCGGGGTGCAGCAGACTGTTTGATAGAGCTCACGCACCGGTGCGAGCCAAAGCCCGATCGCGTCGTCCCTGTCCGGTGCCATTGCCGCTTGAATCCCGCCGCACCCGTAATGGCCCACGACGATGATGTGCTCGACCTTCAAAACATCGACCGCGAACTCCAAGGCGGCGGCGAAGTTAGGATCGCTCGGCGTGGCGAGATTGGCGACGTTGCGATGAACAAACATCTCGCCGGGATCGAGATCGACGATTTCGGTGGCCGGCACCCGGCTGTCCGAACAGCCGATCCAGAAGTAGCGTGGCCGCTGCTGGCCTACGAGCCGTTTAAAGAATCCGGGATCGATCAGGGTTTTGGCGTCAGCCCATACGCGGTTGCGGGCCAACAGGTCGGAGAGGCCGCCGTCGTCTGCTCCGTCGGCGGCGGTCTGTCTTTTTCCACTCTCCTCCAATTGCCTCATTGCCCGGGAGCCTGCAGATCGACGACCCGAAGGTAGGGCTTCAGTGTCTTGTAGCCTTGTGGGAACTGCCGGGATGCCTCCTCGTCCGACAGCTTCGGCGATATGACGACCGGCTCGCCAGGTTCCCAGTTGACGGGCGTTGCGATGCTACGGGCATCTGTAAGTTGAAGGCTGTCGATGGCACGGAGAATCTCGGCAAAATTCCGACCGGTCGAAGGCGGGTAGGTCAGGATCAGCCGCACCTTGCGTGACGGATCGATGACGAAGACGGAACGGACAGTGACCGTCGGGTCGCTCTCGGGGTGGATCATGTCGTAGAGCGCCGACACCTTGGTGTTGGCATCCGCGATCATCGGGAAGTCGAGTTTCGTCCCTTGGGTTTCGTGAATGTCGAGCTCCCATTTGTGATGGGCTTCGACCGGATCCACCGAGAGGCCAATGGGTTTGACGTTGCGTTTGTCCCATTCGGACCGGAGCTTGGCAACCTCGCCCAGTTCCGTCGTGCAGACCGGCGTAAAATTCTTGGGATGGCTGAACAGGACACCCCAGCTTCCGCCGAGCCAATCGTGGAAGCTGATGCGACCGTGCGTGCTGTCCTGCTCGAAATCGGGGGCGATCTGCCCGAGCTGAATGGCCATGGGAACTCCTTCATATCGCAGATCTGATGTGGAGATGGACGAAGCATCATACAAACGAATGTTATTATTATTTATCAGCAAAGATATTGGATATAAATTAGCGCCGGGTTCCCGGTCCGAGCCCCACGATCACGAGGAGGGCTATCGGCATGGCGAACAGCACTATCCCATTGCCGTCCCCTTCGGCGACGAAGCCGTTTTGGCGGAGCAAATCGACAAAATGGCGGATCGAGACGAAGGCGATGCTTGCGGCGAAAATCAGATAGAGCCCGGACATGGAGGGCGGGCGCTCTGGTCCACGCGCTTGTCGGTCATCATCGTTGTCAGCCTTCACGGCAGCTTTGTCCGTGACGAGGGAGGCGGTTTGCGGCGGCAGGTTTCCTGAAGATTAGGGGCATCTTCACCCGACGGCTGTCGGTCTTCAGATGACCACAGCGCAATGAAGTCAAACGGAGGGGGCACTTCCTGCCAGGGCTGACGCACTCGGCGATGTGCCGTTTGTTCCCAATCGAGAGAGAGGATCACACCGATACAAACCGCGATCACGAAGACCACCACGGCAACGAAGACATCGTCACTGATCGCACCAGCGTCGTAAAAACTGAAAAGTGCTATGCCTATCCCTAAAACCAGCAACGCCAGCGCTATGCTGACTTTCCAGATTTCGGCCCGCGGCGGCGGCGGTTCGGGCGTGAAGCGGCCTAAAGGTTTCATCTGAAAGTTCGCCCAAACCGTTGGACGCCTTATGGTTGTTGGTGCCTGTCCAGGGTCGATCACACGGGTCTTGCCTTGTGATCCCATCATCGGCCCGCTACCATGAAGCAAGCAAATGAATATTATTGCGCATTGAGCGCAAGGATGATGGCTTATGGATATCAATGTTGCGCGCACATTCTTGGAAGTCGTCAAAACCGGCAGTTTTGTGAACGCTGCGTCGAACCTTCACCTCACGCAGACCGCAGTCAGTGCCCGCATCCGGGTGCTTGAGGACCTGCTCGATCGGCCAGTATTCATCCGCAACAAGGCAGGTGCGAAGCTGACACCGGCGGGCGAGCAGTTTCTGCGCTTTGCAACCACCATGGTGCAGGTCTGGGATCGGGCGCGCCGCGCCGTCGCGCTCCCGCCGGGACGGGAGACCGTGGTAACGGTCGGCGCCGAGCTCAGTCTGTGGAGTCCCTTGCTGCGGCACTGGCTGCTCTGGATGCGTCGGGAATGTCCGGAAATCGCGGTAAGCACCCATATCGACACATCCGAACGCCTGATGGAGCAGGTCCAGGATGGCTCACTCGATATGGCGGTGCTCTATGCCGCGCCGAGCCGTCCGGGGATCATCGCCGAACTCTTGTTCGAGGAAAAGTTGGTCCTGGTGCGGACCACGCCAACCAGCAGCCCTCTCGCACCGGAAGATCATGTTCAGATCGATTGGGGTGAGGAGTTTGCCGGGAGCTATCACGCCGCTTTCCCGGATCAGCCTAACGCCGTCGTTTCGATAAGCTATGGTCCGCTCGCGCTCGATTATATCCTGGCGACAGGGGGTAGCGGCTATTTTCGCAAAGGCTTCATCCGCTCCTATCTCGAGGAAGGCCGCCTCGCTCTCGTCCCCGGAAGTCCTGAATTTTCGTACTCGGCCTATGTCGTCCACAGCACAAAGGCCGACCCGGGCGTGATGGACCGCATTCGTGCCGGCCTCAAGGCGGCCGCGGCGATTACAGCATGACCGTGAACGAACCATCCTCGCCCGTTTGTTACGCCAGCGAAGCCGATGACATTTACATGGGCTTTGCCGGTCGCGAGGAGATCCTCGCGGCGCTCCACCAACTGCTGGAAGCCGAACGGGCCGGCGCCCGCGTCGCGCTCGCCAGCACCAAGTCGGCGAACGATCCCGACTACGCCGAACTGATGCGATCGGTCCGTGCCGACGAAGCACGTTGGTGCGCGATGCTCTCGAGGCAGATCAGGCGATTGGGCGCAGCGCCCTCACGCAAGACCGGCGCCTTTTACAAGAAGGCGTTGGCAATCCCTGATCCGCTTGAAAGGCTCGCCTTTCTCAACCGCGGACAAGCCTGGGTGGTTCGCAAACTGGAATCTCTGACCCCTAGGGTTCGTGACGAGGCATTGCATGCCGATCTTCGCGAGATGCTCGAGAGCCATCGGGTCAACATCGATCGCGCCGCAGCGCATCTTGAAGCGGAGCATTGACCTGCGCGGAAATCCGCAGCTGTATCATTTAGTCCATGCCGACGCCGAGCGGTGATTGGCGGTTAATCAGCCGCTTCATGGCCTCACGATCGGACAGGAGATCGGAAATCCGGTAGGTATCGAATACCGCCATCATCGCCTGCATGCCTTGCGCCAGCACGCCGGTCAGTCCACATGCGGGAGACAGCGCACACCCGGAACAATCTGCGAGTTGGAAGCCTTCCTCGGTGCGGCGGACGACCTCGCCGACGGTGATCTCATCCGCTGGTCGGGCGAGACGCATGCCGCCGGCGCGACCGCGAACGGTTTCGATGAAGCCGTCGTGCGCCAGGGCGTTGACGACCTTCATCAGGTGATTGTGGGAGACATCATAAGCCCGCGCGATTTCGCCGATCGAACACAGGCGCTCTTCGTGAAGGGCCAGGTGAATCAAGACCCGCAGTGAATAATCCGTGTAGCGTGTCAGCCGCACGCAGAACTCCCGAGAACCAATCTGCAACACCATACCTGTATGTCACAGACATGTTAAGGCCGGGATCGCCCTCGAGCCGGCTTGCAACGATCGGCCCATGGTTGTTGGCCTGCAGCGACCGGCCTTATCGAGCAATTATTTTGATGGATCGCTGCATTAAAAGTCATTTTGTGCATGAGTGCTCGTGATGCCATCCTGATGTCCCCTTGGGCGTGAGAGGCTGATATGTACAAATACGACGAGTATGATCAGGCCATGGTCGATGCCCGGGTCGAAGAGTTTCGCGACCAGACGCGCCGTCGGATCGAAGGCCATCTCAGCGAAGACCAGTTCAAGCCTCTGCGGCTCAAGAATGGGCTCTACCTGCAACTGCACGCTTATATGCTGCGCGTAGCGGTGCCTTACGGCACGCTCAATTCGCGGCAAATGCGCAAGCTGGCGCATATCGCGCGCAAATATGACCGAGGCTACGGTCATTTCACGACACGACAGAACATCCAATATAACTGGATCAAACTGGCGGATGCGCCCGACATCCTCGCTGAGCTCGCGACGGTGGAAATGCACGCCATCCAGACGAGCGGCGAGAGCATTCGCAACCTGTCGGCGGATCATTATGCTGGAGCTGCTCCCGACGAGATATGCGATCCGCGGCCCTGGGCCGAACTGATCCGCCAGGCCACGACGTTCCATCCAGAATTCAGTTATCTGCCGCGCAAGTTCAAGATCGCAGTGATCGCCGCGCAGGAAGACCGTGCCGCGCTGCGCTGGCACGACTGTGCACTGCGCATCATCAAGAACGAGAGCGGTGAGCAGGGGTTCGAGGTCTATGCTGGCGGCGGTATGGGGCGCACGCCGATTATCGCTTTCCCGATCAGGACGTTCTGTCCGGCAGGCCAGATCTTTTCCTATATCCAGGCGATCCTGCGGGTGTGGAACCGGCATGCGCGGCGCGACAACATCCACAAGCAGAGGATGAAGATCCTTGTTCATGAACTGGGGGAAGAAGAGTTCCGCCGTCAGGTGGAGATGGAGTTCGAGCACATCCTGACGCTGGGCCGGGATTTTCCGCAGGCCGAGTATGACAGGATTGCCGCCCATTTTGACCCGCCGCCGTTCGAGACCGGGCTTTCCGAGGAGCTCGACCGCTCCGATCCCGACTTCGCGCTATGGGTCGATCGCCAGGTCGCCGCACATAAGGCGCCCGGTTATGCCATCGTCAATATCAGCCTCAAACCCGACGGGGGTATAACCGGCGACATTTCAGCCGAGCAGATGGAGCTCGTGGCCGACCTTGCCGAACGCTACAGCTTCGATGACCTGCGCTCGACGCATGTCCAGAATCTCGTGCTGCCCCATGTGCGCAAGCGGGATCTTCATGCGGTCTGGCAGGCGCTGGACGCGGCGGGGCTGGCAAGCGTCAATCTCGGCCTCGTCACGGACATCATCGCTTGTCCCGGACTCGATTATTGCAGCCTGGCCAACGCGCGTTCGATACCCGTCGCCCAACAGATCGCAGAGCGCTTTGCCGATCTCGATCGTCAGCTCGACCTCGGCGAACTCAAGATCAAGATTTCGGGCTGCATCAACGCCTGCGGTCATCACCACGCGGCCCATATCGGTATCCTTGGTGTCGATCGTAAGGGCACAGAGAACTACCAGTTGCTGCTTGGCGGGTCCGGGGCCGAGGACGTTTCGCAGGCCAAGATCACCGGGCCGGGCTTCGACGAGACCGGGATCGTCGATGCCGTCGAACGCACGATCGAACGCTATCGTGAGATTCGCGAGCCAGGTGAACGCTTTCTCGATTGCTATCGCCGCGTTGGCATGGATCCGTTCAAGGAGGCTATTTATGGGTGATCCGTTACGCTTCCGGGACGATCCGGCACCGGATGAGCCGGGAGTTTCCCTGGATGCGTTTCTCAATCAGAAGGACGCAACCTCAGTGCTTCTCGAGGCGGGCGATGATGTCCGCGCCTTGTTACCCGAACTTGGCCGCGTGCGGCTCGTCGAGATCGACTTTCCGCGGTTTCGCGACGGGCGTGGTTTTTCCAGCGCAAGCATATTGCGCGAGGCGGGCTACACAGGCGAAATCCGCGCGATCGGTGACGTGCTCATTGATCTCGTATTCTTTATGCGGCGTTGCGGCTTCGACAGCTTCGAGCCCGACGCCCCCTTTCATCCGGGTGCCGTCGATGCTGCGCTGAGCCGCTACCCTGACGTCTATCAGTCCGCGACAGATGGGCGAGTACCGATTTGGGCGCTGCGGCATCCCCAATTCGCCACGGAATGAAGGCAGTTCCTTCCTCTGGTTTGGACGGTAGTTCGGCACCGGGCGCGCGCACCATATATTAACCAGACCATCGTGCCTTGAATGCTGGAAGTGATGAGCGGGGTCCTTGTAAATATATCGCAACACGATATATTGGAACGAAGGGCGCGGAGGGGATGTCGATGGAGGCAGATATGCCGATGTTGCAAATCCTGGTCACGGCTGTCGGCCTGACGTTGGGCAGCTTGCTGGTCGCGATATCGCTGTCCTGTCTGGCTTGGTGGCTGGCCACCCGCGTTCATCATCCGCGCTGGGGCGCGGCTTTTCTGCTCATCATAGTCGGTGGCACCTGGCTGGCTGCGTTAGGGCAAAGTGAGTTCGTGAAGATGGCCACCGTGTTCGCTCTGGTTGGGGCAGGCCTGCTCTATCTGGTAGGCCGGGAAGAACGGGATGGAGGATCTTCGCGCGATACCAAGCCGGGCCGCTCCGCCCTCTCTAAAGGAAAGCACTGATGGCAACGCAGATCTGGATCTATCCTGCCCTCATCGCGGTTCTAGGCCAGAATAGACGGCCGAGCTTTGCTGAAATGCGCAGTTTCGTTCGACGAGCCCGGCGTGAAGCCGCTGCAGCTGGGGGTTCGGACGTAGCACGCCGAGGGAAGGTGCGTCGCCTGATCGAAGCGGCTTTGAAAGCGCCAACTCCTCAGTTGATAGCGGACGAATAGGCGCTTCCTACTCTCGCTTTGCGAACGCCCCTGCGTGCTATGCTGATGCCCCGTTTGCGCGACCTCAGAGTTTTTGCGCTTAACCTGCAAAAACATTCGTTTGCGACGCAGTGCGCATTCTTTCACCCTGCTTCTATCAAACCATGAAGATAGCTGGTTGCGAGCGAGCATCGACAGGAGAGGATGCCGCATGAAGAGGTTTATGTCGGGCGACCCTGCTACACAGGCCGTTTTTACATGGTCGCGGGCTCTGTGGACGCTTCTGTTCGCTGGGCTCGCCTTTGCTCTCTATTGCCTCAGCGAATATCGCCTCCTCAGTGAGGAGCAGACTATGCTGCTGATTTTCCTCGCCGTACCGATCGCCGCATTCTTTGTGTCGGGCAAAGGGCAGGACATGTCTGATGGTTCGAACAAGACAGACCAGGGCACCAATTCGCGCGCGTCCACAAGAAAGAATTAAACGCAAAATATTTGCGCTTATCCATTAATATTTTGATTTACGGTTTAGGGCGCTGGCTCGGTTAAAGAGCTTTCTCATATCCATGGGAGGTAATGACCACGGTCGCTGTCGATCGTGACAATCCCGTTTGTCATGGTTGTCAGTGATGCTTGTTGCGTTTGCAGGCGGGAAACGCCTGCCAGCCTCTCCCTTGGTGGTTGACCCCCAGAAGCTGCTCTTCTCGCTCAGCAGCTTGCTGGCGGCAGCCGCTACGTTGGCCATAGCCTTCTCAGCCAGTTTGCCGCGCCCTGGTGGGCTATGTTGACGGTATACGTTACCGCTCAACCCATGGCCGGTGCCTTTCGGCCCAAGGTTCTCTACCGTCTGGGCGGCATACTAACCGGTGCCGCTGTCACGATCCTGCTCGTTCCCAACTTGCAGAACTCGCCCGAACTTCTGGTCTTGTGCCTCGCGGCCTGGACAGGTTTCTGCATCTATCTTGCGGTTCTTGATCGCACCCCGCGTGCTTTCCTGTTCCAGATGGCGGCGTTCAGCTCAGCGGTGATCAGCTTTCCGTATCTCGATGATCCGGGGAATATTTTCGAAACCACGGCCGCGAGGGTGCAGGAGATGACGGTTGCTATCCTGTGCGTGACGGCGGTTCATGCGCTGCTCCAACCCTGGAGTGCGACGCCGGCTATTCGCGCCCGTGTCCAATCTTTTTTGGGTCACGCCCGCCGCTGGACCGCAGAGGCGCTTGGCAGTCAACATACCCGTCTCGAGGACGCGCATCGCCGCGCACTGGCGGCGGACGTCACCGAACTCGGCATGATCGCGGTCCATTTGCCGTTCGATCAGCGCTGGGCTCCCGCGACCCGGCGACGGGTTACGGCCTTGCAACAGCAGCTCGCCACCGTCCTGCCACTTGCCTCGGCTGCGGCGAACCGGCTCGACCGCCTTCGCGAAGCTGGCGATCTCCCCCCGGAGCTCGAAGCTTTGCTGGCCGACGTCACCGACTGGCTGGATGATGAGCAAAGCGAGCTGCACCGGGTGGGATCGCTGGTGCGGCGGTGCGAGGCGCTGGCGGCTGCCGCTGAGGCGCGCGGCGACTGGAACGACCTGCTGACCGCGAGCGCCTGCATCCGCATCGCCGAGTTCCTGACCGCATTGGCCGCGAGTTCGAAGGCTGGCGGACAGGATCGGGTCACCGGGTCGGCCCAGCGCTAAAATTCTTGCCGCAGAATCCTTTTCGCTTGCCCGCGATCATGGCGTCGCTGCGCTCGCGGGCCTGGCGACCGCCACGGCAATCGGGCTCTATTGCGCCGTCTGGATCCTGCTCGCCTGGCCTAATGGATCGGCGACCGCGGCCTTTGCCGCGCTCATTACCTGTTCTTTTGCCGCACAGGACGATCCCGCGCCGGTGATCGGTCGCTATCTCGTGGCGACGCTCAAGACCTTTCCGTTGGCGGCCCTCTATCTTTTCGTGATCCTGCCCCGGGTCGATGGCTATGAAATGCTGATCGTCACCCTGGCGCCAGCCTTGCTGTGGATGGGCTATATCCAGGCCGATCCCGCACGTTCGCCGCAGGCATTGCCGATGTTCTCCTGCTTCATTGTCGCCATGGGCTTTCTCGCGCGTTTTCAGGCGGATTTTGCACTGTTCATCAACACGGGGTTGGCCCAGCTGGGTGGAATTGTAGCGACGCTTGCCGTCACCCGCATGTTCCGATCGGCCAATGTCCTGTGGACCGCCCGGCGTATCCTGCGCGCGAACTGGGGTGAACTGGCCCTACTTGCGGACATTCGTCGGCCGTTCCGTCCGGACCGCTGGACGGCAAGAGCGGTCGATCGGCTCGGGCAGGTGGCTGCACGCATGGCGGTGGCGCCCGCCGGCGATAGACTCCGTGCCGCTGACGGTCTGGCGGACCTCAGGATCGGCCGCAACATTATTCCGATCCGCCGGGCGCTGTCTCATGTCCCGCATAACGTGCGGCACCGCCTGGGCGCGGTACTTGCCGTGCTGGCGGTGTTTTATGGGGATCGCTGGCGCCATGGCAATGCGGATGCTCCGCCGCCCGGCTTGCTCGATCCGATCGACCGGGCCTTGGAAGCGCTTCTCAGCCTGCCGCTCGATGAGCATCGCCGGCCTGCCTTGCGGGCGCTGGTAGGGATGCGCTGCAATCTCTTCCCGACTGCCGCTGCGCCCCATATCGTTTCATCAAGAGCTGGGGAAAGCGCATGATCGAGGAGATAAATGTGCTCGGCATTTATATGCCGGCGGCGCTCGCCTGGGGCGTGCTGGCCGCGGTGCTCGTCTATATTGTGCGCGGGCTCCTGCAGCGCCTGCCGGGCTATCGACTGCTCTGGCACCCAAGCCTGCTCGAGCTCGCTCTCTTCATTCTGCTGTGGTGGGGCCTGAGCGCGCTCGCCGATAGTTTCCTCTACCGATGGGTCGCGTCTTGACATGTTGCACCGACAAAATCTCCTGCGATCGCTCGCCACGCTCCTTGTCATACTCGTAGTTCTGGGGGGATATATGCACTGTGGCTGCGCTATCAGGTCGAGCCGGTCACGCGTGATGGCAAGGTGCGCGCGGACATGGTGCCGGTGGCCGCCGATGTCAGTGGG
Source organism: Sphingobium chungangianum (assembly GCF_977014255.1). NCBI lineage: Bacteria > Pseudomonadati > Pseudomonadota > Alphaproteobacteria > Sphingomonadales > Sphingobiaceae > Sphingobium > Sphingobium chungangianum. The sequence continues at coordinate 103,997 of NZ_CDRNIV010000003.1, read as the reverse complement.
CTCGTCACCGAGGTGAAGGTCGCCGACAATCAGAAGGTCCGAAAGGGCGAGATACTCTTCATCATCGACCGTCCGCGCTACCGGCTTGCGCTGGAACAGGCCGAGGCCAACGTGGCAAGCCAGCGCACCGCGCTCGCGCAAGCTGTCCGTGAGGATCGGCGCAACCGGGCCATGCCCGAAGTGATCGCCGCTGAAGTGATCGAACAAGGCACGGCGCGGGTCGAAGGACTGCGGGCGACGATTGGTCAGGCGGTGGCAGCGCGCGACCTGGCCCGCTTCAATCTGGAACGAACCATCGTGCGTGCACCGGTGGACGGGACCGTGTCCAACATGTCGCTCCAGCCCGGGGTCTATCTGACGGCCGGCAAAGCCGCGTTAGCGCTCGTCTATGACCACTCGCTCCGGGTGGAAGGTTATTTTGAGGAAACAAAATTGCCGGCGATCCGCGTCGGCGACCGTGCAAGCATCTACCTGATGGGCGTTGCTGACGAGATCGAGGGGCATGTTCAGAGCATTGCGGGCGGTGTCGAGGATCGCGAGCGGGCCGGAACCGACGGGCAACTGGCTAATGTAAACCCGTCCTTCACCTGGGTTCGCCTCGCGCAGCGCATTCCCGTGCGTGTCACGATTGATAGAATACCGCCTAATGTACGGATGATTCCGGGCCAGACGGCCACGGTTGTCGTTCATCCGCGCGATGATGGGCGCAGCGTGCACCGGAGCCTGCCATGGTAAGGCGCGCGCTGGTGCTGGCGGCTGCAGCCGCCCTGGCGGCTGCACGGTGGTCGGACCCGATTATCATGTGCCTGACGCCGCGATGGTGAAGGCACCTGCGGCGCAAGGCGCGTTTCAGTCGATAGGCGCGGCCACGACGCAGGAACCGCTGCCCGATCATTGGTGGCGGCTCTACGAGAACCCGACCCTCGACCGGCTGATCGAACAGGCATTCGCCGCCAATACGGATCTGCGAGTGGCCGAGGCCAATCTCGAACGCAGTCTGGCCTTGCTCGACCAGCGCAATGCGGGCCGGGAAATTCAGGGCAGCGCGAACGCCGAAACAAGCTGGGCCCAGCGCTCGGCGGAAGCCGAGTTGAGCCATGTGAAGCCGCCGACGCGGCAAATCTACAATATGGGCATCGGGGCCAGCTATGATCTCGATCTGTTCGGCGGAATAAAGCGCGGGATCGAGGCAGCAAGTGCCGATGCCGACGCTGCCGTGGCGGCGCGCGATCTGGTGCGTGTGACCGTCGCGGCCGAGACGGCGCGCGCCTATGCCGACATCTGTAACGCGGGCTATCAGCGCGATGTGTTGGGTCGTGCGATTGCTGTCCTAGAGCAAAGTGTTCGATTAACCCGGATCATGGTGTCGCATGGACGCGCGGCACCCTATGAACTGGACCGGCGACAAGCGTTGCTCGAAGCGAGCCAGGCCCGGCTCCCACAATTGGTGGCGCGCCAACGCAACGCCCTTTTCCGTGCCACAGCGCTGGCCGGTCGCATGCCGAGCGACGCGGACCCCGGCCTGTTGGCGTGCCATGCCCCGCTTGCGCTGACACGCATGATCCCCGTTGGCGACGGTGCCGCGCTGCTCAAGCGTCGGCCCGACATCCGCATGGCCGAGCGCCGGCTCGCCGCGGCGACGGCGCGGATCGGCGTCGCCACGGCGGATCTCTATCCAGACATCCGCCTGGGGGCATCGATCGGCTCCACGGGGGCTGCCGCCGATTTCCTGTCACCGCTTACCAACCGTTTTGGTCTCGGGCCGCTGATCAGTTGGACGCTCAACCGACATGCCGTTCGCGCCCGCATTGTGGCAACTGAGGCCCAAAGTCGCGGCGACCTCGCCGCGTTTGACGGCGCGGTGATCAAGGCGTTGCGAGAGGTTGAGACGGCGCTGACCAATTATCAAGCTGGGCTTGAGCAGCAGGAAAGCCTGGATCGTGCATCCGAAGATGCCATGCGAGCAGCGATGCGGATAGGCCGGTTGCGGCGTGGAGGCAAGATCGCCGCGTTGCCCGCGCTCGAGGCTGAACGTGATCGGATCGCGGCGGATCAGGCGGCGGCCGAGGCGCGCGCGGCGATCAATGACGATCAGATTACGCTGTTCCTCACACTTGGCGGGGGATGGACCAACTGAGACGCGATGTGATTTCCTCTGCCGTCAGAACCTGGGCTGCCACGTTTGCTGCTGGCGCGTGCGCGCAGCCTTCCAGGATTCGCTGACCGAAGACCGCAGTACAAATTCGGTGATGCCGAACCCGGTTCCCGCTCATTTCTCCTCGACGGTGCGATCGAGCGTGAGGCTCCCCACCTTGCCATCGTCGAGGCGGACGACCGCCGTCCAGTAAAAATTGGCTCGGTAGTAGTCATGCACCATCATCCAGTCGGAATAGACACAACGCGCGATCTCGGATCTTGCCGATCGCCCGTGCAATGCGCGCCAGCCTCTTCAAGGACGTCGAGCGCGCTCCAGAAGGACGTGCCTGGCGGAATCTCCCGGGCAAGAGTGGTGCGTGCCTTCTCGATGTCATTGTTCCACTGATAGTCGTCTTCGAGAACGGTGAATTGCAATGACGGCTTTGCCTCGTCCTTCGCCTCGAGTTCAGACGGGATCAAAAGCAGCGCGACGAGCGCGAGAAGAGGTTTACACATATTGTGCCTTCTAGCGGGATCGAGCCAACGCAAAACCGCAAGATATTGAAGTTTTCCATCAAGAAATTTGTTGTGATGCCGCCGCGCTTCTCAGCGCTCTCGATCTCGAAAACGCAGGTCGTTTGTAAGGACTGGCGACGAGACGCTCAGGGCGTCGACGATATAAGAACGGACGAGATCGCCGTCAGCATTTGCGACGTTCCGTATGGCTTGGGAACCATGATACTTTTGGGAACACCATAAAGCGGCCATTCTGCGGCGCTATCTCCTGATGCATGCACCACAGGAATATCCGGTTGCAGTTCTCGGGCGCGCCACGATACCTCCCATCCGTTGGGACCCACCCCAAGCCTCACATCGGTGACCACTCCGGCGATTTCAGGATGACGGCTATCGAGAATGGTGATGGCATCCACCCCACAGGTCGCGGCGATGACCACGTATCCGCCGAATTCTAGCATCTCCTGCAGCGTCCACAGGATAAGCCGCTCGTACTCGACCAGCAGCAGCACCTTGGCGTCCGACATGCGACGTCCCCCGTTCCTCCTTTTCCGATGCCGCGGCAGGAGATTGTATCGCAATACGAACGAAAATGGGTGCGGGTTGGTTACCCGGTCCAGTCCGCGCAGGTCGTAACTAACCGATTCTAGGCCGTTCTACTGCGTGCGTGGTTGGGGTTTTGTTCCGAGATGGCGTGAGCGACCAAGTTCGGCATGGCGGTTCGCGCTGCGGGTCTTGAGCAGATCCTGGCGCGAAAGGATGCCGAGCACGCGCCTGGTTCCGGACTCGATGATCGGAATGCGGCCGATGCCGGATTCGACGATGAGATCGGCGACGACGCCGGTGGGCGTATCGGGATAGGCAACGGGCTGTGCTGCGTCCGAGATGGCGTCGATGAGCGGCGTTTGATCGTCGTCGCGGTCGCCCTGCCAGCGCAGGGCATCGGTGCGAGAGACGAGACCCAGCAATCTTCCTTGCGGGTCGGTCACCGGATAGCTGCGATGCACGGCTTTGGTTGCGAAGAAGGATACCGCCGCCTCCACGGTCATCGTGCCCGGTAGGGTCGCCGGATCGCGCGTCATGATCTGACCGGCCTGGATGAGGTCGAGCGGATCGACCGTATATTCCTGCAGGATATGCCGTCCGCGCCGCGCGATTTTCTCGGTGAGGATCGATCGCCGCATCAGCAGCACGCTGATGGCATAGGCGCCGCCCGCAGCCGCGATCGTGCATGGGATGGCGCTGAAGTGCCCGGTGAGTTCGACCGCGAAGATCGCGCCGGTCATCGGCGCACGCATCGCGCCGCTCATGATTCCCGCCATGCCGATCATGGCCCAGAACCCCGGATCGCCGGGCAGGAACTGCCCGAGCAGGAAGCCGGCTGCGCCGCCCAGGATGAGGAGCGGGGCAAGAACGCCGCCAGACGTGCCCGACCCCAGCGCGACCAACCAGACGATGGCCTTCACGACGAGGAGCGCAGCAACGACCCGGAGCGATAGCGAGCCATTGAGGAGAGCCTCGATGCTCGCATAACCGGCGCCAAGCACATGTGCATCGATGAGACCACCCAGACCAACGACCACCGCACCGATCGCCGGCCACCACATCCAGTGGAATGGCAGGCGATGGAAGAGATCCTCGATACGGTAGAGCGATGTCGATAGTAGAGCGGCTTCAAGACCGACGACGAGGCCGATCCCGCCGGAAGCGAGCAGGGCCCAGCTTTCCTGCGGAGCCATCGCCGCCATTGGAAACATCGGTCCCGATCCGAGCAGAAGCGGACGCCAGGCGAAGGAAACAAGTGCTGCAACGAGGACGGGGACGAAGCTGCGCGGTTTCCACTCGAACAGGAGCACTTCGACGGCCAGCAAGATCGCCGCGAGCGGCGTACCGAAGATGGCGGTCATGCCGGCTGCCGCACCGGCCACGAGGAGCGTCTTGCGCTCGGCCGCGCTGAGATGGAAGCATTGGGCGAACAGCGAACCAATGGCCCCGCCCGTCATGATGATCGGTCCTTCCGCGCCGAAGGGTCCGCCACTGCCGATCGAGATCGCTGAGGACAGGGGTTTGAGCAGCGCGACCTTGAGCGACAGTCGGCTCTCGCCGAAGAGGATCGTTTCGATCGCCTCGGGAATGCCATGGCCGCGAATCTTGTCCGATCCGAAACGCGCCATCAGACCCACGATAAGGCTGCCGATGATTGGAATCACCACCACCAGCCAGCCCACCGATGCGTCGGTTATCACGGAGTGATCGGCGGAGAGGCGGCCGAACCAGAAGAGATTGGTGGCAATCGCAATGAGTTTGACCAGCACCCATGCGCCGAAGGCACCGCCTGTCCCGACCACGACGGCCATGACCGCCAGCATGACCATGCGGCGATCGACACTATGGTCGGCGAGTTGGTGGCCTTCAACGGAACGTGGGGGTGTCAGCGACATGAATCGATATTATCCTGCAAAAGTAGCTCGAGCCCATTATATCGCATTGCGATGTAATTCAATCAGTGAGGATCAATTGGGGCAAAAGGATAAATTGCTGGGGGATTCCGACTATATGGCGCTGGCCTCATTTCGCCACGCCATTCGCCGCTTCCAGGCGTTCAGCGAGGAAAAGGCCATCGAAGTCGGGTTGACGCCGCAACAGCACCAGGCTCTCCTCGCGATCCGGGGCTGTCCGCCGGATGAAGCCACCGTCGGCCATGTTGCGGAACGTCTGATATTAAAGCCGCATAGCGCCACGGGCCTGATCAATCGCCTCGAAGCCTTGGCGCTTATTACGCGCGAGGCGGCTGCTACCGATCGCAGGCGGGCGCTGCTACGCCTTACCCCCAAGGCTTATGCCTTGCTCGACGCCCTGTCGGCTGTCCATCGCAAGGAAATTCAGCGCTTGCGGCCGGTCTTCACCGGCATCTTCGAACAATTGGGATGAGCAAGCAGCATTTAATGCAATTATGATGCATTGAAACAGAAATAACATTCATTTGTCTTATGGTATTCTAATCGGCACAACGCGATCTGCAGAGTGAAGTTGCTTCACGACAACAGCGCCCGGAGAGGATCCTGTGAAAGCAGGCCGGAGCGCGGGAAGGGAGCCAGAAACCGAGGATGAGTGCATGACGCAGACGGAGTATGGCGATCGGTGCAGGATGTGGCCGCATCGCTGGACGGCGGCGCAGGCGTCTCGGTTTAGCGGCTACTTCACCAGGTTAGATGCCGGCTCGCGGCCCCCCCTGCCGCAGCCGGCGTCTTTCCGAAGTTCGGTCAGGCCGGTCACTTACAAAATTATTTGGGCCGCAAACTGGCCACTCAGCCGATCTGGCATCGTACCTCAAGTAACAGAGGGGCGTTGCTTCAATGACTGAACCCAAAGATCAGGCATCTCGCCTTCAGACAGTCGCCGCCGCGCACGGCGTTGCCAGCGATGTGGCCTTTGGAGCTGTCGCTCCGCCGCTTTATCTTTCGAGCACCTATGAGTTTGCCGGCTACGATCAACCGCGCTCCTATGACTATGGTCGGGCGGGTAATCCCACCCGCGATCTTCTCGGGCAGGCACTGGCGAAGCTTGAAGGTGGCGCAGGCGCGGTCATCACGGCGAGCGGCATGGCCGCGCTCGATCTTCTCGTCGGGAGAATGGGGCCGGGCGATCTTATCCTCGCACCGCATGATTGCTACGGCGGTACGATGCGCCTGTTGAAGGCGCGCGCGAACCGAGGGCATTGCGTCGTCCGGTTCGTTGATCAGGGGGACGAGAGCGCCTTTGCCGCCGCGCTGGAGGATATTCCGGCACTGGTGCTTATCGAGACGCCGAGCAATCCCTTGATGCGGGTCGTCGATATCGCAGAGCTTGCCGCAAAATCGCGCGCGGCGGGGGCTGCGGTTGCCGTCGATAACACGTTTCTTTCACCGGCTATCCAGCAACCGATCGCGCTGGGCGCAGACTATGTCATCCATTCCACGACCAAATATCTCAACGGCCATTCCGACGTGATCGGCGGCGCAGTTGTCGCGGCTGATCCGGTGCAGGTCGATGATTTGCGTAATTGGGCAAATGTCGTGGGGAGCACAGGCGCGCCGTTTGATGCCTGGCTAACCTTACGGGGCCTTCGCACGCTATTTGCCCGGATGGAGCAGCAGCAGCGCAACGCGATGATCGTCGCGCAATATCTCGACCGACATACGGCGGTGTCCCAAGTCCACTATCCAGGTCTCGTCGTTCATCCCGGCCACCGGATCGCCTCACGCCAGCAGCGCGGTTTCGGGGCGATGTTGAGCTTTGAACTCGCAGGAGGGGTGGAAGCGGTTCGGCGGTTTGTCGCTGCGGTCGGCTATTTCACGCTCGCGGAATCGCTGGGTGGGATCGAGAGCCTGGTCGCGCATCCGGCGACCATGACCCATGCCGATATGGGCGAGGAGGCGCGCTCAAGAGCGGGCATCAGCGACAGCCTGCTGCGGCTTTCGATTGGCCTCGAAGCCGAACAAGATCTGATCGCCGGCCTCGATCAGGGATTGGCGGCATGCGCGGGATGAACGCGCGCGGCAATCCTGGAAACTTCAGGAGAGAAATGTGCCCGGTTATGTATGGCTCGTGGATTTTTTCGGACTGCTTCTTGTGTTGCTCGGTTTCAACATGGCGTTCCGGCAGGCGAGCTTCAGGCGAGCTATCGGACGCCCGAAACCGCCCGCAAGCCGGTTGCGAGCGGGAAATGAGGATGAGGATCCGCTTACCTATATTCTGCGGATCGCCGGCGTCATGATGATGGTCTTCGGTATCGCGATTGGCGGTATGCTGACCTTGTTCAATCTGGCGCGATGAGTAGTCGGGATTGAGGCTCGATGTTCTGATCGCTGCGGCCAGGATGGCTTTGGTTTAGGCGAATACGGAGCGGGCCGATGACGCATGAATATGATGATCCAATCAATCCCGAAGCGGTCGCCGCCGCCGCGCGGCGCATCGCCGAACGTCACCGCGTCGAGGATCGACCGCTTGATCTGCTTGTCGAAGAGGTCGTGCTCGAACGCTTCTGCGGCTGCGTGACGTCGGCCAATGACAGTCGCAGCGCTTCGATCCTGGCTGGCCTTAAGCTGGAAATCGCGCGCCAAGTGCGTGAAGTGTTGGCAAGCGGCAAACTCATCGATGAGATCGATGAGGCTTCGATCGAATCTTTCCCGGCAAGCGATCCTCCGGCCTGGGTCGGACACAAAGCTAGGAAAGGCAGTTGATGGGCAAGATACAGATCAAGCGGATCTATGCGCCTCTCGCACCAGACGATGGCTGTCGCGTGCTTGTCGATCGGTTGTGGCCGAGAGGGGTCTCTCGCCAGGCCGCGGCTCTCGATCTGTGGCTCAAGGACATCGCACCCAGCCCGGACCTGCGAGGATGGTTCGCTCACGATCCCGCGCGTTTCGACGCCTTTCGGCAAAAATACCGTGACGAGTTGACCCACAACACTGAGGTGGTTGGGCAGCTGCTCGCCCTCGCAAAAAGGCAGGACATCACGCTTCTTTACGCAGCACGCGATCCTGTGGTGAACCATGCCGCTGTCCTGGCGGAGTTTCTTGCAGGGGTGAGGTAACGAACGCGACGTATCTGTTCGCTAAGGGCGAACGCATAGGAAACGTCATGTGGCGAGGGGCAACTGACGGCGCGAAGCGGCTGCAAGGCATCCGGATCGAGGTCAAGGCCCGTATCGACCTTGCGGGCTGGGGCAAACCGGTCACCGCGCCAATATGCCTGTTCTGGACCAAGCTGATCGTCACCGATCACTGTTCAGAAGATCTGGCTGCGGTGCCTGGCGCCTAGCGTGGCGCGATCGAGATCGACGCTTCAGGTCGCCTCGCCAGTTTCGCCTGAGCGCAGCGCCGGTCCTGAATTCACGTAGTTCCCAAGTCGTCCGCACGGACAGACGGATACCTGGCTTCGTGGTCCTGCGAACGGCGATTTTCTTATTGTGAGCATGGGTGTCCGTTTTTGTCACCCTCATCGCCGATTGTAACGGTGTGACAACCGAATCGGAGACGATAGGATGAAATGCGTAAGCAGGGCCTCGATCGGCCGCCATATCATCGACATCGATGGCTGCCTGCGGGCGACCAATCATTCGTCTGTGTCTGCCGAGGATATTCTCGCACTCGGTGGGTTGGCGACACGCAACTTAGAGGTTTGGCTGGAAATCTATGGGGAGAGCTGGCTGCTTGGCCCTCTGGATCGCGTCGAACTCGACGCGGATACGGTCGCATTTTTCCGGACGCGCGCGGTCACACCGGTAGGCTTCGCCTTCAATCGTGCGGAGCGCGCGACCATCGCTCTGGCAGCCTGAGGCGACATAATGAAGCTGGTTTCTCAATTCGCCTCGTTTCTCAAAGAGACCGTCAACCTCAACCAGACCCGCATCGATCTGCTTGAATCCAATGTGGAAGCGATCAGAAATTTCATCCGCCAATGTGAATGGTCTCCCCGGGTCCGTGGGTTTGAAGAGCAGGGTTCGTGGGCGCACGACACGATTATCAAACCGGTTGATGGCGTCACCTCAAGGTTTGTTCGCCAGACAACGATTTCTCGGACATAAGCGGAACATGGGCTACGCTACACGCTTCAACCGCGCCATTGGCTCGTTGAGTGGGTGGAATTCACCTGCTGGAAGTCGCCTGGCCTGCTCCCAGAGGTAATCGCCGGTCAGACTGATGTGCGCCCAGCCCATCGGAGAAAGGTGCGCAAGCAGTGCCGCATCGAACGTCGTGCCGACAGCGTTGAGGTGCTGGGCGGCCCGGTCGAGATAGACCGTGTTCCAGTAGGAAATCGCCGCAATCAGCAGGTTCAGCCCAGATGCGCGAAATTCCTGATTTTCCAGCGAGCGATCGGTGAACCGACCCTGCCGGTTGGTATAGATGGCGGCGGCAAGCGTGTGCCTCGCCTCGCCTTTGTTGAGACCGGCCTGACAGGCACGTCGCAGTTCCGGTTGTTCAAGCCAATCGAGCGTGAACAAAGTGCGCTCGATACGGCCCAGTTCAGCCAATGCAAAATCCAGCCTGTTCTGGCGTTTGTAGGCGGCAAGTTTTCGCAAGATTACTGACGGCGCCACCGTGCCATCCTTGATTGAGGCGACAATCCTGACGATGTCATCCCAATCGGCCTCGATCGCTGCCGTTTTGATGGTGCGGCCCATCAGATTTTCGATGCCCTTGTATGTCGATGGCGCAGCGATCGAACCCAGCTTGCGGTCGCCAATATCGCGCAGCCGTGGCGCGAAGCGGAACCCGAGTAGGTGGCAGAGTGCGAAAACATGATCGGTGGCGCCGCCGGTATCGGTATAGTGCTCATGCAACGGAAGGTTGCCGGCGCCCAGGACAAGCCCGTCGAGCACGTAAGGCGCTTCACCTGCCGTCGCGGACATGATCCGTGATCCGAATGATGCGAAGTGATCGGAAAGGTGAGAATAGATTTTCACGCCAGGTTCGGCGCCATATTTGGCATTGACGTCCGCCGCCCCTGAACGGCTCCGCCCCGACCGGAAGAACTGGCCATCGGACGACGAACTGGTGCCAGCGCCCCAATGCCGCGCGAAGGGTAATTCGTGATGGGCTGAGATGATCATGGCCAGCGCGGCCTGATAGTTCTCGGGTGAAAGATACCAGTTGTGGGTCCATGCGAGTTGGGCATAGCTGACGCCTTCGCTGGCATTGGCCATCCGCTCCAGCCCGAGGTTGGTGCCATCAGCCAGAATTGCGGCGAGTACCGTGCTGGGGTTGTCGTGCTCCTTGCCTGAGCGCAGGTCACGGAATGCGTTCAAAAAACCAGTGCGTTCGGCGACTTCAAGCAGCAGCTCGGTGATGCGCACGCGGGGAAGCAGGGTATCGAGCTTGCGATCGAGGGCTTCAGCTTCCGGTGGGGTGACAGGCGGCATTTGCTGAAGCTTGAGCCGGTCTCGTTCGAGCGACACTCCCTCAAGCTTGTTTGTTTTCAACTGCTTGGCAAATCGGCGCAGCCGCCAGTCAAGATTTCGTGCCCGGTCAGCGAGGTAGGATGCAGCATTTGAATCGAACGGAAGCACATCCGCCACTTTGGCGGCGTCGCGCCGACCCAGCAAATAGGCATCGAAGCGCTGATAGTTGCGGGTTCCCTCGATCCATACATCACCGGCGCGCAAACGATCACGCAAGGTTGCCATGATCGCAATTTCATAACGTCGGCGGTCGATACGGCCGCTTTCGGTGATGAGACGCTTCCACTGCCGATTGGGGAATGGCAGTGGAACGCCATCGGGAAGGTCGCGCGACTTTCGTGTGTTCGCATCGCGAATGACATCGATGGCTTTGATCAGTGCCGTCCCTGTTCCAGACGCCTTGAAGGTGAAGGCGTCCAGAAATGCCGGGCTGAAACGCCGTAGCGTGGCGTAACGCTCGGTTGCCGTTACCAGTGCGTCCTCGCCGGCAAGATCAGCAAGGGCATCTACTTGGGCCTTTGCCGCAACAAGCCGGTGCCAGCCCACCGCTTCGTCAATCAATTCGAGCGGATCGCCGCCATTCTGGACAGCCTCATCAAGTGCTGTAATCGTGGCGCCAAACAGCCGCATGAGTTGCCCCACCGACTGAATACTATCTTGGTAGCGACGCTCGCGCCCACGCCGCGCGCGCGTGAACATGCCGCCGATAAGTCGGTCAAACATTTGGATCGCGGCATCGGCAAGTCTGGCCTCAAGGTCGATCACTGCGGCCGTCAACGTCGCCCGCCTGCGATTGACGCTGTAATCCGAAAGCAGGAATGCCGGTGCCACGCCGCCCTCGCGGACAAATTGGGCAAAGCGGAATTCCGGAATGGCGCCCCCAACTACCGGGTGGATACCTATGCCGCGAACATAGCGCAGGCGCTCAAGCAAGCCATTGATATTGGCCGCAGTCGGGGCTTCTTCGAAATTACGCAACCACGCCAGCGGTGTCATGCCGAAATCCGGGTTGTTGATTACGAGTTCGTCTAGCCGTGTCAGTTCAGCAGAGCTGAGGCCTTCGACGATTGCGGCTGCGGCAGCTTTGCGTGCGCGTGCCCGGCCAGCAAGACCGGCGCGTTCCAGTGTGTCGCCTGACGGAAGAATGAACCGCTCACCCTTCAGGCCAACCATGAGGGCGCGAACAATCGGTTCACCTCTGTCTGTATACTCGGCGGCTTGCGCGGCAAGATTCAGGGCAAGTGCCAGGTCGCCGCGTCGAAACGGGCGTATGCCAAGATAACGCGCCACGAGATCGGCATGATCGGTACGGGTTTGCGCGCGCTGACCATATGCAGAGAAGGAGGAAGGATCGACGAATAACTGTGCCGCGAGGTACTGAAGAATGACGTCGGGAAGCCCGATCTCGGGTTGCAGACCAAAGCCGGGATGTCGCATCAAAGCGATTTGTGCAGCCAGACCGAGGCGATTTGCTGGACCATAGCGGCGCCCAACCAATTCAACATCTTCCGCAGAAAGGGTATAATGCCCAATGATCGCGGTTTCTTGGACAGGAGGATCGAACAGGCGCCGGCGCTCGTCTCCGGTCAGAAGTCGGCGTCGTGCCATTTTGCTCTCCCGCTGAGGCGAATAACAAAATTGACACCAAAGCGGCTTGCACTGGAGGGAGGCCATTCGTTGCCGGTTGATCCCCGAGCAATCACCCGGCGCAGCAAGACAGTTTGGCGACATCCTTATCAAACGTTTGGGCCGCCAGTTTGAGGCCTTCCACAGTGGTCAGGTAAGGAAATATCGTTGCACCCAATTCCAGGGTGGTCATGCCGTGTTTGATCGCCAGCACCAGTGTCTGGATCGAATCCGCGCCTTCGGGTGCCATGATCTGGCCGCCCAGCAAACGGTCGTTCGCCTTGTCGGCAATCAGTTTGATGAGACCCCGCGTATCGCGTGCTGCCAGTGCCCTTGGCACAGCATCGAGCGGGAGCAGCGAAACCTTGATGTCCAGGCCTTGCGCCCGTGCTGTCGTTTCAGTGAGGCCGGCGCTGGCGACTTGCGGGTCGGTGAAGACGACGGATGGCATGGAGGAATTGTCGTAGCGGTATTGGTTGCCCGTCACCGCGTTGCGCGCGGCCAGTTTTGCGCCATAGGCGGCCATGTAGACGAACTGGTCCCGTCCCGTTACATCGCCCGCCGCGTAAATGCCTGGAACCGACGTTTCGAGGTGGTCATCGACGACGATTCCACCATTACGGGCAAGCACTATGCCGCGCTCCTCCAGCCCAAGCCCGTCGCTATTGGGTCGGCGTCCGGTGGCGATGAGCACCTGTTCCGCCGCGACGGTGTCACAATGCCCCTCGCAGGTCAATTCGACCCCGCTCTGTGTTTGGGCGATACGCTGATAGCCGACACCTGCGCAAACCCGCACGCCCTCGGCTTCCAAATAGTTTTTCAGCGCGGCACTCACTTCCGGGTCCATTTCGGGGAGCAGGCGGCTTCGGCAGCAGATGGTGACATCAACGCCCAGACGCGAAAACATCTGTCCCAGTTCTACCCCGATCACCCCGCCACCGATCACCAGCAGCGATTTGGGCAAGCGATCCAGCGCCAGCGCCGATGTGCTGGTTAGGTAGGGCACGCTGTCCATCCCCGGAATCGGCGGCACGGCGGCGTGCGCACCCATCGCCAATATGACCTTGCCGACCTTCATGGGCGCATCGCCGACAATCAGCGCACCATCGGCAAAGCGTGCCTTGCCCTCGATATAGCTCACACCGTCATAGGCGGGCAGCAGATCGACATATTTTTTTTGGCGCAGCGTCGTGACAAGATCGTCCTTCGACGCCGCCAATACGGACCAGTCATCCATCTGGACAGCGCCCCCAAGGCCGGGAAAGCGCGCGGCGGCAAGCCCACCATGCACCGCTTCGGCGGCGCGGATCAGCGTCTTGGAAGGAACGCAGCCAACATTGACACAGGTGCCGCCAATCGTGCCGTGACCGACGAGCGCCACTTTCGCGCCCAGATCGGCAGCGGCGATCGCGGCGGAGAACCCGGCAGAACCCGCGCCGATGACGGCCACGTCAAATCCTTCCTGCCCGGGGCGGTTGCAACAGTCGTTCATTGCTTATCGCTTTCTTGAGGCGCTGGCGGCGCCCCGCTCAGTTTTGAATAGCGCGCGCCGGATAACCCGCGTTGGTTGATGCAGCGGCAATCGCAGCAGCATTGGTGCGGCGCGGGTTATAGGTTGCGCGCGCGGTCTTGGCTGCGAAATCGACCGTGACCGCCGTTACCCCGGCGACGCCTTCCATCGCCTTCTTCACGGTGATCGGGCAGGTGGCGCAGGTCATGTTCTCTATGGCAAAGGTGGTTTGCTTCTGAGCGGTTGCGGTAGCCGCGGGGCGATCTTGCGCCGTGCCACTAACTGCATAGGCGACCCCGCCGCCAGCCATAGCCAGCACGGCCATAGCGATACATACTGTCTTTTTCATGGGTATTTCCTTTCAATAGAGCCAGGGTGCCCACCAGTCGATGGTGAGCGCCAGGATGGCGACGGCAAGGCCCAGCCACAGCACCGCCTTGGTGGTCCAAGCCGATTGTGGACGAGCGCAGTAGGAACCGTCTTCACAGGGCGGTTTCGGCTTGAAATAGACATGCCAGAAGCCGTAGCCGAGCAGCGCGAGCGTTACGCCTGCGACATAGGGCTTGTAAGGTTCGAGCGCCGTCAGGTTGGCGATCCACGCGCCGGAAATTCCGAGCATAACCAACAGTAGCGGGACGACGCAGCAAGCCGAGGCGAGCCCCGCGCCGATCAATGCGCCCGCCGCAACCCAGTTTGCCTGCTTCGGCTCGTGGTTTTCGGTGAGGGCTGGCTGTCCCGCTTCCGGCGTTGAGACCATGGCTTGAATCCCTTGTTCCAACTGAGTGATTCGCAGTGTAGGCTCTGTAGCCACTACAGACTCAAGAGGTATTTTCATGGAGCAACAGGTCGGCATCTTGCGTGCCCAGCTTGCCCGGAAAACAGGCTGCAATCTCGAAACCATCCGCTATTACGAGAAGGTGGGATTGCTGCCGGGGCCGCCTCGCAGTTCCAACGGCTACCGCGTCTATTCGCCGGAACTGGTGCAAAGGTTGCAGTTCATCCTGCGCGCGCGCGACCTTGGCTATGCAATGGATGAGATACGGTCATTGTTGTCGCTCACCGATACCGGTGCACAAACCTGCGCGGAGGTTATGGCGAGAACCGAACTCCACCTTGAAGATGTCCGCCGCCGCATTGCAGATTTGCAGAAGATAGAGGTGACGCTGGCGACCACGTTAGCCAGATGCACTGGAGATGACGTTGCCGAATGTCCCATCCTGGAAGCACTCCAGTTTTTACCCCATCAAGGCAATTGACGCCATCTTTGAGGGATTTGATTTTGTGATGTCAGCTTGGAGTATAGCCTAACCGGACGTCAGGGCGCTACCGCGGTTTCTGTCAGATTAGGGTACTAAACGGAATTTGTTGACGAATGTCGTTGCGTATCATAGATTTCAACCTGACATTTTGATGGAGAGAGTGCGCAGTGAAGGGGCAACGGATCGGCTATGTCCGGGTCAGCACGTTCGATCAGAATGTGGATCGCCAATTGGAAGGTCAGTCGCTCGATCGGACCTTCACCGACAAGGCATCGGGCAAGGACGTCAACCGCCCCCAGCTTGAAGCTCTGCTCACTTTCGCCCGCGAAGGCGATACCGTCGTCGTCCACAGCATGGATCGGTTGGCCCGCAATCTGGATGACCTGCGCAAGCTGGTCCAGGGCCTCACCAAGCGAGGTATCCGGATCGAGTTTGAGAAGGAAAGCCTGTCCTTCTCGGGGAGGACTCCCCGATGGCCAATCTGATGCTCTCGGTCATGGGTGCGTTTGCTGAGTTCGAGCGCGCCCTGATCCGCGAACGGCAACGCGAAGGCATTGCGATCGCTCGGCAGCGCGGCGCCTATCGGGGGCGGAAACGGTCGCTCTCGGATGAGATGATTGCCGATCTGCACCGCCGCGTTGCCGCCGGTGAACGCAAGGCGACCATCGCGCGCGACATGGGCATCAGCCGCGAAACCCTCTACCAGTACCTTCGCGCCGCTGCCTGACACCAATGTTCACATTATGTCCGGAAAATCGTTGTTCAGCGTACAAAGCTTGAGGTGACGCCAACACGCCCGACGATTGTCGGCTGACCATTCGATGGGCTGGTTGCGACCTCGTCGTTCCAGTACCGGGCGAACCATTCCACTTTGGAATATACCTCTGGCTGTTCCACGGCCTGGTCAAGCATCGATTGTATGATACCGCGCATCAGCTCCCCTTGAGCAAAGAAGGGATGCTGTTGGACGCCTGGGCTATTCTGCTGGCGGCTGAAGCATCCCATTTCGGTCAAAATGTTGAGGTGCCAAACTCCGTCGTGTCCGCGGCGCAGTCGAGAGTCATGGTAGGTCTTCCATATCTCATCTTCGCGCCCCCATTTATCTGCGGCCGAAAGTGCCGAGCGCGAAAAAATGATGCGTGGAAACCGGGCGATCTTGGATTCCAGTTGGTACGCCTCGTTCACCCCCACACCGAACACTATCTCATCGTCTTGGTGGACACCGCCAATCGTAATCGCGCCGCGAACAAGCAGCCCCAAGTTCAAAAGGTTCCAGGCCAGCGAGTCGAGGCTCAATGCGAGGTGCCACAGACCATCAGGTGTGTTTACGGCCGACACAATTAGGCTGTCAGAGAAATTCTGCGCGCGGAGATCGGTATCGGAATCTGTAGGAGAGGCGAAGCTTCGTACATTCCGTAGAGCGTCTATAATGGCTTCACGCAACGAGGGGTTTCGATCGGCACGCTTCACGAGATCGGCAAAGCCGAGGATGTCCACGAACGCAACGACGCGCGCGCTATAGGAACCTGCGGATCCTGCGCTCTGTGGGCTGCTCATGTAGATTTAGCTTTCTTGGTCTTCCAGTAAAGCCAGTTGAGGAAGGCGTCCGACTCTGAAAAGTTCGCGCCGCCAAGACGGCCGCCTAGGGCTTTGATGGTTGCGCAAAGTCCCTCATATCGTGCCGGTCCGATTGCCTGAAAATTGGCGTACTGGGGAGCCGCAATGCCGAGAGCCCCTAACGCGCCAATCGTGTTGCCGTTGTAGATCGCGTAGCGGTCCGGCGCGAAGTTGCAGAGGATCTCAGTCGCCATGTTGAGACCGACGCCTGGGATTGGGTCGGCAAGCTTGCGGATCAATTCGTAACCCTCACGGGGCGGCCGTTGCGCGGCAGACTGAGCTGACGCGAAGAGATCGATCATCGGCTTTGGGTGCGCCAGAGCCTCGGTGCCCCTTCGATGGATGTCGCCCGACCCCCATAGATGCCGGCCTCCCTTGGAGGTCATCAGATCCCGAAGCCCATCCTGAAAGGTAGTCCGCGCGGCTTGATCGAGCCGTCCATCTTTCAACGCGGCAATGCGCCTTTGAACTTTAAGGGCTTCCGACCGACGCTTCTTCCGTTCGGCGAGATCCGCCACCGCCTGTGGATCAGCAAGGTATCGCGCGTACCAGGCTTCGATCACACGAAGGTCGAAGCCAGCGGGAAGCGCGGCATCTCTCGCTTTCTCGAACTTCTTCCGTTCGCGCTCATTTATCTCAAACCTCGAGGCGTACTGTTGAAGAACCAGTGGATCTAGATCCTGGAAGCGCTTTCCGACCCGATATCGATTGAAGGTATTCAATAGGGCGCGTGTAAAATCGTCTCCTTTGGTATGGGTGACGCATATCGACAATTCGTCGTTCGACTTCAATCCGCCCTGAGTGAGGTTGGCCGAACCGATGAGAGTTCGGTAGCCGGTCCCTCGACGCGAAAGGTAAGCCTTTGGATGAAAAGTTGCTGATGCCTTGTCCGCAACGCTCACTCTGCAGGAAGGATGTTGGTTCTTGAGTTCAAGGAGCCGCTGCAAAGCGGCGGGTTGGGTTAGGTAGAAGTCGGTGCCGATAAACAGCTCGACGGCGGCGCCAGCTTTAAGGCGTTTCGACAGTTTCGGTGCCAAAAAGTCAGCACCCCCAAGCTTGAGAAAAGCTACCGCGATCATGATCTCGTCGGCGTCCGCGATTATTTCAGCGATCGCCTTCGCATGATCCTCCGGCGCGTCATTCGCAATGAGGGTTGCGGGCTGGACGCGAAGGCGAGGTTGGCGGCTCAAGTCTGGGCCTTCGAGAGCGTGAAGACAGGCGCCGAAACCCTCAGTATGTCGCCTGTAGTCACGAACACGACTAAACCCTCCGGAATGCCGGTGACATCCAGATAACGGCGGACCTGCGATCGGTAGTGATCCGACGCTGCGGCGCTTGGGCTGACGTCGCTCTTCCAGTCGATCACCAGCTCGGGCTTGCCGTCCTCGCCGACGCATAGCGCATCGACGATGCCGAACGTCGCGAGGTCGACGCCATCATCCTCGCTTAGGCCGTAGACGGGGAGTTCGGCCAGGAGTCGGGGGCGAAGCGCCGCGATCTCCGACAGCTGCAAGGTCTTCGCGACCGTGCCCGCCATCTCCTCGGCAGAGAGACCCGACATCGCGTCCGTTCCTGGTTCGCGCCCGATCGCGCGCGCCAGATCCGCCGCCCGGGCGGTGAGTGTGGACAGATCGTCCGCGGTTTCCCCGGTCAGCACCTCTTCGAACAGCTTATGGATCACGAGACCCCGCTCGCGTCCGCCTTGCACCGAGATCGCCACGTCCGGCGCAGGCGCGTCGTCGGCGGCCACGACGATCTGCGGTTCGGCGACCACCTCGAGAGGTCCTTGCGGATCCTCGTCACGGCTCGGTGCGATCCATCGGAGGCGCATCGTCGCCGCCATTATGGCAGCGGCTTCGGCCGCGAACGTCTCACGCGTTTGGCTATTCTCCGGATCGCTATCGACCGTCTCGAAGCCCGGTGGGTGGTGATCGATCGCGATCAACGGCAATCCGTCGAGATCGAAGTCCATCAGGGCGTTCCAGCTGCTTCGCGCCGGCGCCACGTCGAGCTTGGGCAGCACGAGAAGCTCGCGCGCCCGGGTCGCTGCGACATACCAGAGACGCAGGCGCTCGCGCTCGCGCTCAGCGACCTCGGCGGTCTTGGCGTCCTCATAGCCCGCGGGCGCGACGCCGAAGATCGGCAGAAAGATTGTCTTGGTCTCGCTGTCGATGATCGGATCGCGCACGTCGTTGCCCGAGGTCATCGTGTTGATCGGTACGACAATAGGCCATTCCAATCCCTTAGACGCATGCATCGTCACCAGGGATACCGCCTCTTCCTGCGCATCGGGCCTGCCTTCCGCCGAGCGGGTCTTCCCCTCCCAGGCAGCGGTCATCGCGTCGGCGAACGCCCTGATGCCACGCACGCCATAGGGCTGCGCGAGACTCAGGAAGAGATCAACATTTGCCAACGGCCGCTCTGCCTGCCCGCTGTGTCGTTGGAGCAGAATAGGGCGCACGCGGAGCAGGTCGACGGCTTCGGCGAGAAGCTGGTGCGGAGTCGTCGCGTTGATCCCGCGGCGGAGAGCCTGCAGGCTTTTCGACGATGTCGCGCGCATATGGGTCCCCGATCGCCTCCGCCTCGAGATGGATGGTAAGCTTGGGTCGGGCATCGGGGCGCTCGGGATCACGCGGCTGACTCCAGACGAGGTCGAGCATCTGCTCTTCGCTCAACCCGACCAGTGGCCCGCGCAGGAGTGCGACAAGCGCGAGGGTGTCACGACTGTCGGCCAACACGCGGGCGATCGCGATGAGGTCCTGCACCTCCTGCCGGCGATAGAACCCTTTCCCTGCCTGGGTCGCTACCGGCACTCCGCGCTTCTCGAGCGCCTCCTCGTAGCGCCATAACTCGGTGCCGCCCGGGGCCAGCAATGCAATGTCGCCAGGGCGGCACGGCCTCTTCGTATCCGTCTTGCGATCCACGATGATCTGGCTGCCGATCAGGCGGCTGCACATCTCAGCGACCGCCTCGGCCTCGCAGTCGCGCTGCACGCCCGCCTTGGCCTTGCCGTCCTCGTCTGCGCAGGCAACGGGAAGCGCTGCGACGCACAGTCCTTCCTCGTGATCGGGATGAAAGCTGTCGAGCGCGGTGAAGCCGGGCTGCCCCTTGTCCTCCGTAAGATGGGGCGCGAAGCGCTCGTTCACATAAGTGAGGATCGCGGCACAGGACCGGAAATTGGTCGAGATCGAGAGCAGATCGTCCGGATTGAAAGCGCGGATGGCCTCGCGCGCTCGCACATAGGCGGTGACGTCGGCACCGCGAAACCGGTAGATGGCCTGTTTGGGATCCCCGACCAAAAACAGCGCGCCCGGCCGGATCCGGTAGCTGGCCCAGTCGAGCGGATCCGCGCCGGGAGCTGGATCGCCACACAGCCGCCAGAAGATCTCGGTCTGCAACGGATCGGTATCCTGGAATTCATCGACCAGCACATGAGCGTAGCGGCGCGACAGGGCGCCCCGAACATCGCCATGGTCGCGCAGGAGATCGCGCGCGGCAAAGATTAGGTCGTCAAAATCGAGCAGGGCCGCCGAGCGCTTGTAATCGCGAAAGCCTTCCGCGATCGGCTGGATCGCGCCGATCAGTCCCGCCAGAACGCGCGCCGCAGCGCCCTGCCGCAAACGCGTCCAGCCCTCGCAGCAGGCGAGATGCAGCTCCTCGGCGCGCGCATTCAGCACGCCACCTTCCGCCTTGGCGAGGCCTGCGGCCTTTGCGGCCGCCTCCCATTTCCCCTTCTTCTTGTAGACGCTGAACGCCCCTTTGGCGGTACAGAGCGAAGGATGCGGCAGCGACGTCAGAAGCCCGACGAGCGCCGATGGCGTCTCGTCCATCTCGGCGAACGCGACACCGGCGGCCATCTCGATAAAGGCCGAAGCGCCGTCGATGCTTTCCTCTTCCTGCGCAACCGCGCCAACGACGAAGGCGCGATATGCCCCCGTGGCGGTGCGGAACGCCGCCACCAGCGGCTGGATCGGGCCGGAGGCCGGCGGTACGAGCACCCGGTTGTCGCGCAGGGCCGCGGCGGTCGTTGCGATCAGCTCGGTTGCCTTCGCCGGGTTCTGGAAGACAAGTTCAGCGACAAGGCTGTCGTCGCCGACATTGAGCGTATCGCGCAGCCAGCGATCGACGATATCGCCGAACACCAGCTCGGCCTGCGCCGGATCCATCAGCGCCGCGCCTGGATCGATATTGGCCTCGACCGGATATGGCTTGATAAGCCGCTGGCAGAAGCCGTGGATCGTCGAGCAGGTGATCTCGTCGATCGCCGCAGCCGCCTCATCGAGGCTCGCTTGCTGTTCTGCCGACAAACCGTTCGGCAGGGCGATGGCCAGTTCTCGCGGCACTCTACCGTCGAGCAGCTCATCGACGAAGTCGCGAACGCGGGCGAGCAATTCGCTCGCCGCGAGTTCGGTGAAGGTGACTGCCGCGATCGCCTTGGGGGCGGTGCCGCCGGCCAGCAGCAGGGCAAGGCGGCCGGCCATGACAGCGGTCTTGCCCGAACCGGCTCCGGCTTCGACAAGCACGGAGCGATCATGTGCGGTCATTGCAGCGAGGCGCGCGGTCTCGTCGCGCAGAGCGGGTGTCGTACCGGTCATCAGATCGCCTCCCACACGATGGCCGCATCGCCGAGAGCGGCTCGCGCGTGTTCGAGTTTGCGCAGGCAATACCCGTTGGGGGCGTTCGCGGGCAGCGCGAAGCTGAGATCATCATAATCACCGCCATTGTCTGGGCCGATCAGCGCGCGCCCGGCGAGCAGGCTCGCGCGCGCCGCACGCAGGTGCCCGGCAAGCTCCTCCAGGACGTCGGCCGGCGCGTCGAGATGGCGGGCCTCGGTATCGCGCGGATAGAGCAAGGCCGCATCGATCTCGATATCGTCGCCGAGCAGCGCCTTGACCGCATAAGCGTAGAGGCAGCGCTGAAGCTCCTTGCCGCCCTGTAGCACGACCGGCTTTGGCGGCAGCTTGCCGCCCTTATAGTCGAGCACGCGGGCCCGTGCGGCATCGCCCGAAAGGTCGAGGCGATCAATGTAGCCCGAGATCTGAAACCCGGTGTCGGCGATCGCGACCGGTGTGGCGGGATCCCGCGGAATCCCGCCGTCAGATTTCGCTGCCTGCCCGCCGAAGGGCACCTCGGTATAGCTTTTCTGATCTGCAAGCGGTGGTTCGGGGTGCTGCAACGCGTTCAGCGCGATCTGTTTGGCATCCTCGAGGGTGCGCCGCCACACTACGAGCGGCGGGGTGGCCTGCTCAGCCTGCCACCGTGCCGCAACCGTCGCGGCACCAGCTTCGATTGCCGCGACGACCTGGTCCGGTCGCGCGCGCGCCAGACTTCCCGCCCCCTCAAGCAATCGCACGGCATGATCCAGCGTATCGTGGAGCAGGATGCCGCTCTGCCGCGCATCCAGTACCAGCGCCTCCTCCGCGCTCTCAGGTGCCCTGATCCCAAGCGCGTAGGTCCAGATGAAGCCAAGCGGGTTGCGCAGCAGTTTGGCGAGCGAGCTCGCGGACTGCGGGCGTTCAAGCGCCGCTAGCACCGCCGGGTGGTCGCCACGCACCAAGCCGTCATGGGCGGTGACGGTCGGGCGCTGCCAATCCTGCCAGCATGCCGTCGCCGAGAGCGACTGCGCAAAGGCGCCAAAATCGACCGGGCGGGCGACGAGGCGGTCGGTCTCGCTCATCGCGTGTGCGGGTCGACGGTTGCGGCGGACGTAGCCGGCCTCGGGCTGGCCGCGCAGCAATGGACTCTTGCCGAGCAGACGACCCTCGCCATCACGGCGCGGCCGCGACAGCACAACCTGCGCGGCTGTGGTACAAAGGATCGTCTCGAAGTCGCGACGATCGGCGGCAGTCACTGGCAGCGGATCCAGTTCGCTGGTTGGAACGATGTGATCCGATAGCAGGCGGTCTTCCGAGATCCGCCGCGGCCAGCCGGTAGAGGTGAGACCGAGCAAGCGCACGAATTTGCGTGGCGAGGCCGCCAGTGCCGACGCCGGCATCCAGGCGACCGAAACGCACGCTTCGCAGGCATCTTCCTGGCGAAGGCTGTCGATGGTGACATCGATGGCTGCAGGGCTTCCGGCAAGCAAGGCCTTGCGCCAGATACGCAGCGCGCCGCCCGAGAGGAACGCGCGCCCGATCTCTTCTGCGTGCGGGATGCCGCCTGAAAGCGTGTCGATGATCGTGCGCAATGCCGGTGCGTGGTCGGTGCGGTCCGGCCACCGATCGGGCGTCAGCGCGCCAAGGAGCCGCGTCCAGGCGTCGGTGGAGGAGAGCGGCGCATCCGGTGGGAGCACGCGTTGCCAACCATCCGGCAGACCTTTGAACAATCCCTTTCCGGCCAGCAACGTCGCGAGACGACGCAGATGCGCCTGCGACACGCCCCGCACTAGTATGTCGGCTAGCGCGGCGGCCGTCTGACCGTCACGCGTCGTCACGACGCGAATGCTGTGTACGAAGTGCAGATCGATATTGGCGTCGGCCCTCAGTGCCATGAATTCATCGTCATAGGCTGCAGGCGCCGCCGCCGCGATCGCGATCTCGGACGGTATGGCCGTGCCGCTCGCAATCAGCTCACGTGCCCAGCGCAAAGCCTCGATCGCTTCGTGGTAACCGTTGGCGGCGCTCACCGCCTCGATCTGCGGTGTGGTCGGCGCCGACCGGACGATCTCGACCGGCGAGCCGTCGAGCCACGCGGGCACCGAGCGCGGGCCGGCGTGCCAGCGAACCGGCACCGCTTTCGCCAGACCGAACAACAGGTCGCGCCAACACGGCGATAGCTCGCTGATGCCCTGAATATGGATCTCGCCGAACAGCGCAGGCGCGTGTTGGAGCCGGTCCATTGCGTGAGAGGCCAGATCGACCGGCCGGAGCATGGTGGGCGGCAGCACGGCCAGCACGCCCTCCTCGAGCGTTGCCATGGCGGCGAGCCGGGGATGGCTGGCGGCTCGTGCAGAGAGATCGATTCCGGTGCGCCAGACCTTGTGCAGCGTATCCGCCGCGGCTCCGACCATGCCGGGCAGCAGCTTGATGGTGTCGAGCTCGCCCAGATCGGTTTCCGGAAGCACGCGCTGGATCGCATCGCGGAGCGTTTCGGCGTCAATGGGCTGCGCGAAGCCGCCGGCAAGGCGTGCCGCCAGTTGCTCGAACGCCATTACCTGGGTGCCGTGGTGCCGGTTGCGAGCGGCGTCGAGACGGATCTCACGGGACGCGAGACGACCGTGTACGATATAGGTCTGCCGCTGCATGAGACACTTTCGACTTTTGCCAATCTTTCGAGAGTAGATGGCAGGTGGGTTTGGATCAACGACGGGCTCGCGTGATAACTAGCAACCGCGACGTGCGTTCTAGCCGCGCGCGAGTTCTGGCTTCGGCTCGTATGATCGACGCCGTCGCGATTTCGTTCTCAGCGCCATCGCCGACGGTATCTCCGACGCCCACGGCCACCGGTACTTGCCTTTGCGGCTTTCGCCGTGGCGTCAGCACCCTTGCAGGCCATGCAAACGCGACCGCTGGATCCGGCACCGCCGTTGAGCGAGGGGTCGAAGAAATCGCGCAAAGGCTTGATCGAGCTGCAACGCGTACATTCTTTCAGCTCTTTCGATGCGAGGCCTCCGGCCATGGCCTGCACCTCCTCGACGGCAATCACCTCATTGTCGTTATAGAGCTTCTCGACCAACCGGGTCAGTCTGTCGCACAATGTCTGGACGGGATCTTTGCCAAGATTGAATCTGTTGATCCGCAAGAAGCGGTAGCCATAGCTTTCCAGCGTGAGCTGTCGTTCGACATCGGCTTCGAGCAGGTAGCGTTCGTGGGAGCCGATATTGACCTCCTTGCCCTTTTGGAAGTGATGCTCGAACCCGTCATACTCGATGACGATGCGCGCCATTCCTTCGTCCGATAGGAAGGTCACGAGAAAATCCACGCGCCAAGCGGGATGCTTGTAGGTGGGATCGAGCTGGCGCAGATAGTCGCCGATCGGAAACTGAGGCAGGATTTCCACACTGTCACGGTGCTGCTGGTAGAAGGGCGTCTTCTGAAGCCAGTCGAGGACCTTCGCCTCCATTGGACTGTTGGCGTCGGTCCGATCGGGCGTCACATCCCCCTTTAGCAGCAGGTTGTTATAGTGGTTCAGCACGCGGGCGATCGAACCCTTGAAGTCCGCGATCGGCTTTGAGGTGACGAACCAGATCATCTCCTCGGCGCGGCTGAAGCCGACGTTAAGCCGCTGGACCTTGAGTTTCTCTTCCACCTTCTCTTCGGCGTCGGCGAGGTCGACCGGGAACACGTAATTTAGCGCATCATGCTCGGCGGTTGCGACCATCGAATAAAAGATGATCTTCCGCTCTTCACCTTGGCAGCTGTCGAAGGTCATCACCTTGAGGCGAAGCTTCTCCTGAAAGTCGGCACCGCTGGCATGGGAGAAAAGCAGTTTCGTCAGTAGTGCCTGCTGCTCGCGGAATGGTGTGATGACGCCAACGGTGGGCGGTTCCTCGTCGTCGAGAAGATCGAGGAGTTGCTCGAGAATGAAGTTTGCTTCCGCCATGTTGGTGCCGCGCGTTGTCGGCGTGGCGGACGCGTCGACCTGGTCGAAGCGGATCACCTCGTCTAGCGGGACGCCCCGGATCTTGATCGCCTGAAGCTGGCTTCCGTAAAAGGTCTGCGATGAATAGCTGATCAGCTCCTGATAGGAGCGGAAATGCTTGCGCAGCATGATCGAGTAATTGGCGCATAGCTGGCAAAATTCTAGGATCGAGCATTTTACGTCGAAGCGAGAAAGGCGCTGCAGAGTGCCAGCGTCATGGGCGACCTTCTGGCGGAAAAAGGCGTTGAGGTCGGACTTGTATTTGTCGTTGAGCGCGATGCTGGCGTTGGAGGATTTGGTGTTGCTGAACTGCTTGGTGTCACCGAGCACGACGAGCTTCTTTGCGCGCAGCATCGCAGGAAAGGCCTGAGCGACCGACACCTGGGACGCTTCGTCGATCACCACGACGTCGAAGACGCCCGGAGCAAGCGGCATATACTCGCCAAACTGACGGATGTTGGCGATGATAACCGGAAACGCGTTTTTGACCCCGTCGAATTTCTCTTCGGGGAATTTCTGGCGGTTGGCGATGATGGACGACAGGACACGGGCATCCGCACGCGAGTTGTTCATGAAATCCACCAGCCGCGCATCGACCTCGGCGTTCATGACGGACACGTTCAGCCGCTCCAGAACGGACTTGCTGCCGGCGTAGTCGAACTCGGGAGCCTTCGCGAAGACCGCGTTGATCCCCGCCAAACCCCGTACGTAGCGAAGGGCCGACACCCAGCGCTCAGCGGCGACGTCTGGCTCGCTGACAAGGAGTGCGGAGGGAAAGTCGCCCTTGAAGGCCTTGCCGAACCCGATGACGATGTCGCGGACGCTCGCGGTGAGGGCAGGGGGAACGCGTCCCTGCGCGATCTGTCGATACACCAGACTTAAAAAGGTCTCGGAGATGTTGTGCTCAACCAGCCCGCGCTTGAGCGTCGTCGCGTGACGCTGAACATCCCGGAGGGCCGAGATCTCACGGCGCATCAGGACGGGGCGCGTGGCGGAGAATGTGCTGTTGAGATCGCGCTCGATCGCCCTCACGGCGCTGCCGCGAAACAGATAACCCAGGATCGGCATCCTGAGTTGGTCATATTCGAGCAACCAGCGGGACAGATCGGCGAGTTGCTCCTTTGTGCAGCCGTCAAAGATGCCGAATGGCGCGGGATCGACCTGAGCGGCGAGGTCGCGGATGGCGGCATCCATGACAAGCTGTTGTTCGAGTACGTCGCGGCTCACCTCCGACGCGGCGGGCAGGCGTTTGAAAACGTCGACGAGATAGGTCTTTAGCGTGGCCTCATCGCCCTCGATCTTCTGCAATTCAGCTTGGATCGGGGTTGCATCGACCATACGCAGACGCTCCGCGAGCGCCGGATCGATACCCTCGATGTCGCGCTCGACGAGATAGAATTCGGCGATCTCCCGAAGCGAGAGTTGCCCGAGCGAACCAACGGTCCGGTCGATCCGGTCCTTCATCATGTCACGAGTGTCGGTGAGTTCGCCGGAGATCTTTTGCTGGTTAGCGCGCGCGGCCCGGACGTAAGCCGTGATCTGCGTCAGCGCCTGTTGTGATGTCAGCTTCTTGAAATTGGCCTGATCCTGACCGAGCCGCAGGATCGGATTCAAGAAGTCCTTGCTGTGCCGGACCTGGCTCATTGTGTCGGAAAGCTTCGTCTGCACGACGTTTAGCGCTTCTGTTTTGTCCGACAGGATCAGGCAGGATTTGCCTTTGAGCGCACAGTCGGCCGCGATAGCAGTGATGGTGTGCGATTTGCCCGTGCCCGGCGGCCCCTCGACGACGATGATGCGGCCATCGGGATGCTGGATGGCATTGAGGATCTTGATCTGCTCCTCATTCAGAGGAACCGGGGAATCGATCACGACCCTGTCAACGATCGAGCGGCTGTCCCACTGCGCGTCGATTTCAGGCATGATGCTTTTGGGGTTCTCCGTCAGCACGCTGCCGACGATACCCTGGAACAGCTCCATGACGCCGGGCTCGTCTAGGCGAGCCTGCGTGATCATCTCCTCATAGTCGTTGAGGAGAGCCTCGTCCGACCGGTCGAAGACAGCGATATGGAGCGCGGTCGACAAATGAACGCCGGTGTTCGACGCCTCGCTGATCGGTCCCGGCTGCAACTCGATTTGCCCGCCCAGATCGAGGGCATTGGCGATCTTGCGGAACAGGGGTTGAACCGCGTCCGCAAGGCTCTCGCCTTCGGCGAGGTAAGTGATCCGGTCAGTGATGGGACTCAGCCATTGGCGGAGCTGCCGCTCGCCAAGCTCCTGCAGCACGTAATCAATCGCGCGCTTGTTCGCATAGAGATGGTTCAGGAGCGTGAGCGTGTAACCGCCGTCTCCGCGGGTAACCTCGATCGGCACGTAGAAAAGCGGATAGGCGTGGCCGCCATATTTGAGCTGGCCGATATAGAGATAGAGCTGCAAGCCTTCGCCGGTCATCGCGTAGGTGTCGAGATCTCGGAATTCGAGAAAGGCGTCGGCCGCCATAAAGTTTTCGAAGTAGCTCAGCACCTCGGCGCGAACGTCGTCGAGGGCGAGGTGGCTTTCGAGGAGCTCGATCAGCTCGCCATTCTCGCCCGTGGCGAGAAACCGGCTCAGTACCTCCGGCAGGATGGCATCCAGCCGTGCCGCGACGATTTCGATCAGCTCGGCTTCCGCGGAGTATATGGAATCGTGGACCGAATAGGATTGCTGCGAGAGCGGACCGTCGAGGAGCGCGAGGAGAGGGGCTACAACCTGTTGGCGGATCTCGTCGGCGAGCTTGAGCCGGATTCGATCGACCCATTCCTCGGGATTTTCGACCGCCAGCCCTCGGCTTGCCTCGGCATCGGCGAAAACAGCCGCCCTAACGCTGAGCAGATTGTCGTCGGTGAGCGCCTGGACCTGCTCCTTGATGATAACACGCAGCGTGTTCGTGATGGGGCGCGCATAGATGCGAGGCGCGAATTTGAGCGTCGGATCGCCTTCGGACCGCTTCCCCATGATTTGCCAAAGGTTGTGCTGGAGGCCTGGATAGACGGCCACGCGCATCGCCGAGCGGAACCCGCTTTCGTTCTGAAGGACGATGCGACGGCGCGGCGCCTGTTGGCGCTTGAAATCGGACTCCAAGAAGTCGAGGAAATACTGAGATACCTTGATCGATATCTCCTTGATCGTTTCACCTGCGAAATTCAAAGCACCCACCCCACGCACCGAATTCAACCGCGCAGCTCGCGCTGCACGGTCCCCAGGGGGGAGAGTATCAGCGGTCGTACGCCAGTCCTAACCCTTCGCGGACTGCCGCCCGTTGCTGCCCGAACTGGTCGACCACGTCACCGAAAATTGCGCTTTCACATTGATTTCGTCGAGATGAAGCAGCGGAACAAGACTGGCTGGAGCCTTCAGCGCTGACCGACCTCAACCGAGCATCAAGAGGCTGCTGACCTTCATTGTGCACCGGCAAGGTCACCAAATCGCGACCCGCTGGCATCGTCCGGCACCCTAGATACGGCCGCTTCTTATTCGTTTCGAAGACCTATCGGTGTGCAAGCTACACCCAAATCATTTGGTTTGTAGTGCGTCGATGATGGGACAATCTGGCCTCTCGTCCCCGTTGCAACGCTCGGCAAGGTCCAGCAACGATCTTCTGAGCGCTTCCAATCCAAGCGCCTTGCGATGCAATTCGGCGGCACGGGACAATGCGATGTGCTTCACGTCGGCGCTTTCACGCGCACCGTCCGACCACAAGCTTAGCAGCGACCGAATATCCTCGATCGGAAAGCCCAGGTCACGGGCATTGGCAATGAACCGGAGACGATGCAGGTCGGCGTCGGAATAATCGCGATAGCCAGACTGGCCGCGCGGCGCGGCACCGATCAGGCCGATCTTCTCATAATGGCGAATCATGCGCTGCGAGACGCCGCTGGCGCTCGATGCCTCGCCGATCTTCATCGCCTGGCCCGGTTGAGTCTGAGCGCATTGGTCACCACCGTGAAGCTCGACAGTGCCATCGCGGCGCCAGCGATCATCGGCGACAGCAAGATGCCTGCGATGGGGTAGAGGATACCGGCAGCGACCGGTACGCCGACCCCATTGAAGACGAACGAGAAGAACAGGTTCTGCCGGATGTTGCGCATGGTGGCGACTGCGAGCCGGCGTGCACGAACCATCGCGGCGAGATCGCCCTTGGTCAGCGTCATACCCGCGCTCTCGATGGCGACGTCAGTCCCGGTGCCCATGGCGACGCCGACATCCGCCGCCGCCAGCGCCGGGGCGTCGTTGATCCCGTCGCCGGCCATCGCGACCACTGCGCCTTTTGCTTTGAGTTCACCAATGATGCGGGCCTTGTCCTCGGGCTTCAGCCCGGCATGGACTTCGTCAATGCCGCCGATAGCCCGCGCCACCGCATCGGCTGTCGCTCTCGCGTCGCCAGTAAGCATCACGATCCGCAGCCCTTCCTCGCGCAGGGCGGCGATCGCGGAGGCCGCCGATTGCTTAATCGGATCTGCGACCACGAGGAGGCCGACCAGGTGGCCATCGATCGATACGAGCATCACGCCCGCGCCCTCACTGCGGTGCTTGTCGGCTACGTTATCAAAGGATGACGGATCCACACCAACGCGACGCATTTGTTCGGCATTGCCGACCACCACGTCGCGCCCGTTCGCCTTGCCACTGACACCAAGCCCGGTCTGGGACTCGAACTGCTCGACTTTCGCAATCGGAAGCTCGGCTTTGCGCGCGGCTTCGACGATGGCCTGGGCAAGCGGATGTTCCGATAGAGCTTCAACGGCGGCTGCGGTCGACAACACCATGTCGTGCTCATACCCCTCAGCCAACTCGATGGTCGTAAGGGCCGGGCGGCCCTCGGTCAGCGTGCCGGTCTTGTCGATCACCAGCGTGTCGACCTTCTCCATCATCTGCAGCGCTTCGGCATCCTTGACGAGCACACCGGCACGCGCGCCGCGGCCGGTTCCTACCATGATCGACATTGGCGTCGCCAGGCCGAGCGCACAGGGACAGGCGATGATGAGCACGGCGATCGCATTGAGCAGGGCATGACCAAAGCGCGGCTCAGGACCGACGAAATTCCATACAATGAATGTCGCGATCGCGATCGCGACGACGAGCGGCACAAACCAGCCCGATACGCGGTCAGCAACCGCCTGGATCGGCGCGCGACTGCGCTGGGCTTCCGCGACCATCTTCACGATCCGCGCGAGCACCGTATCTGTGCCGACCGCGCGCGCCTCGATCACCAGCGTTCCCGTGCCATTGACGGTGCCGCCCGTGACAGTTGCGTCCTTCTCCTTGAGGACGGGGGCAGGTTCTCCCGTTATCATGGACTCGTCGACCGACGAGCGCCCGTCGATAACAACGCCATCGACCGGCACCGCCTCACCAGGGCGCACGCGGACATGGTCGCCGGCCATCACTTCGGCGAGATCGACCTCCACCTCTTTGCCCTCGGCATCGATCCGCCGAGCGGTCTTCGGCGCAAGATCCATCAGCGCACGGATCGCGCGACCGGTCGCAGCCCGCGCTCGCAGCTCGAGCACCTGTCCGAGCAGGACCAGCGTCACCACGACGCCTGCCGCCTCGTAATAAACGGGCACGATCCCGTGCATCTGGAAGGAGGAAGGAAACAGACCCGGCGCGACCGTGGCGACCACGCTGTAGGCGAACGCCGCGCCGACGCCGATCGCCACGAGCGTGAACATGTTGAGGTGCCATGTTGCGATCGAGGTCCAACCGCGCTGGAAGAATGGCCAGCCCGCCCACAGGACGATCGGCGCCGTCAGCGCGAGTTGCACCCAGGGCGACCATGTCGGCGGCACGAAATCCATGCCGAGCATCTCCGCGACCATCGAGATTGCCAGCAGCGGGACGGCAAGAACAGCAGCCACCCACGTCCTCCGGGTGAAGTCGACCAGCTCAGGATTCGGAGCATCATCAAGCGACGGCTCTTCGGGTTCGAGCGCCATGCCGCAGATCGGACAGGTGCCCGGACCATCGCGACGAATTTCCGGGTGCATTGGGCACGTCCAGATCGCACCCGGCGCTGCGACCGCGGCCGTGTTGCCCTCGCCCGACAGATACCGATTGGGGTCGGTGACAAACTTGGTGCGACAGCCTGCGCTACAGAAATGATAGTCCTTGCCATCATGCGAGGCATGATGAGGCGTTGCTGTCGGATCGACCTTCATGCCGCAAACCAGATCCTTGGCGCTCTTCGCGTCCGTGTCGCCGCCGTGCTTGCCGGAGCAGCAGTGGTGCGCACCCGAATTGCTTGCAGGAACAGGGTCAGTCACAGGCTCGTCTCCTTTTCGACGAATAGCAATCTGGGGTCTGACATCGTGTCAGGGTCAAGCCCGACCCACTTATTTTTTTGCTTGGCTCACCCAGCGCTGCCGCCTTAGCCCGACAACAGATTGTGGATGGCCGTCGCGGCCTTAGCCGCCTGACCTGCCGCCACGGCAATTTGATCCAGCCCTTCAATCATGTCACCGGCAGCGAACAGGCCAGCGATCGTCGTTTGCTGGTGCTCATCGACAACGATGCAACCTGCCGGGCTCAGTTCCGCGCCAGCTATTCTCGCCAGTTCCGAGCGAATTGAGGTTCCGAGGGCGACATATAGGGTGTCGAACTGGAGCAATCGGCCATCGGCCAAATGCACGAGAAGGTCTTTTTCGTTGACCGACAAATCGCTGACAGGCGCTCGCTCGACGCTTATAGCGTTCCGTGTCAGATTTGCCTCGTCAGCTTGTGAAAGTTCCGAAGCATCCTGAGTAAGCAAGGTGATGGTATCGCTGTAGTGGCGAACGAAAATCGCTTCGGCCGCGCCGTGGCCGGAGCAGCCGAGCACGGCGACTCTCTTGCCGCGGATCTCGTAGGCATCACAGATCGGACAATACCGTATCAGTCCTTGAGCGACGCCTTGATCATGCGTTCCCTGCGCCATTCGCGGCCGATGGTTCGTCACGCCTTGAGCAAGCAATATTGTCCGTGCGCTGAAAGTTTTGGCATTCGTATCGACGACGAAACCCGTCCCGACCCGGCCGATGCGATCGACGATCCCCGTAACCAATTCGGCACCGTACTGCGCAGCATGTCGATGCATACGGACAAGCAAATCTTCGCCTGAGATACCGTCTGGAAAACCGAGGAGGTTATGTGTCGTCGGGATGCGGGTGGCGCGGCCGTCGCCAGCGTCGATCACCAGCGTAGAACGCAGAAACCGGGCCAGGTAGGTGGCTGCTGTCAGCCCCGCGGGGCCGCCTCCGATGATTACGCAGTCGTACATGCCTGCCTTTCGCTGACCTCGCCCGTCACTCCTATTACGCGGCACGCCCCTTCTTCCCTCGAAAGCCTGCGCGTTCTTCGAAAAAATGCGGTGGGTCGCGAGGGGTAAACCGCGTCGCTGCGTAAATTCAGATGAAGACCATCGCCAAGCAGGATGGACAACTCAGGTGCCCACGGGTCGCAGCGTGGCGCGGGGGCGAGCGGATGGGGAGGACGGACGGGTATAAACCCGATCGCGCACCATGTTGCTCGCCCCCGCAACAACCACTGGTCGCAACGTCAGGGGGCGACGACACCATCATCGACGGGGGAGAGATGGAGACCTACAGCCCTTTTTCGGTTTCGATGGGCAGAGCGCTTTGGGTGATGATGCTCGTCGCTGGACCACCGCTGATAATCATGTTGGTGGTCGGACTCATTATCTCGATGATCCAGGCCGCGACGTCGATCAACGAACAGACCGTGAGCTTCGTCCCCAAGCTCCTGGCGTTCATCTTGTTTCTCGCGCTTTACGGGGCAACCGTTGGCGATCTTCTAATCGACTACACCCGTGACCTGCTGATGCATATTCCCGACGACATCAGATGACGCGGGCCGCCTTTCGTCCTGGGCGGGCGCGCAAAAACTGTTCGTATACGGGGCGGAGTGCTAGCGTTGGAGAAGATCGACGTGAGTGGGGAACGGGGTTTGGCGGAATTTGAATTGCTTGCGCGGCAACTGATCCAACGATGGAAGGAAGACCCCAACGCGACCTATCAAAGCTGGTTTCTTTGGGACGAGCGCATCAAAAACTTCCGTTCGATCCGGCGTGGTCTGGCTCAGGTAGTGGCAGAGATCGAAGCCGGTCGGTTTGGCGTGGTGTATCGGGGCTCCTCGCTGGAAACGGTCGTTCATTCAGTCGCGGAGCAGAGGCAGATATTCAAAGGCGCTGACCATGCGTTTCTCTGGAAGCCAAAATTGCGCATCCCTGACATCTATGAAAATCCAGCGAACCAACGCGCGTTCGGCCGGTTGCTCGATCACTGCGCCTGTTGCGACACTGCCGAAGAAATCATTGCAGGTATTCACACGATCGATCGGCTGAACATCAAGGGGCTTGGGCCAGCAGTCGCTAATCTCCTCTATTTCCTGCATCCGACCCTCGTGCCGCCGTTCAATACGGCGATCGTCAACGGCTATAACAAGCTGACCGGCGGCAAGGTGAAGCTCGGAAGCTGGCAGCATTTCCTCGCGATGCGCTCAGGTGTGTTGGACCTGAACGAACGGTTTCGCGATCTGCTGTCGAACGATCTCGGCGCGATTGGCGGCCTCCTGTTCGATATCGGCTCGGGTCGTTACCCGGCTCCGCCGCGCGACGAGGAAGACCAGACGGTTGGATCTTGGGCGGCGCGTCTCGAACAGGCCAGGGCCGAGGCGCAAACGCTCAACAAGGCGCTTCAGAAACAGGGAGAGAGCGATCGAACCCATTCGGAAATCCAGGCCTGGCTCCGCGATATAGGCCGTGCGTTGGGCTACGATATCTGGATAGCATCCAACGATCGGGGGCGACTTCACGATGGCGTGCGCTTGGGGGACGGGTGTCTCGAGAGCCTGCCAGCTTCAATTTCAACATCGACCGGCGCTGATGCCATCCGCCTTATCGATGTGCTTTGGCTCGAGCGAGGCGGGGACCGAGTTCACGGCCGCCTTCGAAGTCGAGCATTCGACGTCGATTTATTCGGGCATCGTCCGGATGCTCGATCTTGCCTTGAGCGGGAGCGAACTGCACGCCACAGCCGGACTGTTCCTTGTGGCCCCCGATGCACGGGAGAGCGAAGTGCGGGCACAGCTCGCGCGGCCAGCATTCAGTCGCATCGCAGATCTTGAGATTGCCTATCTTCCCTATGGCGAGCTCGAGCGCCACAGAGAGGCGATTGCCCGGTTCGGTTCGGGCCTTAAAGCAATCAAGGCCATATCGCGTGCTTTGCCGTAAGGCAGCATGTCTACATCCCCGAAGCAGGGGGGGCCAATAATCCCAACCAGGCAACAAGTGCGAGAATGGTGAGCGCACAGCCGCTCTCGACAATGAGACTGCGCCGAAGTGACCCGATCGCCGATGATATTTCCCCAGTTTCGATCGCTCCCGCCAGGGCAGGGGTGAGGAAGAAGCGATTAGCGGCGGCCAGGAACAGCATCGCGCCGAACAGCACCAGTTTCACTGCCAGCAACACGCCGTAGAGGCTCGTAAAAAGCGCCGCCAGGTTGGACGGTCCTACCAAGATCCAACTGTTGATGAAGCCTGACAGGATGAGCAGACCCACGACGATCGATCCTACCTTTGCGAAGCCATTCAACGCCCGGTGAGACAGGTGGACATGATCGATTGCCATGCGGGCCGCTGGGCGAAAAATGAGCAGGCACAGGGCGGAAAGCGCTCCAATCCATATGCCTGCGGCCAACAGATGAGTGATGTCGGCGCCAAGATGGATCCATCCCC
The DNA here is from genome assembly GCF_977014255.1 of Sphingobium chungangianum. Taxonomy (NCBI): domain Bacteria; kingdom Pseudomonadati; phylum Pseudomonadota; class Alphaproteobacteria; order Sphingomonadales; family Sphingobiaceae; genus Sphingobium; species Sphingobium chungangianum. Next base: position 69,045 of record NZ_CDRNIV010000003.1, on the reverse strand, counting down.
ACAACCCTTCATCAGCTGCGCCGTGACCAGTCCAGGCCAAAGTCGCGAGAGCGATCGCTGCCGTTACTGAAACTGACCAGAGGGCGAATGCAGGGCGTCGCCACCCGACAATGGAAAAGTACAGGACCAGTAAGAGTGCTGCCACCCGAACTTGCCAGACGGTGCCGATCGCTGTGCCCGATATCAAAAGATTGACAGTGGCGCGGTCCACTTGATCGACCGGCACACCGCCCATCGAGGCCGCCAAGGCTATCATGCCCAAGATCGATAATACGATGCCGGCGAGCGCGATCGTCGCCAGGACCGAGCGAAAGCGCAGGACCGAACCGGATGCTCGCTCGGTCCCGCGTAACGTATATAGGCCGAACATCGGCAACCCGAAAAGCAGCATGAGATCGAGATAAAGCCCTAGCCTGACCGCAATCGCTATGATGTCCGGCACGCTCTTACTGGACCTTGAAGGTATAGCTGCCCTGAATGCGATGGGTGTCGGTAGAGACGACGTGATAGTCGACCTTGTAGGTTCCAACCGGCAGCGGCTTGGCAAGCGTGGCTACGAGCGTCTTGCCATCTGCAGCCACGGTCGTCGTGACGCCATTCATCTTCATCGGCCCCATCTTCATGCCGGGCATTTCGGTCATCGTCAGGTCGATCCCGGAGAACTGCGCGACCAGCGCCTCGGAAAAGACGAGCTGGATCCTCGTTGGGGATGCGCCGACGGCATTGGCTGCCGGGTTTGCGCTGTTGAGCTTGGGGTGTGCCTGAACAGCGGTAGCGGCGAGGACGGACGCCGCCATGGCGACGGCGAAAGCTGTTTTACGAAACATCGATTTCTCCATGGGCGGCGATACTGCCGACAAAGCGATTTACGCACCGCGCACCGTGACCCCTCATCCGACGGGCACGATTTCTTCGAATTCGGGGCGCCAACTGGTGTGCGCCGCAGACCTGCGCGCCGGATGAGGGGTGGAAGCTCGCCGCGCGTATGATCAAGTGGATGGGTGCGACATCACCGATCGACCAAGGGCATTTCGGCTGGGGAGAACGCGATGGAAGATTTAAGGAAGGCATGGCTTCGGAAACATTTTCCGAGCGGCCCGTTCATCGCGGTCGCGGCGCTGGTCGGCGGTGCACTGGCTGGGATTGTCGTATATGTGGGCGCCTATGACATCGGGGCGGATTCGCCGCACACCAGACCGGTCTATTGGCTGATAGAGCAGCTTCGTGATCGTTCGATCGCCGTCCGGGCTCGCAACGTGGGCGTCCCGGCCAACCTAACGGACATGAAACGGCTGCAAAGCGGCGCAGGACTTTACACCGAGATGTGCAGCGGCTGCCATCTCGCACCGGGTCTGGAAAAGTCCGAGATCAGCCAAGGCCTTTATCCCAAGGCACCCGAGCTTTTCCGGGAGCCACAGCGATCGGCAAGGGAACAATTCTGGATCATCAAGCACGGGGTCAAGCTGACTGCGATGCCGGCCTGGGGTAAAACGCATAGCGACGAATTGATCTGGGACATGGTGGCTTTCGTGCGGCAACTGCCCAAGATGACCCCGGCGCAATATCAGGCAGCACTTGCCAGTGCGCCTGAAGACCATGACGCGATGATGAAGGATATGCCTGGCATGAAAAAGATGATGCCGTAACAATGTGTCCGCCTGCCGACAGGTCGCCGTTCAGCCAAACCGACCGCGGGGCACGCAATCACTGAGGGTTGGTTGAGCGAACGGCAGAGAGGGCGGCACTCGTGCCAGCGCGCTGAACAGATAGAGATTGGGATTTGCGATGAAAACAGACTTGGATGGGCTTTTGACCCGCTTGCGCAATGAACCGGATCATCCGGGCCTGATCGGTCTGGAGGAGGCCGTGTTCCAACGCATTGCGGCATTGCCGCAGGTTTCGGCCGCTTCTCAACTCCGGTTTGGTGCAGTGGCCGCCTTTGGAGCAGTGCTGCTCGGTATCGCCAGCAACGGATTTACGCCGCCTGCCGAGGCATCGGTCACGCTCTCGCCGTTCGGGCCATCCAATCCGCTTGCCCCCTCGACGCTGCTGGTAGGCTCTCAATGAAGGCAAAATTGCTTGTTTTGGTAGCTGTCGTCGCATTCGTCGCAGCCGTTGCGGGCGTGTTCCTTGGGCGTCACTTCTTCCCCCAGCCCAAGGCGACCGGTGTCGAACTCCACGACGTGTTGCACAGCAAGCTCGACCTGGACGACCGTCAGAAGGCGCAGATCGAACTGCTTGAGCAGCGCTTTGCCGTGCGTCGTCGCACGCTGGAGCTCGAACTGAGAGCGGACAACGCGCGTCTCGCGGCCGCGATCGAAGCCGAACATGGCAACGGACCGGGTGTCACGGCGGCCGTCGATCAGTCGCATCAGGCGATGGGCGAGCTGCAGAGGAAACGCTTGGCCATATCTTCGCGATGCGCCAGATCTTGCGCCCTGATCAGGCCAAGACCTTCGATCAGGCGGTGGTACATGCGCTCACCGACGATGCACGGTGAGTCTGGATCTTCGCGCGTGCTCGGACGGTGAACTTGCGGCGCTAACGCTCGCGGGTCGGCAGCCGGCCTTCGCAGAGATCATGCATCGGCACCAGGCTGCGATATTTCGACTGGTACGCGGCCTGGTGGGGAATGCCGAGGACGCACTCAGACCTCACCCAGGACTGCTTCGTCTCCGCGTTCAGCCATCTGCGAAAATATGATGGCGCGCGGCCGCTCCGGGCTTGGCTGTCCCGGATCGCGATTAACAAATGCCGCGACTGGCGCCGCCGCCAGAAGGTGCGGCAGCTCTTCACCTTCGGTTCTGCAGCGTCCGACGCCGAGATCGAACAAGTGCCGGATGATGCACCCTCCGCGCATGCCAGTGCCGACTCAAAAATGGAGATCAAACGAATGGCCGCCGCAATCAGCGCGCTACCGGTCTCGTTGCGGGAAGTTCTGTTGCTCCGCACAGTCGAAGGGCTGAATCAGTCGGAAGCGGCAACTGCGCTCTCGATAAGTGGCAAGGCGGTCGAGACGCGCCTTTACCGTGCGCGGTCGCGCCTTGCGGAAATCTTGGCCGAGGAATGAGGGGTGCGCCCCGCTCGCGCGTAAGGAGAGAGAGATACCGCGCTCGAGCGCCTTTGCGGACCCGGAGTGCTGCACGTTGAACAAGGAGATACTATGCCCCCGGTATTGAACCGCCGCGACCTTTTCCGCGGTGCCGCATTGACCGGCGGTGGTTTGGCATTGTCGGCCTGGATGCCAGCATGGGCTCAGCCCGTTTCGGCCGGGATCGTGAAGCCGCTCCCGATCGTCACCGGGAACGATATCACGCTCAAAATCGCCCATCAGATGATGATGATCGATGGCCGGGCAAGCCATGCCATTGGCATCAACGGCACGGTGCCGGCACCCCTCATCCGGCTGCGCCAGGGGCAGACGGCGCGCCTTTCGGTGATCAACGATCTCGACGAAGACAGCTCGATCCACTGGCATGGCTTACTCGTACCATTCCAGTTTGATGGAGTGCCCGGGATCAGCTTTCCCGGCATCAAGCCCAGGTCGACCTTCGTCTATGAGTTCCCCATCGTTCAGGCCGGAACCTACTGGTATCATAGTCATTCGGGGTTGCAGGAGCAGATGGGCCATTATGGGCCGATCGTCATCGATCCGGAGGGCGAGGATCCGATCCGGTCTGACCGTGAGCATGTCATAGTGCTTTCCGACCACAGTCAGATGCATCCACATGCCATTTTCCGGAAGCTCAAACAGGTCGGTGGCGGCTATTTCAGCTACCAGCGTCAAACGCTGGCCGGCCTGCTGAACAAGGAAGACCAACCGTTCAAAGAGCGCCTGGACTGGGGCAATATGCGGATGGACCCGACCGACGTCTCCGATGTTACGGGTTCGACCTATACATACCTCGTGAACGGGCATGGGCCCCAGGATAATTGGACCGCTCTTTTCAAACCTGGCGAGCGCGTCCGGCTGCGTTTTGTCAACGCCTCTGCGATGACGACATTCAACGTCAGGATTCCCGGCCTCAAACTCACGGTGGTTCAGGCCGACGGTCTCAATGTCAGGCCCGTCGAGGTCGAAGAGTTCCAGATCGCGGTCGCCGAGACCTATGACGTCATAGTCACGCCGGTCGATGATCGCGCCTACACGTTGGTCGGCGAATCCGTCGATCGGTCGGGCATGGCGCGCGCCACTCTGGCCCCGCGCGAAGGCATGACAGCCCAAGTGCCTCCGCTCCGCAAACGTCCCCTCGCTAATATGAAAGACATGGGCATGGGGGACATGGATATGGGTGGCATGCAAGGCATGGACCACTCAGCGATGGGACATGACATGTCGGCAAGCGGGGCCGCTGCGGGCGGTATGGCTGGAATGAACATGGAATCCGGGGCCTCGATGCCCGCAATGGACAAGCCGGCCGATGGTTCGATGGCGAACATGCCTGGAATGGGTGCGCCGGCCGGCGACGCGATGGGCGGCATGGCGATGGGCGGAATGGGCGGCATGAATATGCGCGACGCCAGCAAAGCCCCGCAGGTCAAGATGGGCCCTGGCGTGCAGACGATCTCTCCTATGCCGATGGATCGCACGGGAGAGCCCGGACAGGGCCTTGACGATGTCGGGCACCGTGTTCTGGTCTATCGCGATCTCATGGCGGTCGACCGCAATCCCGACGTGCGGGCTCCCGACCGCGCAATGGAGATTCATCTGACCGGAAACATGGAACGCTATATGTGGTCGTTCGACGGCGTGAAGCTGAGCGACAAGCGGGAGCCAATTCCGTTTCTCGAAAATGAACGGGTGCGTGTCACGCTGGTGAACGACACGATGATGTCGCACCCGATCCATCTTCACGGACATTTTTTTGAGCTGGTCACGGGCCATGGCGAATATTCGCCGCGCAAGCACACGGTGAACGTCGCGCCGGGCGGCAAGGTGAGCTTCGATCTCACCGCCAACGCCGTCGGAGATTGGGCCTTCCACTGCCATATGCTCTACCACATGCACGCCGGGATGATGCGCGTAGTCTCTGTCCGTCCCCGGGGAGAAGCCGCATGAAGTCGCTTCTTCTCCTGATCAGCGCCGCGCCGCTCGCTTTCGCAGTACCGGCGAGCGCGCAATCCATGCAGAATATGCCGGGCATGAACATGCCTGCAGCCAAGGCGCCCGCGAAGAAAAGGCCTGCAGCAAAGCCCGCTACGCCCGCCAAGCGCAAAACGTCGGCCAAGCCGGCTACCAGACCAACACCCGCCAGGCGCGCGACACCTGCGGCGAAACCCAATGCCGCCGCGCACGACATGTCGGGAACGACGGGAAGCAAGGCATCTCCGAAGGCCGATCCCCATGCCGGACATGACATGTCGAGCATGCCTGGCATGACAATGCCGGACACGGCGGGTGGCGCTATGAAACACGATATGCCCGGCATGAATATGCCTGCTGCTGGAAGTGGTCAGCCGATGGAGCATGACATGTCGTCGATGCCCGGGATGGCGATGGACGGGCAGATGGCGGGGCATGGGGCAGGGGGCACGAGCCTTGCACCGGGCAACGCGCCGGCACCATTGCCGCCGAGCGATCATTATGCGGATCGGATTTACCAGAACGGCGCGATGGCCGATTCCCGCGCTATGTTGCACAACGAACATGGCGGCAGCACATCCTCGATGATCCTGTTCAATCTGGCCGAATATCAGGTCCGAAATGGTCGCGATGGCTATCGGTGGGATGGCGAAGCGTGGTTCGGCAAGGATCTCGACCGGCTCGTCGTAAAGACCGAGGGCGAAGGGGCTTTTCGAGAAGGCGTCGATAGCGCCGAAGTTCAGGCACTCTACAGTCGCGCGCTAGATCCCTACTGGAATGTGCAGGCGGGCGTCCGCTACGATTTTAAACCCAATCCCTCCCGCACCTACGCAACGATCGGCATTGAGGGCGTCGCGCCTTACTGGTTCGAAACAGAAGCAGCCGTGTTTCTGTCGAACAAGGGCGAGGTGCTGGGACGGATCGAGGGCTATTACGATCAGCGCCTCACGCAGCGCCTGATCCTTCAGCCCCGCGTCGAACTGAACCTATCGGCGCAGGATGTGCCCGAAACCCGGATCGGGTCGGGCCTCTCCAACGCGGAGCTGGGCCTGCGCCTGCGCTATGAGATTCGACGTGAGTTTGCGCCCTATATCGGCGTGTCCTACGATCGAAAATTCGGGCAGACCGCAGACTATGCCCGCGCCGATGGAAAAGGCGTCAAGGCGACGAGTTTCGTCATTGGCGTGCGGACCTGGTTCTGAGGAGCAACCGGCTTCGGCTCCACGTCGGGGCTAGCCGCGTCCACCGCTGGCTGGCTCTGATCATCGGTGTCCAGCTATTGCTGTGGTTTGCCAGCGGCCTGATCATGAGCGTGCTGCCGATCGACCGGGTTCGCGGTGAACGTCTCGTGGAGCGGGTATCGCCAGCGACGCTTGATCAAGCTCGTCCCCGTGCACCGCTGGATCTCGTGTTGCGCGAGGCGAACAAACCCGCGCGAGAGGTCCGATATCGTCTGCTGCTGGGACGCGAAGTCGCCGAGGTCGAGCTGGCCGATGGTGCGGTGCTGCTTCACGACGCCGAGACTGGAAAGCGCATCCCTCCTCTAAATGCTGCAATGGCGCGAGCAGTCGCGGTCCAAGCCTATCGCGGCGTGGCGCCGCCGCCGAGCGTACGCGCCATTTTGACCGCCAGCACCGAATATAAGGCGACGCTGCCGGCATGGCGGGTCGATTTCCCGGACCGCGACGCGACCCGTATCTATGTTGCGCAAAACAGCGGTCGAATCGTCGCCGTCAGGAACGGCACCTGGCGTCTCTACGACTTCTTCTGGGGCCTCCACATCATGGACTGGAAGAACCATGAGGATTTCAACACACCTTGGCTGATTGGATTCGCCGCTGGGGGGCTTGCGCTGGCGATCGCTGGTTCTGCCCTTTTGTATTTTCGCTGGCCGCGAAAGCGGCGCCGCAAGAACTGAACGAACATGGGGAATTCTTGGGCGGGGGCCAAAGGAGACGACCGATGATGAAGAATGCTTATGCGAGCCTCGCGCTGCAGACGCTGGTCGGCGGCATTATCATGTATTTGGTGATGTTCGTCATGATCGACAGCCTGGGGAGCTTCTACAATAATCTCAATATGGTCTACATGACGCTGATGATGGTCGCGCCGATGGTGGTGCTGATGATCCTCGCAATGGGTCATATGTTCCCATCAAAGGCAGCCAATGCGGCCCTTCTGGTCGGCTCGGTTGTGATATTTGCTGGATCGTTCGCCCTGATCCGCACGCAAACGACGATCGGTGACACGGCATTCCTGCGTTCGATGATCCCGCACCATTCGGGGGCGATCCTCATGTGTCGCGAGGCGAGCCTGAAGGACCCGGAAATCGTCCGGCTGTGCGGTGGCATCGAGGAATCCCAACGGCGCGAGATTGATGAGATGAAGGCTATTCTCGCCCGCAGGTAGGTTCCGCCATCCCATTCTCGAAAATTCGCGCAGGCTTGCGAGGGTAAGGGCGCGCTCGCGCGTATTAACAATGCGGGGCGATGAGGAGAGAATTGTGAAGAAAATAATCGCCGTCATGATCGTCGGATTGTTGACCACACCCGCGATCGCGCAAATGCAGGGCATGGACCATTCGAAGATGGACATGGGCCAGATGACGAACCCTACGCCGGCCAACCCGTATCCGCCGGCCGAGATGGAGATGCATCAGAAGATGATGTCCGCCATGGGCGGCGACGCGACGGAAACCTGGGTTCGCAAGATGATCGAGCATCATCGCGGCGCGATCGCGATGTCACGCATCGTCTTGCGCGACACAAAGGAAGCGCAGGTTCGAACGATGGCGACCAAGGCGATTACCGAGCAGACTCGGGAAGTGGGCGAGCTGCAGGGCTGGCTAAGAGCTCGCCACAAGCGTGCGCAGTAGAGACTTTCCCCCGCCCAAGGGCGGGGGATAACTGAAGGTGTATATGCCACTGAAACTCGTTCTTGCTGCGTTCGCCGCGTCTGTCTCGGTCGCCAGTGCCGCGGCTGTACCTATCACAGTCCATCGCGATCCAGGATGTGGTTGCTGCGAGAAATGGGCCGCCCAGGTCCGCCAGCAATTCGGCCGGCGCGTGGCCATAATCGATGATCAGCAGCGATCTGCCTTTCAGCGCACGCACGGCGTGCCCGCTCGGCTGTCATCATGTCATACAGCGATCGTCGACGGCATGGTTTTCGAGGGACACGTCCCTATCGGGGACATGAAGCGCGTTCTCGCGCAGCGTCCTCGTGGTGTGAGCGGTCTTGCCGTAACGGGCATGCCTCTCGGATCACCAGGCATGGAGGCCCCCGGGCAGCCGGTTCAGCCGTTCAATGTCTTAGCCTTTGGTGCAGGAAGCGAAACTATCTACGCGCGGCACGGCGGATGAGCATGGCGTTGCTCTTGGATCAAGATTGGCGTAGTTGATTACAGCTGTGAAACGTGCGCTTCCCCTCTTTCTCCTGCTCGGAGCTCTGCTCGGTCTGCTCGGCCAGGAAGCCGCCTTTGCGTCAGCACCGCCTGTAGTGTCCGTATCGATGGCGATGACCGAGACGGCCGATTCCGGCATGTCCGAAGACTGCATGAAGATGATGACGCAGCAACAGCAGCCCGCGCAGAAACCCTGCAAGGGCATGACGCTCGCCTGCATCGCCGCGATGGGCTGTGTCATTCCCATGGCGGTTCGCAATGACGCACCGACGCTTGCGGTGCGCGCGGCCGATCCGACCCTGGCCTTCTGGTCGACCACCACTGTCCTGCGCGGCGGTGACGTTGCTCCCGAACCGGAACCGCCGACTCTCCTTGGCTGATCGAACTCGGCCGTAAGGCTGGAAGGGTCGTCGCGCCTGTCGCGGATCGAACCTCCTGTCCAACCTGCGGCTACCCCGATGATTTGCCAAAGGATGATAGTCATGAAGAACCGTGTTTTCTATGCGCTGCTGGGCGTAGCCCTTGCCGCACCCGTCGCCGCATTCGCCGGCCAACCGGACCACAGCCAACAGTCCGGCCATTATGAGTGGAAGTCGGTCCCGCAATATGGACCGCGTGCGCCGCTCCAGGGACAGCGGCGCGTCTGGGTGCCTGATACCACGCAAGTGGCGGCGTGCGACTGCGACATGATGAAGATGAGCAGCGCCGACGCTGCTGATTGCATGAAGCAGATGCACAGCATGGCATTGCCTTCGTCGGCCCCGTCGGTCGGTTAGGCAAAAGTTCTGGCCGCTTCAGGTCGCATAGACGGCTAGGCCAGCAGTGGCGGCGGAATGCCCCCCATTCCGCCGCCACTGATATGCCTGTCATAGTGTGCGCGGCCGATCCGGTCCTCCGATCAGGAGTTTTCCATGCGATTGTTTGTTTGTGCGCCGCTGCTCGCGGCGATCCCCGGGATTGCGTTCGCCGGTCCGCTGACCTTCGATGCGGCGCTTCGCCAGGCTAAGCACGATGCTCCCTCCATTCGAGCGAAGACACTTGGCACTGATGCCGCGCGTTCGGCGCGTGGGGCCGCGGGAACGCTGCCCGATCCCACCCTCGCAGTGGGCGTAGACAGCTTCCCGATATCAGGACCGCTCGCGTTCGAGCCGCAGCGGGACAATTTTACCATGGCGCGGGTGGGCGTGTCTCAGGACATTCCTAACCTCGCCAAGCGCCATGCCCAGCAGGCGCGCGCCGATAGCGACATCAGGGCGGCGGAGGCTGATACGGCGGTCGAGGCGCGCACCGTCGAGGTAGGTACGGCGTTGGCGTGGATCAATCTGGCCTATGCCGAGCGCAGGCTTGCCGCTCTTGAAGACGTGCTGTCCCGGCTCGAGCGCGTCGTAGGGACCACGACCGGCGCTGTCGCTTCGGGCAGCGTACGGCCGGCGCAGACGCTTGCCGGTCAGCAGGCCATCGCCACGATGCAGGATCGCCGGAGCGAACTGGTCTCGAACGTCGCGCGTGCCCGCGCTACACTTACCCGTTGGACCGGCGATCCCGCGCCGGAGATTGCCGGTCCAATTCCCGAATTTCCGGTCGATGGGACCGAGCTTCGTGCTGCCCTCGATCGCCATCCCACCATCCAGATGATCGATGCCCAGGCTGGGCAAGCCGATGCCGATGTAAGGGTGGCGGATGCCGGTCGGCGTTCTGACTTCGGCGTGAATGTCGCCTATCAGCGCCGCGATCCCCGTTTCGGCGATTATGTCTCTGCTGGCGTGACGGTCAGCCTGCCGTTCTTCACCCGCAATCGTCAGAACGCCGGAATCGCCGCTGCCCAGGCCAATGCCGGGCGCGTTCTGGCCGAACGCGAAGCGGCGCGCCGCGCTCTTGCTGCCGACCTCGATGCCGATATCGCCGACCATGTCATGCACCACGAACAATGGATGCGCGCGCAAGGAACGCTGCAGCCGCTGGCCGAGCAGCGCGTGAAACTGGAGACCGCCAGCTACGGTGCTGGACGCGCCAGTCTTGTCGATGTCGCCGACGCTTATGCCGCGCTGGCCGACGCAACCCTCACTGTCCTCGACCGCGAGGCGCTGGTCGCCGCTGACGGCGCGCGATTGACTCTCACATACCGGAGCGAAGATCGATGAGCCTCGAGATATCACCGCGCGCCCGGCTGGGTCTTGCCGCCGCAGCGCTCGCCCTCGTCGCTGGTGGCGCAGGCTATGGCATCGCCCACCTCGGTGGGAGCGAAACCGCTCCTACGCAAACAGCCGATTCCGGTCGTAAGGCGCTTTACTGGTACGATCCTATGGTGCCGCAAGAGCACTACAACAATCCGGATACGCTTTCGTCGATGGGGATGAAGACCATCCCCAAATATGCCGATGAAGGCGGCGGCAACGCGCCGGGCATCCGCATCGATCCCGCTGCGTCCCAAACGCTGGGGCTGCGCGCGGTCGCCGTACGACGGGGACAACTGACCAGCAGTCTGACCGCCACCGGCACGATCGACTTCAACCAGCGCGATGTCGCGATCGTCCAGGCGCGCGCTGGCGGGTTCGTTCAAAGGGTCTATGCCCGGGCGCCCGGCGACATCATTGGCGCCGGTGCCCCACTCGCCGACCTGCTCGTTCCCGAATGGGGTGGCGCACAGGCCGAGTTCCTGGCGGTCCGCCGCACCGGGAGCGCGGCTTTGATACAGGCAGCGCGCCAGCGGCTCATACTGCTTGGCATGCCGTCTGGTACGGTCGCATCGGTCGAGCGAACGGGTCGGCCGCACAATGTCATCACGATTTCCACGCCAACCGGCGGCGTTATCAAGACGTTAGATGTGCGGGCCGGCATGACGATGACGGCAGGACAGACGCTTGCCGAGGTCAACGGCCTTGGCACGGTCTGGCTCAATGCTGCCGTGCCCGAAGCTATCGCGGGACCGCTCAAGCCCGGACAAACCGTGCAGGCCACGCTTGCCGCATTCCCCGGCGAGACATTGTCGGGCCGTGTCTCGGCGATCCTGCCTACGACGCAGGCCGACAGCCGGACGCTCACCGTGCGGATCGAACTACCCAATCGTGGTGGTCGTCTGCGCCCGGGCATGTTCGCAACCGTGTCGTTCGGCGGCAGCGCACAGCCAGCATTGCTCGTACCCTCCGAGGCGCTGATCCGCACCGGCAAGCGGACCTTGGTGATGCTTGCGCTAGATAAGGGCCGCTACCGGCCGGCCGAGGTGCAAACCGGCAGGGAATCCGGGGACGACACCGAGATCCTCGCTGGGCTCTCCGAAGGCGAGAAGGTCATCGCTTCGGGCCAATTCCTGATCGACTCCGAGGCTAGTCTTTCCGGCGTGCAGGCACGGCCGATCGGTGGCGGTGTGCCGATGGCAGTTGGCAAACGCGCAGCTACGGCCGCGCTCTACGAGACCGTAGGCAAAATCGAGCAGCTTACCGCCAATTCGGTGACGCTGAGCCACCAGCCGGTGCCGGCGATTGGCTGGCCGGCGATGACGATGACCTTCCAGCTTCCGGATCCGAACGTCGCGCGCGGCCTGAAGACGGGCGATCGTGTCCGTTTCGGGTTCGATCAACCGCCGGCCGGACCGACCGTGCGGCGCATGGCGAAGGTGGCGGGGCAGTGATCGCCCATCTCATCCGCTGGTCGGTCAGGAACCGCTTCTTCGTCCTGATCGGTGTATTGGCCCTTATCGGCGTGGGTGTCTGGGCGGTGCGATCAACCGCGATCGACGCGCTACCGGACCTCTCCGACACGCAGGTCATCATCCGCACCAGCTATCCGGGACAGGCGCCGCAGATCGTCGAGAACCAGGTCACCTATCCGCTGACGACCACCATGCTGTCGGTGCCGGGTGCCAAGACGGTGCGGGGCTATTCCTTCTTCGGCGACAGCTTCGTCTATGTGATCTTCGAGGACGGCACTGACCTCTATTGGGCGCGTAGCCGCGTGCTCGAATATCTCAATCAGGTGCAGGGGCGCTTGCCAGGGAGTGCCCGCAGCGCGCTCGGTCCCGATGCGACCGGGGTCGGTTGGGTCTATGAATATGCCCTCGTCGACAGGACCGGTCAGCACGATCTGGCCCAGCTTCGCGGGTTTCAGGACTGGTTCCTGCGCTACGAGCTGAAAACCGTTCCCGGTGTTGCCGAGGTCGCCAGCATCGGCGGCATGGTCAAGCAGTACCAGGTGCTGCTCGATCCGGTGAAGCTCGCCGCTTACGGTATCACGCACCAGCAGGCCGTGCAGGCGATCCAACAGGCCAATCAGGAAGCGGGCGGCTCCGTGCTGGAGATGGCCGAGGCCGAATATATGGTCCGTGCCTCGGGCTATCTGAAGACACTCGACGATTTCCGGGCCATTCCCCTGCGGACCGCAATAGGCGGTGTGCCCGTGCGGCTAGGCGATGTCGCCACGGTCCAGATTGGCCCCGAGATGCGGCGCGGAATCGCCGAGTTGAACGGCGAAGGCGAGGTCGCCGGCGGCGTCGTGATCCTGCGGTCGGGCAAGAATGCGCGCGAAACCATCGCCGCGGTCAAGGACAAGCTCGCCACCCTGAAGGCGAGCCTGCCGCCCGGCGTGGAGATCGTCACCACCTATGACCGATCGCAGCTCATCGACCGTGCGGTCGATAACCTTACCCACAAGCTCATCGAGGAGTTTATCGTCGTCGCGATCGTCTGCGGCCTGTTCCTCTGGCATGTCCGCTCGGCGCTGGTCGCGATCCTGACTTTGCCGCTGGGCGTGCTGGCGGCGTTCGTCGTAATGCGGTTCCAGGGAGTAAACGCCAACATCATGTCGCTGGGCGGCATTGCCATCGCGATCGGCGCGATGGTCGATGCGGCGGTGGTCATGATCGAGAACGCGCACAAGAAGATCGAGCGCTGGGAACATGATAACCCGCAGCAGCTGCTCGATAATCCGACACGCTGGACCGTCGTCACCGATGCCGCGGCCGAGGTCGGCCCAGCGCTATTCTTCAGCCTGTTGATCATCACGCTTTCGTTCATTCCCGTGTTCACACTGGAGGGGCAGGAGGGCCGGCTATTCGCGCCGCTGGCGTTCACCAAGACCTATGCGATGGCATCGGCCGCGATCCTCTCGGTGACGCTGGTCCCCATCCTGATGGGGTATCTCATCCGGGGCCGCATTCCCGCCGAGCAGTCCAACCCGATCAATCGCTGGCTGACCAATATCTACCGGCCCGCCCTCGACTGGACGATGAAAAAGCCCAAGGCGGTGCTGCTGATTGCGGTTCTGGTCTTCGCAACGACGGCTTGGCCGCTCTCCCGGCTCGGCGGCGAGTTCATGCCGAATATGGACGAAGGCGACCTGCTCTATATGCCCTCGGCCTTGCCGGGACTGTCGGCGGCAAAGGCCTCGCAGCTGCTCCAGCAGACCGACCGGCTGATCAAGACGGTGCCCGAGGTCGAGAGCGTGTTCGGCAAGGCGGGACGCGCCGAGACTGCCACCGATCCCGCGCCGCTCGAAATGTTCGAGACCACCATCCAGTTCAAGCCGCGTGACCAATGGCGGCCCGGTATGACCACGGACAAGCTCGTTGAAGAGCTGGACCGCACGGTGAAGCTACCCGGCCTCGCCAATGTGTGGGTGCCGCCGATCCGTAACCGCATCGACATGCTCGCGACCGGCATCAAGAGTCCGATCGGGGTCAAGGTCTCGGGCGCCGACCTCGCCCAGCTCGACCGCATCGCCCATGATATCGAGACGGTCGCTAAGACCGTGCCGGGCGTCAGTTCGGCACTGGCCGAGCGATTGACCGGCGGGCGCTATGTCGATGTCGATATCGATCGTGCCGCCGCCGCCCGTTTCGGGCTCAACATCGCCGACGTGCAGGCGATCGTCTCGGGCGCGATCGGTGGCGAGACCATTGGCGAAACCGTCGAAGGGCTGGCACGCTACCCAATCAGCGTGCGCTATCCGCGTGAGCTGCGCGACAGCCTCCAAGGGCTGCGCACGCTTCCGGTCCTGACGCCTTCCGGCCAGCAAATCACGCTGGGCACCGTGGCGAAGGTTTCGATCGCCGAAGGGCCGCCGATGCTCAAGACCGAGAATGCGCGGCCATCGACCTGGGTCTACGTCGATGTACGCGGCCGCGATCTCGCTTCGGTGGTAGGCGACCTGCAACGCGCGGTGGCGAAGGAGGTGAAGCTCTCGCCGGGCGTCAGTATAGCTTATTCCGGACAGTTCGAATATCTCCAGCGGGCGGTGGAGAAGCTCAAGCTGGTCGTGCCGGCGACACTGCTGATCATCTTCGTACTGCTTTTCATGATTTTCGGCCGGTTCGACGAAGCCGCGCTGATCATGGGCACGCTCCCATTCGCGCTCACCGGCGGTATCTGGACGCTCTACCTGCTCGGCTTCAACCAGTCGGTGGCGACGGGCGTCGGGTTCATTGCGCTCGCCGGCGTGTCTGCGGAGTTCGGTGTGGTCATGCTGATCTACCTCAAGAACGCGCTGGAAGAGCGAGGTGACGATCCAGATGCCGATCAGATCGAGGCGGCGGTGCGCGAAGGTGCGCTGCTCCGCGTCCGGCCCAAGGCTATGACAGTCGCGGTGATCCTCGCCGGCCTGTTGCCGATCCTGCTCGGCTCGGGCGCGGGCTCGGAGGTGATGAGCCGGATCGCCGCGCCGATGATCGGCGGCATGCTCTCCGCGCCTCTGCTCTCGATGTTCGTCCTGCCCGCTGCCTATCTACTGCTTCGGCGGCGACGGGCCAAATCCCTCCACCAACCTGTTTAATCTGCAAGGAGAAGACCATGACCCGAGTACGACTGATCATTGCGCTGGGCCTCGCGGCCCTGACAGCCGCTTGCGGCAAGAAGGCGGAGACGCCCGTTGCGGCCGAGACCAACCAGGCGGCGCCCGCCGCAGCCATGAGCGGCGACATGGGCAACATGGCGATGTCGCCCTCCGCGACCTCGGCCATCAAGGCCAAGGGTCACGGCACGGTCACTGCGATCGACAAGTCCGCAGGCACCATCACGCTCAACCATGGTCCGATCCCGGAAGCCAAATGGCCGGCGATGACCATGACGTTCAAGGCGGCACCCGCAGTCACCGATGCGGCAAAGGTAGGCGAAAAGGTCGATTTCGACCTCACGCTAACCGGCAGTGCCGGGGAGGTGACGGCAATCCTCAAACAGCCCTGAGCCGGCGTTCGCCTTGGCGCATTAGCGTGTAATTAACCTTGTTCCGTCACGCTTCGGCAATGGAACAATTGAGATCCCGCGCCAAAACGCAAGCACAACTCGACGTCCTATACATCGCGCGGTGGCAGTCATGATTGCCACCGCCTTTGGCTGCCTCGCTCTCTTGTGCGTCGTGAGTTGGCCATTTTTCAACGATTACGGGACGGTGATCAAAATTCAGAGCACTGGTGCGGCCGCATTCGCGCTCTATTTTCTTGCGCTGGGATCGCCCACGGCAGCGATGGCGTGTCTCATTTCGTGCTCGCAACTCATTATTTCTGCGGCTGTGCGAGACCGTTACGTGGTCATCAGGCTTTATGGTGCGAGCCTCATTCTTTTGGCCTTTCTCTCAATTGTGACGTGGCATGGCATCCCGTCTGCCTTGGCCTTGACCGGAAGCTCCTTGGGCACCCTCGCACGGCTGCAGCTTCAACCACGCGGATGAAAGGGTTCTTTCTTGTCGGTGCGCCATTCTGGCTTGCGCATAATCTGATAGTCGGGGCGCTCTTTGCGCTGGGTACGGATCTCGTCTCGCTTGCATCCAACATCGCGAATCTTTCGAAATTCCTGCTAAAGCAGCGGCGCGCCTCGGTGGGCGCTTCGGCGTCCGTCACATTGGTCACTACACAAGCTGCGCTTCTTGTCCGATCTGGACAGTCGAAGATCATCCCCCTCAAGCCCCGGTGGATCGACCGTGACCTGCTTGTGAAAAATACCGTATAGGGAGCATCCACGAGTCAGGTAGCATTCGTATGATGATCGCTCGCCAGTGAAGCCAAGCTCGGGTGCCGTACTGGCGATCCTGTCAGCACTATTGTTTGGCGCCAGTACACCGTTCGCGAAGCTCGTCCTTGGTAACGGTGTAAACGCTTGGTTGCTCGCCGGCCTGCTTTACCTCGGATCGGGTTGCGGGCTTGCTCTCGTATATGCGTTGCGCAGAGCGATCGGACGCGGCGAGGGGGAAGCATCGCTCGCCCGATCCGACATCCCCTGGCTGGCGCTCGTCATCCTGTGCGGAGGCGGGATCGCACCGGTCTTGCTGATGGCGGGACTGGCAACGACGCCTGCGTCCACCGCGTCGCTTCTGCTCAATCTGGAAGGTCTTGCAACCCTCGCCATCGCTTGGCTGGTGTTCCGCGAAAATGTCGATCACCGTCTGTTGGTCGGCGCTGCGGCGATCCTCGGCGGCGCGGTGTTGCTATCGTGGCGTGGCGCTCCCGCGGGCGGTGGCCTGGGCATGTTGGCGATCGCCGGCGCTTGCCTCGCCTGGGGTATCGACAATAATCTCACCCGAAAGCTCAGCAGCGCCGATCCCGTCCAGATCGCGATGCTGAAAGGGCTGGCCGCAGGGACCGTCAATCTCGTCCTGGCGCTAACGCTTGGCGCATCCTTGCCAGCGATTCCGGTGGTTGCGGGTGCCGCGCTGATCGGCTTTCTTGGGTACGGCGTCAGCCTCGTGATGTTCGTGCTCGCGCTTCGGCACCTCGGCACCGCTCGGTCGGGAGCCTATTTCTCGACGGCACCGTTCATCGGTGCGTTGCTCGCGGTCGTGATGTTTGGCGAAACGGTCACCGTGCCTTTCGTCATCGCCGGGATCCTGATGGCGATCGGGCTCTGGCTGCACCTGACCGAATCGCATGGCCACGAACATGCGCACGAACCTCTCGAACATGATCATCGCCATGTTCATGATAGCCATCATCAGCACCAACATTCGCCGGGCGTCGTTTCAGACGAACCCCACAGTCACTGGCATAGGCATACGCCAATGACACATCGGCATGCCCATTTCCCCGACCTGCACCACCGGCATCGGCATGACGCATAACCTTTGGGCACCGAACGCATGCGACCTCGACATTTCGCCATCGTCCTGCCTATAAAGCCTGAAGTCACTATAGGGTTATACTCAATGTCATCAGGGTCGCTCAGCATCGGCAAGCTTGCTGCCGCAACAGGCACGAAGGTCGAGACGATCCGCTATTACGAGAGTGCTGGCCTACTGGCGGCGCCTGACCGCACCAAGAACAATTATCGCGCCTATTCGCCGCAACATCTCGCGCGGCTCAGCTTCATCCGGCGCGCCCGGGCGTTGGGGTTTTCACTCGATCAGGTGCAGGCGCTGCTGGGTCTCGCCGATCAGAAGGACATATCCTGCTCGGCGGTGGATCTGATCGCTCGAGAACATCTCGCCGAGATTGATCGCAAACTGAAGGATCTGGCAACGCTGCGTTCGGAGCTCAGCAGCCTCATCGTCCAATGCGGCCATGGCACGATCTCGCAATGCCGCATCATCGAGACGCTGGCACCGGAGGCGGATCGCACGGGATAAAGCAAACAACCGCGTTGGCTATTGCAACTAAGTCGCAAAACTTCTTGACCCTCTAGCGGCTAGAGGGTTTATGAGGCTGGGATGTTCCGCCCTGACCTTTGCGAATCCCTCGATTCCAGCCCTGCTTTTACGCGCTTGCCGTGGCCATCGATCCGGCGGGTCTTGGCCGTCCTGGCGGCATTGCTGTGCATGGTCAGCATCAGCTCCATTGCCCGCGCCGATACCGCCGATGTGCAGACGGCATGGCGGCTGCTCGACTATATGGCGGTCGACTATGGTGGCGCCGTCAGCGGCGGTCGGGTCAGGAGCGCCTCGGAATTTGCCGAAATGACCGAATTCGCGGCGTCGGTATCGGCCCGTCTCGTCGCTCTGCCACCCACGCCGGCGCGCGCTACTCTGATCGCGGGCGCGAGCCAGCTCCAGGGCGTGATCGCCGCCAAGGGCACGCCCGAAGAGGTCGCCCGCATTGCCCATGGCCTCGCTGCCGATCTGCTCAAGGCTTATCCGGTGCCCCTCGCGCCAGCCAAGGCGCCCGGCCTGGCCCGCGGCGCCAGCCTGTTCGCGCAAAATTGCGCGAGCTGCCATGGCGTGACCGGCAATGGGCATGGCCCCGACGCCGCCAAGCTCACCACCCCGCCGATCGCCTTCAGCGACGTGAAGCGCGCACGGCTGCGCAGCCCCTTCGCGCTCTATCAGGTCATCGAGCAGGGTATCGACGGCACAGCGATGCAAAGTTTCGCGAGCCTGCCGAAAGACGATCGCTGGGCGCTGGCCTTCTATGCCGGTCGCTTCGCTTTTTCCAATTCACAGGCGGTCGAGGGTGAACGGCTGTGGAAATCCGATGCCAGTCTCCGGCGCGCCATTCCCGATCTGACGGCGCTGGCCGGATTGACGCCGGAAACGCTCGCAAAGGCCGTTGGTCCTGACAAGGCCGACGCGGCGATCGCCTATCTGCGCCGCCATCCGGAGGTGGTGATCCCGAAGCCCGCAGGCTCGCTGAGCGTCGCTCGCGAAAAGCTGCAGCGCGGCCTGGCGGCCTATCGCGGCGGCGATCGCCACGCCGCTCAGGAACTCGCGCTGTCCGCTTATCTCGACGGGTTCGAACCGCTCGAGCCGATGCTGACCGCGCGCGACGCAACGCTCATGGGTCATATCGAAAGCGCCATGGGCGAATTTCGGGCCTCGCTCCAGCAAGGTCGGCCCGCCGACGAGATAGCGACCCGTATCCAGGTGCTCGATGGCTTGTTCGACGACGCCGATGCGGCCTTGTCCCCGGACGCGGCGAGCAGCGCATCGACCTTTCTGGGCGCGTTCACCATCCTGTTGCGCGAGGGGCTCGAAGCCCTGCTGATCGTCGTCGCGATGATCGCCTTTCTTCGCAAGGCCGAGCGACCCGAGGTGCTGCCCTATGTCCATGGCGGTTGGATCGGCGCGCTGGCGGCGGGCGGTCTCGACCTGGGCGGTTGCAACCTATGCGATCGGGATCAGCGGGGCGAGCCGGGAGCTCACCGAAGGGTTTGGATCGCTGTTCGCGGCCGTCGTCCTGCTCTCCGTGGGGATATGGATGCACGGCAAGGCGCAGGCGGACCAATGGCAGCGCTACATCCGCGAAAAGATGTCGCGCGCGCTGTCACGGCAATCGGCCTGGTTCCTCTTCGGCCTGGCCTTCATCGTCGTCTATCGCGAGGTGTTCGAGACCATCCTGTTTTATGCCGCGCTCTGGACCCAGGGCAATGGCGGTATCATGCTGGCTGGCGCCGGCTCGGCGGTCCTGCTGCTCGGCCTCATTGCCTGGGCGATGCTGCGCTACAGCCGCGACCTGCCGATCGCGAAGTTCTTTGCCTATAGCGCGTGGCTGATGGCGCTCCTCACCATCGTACTCGCCGGCAAGGGCGTGGCCGCGCTGCAGGAAGCCGGCATCATCGACATTGCCCCGCTTGGCGGCGGAATTCGCGTCTCGGTACTCGGCATCTTCCCGACCGTGCAGTCGATGGGCGCCCAGTTGCTGATGCTCGTCGCGGTGGCCGGCGGGTTCATTCTAAACCGGCGCCGTGCCGTCGTGGCAACCGCCTGATGAAGATCGGAGCAGGAAGCGATATTCGTCTTGACCCTCTAGTAGCTAGAGGGTGCATAAGGCTTCACATGATGCTTGCACGCGTGGAAAATCATGGTCTGTAGCAGCTGCCAGTCGGATGCGCCGGCGGCGCCCGATCCGCGCTGGCGCCGCGTGCTGTGGATCGCTCTTGCGATCAATCTGACGATGTTCGCCGGAGAGATCGTCGCGGGTATCGCCTCGGGGTCGCGTTCGCTCCAGGCGGACGCGCTCGATTTTCTAGGCGACTCTGCCAATTATGCGATCAGCCTCGGGGTCGCGAGTATGGCGCTGGGCTGGCGGTCGCGCGCCGCATTGCTGAAAGGCGGCACCATCCTTGCCTTCGGCCTCTACGTCTTGATCACCACGCTGCTTGCCGCGCTGGGCGGGGGCATACCGCAAGCTGGGACGATGGGTATCGTTGGGGTGATCGCACTGGTCGCAAACGGTAGCGTTGCGCTCATGCTCTACCGCTACCGGAGCGGCGACGCGAACATGCGATCGGTGTGGATCTGCTCGCGTAACGACGCCATCGGTAACTTGGCAGTATTGGTAGCCGCCGCAGGTGTGCTCGGCACGGGTACGGCCTGGCCGGATCTGGCGGTAGCCCTGATCATGGCGGGGCTCGGCATTTGGGGGGGCCTCCAAATCATTATCCAGGCGCGTGCAGAACTATATCGCAAACCCTTGGATGATGCGTCGGCACAACATTCGCTGGCTTCTACAAGCCTGTAGTTGCTAGAGGGAGCATAGATGCATCGATTGACCATCCTTTTCGCCTGCCCTGGCCGTGTTCCTGTCCTTGGGGACGGGATCGGTTGCGCACGCGATGGAGCCGATGGTGTGTATCGATGCCAGTAGTGCTGCCGAAACCGGCCACGCCGATGGCGACGGTGATCAAGTTCCCGCCGATAGCGACAAGGGTTATCCGCATCACCATGGCAGCTGTCATGGTCATCACGTCGCTACGCCGCTTGCAAAAGCCGAAGCGACCGGCCTGGATAAGAATGCATCGATAATGCGGCCGGCACCCTCTGTCGCATTGGCGACTGCCGCCGCCGACCCCGCGCTGCGACCTCCCCAGGCCTGACGATTCCCTAGCTCCCGTCGGCATTGATCGACGGGCTCTCAAGGTTCGTCAGGAGTTCTTCATCCATGTATCGCGTCATCGCGGCTTTTTTGGCCGTAACGTCTTGCGCGTCGATCGCGCAGGCGCAGACGGCCACATCGCCACCGTCTGCCAATCCATCCATCTTCACGCTCGACCGTGCGCGCACAATGGCGGGCGGCAGCTCGCCAAATATCGACGCGGCATCTGCCGATGTTCGCGCCGCAACGGCGGCGCGAACGATTGCCGGCTTTCGTCCCAATCCTGAGATTCAGGTGCAGACGGAGAATGTCGCGGGATCTGGCGATTACAGAGGGGGCCGCAGCGCCGAGACGACGGCGAGCCTTGCGCTGCCGATCGAACTTGGCGGCAAGCGTTCGGCGCGGATCGCCGTCGCGGATTCGCGCAGCAATCGGGCGCGGATCGACGCGGCAACCGCACTCGCCGATCTCAATCTGCGGATATCGCAATCCTATATCGAGGCGGCTGCAGCGGAACGGCGCGTCGATATCGCCCGCCAACAGGCGCAGATCGCAGGCAATGCCTTCAGGGCTGCGCGTGTCCGCGTGACTGCAGGGGCGGGCGCTCCTATCGACCAGCAGCGTGCGGATGTGCTGCGTATCAACGCCGACGTCGGTCTGGAACGCGCCGTTCGCGAGGCGGAGGTTGCGCGGGCCAATCTGGCGCGGTTGATCGGCCAGCCCATCGATGGCGCCCTCGATCTCGCCTGGTTCGACCGGGTCGAGGGTTATGGTCCGGTTCTGCCGGTCTCGGCCGAAGGGACGTTGACCCTCGCGGCAGCGAAGGCCGATGTGAATACGGCAAATGCCCAGGTGCGCCTCGCGCGCTCCCAGCGCGTGCCCGATATCACGATCAGCGCGGGCGCGCGGCGGCTCGCCCAGACCAACGACATGGCAGCCGTGGTTGGGATCGCCATTCCCTTTCCCGTTTTCAACAATGGTGCCGCTGCCGTCAGCCAGGCCCGTGCCGAGCAGGACCGGGCCGACGCCAATCGCAGGGTAGCGGTCATCGAGGCAGAGCAGTCGATCGCGAACGCTCAAGCCCAGTTGGCGAATGCGGCGGCGACAGCCAGATCGGCGGGTGGTCCTGGCCTTGCTGCAGCCATGGAGGCGGCGCGCATTGCCCGGGTTGGCTATTCACAGGGCAAGTTCAGCCAGCTCGACCTGCTGGAAGCCGAGCGCACCTTGGCTGAGACGCGCGCCGCGTTCACCGACGCGCTCGCGGCCTATCATGACGCAGAAGCCCGCCTCGAGCGCCTGACCGCGCCTGCCCCCGAAACGGCGGAGCGCTGAGCGATGACACACATCCCATGCCGTTCGGCGTCATTGAAAGCGCCACAATCCATGAAGACAGCCGCTGCGGCGCTGTCGATCGCCGGGTCACCGTGCCCAGGCCAGCCCCATTCCGGAGATATCCTATGATTCAAGACAAGCGCCTTATGGGCGGCGTGGCGGGCGCCGTGTTGTTGGCAGCCGTCGGCGGTTTCACCGTCGCGCGCTATACAAGTGACACCCCTGCCGCCACGACCGAGACTGCCGCAAAGGGCGAAGAGGCCAAGGCCGAGGCGCCTAGCGATACAGTGACGATGGCCGCCGCCGCGATCCAGGACGCTGGGATTGTCACCGAGACGATCAGTGCGGGCGGGCTTGGCGCTGAGATCATTTCCCAGGCCGTCATCACCCCTTCGCCGACGGGTGAGGCCATTGTGACCGCAAGGGCGGGTGGTGCTGTAACGCGTGTCCTGAAAAGGCTTGGCGATCCGGTCCGTGCCGGCGAGGCGCTGGCGGTGGTCGAAAGCCGCGATGCCGCACAGATCGCAGCGGATCGAACGGCCGCTGGCGCCAAATCGACGCTGGCGCAGAAGGCGCTCGCCCGCGAGCGCTATCTCTATGATCAGAAGGTTTCGGCGCGGGTCGATCTCGAAACCGCGCAGGCGGAAGCGGCCTCGGCCGCCGCCGAAGCCCGGCGGGCGGCAGTGGCAGCAGGTGCCGCCAACATCACGGCCGATGGTCGGGGCGTCGTGCTCGCCAGCCCGATCTCGGGCCGTGTGACGGCGATGAAGGTCAGTCTGGGAGGGGTGACTACACGAAAGTGACGTATCTGCACGCTAAGGGCGAACAAATCCGGTACGATGCCAGCAGATGCTATTCGCAGGCTTTCCTGCCCCTTTTATGTGGTGCCGCCCTACGGGCGCCGATATGGGAGGGCGGCAATCCGATTGACCAACGATCGAGGTAGAACCCTGCTCGCCAAATATGTGAGCTGGTTGCCCATCCCCGGTATGGCGAAGGATTGCCGATAAACCAGAGCGTGGACTGCATGGGCCGCGCACCGGTCAACGTCCATCAAACCCAACCTCCCCCACTTCAAATCGCTGAGGGCAGCCATGTCTGTGTCGATTCCACCGGGTGCAAAAGACCCAACACTCACTCCCGTCCCGGCAAGCTCCACGGAAAGCGCTCGCATGAGGGTGCTCACATAGGCTTTCGACGCGCCGTAGACCGCTTGGAAGGGCACGGATGTTTCGCCCGCCAGGCTCGACACGGCGATTACTGAGGATTCAAACGGCTGCTCCCTGAAAATCGCAATCAGGCGAGCCAGCAAATCCGTGAAACCGAGTATGTTTGTTTCAATTACCTCGGCATAAGTGTCGGCACGGCCTGCATCAAATGAACCAACGCTCGTCATTCCGGCAACCAACAAAGCGGCTGTTACTTGCAATTCTGCAACCTTAGCCGCGATTTTCTCCCTGCCCTCGATTTCACGTTGATCAGCCACTATAATCTCGCACGGCACATTGAACCGCTCGTCAATTTCGGTCTGTAGCTCCCGCAAGTTGTCGAGCCTTCGTCCAACAATCAGGGGCTTGGCCTGGTACGATGCCGCCAAGCGGAGGGCGGACGCTCTGCCCAAACCGGTCGAAGCCCCTGTGACCAGCACCCACGAGTTCTTGATCGCCAGCGGTTTCACGCGTTTTCCAGAGCCTTGTATAGGGCGGTTTTGCCGATCTTGAGCCGGGCCGCCGCCTCACGAACAGTGAGGCCCGCTGCGATATGCGCCCGCGCTTTACGTAGTTTGTCGGGGGTAACGACAGGCCGGCGACCACCCTTGTTGCCCCGCTCGCGTGCGGCCTTGAGGCCGGCATGAGTGCGTTCACGGATCAGGTCACGCTCGAATTGGGCCAGCGAGCCGAAGATGTTGAACACCAGCATGCCGCCCGAAGTGGTGGTGTCGATATTCTCGGTGAGTGAGCGGAACCCGATGCCGCGCGCCGCAAGCTCGCCGACCTTCTCGATCAGGTGGCTCATCGAGCGGCCGAGGCGGTCGAGTTTCCAGACCACCAGCGTGTCGCCGGGGCGCAAATAGGCGAGCGCTTCGGTTAGGCCAGGCCGATCGGCTTTTGCCCCGGATGCGTGATCGTCGAATATACGGTCGCACCCGGCAGTGTTCAGCGCGTCAAGCTGGAGCGACAGCTTCTGGTCTGCGGTCGAGACGCGCGCATAGCCGATCAGCGCCACATGATGCCCGATCCTGTCCGTTTTCCCGTCATTATGCGATCTTGTCCGAATCGCCGTTACAGGTCCAGAGTTAACGGACATATTCCTGTTGGCCGCCAGAGGACCGTCTGACGGACACGCAAAGCGAAGGAGATGATGCTTGGCGAGACGGCGACTGGTGAGCCTGGAAATCTGGGCGAGGCATTATGGCGCGCCGCTCGATGAGCGCGAGATCGCGCGTCATTATACGCTGACCAGCGACGACCTGGAAATTGTCGGCCGCCGTCGCGGCGATGCCACCCGGCTCGGCTATGCGATGCTCATGCTATATATGAGATGGCCTGGCCGTGCGCTGGAAGCGGGCGAAGTCCCGCCCGCTCCTGTGCTCGCCTATGTGGCGCAGCAACTCGGCGTCGCGCCGGCAGCCTTCGCGGATTATGCCCATCGGGACCAGACCCGTCGCGAGCATCTCGTCGAAATCCGACGATCGCACGGGTTCAGGATTTTTGACCGCAACGCTTTCCGTGAAGTTGTCGCCTTCTCGGTCCCAATCGCGCAGACCATCATACACCCCGGCCAGATGGCAGACGTCATCGTCGATGAACTCCGGCGCCTGCAGATCCTCCTGCCTTCTCCGTCGATTCTTCGAAGCGGTGCTGCGGCGGGCGCGCCAGCAAGCCGAACAGCTTACCTATGAAGTGCTCACGAATGGCCTGCTGCCTGACACCCTTCAGGGCCTGGACGATTTGCTGGCCCGACGACCGGGGCAGGTCGCGACATGGCTATCCTGGATGCGCAATGCGCCACAATCGCCGGCAGCGCGCAACATCCTGCGCCTGATCGAACGGCTCGCCTATATCCGCGCGCTGGGCCTCGATCGCGCCCGTGCCGACATGATCCCGGCTTTGACTTTTGACAGGCTGGCGGACGAAGGCAGCCGCATCACACCCCAGCACCTTGGCGAACTCAATGCCCTGCGCCGCCATGCGACGCTGGCGGCAACCGGCATCCGGCTTGAGGAAAGCCTGACCGACGCCACCCTGACGATGTTCGACAAGCTGTTGGGCAGCATGGCGCGCCGCGCCGAGAACCGGACCCGCGACAAAGCCCTCAAGACGGTGCGCGAGTTGCAAGGCCACCTCCGGACGCTCACGGGGTCTTGCCGCCTCCTCATCGACGCGCGCAGCAAGGGCGTGGATTCTCTGGCGCAGATCGAGGCGCTGGACTGGCAGCACTTCGCCGTGGCCGTCGAGCAGGCCGAAGTGCTCGGGCGACCGGAAACCGTCGATCGCACCGCCGAATTGATCGAGCGGCATCGGACGGTGAAGCTCTTTGTCGGCGCTTTTCTCAACGCCTTCGAGTTTCGCGGCGCCGGCGCGGTTCAGGGGCTCCTGTCAGCGCTGGCCATCATCGCGGAGCTATATCGGACCGGCAAACGGCGCTTGCCTGATCGCGTGCCGCTACGCTTTGTGCCGCCCGCATGGCGCCCGTTCGTCCTGCGGGATGGCATCGTTGATCGTGCCGCTTATGAACTATGCGCCTTGTCGCAACTACGCGAGCGGTTGCGAGCCGGGGATATATGGGTCGCGGGAAGCCGGCAGTTTCGCGATTTCGACAGCTATCTCATACCGCCGGCGACCTTTGCGGCGCTGCGCGAGAAGGGGCCGTTGCCGCTCGCCATCGAAACGGATTTCGAGCGCCATATCGAGGAACGGCGCACCAGGCTCGACACGGCGATCGAGCAGGTAACGGTCCTTGCACGGCAAGGGGAGCTGCCCCAGGTTAAGCTTGACGAAAACGGTCTCATCATCTCGCCGCTGAAGGCGGCAACACCGCCCGCCACCGAGATTGCCCGTCGCGCCGCCTATGATCGACTGCCGCGCGTGAAGATCACCGATCTTCTGCTGGAGGTCGATGCCTGGACCGGGTTCAGCGAATGCTTCATCCATCGTCGTTCGGGCCGGGAAGCCGACGATCGCAATGCGCTGCTCACGGTCATCCTCGCCGATGGCATCAATCTCGGCCTCACACGCATGGCGGAAACCTGCCGGGGCGCAAGTCTGCGTCAGCTCGCCCATCTTCACGACTGGCACATCAGCGAAGCCGCCTATGGCGAAGCGTTGGGAAGGCTGATCGACGCCCATCGCGCCATGCCGCTCGCCGCGCTGTGGGGAGACGGCACCACTTCGTCGAGCGACGGACAGCAATTTCATGCCGGGGGCCGTGGGGCCGCGATCGGCGACATCAACGCGCGCAGCGGCAACGAACCAGGCGTTGCCTTCTACACCCATGTCTCGGATCGATATGACCCCTTCGCAAGTCGGGTGATCGCGGCGACCGCTGGCGAAGCGCCCTATGTGCTGGATGGCTTGCTGTATCACCAGACCGGCCTGACGATCGAGGAGCACTACACCGATACGGGCGGGGCATCGGACCATGTGTTCGGCCTCATGCCCTTCTTCGGCTACCGCTTCGCGCCGCGCCTGCGCGACATCAAGGAGCGTCGTTTACACCTCCTTCCCGGCCAAGAATCCGGCCCCTTGCTTGCCGGCATGACGGCCGAACCGATCGCATTGGGTCATGTCGCGGCGCATTGGGACGAACTGCTGCGGTTCGCCACGTCGATCCGCACCGGCACCGTCACTGCTTCGGCAATGCTGCGCCGCTTGTCCGCCTATCCGCGACAGAACGGACTGGCCCTCGCACTACGCGAGCTGGGCCGCCTCGAACGCTCCATTTTCATGCTCGACTGGCTGCGCGACATCGACCTGCGCCGGCGCACCCAGGCGGGCCTCAACAAAGGCGAAGCCCGCAACGCGCTCGCCCGCGCGCTCTTCTTCAACCAGCTCGGCGAACTGCGCGATCGTCGGTTCGAGAACCAGACCTATCGCGCCTCCGGCCTCAACCTGCTCGTCGCCGCCATCATCTTGTGGAACACTCGCTATCTCGAAATGGCGCTGGCGGACATCGGCACAGCCGACGAAATCGCACGCCACATCGCGCCATTGGGCTGGGAGCATATCTCGCTGACCGGTGACTATAGCTGGAATGTTGAAGATCAACCCGATCCGGACGCCTTGCGACCGCTGCGCGCCGTCAACTCCCTACTTGCCGCGTGACGTTCGCTATCCGTTCGCCCTTTCCGTGCAGATACGTCACTTTCGTGTAGTCACCCCTGGGAGCCTATGTGCAACCGGAGACGGAGCTGTTCCGGGTCGCCGATCCCCGCCAGATCCAGATCGAAGCCGCGGTCGGCGCCGCCGACGCCGCTCGCCTCGAAGCGGGGGACAGGGCGATCGTCGAGCTTCCCGATGGTCGCACCGTGGAAGCGCGGGTGCGAGCGGTTACCCCCACGCTCAGCGGCGAGACGCGCGCCGCCACGGCCGTCCTCGATGTGACGAATAGCCTGCTCCAGCCCGGCCTCGCCGTCCGCGTGCGGATGATTCCAAGCCGGGGTGTCACGTCCAGCGCGATCGTCGTTCCCGAAGAAGCGGTGCAATCTGTGGGCGGTCGCGACGTGGTGTTCGTCCGTACCGCCAAGGGCTTCAAGGCGACGCCCGTGACGACCGGCCAGCGCAGTGCCGGCCGGATCGAAATCGCGTCGGGTTTCCCCGCTGGCCAGGCCATCGCCACGCGCAACGCCTTCTTACTCAAAGCCGAGCTCGGCAAGGGCGCGGGCGAGGAGGAATAGACCATGATCGCGAACCTTATGGCGCTTTCCGTCCGCGCACGCTGGGCGGTCGTTCTCGTCTTTCTCGTCGTCGCTGGCTTCGGTGCGTGGCAGCTCACCAAGCTGCCGATCGACGCCGTTCCCGACATCACCAACAACCAGGTCCAGATCAACACCGTCGAACGCGGGCTGTCGCCGATCGAAATCGAAAAGCGCGTGACCTTCCCGATCGAAACGGCCCTTGCCGGCATTCCCGGCCTCGAAACCACCCGCTCACTTTCGCGCAACGGGTTCAGCCAGGTCTCGGCGATCTTCACCGACAAGACCGACCTCTATTTCGCCCGCCAACAGGTCAGCGAACGGCTGACCCAGGCGCGTGATACGCTTCCCGATGGCGTTCAGCCACAGATCGGCCCGGTCACCACAGGCTTGGGTGAAGTGCTGATGTATTCGGTCGATTTCGCCAATTCCGGCGGGAAGGGCGCGACGATCCGTAACGGCCAGCCCGGCTGGCAATCGGACGGCAGCTTCCTGACTCCTGAAGGTGCGCGGCTGACCGATGAAGTGGGCCGCGCCGCTTATCTGCGCACGGTGCAGGACTGGATCATCCGGCCCCAGCTTCGCACCGTGCAGGGTGTGGCAGGGATCAACTCGATCGGCGGCTACGCCAAGCAATATATCGTCGAACCCGATCCGGTGAAGCTGTCCTCCTACGGCATCTCTTACTCCGAGCTCGCCAAGGCGCTCGAGGCATCCAATCTCGCGGTCGGCGCCAACTACTTCAACCGGGGCGGCGAAGCGTTTCTGCTCCGGGCCGACGCGCGCATTCGCGATATCGATGAGATTGCCGACGCCATCGTCGCCACGCGCGGCGGCTTGCCGATCGCGGTCAAGGATGTCGCCAATGTGAAGGTCGGCGGCGAACTGCGCACCGGCGCCGCCAGCCAGAACGGCCATGAAGCGGTGGTCGGCACCGCGCTGATGCTGATCGGCGAAAACAGCCGCGTCGTCGCGCGCGCTGTCGGTGAACGGCTCGATGGCCTCGGAAAATCGTTGCCGCCGGGCATCAAGGTGACGACGGTCCTCGACCGCTCGAAGCTCGTCAACGCCACCGTCGCCACGGTGCAGCGGAATCTGATCGAAGGCGCTATCCTCGTCGCGGCGGCGCTGTTCCTGCTGCTCGGCAACGTCCGCGCGGCGATCATCGCCGTGCTGATCATTCCCTTCTCGTTCCTGATGATGGCGATCGGCATGAACGCCTTCAGCGTCCCGGGCAATCTGATAGCCTGGGCGCACTCGACTTCGGCCTGATCGTCGATGGCGCGGTGATCATCATCGAAAACTGTCTGGCGCGGCTCGCCCATCGTCAGGAGCATGAGGGCCGACTGCTCACCCTGCGCGAGCGGCTCGAGGAGACGATGCGGGCTTCACAGGAGATGATCAAGCCGACGGTATTCGGCCAGGGCATCATCCTGCTCGCCTTCGCGCCGTTGCTCATGTTCACCGGGGTCGAAGGCAAGACCTTCTCGCCGATGGCCATTACGATCATGCTGGCGCTGGTCGCGGCTTTCATCCTCGCCTTGACCTTCGTGCCCGCGATGGTTGCCCTCCTGATCCGGGGCAAGGTTTCCGAAAAGGAGGTCTGGATCATCGCCAAGACCAAGGCGCGCTATGCGCCCTTGCTCGACAAAGCCGTGGCGCGGCCCTGGCCGTTCATCGGCGCCGGCTTCGCGTTCTTTGCGGCCTCGGCGCTGGTGTTCGGTTTCCTCGGGCAGGAGTTCATCCCCCAGCTCGATGAGAAGAATGTCGCGCTGGCCTCGAGCCGGGTGCCTTCGGTTTCGCTTGAAAAATCCCTGGCGATGCAACGGGAGGTGGAGCGCGCCGTGACCAGTCTGCCCGAGGTGGCGCTCATGTTCTCCAAGACCGGTACGGCCGAAGTCGCGACGGATCCGATGCCGCCGAACATCTCCGACGGCTTCGTGATCCTCAAACCGCAGGAAGACTGGCCCGAAGGCGTCAATACGAAGGCCGACGTGCTTCAGCGGATTGAGGAGCGGGCGGGTACGAAAATCGGCAACGCCTTCGAGGTCAGCCAGCCCATCCAGCTTCGCTTCAACGAGTTGATCGCGGGCGTGCGCGGCGATGTCGCGATCAAGCTCTATGGCGATGATCTCGACAAGATGGGCGCCACTGCGCAGGAAATCGTACGCGTGCTCCAGACGGTTCCCGGTGCGGCGGACGTAAAGGCGGAGCAGACCAGCGGTTCGCCGACGCTCGACGTGAAGTTCGATCGTGCGGCGATCGCCCGCTACGGTCTTACCATCGAGGAGGTTGCCGACACGGTCGCTGCCGCAATGGGCGGCCGGGAGGCGGGTCTGCTCTTCGAGGGCGATCGCCGCTTCGAAGTGACGGTCAGAGTTCCCGCAGCTACCCGGGAGAGCCTTGATGCCCTCGCCGCGCTCCCGGTCCTGCTTCCCCAGGAGGCTGGCGGGCACAGGGGCTCCGTTCCGCTCTCGCAGGTCGCGCAGTTCCGGTTCAGCGAAGGCCTGAACCAGATCAGCCGCGAAAACGGAAAGCGGCGCGTGGTCATCCAGGCGAATGTGCGCGGGCGCGATGTCGGTTCCTTTGTCGCCGAAGCGCAGGCCAAGGTCGACAAGCTGGCCTTGCCGTCTGGCTCCTATCTGGAATGGGGAGGCCAGTTCCAGAACCTCCAAGCGGCCGCACAGCGGCTGTCGATCGTCGTGCCGCTGTGCTTCCTGGCGATCTTCGGGCTGCTCTATATGGCATTGGGCGGACTGGCCCGGGCCGCGGCGGTGTTCCTTGCCGTCCCGTTGGGGCTTGCGGGCGGGGTGTTCACCCTCTGGCTGACGGGCATTTCCTTCTCCGTCTCGGCGGCGGTCGGGTTCATCTGTCTGGCAGGCGTCGCGGTGCTGAACGGTCTCGTCGTGATGTCCGCGATCCGGGAGAAGCTGGAAGCCGGCGTCGAACTCAGCCGTGCCATCATCGAAGGCACGTTCGAGAAGGTGCGTCCGGTCATCATGACCGGCTTCGTGCCGGCGATCGGGTTCGTACCGATGGCGCTGGCCCATGGCACCGGCGCCGAGGTGCAGAAGCCGCTGGCGACCGTCGTGATCGGGGGCCTGATCGCGGCGACGATCCTGACGCTCCTCGTGCTGCCGGCCATTTCCAAGGTGGTCCTGGGCGTTGGCGAGCGGATCGGTCGCAGGCCAGCGAAACAGCATGACGACGAGGGGCCGAATGCCTCGCCAGCGACAGCGTGAGAGAGGAGAAGAAGATGAGCGAACAAGCAAAATTGCTGCGCATCTACACCGATGAGGCTGCTTATTTTGGCGACCGCAAGGTGTTCGAGGTGGTCGCTACGCGCGCGCGTGACGCGAAAATGGCGGGCGTTACGGTGCTGCAGGCGTTGGTCGGCTTCGGCCGATCAGCGCATGTCCATCGCCGTCATATCCTAGAGGACGACCAGTCGCTGGTTGTGGAGATCGTCGACGACGACGGGCGCCTTCGTGCGTTTGTCGCCAGTCTCGCCGATATCGAGGGCATTGGGCTTATCACCCTTGAGGCCGTCGAAGTGCTGGGCGGCGACAATATGGGGGAGATGTCGCGTGGCGCATGAGAAGGGGTCGGCAGATATGTCGGAGCATAATGACCATAGCGATTCCGGCCATGACCATGAAGGTCATGCCGCTCATGATCACGGGCATGGCGAACATGGGCACAGCCATGCTCCAGCTGACTTCGGTCGTGCCTTCGCGATCGGGACGGCGCTCAACCTCGGTTTCGTCATTGTAGAGGCGGCCTACGGCATCATTGCCGGCTCGATGGCGCTACTTGCCGACGCGGGCCACAATCTGAGCGATGTGCTGGGCCTGCTGATCGCCTGGGGGGCGGCAACGCTGGCCCGGCGGCGACCGAAGGGACGCTATACCTACGGTCTTAGAAGCTCGTCGATCCTCGCGGCGCTGCTCAATGCGCTCCTGTTGCTGGTGGCAATCAGTGTAATTGCGATCGAAGCGATACGGCAATTTGCCGAACCGGCGCCCGTGGGCGGTACGACCGTCATGATCGTTGCCGGTATTGGTATCCTCGTGAACAGCGCGACGGCGCTCTTGTTCATGCGTGGCCGAAAAGGCGATCTCAACATTCGTGGCGCATATTTGCACATGGCGGCCGATGCCGCGGTTTCCGCCGGCGTCGTGCTCGCTGGCTTGGCCATTGTGCTGACGGGCTGGGCCTGGATCGATCCCGTCACCAGTCTGGTGATCGTCGCTGTCGTCGCGGTCGGGACGTGGGGCTTGCTGCGTGATTCGGTCAACATGAGCCTGCAGGCAGCGCCAGATGGCGTCGACCCAGCGCGGATAAGTGCCTTCTTGCGCAAGCAGCAGGGCGTGAAGGGCGTCCATGACCTGCATATTTGGCCGATGAGCACCACCGAGACAGCGCTTACCGTCCATCTGCTGGTTCCGGACGGTTACCCGGGCGATGCGTTTGCGGTGGGAATTTCGGCATCGCTCAAGGAGCGGTTCGGGATCGATCACGCGACCATCCAGATCGAGACGGATCCAGCGCTGCCTTGCGCGCTCGAGCCCGACCACGTCGTGTGATCACGGCGAGGCGGGCAGGGCGCCGATCGATGGCGCGACGAGACGATGGTGAGGAAAAGCCGATCGATCAGGGGGCGGACTTATGAGAGCGATTGCCTTTACGATTATTCCCGTCCTCGCGGTACTGCTCGGCGCGATTATCGCGGTGTGGCGGCGGCCCGGGCCAAAGCTGACAAGTGCAATTCAGCACTTGGCGGCTGGCGTTGTGTTTGCCGCCGCGGCCACCGAAATTTTGCCTGACGTCATGCACGGCAAGGCGCCGCTCGCCACTATGCTGGGCGGTGCCGCAGGCGTTATGGTCATGCTGGGTCTCAAATCGCTTGAGGCACGGGTGCGCGGCCCCGTGGCATTGATAGCGGCGATCGGCACCGATTTGTTGATCGACGGGCTCGTCCTTGGTTTGGCCTTTATCGCGGGCGCGCAGGCAGGTTTGCTCCTCACAATCGCGCTCACTCTCGAGGTACTGTTTCTGGGGGTAACGGTGACCGAGGAACTCGGTGAAACCGTGACGTCAAAAACACGCATCGTGATGCTGACGTTCGCGCTCGCTCTGTTGATGCCGCTGGGAAGCCTGCTCGCTCTGCCCGTGGCGCAGTTTCCGCCGGCGGTCATCGCCGGATTTCTGAGTTTCGGACTGATTGCCTTGCTCTATCTCGTGACCGAGGAGCTGCTGGTGGAGGCGCACGAAAAGCCAAATTCACCGCTGATCAGCACAATGTTCTTCATCGGCTTTCTCGGGCTGATGCTCCTTGAAGAACTCATGTGAGGGCGATGCAAAACGGACGGATGGACGTGGCCGAACCCGCAAACCATCTGTTCCTGCAATTTAGAGAAGACACTATTTCCGCCAGATAGAGATGTCACACGCTCACGAACAGCAGGGGCTGCGCGGAGCCTGTCGATCGAGTGCAGCGTAGCCCCTGCTGATGCACTGCACTGGCCCTGATGCGCCCGGACCCGCTGCGCAGGCAGTGGGCCCCCTCAACAGCGCTCGAGCAGCTGCTGCGCCGCCTCGATCGGGGTGAGCCGGCGAAGGGGAGGGCGCCCGCGTTTGCGTTTCACCGGCATCTCGTTCGCCGGCTCGGGCATCGGGAACAGGTGACTCCCCTGCGAGCGTCGACACGGCTCGTTGTTGTTGCGCTTCCTCGCCGGCAGCATTTCCTGCATCACCTTGGCCATCGCCAGCGCCGCATCGAGGTGCTTGTTGTCCGCGACCGCGGCCTGGTTCACGTGCCGGATCTTGTCGAACATCCGGTAGGGAAGGGCATGCATCCCATGTCGGATCTCGAGCCGACCATCGGGGTATTCGCAGACTTCCACCCGCTTTCCCGCCAGCGGCCGACTGATCTCGCTCGGATCGAGGATAAACAGCGCCTTGTTGTAGTGCAGCGTCAGCGCCGCGGTGACCGTGCGGTGCTCACGCCAGACCATCTCGGCACGCAGATCATCGTGCAGGGCGAGGGGGCGATGCAAATCGCGCGGATCGAACGGCGCCTTGGCGAAGCGCGCGTTGTGACGCTCCATGTAGCTGGGCAGAAACGCGTTGGCCTCGGCGATCGTCGCGATTCCCTCGAGCCGCATCGCCTTGACCAGGCGGTCCTGGAGAGTCCCGTTCGCCCGCTCGACCCGACCTTTGGCCTGCGGCGAATGCGCGCAGATGATCTCGATGGCGAGCGCCTCTAGCGCGCGGCCGAAGTGCGTCATCCCGTCGCCCTTGGCCGAGGCGGTGTTGTTGCGGAACACAGAGTGCTTGTCCGAGTAGAAGGCCACCGGCTTGCCGTGCCGCTCGATATACTCGCGCGTCGCCTCCATGTAGGCGAAGGTGCTCTCGCTCTCGACCATCTTCAGCTGCATGAGCTCGCTGGTCGCATCGTCGATGAAGACGAGCAGCGTGCACTGCGGTCCGCGATCCTCAAACCACCAGTGCTTCGAGCCATCGATCTGGATCAGCTCGCCGCGGCAATCCCGCCGGTAGCGGGGTTGATAAGGGCGCGGACGGCGAGCCTCGCGATCCTTCCATAAACCGGCCTGGATCATCAGCTGACGAAGCGTCTCGCAGGCGACCGTGATGCCGTGACGCTCAATCAGATACTCCCGCGCCAAGGTTGGACCGAAATCGCTGTAGTGCTCGCGGACGATCGCGATAATCTGTTCACGCAGGGCGTCGCTGTGCCGCCGATTGCTCGGCCGACCGCGCTTGCGCGAGACAACGCCCTGTGCGCCTTCGAACCGCAATCGCTCAAGCAATCGGAAAATCTGGCGCCGCTTCAATCCGAGCAGCACGGCCGCGTCCTCAACACGCAGCTCGCCGCGCTCCACGCGCATCAAGGTATCAAATCGCGATAGCTCGCCGTGGCTCATCGCCAGCACCGTCATAAGCGCGTTCTCCCGACCCGCAGGAGAAGCATGCCACCGCTGTTCCGCTGACGACGCCCGAGGGTGTCATTTCTAACTAGCGGAGGGGTGTCATTTCTATCTAGCGCTTACACCATCAGCGATCCGATAATATTAGTTATGTTAAATTTGCCCAATTCCGGGGTGATCAGAACGCCAGTTCTGCCTGCCTTGGAACCGCTCGCGGCTGGTCTTGTCGGCCGCCAATCAGACCGCGCGCGCACCCTGCCAGAACATAGACGGCCTGGCGCTGCGCACCGCGATTATGATGATCGACGCAATAGCCCTGATAGTGCCGCTTGAGCAAGCCAGCGCGCACGAGTTCGGATACTGCCCGGCTCACATTCGTTTTTCCCGACGCCCGCACTTGCTCACGGATGGCGTCGTCGACGACTGCCGTCGCCTGATCGAGGTTGGCGGGCAATGCGCCTGACAGTGCCAGATCGCTGCGTATCCGCTCTTCCAGGGCAACGCGCCGGGGGTCACGCTGCCCCATCGGGGTGAGCGCATCACAAAGCCAGTCACGCAAGGGAATGAGGCGGCCGCCCTTGGCCACCAACGGCCCCGCGCTGCCGTCGGATCGGGAAACCTGCGCAATCAGGTTGAGCACCATGAAAGCGTAGCGCGGTCGAGACGAGGACCGCGCAAGCATCGCCAGCAAGCACGGCATATCCAGTTGCGGGCGGCCATCGCCAATGATCGGAGCGTGCAACATAACGGGATTGAATCAAGCACATATAGGGGGTGAAGTGAATCCCCTTTGCCGCAGATTTTCATCATTTTGTCGGCTGTGACACTTTGCCCGAAGGTAAAGTGTCACGCGCGCCCTTTCAACATGATGCCAGGCGACGCCCACTAAAGACGACCCGTGCATTTCTTACGGGGAGTCGGACTTTAGAGGCAGCCGGTCTTGTTTTTCAATGGCTTCGTCGATCGGTGGCTGGACGAAGCCGCCATCTAAATGCGAACCGTTCGCATTATGGGAAGTATGAAAGATGCCGGTCGCCTGGGTGACATCACTGCGTTCGAAGCAGAATGCCGGCAGGCAACGACCCTCGACCAACTCAAATCCATGCTCGATGCGATCGTGCGTCAGTTCGGGTTCCGCTGGTTCGCATTGGTGCACAATGTCGATCTGAAACGGACCACCCGCAAAGCTCTCCTCATAACCACCTACCCGGTGCGCTGGATCGAAGAGGTGATGGATGCGCGCCTCTATATGGAGGATCCGGTCCACGCCGCCTGTGCCAAGACCGTCTCCGGGCTCACCTGGGATCAGATCGGGGACTACATCGCGCCCAATGCGCGCCAGCTATCAATCCTGGAGCGGGGCCGCGCGCACGGACTGGCAGCTGGGTTCACCATGCCGATCAGGATGCGGGACGAGCCCGACGCGATATTCACGGTGGCACGCCAAGGCGACGAGATGATTTCGAGCCCGGACCTTCTTTCGGCCCGTTTGGTTGGCACGGTTGCGTTCGACCGGGCGCGTACCCTTCTGGGTCCCGACGAGCTGGCAAACATGCCGATAGCGCTCAGCCCTCGCCAGATCGACTGCCTCGACCTCGTGGCACAGGGGAAAAGCGACTGGGAAATTGGCCAGATTCTGGGGCTGAGCCGCGACACGGTTCACGAATATGTCGAAGGCGCGCGCCGACGTTATGGTGTCCGCCGTCGGACGCAGCTCGTGCTTCGCGCTGTTCGCGATGGCCATCTCAATATTGAGGCTTTCGTGTAGCACAAGCAGATCGGCGGTTCATGATCACCCTTGCCGAAGTGCAGGCATTCTGCACTGTGGCCCGTGCCGCTACCACCCCCCATGCTCTCATGCAGGCTGTTGAAGAAATCACGGCAGTGATGGGCTTTCGATATTTTGCGCTGGTGCATCACGTCGACTTACCGAACCCTGGCAGCACAATCGTTCGCCTCGTCAGCTATCCTCGAGATTGGGTCGACGCGTTCGAAGAGGGTCGGCTGTATGCGGCCGACCCGATACATCGCGCCAGCCACACCACGACCGTCGGCTTCGCCTGGTCGAAGGTGGCAACGCTGATCACATTGAACCCGCGCGATCACGCCGTACTCGCTGCGGCTCGCACAGCCGGCCTCGGCGACGGATTTACAATCCCCGCCCATATCCCCGGAGAGGCGAACGGATCATGCTCCTTTGCTATGCGCAACGGAGAGGAACTGGAGGAAGCGCAGTTACCGCTGGTCCAGCTCGTAGGCAGTTTTGCATTTGAGGCCGCCCGCAAGGTAGCCCGATCGAGCATCGCGCCCATTCCGCCCGCCCCGCAGCTCACCGATCGGCAAACAGAATGCGTTGCGCTTGTCGCGCGGGGAAAGACCGATTGGGAGATCGCCAGGATCCTTGGTGTTGGGGTTGAAACGGTAACCCAGCATTTGAAAGACGCCCGCGACCGTTACGGTGTGACGAAGCGAACGATGCTCGCCATTCGGGCGCTATTCGACGGCGCCATCAGCTTCACCGACATTCTCCGGCGCTGATCTCCCCAGTTCTGGGGATAACGCCGCTCATTACAAACTGCTCGATTGACGGCCTCTCACGAGGAGGTGCGTTATGGTTGTTATTGGTAATGGTATTGAACAGGCATTGAGTGACCGCCTGTTCCGCTCGATGTTTGAGGAACGCAAGCGCGTCTTTGTTGATCTGCTTGGCTGGGACATTCCCGTACTCGCGGGTCGATATGAGATCGACCAGTTCGATGACGACGCAGCGACCTATATTGTCGTGACCGACGGCAAAGGCGAGCATTGCGGATCTGCCCGTCTGCTTCGGACGGACCGACCACACATCCTCGACACAATTTTCCCCTACCTGTGTGACGATATCCCGCCAGCAGGCCCGACCGTCCGCGAGATTACACGCTTTTGCTTGGCGCGAAGGCTGAAGGCTCGCGAGCGACTTGCGACGCGCAATCGTCTCGTGTCCGCTCTGGTCGAACATGCCCTTTGTAACGGCATCACGACATATACCGGCGTTGCTGAGTGGGCATGGTTTCAGCAGATTCTCGCATTTGGTTGGCAATGCCTTCCGCTCGGGATGCCGAGCAACGCCGACCGCGGCCTGTCTGCGATGCGGATAGATATTTCGCCCGCGACACCGGGCCTGCTGCGCCAATCCGGCATCTTCACGTCGATCCAGCTGATGGATCTCGATCGCGCGGCTGCCTGAGAACTGGGAGATCATGATATGGCGACGAAATTAGCATCCGCGACGCTCGGGTCTGAGCCGCATCATTCGCTCTGCGAGACATTGTTGGCGGAGGGTTTTTGCGTCGTGCCGAACCTGATGCCGGTGCGCGACGTCGGTCTGTTGGCCGCAGATCTTGCTCCTCATTTTGAGGCAACGCCGTTTTGTGAAGGCGGATTTTATGGTGCTCGCACCAAGCGGTTCGGGAGTCTGCTCAAGCGATCCCGACATGCGCCGGCGTTCATCCAGCACCCGCAGATCATTGAGATGGCACAGGCGATACTCGGCCCGTGGTGTGACACGATCCAGCTCAATCTCGCCCAGGCACTTGAACTGCACCCGGGTGCCCTGCCGCAATTTCCACACCGGGATCAGGATATGTGGCGCGGCCAGACCGGAGAAATCGAATATCTAATCAACGTGATGTGGCCGTTCACCGACTATCGGGCTGACAATGGGACGACCCTGATCTGGCCGAACAGTCACGCCGCAAAAGCGCTGAATCCGGAGCCTCCCGAGAAGCCGGTTGCCGTGGAATGCAGCCCGGGATCTGCGATTGTCTTTCTCGGCTCGACGCTTCACGGCGCTGGCGGCAACAAGTCGTCCGATGTGCGTCGGGGCATGATCGTGAGCTACTGCCTGGGGTGGCTGAAACCGTACGAAAATCAATGGCTGGTGTATCCGCCTGAAGTGGCGCGCACGTTCGCACCCAGCCTGGCCGCACTGATCGGCTATCAGCAACACAGACCCAATCTGGGGAATTACGAAGGGCGATGCCCATCTATTCTGCTTGGGGACGAGCGTCTCGACCATCTCGGCGCGATCGATGCGTTACGTCCAGATCAAGCCGCAGCGCTTGAGGAATTCCTGGAAGGTCAGCGCCGGTTGCGCGCCGCATCGAACGAAATCTGATTGGCGCACTCCCCCCTTGTGGGGGGATTGCCCGAAAATGCCGCGCCGGGTTCAAAAGAAAGGTGATTTTCAACGGAGAGCGGTCGGCGCATTTTTAATGCAGCGGCGCTGAAAAGCGGAGAAATCAGATGCAGCGCCTGCGCTTTGCCCTTGCCGTGCCGTTCGTGGTGATGTCCGCCCAGACGGTTCCGGCGCGAGCCAACGACCTTGGCTGCCAGGTTCTGCTTTGCCTCTCAAATCCGGGCGGTGCGACGCAATATGGCGCGTGCATCCCCCCGATGACCAAGCTTTGGCAAAAGCTGGCGACCGGCGGCTCCTTTCCCGGCTGTAGCGGCGGCGGTGTCGCGAAGACGAGAGTTTACGACCGCGACTCCGCCACCCGCCGCCGTGTCGTAATGACGTTTGCCGATGGTCGGCAACAAACCTTTTCGCTGGCCAATATCGAGCGTCTGACGCCGGTTCCGGACTCAGCCGAAATGGGATCACAATGATCCTGCAACTGGCCAGTGTCGTCGCCCTCGCGCAACAATGCGCGCCTTCGGTCGCGCCGGAAACACTGCTTTCCGTTGTGCATGCCGAAAGCAAGTTCGACACATTGGCCATCGGCGTAAACGCCCGCGGCGTCCGACCCGAAAGACCCGCGACGCCTGCGGCGGCCGCCCGGATCGCCCGATCGTTGATCGCCAAGGGATATAATATCGACCTAGGCCTCGGGCAGATCAACAGCGCCAATCTTCGGTGGCTGGGCCTTTCGGTCGAGGACACATTCGATCCCTGTCGCAATCTCGCCGCAGCAGCGCGGGTCCTGTCGAGCAACTTCCTTGACGCGGCGCGCACCCAGGGTTCGTCGGATCGCGCGATCTCCGTTGCTCTCTCGATGTACAATACCGGAAGCCAGGCCCGTGGCTTTGGCAACGGCTATGTGGCGAAGTCTATGCGAGCTCTGCGGCCATCATTCCCGCGATCAGGGGATTAGCGCCAACCGTCGCAGGCTCGGTCAGGCCCGTCCCTCCAAGACCCGCATCCGAAACGCCAAGCCAGGAGCCTCCCATTGCGCAGGCCGCGATGAAAGCACCGCGGTCCTGGGACATTACCGCGCGCGCCCAAACCGCCTCGATGATGGTGTTTGGCGACGGGACACCGCCATCGAGAGAAGGACCGACCGAATGACAATTCCCGCTTCGACCGTATCGACCTGGCTCCCACCACGTCGCCGCGCTTTCGTCCAGACGCTGGCGCTCATCGCCACCGCCATACTGGTTTCGATGCTGCTGAGCGACCCCGCGCATGCCCAGGCGGCCGATGGCGTCACGTCAATGGCCGAGAATATCAAGACCTGGCTGACCGGCACATTTGCCAAGACGATCGCGGTGATCGCGGTCGTCATCGTCGGCTTCATGTTCTTCACGGGCCGTGCCAGCCTCGGTCTCCTCGTGACGGTCATTGTCGGTATCTTCATCGTGTTCAGCGCGCAGTGGATCGTCGATACCATCACCGGCGGCGCGTGAGTGCGCCGCGATGGACGACGAAAAGCTTAGGGAAGAGACGCTCTTCCTGGCCGTGACCCGACCAACGATGTGGTTGGGCGTACCGATCGAAGCGTCGCTGCCGATCGCGCTGGCAGCGTGCCTGACCCTCATCATCACCGGCAACCCGCTCTACGCTTTCGCATTGGCCGGTGCGTTTCTGGCGATTGCCCGACTGATTGTCCGGCACGACGCCAACGCGTTTCGACTGCTGTGGCTGTGGACGACGACCAAGGCGCGCTGCCGCAACCGCGGCTGGTGGGGCGGCAGCTCCTACTCTCCCCTGCCGATCGACGGGGCGAAGCGCCCGGGCTTCGCACGTGGCTAGCCGGGCCAGCGCATTGAGCGGAGCGACAGCCCGCACGCCATGGCGGATCCTCAAACAAGAGGCCGACCCGGCGCGTTACCTACCCTATGCGCGCCATATCGACGAGAACGTCATCGCGCTCGATGGGCGCGACCTCATGATGATGTTCAAGCTCGAAGGCATGGCGTTCGAAACCGCCGACCCTGTCCATCTCAACGACTGGCACGAGAAGCTCAACGGTACGCTGCGCAATATTGCCGACGACCGCCTCGCGATCTGGACCCACATCGTTCGCCGGCCGATCACGGACTATCCCGAAGGCGAGTTCCGCTCGGCTTTTGCGGCCGACCTCGATGCAAAATATCGTGCGCGCGTCACCGCCAAGCGGATGTTTGTCAACGAACTGTACCTCACCCTGATCATGCGCCCGTCCGTGGGATCGGCCGACCGCACCGGCGTGCTGCTTCGCCGTCTGGCGTCGGCACGCAAGGAAGGGACCGAGGTGGACGAGGATGAGCTCGCACGCTTCGAGGATAAGGCGCGCGATATCGAGAAGCTCCTCGCACGCTGCCGGCCTCGGCGTCTGCACCTCTACGAGCATAACGGCCTGATGTTCTCCCAACCGCTCGAGGTGCTCGAGCTGGTAATGATGGGCCGCGCCGGCAGAGTGCCGTTGGTCCGCGGCCATCTCGGTTCCGCCATCTATGGGGAACGCGTGATCTTCGGCCGCGAGACGGTCGAGGTGCGCGCGCATGATACGAGCCGCTTCGTCGGTCTGTTCGGTATTCGCGAATATCCGGCCATGACGCGACCCGGCCAGATGAACGCGCTCCTTAGCCAGGACTTCGCGTTCGTCGTCACGCAGTCCTTTGCGTTCATGGGCAAGGCGCGGGCCTCCGAGCGCCTGCGGCGGCGCCAGAACCAGATGGCATCGACCGAGGATGCCGCTGCAAGTCAGGCGCTTGAGTTGGCGGACGCGGCCGACGATCTGCAGAGCAATCGCTTTGTCCTGGGCGAGCATCATTTCTCGCTCGCGGTCTTCGGTGAAAATCAGAAACGCCTAGCCGAGAATCTCTCAACGGCGCGGGCAGCGCTTGCCGATGCCGGTCTGGTCTCGGCGCGGGAAGGCCCGGCGCTGGAAGCCGCTTTCTGGTCGCAGCTTCCGGGTAACTTTGCGTGGCGTGCGCGGCCGGCGGCGATCACGTCACGCAATTTCGCCGCCCTCTCCCCCTTCCACACCTTTCCTGCCGGCAAGGCGGAGGGCAACCATTGGGGC
This sequence comes from Sphingobium chungangianum, assembly GCF_977014255.1. Lineage (NCBI taxonomy): Bacteria > Pseudomonadati > Pseudomonadota > Alphaproteobacteria > Sphingomonadales > Sphingobiaceae > Sphingobium > Sphingobium chungangianum. The sequence goes on along the minus strand of NZ_CDRNIV010000003.1, from coordinate 26,374 downwards.
GCTGCGATCGCATTGATGAAGACCGCGGCTCAGTCCCCTTTCTACTTCAATTTTCATGTGAACGATCTCGGTCATACGCTGATCATCGGTCCGTCGGGAGGCGGCAAGACTGTCGTCCAGAATTTCCTTATGGCGCAACTCGAGAAAACCGGCGCGCAGCAGATCTTCATCGATAAGGACCGAGGCGCTGAGATCTATGTGCGCTCATCCGGTGGCACGTATCTGGCGCTGCGCAACGGCGTGCCGACCGGCTTCGCACCGCTCCGCGCGCTCGAGCAGAGCCCGGGCAACATCGTCTTCCTCGGCAGGCTGATCCGCCATTTCGTAACGCCTGCAGGGAGCCAACTCGGCGTCACTCAGGAGCGCATGATTGACGAGGGCATCCTCTCGATCGGACGCCTTCCCCGGAGGAGCGGTCCATCCTCGCGCTCCGGCAGTTGCTCGGGCAGCGCGATCCGGAAGGGATAGGCGCGCGGCTTGAGAAATGGTCGCGCGGCGGAGCGCTTGGCTGGGTGTTCGACAATGACCGTGACGAGTTGACCCTTGATGCCCGGTTCATCGGTTTCGACATGACGGATTTCCTCGACAATCCCGAGATCCGCACGCCGCTGATGATGTACATGTTCCACCGGATCGATGCCTTGCTCGATGGCCGCCGGCTCGTGATCGATATCGACGAGTTCTGGAAAGCGCTGGGCGACGACGCGTTCCGCGCCTTCGCCCAGGATGGCCTCAAGACCTACCGGAAGCAGAATGCCTTTCTGGTCTTCGGCACGCAAAGCCCGGCCGACGCGCTGCGCTCGGACATCTCGCATAGCATCATGGAGCAGGTCGCCACCAAGATCCTCTTGCCCAACCCGCATGGCCGGGAGGTCGATTATATCGATGGGCTTGGCCTCACCCGCGCCGAGTTCAAACTCATCAGAAACGATCTGATCCCCGAAAGCCGGCGGTTTCTGGTCAAGCAGGGACACGATTCCATCGTCGTGGAACTCGATCTCGGCGGTCTGTCCGACGAACTGGCCGTCCTCTCGGGCACCACTGAAACCGTCGGAATCCTCGATCAGGTTCGCCGCGAACATGGCGACGATCCCAGCGACTGGCTGCCCGTCTTTCACGAGCGCCGTCGGGCCACCACCAGAAGGAAAGGATAAGGTCATGAAAGCAATTCGAGCGCTCGCGATTGTCGGCGGACTGGCAATGTCCACGCCGGCGTTCGCGCAAGGCATTCCGGTCTATGATTCCAGCACCTTCCTGCAGACGCTCTCGACGGTGAAGAACACCCTGTCGATGATCGAGCAGGGCAAACAGCAGATTTCGCAGGCTACCGAGCTCTACAACAGCGCCAACAAGCTGACGAACGTCAACCAGATTGCCTCGTCCCTGAACACCGATGCCGTTCGCCACCTCTTGCCGAGCGAAGCACGGGATATTCAGCGCCTCATGTCATCCGACACCACGGGCCTCGGTAGCCTTGGGACCGCCGCAGATCGGATCCGTAGCAGCAACCGTGTCGAGCTTCCCGAACTGCGCCCGGATGCGACGGCTTTCGAGCGCTCGAACCGCGATTCCATCTCTCGAAATGGTGACATGGCGGCGCGCGACGCGGCCATTGCCGAAGCAGCTTATGGCGTCACCGCCCAGCGGACGACGGGTCTCGAAGAACTGCGCTCGTCGCTCGACACCGCGTCAGACGCGAAGGACGTGATGGATATCCAAGCCCGTGTCGGCGTGGAAAATGCTCATATCCAGAACGACGCAGTGCAACTTCAGGCTCTCACAATGAGGCAGCAGGCGGAGCAGCGGATTCGATCGCAGCAGGAGAGCGAGCAAATCTTAGCAAGAAAACTTGGGAGCCTCCATCAATGAAGGCAACCATCTTCAAGGCATTCGCGCTTTTGGTCCCGGCATTTCTGGTCGCGTGCCAACCCCCTGCGCGCGGAAAGGATTACCTCAAAGCCCACCCCCAAGAGCTCGCGGAAGTCCTGAAGGCGTGCGGCGATGGCACGCATCGCGACGCACAGGAATGCTCGAACGCAGAGAGTGTGAAGACGCTTGATCAAAAGCTGCGCTCGCTCTCGCCGGCCCATTGACCGTGATGGAAAGATGAGATGGCCGACGGGCTCTTCACCACTCTCTACACCAACATCGACGGCAAGCTCGACATGTTCCTCAACGAGCGCTTGAACAATGTCATCGAGGTTGTGCGCGGCCCACTCGCGCTTGGTTTGGTCATCTATATCGCGCTGTTCGGCTACATGGTGATGCGCGGCATCGTCAGCGAGCCGTGGGGCGAGCTTGTCTACCGAATGGTGAAACTATGTTTGCTCTACGTTGCGGCCACCACGGTCGCCTACACGGAGTGGGTAACTAATCCCCTGTTTCACGGCATGCCTGATGCGATCTCGCAGGCGTTGGCGGGGCATACCGTCACCAGCGTTGGCAACGTGTTCGACGACTATTTCAGCCAGTGTGACGTTATTATCGCGAGGATCGAGACCGAGGCGGCAACCTACAGCGATATCAACCCATACAAGCTCGTTTTGTACGTCCTGAGCCTCGGTCTTAAAGCGCTTGCCGGACTATCTGCGGCGATCGGCTTCTCCATCACCGTTTTCGCGAAGGTGGCGCTGGCCATCATCATCGCGCTCGGACCGATCTTCATCGCCCTTTCGCTCTTCGAGACCACGCGAAGGCTATTTCACGGCTGGCTCGGGCAGGCCTTCAACTTCATTGTGCTGATGGCAGTGATCATCGCGATCACGGCCTTGATCACTGACCTTGGTGCTACCGCGATTACCGCATCCGAAGGCGTTGGAGACGCCGCCTTGGGTGCGGTGCTGTTCGCCGTTTATATTTTCTTGGGAACGATCTTCTTTTTCCAGGCGCCGTCGATCGCAACCGGCATCGCCGGGGGCGCGTCTGCCGGCATCGGTGCCTTCGCCGGCTCTGCGTGGGGGTCCGTGGCGGCACCGTTCCAGCAACGCCGTATCGCTCGCAACAGTCGCAATCTCGAACGGGCCGCTCAGCGCGGCGGTTCGGTCAGCCGCGCATGAGGAAGGAACACCCAATGACGAGGCCGTCCACGATAGTCCGTGCGCTCCGACGATCGGCAGTCGTCATCGCCCTGCTCCCGACGCTCGCCCAAGGGGCTTCCGGGCCGAAGAAGCTGCCCGTCTGCAATGGCAAGCACCTGCGCGACGTCAACATCTATGGGAGCGTTCTGCCGGGTTCGCCGATCCCCGCCGTGGTGGCGCCCCCTGCCCCACCACCCGTGCCTCAGATCAAGCAACCAGCTGATCGCGGCACACCGCCCCCGCCCGTTCCTTTGTCCGAGAAGACATCGGCGCGAGCAGCTCCCAGCACCTATGGAAGTTGCTGATCATGCGGAACCAGACCGAAGGCGTGCCGGCCAAGGACGCCGAACTCTATTTCGGCCATGCCCGATCCTGGGATCAGGACCGCCAGCGCAAATCGTTGCGGTCCGAACGCATCGCGTGGGTGGTGGCCGGCCTGGGCCTGCTCGCCGCGACTGCGGAGGGTTTCGCACTCGCGGGCCTTGCGCCGCTGAAGACGGTCATGCCGTACATCATTCGCGTCAATCAGACGACGGGCGCCGTCGACGTGCAGACCACCGTCACCCAGAAGCCGATGCGCTATGACGAGGCGGTCACGAAATTCTTCCTCGCGCAATATGTCCGGACCCGGGAAAGCTGGTTGCCGGCGGCGGCTGAGGAGAATTTCCGGGCCGTCACTATCCTGTCCGAACCAGGCGAGCAGCAACGCTGGGGCCGGTTTTTCAGCTCGAACAACGCCGCAAGCCCACAGATCGTGTGGGGCAAGAGCGCGGTCGTCCAGGCCCGCGTGCGCAATATCGCCTTCATCAACGATCGTGTCGCCAACGTCCGCTTCACGCGAACAGTCCAGACCGATACCGACACGCAGAGCAGCGACTGGATCGCGACTGTCACCTTCCGGTACACGAATGCGCCGATGGCGGAGGGCGACCGCTATCGTAACCCACTGGGGTTCCAGGTCGAGAATTACCGCGCGGACCCCGAGGTGGTGCGGTGAACCGCCTTCTTCCCATAGCGGGCCTTCTCGCCATTTTAGCGACACCAGCGCTCGCGGAGGACACGCCGCGCGGCGGGCCGGCGGATCCACGTGTGAAGTTCGTCGAGTATCAGGAGACCCAGGTCTACCGGATCGTCGGCACATTCCGGACGGCGACCCAGGTCGTGCTCGGCGCCGACGAGACGATTGAACATGTCGCGCTCGGCGACACCGTCTCCTGGGAAGTGGCGGTTGCCGGTCACATTCTGTTCCTGAAGCCCCGTGAGCGGGCGGGACCGACGAACCTTATCGTCACGACCAATCGCGGGGGTGAGCTGCGCAACTACGCCTTCGAACTGACCGCACGCCGGGGACCGATCGGCAGCGGGAGCCGCGATACATTCTTCCAGGTTCGGTTTCGCTACCCGCGCGATGAAGCTGATCGTGCCGCTCGCATGCGCGCGACGCAGGAAGCACAGCGCGTCGCAGCATTGCAGGCGAGCGCCGTTCGGGGAGCCCTTGACCACGGCGTCATCGATGGACCGCGCAATCTGAACTACAAAGTCCAGGGTGCGAGCGACCTTCAGCCGTCGGAAATCTCCGACAACGGCCAGTTCACGGTCCTGCGTTTTCCCGGCAACCACGAAATCCCGGCGATTTATCTCGTGCGCCCGGACGGCTCAGAGTCCTTGGTCCCATTCGATGTCCGGGACGAGTTCGTGGTCGTCCACGCCGTGGCCGCTCAACTGCGTCTGCGCCGGAACCGGGAGGTGCTGTGCATCTATAATCTCGCGCCGACACCCTACGGCGTCGATCACGGCACCAACACAGCGTCGCCGCATGTCGAACGCACCATACAAGATCCGAAGGAGTGAGCGCGATGGACGAGTCTGCGGCCGAGGCCCCTCGTCGCCCGCAAGGCGATCCAACACCCGAACGCGACGAAATCATCCGCGAGCGCGGCATCGATCCGATAGGCGGGATGACACCGGCAAAGCGGAATACCGCCCTGATTTTCGCAGGAACGGCGATGGTTCTCGGCATCTTGTGGGTCAACTCGGGGCCTAGCGCCAACAATGCCGGCAGCCTGATGGGCAAACCGGAGTCGATGGCCAAACGCCCCGATCTGGCAGCGCGCGAGACCGTCGCGTATGATGCCGTCGCGGCGAAACCCAAGCCGCTTGGCGCGCTCGCAGCCGATCCCAATGCACCCGTCATCAATCCTCCGGCTGGCACGCAGGTCGTTGGCCCTGACGGACAGATCGTTCCTGCCATGCAACCGGGCGCAGCGCCGACAGGCGCGCCGCAGAATACGCGCCAGAACCTGGCCGACCAGGCACGGCGATCGACATTGATCGCCTATGGAGGGCGCGATGCGCTACAGCCATCGGCGGGTGGAAGTGGCGCAGGTAGCGGCACCGCCAGTCCGGACGGCGGCGCCGATGGTGCAAACGATACGGCCGCCCGCGGCGCACCCAATGCGCTCGACGCGCTTCGACAGAGTTCGGCCGTCGGCGAGGCAAGGGCCTCGATGCTGCCCAACCGCAATTATCTCGTCACCGCCGGCACGCTGATCCCGTGCATCCTCCAGACAGCGATGAATTCGGCGCAGCCCGGTTACACCTCGTGCCTGATTCCGCGCGACGTCTATTCGGAGAATGGCCGTGTCGTGCTCATGGAAAAGGGCACAAAAGTCCTCGGCGAATATCATGGCGGCATCCAGCAAGGGCAGAACCGCCTGTTCGTGTTGTGGACGCGGGCCGTCACGCCGCAGGGCGTGCGCATCGACCTGGCTTCGCCGGGGTCGGACGCTCTTGGCCGCGCCGGCATCGCGGGGTCCGTGGACACCTTCTTCTGGGCGCGCTTCGGCAGCGCGTTGCTGCTCTCGCTGGTCGACGACGCCGCTTATATCGCCGGGCAGTCCGTCTCCGGCGGGAGCAACAATTTCAACAACACGACGCGCACGCCGAGCGAGGGGGCGAGCATCGCGCTCCAAAACAGCATCAACATCCGACCGGTGCTGAAGAAGAACCAGGGTGAGGAGGTCGGGATCTTCGTCGCCAAGGACTTCAACTTCGCCGACGTCTACAATCTCGAACTGCGGCGCTGAGGATGAGCGATACCGCTGTCCTGCGCCATTATCTCGCGCCGATCCTGCCGCTGCTGGAACCCGTCGAGGTCACCGAATTGGTGATCAACAAGCCCGGCGAGGTTGGCATTGAGGATCATCGCGGTTGGCATTGGCATAGCGTCGCCGAACTCGACAGCGACTGGCTGGCGACGCTGGCCGTCGCGGCCGCCAGTTTTACGCGGCAGGACGTCAATGCCGAGACCCCGATCTGCTCGACCATCCTGCCAGGCGGCGAGCGGTGCCAGATCGTCATACCCTCGGTGACGCCGAGCGGCGCACCATCCTTCACGGTGCGTAAGCCGTCACGGGTCAATCTGGCGATCGATCAGCTCGCGCAAACGGGGCTGTTCAAGGGAACCCGTTCAGCGGCGCTTGGGCTTGGCGAGGTCGATGCCCAATTGGTGGCACAGCGCGACGCCGGCGACTGGCCGGCTTTCTTCAGGACCGCCGTTGCGGCCCGCAAGAACATCCTGGTGAGCGGCGCGACCGGCTCCGGCAAGACCACTTTCGCCAAGGCGCTGATCCAGTTGATCCCGCTCGACGAGCGGTTGCTCACGATCGAGGATACGCGCGAGCTCGTCGTCGAGCATCGCAATGTCGTGCACATGGTTTATTCGAGCGAGCGACAGGGTCTGGCCAAAGTCGGCCCCAAGCAGCTGCTCGAAAGTGCGCTGCGCATGCGGCCCGATCGCATCCTCCTGCAGGAGCTGCGAGACGGCACTGCCTTCTTTTATCTGCGCAACGTCAACTCAGGCCATCCCGGCTCGATCACGACCGTCCATGCCGGCTCGGCCATGGGCGCCTTCGAGCAGCTTACCCTGCTGGTGAAAGAGTCGGAGGGCGGACGCGATCTGGCGCGCGACGATATCCGTGGGCTGTTGCACATGCTGGTCGACGTCGTCGTCCAGACCCGCAAGCGCGCCGGAAAATTCGAAGTCGAGGAGGTGTATTTTGACCCGCCTGTCGGACGCGCGACCGCCCACTAAGGTCGCGATCGTCGCGAGGATGCTCGCGGCAACCTTTTTGGCATGTGCCTTGTGCGCGGTGCTGGTCGCGCTCGTCGGCCTCAATCAGATCGGCCCGCGCATGCAGGTCTCGGCGATACCCGGATGGCTCTGGTACTATCGCCGCGACCCGCTGCTGCATCTGTGGCTGGAGCGCGGTGCGCTGGTTAGCGGCGCCATCGCCTTCGTCATCCTGCTCATCATCCTGAAGCGGGGGCGCACGCTCCATGGCGAGGCACGGTTCGCGCGCGAAAGCGAGATCCGGCGCGAACATCTGCGCAGCAACAGCGGGATCATCGTCGGGCAGAAAGGCGGCCGCTATCTGGTTTTCGGTGGCACCGAACATGTCTTGCTCGAGGCGCCGACGCGCGCCGGCAAGGGCGTCGGCGTGGTGATCCCCAATCTTCTGAGTTGGGCGGACTCGGTGGTGGTGCTCGATGTGAAGCGCGAGAATTGGGACATCACCGCAGGTTTTCGCGCACGGCATGGCCAAGCGGTCTATCTGTTCGATCCGCTCGATCCCGAAGGGCGAAGCGCCCGCTACAATCCCTTGAGCTTCATCGACCGGCTCGACGACACCGATGTGATCAATGAACTCCAGAAGATCGGCGGCATGTTGTTTCCGGCTCCGGAAAAGGCTGATCCGTTCTGGGCGGAAGCGGCGCGAGCCGCCTTTGTCGGCGTCGGCGCCCTTGTCGCGGCCAATCCCGCCCTCCCCTTCACGATTGGCGAAATCTATCGGCGACTGACGACGGGCGACCCCAAGGTCGAACTGCCGAAGGTCGTCGAAGAGGCCCAACGCCGCGGCCAGCGGCTGAGCCAGGCGTGTGTGTCGGCGCTGAGTGACTTCACCTCCGCGTCCGACAACACATTTTCGGGGATCAAGCAGACGATCACCTCGAAGCTCAATCTCTGGCTCAATCCCTATGTCGATGCCGCGACGTCAGAGACCGATTTCGATCTGCGCCAAATCCGCCGCGAGCGGATATCGATCTATCTTGGCGTATCGCCCGACAATATCGACCGGATCGCGCCCGTCTATAACCTCTTTCTTCAGCAGCTGATCGATCTCAATACGCGGGAACTGCCTGAAAATGGCGGCCGCGTGCCGGTGCTCATTTTGCTCGATGAGTTTGCCCGCCTCGGCAAGGCGCCGGTCATCGCGTCGGCTTTTTCCTACGTTGCCGGCTACGGGCTTCGCCTGTTGCCAGTCATCCAGAGCCGGTCCCAGCCCCGCGGTATCTATGGCGTGGACGTCACCGACGAGATCATCGCCAACTGCGGTCTGGAGATCGTATTCACACCCAAGGAGCTGAAGGTCGCCAACGAACTGTCCGAACGCCTCGGTTTTTTCACGATGAACGTCAAATCGAAAAGCCGGACAATTCATGGCCTGCTCGCTAACCGCAGCATATCGGAATCAGACCAGCGGCGCGCGCTGATGATGCCCCAGGAACTGATGCAGATGCCCAAGGGCGACCTTCTGCTGATGCGCGGTGGCATTCCGCCGGTCAGGGGCCGCAAGATCGAGTATTTCCGCTCGAAGCGCTTCACGAGCCGCATCAGTGACCCGCCCAAGGTCGCGCCCCGCCCGATCGCGATCAACGCCGCGTCGTCCGCCGCCAAATTGGCAGGCGGGGCGAGCAGCAGTGATCCGTTAGCGCAGGCCCTTAGCGCGAAGCGGGCTGCTCTGTTGAACGACGGTCCAGAGACTGCGGCAACGGAGCAGGCACAACCCAGCGCGCGCGCGTTGACCGATGACGAACTGTCGGGCTTTGCCGAAATCACCGATGACATGTTGGTGCTCGGCGACATGGTGGATCTGCCACCCCCCGGCGACGAACAGGCCGCTATCGCCTTTGTCACGGCGATGACGGCCCGGGCCGTTCTTGAGCCCGTGGGCGCCGGCGCCCAATCTCCAGCATTTGTGACCGAGAGGCATGACCATGGCAGAGAGTGATCGCAAGCAATCGGGTACGGCGCGGACTATTGCCAACAGCGTTGGCATTGACGCCGCCGAACGGGGCAAGGTGCAGGCGCCTGGGTCGGCTCCGCCGGAAAAGTCCTCGCCTGGGGGAGCGAAGGATGGTCCCACTGAATCGCCTGATCGTGTCCGCGCCGCTGGTGCGTCGCGAAGCGCCCCCAAGGTGCATTCGATCGAGGCGGGCGATGTGCCGGACAGCGTGCGGAAGCGCTATTATGCGGACAAGGCGAAATGGTCGGGCGAACCCGCCTTTTTCACGACGGCGCAAGCGAAGGATCCCGCGTTTCTCGATCAGGGCCGGCGCCTGGTCACGCCGACGGAGAGCCAGGAAGTCGTCAAGGATCTGGTGGCGATCGCACAACACCGCAATTGGGATCGGATTCACGTCACGGGATCAGAAGAATTTCGGCGGTCGGTCTGGATCGAGGCCAGTCAAAAGGGGCTCGAGGTACGTGGTTACAAACCCAACGATCGCGATCTCCAGGAGCTCGACCGGCTCCGCGGGGAGACGAGCCGCAATACGATTGCGCCCATGGCAGCAGCCCGTGATCTCGATGCTGTCCGCGGGTCATCCGGGACAAGTCGGCACAGCGATGGCAATGGTTTGGAACGACCGAATGCCCGGCGCGGCGATCGTGGCAACACGCCGAATGATCGTGCGGCCGATAGTCAGATGCGCGTGATGGAAGCGGTGATCCGACGGACATTGTTCGACAATCCCGAAGCGGTCGCGCGGGTGATGACAGTCGCCCGCACGCAGCTCGATGCGCATATTGCGGCGGGACGGAACATCCGGCCGGCAATGGTCAAGGATGCCTCCCCCAACGTCAGGCAGGATATCGTCCGCGGCCGTGACCCGGCCACTCCCCCCATCCCTCGTCCTGGGCGCGAGCCCAAGCCCCAGCAACGCAGCCGGTCTCGGTAACCGGGCATCGGTCTTTGTGCCGCAGCCCCTCTACGACATATGGCTCAGGCGATCGGCTCCTGGTTTAAGAACCGCCACGTTTGTTCGCTTGTGCCGAGCATTTATCATGATTGATAAACTGCGAGCGGCCCAACCCCAAGCCTGTGGGATGTATACTGTCTGCGCGGAGCATCCCACAAAGCGCGACAATCTTGCCAGATAATATAATCGCCGTTATATCGAACGCGCCATACATCGCCCAGAGAGGCTCAAATTGCGCGAAGGATATAATCTCAAGACGCTTGGACCTCGTGCCGCTCAGCTGATCGTCGAACTGAACGAGCGCCGTCAGCCGATTTTTTCGCTCGCGGACGTCACCGAGATCACAGGTCTGAGCCCATCATCGGCACGCAGCCTCGTCGCGAATACCGAAGCGCGCGGGATCGTCACGCGCCTAAAGCCTGGTCTCTACAATCTGGTGCCATTCGAGCGGGGCCGCGACACCGAGCATGTGAGCGATCCTTACCTCATCGCAAGAACGCTGGTTGGCGACACGGACTACTTCATCTCACACGGCAGCGCCCTCGAGCTGCACCGCATGGTCACCCAACCGCAGTTGGCCATCATCGTCTCCTGCGCCAAACGGCTGCGCCCGCAGCACATCCATGGGTATGAATTCCGCTTCGTCGACGTCAAACCGCAGGATTTCTTCGGTCTGACCGAGATCTGGATCACATCCGAAGAGCAGGTCAGGGTCAGCGACCCCGAGCGGACCATCATCGATGGTCTCGACCATCCGCAATATGTCGGTGGTGTCACGGAGGTTGCCAAGGGACTCTGGATGAAGCGCGATACACTGCGGGTCGAACTGATGATCGAATACGCGCTTCGCCTCGGCGTTGGCGCGGTGATCCGCCGCCTGGGCTATCTGCTGGAATTTTACGGGCTGGCCGACACAGCCGCATTGGAGCCGTTGCGCGCGCGGCTGACGCCGACCTATCAGCGCCTCGATCCCCTGTTTCCCAATGAGGGCAGGATGCTGGCCCGATGGCGCATCCGACTCAACGTCGAGCCCGACGAACTCGATATAATCCGGAGCAGCTGATGGTTCCCCAGCGCGATCTCTCCCGTATCGCCAATGATGACAAACTCAAGATAAGATCTTTCCGTGAGTGTGCTCCTCGGTGCCTGAGTGCCGACTGAAATACTGCCGCTCCTGATGTTCTGAGTGGCCACTGTCGGAACGACGGCGCGAAAAGACAATTACGACTGGCGGTGGCAGCAAGCCCATCATTAGGCTACCGTGGGACAAGCGCCTGCCAGCGTAACCAGATTTCGCGACCGGGGGGACGCCTTTTGCTCGAACGTATTCAATTGCTGCGCAATGTCGGGCAGTTCGATTCAGTCAACGCGGGCGGTCAAATCCCGCTCTCGACGCTGACCCTGATCTATGGGGAGAACGGGCGGGGCAAGACTACGCTGTCCTCGATCCTCCGCTCTCTTGGCACCGGCGACGCCGGCTTGGTGCAGGAGCGCCATCGCCTTGGCGCGGCAAACCCGCCCCATGTCGTTCTCGGCTTCGCCGGCAACGTCACGGTGCAGTTTCAAAATAATGGCTGGTCGACCGCCATGCCGCGTATTGCGATTTTCGACGATGCATTTGTCGCAGCCAACGTCTGCTCGGGCGTCGAGATAGCGGCAGGCCACCGCCAGAACCTGCATGAGCTGATCCTTGGCGCGCAGGGCGTGGCCCTGAATGCAGAGCTGCAGGGGCACGTCACCCGCATCGAGGAGCACAACCGCGCGCTCACCCAGCGGAGCAACGCGATCCCGGCGGCCGCGCGGGGCACTATCAATGTTGACGAATTCTGCGCGCTCGCCCCCGATCCCGATATCGAGGCAGCGATTGCCGATGCCGAGCGCGCCTTGGCGGCCGCCCGATCGGCTGACGCGATCCGCCAGCAGGCCACGTTCCTTCCCTTGTCACTGCCCACCTTCGATACGGAGGCGATCAACGCGTTACTCGCGCGGACGCTGCCCGACCTTGAAGCCGAAGCGGCCGCGCGCGTGCGGGCGCACTTGCGCAGCCTAGGAAGAGGCGGCGAGGCGTGGGTCGGCGAGGGCATGAGCCGCATCGCCGGCGCGTCCCAGGACCAGGGCCACGATGTTTGCCCGTTCTGCGCGCAGGATTTGGCCGGATCGGCGTTGATCGGGCACTATCAGGCCTATTTCAGTGAGGCTTACGAGGGCCTGAAAACAACAATCACGCAGACGGGGCAGGGGATCAACACGGCGCATGCCGGCGAGATACCCGCCGCTTTCGAGCGGGCTGTGCGTATCGCCAGCGACGGGCGCACGTTCTGGAATGCCTTCACCGACATTCCGGCGATCGAGGTGGACACGGCTGCAGTGCTGCGAGACTGGATCGCAGCGCGTGATGCGGTGCTTGTCATCTTGCGGACGAAAGCGGCCGCTCCGTTGGAGGCCATGACCCTTGCGCCGGAAACGATCGCGCTGATTGCCGCTTATGACGTGCGCCGGGATGCCATCGCCGCTCTGTCAGCGGCGCTGCAGGCCTGCAACGCGCCGATCGCTATCGTGAAGGAGCAAGCGGCCAACGCAGATGTGGCTGCTCGCACCGGCGATCTTGCCCGCCTGCAGGCCGTCCGATCGCGTCACAGTGATCCGGTCAGCGGCCTTTGTAATGATTACCTGGTCGAGAAAGCCGCCAAGACGGCGACCGAAGGCTTGCGCGCCCAGGCACGCGCTGCCCTCGACAATTATCGCCAGAACATTTTTCCGGCCTATGAGGCCGCGATCAACAACTACCTCCAGCGATTCAACGCCGGCTTCCGGCTCGGTGCCGTCAATCCGGTGAACACGCGCGGCGGCTCGTCCTGCAGCTATAACGTCGTGATCAACAACGTCGCCGTTGCCCTTACGGGCGATGGCGGACCGGCCTTCCGCAACACCTTGAGTGCTGGTGACCGCAACACGCTCGCTCTCGCATTTTTCTTCGCGTCACTCGATCAAGACCCCCAGCTTGCGCAGAAGATTCTTGTGGTCGACGACCCCATGACCAGCCTCGATGAGCATCGCGCGCTGACGACCGTTCAGGAGATGCGCCGCATGCAGGCGCGCGTCAGCCAGGTCATTGTGTTATCGCACTCGAAGCCATTCCTCTGCCAGCTGTGGGAAGGTGCCGACGCTGCCGCACGTCAGGCAATTACGATCAGGCGCGATGCCATCGGATCGACCTTCGCCATCTGGGACGTAAATCAGGATTGCATCACGGAGCACGACCGGCGCCATGCGCTTGTGGAGGCCTATCTGCAGGCTGCTGATCCGGCGAACGAGCGCAACGTGGCGGCCGCGCTGCGCCATATTCTCGAAGCTTTCATGCGGGTGGCCTATCCCGCCACGTTCATACCCGGCATGTTGCTCGGGCCGTTCCTCGGGATTTGCCAGCAGCGCGCCGGGCAGCAAAACCAGATACTCACCCAGGCGGACATTGACGAGCTGCGCGACCTGCTCGCCTATGCGAACCGCTTCCACCATGACACGAACCCCGCCTACATGACGGCGGTGATCAACGATCACGAGCTCACTCAATTCAGCGGGCGCGCGCTTGCTTTTGCGCGGCGCAGCTAATCCGCTGCCAGCCTGTAACGCCGTTCGCCGCCAACATCTTCGACCGCAATATCGCGGCCGCTGGTGCGAAGGGTCGATAGGGCGGAATGCACGGTATTGGCTTTCCAGCCCGTCAGGCTGACGATTTCCCTGATCGTTGCCCCGTGATCACGCGCGAGCATACCGACCAACATCGCTTGCTTGGTTCCGGCGCGCGCCAAGGCTGTCAGCCGCCTTCGATTTGCAGCGGTTTTCCGCTGAAAACGATGAGGTTGTCAGGTTCAGACGCGAACCACGCATAGCTGCCCCAGGCCAAGCCGCTGACCGTTTTGCGGAAGGGCTGGCCGCCACGATCGAGGTAGGCAGTCACGAAAGCAACATGCTGGGAAGGGAAGCCGGCACCTTCGGATATCTGCAACAGCGCCGTCTTGCGGGCATCGTTGACTGGCCCGTCCGTGTGAACGACCTCCACGAAAATCAGCAGCGGGTGCGCAGGCCCAAGATCGACGAGCACAATATCGGGCAGGCTCTTGTCGGCGGGGATGGTTAGACCGATAGACTTAGCCAGATCGTCATCACGCGCGACAACCTTGTTGCCGCTTTCGCTCAACGAAATCACGCCGGGCTGTTGCAGGAACTTTGGCGCGAAAACCTCGATAACGGCTTTTGAAATGTCGGTGCTCGCACCGGGAATCATGCGGCGCGTTTCCCCATTGGGGAACGTCACCAGCTCATATTCGCCGCCGCCGGCCGCGCCCTTGCGAACAATAGCAAGGCGGGCAAGCGCGCCCTTGTTCAGATGTTTTTCCCGCCATGCCGTTGCCTTGGCGTGGAATGTCGCTTCGTCGAGGTCTGGCGCGAGCAGGTCGGCAAAGTCTGCCTGCAGAGCGTAGCGGCCGGCCGGCGACGTTGTGGCAAGGCCTGCGCGTTCGATCACCGCGCCGTTCTGGATCAGCGCATAGCGGATTGTGTCGTCGCGGATGGATTCCCGCGTATTGCCGGCATACCAGCGACCGGGCACGTCGGCCTTGCTCGGTTTGACCGATAGTCTCGACCAGGCATCACGGGCGGCGTCATCGGTCTTTGCCGCCTGATTGTCGGTCATGCGCGTGACCTGATCGGGCCGCAGCCAGAGGTCAGCACCTTCGATCGCGCCCGTATAGAGCATGACAAAAATGGTCTTGGCCGAAATCTCCCAAACCAAACGCTCGCGGTTCGCTGAACCGTCCGGGAAGATAACCGGCAGTCGCCCGTGTATCTCGTTCCAAGTTGGGAGGGCTGGCAGCGTCATGCCTTCACCCCGTAAAGCGCGCGCAGGCTCTTTTCGATAGCGGCACGCGACGCGCCTTTGGCGACCAGCTTCTCGATCGCGGCCATTGCCGAGGCGGGCGGCAAGGGAATTGACTCCAGCTCAAAAGCCGACACCGCGACGCTTCCACTGATGCAGCGGAAAACCTGATCAACGATATCGCTGTTGAGGACGGCCGCGACGGCTGCAGGCGAAACTTTCGCCACGCCGATCGTCCGCACCATATTAAGATGGTTTTCAACCACGACCCCGCCGTGCGCGTCGATGAACGCCTGCGTCAACTCCGCTGCGATCAGGCGACGGTCTTGTTCCTTGGCCGTCGTGCGCTGCACGAGAACGCAGCTGCGATCTACGACCAGCCAGCCATCGCCGGCCTCCGGCTTGAAATATGGCGCGTGATTGCGCTTGTCCGCACGGAAGATAAAGCGACCATCAGCGGTCACGGCTTCCGCCCAGATCAGCGGATGCAATCCGCGACCCACGCGTGCGCGCATCTGCGGCTTGAACCTGTTCCAAACCAACGGCCCGGTGGAGACGCCATAGCCCCAATCGGCCAAGCGCGCCGCCATACCTTCGGCGGCTTTGATCAGGCCGACGTGAGCCGGTTCGCGCGGTGCCAACCACGGTGCCGATGGGTCAGCGGGCAGGCCGACCTTGCCGTTTTTGGTCAACCGCGTTTCGCGCTCGTTATCGACGTTGAGATAGTGAACCTGGAACCGCTGGCGGGAGCCGCCCTTACAGTAGAGTGCAAGCAGGGTTTCCTGCAGCACGTCCTCAAATACACCGCGTCGCGCATGCACAAAGTCGATCGCGACGGGCGGCGCTTCATCGGCCAGGAGCTTGCGGAGAGCCGCATAATACTGCCCGCCGAGCATGCTCGTCGGCGTAAGGTAAGCAACAACGCCGCCCGGACGTGTCCACCGGAGCGCGATATCCGTGAACACGCCATAGAGGTTGGCGTGGCCATAGAGGCTGCGGGCAAAGCGCGCCCGCTGGGCGGCCGTCAGTGTCACGCGACCATAGGGCGGGTTGCCAATCACAAGATCGTAAAGCTCTGCAGGCGTTTCTTCGAGCGTATCGCAGACCTTCACGAACACAGGCACGTCGCGGCCACTGCCTGTGCGCAGGTCGGACAAGAAGATTTCAAGGGCGGCCTGCGAAAGCGAAGCGGCGTGAGGATCTAGCTCAAAACCCGACAGCCTGTTTCCGAGCTGCGCGAGGATAAAGGCGGGTTCGCTGCCATCAAGCGCGCACCGCATGCGTGCAGCGGCTTCGAGAAGGAAGGCACCACCACCGCTGGCAGGATCGAGCACGCGCGCCGTTGACCAATCCACGCCACCTTCGCTCGCAAGATCGAGCAGGCGCTGCGTCAATGCCGGCGGCGTGTAGAATGCGCCAAGGGCGCTCCGTTCCTTGCCTGGCAGGAGCGTCGTGTAGAGGCTCGTCAGGAAATGACACCCTTCTAGGACAGGCAGGCCTGCAGCTTCACGGCCGATCGAGGCCGCCAGCTGGCGCGCCGTCGCATCGAGCTTGCCGCGCGGGGTGACGAAGGGGGCGCTTAACGCGAAATCTGGCACGACCACGCCCGCGAAGGCTTCGATCGCGCCACGCGCGAAAAGCGCCGCCTGACTCGTGCGCCGGCTTTCAGGGACAGTTTCAGAGCAGGCCCGCGCGACGAAACGCGCACGCGCCAGCTCAATGCGCCGGGCTTCGAGATCGATATGCGCCGACAGCGCAATCGGCTTTTTCAGGCGGGTAGATGCTTTCATGCGGCTTTGCTCTTGTTGGCATCCAGGGCGCGATAAAGGGTCGATCGGCCGACCTGCATCGTGCGGGCAATGTCGGTCGGTCGCTCGCCGGCTTCGAGCAAAGCTCGCGCATGACGTATTTGTTCGGCAGACATGGCGCGCTTGCGGCCAATGCGGACACCGCGCATGCGCGCAGCTGCGAGGCCTGCCTTGGTGCGCTCGCCGATCAGGGCGCGCTCAAATTCTGCCAGGGCGCCCATTAGGTGGAAAACAAGGCGGCCGCCTGCAGTCGTCGTGTCGATGTTCTCTGAGAGCGACTGGAATCCGCAACCCTTGGTGCCCAGCTCCTGAATGACTTCGATTAGGTGCGGCAACGATCGGCCGAGGCGATCGAGTTTCCACACCACCAGCACATCGCCATCGCCGCATTTCGCCAGCACATCGTCAAGGCCTGGCCGCTTTGTGGATGCGCCTGATATCTGATCTTCAAACAGCCGATCGCAGCCGGCGGCGTTCAACGCGCGCCGCTGCAGATCGAGGTTCTGATCTTCTGTAGATACCCTGGCATAGCCCCATTTCATCCCGCCATTTTGGGACAGAGTTTTGGGACGCGCAAGCATTTGTTTTTACTATGTTCGCGAAAGCGTCCCTTAAACGGAGGATTCTGGGACGCTCACCTTCTGCCTTTCACCAGTATTTTTCGCAAGTTACATTATCGAACCGGGCGGTTCTCGCTGCCTTCCGACATTGGAAAGCCGTATATTGACCGAAGGCGTGTTGCGGGTTTACCGCGGTCCCATAGGCGTTCGAGAATTCCCGCCTGCTTGGCTGCTTGGCTGCTCTGCACACTTTAGCGCTCGCGATCATCGGGCTTAAGTTGACCTCGATGGCTCTGTTGCAAACATTCGGGACCGCCGAGCGGCACCGCGCCTTTGTTGGGATCAGGCCGCTTTGTTGAAATGCTGATTGAGCATGGCCATGGCCTCGGTCATGGCCGAGGGGCCAATGCCAAATGATCTTTCGATCAGACGCACCTCTCCCCTGATCCCTGGCTGCAGGCACCATGCCCGGGCCTGCCCTTTGCGCAGGGCGCGCATCACCTCGAAGCCCTTGATCGTGGCGTAGGCTGTCGGCATCGATTTGAAACCACGCACGGGCTTGATCAGCATCTTGAGCTTGCCGTGGTCGGCCTCGAGCACGTTGTTCAGGTATTTCACCTGCCGGTGTTCGGTTTCTGGGGCGAGCTTTCCTTCTCGTTTCAACTCGGCGATTGCGGCGCCGTAGCTTGGCGCCTTGTCGGTGTTGAGTTTCGTCGGCTTTTCCCAGTCCTTCAGACCGCGAAGGGTTTTGCCAAGAAAGCGCTTCGCAGCTTTGGCGCCGCGGGTCGGCGACAGGTAGAAATCAATCGTGTCGCCCCGTTTGTCGACCGCCCGGTAGAGGTAGGTCCATTTGCCCCGCACCTTCACGTAAGTCTCATCGAGACGCCAGCTCGGATCAAAGCCGCGCCGCCAGAACCAGCGCAACCGCTTCTCCATCTCCGGCGCGTAGCGCTGCACCCAGCGATAGATGGTCGTGTGATCGACATCGATGCCACGTTCCGCCAGCATTTCCTCGAGATCACGGTAGCTGATACCGTACCGGCAGTACCAGCGGACCGCCCATAGGATGACTTCTCCGGTAAAATGCCGCCCTTTGAAATCGTCCATCACAACCGACCTTACCAAGACAAGGCCCAACGTTGGCAACCGCATCAGAGTTTGCAACAGAGCCCCTTGGCGTTTCGCGGAACACGGTTCGCAAGGTGCTGCGCTCGGGCGAGACGGCTTTCACATACGAACGCAGCGTGCAGCCCTTGCCGAAGTTGGGGCCCTGGGCCTCGGATCTGAACAGGCTTCTGGAGGCGAACGACCGGAAGACACGGCGCGAGCGGCTGACGATGGTCAGGCTGTTCGAGGAGCTGCAGGGTCTTGGCTATCGTGGCGGCTATGACGCGGTCCGACGGTACGCGGCAAACTGGCATCGTGAGCGCTCAGCGGTGACGGCGGCGGCCTATGTGCCGCTGAGCTTCGCGCCCGGCGAGGCCTACCAGTTCGACTGGAGCCATGAGATCGTCGTCATTGCCGGGGCGACGACCACGGTGAAGGTCGCGCACATGCGGCTTTGTCATAGTCGGATGTTCTACGTGCGCGCCTATCCGCGGGAAAGCCAGGAGATGGTCTTCGATGCGCATGACAAGGCGTTCGCCTTCTTCGGTGGCGCCTGCCAGCGCGGCATTTACGACAACATGAAGACGGCGGTCGATGCGATCTTTGCCGGTCGCGAGCGCCAGTATAACCGCCGCTTTCAACAGATGTGCGGGCATTATCTGGTCGAGCCTGTTGCCTGCACGCCGGCGTCAGGCTGGGAGAAGGGCCAGGTCGAGAATCAGGTCGGCCTGGTGCGTGAACGCTTCTTCACGCCCCGGCTGCGCTTCAAGAGCTACGCCGAGATGAACGCATGGCTTGAGGATCGCTGCGTCGCGCGGTCGAAGCATGCCGCACATCCCGAGTTGAAGGACCGGACGGTGTGGGAGGTGTTCGAGACCGCGGATCGTCCCGCCCTGATCGCCTATCGCGGGCCCTTCGACGGCTTCCACGCTCTGCCCGCGTCGGTATCGAAGACGCTGCTGGTGCGGTTCGACTATAACAAATACTCGGTGCATGCGTCAGCGGCGGGGCGGCCGGTAGATATCCATGCCTATGCCGACCGTATCGTCATCCGGCAGGAAGGCGAGATAGTCGGCGAGCATGTCCGCCGGTTCGGCCGTGAGCTGACGATCTATGATCCCTGGCATTACGTCCCTGTGCTGGCGAGAAAGCCCGGCGCGCTGCGCAACGGCGCGCCCTTCAAGGACTGGTCGCTTCCGCCGGCAATCGAGCGGGTACGACGCCGCCTTGCCGGCCATGCTGATGGCGACCGCCAGATGGTCGGCATCCTGACGGCGGTCCTGAGCGATGGGCTCGATGCCGTGGAAGCCGCCTGCGCCGAGGCGCTGATCGGCGGCACCGTCAGCCGCGACGTTGTGCTCAATATCCTGACCCGTCAGCGCCAGCCATCGGCGCCGCTGACCATCGCTACGCCCGAGGCGCTCCGGCTCCATCACGAGCCCGTCGCCGACTGCGCCCGTTACGATAGCCTGAGGAGGTTCTATGGAACGCCACGAGATCCTGGAGATGATGGGGACGCTCAAGCTCGCGGGCATGCGGCACGCCTATGATGAGGTGATCGCCGATGCGGTAAAGCGACAACATGGCCCAAGCCGCGTGGTCGGCGATCTGCTGAAGGCCGAGATCGATGAGAAGCAGGCGCGCTCGATCAAATATCAGATGACGATCGCCAAGCTGCCGCTGGCCAAGGAAATTACGGCGTTCGACTTTGCCGAAACGCCGATCAACGAGGGGCTGGTTCGCGATCTGGCCACCGGCGCTTTCCTGGCCAACCAGCGCAATGCCGTGTTGGTAGGAGGAACCGGGACCGGAAAAACCCACCTTGCCATTGCGATCGGACGCTCGTGCGTACGCATCGGCGCGAGGGTCAGATATTATAACACCATTGACCTGGTGAACCGGCTCGAAGCTGAAACCCGCGCAGGAAAGGCGGGGCGCATTGCCGATCATCTGTCCCGGCTCGACCTGGTGATCCTCGACGAGCTGGGCTATCTGCCGTTCGCGCTGTCTGGCGGCCAGTTGCTGTTCCACCTGGTCAGCCGGCTCTACGAGCAGACCTCGATCATGGTGACCACCAACCTCGCGTTCGGCGAATGGCCCTTGGTGTTCAGCGATGCCAAAATGACAACCGCGCTGCTCGATCGGCTGACGCACCATTGCGACATCATCGAAACCGGCAACGAGAGTTGGCGCTTCAAGAACCGCGCAGCTGCCTGATAGCCCAAAATAAACGCCATCGGCATGGGGGTGAGCCGGCTCCGGGCTACGCCCTCCGCCGCCTCACCCCCATGCCGACGATCCTGCGTACTATCAGGGGGTCAGTGTTGGGCGCTTATCCGGGGTGAATATCCGGGGCCGATTGACACTGATCTGCGGCCTCCAGCCCACGCTTACTTTTTGCATCGCTGCAGCGCTCTTCCTAGTACGCTGTGTCACCAGTGTCACTTTACCCCGCCGGTAAAGTGACGCTGGTGATTTTTCTGGCGAGTAGGGAATTTAGGGGATTCGCGGCAAGATCGGTTGTGGTAGATTCCTGCTATGTTCCACCAAGCCGACCTCTTCGACCATATGGCACCAGCGCCGCTCAACTTGGCTTCGTCGGTTGTCGCGTTACCAGATCTAGTGGAGCGCGTATCGCAGGTATCGAAGCGCCCTAGGTATGTTCTGCTCATCCTCAATCTGATCGCGAAGGCCGCAGGGGAGAATGGCAGTCTCGGGCCTTACGTACGAAGCGACGCTGCCCAGATACCTGTGCGTGACTGGCTCTGCCAGGCATTGGCGCCGCTGGCCAACCGCGACTGCCGCCGTACAGCCATGATTGCAGCGGTTCGATCAGAGTGGTCGGCGAAGGCTGACGCTTCGGAAAGTGCAGGAGATTTGGCTCAGAAGGAGAATGAAGAGATTGAGGCGCGCATTCTGCGGTCGGGGCGCACGAATGTCAGTCGAGCCGTATCGGATCTTGTTCGGGCTGGATTGCTGCATCGCCACTATCAGGGATACCGCGTCGATCACCCCAACCGGGGCGCGCAGCGCGAAGCGGTATATACGATAGCTCCGGATGTGCGCCTGGCATTAGCGGGAATCTGTTAACACGCCTCCGTATTTGCTGCGCAGTGAATATAGCTGTACGATCAAATTTGGACCGGCGCTGCGGGAATGGGCTGCGTAACCCATTGATTTAACATAAGATATATTATCGAACCGCCATTATGTAAGCGCCGGATAGAAATGACACCCCTCTGCTGAATAGAAATGACACCCTTGGGCGTCCTTAGCAAAGCTTGGTGGCATGGTCCTCCTGGCAGTTCGGGAGGACGCGCTTATGACGGTGGTGGCGATGAGCCATGGTGAGCTTTCGCGGTTTGACACATTGATGCGCGTGGAGCGCGGCGCGCTTCGGGTTGAGGATGCGGCAACGCTGCTAGGATTGAAGCGCCGGCAGATTTTTCGGCTGCTTGAGCGTCTGCGCGCCGAAGGCGCCTCAGGCCTGGTGTCGCGTAAGCGTGGTCGGCCGAGCAACCGGCGTCACAGCGATGCCTTTCGCGCGCAGATTATTTCGCTGGTCCGAGAGCATTATGCGGATTTCGGTCCGACCCTGGCGCGCGAGTATCTGGCGGAGCGCCATGATATCGCGGTGGGCTGCGAGACATTGCGGCAGATGATGATCGAGGCGGGTATATGGCATGATCGCGCCGCACGTCGTTCTCGCCCTTATCAACCGCGCCATCGCAGGGAGTGCCGTGGCGAGTTGATTCAGATCGACGGCTCGGATCATGACTGGTTCGAGGATCGCGGGCCGCGCTGCACGCTGCTTGTCTACATCGATGACGCGACCAGTGAGCTAATGCACCTCAAGATGGTCGAGAGCGAAAGCACCTTTTCCTACATGGAGGCGACACGCGAATATATCGAGCGGCACGGTAAGCCGGTGGCCTTTTACTCCGATAAACACACGGTCTTTCGAAACCCCAAGGCGACGGCGAAGGGCGATGGCATGACGCATTTCGGGCGTGCGCTGGACGCGCTGAACATCGAGATCATCTGTGCCAACTCGCCACAGGCCAAGGGTCGGGTCGAACGGGCGAACGGCACGCTGCAGGATCGGCTCGTCAAGGCGATGCGACTGGAGGGTATCTCCTCAATCGGAGAAGCCAATAGCTTTTTGAGCAGCTACCAGACGACCCATAATGCGCGCTTCGCTCGCCCGGCAGCAAACAGTCGTGATCTGCACCGCCCTCTGGCACCGCGGGATAATCTCCACTCCGTCATGGTCTGGCGCGAACAGAGAACAGTCACGGCTGCGCTGACGCTGCACTATAACAAGGTTCTGTTCCTTCTGGAGCCGAACGCAATCAGCAAGGAGCTGGCGCGCAAGCGCGTGGATGTTTGTGAATATCCTAATGGCACGGTGGAGATCCGGCACGAGGGGCGCTCCCTCCCCTATAGCCTGTTCGACAAGATGCCCCGGATCAATCAACCTGCCATCGTCGACAACAAGCATCTCGATGCGGCGCTGGCTCGGGCAAAGGAGATCCAGGCGATCACGCCGCATCACCGGCAGCGGAACAACAATGCCCCTGCCCGCCGCGACCAGCCCACACATCTGTTCCCCGAGCCAGAGGCGCCAGCGAAAATCGATCGGCGCCGGTTAGGCCGTCCCAAGCTCAAACGCGGCCCACGGCTCAGCCAGGCGGAGTTACGGGCGCGCGGCACGCTCGAGTTCGTGAAGGCACGCTAAAGCGGCGCTGACCGAGCCCGCTGCCTGCGCAGCGGGTCCATGCTCATCCCCTCAACCTCACGCCATCAGCAGGGTCTGCGCTGCGCTAAGCCGAGGGCTCCACGCAGCCCCTGCTGTCATTAATGGTGTCATTTCTATCCGGGACAGATAGTGTCTTTTCTAACCGGTCCGAACATTTCGTGTAAGCGCCGGATAGAAATGACACCCCTCTGCTGAATAGAAATGACACCCTTGGGCGTCCTTAGCAAAGCTTGGTGGCATGGTCCTCCTGGCAGTTCGGGAGGACGCGCTTATGACGGTGGTGGCGATGAGCCATGGTGAGCTTTCGCGGTTTGACACATTGATGCGCGTGGAGCGCGGCGCGCTTCGGGTTGAGGATGCGGCAACGCTGCTAGGATTGAAGCGCCGGCAGATTTTTCGGCTGCTTGAGCGTCTGCGCGCCGAAGGCGCCTCAGGCCTGGTGTCGCGTAAGCGTGGTCGGCCGAGCAACCGGCGTCACAGCGATGCCTTTCGCGCGCAGATTATTTCGCTGGTCCGAGAGCATTATGCGGATTTCGGTCCGACCCTGGCGCGCGAGTATCTGGCGGAGCGCCATGATATCGCGGTGGGCTGCGAGACATTGCGGCAGATGATGATCGAGGCGGGTATATGGCATGATCGCGCCGCACGTCGTTCTCGCCCTTATCAACCGCGCCATCGCAGGGAGTGCCGTGGCGAGTTGATTCAGATCGACGGCTCGGATCATGACTGGTTCGAGGATCGCGGGCCGCGCTGCACGCTGCTTGTCTACATCGATGACGCGACCAGTGAGCTAATGCACCTCAAGATGGTCGAGAGCGAAAGCACCTTTTCCTACATGGAGGCGACACGCGAATATATCGAGCGGCACGGTAAGCCGGTGGCCTTTTACTCCGATAAACACACGGTCTTTCGAAACCCCAAGGCGACGGCGAAGGGCGATGGCATGACGCATTTCGGGCGTGCGCTGGACGCGCTGAACATCGAGATCATCTGTGCCAACTCGCCACAGGCCAAGGGTCGGGTCGAACGGGCGAACGGCACGCTGCAGGATCGGCTCGTCAAGGCGATGCGACTGGAGGGTATCTCCTCAATCGGAGAAGCCAATAGCTTTTTGAGCAGCTACCAGACGACCCATAATGCGCGCTTCGCTCGCCCGGCAGCAAACAGTCGTGATCTGCACCGCCCTCTGGCACCGCGGGATAATCTCCACTCCGTCATGGTCTGGCGCGAACAGAGAACAGTCACGGCTGCGCTGACGCTGCACTATAACAAGGTTCTGTTCCTTCTGGAGCCGAACGCAATCAGCAAGGAGCTGGCGCGCAAGCGCGTGGATGTTTGTGAATATCCTAATGGCACGGTGGAGATCCGGCACGAGGGGCGCTCCCTCCCCTATAGCCTGTTCGACAAGATGCCCCGGATCAATCAACCTGCCATCGTCGACAACAAGCATCTCGATGCGGCGCTGGCTCGGGCAAAGGAGATCCAGGCGATCACGCCGCATCACCGGCAGCGGAACAACAATGCCCCTGCCCGCCGCGACCAGCCCACACATCTGTTCCCCGAGCCAGAGGCGCCAGCGAAAATCGATCGGCGCCGGTTAGGCCGTCCCAAGCTCAAACGCGGCCCACGGCTCAGCCAGGCGGAGTTACGGGCGCGCGGCACGCTCGAGTTCGTGAAGGCACGCTAAAGCGGCGCTGACCGAGCCCGCTGCCTGCGCAGCGGGTCCATGCTCATCCCCTCAACCTCACGCCATCAGCAGGGTCTGCGCTGCGCTAAGCCGAGGGCTCCACGCAGCCCCTGCTGTCATTAATGGTGTCATTTCTATCCGGGACAGATAGTGTCTTTTCTAACCGGTCCGAACACATTATCGGCTGCTTAAATCCGAGAGCTGCTGCTCTTACGCGCTATCAATACGCGCGCGCCAGACAGCCTCAAGCAGCATCGGCTCACCCCGTTTATTGGCGCATACGTCGAATTGGGGGTGGACCTGACAGGAAGGCAACGAGAGGCTGCGTCGATGGCGAGTAAATGTGACAAGGGCCGTCTCGCTGATATCAGCGTTTTCGAGCATCAAGCGAAATCAACCACGACGTTCGATCAGCTGTCATCGATCGTGGATTCGTTCGTTAGGCAGGTCGGCTTTCGCTGGTTTGCTCTTCTGCACAACGTCGATCTTGTTCAGCGGAGCAAGAAGGCGATAATGCTCACCACCTATCCGGTTCGATGGCTCGACGAGATCATCGAAACCAGGCTCTATCTCGATGATCCCATTCACGCTGCATGCGCGAAAACGTCTTCGGGGTTGACGTGGGATCGCATCGACGAATTCATAGTGCCTAGCCCTCATCAGGTATCGATCCTGAAAAAAGGCAGCGCCCACGGCCTGCGCACCGGCTTTACGATGCCGATTAGGATGCAGGACGAGCCTGAAGCCGTCTTCACGATCGCGCGATCGACAGACGCGGTGGCAACCACCGAGGACGTGCTCACCGCGCGCCTCGTGGGGACGGTCGCTTTTGATCAAGCTCGCGCCATCCTCGGCGACGAGGGCATCGTCTACCAGCCAGTGTCACTAAGCCCACGCCAGATCGACTGCATCGCGTTAGTCGCCCAAGGCAAAAGCGACTGGGAGATCTCCCAGATCCTTTCGCTCGGCCGCGACACTGTGCACGAGTATGTCGAAGGTGCCCGTCGCCGGTATGGCGTCAGGCGGAGAACCCAGCTAGTTCTTCGGGCGGTGCGCGACGGGCATTTGAACATCAACGCGTTGCTGTAGGCGCCGGCCCCTTGGCGATAAGGCTCGCCGAGGTTCGGTCATTCTGCGATTCGGTCAGCGCCGCGAAAAGCCCCGATGCTCTGTATGATTTCATGCAAGACATCACCGCCAGAATGGGGTTTGCCCATTTTGCTCTCGTCCATCATGTCGATACGGCGGTGCCGGCTACAGGGACGATCAGGCTTGTGGACTACCCGCAAAGCTGGATGGACATTTTCGAAGAGCGCCGGCTTTACGCTGCTGATCCTATCCACCGCGCGAGTCAGCAGACGTCGGTGGGTTTCGCTTGGAATAATGTCGAAGCCCTGATCGCGTTGTCACCGCGTGATCGCGCGGTCCTTACCGCCGCGCGCGATGTCGGTATCGGCGA
>NZ_CDRNIV010000002.1:775000-912961 GCF_977014255.1 Sphingobium chungangianum | reverse complement strand
TAAGCTCCGGCGGCCACATAAGAGCCGCCGGAGCCACCCGATCAGATGATCTTCGATTCTTGCAGTTCGGCGATGCGCGCTTCGTCATAGCCTAGTTCGCCCAACACCTCGGCACTATGTTCGCCAAGAAGCGGCGGCGCCCGGCGGATCGTCGCTGGCGTTTCGGACATATTGGCCAGCGGACTGGCGATCAGGTCGACCGTACCGGCCTCCGCCCAGGGATGCGGCGTCGTCACCCGAAGGCCGCGATGCTGGACCTGCGGATCTTCCCAAACCTCGGGCAGCTCATTGTAGCGCGCGGCGGGGATGCTCACCTCATCAAACTTCGCCTGAAGCTCTTCAGAGGTGAAGCCACGGCTCCATTCATTGATGATGTCCATCAACTCCAGACGGTTCAACTTGCCGCGCTTGAAATTCTCATCGAAGCGGGGGTCCTGATATAGTTCAGGCTGGCCCATTAGCACTGTCAAACGCCGCCAATGCTCGTCACCGCCAGCGGTGAGATACAGCATGCCATCCTTGGTATAGATGAGATCGGCGGGGCCACCGCCATTGCCGCCATTGCCAAGGCGCGGCGGGACCACGCCACTCAACAGATAATCCTGCATGATATGGCTGACCATCGCGACCGAACTATCCAGAAGGGCGATATCGACATGCTGACCCTCACCAGTCTGGTTACGATGCTGGAGTGCCGCCAGTATGGAAATGGCGACATTATGGCCGGTGATGAAATCGACGAGGCTAGGACCAGCCTTGAGCGGCCCGGCTCCCGGCTGCCCGTCCGGAATGCCGGTGACGGCCATCATCCCGCCCGTCGCCTGGAACAAACCATCATAGCCCGGCCGCGCAGCCATCGGTCCCGTTTGGCCAAAGCCCGTGACCGAACAATAGATAAGGCGCGGATTGATCGCCTTCAGGCTCTCATAATCCAGCCCGAACCGCTTCAGATCGCCCACCTTGTAATTTTCGATCAGGACGTCCGCAGTCTCTACCAGCTTGCGCAGGATTTCCTGCCCCTCAGGCTTGCTATGGTTCAGCGTGATCGATCGTTTATTGCGGTTAGCCGCCGTGAAAAAGCCCGCTTGGCGGACATTCATTCCATCTTTGCCCTTCACCTCGGCAAGACCATATACCCGGCCATCATCTCCAACGCCCGGACGTTCCACCTTGATCACGTCAGCGCCCAGGTCGCCCAATATCTGTGCGCCCACGGGGCCTGCGAGCACGCGGGTCATGTCGATGACGCGGATGCCTTCGAGGGCTGCCTTCTTATTGCTCATAGTCGCCTGCCCCTCCAAATTGATATGCGTAGCGTTGGGCGGCCCTTTATCCACTTTTCCGTCAAAGCGCCAGACGACAGGCCGCGAAACTTGCAGCCGAACGACGAAAAATCTGCTGTTTCAAAACAGCGGAAATGGCCAGATCGCACGCCATCATGCAAAGGGCGCCAGCCCCGTGAGGATCAGCCGCACCAGATCCGCTTGCCCCTTCGCCCCCGTCTTTTCATATATCCGCTTCGAATAATTACGCGCCGTCTCCGTGGTCAGATTAAGCTGCTCACCCGCACCAACGATGCTTTCGCCCAAACTCAGCGCGTGAGCGAGTGCCGCCTCGCTACCCGACAAACCATGCAGCGCCGCCAAAGTCCCGACCGCCGCCTGCGCAGGCTCGCGGCGGGCCATACGCACTATCCCGATCACGGCGGGCAAGGCGCACGGTTCACTCAGCGCCAGGTCCGACTTGCGCAGCAGCAGGTCGATATCCCTGCCATCGTCGATCCGGATTACCCGCGTCGCGCCGGGAGGTGCCGACGCTATTTCCGCGCAGGCCCGGTTAAGCGCATGGGTAGCTTCGGGCAACAACTGCAACCGCCGCTCCGGGCTTGGCCCCGGCTTCATCGTAAAGGCCAGCAGCGCCTCGGCCGCAGGATCAGCAGCCATCACCCGACCGCCCCAATCGAACGCCAGTTGCGCGACGCCCAACCGCGACAGCGCGCCCTGCGCCATGGCAACCTGCAATCGCGCCTCGATCAACGCCACCAGCGTCCGCAGCGCAGCGGCGAAATGCGGCACGATGCTCGACAGCACGGCAACGGCAGAGGCGGAAAAATCCTCCCGCTCTCTCACCAGCAGGAAATGTGCATCAGCCACCCCGCCCGCCGCCACACGCATCCATCGGCCATAGCGGATGTTCATTTCGTTCAACGCCTCGCGCTGCCGCACCAATTCATCCGCGTCATCGTAATTCAGCATCTCGTCCAGCGCATAGACGCGCCCCGGACGCAGCGATCCATAAGGATGCAGGCGCAACGCATCCAGCCGCCGGAAGTCCAAAGGCGGCTCCTGCGACGCGCGCGGCGCGGCGATGTGGATGACGGTCGGTTCCTGCTCAGGCATGGCATTGGCCAGAGAGATGATCAGAAAAGCCCGCCGCGCATAGGTGCGCCCCACCAGATTGCGGATGAAAGCGCCAAAAGGCGGGCTTTCATGAATACCGTCCACCAGAGGCAGGAACAGCTCATTCTGATCGGCCCAGAGAGAACCCATGCCCCCCTCTCCCATATGGGAGAGGGACCGTCAACCCGGACGGATCAGGCTCAACAACGAGCCAGCAGCGCCTGCGCCTTCTTAAGGTGAGGTCGGTCGATCATTTTGCCATCCAATGTCAGGACCCCCGCGCCGGGATTGGACGCAAACGCATCGACTACCGCCTGCGCCCGCGCAATCTCCTCTTCCGACGGCGTAAAGGCGGCATTGATCACCGGCACCTGGTCAGGATGTACCGCCATCATGCCCAGAAAACCGTCGCGCGCGCCGCGCTGCGCATAGGCCGCGAGACCATCCAGATCCCGAATCGCCGGATACACCGTCTCGATCGATGGCACATCGGCGGCGCAGGCCGCAAATAGCGTGAGCGCACGGGCTATCTCATAAGGTGGCGTATAGCTGCCATCGGCATGCCGCGCGGAAAGGGCGCCAATCGCGGCAGGCAAATCCTCTGCACCCCAGGTAAGGCCCGCCAGCCGATCCGGCACATCACCATATTCACCCAATCGGAAAATCGCCTTGGGCGTTTCCGTGGCGATAGGCAGGATCAGCACCCGATCGTCGCCCCGTTGGCGCAATCGCTGGTCCATATCCCTGATCGACGCGGCGCCCTCTGCCTTGGGCAACATGATCCCGGCCGGACGGCCCTCAATCACCGCGTCGAGGTCCGCATCGGTCAGTCCGCCATCGAGCGGATTCACCCGGACGAAAAGCATGACTTCGCTGTCCGCAGCCTCCTTCAGGAACGCCGCCACCTCTTCCCGCGCCCCCGCCTTGGCACCAATGGCAACGGAATCTTCAAGATCGAGGATCAGCGCGTCCGCGCCGCTTGCCAACGCCTTGCGCATCCGCTCGGGTCGGTCGCCAGGTACGAACAGCAATGATCGCAAGCGCCGCGACCGGGGGGTTCCAGTTTCATCGCCCATCAGGCGGCTACCTCCTGCTTGATCATGCCATAAAGCGTCGTGCGCTGCCGGGCGAAACGGCCCGCCGCCTCGGCGGTGCGGTGCATACGCTCCACATCGAAAAATTGCCCATGCGTGCCACCTGCCGCACGCGTGATCGACTCGTCCATCAACACGCCCCCTAGATCATTGACCCCCGCGCCGAGTGCAGCAATCACGCCCTCCTCGCCCAGCTTCACCCAACTCGCCTGAATGTTCGGGATGGCGCCATGCAACGCGATCCGCGCCACCGCCTGCATCAGCATCGCCTCGCGGAAGCTGGGGCCTGACCGTGCCTTGCCCTTTCGCCACATCGGCGCTTCCATATGGACGAAGGGCAGCGGCACGAACTCGGTAAAGCCGCCCGTCTCCGCTTGAAGATCGCGCACTACCCGCAAATGCCGCGCCCAGTGGCGATAATCGTCGACATGCCCGAACATGATCGTCGCAGTGCTTTTCAGGCCGACTCTATGCGCGGCGCGCATGACGGCGACCCACTCATCCGCCGACAGCTTGTCGGCACAGATGATCGCCCGCACTTCCTCATGCAGTATTTCGGCCGCCGTGCCGGGCAGGGTCGACAGCCCCGCCTCCTTCAACATCGCCAGATAGGGTTCCAGCCCCATGCCGAGCGTCGATGCCCCGTGCGTAATCTCCAGCGGGGAAAAGGCATGGACATGGATGCCCGGCGCCGCATCCCGCACCGCCTCCACAATCGACAGATAGGTGTGGCCGTCATAATCCGGATGGATGCCGCCCTGGAGGCATACTTCGGTCGCGCCCCGCGCCTGCGCCTCGGCCGCGCGACGCCTCACTTCGTCCAGATCGAGCCGGTAGGCAGGCCCCCGCAGCGCCTTCGCCGTCCCCTTGGAAAAGGCGCAGAAGCCACATTTATAGGTGCAGATGTTCGTATAATTGATGTTGCGGTTGATGACGTAAGTGACCACGTCACCCACGGCCTGGCGCCGCAATGCATCGGCGGCATCTATCACTCGCCGCACATCCGAGCCGGTAGCCTTGAACAGCGTGACGATCTCGCTCTCGTCCAGCCCCCGCCCCGCCGCCGCCTTGCCCAATATCGCATCGATCCGCTTGGCCGAAAGCGTCCGTCCGCCAAGTGGCAGCAGCGGCGGCGCCTCACCCGCTCCCGCGCGCCACCGCTCGACGATAGGCAGGCCCCGCGCATCCACCGCCCGCCGGACCTTCACCGCGATTTCCGGCTCCAGCCAACGCTCCGGCTCCTTGGCATAGACCGGCCCCACCGCCAGCCTTTCGGTCAGCACACGCCCCGCCGCCGTCGTCGCCGCGCTCAGCGCCATCAGATGCGGCCAGGGCGCTTCCGGGTTCACATGGTCGGGCGTTACCGGCGACACCCCGCCCCAATCATTGACGCCCGCGCGCATCAACGCCGCAAGGCCATCGGGCTGGAGATTGGGCGGCGCCTGGATGGTCATATCCGGCCCCAAAATCAAGCGCGCGGCGGCGACCGTCCACAGATGTTCTTCCAACGGCGGTTCGGCATGATCGGCCATCCGCGTATCCGGCTTAGCCCGGAAGTTCTGGATGATAACTTCCTGAATATGCCCGTGCCGCGCATGAGCGTCGCGGATCGCCAGCAACGCCTCGATCCGCTCCATCCGCGTCTCGCCGATGCCGATCAGCAGCCCGGTGGTAAAGGGCACCCGCGCGCGTCCCGCCGCCTCGATCGCCTCCAGCCGCACCGCCGGAACCTTATCGGGCGAACCATGATGTGGCCCGCCCTTTTCGCACAGCCGCGTCGCCGTGCTTTCCAGCATCAGCCCCATCGATGCCGCGACCGGCCGCAGCATCGCCAGATCAGCGTCACCCATGATGCCGGGGTTCAGATGCGGCAACAGGAGCGTCTCCATCAGCACCGCAGCCGCCGCCTCACGCAGATAGCTCAGCGTCGTGTCATGACCCAGCGCCGCCAGCCCATTCCGCGCCACCGTATAGCGATCCTCCGGCCGCTCCCCCAGCGTGAACAGCGCCTCCCGGCATCCCGCCGCCTCGCCCGCGCGCGCAATCTCCAGCACCTGTTCGATCGACAGATAGGGCGCCCCCGCATGGCGCGGCGCCTTGGCAAAGGTGCAATAATGGCAGACATCGCGGCACAGGTGAGTCAGCGGGATGAAAACCTTGCGCGAATAGGTGACGGTCGCCCCGAATGCGGCCAAGGTCATCGCCTCAGCCTGTTGGATCAACGACTCCACCGGCTGCCGGATCAGCGCATGCGCCCATCCCTCGGCCGCTCCGGCCTCTTCTATCCTCATTCCTCGCCTCTTATTATCCGCGTCGATTGCACAGCAGCGTTTAGCTTGACCCTGCAACCGGGTGGCACAGCTTTTACCGCCCTGACCCTTGCGGCCCACCAAATCAAGCTTTCGACGCCCTGGATGCCGAAATCACCGATTTTCCCCTTGCCCCGAGCGCCATCCCATGCACAAAGCTTGCCAATTGCCTCGGCCGCGCGAGTATTTTACTTGACGCTAACCATGTCGCAGCAAGGGTGAGTAATGGACGACGTCGTGATTCAGGATAGACAAAGCGCCAGCAGGCGCATCTCCGCGCAGGAAGTGAGCGACGGACTGTCCGTCGTCTCCATCGCCAAAAGCTATGACAAGCGCGCCGTCCTGACCGATGTTTCGCTGACGGTGGGCAAGGGTGAGGTTGTCGGCCTGCTCGGCCCCAACGGCGCGGGCAAGACGACCTGCTTCTATTCCGTCATGGGTCTTGTGCGCCCCGATCATGGCCGCATCATCCTTGACGGTGAGGACATTACCGGCCTGCCCATGTACCGCCGCGCGATTCTGGGCCTTGGCTATCTGCCGCAGGAAACATCCATCTTCCGTGGCCTCACCGTCGCCCAGAATATCAGCGCCGTGCTGGAACTGGCGGAGCCCGACAAGTCCTCCCGCGACGCCCGCCTTGCGCAATTGCTCGACGAATTCGGTCTCACCCGGCTCGCCAACTCGTCCGCCATGGCGCTGTCCGGCGGTGAACGCCGCCGCTGCGAAATCGCGCGCGCCCTCGCTGCCAACCCGTCCATCGTCCTGCTCGACGAGCCTTTCGCGGGCATCGACCCCCTGTCCATCGCCGACATTCGCGACCTGGTGAAGCAGCTCAAGACGCGGGGAATCGGCGTCCTCATCACCGACCATAATGTGCGCGAGACGCTGGAAATCGTCGATCGCGCCTGCATCATCTATGGCGGGCAAGTGCTCTTCACAGGCAGCCCGACTGAACTCGTCGCCAATGCCGAAGTCCGCCGCCTCTATCTGGGCGAGAATTTCTCGCTCTGAGATGACTGGCCCCCGCCCTTCCCTTCAGCATGACGGCAAGGGCTCCGGCTGATGGCGCTCGGGCCTCGTCTCGACCTGCGGCAAAGCCAGTCGCTGGTAATGACGCCGCAGCTTCAGCAGGCGATCAAACTGCTGGCCCTCTCCAATCTTGAAATCGACGCCTTCGTCGCGGGAGAGCTGGAAAAGAATCCGTTGCTGGAGACGGGCGGCCTCATAGACAACGCGCCCGCCGCCGATGGCATAGACGCGCAGATCGACCTTCCTGCGCTTGCCCCCGAAACCGGCGGGATCGATGCCCTGATCGGTCAGGGCCACGCCGAATCCGATGCACCGCTCGACGTCGATTATGGCGCGGAAACCTTCATCGACGACGGCCCCTCCGATCGCGCCGTCAGCGCCGTGGGATCAGGCGGCCACGACATGCTTCAGGGCGGCGGCGAAGCGATCGACTTCGACAGCTTCGCCAATCCCGAAATCGGCCTGCAAGAACATCTGATGGACCAGGCGCGCAGCGCGCTGGGCGGCATGGACCTGCTCATCGCCACGCAGCTTATCGGCCAGATTGACGAGGCGGGCTATCTGGAAGCCAACCTCCTCGAAACCGCCCACGCGCTGGGCGTCCCCCTCGCGCAGGCCGAACAGGTCCTCGGCGTCATCCACAGCTTCGATCCCACGGGCGTCGGCGCCCGCTCGCTCGCCGAATGCCTAGCACTTCAGGCCAAGGAAGCGGATCGATACGACCCCTGCATGGCAAAGCTGCTCGCCAATCTCGACCTGCTGGCCCGTGGCGCCATCCCCCAGTTGCGCCGCATCTGCGGCGTGGATGAGGAGGATATGGCCGACATGATCCGCGAACTGCGCGGCTATGATCCCAAGCCCGGCCTGCGCTATTCCACCGATCGCGCCGCGCCTGTGACCCCCGACATCTTCGTCAATCCGGCGCGCGATGGCTGGTCGATCGAAATCAACAGCGCGACCCTCCCCCGCCTGCTCATCAACCGCAGCTATTATGTCGAACTCGCGTCCGGCCCGCAAAACCGCGCGTCAAAGGCGTGGCTCGCCGACTGCCTCGCCAGCGCAAACTGGCTAGTGAAGGCACTCGACCAACGACAAAAAACGATCATTAAGGTCGCCACCGAAATCGTCCGCTGCCAGGAGGATTTCTTCCGCAAGGGCGTCGCGCACTTAAAGCCCCTGACCCTCAAGATGGTAGCCGAAGCCATCGGCATGCACGAATCCACCGTCAGCCGCGTGACATCGAACAAATATCTGTCCTGCCCGCGTGGCGTCTATGAACTCAAATATTTCTTCACCAGCGGCATCTCGGCGGCCAGTGGAGACGGCGCGGTTTCAGCTGAAGCGGTGAAAAGCCACATCAAGGCCCTGATCGCCGCCGAAGCGCCCGACGCGATCCTGTCAGACGACACGCTGGTCGACCTGCTCCGCGCCAAAGGCATGGACCTCGCCCGCCGCACGGTCGCGAAATATCGGGAAGCGTTGGGGATTGGGTCTTCGGTGCAGAGACGGCGGCAAAAAGCACTTCAAGGCAAGGCCGCGTAACGCAAAATCGCCCGTTCAAAGCGCCTCACCGCCTGCAAAACACACCCCTCCTCCGTTCGGGCTGAGCCTGTCGAAGCCCTTCACTTCTTCTTAGATGTGAGGTTTGAAAAGGAAGTAGAACCCTTCGACATTCGAACGAGACAAGTGGCTCGGTCGAACAGGGCGAACGGATGTTGCTTAGCGCAAATCCAACCCAAAACCCCTCAAACCAACCCCAACCGCGCCAATTCCCCCAACATCGCAGTCGGCATAGCGTCCAGATCATCCACCTCATCCGATCCCAAATCAGGCGGCGCATCCTTCCCCTCCAGATAGCGCCACCCCTGATGCGCCCGCTTCGGCGCACCCCGCACCGGGATCAGCCGGGGCTCCAGCCTGATCCAGAACCGCCCCTGCCCCGTTTCCTGAAATCCAATCAGCGGACTGCGCCCCACCAGCCTGTGCTGATGTATCCAGTAAAGCGACCCGCCCTCCATCTCCGTCACCCGCTTGGGCAAATAGCGCGTCGTCAGCCGCGCCTCTTCGCCATGACTTTCCAGCCAGGCACGCAGCGTCGCAGGGCTTTCACTGCCAAAGGCGATCTTGGTGAGATGAAGCGGCATCAGCAGAAGATGGGCGCTGAACGCAAACGGTCAAGCCCCGTCACAAACCCCAGATCGTGGCCAATCCCAGAAAGGAAAAGAAGCCCATCACATCGGTCATCGTCGTCACGAACACCGCCGAAGACACCGCTGGATCGATATCGAACCGATCGAGCGTCACGGGCACCAATATGCCCGCCAACCCCGCGACCAGATTATTGATCAGCATCGCCATCGCAATGACAAGGCCAAGGTCATGATTGCCGTAAATCAGCCCCACCGCGACGCCGATCAATATTCCCAGCGCCGTGCCATTGGCGCTCGCAATGCGAAACTCGCGCGCAATCTGCCGTATCGTGTTCGAACTGGTCAGCTGGTTTGTCGCCAACGCGCGCACGGCCACCGCCATGGTCTGCGTCCCCGCATTGCCGCCCATGCCGGACACGATCGGCATCAGCACCGCCAGCACCACATATTTCGAGATGGTGGCCTGAAACAGCCCGACTACCGAAGCCGCCAGCACCGCCGTGCCCAGATTCACCACCAGCCAGGACAAGCGCGTGCGCACCGTCTCCAATATCGGCTGATTGATGTCGCCCTCGCCCGCACCTGACAGGCGCAGGATGTCCTCGCCCGCTTCCTCGGAAATGATGTGGACGATGTCATCGACCGTGATCATGCCGACCAGTCGACCGCTCGCGTCCACCACGGCGGCGGAAATCAGCGCATATTTCTGGAAGCGTAGCGCCACTTCTTCCTGATCCATATCGACCGGGATCAGCGTCTGCTCACGCTTCATGACGTCCGCCATCGCGATGGAACGCGGACAGGTGAGTATCCAGCTCAACTGGCAGGTGCCGATCGGCTTATGCGCCTCGTCCACCACAAAGATTTCCCAGAAATCGGTGGTGAGGTCGCGATTGTCGCGCAGATAGTCGATCACCTGCCCGACCGTCATATGCTCGGGCACCGCGACCAAGTCGCGCTGCATCAGGCGGCCGGCGGATTCTTCCGGATAGGACAGCGCGTTTTCGATCGCGGCGCGATCTTCGGGCTCCATCGCATCGAGGACAGCCTGCTGATCGGCCTCCTCCATGTCCTCGATGATCGCGACCGCGTCGTCGGTGTCCAGTTCGGCGGCGAATTCAGCCACCTGCTTGGGCTCCAGCGCATCGAGCAGGTCGTCGCGGACATAGTCGTTAAGCTCGGACAGCACCTCCGCGCCGACCAGATCGCCCAGCGCCGCAGCTACTTCCCCGCGCCGGTCGGACGGGGTAAGTTCCAGAAGGTCGGCAATGTCGGCGGGGTGCAGCGGCGACACCAGTTCGCGCGCGCGATCGCGGTCCTCATCCTCCACCGCGTCCAGCACGGCGGAAACAAAAGCGGGCTTTAGCCGATCATCCTCGTCATGACGGGATTCGGGCTGTTCAACGATCTTGTCGTCAACAGGCAGTTCGTCCGGCCGGGGTTCGGCCATATCGGCTCGCTCGCTCATCGCGTCCCCTACTGTCCGGTTCCTGTAACATTCGGCTGCTTTTGCTCATGAATGAATTAAAAGCAATGCCCCAAAGATTGATTGAGGCGCTTCCATCCCCGCCCCAACGCTCTATATGGACCAACATTTCCCCACTCCCCCTCAAGAGGAGATTTCCATGGCCGACGAAACGCTCACCCTTACCCTCGACAGCGGCGGCGACGTCGTGATCAAGCTGCGTCCCGATCTGGCGCCCGGTCACGTCGAACGCATCTCTCAGCTCGCGAAGGAAGGCTTTTACGACGGCGTCGTCTTCCACCGCGTCATCCCCGGCTTCATGGCGCAGGGCGGCGATCCGACCGGCACCGGCATGGGCGGATCGAAGCTCCCGGACATCAAGGCTGAATTCAGCCGCGAACCGCATGTCCGTGGCGTCTGCTCCATGGCCCGTTCGTCGAACCCGAACAGCGCGAACAGCCAGTTCTTCATCTGCTTCGACGACGCGACTTTCCTCGACGGCCAGTACACCGTTTGGGGCGAAGTCACCTCCGGCATGGAACATGTCGACGCCCTGCCCAAGGGCGAACCGCCCCGCACGCCGGGCAAGATCCTGAAAGCCGCCGTTTCCTGATATAAGGCGCAAGGGCGAGCGGAGCCATCTCCGCTCGCCCCGATATCATCGCGCCGCTGAAGCGTTGTTCCCGACCTCAGCCTCACCCTCAACCGGCGCAACATAAGCCCCGATCGTCTCGATATGCCACCGCCGGTCAGACTCGCTCGACCCCGGCACGTCATTGACGCGGCGCAGCGTCACCTGACGCAGCATGTACCAGGGCTTCCCATTGGCCGCGAGCCGCCCGTACACCTGCACCGGCACCGTCACATAAAGCGACCCCGCCGCGCCCTCCATCTCACTGGGCGCCCCGACATGCGCATGGATTTCGCTGAAATTGCGGAAGCGCCGGGCAAAGGCCTCGTCATCCTCCGCACCAACCGCGCCTGTCTGGTTCCAAAGGTCTTGCGCATCGTCGAAGCGGCGTTCTTCCAGTAGGCCATAATAGCCCTGCACAACCTGCGCAGCGCCCTGCGGCCCCTTGGGATCGATCGACCCTTCCTCGATCGGCGCGGCGTCCGGCGGAAGGCCACCCGGCGTGCCCGGTTCAGGCGGCCTCAGCGGCTCCAGCGCGGCCTGCGCCTCGGCGCGGAAGCTGTTTTCCACCTGCGTCGCATTGGCGCCATTGGCGAGATTGTCGATCGCGCTTTCCTCCCGCCCGTCACAGGCGGCGAGCGAGAGGCATGCGATAAGCGTTACAGCGCCCCACCCAGCCCGCATCAGCGACGCAACGTCCCGCGCCAGTGATTCCCATCGGAACTGCCATTGCCGGAGTTGGAACCCGAACCTGAGCCTGTTCCCGACCCGGATCGGCCGCCGCCCCAGCTCCCGCGCGGACTACCCGCGCGCGGCTGGCTCTGAACTGGCGGAGGAGCAGCCGTGGCATCATTCCGGTCCCGCCCGCGCCAGCGCCCATCTCTCGCGGGGCGTCCATCGCGATAGAGTCGGCCATCTTCCGGCCGCGCCAAACTGCCGCGCCAATGATCGCCTTGCTGCCCGCGTCGGCCTTCCCAATAACGGCGCTGATCATCATTCCAGCGATGGCGGCGTCCGCCCCGGTCAAACACATAATAGCCGCTGCCGGGATAATAATAATCCCCGTACCAACCATAGCCGGGGCCATAATAGCCCGAACCATAATAGCCGGGACCATAATAATCGTCGTAATAGCCACCGCCGTAATAGCCTGATCCCACGCTCACGCCGCCATAATAGCCGTCATCATAGGCGCAGCCGCCCAGTGCCACCGCACCGGCAAGGCTAATCGCAGCCAGAAACTTCTGTCCGGACCACGTCATTGCCTTTCTCCTTTTCTCCAATACAGACAGGGTAACGTCCGCAGGTTGAATTGGTTGTGAATGAAAGCCAGACTCTGCTCGTCGCGTGTCGGCATTCATGTTCATCCGACCTTCATCTCATTGGATAGATTAGCATTTCGGACAGCGGGCGCTCGTCCAGGCGCCCATTCTTATCGGCTCGCGCCTCCCTTCAAGGGGAGGTCAGGGGTTCGGGGCGGCATGGACTGCAGTCGTCCCGAATTCCCCTGCTCATCCACTGTTGCGCAGCGCCGTGGCGATCGCGTTGATCGACAGCTCGATCCCTTCCTTGATACGCGGATCATCCTCCCCGCCGCGATGCCGCTTCATCAACTCCACCTGCAACAGATTGAGCGGCTCGATATAGGGCAGCCGCAACCGGATCGATTCATCCAGCTTGGGATTCTTCTCCAGCAACCGCGATTGCCCACTCGCCGCCAGCAATCCGTCATGCGTCAGCTGCCACCCCTCGCGAATACGATCGAAAATCGCCCCACCCGCCGCCTGATCCTCGACCAGCGGCAGATAATGCGCGGCAATCCCCAGGTCCGACTTCGCCAACACCATCTCCAGATTGGCGAGCGCCGATTGCAGGAAGGACCAGCTCTGCGCCATGTCCGCCAACAGCGCCTGGTCCTTGAACGCCGCAAACGCCTGCCCCATGCCATACCACCCGGGCAGCATGACCCGCGCCTGCGCCCAGCTGAACACCCACGGTATCGCCCGCAAATCCTCGATCCGCGTGCTCTTAGTCCGGCTCGCGGGGCGCGACCCAATCTTCAGGCCCGAAATCTCTTGGATCGGCGTCAGTTGGCGGAAGAACTCCTTGAATCCCTCCGTCCCGTAAACGAGGTCCCGATAGGCCGCGAAAGCCGTCTTGGACAGCTCGTCCATAGCCCCCGCAAAGCGCGCAGCATCCCGGTCCGAAATCCCTTCCGGCTCCAGACTGGCGAGCAGGGTCGCGCTCGTCATCGCCTCCAGATTGGTCATCGCGACGTCGCGCGTGCCGAACTTCGCCGCGATCACCTCGCCCTGTTCAGTGATCCGGATGCGCCCCTGCACCGTGCCACGCGGCTGCGCCTGTATCGCCGCGAAGGATGATCCCCCACCACGCCCCACCGCGCCGCCCCGGCCATGGAACAACTGCATCCCCGTCCAGCCATCCTCGAACACCGGGGCCAGCGCCTTGCTCGCCTGATAAAGCGACCAGGTGGAGGTGATATAGCCGCCATCCTTGTTGCTGTCGGAATAGCCGATCATCACTTCCTGATGACCCCGCTCGCGCACGACGCCCGCAATCTCGGGCAGCCCAAAATAGGCCGCCATGATATCCGGAGCCGCCTCAAGGTCGGCAATCGTCTCGAACAACGGCACCGCCATGATCGCCGCCATTGCCGGGCCGCCGTCCTTCCCCGCGCGCCACAACCCCGCTTCCTTCAGCAGCAGGTTCACTTCCAAAAGGTCCGAAACGCTCTCCGCCTTGGAAATGATGTAGTGGCTGATGCAGGCAGGCCCGTAAGTCCTGTGCGCATCCGCCGCCGCCTGCACGATCGCCAGTTCGGACGCCGTCTCTTCGGAATATTCCGAAAAGCGCGACCCCAGCGGCCGGTTGCTGGCCAACTCCTCGCGCAGCAAGGCAACCCGAGCATCCTCGTCCAACGCGGCATAATCTTCCGCCACGCCCCCAACCTTCAGCAACTCGGCAACGACGCGTTGATGCACATCGCTATTCTGCCGCATGTCGAGCGTCGCGAGGTGAAAACCAAACGTTTCCACCGCCCGGATCAACCGCCCCAGCGCCCCGCCGGTCGCCAAAGCGCCGTCGCCCTCACTCGCCAGCCCCTGCGCCACGGTCACCAGATCGCGCCGCAAATCGCCCGGCAGCGCATAGGCCTCGCCCGTCAAGCGCGAAGGACGCGGCGGCTCCTTCCCTACCAACGCCCGATAGGTCGCCGCGAGCCGCGCATAAATACCCGAAAGCGCACGGCGATAAGGCTCATCCCCCCGGCTAGGCGAGCTATCCCCGCTCGCTTCCGCCAGATCCAGTACCGCCTGCGGCACATGCGCGAGTTCCGTCGATAACGACAACTCCGCCCCCAACGCATGCACCGCATCCAGATAATAGGCCAGCGCCGCCTCACACCC
The DNA here is from genome assembly GCF_977014255.1 of Sphingobium chungangianum. Taxonomy (NCBI): domain Bacteria; kingdom Pseudomonadati; phylum Pseudomonadota; class Alphaproteobacteria; order Sphingomonadales; family Sphingobiaceae; genus Sphingobium; species Sphingobium chungangianum. The sequence continues at coordinate 898,459 of NZ_CDRNIV010000002.1, read as the reverse complement.
GCGCCCCAATGCCGACCGCAACTGCGGCGCCTGCACGAACGGATTGCCGTCCCGGTCCCCGCCAATCCAGTTCCCCACCCGCAGGAAGCTGGGCGGTCGGCCTCCCAGCACCCGCTCCCACCGCGCATACAACGCAGGCAGCACCGGCAGGAAAACGTCGCGGAAATAGGTCAGGACATTGTCGATCTCATCCTGCACGAACAGCTTCTGCCGCCGCAAAGGGCGCGTCTGCCACAGCAGAGCGATTTGCCGCGCGATCGCCTCGTCCAGATTTTCGCCATCCTCCGTCTCGCCATGCCCCGCATCCTTCAGCAGCATCAGGTCGGCGATACGGTTCTTATGATCGATCATGCTCTTGCGCCGCACCTCGGTCGGGTGGGCGGTCAGCACCGGCACGATCAGCGCATGATCGAGCAGCGCCATCACGGCATCACGGCCAATCCCATGCGATTCCAGCCGCTCGATCGCCGAAGCCACATCGGCATCCGGATCAGCCGCCACCCCCTGCCGATCCTCGGCCAGATTGGCGAGCATCGAAAACAACATGAACCCGCGCACGAACGACAATGTGTCGTCCAGGCTGAGCGCCTCCAGCCCGGTATCCACCACATCCGCGCCATGGATGCCCCGCGCCCGATCAACCGACGCCGATCGGATATATTCCGTCTGCCGATAAAGCCGCTCGCCGCCATAAGCCCGGATCACATCGCCAAGCAGTCGGCCAAGATAACGAATGTCCGGATTTTGCGTGACCGGAGGAACAGGGGATGAAAGAGTCGCCATATGCCAGACGCTGCATCGCAACAATCGATGGGTCAAGCGGAACCGCGCGCCAGCTCTCGCCCCTCCGCCGCACACCCACCCCACCCCGTTCGGGCTGAGCTTGTCGAAGCCCCTTACTCCCTTTGAAGAAAAGAAAAGCCCTTCGACAGGCTCAGGGCGAACGGAGGAGTGAGACATAGCCACACCACCCTTGCGCGAATCCCACCGCATGGGCCAAAGGACATATGTGACCGCCACCATCAGCATAGGAACCGACGGCAACGGCAACCCCGTTCCGATCGACGTAGAGGAATTGCTCGCCACCCGCCTGCTCGTTCAGGGCAATTCGGGTTCCGGCAAGTCGCACCTCCTCCGCCGCCTGCTGGAGGAAAGCGCCGCCCTGGTCCAACAGGTCGTCATCGACCCCGAAGGCGATTTCGTCACGCTCGCCGATGAATATGGCCACGTCGTCATCGACGCTGGCGATTATAACGAACGCGAGATCGTCAAGATGGCCGCGCGCATCCGCGAACATCGCGCCTCGGTCATCCTCAGCCTCGAAAGCCTCGAACTGGAAGCGCAGATGAAATGCGCCGCGACCTTCCTCTCGACCCTGTTCGACGCCCCGCGCGACCATTGGTATCCCGCCCTCGTCGTCGTGGACGAAGCGCAGATGTTCGCCCCCGTCGCCGCCGGAGACGTCTCCGACGAAGCCCGCCGCCTCTCGCTCGCCGCCATGACCAACCTCATGTGCCGTGGCCGAAAGCGCGGCCTCGCTGGCGTCATCGCCACCCAGCGCCTTGCCAAGCTCGCCAAGAATGTCGCGGCCGAAGCGTCCAACTTCCTGATGGGCCGCACCTTCCTCGACATCGACATGGCGCGCGCCGCCGACCTGCTCGGCATGGAGCGGCGTCAGGCCGAACAGATACGCGACCTTGAACGCGGCCGCTTCCTCGCGCTCGGCCCCGCCATCTGCCGCCGCCCCGTTGCGGTGAAAATCGGGACGGTCAAAACGAGCACCCGCGGCGGCACCCACAAGCTGATGCCGCCCCCCACCGCCGCGACCGAAAATATGCAGGAACTGCTCTTCGCCAGCGCGGGCGAGGACGACGCGCTTCCCCCTCCTCCGCCCCGCGCCGAACCGCCGCCGCTCCCCGCCGAGGAACTGATGCGCGCTCTCGCCGCTGCGCCACTCGCCAAGCCCGCCGCGCCCGAACTCGACTTCGGCCAGAACGAACCCGTCGTCATCGCCGTCCTCGAAGAAATCGTCGCCGACCTCGGCGATGCGCAGCCCAGCGTCGCCAGCCTCTATCAGGATTTTGGCGTCCGCTGCCGCATGAAGGGCATGCGAACGCCCCCGCTCGACCTCGCCGCCTTCCGCAAGCGTTTCGCCATGGCGCAGGCAGGCATGTTCGACGCCGCCGACCCGCGCTGGGACGACGCGATGAAGGCCGCCCAGCCGCTGCCCGAAGACATGCTCGCCCCCTTCCTCCTCATCGCCCGCGCCGCGATGCAGGGCCTGCCTTGCCCGGACGACACAGCCCTCGCCCGCGCCTATGGCACCAGTTCGCCGGGCCGCGTCCGCCGCCTCATCGACTATATGGAAAAGATCGGCGTCATCGTCGCCCGCACCGACTTTGGCGGTCGCCGCTCGATCGGTGTACCGCAACTCGGCCTCTCGACGGCAGCAGCGGAAGGATGAGCGTCTCCATCCTCTTCGTCTGCCTCGGCAACATCTGCCGCTCACCGCTGGCCGAAGCCGCCCTACGCGCCGAAGCCGAAAAGGCTGGCCTACCCATCAAGGTCGATTCAGCAGGAACCGGCGACTGGCACGTAGACTGTCCGCCCGACAGCCGCGCCCAGGCGGTAGCCCTACGCAACGGCATCGACATATCCACCTATCGCGGCCGTCAGGTCTCGGTCCAAGACTTCCACAGCTTCGACCACATCTTCGCCCTCGATGCGGAAAACCTCAAAAACCTCCGCAGCATCCGCCCGTCAAATGGCACCGCCGACCTCCGCCTCCTCATGGACCTGATCCCCGGTCGCGAAGGCACCAGCGTCACCGACCCCTATTTCGGCGAGGATGAAGGCTTCGATGAGACATGGGAGGATGTCACAAGGGCAGCCCGCGCCCTGATCAAACACCTCCAAGGCTAATTTTCACGCGGAGACGCGGAGGCAAACCGGCCCGCGCGGCGCATCCGTCAAAAACGTCGCATCCAACGCGAAGCCAGTAAGACGCACCTGCTCCCGTCACACGCACCCTCTCCGCGTCTCCGCGTGAAATAATCTTCGCGCAGAGGCGCAGAGCAACACCAGCGCAAAACCCTCTGCGCCTCTGCGCCTCTGCGCGAAAACCAAAACCCGAACGGCTGTTCAAGCAGGCATCTTCACCCGCGCCCGATAGGCGTGCAGCAGCGGCTCGGTATAACCGTTAGGCTGCACCACGCCCTCGAACACCAGCGCCCGCGCCGCCTGAAACGCCAGACTGCTTTCCTCCCGCCCGCTCATCGGTTGGTACAGCGGATCGCCCGCATTCTGCGCATCGACCTTCGCCGCCATCCGCCGCAGCGCCGCGTCAACCTCGTCAGCCGAACACACCCCATGCAACAGCCAATTGGCGATATGCTGCGAAGAAATCCGCAACGTCGCCCGGTCCTCCATCAGCCCCACATCATGAATGTCGGGCACCTTGGAACAGCCGACGCCCTGATCCACCCAGCGCACGACATAGCCCAATATCCCCTGCGCATTATTGTCCAGCTCATCGCGAACATCCTGCGCCGACCAGTTCACCCCCGCCGCCAATGGGATCGTCAGCAGCGCGTCCAGCCCACCAACCGCTTCAGCCTTCCGCTCCTCCTGCCGGGCAAAAACATCGACCGCATGATAGTGCGTCGCGTGCAAAGTCGCGGCAGTCGGCGAAGGCACCCAGGCCGTATTCGCCCCCGTCATCGGGTGCCCGATCTTCTGCTCCAGCATATCGGCCATCCGGTCCGGCGCCGCCCACATGCCCTTGCCGATCTGCGCCCTGCCCGACAGCCCGCAGGCAAGCCCGATCTGCACATTGCGATCTTCATAAGCCTTGATCCACGCCGCGCTCTTCATCTCGCCCTTGCGGATCATCGGCCCCGCGCGCATCGACGTATGGATTTCGTCCCCCGTGCGATCCAGAAAGCCGGTATTGATGAACACGATCCGGTCCCGCACCGCATGGATACAGGCGGCGAGGTTTGCCGAAGTCCGCCGCTCCTCATCCATCACGCCAACCTTCAGCTGATGCCGCTCCAGCCCCAGTAAATCTTCGATCGCATCGAACAGCTCGTTGGTGAAGGCGACCTCTTCCGGCCCGTGCATCTTGGGCTTCACGATATAGATGCTGCCCGCCCGGCTATTGACGAAACGCCCGTTCCGCCGAATGTCGTGCAGGGCGATCAGGCTGGTAACGATCCCATCCAATATCCCTTCCGGCGCCTCGTTCCCATTGGACAGCCGCACCGCAGGCGTCGTCATCAAATGCCCGACATTGCGCACGAACAGCAAAGACCGTCCCGGCAAGGTCAACGCACTTCCATCAGGCGCGACATAGGAACGGTCCCCACTCAACCGCCGCGTCATCATCGCGCCATTCTTCTCGAAACTGTCCTCCAGATCGCCCTTCATCAGGCCGAGCCAGTTGGCATAGGCCGCGACCTTGTCCGCAGCATCCACTGCCGCAACGGAATCCTCCAGATCGCAAATGGTGGACAGCGCCGATTCCAGCACAACGTCCGCCAGATGCGCCGGGTCATCCCGCCCGATCGGATGGCCTGCGTCGATCACCAGCTCAATATGCAGCCCGTTGTTACGAAGCAGGATGTTATCCCCTGCCCGTCCGGCAAGTTGCGCGGGGTCGCGCAAGACCGGCGTGCCACCCGCCCAATCCGCCCAACTTCCCTCCGTCAGAGGAACCGCCCGATCCAGAAACGCCTTGGCCCACGCAATCACCTGTGCGCCGCGCGCCGGATCATAGCCCTTGCCCGCCGCCGCGCCGGGGATCGCATCGGTCCCGTACAGCGCATCATAAAGGCTGCCCCAACGGGCATTGGCCGCGTTCAACAGGAACCGCGCATTGAGTATAGGCACCACCAACTGCGGCCCCGCCAAGGTCGCCAGCTCTGCATCCACCCGACCCGACCCGATGGAAAAAGGCGCGGGTTCCTGCACCAGATAGCCGATCTGGGTCAGGAAAGCCCGATAAGCATCCGCATCAAAGGGCCGCCCCGCTTGCTCGCCATGCCAGCTGTCGATCTGCGCCTGAATAGCATCGCGCTTTTCCAGCAGAGCCGCATTAAGCGGCGCAAACCGCGTGAAAATCGCAGACACGCCCTGCCAAAATGCCTCCGCCGCGATCCCCGTCCCGGGCAGGACTTCCCCGTCGATAAAGCGCGCCAGCTCGGCGGCAACCATCAGGCCCGATTTCTCGATCATGCCGTCCATGGGCAGTTCTCCATCCAAAATACTGTGACGAAAGCCTATAGACCCCTCTCCATCCTCGCACTAGACAACAAGAACTCAAAGCATCTGTTCCTCACAGGAAAAGATCATCGATGGATCCCGATTATCTTCTCTTCGCCCGCGCGGTGGATGCAGGCAGCCTTTCGGCGGCAGGCCGCATATTGAACATCTCGCCTGCCATGATGTCGAAACGCATCTCCCGGTTGGAGGCGCGCCTCGGCGTCCGCCTCATCCATCGCACCACGCGCCGCCTTGCCCTGACGGAGGAAGGCGCCAGCCTGCATCGCGACCTGGTCGCCATCCTCGACGCCATCCATCAGGCGGAGCAACGCGTCACCAGTCGGCACCGGAGCGCGTCCGGGCGGCTGCGCATTTCGGCTCCCACCTCCTTCGGCCGCCTGCATGTGGCGCCCCATGTCGGCCGCTTCCTGGACCTCCATCCGCGCGTCGATCTCGAACTCAACCTGTCCGACGCCTATGAAGACCTGCTCACCGAGCGCATCGACGTGGCAATCCGCATCACCAGCGACATTCCTCTCCATCTGGAGGGACATCATCTCGCCACCAACCGCCGCATCCTCTGCGCCAGCCCCGCCTATCTTGCCGCGCATAGCATTCCGGACAAGATCGCCGACCTCCCCCGCCACCGCCTGCTCGCGGCCGATGGACAATTGCCATGGCGGCTGGTGAATGGCCGCGCGCGCAAGCTGATCGATGGCCAAAGCCATGTCCGCACCAACAGCAGCGAAATCGTGCGCGAACTCGCCCTTACCGGGGTCGGGATCGCCTTGCGCTCGCTCTGGGACGTGGGCGACCTGATCGCGGAAGGCAGCCTCGTCCGCGTCCTCGATAGCTGGGAAGGCCCCGCTGACCTTGCCGTTCACGCCGTCCACCCCCGCGCCGCAGGTCGTCCCGCCGCCGTAGACGCCTTCATCGGCTTCTTGCGCGACACCTTCCGCGATGCATCGTGGAACCGGGGCGGCTGATAGCAAGAAGCCCCTTAGCGCCATCCGCTCAACTGCTTGAAAAGCGCAGAAATCCCTTCCTGAAATCATTTGCAAGCAGGCTGTCAAAAAACAGAAGCTTTCCGGCGTTAACCTGCGTAATGGCAGCGGGAAACAGGCCGATGTTATCGTTCGAGCCATAAGAAATTGAGAGAGGATAAGGGCCATGCGCCCCAATGACGCATCACATTTTTCCGCCTGCGCCGCCCAGGAAGCGCGGCAGGCCAGGGAAGCCCGCCTTCGCGGCGCAGACCAGGCCACCATCGCCCTCCACAATGAACGCGCCGTCCGCTACCAAGCCATGGCGTTGCGCCTCCAGCGAGAGCGTGGCGCGACGCTGAACTGATTGCCAGACCCCATCCCCTCTCCCCTTCAGGGGAGAGGGTGCCGAGCATAGCGAAGGCGGGAGAGGGGAACGCAAAGCACGACCGCCGCTCCCCTCTCCCCAACCCTCTCCCCTGAAGGGGAGAGGGAGCAAGTTACCTCACCCCACCCCCCTACCCACCCCCCTTGCCCTACCCCCACAGCTCCGCTATCCCCCCGTCACCCGGGCAACCCCCGGGCATGATCGCGCCGGTGCCTCGAAAGAGGCTTAAAAGGGAACATGGTAAAGGAGGCATCCGCCTCCCCAAGCCAAGGCTGTCCCTGCAACTGTAAGCGGCGAGCGCGATGCACATCGCCCCACCTCATAGGCGGGATGGGGCAAGTCACTGGGCCGGACGCTAAATCCTGCGAGGCCCGGGAAGGCCGTGCATCAAGCGATGACCCGCGAGCCAGGAGACCTGCCAGCGTCTGGTCGCTCTTGCCTTGGTCCAGGGGATGGCCGCGGCACGGTAGTTTCCGTCTGAGCGACGAACGAGCGGCGAGAGGCCGCTTCGGTGACGCTGGCGGTCGCCTTGGGGGCGTCCGGCCGTCGGCGCGCGCCGGTCGCCGTCTGGCGGCAGGTCTCTCGCCGAGTGTCGCCAGACGCCCGGAGTGCATCAAGTGAAACTACCCAATCAACTCCACCGCGCTGCCTGCGCGCTGACCGCCACGCTCCTCCCATTCCCCGCCTTCGCTGCCGATGCGAATGACGCGGGCGAGGATGCGAACACCATCGTCGTCTTCGGCCGGGGAGAGGACAAGGTCGGCACCGCTCATGCGGCAAGCGAGGGCAGCGTCGGCGGCGCGGACCTTCTCGTCCGTCCGCTGCTCCGCGTCGCTGAACTGCTCGAAGCGGTGCCGGGTCTGGTCGCCGCCCAGCATTCGGGCAGCGGCAAGGCCAATCAATATTTCCTGCGCGGCTTCAATCTCGACCATGGGTCGGACTTCACCACCTATATCGACGGGGTTCAGATGAACTTCCGCACCCATGGCCACGGCCAGGGCTATCTCGACCTCAACGGACTCATCCCCGAAATCATCGCGCGGGAGGATTTTCGCAAAGGCCCCTATCGCGCCGATGGCGGCGACTTCGCGCTCGCGGGCGCGGCCTATATGACCACGATCGACGGCTATGACCGTCCATGGGTCGCGGCGGAGGGCGGCTCCTTCGGCTGGCGCAGGCTGGCGGCGGGCGGCACGGTAAAGGCGGGCGCAGGCAATCTCACCCTCGTCGCCCAGGCCAAGGCTTATGACGGCCCGTGGCAGGAGGCCGAACATCTGCGCCACTATGCAGGTTTCGCCAAATATACGCTTCCCGCCGGGGCCGGTAAGATCGACGCCACGCTCCACGCCTATCGCGCGACATGGCGCCCGACCGAGCAGATACCCGAACGGATCATCGGCACGCCGCTCTGCCCCGATGTCTTCTGTTCGCCCGATCCTTCCGCGCGCGGGGAAACGACGCGCATCATCGGCAACATCGCTACCATCCAGCCGACATGGCGCACCAATCTCTACGCGCAATTCTATGACTGGACGATGTTCTCCAACCCCACCTACACCGATCCCGACGGCACCAGCGCGCAGATCGAGCAGTTCGACCGCCGCTGGGTATTGGGCTTCACCGGCGAAAAGCGTTGGGACATCGCCCCGGCACTGCAACTGAAGCTCGGCACGGAAAATCGCTATGACGCGATCGGCAATGTCGGCGTCAATCGCACGTCGAACCGCGCCTTCCTATCCTCGCTCGGCCGCTATCGCGTAAAGCAGGGTTCAGCAGCCCTTTATGGCGAAGCGACCGTCACGCCGCTGCCGGGCTTGCGAGTCACTGGCGGCCTGCGCGGCGACTATTATCATTACGACGTCCGCGCCCGCGACGCCGTCGCCGCCGCGCTAGGCGAAGGCAGCGGATCGGACACGCTCGTCTCTCCCAAGGCGTCGGCGGCCTGGGCAATCACGCCGCATGTCGAACTTTATGCCAATTGGGGCCGGGGCTTTCATTCCAACGATGCGCGCGGCGCGGTCAATGTCGACACGCCTGTCCCGATGCTCGTGCGCGGCACGGGCAAGGAATTGGGCGGCCGCCTGCAACTACCCGGCTTCACCTTCACCGCGACCTATTGGTGGCTGAATGTCGGCAGCGAGTTGCGTTTCGTCGGCGACTCAAATGCGGTCGAACCCAGCGGAGCCAGCCGCCGCCACGGCTATGAGCTTGTCGCCTTCTGGCGCCCGCTCCCCTGGCTCGCCTTCGACGGCAATTACACCGCCAGCCACAGCCGCTATACCAATGGCGACCATATTCCCAACGCCTTCAAAAATGCCGCGTCCGCTGGCGCGGCCATCGTGCTTGACCCATGGGAAGCCAGCATCCGCGTCCGCCACCTTGGCCCCTCGCCGCTGATCGAGGACAATAGCGTGCGCGATTCCGGCAGCACAATCGTCAACGCCCGCGCCGCCTGGAAAGGCAAGCGGGTGCAAGTCTATGCCGAACTGCTCAACATCCTTGGCAGCGGGGACAAGGACATCGCTTATTATTACGAGTCCTACCTTCCCGCCGCAGATGCGGAGCCTGTCGAAGGGAGGCTAAGCCGCGTGGTCGAACCGCGAACGGTGAGAGGCGGCATCAAGTTCAGCTTCTGATGCTGGGGAAGGCCGCATCTACAAAGAGCCTGCGGCCTTCCCAATCAATGGCTTACATAATGAACGGCGATGTTCATAAAGTAAAAGTGGATAGGGCAACGGTCAAACTACAATAGAATACATGTTAAATACCCGTGGAAATTTTGAGACGTAGTTGACGTCTTTTCGCCGCTATGCAATTTTCCCCCTCGGCAATCTGGACAAAGAATCAGTAGCCTGGAGAGGATGCCAATGAAGCACGCACCATTAAGGGGCGCCGTTTTTCACGCGATATTGCGTGACTGCCTGGAAGCACAGCGCGCCCCCAAGGAAACAGAAATACAACTGATCGCCTGCAAGATATGGCAGGACAGTTTCGCGGCGATCACGCACAAGAACTGGCACGACCTCGTACCGGGCGGCGAGGAGTATGAATACACCATCAACGCCGCGCGCATGGCCTTCGGCCTACACGCGACCAACACCGCCGCCTGAATGGATAGCCCAATCCGCTTACTCCGACGATTGCCGGATCAAAGCTGGAACTGGGTTATCCATTCGCAGATTAGCGCGGGCTTGCTCTCGCCTTCTATCTCTACCGTTGCTTCGGTGGTCAGCTGAATCTGCCCCGGCCGCTTTTCGACGATCTCCAGCGGCTTGAACCTTCCACGCACACGTTTGCCGGATCGAACGGGCGCCAGGAAACGTAGCTTGTTGCTGCCATAATTGATCTCAGTAGCGCCGTCGGGAACGATGTCGCCTCGCGCATCGGCGCACAGGTGCGGCAGGAGTGAAAGCGTCAGGAAACCATGAGCAATCGTCCCGCCAAAGGGCGACTGCTTTGCGCGCTCCGGATCGACATGGATATATTGATGATCCTTGGTCGCTTCGGCGAACTGGTCAATCATCTCCTGACTGACCAGGAACCAGTCCGACACGTCTTCCTCGTCCGCCCGCGCCTGAAGATAATCGAGAAACTGGCTCATTCCATTCACCCCCCATGCTGCTCCAAGAGCAAAACTATGCACAAGCATGCGCGAATGCGATAGGAAAATACTCTAGTGGTGATGAGGATCAGTTGGACCTTGTCAGCGGCGTCGAGTTACTTACCCTTCCCAAAAGAATAAGCTGGAGAGGCCATGACTGGAGAAGACAAGAAGCTTCGGCTGCACGAAAGCCGTGCAGCCGAAGAGTCGAGGGATGGATATCGATCGCGGAACCATCCACGATCAAACATCGCGGAATATGATCTAGCGCCGTGGTCGGCCCACATCATCCTTGCAGCGTGGGAAGGGATCATCTGATGAGCCCCTCTCATCCGTCCAACGACCCTTTCGGAATGGAACATGAGCTGCTGCTGGCGGCGCTCCGACGGCGGCTACGAGCAGCGGGCCTGACCCAGGCCGACGTCTCGAAAAAGCTTGGCGTGGGCACCGCCACCGTCAAACGATGGCTGCATGGCCGTGGGCTGGGCCTGCGCACCTTGTCGCAACTGTGCGCACTCGCCGACACCACGCTCACCGAAATCGCCGAAGAGGCCGCCGTGCGCGATCGGTCATCCGACAAGCTGACGCTGGCGCAGGAAAAGGCGCTGACCACAAGCCCCGAACTATCCACCATTTTCTTCATCATCGTCACGGGTTGGCCGGTGTCCGAAGCCGAGGAAGGCTTTGGCATACCGCCCGAACATATCGCGCAACATGTCGAACGGCTGGAAAGGTTGGCGCTGATCGATCGCCTGCCGGGAGGACGTCTACGTGCGCGGCTGGACCCGGCCCATGTGTGGCAACGCGAGCCCATGCGCAGGCATTTCGAACAGCATATGAAGCATCTGTTCTTCAATCTGAACTATGGCGACCCAGATACGATCTTCGGCGTGGAAACGGTCAAGCTGTCGCCCGTGGGCGTCGCGCGTGTCGCGGAAAGGATCGAGCGTTTCAGGGCCGAACTGCGGGAAATCGCGCAGGCGGATCGTCGCACCTCGGCTCTTCCGGGAGAATGGCACGCTGTTCTTGCAGTGGCATGTCCGGTGGCGCCGCTGAAACCTCGCTGATTGTGGATGGCCCTTGACGAAGGGATCATTTCAAGACACGCTGCATGCAAACAAGATAGCTCGGCCGAAGAGCTGATCGGTGGCCGAAGCTGTCAGGAGAGGATGCAGAAAGGGCTCGCGGCCATGCGCCGCAGATCAGGCTGCATCATGAACAATATAATGGCGGAACACCGCCAAACGTCCGCTTTCGGATGCGCGTACGCGTGTTCGGTCCCGGATGGTGGACCGAGCTTCTAAACGGAGCACGGCCCGTATCGAGGGATGGCATCGCCCGACGAAAGGAAGGGGATTGCCATGCGTTCATCTATTGCCGTTGCGTTAGCGGGCATATCATCGTTCGCCACGACAACGGCTCTGGCGCAGACTGCCGACCCGGCCACGCAGGCTGCGGTTCAGGGGCAGCTGGCCGACATCATAGTGACGGCGCAGCGGCGCGAGGAAAGCCTGCAAAAGGTGCCCGTCGCCGTTACCGCCATCGGCGCAGACCAGCTTGACCAGTTGCGCGTCACCAATGTGCGCAACCTCGCTGGCCTGGCGCCCAGCCTTCAGATCAATACGCAGGGCCTGCAATCCAATCCCACAATCATCATTCGCGGCGTGGCTTCCGGCACGTCCAACAATGCGGTCGATCCAAAAGTCGGCATCTATCTGGACGGCGTCTATATCGGCCGCACCGTCGGCTCGATCTTCGACCTGTCCGACATCCAGCGTGTAGAAGTGCTGCGCGGCCCGCAGGGAACGCTGTTCGGCCGCAACGCGACAAGCGGCGCGATCAGCCTTGTGACGGCTGCTCCAACGGGCGAGTTCGGCGTTCGCGGTACGGTATCCTATGGCAATTACGACGCGTTCCGGACGAAAGTATCCGTCGACCTGCCCGCCTTCGGCCCCTTGTCGGTCAAGCTGTCCTACCTTCATGACGAGATTGAGGGTGATTATCGCAACCTCCTGGGCGGCCGCACCATAGATCTGCGTCAGCGCGACCCGTCATTCGGCGTGCAACGCATCGCCGACCGGCTGGGCGAACGCAATGTCGATGGTGTCGGCGTCGCGGCAAGACTGGATCTGGGCGATCTGACCGCCGACTATCGCTTCGACTATACCGATGCGCGTTCGACCGGCCGGGCGATACAGAGCTATGGCGTCATCCCGGATGCATCAGGCCAGTTGTTGGCGCCGATTATCGCCTTCCAGCCGCTATTCGGCGGCATCACCAATATTTCGACTGATCGCCTGACGTCAGTCGCCAATGCGACCAGTCCCGAACATGTAGTGACGCAAGGGCATAGCCTCACCTTCACCTATCCCGTGAGCGATGAGATTACGCTCAAGAGCATCACTGCCTATCGCAAGTTCCGGCAGGATCCGAACATCTACGACCTTGGCGCGACCGGAGGTTTGCGATTTACGACCCTCCAATTGCAGGCATTGCTGGCACAAAATATTCCGGCCGTGCTCGACCCCAACAATGCGCCTCAGCCCAACGATTCCTTCTTTTCCCTGCTGACGTCGCGATCGACCAGTCAGAAGCAGTTCACCCAGGAATTTCAGGTCCAGGTCACATCCGAAGCCTTCGACCTGACCGCGGGCCTGTTCTACTTTCATGAAAATACCCCGGCGACAGACATATTGGGAATCTTCCAACCCGTGGCGAACGGCGTCGTCGTGGATACATCCACCGTGGGCGTCATTCCCAACGTACCGGTTGGACCAGTTGCCGCCGACATCAACGGCGACGGCGTGGTCAATGCGGCCGACTTCAACCCATCGCTCGACAGCATATTCGGCAGCGGACTGACGCGGACGCGCGCCATCAATGACAGCTACGCAGCCTATGGGCAGCTCACCTATCATCTGACCGATACGATCGATTTGACGGGCGGCATTCGCTACACGATCGACAAGCGGGAAAACCGGATCTTCGCAGTATCCGGCGGGCAGGGCGGCCAGTTGGGCGTCGGCGACTACAAGGTCGATTACAAAAAGGCCACCTGGGCGGCGATCGTCACCTGGCGGCCGACCAATCAGGTGACCGCCTATGGCAAAGTGTCCACCGGCTATGTGGCTGGCGGCATATTGAGCGGCATCCCCTATAAACCCGAAACGCTAACAGCCTATGAGCTCGGCCTGAAGACGCAAAGCTGGGGCAACCGGCTGCGGACCAATATCGCTTTGTTCTACAGCGATTATAAGGATCTTCAGACCCAGAACTTTATCAATGGCCGCCAATTCTTTGACAATGCAGGAAAGGCGAGCATCAAGGGTTTTGAACTTGAGGCCGATCTGGTGCCGGTGCGCGGGCTAACATTGAGCGGCAATCTGAGCTATACTGACCTTGATTATAAGAGCTTCATCCTGAACGGGGTCGAAGTTGCCGACATTGCCCGCACCACCTTTGCCTCCAAATGGCAGGGCCGCGCCTCGGTCCAATATGACAGCCCTGACATGAACATGGGCGGCCATATCTCGGCACGGGTGGACGGCCGTTATCGCAGCCGCGCGCCGCTGGTCTCAACGCCCTTCTTCGACCTTGCGGGCAATAGCGCGGACCTGAACCGATATGCCTACACCAAGGCATATTGGCTGGTTGATGGCAGGATCGGCTGGGTGGACATGCCCTTGGGCGGGACAAAGGCGTCTCTGTCGCTGTTCGGCCAAAACCTGTTCAACGAACATTATAATCCGTTCGGATCGCCCGTGCTGCAACTGATAGCCAGCTACGAACGCGGGCGGACCTATGGTGTCGAACTTGGGGTGAGTTTCTAAAAGACAGAATGAAGAGGAGAGACATGATGGAAAACGAGATTGCGGCGCGCGTAAGCAGCGCGGATTTTGAATATTATAATGGCTCGGGGCCGGGCTTCACGACCGAAAGCTCCGTCTTGATCAGTTCTTCGCCCTATCTCAACCACCCGCAACTGCGCGCGCTGATCGCTCAGGAGATGCTGCGGCGGAACGGCGCTGAACTGCCTAACACGGCCTATATTCCCGATGTCGTGAAGATATTGATGGAACTGGAAAACTGGCCCCGTATCTTCCAGCTGTTCGAGGAAGAAAAGGCGCGGCTTCCTGAATTCAAGACATGGCTGGACGGCAAAAAAGTCTCGCTGTTCAAAAATGAGGAACTGGCCGGTGCTGAGCCCGGCACGCTACGTGCCGTGATCTACGATTTCGTGGTCAATAGCGGCTATAATATGGACCATTTCTTCCAGGGGATGGAGATAGAGACCGATTTCGACTTCTACATGAAGGAGCGGACCCATACCCATGACATCGAACATATGATCACGGGTTTTGAAACCAATCATGCCGGTGAAATAGCGCTGCTGGCAGCGAACATGCGCGCGCTTTATAAATATTTCACGCCTGAACTCGCATCCTTCTTCAACCGCGTCAGTTCCTATCTGCGCGCCAAGACGATGATGAAGAGCGGGCTTTTCTATCCTGAATCAGTGAAGATAGAGCTCGATGCTGAAGACATTGGCGCAGCACAAGGGCGTAACTGGAAGCATCCCCTCTTCCTCATACCCTATCGCGACTATCTCGATTGGCAGGTGACAGATATTCGCGAGGAATTTGGCATCACTAATCCGCCAAAGCCCGGTGAATGGGCATGGACCACCGCAATCAGCGAAGACCCAAGGCCAAGCCATCAGGGCATGCCCTCCATGGCGGCGGAGTGAGATCAGGATTGGCGCTGCCCCTCTGATGAGGGGCAGCCGCCTACTACATTGCCGCGAAGTCGATCACCGTTACAGCATCGCTGCCGTCCCAGTCGCGGGCCGCCACGATCCCCGCTTCGCACATGCCGCGCATATCGGGGCCGCAGATAAACTCGAACAATTGGCCAGGCTCGCCGGGGACGCGCAAATAGGCGACGCGCGTGGCAGGGTTATGCGCCGTGAAAAGCACTTCCATGCCCCCCGCCACCGCAGTTTCAACGGCGGCGTCCAGATCATCGACTATGCGAGCGATGTGGTGAAGGCCCAGCAAGCGCGACCCATCATCAGCTCGATAGGGTGACGGGGCGTCGTTCGTGGCCTCGATCAACTCAATTTGCACGCCATCCTGATAGGATAATCCGACGTGCATGGTGACGCGGGTCGGTTCGTCACGATATTGGCCATCCAGCGCGACATTGCGGAATACGGTCCATGGACCCACGCCCGAATGACTGATCCAGCGATTTATGCTGGCATCGAGATCGTCCACCAATATCCCGATCTGGTCGATCGCACCGAATTTTGCCAAATTCATATTCCCATTTGCAAGGACAGGGTGCGAACGGCATGCACCGCCCGCACCCTTTTTCTTTATTCAGCGGCTTCCAACGAAGCCAGCGCGTCATTCGCCGCAGCGGTGGGCACCAGATATTCGCCCGGACGGGCGCCGGTATAGCTGTTGCCGTCAAAGGTCTTGACCCCATTCACCAGCGTAAGCCGCATGGGCGCAGCCGGACGAGTGAAGCGCCATGTCGTACCGCCATCGCCATCGGGCACGTCGAACCGCTTCTCCATATTGCGATATTCGACCTCGCTCAGGTTGAAGACGGCAATGTCGGCGCGCCGCCCGACCTTGATCTCGCCCGTATCATGCAGGCCGAAGAAATTGGCGAGCTTGCCCGTCTTTACATGGATCGCCTGCTCCAGAGTGAGCAGCCCTTCCCGCACATATTTGGTGAAGAGCAGGATATTCTCGCCGCCACCGCATAGCATCTGAAGATGCGCGCCCGCGTCGGAGATATTCCCCACCGTCTGCGGGTCCAGCATAAGCTGGATGGTCAGGTCCTCATCCTTCGGGAAGGGCGCCATATGCACGGTGGATTTGGTGCCATTCTCAAGAATCCACTGCGCCATCGCGTCCGAACGGTGCAGACCACGCGACTCCGCAAATTCCTTCAAAGTGCCGCCCACGGGGCCGGTGCCATTTTCGCTATCCAGCAGATACAGGTCCTGCGGATTATTCATCGGCGAATGCGGCCACGCCTTGGTGTCCCAACTCTCCCGCGCCCGCGCCCGCCAGTCGGGATCGGCCAGCAGGCGCGCCTTTTCCTCATGCGTTTCGGCGAGGACTACTTCATGCCAGACATAGTCATTGGACTGGGCGAAGATCAGCGACTTGACGAGGCTCAGCGTGCTGGTCGGCGAGACATGTGCATAGCCGGGCCAGACATCGATCCCTTCTTCCTTCAGCTTCGCAAGGGTGTCCTGCAACCGGGGCAGAATATCCTTCTGGAATTCCAGCGTCGGAATGCCACCCGCCACCTGCATACGGATAGCCCGGCCTTTCGCCAGCCGCCCAAGCCGCTCCAGACTTTCCGGTCCGGTCTTGCGCATGAAGGTGTCGATGATGACCTGATAGGTCGTGCCGGGGTAACGCTCCATCACCGTAAAAAGCGCTTCGAACTCCGCGTCATCGGCGAGCAATGTCGGGATGGCGCGGTCGTCGCCATCATGGTCGTGCAGATTGTCCGACAATCCAAGAGCCCCAGCGGCCAGCGCATCCTCCAGCAGTTCGGCCATGCGCGCAATCTCTTCAGCCGTTGCCGCGCGATCCCATGCTTCAACGCCCATCGCAGCGAGACGCAGGGCAATATGACCAACGAACGCAGAGTAATTGGCAGGCAAGCTGATGTTGCGCGCCATCGAAGCCTTATATTCCGACCACTTCTCCCAGTCCCATGGGACGTTCTGGAGGAAGGGCTTCAACGGAATATCCTCGAAGAAGGAGAAAATCTTGATCATCTCCAACTGCGCGGCCTTTTCCTTCGAAAGCGGCGCTGCGCTAAAGCCGCAATTGCCCAGAATTACCGTGGTCGCCCCGTTGCCGGGCAGCGGATCAAGGTCCGGTTGCCACCACATCGTCGCGTCATAATGGGTGTGGCTTTCGATGAAGCCCGGCGTCACATAGCACCCACTGGCATCCACCACTTCCTCACCGGCGGCGGCGGTCAGACCCGCGCCGATCTCGGTGATCCTGCCGCCTGCCACGCGCACGTCAGCAGCATAGCCGGGCGCGCCTGTGCCATCGACCACCGTGCCGCCACGGATCAACATGTCCGTCATCTCTCTCTCCTCTTGAGGCTTGTTTTCCCTCGAGCCGAAGCCATTGCATCTGTGTCGCCTCTTAGGGGCGATCGTGCTGGATGCAGGCTATCGCGACCGGGTCAGCCACCGCAAGTTCACTGCCGGACAAGTGGGTGACAGGATCATCGGGTGATCCCTATCGGGATTGGTTGGTGATCCCATCGGTCGGGACCAGGATGCATCGGTCAACTGGAGGCCATCAAGGCCCGGCGGCGCAAAGCGCCCCGACCAGGACGATAACGCTTCCCTATCAAGCCGCCGATTGAAGCCCTGCCTCGACTACCTGATCCGCAATGCCCGCAGCGGACGAGGGCCGTTCAGGCTCGATCATCAGTGCGACAAAATGCCACCACGCAGGAGTAGCGGGGCGCAGTGCCAACAACTGCCCCTGGCGACGCACCGCGACCCAACGGCCATCTTCGCGTTCAAATTTCCACTGGGGATCGCAATTGAGCGGAACCTGTTCGAATTCAGGCGCACCGTTCTGCCGAGGACCGATCGCCCGGAGCTGACTGGGAACTTCGCGGCATGCGCCTCCGGGAAACTCGACGAGAACGGACATGATCTACTCCATGCCAGCGGGTGGTCAAACCGCCGCCTCGTCCAAACGCACGACAAGGGATTGAGTTCTCGAAATAAGGAGAGGACATGACGCATCATGTTCGGGATAGGGCCGTCGGAGCAGCAGAGCCGCTCTGCGACAAGGTATCGACTACCACGCCGAACCCCGCATGTCCAGGATCCGGCGCGGCATTCAATCGTCAGTCTACATTCTCGATCACCAGCGCGATGCCCTGACCGCCGCCGATGCACATGGTGATAAGGGCATAGCGGCCGCCGATCCGCTTCAGTTCATAAGCGGCCTTGACCGTCAGGATCGTGCCGGTCGCGCCGACAGGATGGCCAAGCGCGATGCCCGACCCGTTCGGATTCAGCTTTTCCCCATCGAACTGCAATGCGTTGGCTACCGAAAGAGCCTGCGCCGCGAAGGCTTCGTTGGCTTCGATCACGTCCATCTGATCCAGCGTCAGCCCGGCCCGCTTCAGGGCAACCGGCACCGCCTTGATCGGGCCTTCTCCCATATATTCCGGCTCCACGCCCGCGTGGCCCCAGGCAAGTATCTTCGCTAGCGGCTTCAGCCCGCGCCGTTCCACTTCGCTTGCCGTCGCCAGGACGACGGCGGCCGCGCCATCATTGATGCCAGACGCGTTGCCTGCGGTAACTGTCCCGTCCTTCTTGAACGCAGGACGCATGGCGGCCAGCGTCTCGGCGCTGGTGTCGGCGCGGGGATGTTCGTCCGTGTCGAAAATGGTCACGCCCTTGCGCGTCTTGACCTCGACCGGCACGATCTGCTCCTTGAACCGGCCTTCCGCGATAGCCCGCACCGCGCGCTGATGCCCTTCGGCCGCCAGCGCATCCTGCTGTTCGCGCGTGATGCCATGCCGTTCGGCGCAGTTTTCCGCCGTCACGCCCATATGGTATCCGCCGCTCGCATCCTGAAGCCCGCAGACCAGCGCGTCCTCTACCGGATTGTCGCCCATCTTCCGGCCCCAGCGCGTGCCATGATCATGATAAGGCACATTGGACATCGATTCAGCGCCACCCGCGACGGTGATCGACGCTTCACCCAGCTTCATCATCTGCGCGGCCGATACGATCGCCTGTACGCCCGATCCGCAAAGCCTGTTCAGTGTCAGCGCCGGAACCTCAAACGGAACCCCTGCCTGCAAGGCGATGGCGCGCGACAGCATGCCATCGCGGGCACTGGTCGGCATCACCTGACCCATCACGACATGCTCAACGTCGGAAGCCGACACACCGGCACGGGACAGCGCTTCCTTCACGACGATGCTGCCGAGCTGCGAAGGCATGAAGGGCTTCAGCGAGCCGCCGAAATCGCCAATCGCCGTCCTGACGCCGCTGACAATATAAATATCTTCCATCTCTGATCCTCTGAGCAATGGGATGCGCCGTTCCGCACTTGCAGGCGCTCATGCGCCCCCACACGCAACTGTCAAGGACAATGCGCACCCTGCCACATGGGTGGCGGCGGCGCCTGACCATATAGGAATGGCTATGCTTGCCGACCAGATCAGCCACGACATATGGCCAAATCCCGGTCGGCCCGTTACGAACAAACCCATGACCAGCACCGCCCAGCGCGCCATCAGCGAACATGTCGTCCAACGCACCAGCAAGGGACAGCGCACCGCCGACCGCTTGCTCGACACGGCGGAACTGCTGTTCGCGCAGAAGGGCTATGAGGCGACCGCATTACGCGACATCGCAGCGGCGGCAAATATCCAGCAGCCCGGCCTGTACAAGCATTTCGAAAGCAAGGACGCCCTGTACCGGCAAGTTCTGCAACGGGCGCTCCAACCCCTGGCGGACGAGATGGAGGCGACCATCAGCCGGTCGCCGCGAGAAGCCTCCTTTCGCACGCTGTCCGACAAGCTGATCGATGTGCTGGCACAGCATCCCAATGTGTCCATGCTGCTTATCCGGTCGATCCTGTCGCCCCCATCGGATCGGGACGAGATCGGCATGGCCTGGGTGGAACGGCTGATGGATTATGGACGGCGGATCACACGCGCGGCCGAGGTCGAGCCTCCGGCCGAGGATCTGATCCTCCAGATCGTTGCCATCTTCAACATGATGTTCGGCTATTTCTGGGCCGCCCCTCTTTCTCGAGGATTGGCAGGCATTGACCCGCTCTCTCCAGCGATGATCGAGCGGCAAAAGGCGCTGCTGAGCCGATTTATCGCGACGATCGAACAGGACCAGCCTGACGGGAAAGCCACGGCAGGCGCCTCACCGGAATAGCGGTCAACGTGCATCTGCCTTGTTTCCGATCCGTAACGCCTTAAACTGCCTTCTCACATTTTCGCGAGGCGGGGACGCCGATCGCCCAGCCTGGTCCCGGAGTAATAGTACAAACGATGTCCGCAACCCGTCTTTCCAGCGTCGGTCGCCGCGCTTCCATCATCGCGGCGGCCAGGGCGGTTTTCGCGCGCCACGGGTTAGAGGGCGCGCGGACGCAACAGATCGCCCGCGCCGCTGGTGTGTCGGAAGCCCTGCTGTTCCGCCATTTTCCTACCAAGACACACATCTATCGGGCCGTATTGCGCGAGGTGATCGCAGACCAGAACAGGGTCTTCCGATCATTCGGTGACGCCGAAGCCAGCACAGAGGGCTTGCTCGAAATTTTGCGGCGCACCTTCAGATATGCGACCGCCGGGATGTACGCCCTCAATGCAGAAGGCTTGCGCATGGTCTTAGGCAGCCTTGCCGGCGACGGAGGCTACGCTCGCCTCGTCTATCGCCGAGCCTTGCGCTTGACACTGCCCAATCTGGAAAAGGCGTTGCAGGCGGCACGGGCCGACGGGGGAATGCCCGGAGAGGCGCTTTCGACAACGAATGTCGGCGCTTTCATAGAACATATCAGCACGATGATGCTGGTGGCGCGCTGCCATGAAAAGACTGCGATACCCTATGAGGAAGATCGCGTGTTGCGCGACGCGATCCTCTTCTGCGCACGCGGGCTTGGCGTCGCGGAACCACGCATCCAGCAATTTCTGGAGCAGATGAAATCATGCGAGCCCGAAACCGCGGCATTCATCCGATCGGGAACGCCTGTCACGCCATAGGATGTGAATTGGGAACCTTCTTCACCAGCTTCGACGGATTCGAGATAGGCTCAAAGCACTGCCATGAACCCCCGCAGGAACATCGACGCCGCACGTTCCGCATAATGCCGCCGTTCAAGCTTTGAGATGGAATGCCCGCCCGCCAGCAGACGGTTGCCACGCATCGCAAGCACCAACAGTTGGCGCGCGTGCCAGTCCGCACTCTCCTTGATGCCCAGGCTTTCCAGCCAGGGGATCAACCCCGTCACCCACGGCCTTCGCAGGATAAAGTAGACGTCCCGCGCCAATGCAGCGTCCCGGCGAGACTGACTGATGACGACGCGGTGCAACCGGATTGAACGACTGGAAGCCAGGTTATCCAAGGCCGCTTCCACATATCGGCTTAATGCCGCCGGATCGGCTTCGCCCGAAGGCAACGCTGGCGGCCTGGCCACGCGCGCACAGTCTTCGGCCATTATGCGCATTGCAGCTGCAAACAGCCCGGCCTTGCTGGCGAAATGCCGGTAGAGCGTACCCCGCCCAACCCGTGCCTCTTCCCCGATAAGGTTCAGGTTGGCGCCTTCAAAGCCCTCATCCAGAAAATGGCGCCCTGCTACATCGAGCAAGGTTCGGATATGAGGAAGCGGCTCCTCACGCAGTGGCCGCTCGGCGTCGAATAACGGCTCGGGCGAAGGCAAGCCATCCGACTCTCCCGCCCGGATACCCTGAATGAAAAGCGCCACCGATTGTTGCACTATCCGCTCGCGATGTTCTGGCGAAGCGGGAGGAAAGCCCATGAGGACAACGGGGCCTTCCACCGCAAGCGATCCGAAATCCAGCGCCAGTTCCAGCGGCACCGGGCGGTCAACGCCCTTGTCTCTCGCATAATCCTCCAGCGCGAGCCGCACCGGCTCCAGCCGCATGCCCTGCCCATTCTGCAACGACGACGCCAGGTCGGGCATCTTGTGCGCGACGCCAGCCGCAACCCAAAGCGCGCCGAACATTCCCTGATCTAGCGCCGAATCCAGAATCGCTCGCGCAAGCCCCGCCAGTTCAGAGCCCCCCGTGGCGGCACTTTCATGCACCGCCGCCGCGCGAGCATCGAACTCCGCGCCCTGCGCATCCAGCGCTGCGCGAAACAAGGCTTCCTTATCGGGGAAGTAGCGGTAGATCGTTTCCTTGCTGACGCCTGCGGTGCGGGCGATCGAATCGATGCTCACCGCGTCAAAACCGCGCTCGACAAACTGCGCGCACGCCGACGACAGCAAATGCCGGACGCGCGGCGACGCCAGTTGGCTCCCGGCCTCCGCTACCACTTTCATTCTGCATCCCCGCACATTGGAACCTGCTATAACAGGCTCAGGCACCGATGCACCCATGCTTCTTGACGAGAACCGAACGGTTCGATACCGTTCGGTCATATAGAAAGATGGAGAGCGATAAAATGGCATTGCCATGGACGGAGCGGCCGCTCGAACCGTTCGGCGTCGAAATCGGCGTTCGGCTGCAATGGCCGCTGCCCGACGGATTCGAACAAAGGCTGACCGAGCTATTTGATCGCCACAAGCTCATCCTGTTCCGCAATCAGAAGCTCAGCGAGGCCGATCAGGTCCGGCTGCTCGAAAATTTCGGCCGGGTCCTGGGGTCGCACGGTGAATATCGCGAAATATCCAGCGACGGCGCCCTAGGATCGGGGCCGCTCACCTGGCACAGCGATCTGGCTTTTACCGAAGAACCCTTCAAGATCATCTCGCTGCATGCCGTTGCCGTGAATGACGGGCAAAGCTGGACCGACTTCGCCAACGGCGCGGCTGCGGCCGCCGCCCTGCCGCAGCAATTGAAAGCCGCCGTCGCAGGCCGGGAGGCAGTCACGATGATCGCCCCGATCCAAACGCACCGTACGGTCGGCTACGACAGTTCGACCGACCTGCCGCATCAGATACGCCCGGTCATCATCCCCCATCCCCGAACCGGCGAGCCCATCCTCTATATCAGCGACATGCAGACCGCCCGCATCACCGGCATGGACCAGCCGGAAAGCGACGCAACGCTGAACGCCCTGTTTGCCGAACTCTATCGCGAAGATCGCGTCTACCGCCACCACTGGAATAATGGCGACCTCGTCATCTGGGACAATATCGCGCTCCAGCATGCGCGCGGCGACCTCACCGGCATGACGCCCCGCCGCCTCCAGCGCATCGTCGTCGCGGACAAGAGCTTCTTCGACCTGCTGCCGCAATTCAAGGTGGGGGATGAACGGATCAGCGCCTGGGGTTCAGGCAACAAGCAATTGGTACTTGATTGAAGGAACGACAAAAGATGGTCGACATTCCCTATCTCGCACGCGGGCTGATGCCCGTCGAAACGGACAGCAGCATACTCATCTCATCGTCCAAATATCTGAACAATCCGCGCCTGCGCGAATGGCTGGCGATGATCCTGTTGCGGCGAAACGGTCCCGACGTGCCCCCGCCGGCGGAAATGTACGAGTTCCTCCCGATCCTGGATTCACTCCGCGACTTCGACGCGATCGAAGACATGTTCACGCAGGAGAGGAAGGTAAATCCCGAACTGGACGCCTGGTTCAGCGAAGGCTTCATCTCCACCTACAAGATCGAAGATTTCCAACAATATGAACCCGGCTCCCTGGGCGGCATCTTCTACCAGCAGATGACGGCCGGAGATTATGAGATCCAGATCACGCCCTGGAAAGAACCGGAAACACAGCTTCAATTTTACAATCTGCGTTCGGGCCAGACGCATGACTTCGAACATATCCTCTGCGGCGGCGGCTTCAATTTCATGGGTGAGCTGGTGCCCTATTGGTATCGCCTGACCAACGTGCCAAAGCATATGCGCAACCCGCATCTGGCGGCGGAGGTCAACATGATCCAGATTTTCGGATCGCTCCGCTACACCGTACGCACGATGCTGCATTATCCCGAAGTGTGGCCGACCGCCGTCAACGCGATCCAGCGCGGCATGAAGGTGGGGCAGCAAAGCGACGCACTCTTCATGAAGAGGCTCGAAACCGTGTTCCACCTGCCGCTGGCCGAAGCGCGCGAGGCGCTGGGCGTGCGCGGCGTCGAAGAGGTCGATACGACACAAGAAGGCGCCTTCTGGGCATCGGACGGCAAGACCAGTCTCGAACCCATCGCGAGGGCAGCCGAATGAACGCATGCGACCTGCTGATCCGTGGGGGCACCATCGTCGACGGCAGCGGCGGCGAGCCCTTCATTGGCGATGTCGCCATCCATGATGGAAAAATCGTCAGCGTCGGCGCCTTTACCGGAGAAGCCCGCGAAGTCATCGATGCAACGGGCCTCACCGTCACGCCCGGCTTCGTCGATATCCATACCCATTATGATGGTCAGGCCATCTGGTCGGAGGAACTCTCCCCCTCCTCCTCCCATGGCGTGACCACGGTCGTGATCGGCAATTGCGGCGTGGGCTTCGCGCCTTGCCGCGCTGCTGATCACGACCGTTTGATCCGCCTGATGGAAGGTGTCGAGGACATCCCCGGAGTCGTCATGGCCGAAGGGCTCAGCTGGGATTGGGAAAGCTTCCCAGACTATCTGAACGCCCTCGAAAGCCGTCCCCGCGACATCGACATTGCCGCCCTTCTGCCGCACAGCCCCTTGCGCGTATTCGTGATGGGCGAACGCGGCGCGCAGCGCGAGGCCGCGACCCCTGCCGACCTGCAAAAGATGCAGGCCCTCACCCGCGAAGCCTTGGACGCGGGCGCGATCGGCTTCGCAACCTCGCGCCTCCTCATCCACCGCACAAAGGCTGGAGAGAATATCCCCAGCTATCAGGCCGATGTCGAGGAACTCAAAGCCATTACAGGCGCCATGCGGGACGCGGATACCGGCGTCTTGCAGATGGTGCTGGACGCCCCCTTCTCCAGCTGGACCGACGAGCTTGCCCACCTTCTCACCGTCGCAAAGGCAGCGAACCGGCCAGCCACCTTCACGCTCGGCACCTCCAATACAGGTGAGCCCGTCTGGCAGGACGCGCTCCGCATCTGCGAGGAAGCCAATGCGCAGGGCCTGAAGATCAGCCCGCAAATACTCCCCCGCCCCGTCGGCATGATCTGCGGCTTTGAACTGTCCAGCCACCCCTTTTCGCTCTGCCCAAGCTATGAAGCGATCGCCGCTCTACCGCTCGATCAACAACTCATGCATCTGCGCGACCCGGAATTTCGCGCAAAACTCATCGCGGAACAGCCCCATGAGGGCCATCCCCTGGCGATGATGACCCGGAACTGGGACTGGATCTTCCCGCTCTCCGACCCGCCCAACTATGAACCTCCGGCGGAAAGCAGCGTCGGAGCGCAAGCGCGCAGCCTGAACCTCACACCGGAAGAAGTCGCCTACGACCTCATGATGAACGGCGGCGATGGCGGGGGGATGCTCTACAACACCCTCGGCAACTTCTATAATGGCAGCCTCGACACGGTGCATGACCTGATCACGCATCCGGACACGGTCATGGGATTGGGCGACGGCGGCGCCCATTATGCGGCAATCTGCGACGCAAGCTATCCCACCTTCCTGCTGACCTACTGGACCCGCGATCGAGCCGGACCAAAGCTCAGCATCCCTCAGGCCGTCCGCGCCCTCACCTCACGCCCGGCCGAGACGATGGGCCTGCGCGACCGGGGCAGGATTGCGCCCGGCTACAAGGCGGATATCAACATCCTCGATCTTGAGACCCTGCGCCTCCACGCTCCTCATATACGCTATGATCTGCCGGCAGGCGGCAGGCGGCTGGACCAGAAAGCCACCGGCTTCGTCGCCACCATCGTCTCGGGCGAAGCCATCCGCCGCACCGACAACGCGACCGGCGCGCGGCCGGGGCGGCTCGTCAGGGGCGCTCAAACCGCACCAGCTAACACGGTGGAGGAATATGCCGGAGCGTTGTAACGTGGGTCACTGACCCACGGGAGAGATGCAAATGGCAACAGCGGTACATGTCCCGCAAGCTGACTGGTCCGCCCTGCGCGCCATGTTCGGCGATCGGTTCAGCGATAGCGCCGCCATCCGCGATCATCATGGCCGGGCAGAGACCTTCTACCCGGCCATGCCCCCGGACGCGGTTGTCTTCCCCCTCACCACGGAGGAAGTGGCCGCAGCGGTCATTTTCTGCAAGGAGCGGGGCATCGCCGTCACGCCTTACGGCACGGGCACATCGCTGGAGGGCAATTTTCTGGCGGCAAGAGGCGGTCTTTGTATCGACCTCTCCCGCATGAATCAGGTGCTGCGCGTCAGTCCAGAAGACCTGGACTGCACCGTGCAGGCGGGCGTCACCCGGAAGCAGCTCAACAGCGAGTTGCGCGTCACGGGCCTGTTCTTCCCCGTCGATCCGGGCGCGGATGCGTCCATCGGCGGCATGGCTTCGACACGCGCCTCCGGCACCAACGCGGTTCGCTACGGCACCATGCGGCAGAATGTGCTGGGGCTGACGGTAGTGCTTGCCGATGGCCGGATCATCCACACCGGCGGGCGGGCGCGTAAATCCGCGGCCGGGTACGACCTCACCGGGCTGTTCGTCGGGTCCGAAGGCACGCTCGGTATCATCACCGAAGTCACCTTGCGCCTCTATGGCCAGCCAGAAGCCGTTTCCGCCGCCGTTTGCGAATTTGAAACATTGCGCGGCGCGGTGAACGCAGTAATCCAGACGATCCAGATCGGCCTTCCCGTCGCCCGTATCGAATTGCTCGATCCGCTACAGATCCGCGCGATAAATGCTTACAGTCGGACAAACTATCGCGAAAGTCCGACGCTGTTCCTGGAATTTCACGGCACACCTGCGGGCGTTGCGGAACAGGCGGAAAACTTCGGACAGATCGCCACCGACAATGGCGGCGGACAGTTCACCTGGGCGACGAAGACGGAGGACCGAACCGCCCTCTGGGAAGCACGCCACAAGGTCCATTACGCCAATCTCGCGCTGCGGCCAGGGTGCAAGGCGATCGCAACGGATGTCTGCGTCCCGATTTCACGGCTTTGCGACTGTATAGAGGAAACGCGCAGCGCCATTGAGGCAAGTGGCCTTACCGCACCGATCGTGGGTCATGTCGGCGACGGGAATTTCCATGTCATCCTCGTCTTCGATCCGAACTCGGCCGAGGAAACGCAAAAGGCGAAGGCCTTGTCGGAACGGATCGTCGAAATCGCTCTCGCCATGGAGGGCAGCTGCACTGGCGAACATGGCATCGGCATTGGCAAGAAAGCCCATCTCGTTACGGAGCATGGCGCCGCTGTCGAGGTGATGCGCCAGATCAAGCGGGCACTCGACCCGGATGGCATCATGAACCCTGAAAAGGTTATCGACCTTTGACGCAACCCTCCTTCATCGGAATCTGAGGATCAAGCGGAAGGCAGGCGGCTTTCAGAGCCCAGCCTTCCACCTTTGTTTCCCCACTTCCAGCTGATCACAAGGATCGACAGCAAATGCCCAACGGCGGGGCCAATCGCGAAGAACAGATGCACGCCCGCCACCCCTTCCGATCCTGAAGACCGCGGATCAAATCCGAGCAAGCCCACGACGGACAAGGCTATGCCCACGGCCACCGCATAGGCCGCGTTGGTCGTCACATTGAACACGGATGAAAACAGCCCGGCCCGCTCCACGCCGCTACCCTCGCGATGACGGTCTGCCACATCATAGATCATCGACCGCAGCATCAGATTGCCCGATCCCTGCGTCAGCCCCTGTCCCACGATCAGCAGGATGAACAGCCACATGCGATCCGGCGTCAGGAACAGGACCATCAGGTTGATCACAACCTGCACGCCCTCGGCCATGATCAGCGTTCTCAGCCTCCCGAACCGGTAACTGATCCGCGCCCATAGCGGCGCTGCGAACATGCCGAATGCATATTGCAGCATCAGCAGCATGGCCGGTGAAGCCATGCCCATGTAACGCGTCACGAAGAACAGGAACACGGCAGTGCGAAAGCCCTGCCCCAGCGCGACGAAGAAATCCGACGCCACGATCCGCCAGAGCGCTGCATCGGTCAGCACCGCTTTCAACCCCTGCCGCCAGTTCGCGCCTGCGGGTGCGCGTTCTGGCAGCGACGGCTCGCGAAAGAGAAAGGCGATCAGCACCATGCCAACAGCAAGGACAGCGGCGACGAGCGCCCCCATCGATCCGACCCGAATCTCAGGATTGCCCCGGCCCAGCGCGTCCAGCACGGCAGGCAATACCAGCACCAGAAAGATGCCGATGGACGACCCTGTCTGGATATAGGCCTGGATACGCGCTCGCTCGACCGGCGATGAGGCCATCTCCCCGCCCCAGGCGTAAAGCGGCGTGGACGTGGCAGTCCACCCCAGGCACAGCAGCAAAAGCCACCCGCCAAGATAGAGCGGCGTGGCTCCGGCAGGCGGGGAAAAGACCGCGAGCAGCGACAGAAGGAACAGCATGCCGCCACCCAAAATCCAGGGTTTCCGCCTTCCAATGCGTGTGCGTGTGTGGTCCGAAGCCCATCCGATAACGGGGTCGGCTGCCGCGCTCCACAGGCGGCTGATCATGAAGACCAGCCCGACGGTCGCCAGGTCCATCCCGATCACCGTCGCGTAAAAGGCAGGCAAATAGGTCTGGAGCGGAATATTGAACCCGCCGGTCGCGATGCTGGTCACGGAAAATGCCGCAAGGCGCGGCCCCGACTCACGCGTCTGCCCGGTCATGCGAACCGCCATTCGTGAAGGTGAAAGAGCACACCAATCATCCCGGCTGAAACCTCCCCATTCCATTCATCAGGCGCTGTCAGCCGCCGATCCCATCCCATATCCGCCAAATTCCGAACCCGAAACGCAAATTGCATTTTTTGCAACACAGGGTGTCTTATTATTCGTTTTACAGCGTGCTATCGGCCCCTTGTCTATCCACAAGGGGATTATCATGAAGCTTTCTTTTGCCTTCGCGGCGGCTCTGTCGCTCTCGCTTTCCGCTGCGGCGATCGCCGCTGACGCGCCCGCGATCAAGACCAATGCACTTGTGAAGACGGTCGACGGCCGCAAGGTCGGCTTTATCGACCGCGTCCTGAAGAATAACGCTGGCGAAACGACCGGCGTCCAGATCATCTACAGCGGGCGTTTCGTGGTCATCCCGGTGACGACGCTCACCGCCGCGGAAAAGGGTCTGGTCACCAGCCTGACCGCCAAGGAAGTGAACCGCCTCTAAGGCGTGCCGGGGCGCTGCTGCGGGTCGGCTACGGCTAACCTGACCGCAGCGCCCTCTTCCCTAGCGCGGTGCGATGGCAGTCCTATTGCCGTTGCGAGTTGATGTTGCCGCCGTCCACGACGATCTCCGCGCCCGTCATGTAACTCGCTTCATCCGACATCAGGAAACGGATAACGCGTCCCAGTTCTTCCGGCGCGCCATAGCGGCCCAGCATGATCCGCCGCTCGAAATGCCCCGGCAAATGGGCCTTCGTCTCCGCAATGATCGGCGTATCGATCATGCCGGGGCTAACCGCGTTGATGCGCACCCCATCAGCAGCCAGCTCATCCGCCATCGAATGGACCAGCGATATCACCGCGCCCTTGGCCGCGCTGTAGATCGGGATCATCCCGTTGCCCAGCGTCGCGTTGATGGATGACAATGCGACAATGGCGCTCCCCGGCGAAGCGCGCAGATCTTCGCGGAAAGCCTGGGTCATCAGGACGATCGACCGGACATGCAGCGCCAGTCCCGCATCCCAGTTTTCCGGCGTCACTCCGTCGATGCCCGTGGCTTCGGCCGTGCCCGCGCAGTGCACGATGCCACCGATCGCGCCGATCGCCGCCCGTGTCGCGATGGCGGCGGGGGTTACGGCCTGCGGGTTGCGCAGATCGACGCTGAAACCCGCCGCGCGCACGCCATAGCGGCTCTCGATGATGCTCGCCGATCCGGCCGCACCTTCCGCATTGATGTCCCACAGGGCGACCGGCCGACCGACGGCAGCCAGCGCATGCGCCGCCGCCAGTCCGATACCGGAAGCTCCGCCCGTGATCACGACGCCAGTGCCGGGCGATCCCAGCCGGGGCGTGAAGTCGGCGTCATTGTCCAATATCGGCATGGCAGCGTTCCTCCTTATTGCTTCTCCAGATCGCGATAGGCCGCCGCGACAATCTCAGGCCGCATGCTGCCGTTCAACCAGGTCGGCCAATATTGCGTGAGATACAGGAGGAAGAACTTGCGTTCGGGGTCCATCCAGCATGCCGTCCCCGCAGCACCCGGCCAACCGAACACACCCGCTGGCACCGAACCCGGCCAGTCAAAGAAGCTGTTGGTCTGCTCACTCGCCTTCAGCGATACGGACATGCCTGCGCCCATGCCGACGTTCGACAGCGTATAACCGATCGGCACGTCCACATGCGTCACCGCGTCGGGCAGCAGGTTCGACCGTGCGATCCGCACCGTCTCCGGCTTCAGAATGCGTACGCCGTCCAGCTCCCCCTCGCTGAGCAGCATGGCGGCAAAACGCGAATAATCATGCGCCGTCGACACCATGCCGCCGCCGCCGGACGGATAATAAGGCCGCGCATAGAGACTGTCCGCCGCATCATCGGCCAATGCCCATGCGCCATCCTCCTGCTGCTGGGGAAGATCGGCAAAGCGGGCGGCCTGATCCGCCGTGATGGCAAAGCCCGTGTCCACCATGCCCAGTGGATCGAACAGGCGCGTCTTCAGGAAGGTTTCGAACGGCATGCCCGACGCCACTTCGATCACCAGCCCAAGCACGTCCAGCGCGACGCTGTAATCGAACCGTGTGCCGGGATCGGTCGCCAAGGGCAGCGCGGCGATACGCTCGCCCAATTCGGCAAGCGTTTCCGGCACCGGGAGATCGCCCGGACCCGGCACCCACTCCCGTGAACCCGGCGCCACGCCATGCTTCGTGTAGAGCTCGCCGAGCGTCATGCCGTCCATGCCAAAGCCCGCCGTATGGGTCAGCAGGTGGCGGATAGTGATCGGGCGAACCGCAGGCCGCGTCACTTCCGGGTCATCACCCTCAATGACGCGCATCTCGGCGAACGCCGGGAGTATTTCGCCGATCGGCTGGTCCAGCCCGATAACGCCATCCTCGATCAGCATCATCGCGCCGATGCCGGTGATCGGCTTCGACTGGGAAAAAACGCGGAAGATGGACCGCTCGTCCACGCCATCCTTGCGCGCATAGCCCAGTACGCCTTCGCCATGGTAGCGAACCGGACCATCCGCGGTTCCCCACGCAAGGATGCCGCCCGATATGACGCCCTGCTCGACAAATTCGCGCAGCTTAGCCTCGGTTTCCGGCAGGCTGATGACGTCCGGGCTAGTCTCGATCATGGCAGCAATCCTTCTTAGATGGCGAACGGTCAGCGCGGTCCCATGCGGATCGCGCCGTCCAGACGGATCACCTCTCCGTTCAGCATCGGATTTTCAATGATATTCTGAACCAGCTTCGCAAATTCTGCTGGTTTACCCAGCCGCGACGGGTGCGGCACCTGCTTGCCCAGCGAATCCTGCGTCGCCTGCGGCAGGCCTTGCAGCATCGGCGTCAGGAAAATGCCCGGCGCGATCGTCATCACCCGAATGCGATGTTGCGCCAGATCGCGCGCGATCGGCAACGTCATGCCCACGACACCGCCTTTGGACGCTGCGTAAGCAGCCTGGCCGATCTGCCCATCAAAGGCGGCGACCGACGCCGTATTGACGATCACGCCCGCTTCTTCGCCATCCACTCCTGCGCCGGAGAGCAGGGCGGCAAAGCGCGAAATGACGTTGAAGCTGCCGATCAGGTTGATCTCGACAGCCTTGCGGAACGCGTCCAGCGGATGGGGCGAACCATCCTTACCCACGACACGAAAGCCCGGCGCCACACCGGCGCAGTTCACCAGCACACGCGGCGTCCCCAGCTTCGCTTCGGCCGCTGCCAGGCCCGCATCGACGGACTCGGCGCTGGTCACATCGACCTTATGGAAGCTGCCGCCCAACCGTTCGGCGAGCGACGCGCCAGCTTCCTCGTTCAAGTCGAAAATCGCCACGCGAGCGCCAAGCTCGGACAGCCTTTCCGCAGTCGCACTGCCCAGCCCCGAAGCGCCGCCGGTGACGACAGCGCACAAATTCTTAATGTCCACGACCGTTCCTCCGTGGCTTAGAAATCAAGGCTGAACGACTGGTCGAACTGAACAAAGCGGCGCGCGATCTTCCACCCGTCGCTTGTCTTCACCACCGTATCCCGCTGACGGCCAGTTACGACGATCTTGGCGCTCATCGGCGCATGCCCTGCGTTGGCGTTCATGAAGGCATATTCCGCATATACTGCGTCGTCCTTCTCGAACACGATCATGTTGAAGTTATAGTGGCGGTTCTTGCCTTCGGTCTGGTTGGCCGACTCCTTGGCATGTTCAACCTGAGCCTCGACGCCTTCATAGCGGATGGGCAGGCCCTCCATCTCCGTCACAACCTCGGGCGTGAAGAGGGAGGCAACGCCTTCCCAATCGCCAAAGTCGGAACAGCGGGTGAAACGGGCGATCAATTCCTGAATCGCGATCTTGTCTTCCAGCGTGATCATCTCAATCCTCTCCGTTGAATTATTTTTCGCCATACCAGGGGAAGAAGGGCGGCATCTGCGACGCCTTCCCCGTGAAGTCCGCTGGCCGTTTTTCATTGAAGGCGCGAACCCCTTCGCGGCCGTCCGCCTGACTGGTGTAGAATACCGCCAGCGATTCGGTCAGATGCGCCTGCCACGGATCGGGCTGCGCGCTGTTGCGGTTCAGCATCTGGCGGATCAGCGCGATCGAAACGGGCGAACGGTCCTTGACCAGTGATCGGGCAAAGGCCTTCGCCTCCTCGACCAGCGTCTCGGCCGGGAACACGCCGCGCACCAGTCCCTTGTCATGCGCTTCGGCGGCATCGAAGATATCGGCCTTGTACGCCCACTCCATCGCCTGCTCCAAACCGACAATGCGCGGCAGGAAGAAGGACGAACACGCCTCCATCGTGATGCCCAGCCGTCCAAAGACAAAGCCGAAGCGCGCCTTGTCCGATGCGAAGCGGAAATCCATCGGCAGCAGCATGGTCGAGCCGATACCCACCGCCGCACCATTCACCGCGCCCACGATCGGCTTCAGGCAATCATACATCGCCATCGCCACGCGACCGCCCGTGTCCCGCACGCCCTTCAGGATCGCCGGATCATCGCCACGCTCGCGCAAATCCTCCATGGTCGGCGTCATGCTTTCGTCCAGACCAAAGACATTGCCGCCGACCGACAGATCCATGCCTGCGCAGAAAGCACGGCCCTCGCCCGTCACCACGATCACGCGCACCGCATCATCCTGGCTCGCCCGGCCATAGGCGTCGACCAACTCTTCGCACATCTCGACCGTAAAGGCGTTCAGCTTGTCCGGTCGATTAAGCGTCAGCAGCAGGACGCCGTCATCCTCGACCTCATAGCGGATTGTATTGTAGCTCATGTTCATGCCTCCCCGGTCAGCGCCACGGCGCGACCCAGCGCCTCGCGGCATTCGCCCACGATGCGCTCGATCAGTTCGGCGCATGTCGGAATGTCGTCCATCAGGCCGATGCCAAGCCCGGCCCAGACCAGCCCGCCATCCACTTCGCCACTCTCCAGCGCAGCGCGTCCCCGCGCACCGGCGACCAGCGGCCGAATATCTTCGAAGGTAGCACCGGGCTCCCGTTCCTTGACGTTCACCTCCTCGGCGACGGCATTGCGGAAGACGCGCGCCGTGTTGCGTAGCTGGCGGAAGATCAGCGTCGTATCGCGCTCCGTTCCCTGCACCACCGCCTGCTTGATCGCCTCATGGATCGGCGCTTCCTTGGTCAGCATGAAACGGGTGCCCATGGTCACGCCTTCCGCGCCCAGCGCCAGCGCCGCCGCCATGCTGCGCCCGGTCGCCATGCCGCCCGCCGCCAGGATCGGAATGTCCAGCGCCCGGGCCGCAGCGGGGATCAGAACCATGCCCGGAATATCATCCTCGCCCGGATGCCCCGCCGCTTCGAACCCGTCGATCGACACGGCATCGACGCCTGCACGCTGGGCCGACAGCGCGTGGCGGACGGCGGTGCATTTATGCACGATCTTGACGCCCGCCTGCTTGAAACGAGCGATGAACTCGGCGGGACTGCGCCCGGCTGTCTCGACCACGCCAACGCCCGATCCAGCAATGACTTCGGCATAGGCTTCGTAGGGAACCGGCTGCGCGGTCGGCAATATGGTCAGGTTCACGCCGAACGGCTTGTCCGTCATCGTGCGGCACCGCTCGATCTCGGCCGCCAGCGCTTCAGGCGTCGGCTGCGTCAGCGCCGTCAGGATGCCGAGGCCACCAGCATTGGACACCGCCGAAGCCAACTCGGCGCGGCCCACCCACTGCATGCCACCCTGAATAATGGGATAGCGCGTGCCAGTAAGCTCGGTAATCCGGGTCTTCATTCCACCATTCCCCTTTGATCAGGCCGCTTCCGCCTCGCTCCATCCCAATTGGGCGAGCAGGGGATATTGCGCCGCCAGTTCTTCTGCATGCGCCGATGCGGCCGTTCCGCGTAGTGCCCTTGCCTTAATGCCATGATAGATGGCCGCAAGCCGGAAAAGAGCGAAAGCGCGGTAAAAGCCCATATGGTCGATCCCGTCCCGCCCGGTCCTGCGGCAATAGGCGGCGATATACTCCTCCTCGGGCATCAGTTTCAGCGCGGCGAAATCGGCGCCCCGCAGGCCAGACAAGATGGCGGGCGGCAGCCGGTACATCATCAGGTGATTGACGAAATCCGCCAACGGATGGCCAAGCGTCGAAAGCTCCCAATCCAGCACCGCCACGACGCGTGGCTCGGTCGGATGGAACACCATATTATCGGCCCGATAATCGCCATGGACGATCCGGCTTTCATCCCCAGCGGGAATATTCGCTGGCAGCCATTCGATCAACCGGTCCATATTGACGTCGCGGCCAGCCGCCTCGTCATTCAGATATTGGCGCGACCATCGTGCGATCTGCCGCTCGAAATAATTGCCCTTCTTCCCGAAATCATCAAGGCCCAGAGCCACGGGATCGAAATTGTGAAGCTGCGCCAAAGTCGCGTTCATCGCGTCGAAATAGGCGACCCGCTCTTCCGCCGCGACCGCCTCGAACCGCGAGTTCCAGAACACACGCCCTTCGACGCACTCCATGACATAGAACCAGCTGCCGATTACCGCATCGTCCGTGCAAAGCCCGTAGATGCGGGGCACCGGAAAACCTTCCTTGCCCAGCGCCGCGATCACCCGCGCCTCGCGATCCACGGCATGGGCGCCGGGCACCGTAACGCCGGGCGGCTTGCGGCGCATGACGAAGGAACGGCCCGGAACGTCCAGCCTGAAGGTCGGATTGGACTGCCCGCCCTTGAACTGCCGCACGGTCAGCGGCCCTTCCGCCTCGGGCACATGCTCCTTCAGCCATGCTCGCAACGCGCCCTCATCGAACCGATGCGCCTCGCGCACTTCGGACAGCCCGGCGTTCAGTTCCTCGGCATTCATGACTTCGCCAACGCCTCGCGCTTGATCTTCTTGGCAAGCGACCATTTATGCACCTGGGTCGGCCCGTCATAGATGCGGAAGGCGCGGATTTCGCGGAATACCTGCTCCACGATAGTGTCATGGCTGACCCCAGTCCCGCCCATCACCTGGACGCACCGGTCAGCCACCCGAAACAGCGTCTCCGACACAGCCACCTTGGCCATGGAGCTTTCCGTGATCGCCTTGTCCCCGGCGTCCAGCACATCCGCACACCAATCGATCATCAACTCGCACTGCTTCAGGTCGATGAGGTTGTCCGCCAGCATGAAGCCAACGCCCTCATGGTCGATCAGCGGCTTGCCGAACGCCTGCCGCTTGACCGCATAGTCCGTCGCAATCTCATTCGCGCGCGTCGCAGCGCCCAGCCAGCGCATGCAGTGCGTCAACCGCGCGGGAGCCAGCCGGACCTGCGCATAGGCGAACCCCTCATGCGGCGCGCCCAGCACGGCCTCGGGCGGCAGGCGCAAATCATCAACCTTCACCACCGCATGACCGCCCGGCATCGAGCTGTCGATCGTGCCGATCAGCCGTTCCTGCACCAGCGCGGGGTGCGGCAGCGGCACCAGGAACATAGTCGCAGCCGCCGCGCCGTCATCCCGCTCCGTCTTCGCCATCAGGATAGCAAAGCTGGCTCCAGCAAATCCGGTCGCGAAAGCCTTGCGTCCATTGATCACCCATTCACCGCCCTCCAGCCGCGCCCGGGTCTGCATCATCGACGGGTCCGACCCAGTCCCGCCTTCCGTCGCAAGTTCGGTCATCAGGAAACAGGAGCGCTCATTCCCCGCAACCATCGGATCGAGGTAGCGGCTCTTCTGCTCTGCCGTAGCGACCTTGCCCAACAGGAACATATTGCCTTCGTCTGGCGCATTGGTGTTGCAGGCGAGCGGCCCCAGCGGCGACAATCCCGAAGCGCGCAGCACCCGCGCCGTCGCCCGGTGGCTAAGATGCGTTCCGTCCGCGCGGATATGCGGCGTCAGGACACCCGCTTCTCGTGCCTTGCCGCGCATTTCCTGCACCAGCGCATCCAGCGGACCATGATCGTCCCGACGGCCATCCGTTTCATAAGGAACGACCACGTCGCGGACGAAATTCTCGACCCTTCGAGCAATCGCCGCATCACCCTCATGATCTGCCATGGCTTGTCTCCGCGCCTCTCGTTTCTTGGCGCTTGCCAAGGGAAGAACCGCAATGCAAGGTGTAATTAGAAAGCCATATAAGAGCTTTCGTGCCCGTCATAGCAGGGCAGGTCGCACGGAGAGGACCGATAAAGAGATGAAGCATCTGCAACTCCGCAAGGAAGTGCATCACGGCAGGCTGGTCAATTGTCATCAGGATCGCCCCGCAGACATTTACGCCATGTTCCTGGACGCCGTCAGCCGGTCACCCGACGCGATCGCACTGGTCGATGGCAACGATCGGTGGAGCTACGCCGTTCTCGCCGCCCGCGTCGCCGCCTGCGCCGCGCGTTTGACATCTCTCGGCCTCGCGACGGGCGACAGGCTCGCCATCCTGCTGTCCAACCGCGCCGATTATTCCACCCTGCTACTGGCGGCAGCAAGACTCGGCCTGATCGCCGTGCCCATGAATATCCGCCAGCGCGCGCCGGAAACCGCTTATGTGCTGGACGACAGCGGCGCCGCAGCCATCATCTATGACGATGCGCTGGAAGACCAGTTGCCCGGCCGCTCCGACCACCCCCAACTGCGCCACTGGCTCCGCTATTCCGACGAAGCCGCCCATTGGTCCAAAACCGCACCCGAAGCGCTGACCGACGCCCCCCACCGATCGGCCGTTGGCGAAGATGACCCCTTCTGCATCCTCTACACCTCCGGCACCACGGGCCGCCCCAAGGGCGCGGTTCTCACGCATCTCGGCATCGTCACCATCTGCATCGGCAGCCAGCAGCACCTGCAATTGAAGGATGGCGAGTCGATGGTCCTCGCGGTCCCTGCCTCGCACGTCACCGGGATCGGCCTCATCCTGATGCTCAGCATCCGGGTCGCGGGGAAGGTGGTGATGCAGCATGCGTTCAAGGCCCGCCCCTTTCTGGAACTCGCGCAGGCCGAACGTATGAGCTACGTCGTCATGGTCCCGGCCATGTACAAGCTATGCCTGATGGAGCCCGATTTCGCGGACTTCGACCTGTCGAGCTGGCGCATTGGCGCGTTTGGCGGAGCGCCCATGGCCGAATCCAGCATCGAAACACTTGCCGTACAGCTCCCGCAACTGACGCTGGTGAACATCTACGGATCGACCGAAACCTCCTCCCCGGCCGTCATGATGCCGCTTGGCGACTGTCCCGCTCATCCGGACAAGGTCGGCAAGGCCCTGCCTTATGCCGACATCATCATCATGGATGGGGAAGGCCGCGAACTCCCACGCGGGGATCAGGGAGAAATCTGGATCGCGGGCGCGATGACGATACCGCGCTACTGGAACAACCCCGAAGCAACGGAACGGGGCTTTACCGCCGGCTATTGGAAATCGGGTGACATCGGCACGATGGACGCGAACGGCTATATCCGCGTGCTCGACCGGATGAAGGACATGATCAATCGCGGCGGCTTCAAAATCTATTCGGTCGAGGTCGAAAACATGCTCATGTCGCATGAGGCCGTCACCGAGGCCGTCGTGATCGGCAGGCCCTGCCCTGTCCTGGGCGAACGGGTCGAAGCGTTCGTTGTCGCACCCGACCAGGCAGACGGCGCGAGCCTGCGCGACTTCTGCGCACGGCATCTGTCTGACTACAAGGTGCCCGACCATGTCTACATTGTGGAGGGGCCGCTTCCTCGCAATGCCAACGGCAAGCTGCTGAAAACCGCGGTTCGCGAATGGCTGCCCCAAACGCCGGTCAGCGGCCCCACATGAAATACATCAATCGTTGTCATAACTTGCAGCGAGGGCCGGAATAAGTTAGGACTCACTTGGTTAGCGAGCCGCCTCAGCTTTCCCTGTCTACAAATTAAGGGGCGGTCGGCGATGCAGGTACTCAGGAGAGTTCACATGACCACCCAGTTCCGCCCAGTGGCCCCGCCCCAGATCATCGAAAGCGCCTATACCGACGACCAGCATCGCCGCATGCTGAACGTCGTGCGGGAAAACGGCCCCTGGTCGTTGATCCTGGCACAACATTTCAAGTCACCCGAAGAAGTCGTTGCGACGACCTCGGGCGGCCTTCCCCCAGGCTTTACCCCCACATGGGACATGTTCCTTTCGCCGGTATTCCGTGGCTATCTCGCGCAAGGATCGACAGTCCAGCATCCTGATATCGAAGACTGCTTCTTCAACAAGAAATTCCTCGATCTGGTTCGGGGATATTGGAAGGCCGAGTACGCCCGGCCCGAAAATATGCTGTTCAACATTCAGGGGCCGTGTCCCGGCGCTGGGGCGCCCCATGTCGACGGCACCCGCTTCCGTGGCATCTCCATGCAGACATCGCCGGTATGGCTGATGAACATCATGGTGAAGTCCGGCCTGTTCGAACATTGGCGCGCGAAAAAGGCGCAGGTGATCACCTGGTATTATAAGGGCAAGGTCGGCGGCGGCTTCAACTACTGGCCTGATGGCCCGCAGGGCCAGCCCGCCCAGATCAAGGCGCCGATGTGGAGCCGCGCGGTCGTCGTTGAAAATGAAATGATGTACCACACGGCAGAAGCCAGCGGCCCCGCCGCCCTGCGCCGACCCGAAGGGCTCGCGATCAATTCGCTCATGAGCGCCGATCCCGAAGATCCCAATGGCTGGCAGATCACCACGGACGGCAAAGTCATCCAGAAGATACCGGAAGACGAGTTCCGCTTCCTCATCCACTGGGGCGCGGACATCTTCATGGACTATCGCGAACTCAAACAGTCGCTCGACCACACCGACGACATCAGCCATGATCAAGTATTCGACATGCTGATCACCGATCTTCGCGCACGCGGCGCCACTTTCGAAGTGCCCAGCGATCCGCTCACCGATCAACAGTTCATCCGCCTGCTGGTCCAGACCTATGATCCCGGCAAGCCGTCCATCTTCCCGCCGGAACCGGAAGAAGCGTTGGCAGCCTGATGCCTCTCTCCTTCAGCCTGGCGGGCAGGACCGCGCTCATCACCGGGGCGAGCAGCGGACTCGGCGCGCACTTCGCGCGCACGCTCGCTGCTGAGGGTGTTCAGCTGGTCCTCGCCGCCCGGCGTGGCGACCAGTTGGAAAGCCTTGCCGCATCGCTCCCCCACGCGCGCGCCATCTCGCTCGACGTACAGGACGCCGCGTCCGTCGATCGCTTGTGGGAAGAGGTCGGCGCCGTCGACATCCTGATCAACAATGCGGGCGTCGTAAGCGCTGGTCCAATGCTTGATCAGGATGCGTCGCAATGGGATCGCGTCATGGATACCAATGCGCGCGGCGCTTATCTGGTCGCGCGCGGGGCCGCGCACGCCATGATTGCGGCCGGTCGGCCGGGCAGCATCATCAACATCGCGTCCATCCTTGGCCTTCGGCAGGGCGCACAGCTTGGCCCCTATGCCATTTCAAAGGCCGCCTTGGTGCAGATGACCAAGGTCATGGCGCTGGAATGGGCGCGCTACGATATCCGCGTGAACGCCCTGTGCCCCGGCTACATCGTAACGCCCTTGAACGAGCATTTCTGGGGAACGGACGCAGGCAAGGCGATGATCAACCGAATACCGCAGCGCCGGATAGGAAGCCCGGTAAATCTGGACGGCGCCCTGCTCCTGCTCGCGTCGGACCTTGGCTCCTACATCACGGGCGCGGAACTGGTCGTAGACGGCGGCCATCTCGTCAGCTCGCTCTAACCGCCTCCGCCTCTCCGGAACCCATGGCTGGACTCTTGACGCCGGGTGGATCGCTGTTGCTTCCTTGCTCACGGAAGGAACCCGATGCGCATTCTCGTCCTCGGCGCGACCGGCTATCTCGGATCGCACATCGCCCGGCGCCTTACGGCGTCCGGCCATCAGGTGAGCGGCCTCAGCCGCACAAGCGAAGGCGATCGCGCGCTTATCGATCATGGCATAACCCATCTACAGGGTGATTTGTCGCATCTGGACGCCGTCATCGACATGCTGCGCCAGCACGACGCCACCATCTACGCCGCCCAACTGCTCCTTCAGCAGGAACATGACACGGTCAGAAGCTTGCTCAATGCAGCTGACGGACGCGGTCATCAGTTCATCTTCACCAGCGGCACCGGCCTTCTGTCGCAACGCACCGACGGGCTATGGAGCGAAGACAGTTTCGCCGAGGATGACCCGTTCGAACCCTCCAAATATATTGGCCTCCGGTTCGACACGGAAAATATCGTCCGCCGCGCAGGATCATCGGGCGGGGTGCGCGCCATGGTGATCAGGCCCCCGATGATCTGGGGGCATGGCGGCTGCGGCCATCTGCGCATGTTCTACAGCGACGCCGGGCGCACGGGCGAAGTCGGCTATCTTGGGCAGGGCCTCAACCTGTACTCCAACGTCCATGTCGATGATCTGGCAGAAGTCTACCGCCTGGCGCTGGAACAAGGTTCACCCGGCGCCCTTTATCACGCCGTCGCAGGCGAGCTGGACAACCGCACTCTGGCCGAAGCGGTAGCCCGTGACCTCGGCATAGAGGCGCGCAGCATCGACTTCACCGAAGGCGTTCGCCGCTGGGGAAAGTTCGAAACGCTGATCGGCATGGCGACATGCAGCCGCTCCCGCAGCCCCCGCACCCGCCGGGAACTGGGCTGGACACCCCGCCACCTCGATGTGCTGAGAGACATAGGCCATCCCGCC
This sequence comes from Sphingobium chungangianum, assembly GCF_977014255.1. Lineage (NCBI taxonomy): Bacteria > Pseudomonadati > Pseudomonadota > Alphaproteobacteria > Sphingomonadales > Sphingobiaceae > Sphingobium > Sphingobium chungangianum. Next base: position 857,148 of record NZ_CDRNIV010000002.1, on the reverse strand, counting down.
TATCGCGCCCTCGCAGGCCGCTAGAGCTTCGCGAGCTTCCGCCAACCCGGAAGAGGCGCAGCCCCGCTTTAACACCGCCGCCTGCCCCGCTTCAGTGAAGCCATCATTTTCAGGAGAGGCCCATGCAAAGCTGCGAAACCTTGTACGAACGGGCTGACATAGCCCGCGCCGACCGTCCCATACGCCTCGGCTCCCTGCTCTTCACCATGGTCGAGCCGCGCCCCGGCCATGAGGTAGCCTATAATCGCTGGTATGAGCGCGATCATTTCTACAGCGGCTGCATGATCGGCGCCTACACCGTCTCGGGCGCGCGCTATGTCGCCACCCGCGCGGAAAAGACCAAGCGCTTCGGTTCAGGCACCATGGACATGTCGAAGGGCTCCTATCTCGCGCTCTATTGGATTTTGGACGGCCATCATAAGGATTGGGACGCATGGGCCGTTCGTCAGGTCAATGACCTCCATGCCACCGGCCGCATGTTCAAGGAACGGGACCATATCCACACCAGCTTCTACAATTTCGACGCGGAATATAATGCGCCGGGCAGCGCCATGCCGATCGAACTGGCGCTCGACCGCCCCTATGGCGGCCTCGTCGCCTTCATCGTCGATCTCAATCCGGGCAAGACCAGCGCGGACCTCTCCGCCCTGCTGCGCGCCCGCAACCTGCCGGGCGATGTGGCGCTGACCGGCTCCCCCCTGCCGCTTGATCCCACCAGCCCCAAGGATGTACCGGTTGAGGAGAACGACCGCGCCGTCTTCCTCAGCTTCTCGATCGAGGACCCCAAAACCGTCTGGGACTCCGCCTATGTGCCGCTCGCCCAAGCAATCGAGGAAAGCGGCATCGGCCGCATCGCGATAGCCTCGCCCTTCATCCCGACGATTCCGGGCACCGACAGCTACACCGACCAGCTTTGAAAACTAGGGCCGATCGACATTCAGGAGATGGCGAGCCGAAAATGGTGGTTTTCCGCGACCCGGAGCGCAGCGTACTCACAGTACGTGAGCACCGGAAGCGCGGAGAGCCGCCATTTGCAGGCCGCCAGAACTGAATGTCGATCGGCCCTAAGGGGCGGCACAGGAAAGGCCGTCTCCTTATTGGATGCTCGCCGCCCCGTTCCGGCGAATGCGATCATTATAGCGGTAGATGACCGACTGCATGCCCGACAGCATCTGCCGCACATCATTGTCGTTCACGAACAGCGGATCGCCCACCACGCCGATCGCATAGGAAGCAACGCCATGCGGCACCCGCAGCGGCATGGCGATCGAGTCCACCGGAATGGTCGCGCTCCGGCGGCACAGCGCAAACCCGCGCGCCCGCGTCGTTGAAATCCGGTCCACCAGATGTTTCATCAGCGTCGGCCCCTTCGGACCCAGGCCCAGCCGCTGCGTCCGTGTCGCGAGCTGGATGATGTCGACATTGGATTGCTGCGCCAGCATCGCCGCCGCAAAATTGGTGCCCGGCCGCCAGCTATTGTGCTGGAAACAGATCATCTCAGTGGAATAATAAGGTTCAGCGTCAGGCTTCGCCGCCCAGCCGCCGGACATTTCAGCGACACTCTCCGACCAGCAGTCATTTTGCTGCGTGACGAAGACCGATCCGCCGGTCTCCCGCCGCATATCCTCCATCACTTCATTGATCCGGCCGCTTCCAAAAAAGCTCTGTTCGATCGCCGAAGCATTCGCGACCAACTTGTAGGATGGCGCATAGAGCTTCGTCGCCTGATTATAGGTAAGATAGCCAGTGCTCGCGAGCGTGCGCAAGATTTCGTCAGCGCTTGAATTGGGGATGCCCAATGCTTCGCTGATCTCGATCGTGCGCGCAGGCTCGCCCGACTTCATGAAATATTCCAGCACCTCCAGCGTCCGCAGGCACGACTTCACGCTGCCTCTGCCGCCAGACCTGCCTTCCGCCTGTGAGTTAGCGCTCATCCCGCCTCCTACGCACTTCTTGCCAGCGTCGGCGCTGCCGAACACCCGGATTTTGCTATTCCCCACCATATTCCTGGCGCACCATGGATTCAAGCGTGGGAAATCCGCTCCGCCGCGATCCATTACGCGAATATGGAAAGCCGCCATTGCCGGTCGCCAGCACAGCTTCGCTCCTCTCTACACTGCAACCATGCACGACAGACAAAGTCGCCCCCACATCAGCACGAAGCCTGTAAAGCGCCGCTTTCGCAATGGCCGCATGCCGCTCAGCTATACCGAATGGACGCATGAAGGCGCGCCGCTCGCCATCCTCCTTCATGGCAGCCGGGACCATAGCCGCAGCTGGGACGCGCTGGCGAACGCACTGCTTCCCGATTACCATGTGATCGCCCCCGACCTTCGCGGCCATGGCGACAGCAGCTGGTCGCAGGACGGGCGCTACGACTTCGCGGCCTATCTGTCCGATCTCGCCGCGCTTGCCGAACAATTGACGCTGGGTCCGCAGCGTCAGGCCATCCTGATCGGCCACTCCCTGGGCGCACACATCGCCTTGCGCTTTGCCGCAACCTATCCCGAAACGATAAGACGCATCGTCGCGATCGAAGCCATTGGCGCGCCTCCCGATATCGAAGCCTATCGCTTCAGCCAAAGCGTCGAACAAACCGCCCGCAACTGGCTTGAAGAGCGCCGCGCCGCTTCCCTTTCCGCCCCGCGCATCTTCGCGTCCGTGGACGAAGCGGTCGAGCGTATGCGGGAACGCCATGCCTTCCTCACCCCTGCGCAGGCACGGCACATGACGCGCCAGGGTCTGCGTCGGGCTGGCAGGGCTGGATGGCAGTGGAAGCATGATCCCTATCTCGCCGTCTGGGCATTTCCCGACATCTCCATGGAGGATGTCCGGGCATTGTGGCGCAACGTCGCCTGCCCGACCCTCCTCCTTTATGGCGACCGCAGCTGGCCCTCCGGCCTGCCCGCCGACCTACTCGCCCATATCCCCAACGTGCAAGAAGTCCGCCTGCCCGGCAGCGGCCACTGGCCCCAGCATGACGCCTTCGACGCATGCCTGGCGGCGATCATGTCCTTCCCGACCGACTGAGCCGCTATTCGTTGCTCTTCTTGGTCGCCATCACCCGCGGGTCGAAATGGTTGGCGGCCATCCACCCACCATCCACGAACAGGCTGTGGCCCGTCACATATTCCGATAGTCCCGACGCCAGAAACAGCACAGCCCCAGCCACGTCCCGCGTCGTCCCCGGCCGCCCGATCGGCAACACGCTCGCCTCCATCAGCGCCCGCGATTCCGCCGTTTCAGGCAAGCGTGGCGTGGTGATACTCCCCGGAGCCACGGCATTGGCGCGAATGCCATGCCGCCCCCATTCGGTCGCCATCGACTTCACCAGATGCATGAGGCCCGCCTTGGCCGCGCCATAAGGAGCATGCATCGGCGATCCGACCGCGCCATCGACCGACCCGATGCAGATCAGCGAACCGCCCACCCCGCGCGCAATCATGGACTGGGCGACCGCGCGCGCCGTCACGAAGAAATAGCGCAGGTTCCGGGATTGATCATGATCCCATTCCTCCAGCGTCACGTCGAGCAGCGGCTTGAACAGCGCTTGACCCACGATCGTCACCAATATGTCGAGCCCGCCCAGCGCGCCTTCCGCATCCGCCACGGCTTTCTTGACCGATGCCTCATCCAAAATATCGGCCTCGATCGCTATGCCCGCGCGCCCGATCGCCCGCACTTCGCTCGCGACCTGCTCGGCCCGCTCCATGACGCTGTCCAGCACGGCGACATCGCACCCCGCCTCCGCCAGCAGCAGCGCGCTTGCCTCGCCCATGCCACGGCCGCCACCGACGATCAGCGCCTTCTTTCCTTCCAGGCCCAGCAATGACACGCTCATCCTCTCCATCCTCTTCGTTGCGCGCGCCCGCTCATGCGGCGTCGGCCAGGAACATCTTCTTGATTTCGGTCAGGCTGACCTTCAGCGACGGCGTGCGCGGCAGCGCGTCCACGATCCGGATCTCCACCGGCACATGCGTCGGCGGCAGTTCGGCCCGCACATGCGCCAGCAGCGCCTGTTCATCTACCGCCCCGGCGCTCCGGCTCAGTTCGACCGCCGCCACCGGCACCGCGCCCAACCGCGCGTCGGGGATACCCACCACCGAAGCATCGACAACAGCCGGATGCTGGCGCAGCACAGCGACCACCCGTTCAGGCAATATCTTGAAGCCCCCGCGCACGATCGCGCCATCATGCCGTCCGCGATGAAAGACATATCCATCCTCATCGATCATCACCAGATCGGTTGTCCGCACCCAATCAGGCCGCACGGACGGGCAATGCACTTCCAGCAATCCTTCCGCCCCGCGCGAAACTTCCGCGCCGCTTTCCGGATCAACGGCCCGTATCTCCACGCCCGGCATGGGAAGGCCAGTGCTGCCGCGCTTGCTGTCCCCGCGCTCCGCCCGCATCCGCGGCGTCCAGCGAACGATGGTGCCGCAAAATTCCGTCGCGCCCATGCCCCAAAGGATCGGCAGCTTATAGCGCTGCTCGAAGCGCTCCTGCAAATCGGGGTCCAGATAGGCCGATCCCCCAGACACACTCTTCACGCTCGCCATGTCCTCTGGCGACACATTAGCGTCCATGATCATAGCGATCGCGGTGGGATTAAGGCCCAGCGTATCGGGCCTATGGCGGCGCAGCGCATCCACCAGTCCATCGACCGTGAAGCGCTCCATCAACACCAGCGGCGTATTATTGACCGCAGCCCCGGTCAGCAAGCACACGCCCCCCACCCCGCCCAGCGGCCAGATATTGATCTGCACCGGCGGCGCGCTCCCTGACTCCGCACCAGGCGCGCTCATCACCGCCCGCTCCAGCAGCTTCAGCGGCATCGGAATGCGCTTGGGCGTCCCCGTCGTCCCGCTTGACAGCACCTCGATCCCCCCATCGGGCAAGGCATCGTCGAACGAGGATCGCCTGCACTTCTCCAGTCCATCGACCAGCATGGGCGCGTCATCGATCCCGCCAAGAGCGATCCCCGCGCAACCAGCCTGTCCCGCAGCCTCCCAAAAGTTCGGCCAGTCCTGCTCATCCGCCAATATAGCGGCGGCGCCCAAATTCTCGATATTGTCCGAAATCGCGGTCGCGGGCAGGAAGGGATAGACGAAACTCACCGACCGCCTGTGCGCCAACAGCCCCACCACCGCCGCCGCATGGGCCAGCCGGTTGCGGATGATGATGCCGACCTTCGCCGATGGCGGGCACCCGGCGGCGTCGAGCAGCGCAACGACGGCATCGCCATAGCGCGCCACCTCGCCCCAACTCACCCACCGGTCCTCAAACTCGATGCCGCGATCATCTTGATGGTCGCGCAAATTGGCGCGAAGCTGCTCGATAACATCCTGGCTCATTGGCGGTCGTCCTTAATTGCGCACGCCTTCCAACAGGCCCTTGAGGTTCGACGACATCACCATTTCCTTCTCCGCCATCGAATAGCTCGTCAATTCATGAAGGAAATCGAGTGGGTGTTCAGTCCCTTCCGGATGCGGATAGTCGCTCCCGAACAATATCCGGTTCACCTGCATATGTTCTCGCAGTTGCCCGAAATCATCCTCGACAAAGGGCGTCACGAAGATATTCCGATGAAATTGGTCAACGGGATCATTCATGAATTTCTGCGGCATCTGCCCATAAACATGCTTCAACTGTTCGATCAGCGGAATGACCCACTTCGCGCCATTCTCGACACTCACCACCCGAACCCCGGGGAAGCGGTCGAAAACGCCACCACAAATGATCGCCGCGATCGTATCGGAAATCGCCCGCTCGATAATCCGCAGGCAGTTGACGAACGGATCGGATTCAAACGGCAGCCACTCGGCGCCGCCTGTCCACATCTCGATCAGATGATCATAGTCAGAATTGGACGCATGGATCGACACGAATATCTTCGCCTCCTCGATCCGCGCCCAGAACGGGTCGAAATCCTTCAGCCCCATCGACCGCCCACCGCGATAACCCGGCACTGGTGAAGGCCGGATGCAGATGGTCCGCGCGCCCTGCTTGATCAGCCAGTCCGTCTCGGCCAGCGCCCGATCCATGTCGGCAAGCGACACCACTGGCACGCCGAACAGCCGGTTCTCCCGCGCAAAGCCCCACTCCTCGCTCGTCCACTGGTTGAGCGCGTGGAGTGCATCATGCAGAAACTCATGATCATAGCTCATCCACTTTTCGATCACCGAAAAGAGCGTCGGAAACATGAGCGCCGCATGGACATTATGCCCGTCCAGCACCGCCAGCCGCTCCTTGCCCGTCCGCCAGGATTCCGGCGGAGCGATCGGCTTGCCCGTCATCTGCCGCATCGTCAGCCCTTCGGGATTGTCGGCCTTATAATATTTGACGTGCGTCCCGGGCGCCGCCACCCGCTCGAAGGTCGGATTGGGGATATAGTCGGAAATCTGCCCCTTGATCGCCAACCGCTTGCGGCCATCCACTTCGACGAAGCGGAAATCCTTGTGCCATTTCTTCGGCAGATGCCGGAACAGCGCATCCTCCGGCTCGTAGAAATGATTGTCCGCGTCATAAACGGGGAACGGAAGGCTGGGCGTCGTCATCGCAATGTCTTTCGGTCAGCTATGATAAGTTGGTACTTGTTGTCCTGCACCCGCCCGCGTCTGGCAATTAAGCGGGACGGCTTTCCGGCTACGCGGAATCCTCGGAGCCAGTAGATTTCAGCGCTTTTACAAAAGCAGCAATCGCCGCGACCGCATCCCGCGCTTCGCTGGTTTCAGGCGCCAGCAAAGGCCAGACATGGCCCATGCCCGGCGCAACATGCAGCGTGACCCGCCGATCCGCCAGCGCCAGCCGCTTGGCAAAGGCAACCGCCTCATCCAGCAACGCCTCCGCGCCGCCGGTCAGCACCAATGTCGGCGGAAAGTCAGCGGGGTCAGCCTCCAGCGCCGAAACCAGCGGATCGCGCGGATCATGCCCCTGCAAATACAGCCCCGCGCTATCCAACACGGCCGCCTTGGAAAACATTGGATCACGCGCCGCATTGCGATCAAGGCTCTCGCCCCGCGCCGTCAAATCCAGCATCGGCGACACCAGAACAGCACCCGCAGGCCGCTCACCAGCACGCGCCGCCATAATGCACAGCGCCGCCGCCAGCCCGCCCCCGGCAGAGTCGCCCGCGACCACTACCGACTGCCTGTCCTCCAACCCCCGATAAACCGCCACAACAGCATGCAAAGCCGCCGGAAAAGGATGCTCAGGCGCAAGCGGATAAAAGGGCAGGATGACCCGCCGCCCCGCCGCATCCGCGATCCTTTGCGCATAATCCACATAGGCAAGCGGCGACCCCAGCCGATATCCCCCGCCATGCAGGTAGATCATCTCCCCCCGCGCATCACGCCCACGCGGCTCGATGACCAAACAACGCACGCCGCCAATAAGCGTCTCGCCCGCCTGCTCCGCAGCATCGGCAGGACCAGCCGCCCGAACCCGCCGCTCGACCAGCGCCTCATCGGCAGGATAGCCCGCCCGCAACGGCGGCAACTCCCAGGCGTCGGCTTGCGTCACAGCACAAACACCCCGCGCGCCAGCTTCCCTTCCTCCAGATCGTGAAAGGCCCGTTCGAAGTCGGCAAGATCATAACGCTGCGTCACCAGCTCATCCAGCAGCAGCTTACCCTGCCGATATTGCGCAATATAGGATGGGATATCCTGATGCGGCCGCGAAGCACCATAGCGCGCACCCATCACCCCGCGATCCACAAAGGACAGCGGCGTCAATGATACCTCCGCCATCGTCCCCATCGCGGTCGTCCCGACGATCACGCAATTGCCGCCCCAACCAAGGCTCGCCATCGCATCGTTCAGCACCCGCGTACTACCGACGCATTCGAACGCCCAATCGACGCCGCTGCCGTGATCGGGATTGCCGCCCGATACGATGTCCTTGATCCGCCGCGGCACATCGCCCTTGGAAGCGTCGATGAAATCGGTCGCGCCAAACTCCCGCGCCTTCTCCTCGCGCGTTGCCAACAAGTCGATCGCGATGATCCGGCTCGCTCCCGAAAGCCGCAAGCCCTGCAACACATTAAGCCCGATACCACCGATGCCAAAAACCGCCGCCGTCTCGCCCGGCTTCACCCGCGCCCGGTTGACGACCGATCCCACCCCGGTCAGCACGCCGCAACCCACGACGCAGGCAATGTCGAGCGGCACCGTCGGATCGATCCTGACCGCCTGGTTGGCCTTCACCACCGTCTTCTCGACAAAGGTCGATGTCGCTGCAAAGCTCGACACCGGCTCTCCATTGCGGCTGAACGGCTGGGCGCGATTGCCATAGGACTGGCGGCAATGGGTCGGCCTGCCACTCTCGCACGGGCCACAGCGCCCGCAATTGGCCAGCGTATGCAGCGCCACATGGTCACCCACCGCCAGTTCAGTGACGTCCGGCCCCAGCTTCTCAACGATGCCCGCCCCTTCATGGCCCAGCACCGCAGGCGCAGGCCAGTCGATCGTGCCGTTGATAACCGAAATGTCGGAATGGCAAATGCCGCTCGCCACGATGCGCACCAGCACCTCGCCTGCGCCCGGCTCCCGCACTTCGACATCCTCGACAAAACGAACCTTGCCCGGCCCTTCATAGATCAGCGCCCGCATGTTCAGCCTCTCCCAACTTCATTTATCTGCTTGTCTGGTTCGCCGGGCATCGCGCTCGCCGCCCGGCAATGTCGCGCAACGGCTTCGCCCAGAGCAGCGATGCGACTCAGCGGCAGCGGCCGGTCAAAACCGAACAAGGACAAGGTACACAACACCGCGCCATCCGCGCCAAATACGGGGGCGGAGATCATCATCACCGGATGCAGCCGGTCGGGCTGCGCCTCGATCATCAGATAATCCTCGCCCATCTGCCCAATCCGTTCGGCAACCCGCTTCTGCCAGTCTCCGGCCAGCGGCTCTTCCGCCATGCCAAGCACGGCCAGCCCGGCCGCCGCCTGTTCCGGACTGCGTTGCGTGACGGCATAGCCGCGCTGCCGCACCATCGCGAGCGACTGCCGCAACCGGTCAGCATCGATCGCCCCCGCCGCTTTAGCGAGCCAGCTATCCACCTCCCGCTCGTTCGCCCAGGCAAGGAAGGGCGTGCCAAGCGGCGGGATCAGCGGAACCCGCTGACCGACCGCGAGACCCGGCATACGTCCCGGCCCCTCCGATGCAAGCGCGATCAGCTGGTCATCCAGCCGCGCGGTCAGCAGGCTGTCCAGGTCCAGTTCGGCGGACAGCAGCGCGATCTGGTTCCGCGCAGCCGCCACCACCGGATGGCATTGCAGAGCGGCATGCCCAATCGCGATCAACGCCGGGCCAAGCCTATAAACCCGCCCCCGTTGCGCCCTGACGAGATATCCGTCCCGCGTCATCGCGCCCAACAAGGCGTGGCAGGATGCGGGATTGAGGTCTAGCTGCCGCACCAACTCCGTCAGCGAATAACCGCGCAACGGCGCCGCCGCCATGAAGTTCAAAATATCGATGGCGCGCGACGCGGCCAGGGCCGGACGAGGCATGGCAGCTTCCTCAGCTCAGTTCCAGATCGTCCCAATTCACCACCGTGCACATGCGGTGATAATCGGGGCTAAGCCACGGCGCGTTGACCTGAAGCCTGCGATGCTCGCGGTTCACATAATAATTCTTCTCGATGCCCCCCTCGGGCGTCATCTGAAGCCAGCCCTGCGCCTCGGCATCCAGTTCACAATTATAGCGCTCAAAAGCCTCAGCCTTCACATCGACGCGCCGCTTGTCTTCCTTCAACATGCGCATGACGCACTGCGCGGCATAGCTCGCCCAGATCAGCCACCATTGCGGCAGCCCCGTGCCCCCCGTCAGCGGCTGCGAATTAGGGCCGTACAGCATGAACAGGTTCGGGAATTGCGGCACCATCATCGACAGATAAGCGCGCGGCCCGTCGCCCGCGTCCCATGTCTCGTGCAGGTCCTTGCCCTCCAGCCCCTTGTACCGCGCGGGCCAGAGATATTTGAGCACATCAAAGCCGGTCGCGGCGATGACCACGTCAAAGTCCCGCTCCGTCCCATCCGCCATCACAAAGCCCGTCTTCGTGAACCGCTCCACCGATCCGGTCAGCAACTCCACATTGTCGCGGGTCAGTGCGCGATACCATCCATTGTCGACCACCGGACGCCGGGACATGGGCGCATAGTCAGGGATCAGCTTTTCGATCAGGTCCTCGCGGCCGCCCGTCTCCTGCCGGATATAGTTAGTCAGGAAGGCGCGCATCTCGTCATTCGCCTTGCTGACCTTCCCCCCCTGCGCCTGCCATTCGCGATCGACACGCTGCAACCGGTCGATGTCGAACAACGGCATCGTCGCGGTATAGCGCGACCAATTCCAATAACCGGGCATATTCTCGTTGAGCCAGGCCAGTTCCGGCTCGATCGGCGCGCCATATTTCTCGCGCGGGCTGATCCATTGCGGGGTGCGCTGCACGACGCTGACATGCCCCGCCTTTTGCGCGACAGCGCTCAGCAATTGCACCCCGGTCGATCCATTGCCGATGATGGCGACCCGCTTGCCCGTCAGGTCCAGTCCCTCGGGCCATGCGGACGGATGGATGATCTGCCCGCCGAAATCATGCGCGCCCTCAATGTCGGGCAGCTGCGCATTGGCGAAGGTGCCGCATGCGGTGATCAGCACATTGGCGACAATCTCCTGACGCCCGCCCGGCGTTTCGACATCCAGCCGCCAGACGTTGCGGCGTTCGTCAAACACTGCACCCTTCACATCATGGCCAAAGCGGCTGTTCGCCATCACCCCATATTTGCGCGAGACATGTTGCAGATATGCGCGAACATCCTCACCCCGGTTGAAATGCTCGCCCCACGGATAGAGCTTCTCGAAACTATATTCGTAGGTGATGGACGGCGTATCGACCCGCACATCGGGATAGCGGTTGATTGTCCACGTGCCCCCCGCCTCAGGCTGACGATCCAGCAACAGATAGGGCAGACCCAGCAACTCACACTGCACGCCCGCGGCGATCCCGGCCGGGCCGCTGCCGATGATGACGATGCGGAAACCCTCCGGAATCTCCGGCTTCTCGCCCTGCCATTCGACGGCGCAAGGAACAGCACGGAAAGCCGGAAGGTCACGCCGCGCCTCAAACTCGACATCGGTCATCTCGCCCGACAACATCGTCATCAATCGGCGCAGTTCCTCTTCGGGCGGCTCCGGCAAATCCACCGCACCGGCATTGTCCGCCAGCCACCCGACCGCGCGCTCCTTCAGCAGCGATTTCTGCCCTTCGCTCATCTGCGCGGCGGCAGGCAGGGCGGCAATCTCCTCATCCCCGCTATTCTGGTAGAGCGCGATCCGCAGCGCGTTCAAATCCGCCAGCTCAACCGCGCGCCGAATGCTGTCAGTGTCGATCGCCTGTGCCGCCGTGGCCATTCATCCCATCCCATCTGCTGTCGAGCGCATGCGAGCGCGCCCATCTTGTTTTTTGCAATATCGAATCTTTGACGCGAGGTAAGCCGAACCCGCCCCAATTCCGCCATGCCGGAACAGGTGCCAATTGCGGCTCGTCAGTAACCGAGAAAATTGGACTCGCGCCGCTCCATGAAGGCCCGCGCCGCCTCACTCGCATCATGCGAAAACAAGCTGATCTGCGCATTGGCAGCCGCCTCCTGCGCCATGCTTTCCTCCAGCGCGATGACCCCCGCCGCATTCAGGTTGCGCTTCATCGCCGCAAAGGCCGCCGTCGGCCCGCCCGCCAGCTTCGCCGCCAAAGCCCCGCACTCACTCTCTAACGCCTCATCCTCGACCAGCCGATTGACCAGCCTGCTCGCCAGCGCTTCATCCCCCAGCATCGGCTCATCCAGCAGGAACATCTCCCGCGCCCGCGCCGCGCCCAGCAGCCGGGTAAGCAGATAGCTCCCCCGGATCGCCGCACCGCCCAGCGCTGGCGAAAGCGAGCTTGAACTTCACCGTCCGCGACGCAATCCGCAAGTCGCACGCCGCCGCTATGACCAAGCCGCTCCCAGCCACCGGCCCCCGCAAACAAGCGATGGTAGGCTTGGGCATGCGATGCAGCAGCAGCGGAATGTCGCCATGAATGCTCATCCGCGCAGCCGCCTCATCGGCCCGCATCGGCTCGGCCCGCGCCGCCTTGTCATCCCCCGACAGATCATAGCCCGCACAAAAGCCACGCCCCGCGCCCGCCAGCACGACGCAGCGCACCGCGGGATCAACAGACCACCCACGCAGCGTCAGCGCGATCTCATCCAGCATCGCCTCCGTCAGCGCGTTCAACCGATCGGGCCGGTTCAGCGTCAGCGTGGCGACGCCCCCATCCACCTGCGTCAGGATGCTCATGAGTGCGACTTCACCTTGTCCATGCCAGCGACGATGAACTCGCCAGTCTGGCCATAGGCCGACGCATGGCCCAGCTGGTGAATATCGAAACAGCTTTGCAGCGCCGTGCTCTGCCCCATGATGTCCAGCGTCTGGTTCACCGCGCGCTTTGCCATGGCCAGCGCATGCGGGTGCATCTGCGCAATCTCACGAGCGAGCGCCAGCGCCTCGGCATCCAGCTCCGCGCGCGGCACAACCCGGTTCACCATGCCCCGCCGCTCCGCCTCATGTGCGTCGATCGGCTTGGCGGTGAACAGCATCTCCTTGGCCTTGCGCGGCCCCAATTCCCATGTGTGGCCATGATATTCGACCCCGCCAATGCCCATCAGCACCACCGGATCAGAAAAGCGCGCATCATCGGCCGCGATGATCAGGTCGCACGGCCATGCCAGCAACAGCCCGCCCGCGATGCACGCTCCCTGAACCGCCGCGATCGAGGGCTTGGGAATATCGCGCCAGCGCTTGGAATAGCCGAGATAATGCTTCGCCTCCCATTCATGGATGCCCAGCAGCCCACGCTCCGGGATCGTCTCACGAATGCGGTTAAACGACCCGTCACGAATGGCTTCCGCGCTCACATCATGCCCGGCGGAAAAATGCTTACCCTCCGCGCGCAGCAGGATGACGCGCACGGACTCATCCGCCGCAGCCTTTTCCCACGCCTCGTTCAACTGCTGCAAAAAGGGTTCATTCTGCGCGTTCGCCCGGTCGGCGCGATCCAGCGTGATCGTCGCCACCCGTTCCTCGACCGCGTAACGGATATATTGTACCATCTGCCTTACTCCTGGACCGCTGGTTGCGCGCGATCGGCGCTGCGAGCATCCGCTACCAGCGCCCTTCCGCACTCCCGGAAGCGCGCTGCCGCCAAATTGACATCCTACGCTTCAGGATGGCCAAGCAGGAAGGCGCGAACAAGATGGAATTGGCATGAATCTCGAACTCAGCGAACAGCAGGCGATGATGCAGGAAGCGGCCCTGCGCTTCTTCGATCGGGAAGAGGTGGTTCAGGCCGCGCGCGCATCGAAGGGCGCAGTCGACGCCAGCCTCTGGAGCGAGGCTGCGCAGATGGGCTTCATCACCATGCGCGCGCCAGAAGATCGCGGCGGCCTCAGCATGGGCCTCATGGAAGCAGCGCTAATCTGCGAGGCGGCAGGCCGGGGCGCAGCGCCTCTCCCGATCGCGGACGGCATCGCCGCCTGCGCACTTCTGGGCCAGCTTGAAGGCGAAGCCGCCGCCGCACTGCTCGAACAAGCAACGTCCAACCCCATCAGCCTCGACGCGCAGGACGGCTGCATCCAGCTAAGCTGGGAATCCGACGCCATCTACGCCCTACTGCCGACCGGCGAAACGCGCGCCATCGCCAGCGGCAACGCAGCAAGGCAGTCCTTCGAAGCCGCCCTCACCGAACGAACCCTGCTGCGCTCAGCATGGCTCGTCGGCGCAGGCACCCGCGCCATTGAAATGGCCTCCGCCTACGCCACCGACCGCAAGCAGTTCGACCAGCCGATCGGCGCATTTCAGGGCGTGGCCTTCCCCCTCGCCGACTCCATCACCGACATGGAGGGCGGCCGCCTGCTGCTCTGGCGCACCATCTGGGGCGTAGCGCAGCAGCGGTCCGAAGCAGGCGCGCTCGCCGCCCTCACCAGTTGGTGGACCGCCACCACCGCCCGCGCCGCCGTGCGCCGGGCGCTGCGCACCTTCGGCGGCTACGGCCTCTCCGACGAATATGACATCCACCTCTTTTTCCTCGCGATCGATCGCGTAGCCTTGGCGGAAGGCGACCCCGAAGACCGGCTGGTCGATGCAGGCGATCGGCTCTGGGCGGGCGCAACAACCTCGCTACCCGATGCAGGCAATCCCGGCATCGAAATGGGCTTCACCCCGGCCGAAGAAGCCTTCGCGACGCAAGTACGCGCCTTCCTCGAAACCGCAGTCACCCCCGAACTGCGCGCCGCCGCCGCCACATCCACCGACGGCCACCTTCCAGACCTCCACCGCCAGCTTGCCGCCGCTGGCCTCGCCTATCCCGACTGGCCGCGCGAGTGGGGCGGGCAAGACCGCAGCCCCATGGAAGTCACCGCGCTCGGCCGCGTGTTCGAGGAATTCGGCCTCTCCCGCATCCCCATTGGCTGCACCAACATGGGCGCGCGCATGACGATGAAGTTCGGCTCGCCCGAACTAAAGGCCGAAGTCCTCCCGCGCCTCGCCGATGGATCGGCGCTCGCCTGCCTCGGCTTTACCGAGCCAGCATCAGGATCGGACATGTACGCCGCTCGCACCCGCGCCGTGCGCGATGGCGATGACTGGATCATCACCGGACAGAAGATGTTCACGACCGGCGCCCATATCTCCGATTATATCCTGATGCTCGCCCGCACCGATCCCGACGCGCCGAAGCATAAGGGCATCACCCTCTTCTTCTTCCCCATGAACCTGCCGGGCGTCACGATCCAGCCGGTCGACACGCTGCCGGATGAACGCACCAACATCACCTTCTACGACGATGTGCGCGTGCCCGACCGCTATCGCCTGGGCGAAGTCAATGGCGGCCTCAAGGTCATGGCCGCCGCCATGGAAATCGAACATGGCGGCGAAGGCTATCATATCTATCATCACAGCCTGATGCGCGCCGCGCTCGACTGGGCCAGCAGCAGCGACGCGTCGGGCAAGCGCCCGATCGACAAGCCAGCCGTCCGCGCCCGCCTTGCCCGCGTGCGCGCCCATCTGGAAATCGCCGACCTTATGTGCCGCCGCGTCACCTGGGCAATCGAAGCGGGCCGTATGACCCGCGCCATCGGCCCGATGGCCAAGATGTTCACCACCGAAATCTACATGGCAGATGCCGCCGATCTCGCCGCCCTCGCCGCGCCCGGCACGCTCACCCACCAAACGCCCGCCTTGGCGAAGATCGAGGGATCCTACCGCCAGTCCATCGGCCAGACCATCTATGGCGGCACCAGCGAAGTGCATCGCACCATCATCGCCCAGCATCATCTCGGCCTGCCGCGCGCCTGACCTGCGGGCTTCCATATGCGCGGAAAGTTGCGCGCCTGCATTGATCCTGACCGCGATCCGATGATCTTGGCTCCCATGACCTAAGCCGTTTTCAAGGACGGCGGCTCCTTGGGAGACAAGCTGATGACGAACCCGGCACCGCTGACCTTGTCGGACGCGCTCCCAACGGCCGACCCCGATGCGCTCGCAGCATCCGCGCCGATCAAGGCACAACGCCGCACAGCAATGCTGCTGATGCTCGCCTTCATCTACAGCCTCAACTATCTCGACCGCCAGATCGTCGTCATCCTTCAGGAACCGATCAAGGCCGACTTCCAGCTGGCCGACTGGGAACTCGGCCTGCTGACCGGCGGCGCCTTCGGGATTTTCTACACCTTGATGGGCATTCCCATCGCCCAGCTGATCGATCGCGGCGTCAACCGCGTGCGGCTGATCGCGCTCTTCACCGCCAGCTGGAGCATCATGACGGCCCTGTGCGGCCTCACCCGCAGCTTCGGGGCCTTCTTCACAGCGCGCATGGGCGTCGGACTTGCGGAGGCAGGCTTCGCCCCCGCCGCCCACTCCCTGATCTCCGACCTCTACCCGCCGCGCGAGCGACCCGCTGCGGCAGGCATCTTCGCCATAGGCGTGCCCGTCGGCATCATGGCGGGCCTTTCCATAGGCGGCATCGTCGCGCAGGCGACCGACTGGCGTACGGCCCTTCTGCTGGCGGGCGCCCCCGGCATCCTGATCGCGATCCTCTTCCCCCTAATCGCCCGCGAGCCGATCCGTGGCGGCACGGAAGACCCCTCCGATCAACCGGCGCAAGCCGCCCAGTCTTCGAGCTTCCTTCAAAGCCTGCGTGTCCTGACGCAGCGGCGCGCCTTCCTGCACATCGTCGCGGGGACGGCGATCATGGCCTTCGCCCAAACCGGCATTTCGACCTGGCTGCCTTCCTTCCTCATCCGCAACCATGGCATGAGCCTGGCGCATGTCGGCGTCAGCCTTGGCCTGCTGACCGGCATATGTGGAGCTATCGGCACCTGGGCAGGTGGCTGGCAAGGAACGCGGCTTGCCAAGTCGGGCCTCCATATGGCCCTCTGGTTGCCGATCGCGGGCATGCTCCTCTGCATCCCGCTGGACATACTGGCGCTCAGCATGGCGAACGGGCAGGCGGTTCTCCTCGTCCTCATCCCCAGCTACATCGTCGGCTCCTTCTGGACCGCACCCTCGATCGCCCTCACCCAAAGCCTCGCGCCCGTATCGATGCGCGCGCGGGCAAGCGCCATGAACATCGTTGCGGCGAACCTGATCGGCGTATCGATGGGGCCTCTTGTGGCAGGCGTGCTGAGCGACGCCTTCGCCTATCTGCGCGGCGGCGACGCGGCGCTCGGCCTGCGGGACGCGATGATCTGCCTCACCGCCTTCTTCCTGTGGGCAGCCTGGCACTGGACCATGGCGATGCGCGCGCTCAAGCAAGAAAGTACAACAACTGTACGAATTGATTGCGCAACGCAGCGGATATAAAATACAGGTGAACCGGAACACCGGACGAATATCGGAGAGAGGATAAGCCATGGCTACCGGAAACGCGAAGAGGCAGGTCACGCACAATATGGGCGCAATGGACACGCGCCCCGTAAAGCCTCTGGAATTTGACGGCCCCCTGCCGCAACCGACCAAGGACATGGACCAGATCCGCGCCGATCTTGACCGCGCGGGCTACGCCATCGCGGCCGAGGTCGTGACCAAGGACAAGGCGCGCGAAATGCGCGACTTCCTCGCCGCCGAAATCGCCCGCGAAGAAGCGATCGATGAAGAGCGCGTCCGCCGCTTTTACACCGATAATGACGACCTTAATCGCCGCATGTCGGGATGCCATCTGATGAACCGGGAACGCTTCTTCCACGACATCCTGGAACATGAACTGCCGCTTCAGCTCACCCGCGAACTGCTCGGGCCGCAGACGCTGGACGAATCCTATCTGGTGCACAGCTATGGCGCGAACGTCACCCGCCCCGGCAGCGCGCAACAGGGCATCCACCGCGACCGCAGCGGCGCGATGCCGCTGTCGGCGGGCGCCGCGCAGACCCGCTTCATCTGGTGCCTCGATGATTTCGTCGAAGCCAATGGCGCGACCCGCATGGTTCCCGGCAGCCATCGCGACACGGAGCCGCAATCCTGGGCCGTCCAATATGAATCCGTGCCCGCCGAAGCGCCCGCCGGATCGGTGCTTATCTATACCGACCTGCTGCTGCACGGCACGGGCGCGAACACGTCAACGGACCTTGAACGCGCTGGCGTGATCATCGGCTACTGCCCGCCCTGGTGGAAACCCATGATCAACTTCCCGATGACGATCGACCCCGAAGTGATGAAAGGATCGTCCAAAACCCTGCGCCAGATCCTTGGCTACAGCTCGGTCTCCGTCGGCTTCGACGAACCCTGGACCTATGCTCCCGACGCGGTGAAGGAACTGCTCGTCACGCCCGAAATGGAATGGTGAGGTAAAAATGCGGGCCTGCCGACACCAATCCGGCCAGG
This sequence comes from Sphingobium chungangianum, assembly GCF_977014255.1. Classification (NCBI taxonomy): domain Bacteria; kingdom Pseudomonadati; phylum Pseudomonadota; class Alphaproteobacteria; order Sphingomonadales; family Sphingobiaceae; genus Sphingobium; species Sphingobium chungangianum. Next base: position 839,242 of record NZ_CDRNIV010000002.1, on the reverse strand, counting down.
CCCGCTTCTCCGCTTTCAGCCCCTCTGCACATCAACGGCTTCACCTTCGGCAGATGAGCTGCCGCACGCCTTTTCCGGATAGGCGGCAAAGCTGCGCCTATGGGTGAACCCTATTCCATATTGGGAATAGATCTTCGCCGTACAGCAGAACCAACGAGAGCGACCCGGCGCATGACATCGCAGACATTCGATTTGATCATTCGCGGCGGCTTGGTGATCGACGGCACCGGCCTGCCCCGCCGCCGGATCGATGTCGGCGTCAAGGACGGCCATATCACCGCCCTGGGGCTCCTCGCCGAAGCAACGGCGGAGCAGGAAATCGACGCCAGCGGCATGATCGTCGCACCTGGCATAGTAGATCCGCACACCCATTATGATCCGCAGATCACCTTCGAGCCCTACGCCACCATGTCCTGCTTCCATGGCGTCACCACCGTACTGGCGGGCAATTGCGGCTTCTCGGCGGCGCCCGTGCGCAAGGATGACCGGGAATTCCTGACTGACATCTTCGCCAGCGTAGAGGATATGAACCCCATCGCCCTGTCCGGCGTACCGTGGGACAATTTCGAAACCTTCCCCGAGTATCTGGCGTCCTTGAAAGGCAGGCTAGGCGTCAATTTCGCCTGCTATGTCGGCCATTCAAACATCCGCCGCTGGGTCATGGGCGAAGGCGCCTACGACCGCGACGCAACGGCCGAAGAGATCGCCGCCATGCAGGCGATCGTGGATGAAGCGGTCAAGGCGGGCGCCGCTGGCCTCTCCTCTTCGGCCGCCCCCACGCATCTCGATATCAAGGGACGCCCAGTACCCTCCCGCCGCGCCAGCCGGGACGAACTTCTGGCGCTCAGCGCCGCCGCCGGACGGACGCGGCCGGGCACCATCTGCTATCTCCCGGCCAGCGCCATCGGCGGCATGACGCAGGAGGATTATGACCTCCTGCTCCAGATCGGCGAGGCATCGGGCCTCCCCGTGATCATTCAGGGCATCGGCGGGGCGAGCAAGGTCGATGTGCCGACCGCCAGTTGGGACACGGCCTCCCGCTTCCTCGATGATGCGACTGCGCGCGGCACGCCTGTCTATTCGCTGCTGATGAGCCGCCCGTTCGACCGCACCGTCGAAATCGGCCCCAACAATGTCCACTATAAGGCCTGCTTCGCCTTCAACGACCTGTTGAACCTGCCCGACGCGGAAAGGCGCGCCGCACTGCGCGACACAATATGGCGCGACCGGGTTCGCAACTCCGTCGAAGAGTGCAACCGTGACCCGTCAAAGGGCACCACACTCCCCCCGCCGCAATGGCCCGACGTCTATGTGGTGCAAGTCGCCGAGGAACGGAACCGCTCCCTCGAAGGCAAGTCGATCGCCGCACTGGCGCAGGATTGGGGCGTCGCGCCGATGGACGCGATGCTCGACCTGGCGCTGGATGAGGATCTGCGCACCACCTTCCGCTGGCGCACCGAAAGCCCCGAATGGGCCGCAGCAGTCGATGTGGCACAGGGGCATCCCAACATGATCGTCGGCGTGTCGGACGGCGGCGCACATCTGCACAAGGATGATGGCGCGGACTGGAGCTCCTATTTCCTGCGCTCCTGGGTTCTCCAGCGCAAACGCTGGACGCTGGAGGAAGGCATCCGCCAGATCACGCAGGTCCCGGCCGCGATGCTCGGTTTCGCCGATCGCGGCACGCTCCGCGTCGGCGGCTGGGCCGACATCATGATCTTCGACCCCGAAACCATCGGCCCGTGGCGCAAGGAATTCGTGCACGACCTGCCGGGCGGCATCGGCCGTTGGAAGGCGCTGGGCACCGGGGTCAAGGCGACCATCGTCAACGGCCAGCCGATCGTCATCAATGGACAGCTGACCGGCGCCCTGCCGGGCCATGTCGTGGCGCCGGGCGCCCCGCTGGCCGCTGCCTGAATCATCGGAAGGAAATCGTCATGATCGAAGTCATCAAACTGACCGGCGCGATCGGCGCCGAAATAAGGGGCGTCGACCTTTCCACCGATCTTTCGCCCGAAACCGTCGCCGCGATCAACGAAGCGCTCTATGACAATTATGTCGTCTTCTTCCGCAATCAAAAGCCTTTGTCGGAGGAAGAACATATGCGCGCCGGGCGTCATTTCGGCACGCTCGACCTCTCGGAAATTCAGCCCGATCCTGCCGCCCGGCGCGAAGTGCTGTGGATGGAAAGCAATTCAGCAAAAGGCGCGGGCGCTGAATATCTCCACCGCGACCGCACCTATCTCGAAGCGCCGCCGATGGGGTCGCTGCTCCAATGCATGGTGAAGCCCGACGTCGGCGGCGATACCTGCTGGATCAGTTCGGTCGCCGCCTATGAAGCGCTGTCCCAGCCGATCAGGGACCTGATCGACGGCCTCAGCGCCCTTCATTCCATCCAGCCGCTCGCCGCCCGCAGCCAGTCAATGCGCGACATGCTGGGGGACAAGGTGCACAGCTTTTCCACCGCCATCCACCCGCTGGTGGAAGTGCACCCGGTCAGCGGACGCAAGGCGCTCAACATCAACGCCAACTGGACGACGCAGATCATGGGCGTGTCGCAGGAGGAAAGCCGCATGCTGCTCGACTTCCTGCTCAATCATGTGAAGCGGCCGGAATTTCAGGTCCGCTTCTCCTGGAATGTTGGCGACATCGCCTTTTGGGACAATCGCACGACACAGCATTGCGCGATCGCGGATTACAACAGCCGCCGAGTCATGAAGCGCGTCGCGCTCGTAGGCCATCCGCCCAAAGGCCCCCATGATGCGCACTGACGACCGTCGCGCATTCACGGGCAGCACTCCATATTTGCGGATTGGATGACCTCCGCGCTTGCGAATCTGATGCATCTGCGCCATCCCTCCTTGAATAATTGCATCCGGCCATGAAGTTTTTGCGACGCGGACCGGGTGCCTGCCAATGTGAGGAGAGAATGATGGCGCCGACGGAGGAACGCCCGGCCCACGCGGGCTATGCGCTCTATATCTTGCTGCTGCTGCTCGCGATCAATTCGTTGAGCTACGCGGATCGCCACGTCTTCTCCGTCCTTATTCCCGCGATCAAATCGGAATTCGGCGCGTCCGATTCGCTCCTCGGCCTCGTCGGCGGACCCGGCTTCGTCGCCAGTTACGTGTTGTTCAGCATGCCGCTCGCGCGTTTCGCAGACCGTTGGTCGCGACGCGGAGTCCTCACCCTGTCCGCGACCTTGTGGAGCGCGGCAACGGCAGCATGCGGCGCGGCTGGCAATATACTACAGATGAGCATCGCTCGCCTGATGGTCGGCATCGGTGAAGCGGGCGGCCTGCCGCCTGCCCAATCGCTCCTCGCCAGCCTCTATGACGAACGCCGCCGGTCTAGCGCCATGGGCGTCCTTTCCGCCTCCACCTATATCGGCGTCGTCCTCGGCCTGACCGGCGGCGCAGCCGTGGCCGCGATGTGGGGCTGGCGCTGGGCCTTTTTCGCGCTCGCCATTCCCGGCTTCCCCCTGGCGCTGCTGCTCTGGCTTACCGGCCCCCGCCGCAGCAAGGCTATGCAGGTTACCGTCGATGGGCCGTCCGAAAGCCTTTGGAATGCCATCAGGCGCTGCTGGTCGATCCCCTCCTTGCGCCTGCTTGGCCTGGGCGTCGGCACCTTCAACATATTCGGCTATGCCGCCGCCATCTGGACGCCCGCCTTCTTCATGCGCTCCCATGGCATGACCCTTGTCGAGGCAGGCACTTGGCTCGGCATCGGCGCGGCGATCGGCGGCATCACGGGCAGCTTGCTCAGCGGCGTCATCGTGGACCGCCTGCGCGTCCGTGGCGAAGCTTGGCAACTGCGCGTGCCCGCCATCGCCTTCCTCCTCGCCTTCCCGGTCTTCATCGTCATGTTCACCCTGCCGGGCGGAACGGCGGTGCAGATCGGCGGCCTGCGCGTCCCTGGCGTCGCGCTGCTTTCCATCCTCACCGGCATGATGGCGGCCATGTGGGCTGGCCCTTCCTTCGGAGCCGCCGCCCGCCTCGTCCTGCCGCATCAACGGGCGCAGGCAACCGCGATGCTGGTCGTCATCATCAACGTGATCGGCAGCGCATTTGGCCCAGTGATAGGCGGGGTCGTCAGCGACTTGCTGGCTGACCGGTTCGGCGCTGAATCCCTCCGCGTCAGCCTCTTCTTGCTTTCGGTACTGACAATTTTCGGCGGGCTGCTTTTCTGGCGGGCTTCCGTTCATTATCCCCACGATCTGACCCGCGTCGGCGGCCCTGATGAAGCCCCCTCGCCGCTCGGCCAAAGGAAGCTGAAAGAATCGACGCTCTGATCGCAGAGACAGGAGAAGAGAGCATGAAAACGCACGCAATCGTGACCGGTGCCGCCGGCATATTGGGCCAGGCCGTCACTCAGGCGCTAAGCCAGGCAGGCTATAAGGTAACCGGCATCGACCGCGCCGACAGCGCAGGCCCCGCGACGCAGGGCACCTATCTGGGCGGCATCGACCTCGCCGATCCCGACGCAACAGCAACTGCGGTCAATCAGGCGATCAACGCCAACGGCCCCGTCGCAGCGCTCGTCAATGTCGCGGGCGCCTTCCGCTGGGAAACCGTCGCGGATGGCGATGTCGCGGCCTGGGCGACGATGTTCGACATCAACTTGCGCACAGCCGTCAACGCCGTCCGCGCTGCCCTCCCCTCCCTGCGGGATGGCGGCGGCGCCATCGTCAGCATCGGCGCCGCCTCCGCGATCAAGGCAGGCGCAGGCATGGGCGCCTATGCCGCCAGCAAGGCGGGCATCGCAAAGCTCACCGAAGCGCTGGCCGAGGAAGAAAAGGACAATGGCGTTCGCGTAAACGCCGTCCAGCCCTCCATCATCGACACGCCCGCCAACCGCGCGGACATGAGCGATGCGGACTTCAGCCGATGGGTGTCCCCCGCGCAGGTCGCCAGCGTCATCGCCTTCCTCCTGTCGGACGGCGCAGCCGCTGTGACGGGCGCCTGCATCCCCGTGACGGGCCGCTGCTGATGCGCGCCGCCATCTTCCGCGGAGCAGGCCAGCCGCTCGCCATCGAAACCGTCGCCGATCCGGTTCCAGCCGCCGACCAGGTCATATTGGAAGTCGCCAATGCCGGGATTTGCGGGTCAGACCTCCACATGGCGGAAAGCGCCCATACGCCCTCGGGCCTCATATTGGGGCATGAGTTCGCCGGCACCATCGCCGCCCTTGGCCGCGACGTGAAAGGCCCGTGGAAAGTCGGCAACCGCGTGACGGCCCTTCCCTTGAACGCCTGCCATCACTGTCCCGCTTGCGATGCCGATCTGCCCGCGCTCTGCCCGACCAATCTGTTCACCGGCACCAACCTCCTCGCGCAGGGAGCCTATGCGCAGCTCGTCACCGCCCGCGCCGACATGGTCCAGCGCCTGCCCGAAGGCGTCACCCTTGAGGAAGGCGCGCTGGTCGAGCCGCTCGCCGTCGGCCACCATATCGTGTCCCTGGCCCACATGCCCAAGGATGCGGCGGTTCTGGTGCTCGGCGCTGGCCCCATCGGCATTGCGGTGGCCCTGTTCGCCCGCCACGCCGGCGCGCGCCATGTGGTGGTGAGCGAGCGCTCTCCCGAACGCCGCGCGCTGGCGCAGCAAGTCGGCGCCACCGCCGTCATCGATCCGCAGGCGCAGGACGTCGCCGCCGCCTTCGCTCAGGCAACCGGCGAAAATGCGCCCGGATCATCTTCGAATGCATCGGCGTTCCCGGCATCTTCAACCAGGCGATGCAGCTCGCCGCCGTCCGCGCGCAGATCATCGTCGCGGGCGTGGTGTTGCACGACGAAACGATCACCCCCGTCATCGCCCTCGGCAAGGAACTGACCATCCGCTACAGCCAGGCCTACAACGAACGGGATTTCGAGGCAGTGATCCACGCCATCGCCACCGGCGCGATCAAGCCAAAGCCTATCCACACCTCCACCGTTAGCCTGGATGAACTGCCCGCCGCCTTTGAGGCGCTGCGCAGCCAGCCGCGCGAATGCAAGGTGCTGATCCGCCCCTGAACCGTCATCCTTGCACGCTAAAATCGCCCGCCAGCTACGCAAGAAGTTGACATTATAGCCCGGAAGGGCACAGTTCGCGTGAATATTGCGGGAGGGGATTAGCGCAGCGGCCTGATGGCGGCAGCGCTCCCCTTCCGCTTTGGAACCCGGATCGGAATGGGGCTATAATGAGCAATTGGGACAAGGAAGTCGACATTCTGGTGGTGGGGTCGGGCGCGGGCGGCCTGCTCGCGGGCCTCGTCGGCGCGCACAACCGCGCAGACGTGCTGATCGTTGAAAAGGCCGACCTGTGGGGCGGCACATCGGCCACATCGGGCGGCGGCATCTGGATTCCGGGCAGCGACGTCGCCAGGGCGGCGGGCTTTGAAGATAATCTCGACAACGCCTTCACCTATCTGCGCGGCCTGTCCGCCGACAATGTCCCCGACGAAAATATCCGCGCCTATGTCGATAATGCCGCGCCCATGCTGCGCTGGGTCATGGCGAACACGCCGGTCCAGTACATGGCCTTCCCCTATCCCGATTATCATGCGGAAAATCCCGGCGGATCGGCGCAGGGCTATCGCACCCATCTGCCCATGCCGATCGATGGCAAGCCGCTCGGCAAGGAAATCCGCACCCTGCGCTTCGCCTCGCCTGCGGCCAGCCTGTTCGGCTATCTCAACTGGCATTTCAGCGAAACGAGCGAGCTGCTCTACCGCACGAAGGGCTGGATAAAGAACCTCGTCGTCAACATGTCGCGCTATTGGCTCGACCTCCCCTTCCGCCTGACTTCGCGCAAGGATCGCCGCCTGACGCTCGGCAATGCGCTGACCGGCGGCCTGCGCATGGCGCTCGATAAGGCGGGCGTGCCCGTCTGGCTCAACACCCCGCTCAGCGAACTCATCCGCGAAGGTGGCCGCGTCACCGGCGCCGTGGTCGAAAAGGATGGCAAGCCTTACCGCATCGGCGTGCGCAAGGGCGTGGTTCTCGCCGCTGGCGGCTTCGACAAGAATCAGGCGATGCGCGACGCCAATTCACCCCTCTATCCGACCTCGCGCTATTCGGGTGGCGTGACCAGCAACACCGGCGACGCGATCCGCGCGGGCGAAGCCGTCGGCGCGAACATGCTGAACCTGCAATCGGCCTGGGCCGCGCCCGTATTCTACGTGCCCGGCGAGGATCGGGGACGGCTCTGCACCGTCGAGCGCGCGCTCCCCGGCTGCCTCATGGTCAACCAGAGCGGCAAGCGCTACCTCAACGAAGCCGCCTCCTACCATATTGTCGGCCAGCAAATGGCCCGGCGGGAAGCGGAACATAATGACGCCAGCCCCAGCTGGATGATCTTCGACCACACCTATCGCCATAAATTCCCGATGGGTCCGCTCTACCCGCTCATGCCGACGTTCATCCATAACAAGAGCGTACGCAGCATCCTGAAGCAGGGCCGCTCGATCGAGGAACTGGCAGGCAAGATCGGCATCGATCCCGCAGCGCTCTCGGCCACCATCGCCCAGTTCAACACCCATGCGGCCAAGGGCGAAGACCCCGAATTCCACCGTGGCGAAGCGGCCTATGACAAAATGTATGGCGACTTCCGCCACGGCCCCAACCCCTGCCTGCGCCCCCTCGACAAAGGCCCCTTCTACGCCATGCCCATCTATCCGGGCGACATCGGCACCAATGGCGGCCTGCTCACCAATGCCAAGGCGCAGGTTCTGGACGACGCAGGCGCCCCGATCACCGGCCTGTACGCGGTCGGCAACAACGCCGCCTCAGCCATGGGCGAAAGCTATCCCGGCGCAGGCGTCACCATCGGCCCCGCAATGACCTTCGCCTATGTCGCCGCCCGCGACATGACGGGCGGGAACGCCTGATCCTGACAATGGAGAAATGGCGCGCGCGGCTGACCGGAAACGGCAGCTTGTGCGCCATTTTTTCAGCGGGGAGGTGAAGGCTGGAGCATGATCATGTTTTAGTGATCGTCACCCCGGACTTGATCCGGGGTCCCGCTTATTTTCTGACGCTGCCGAGGCAGCGGGACCCCGGGTCAAGCCCGGGGTGACGGAAAAGGAGCCTTAATGACGATGCTTCCGTGTAAGAAGATCACACACCGCCCATCGCCCGAGCCACGTCCGTAATCACACGCCGCCATTCGATCCGCACCAGATCATCGCCAATCGCAGCCTCCAGGAACAGCCTGTCGCCCTCAAACGCATAATGGCGCGGCTGCTCTGATCCGATCCAGTCCGGATACCAGGCGCCATCGACATGGTGCGTGACGATCCCCGCTTCCGCATCGATCGAAAAGCGCCCGAAATAGCCGCTATAGCCGCGCATCGACGCCCCCAGCGCCGCGTCGCTCACCTGATAGACGCTGGGCTCACCGAACCTCTGCCGGTTCGCCTGCATCAGGTGACAACTCATATGTCCGTCGGCGCTGTACATGATCTGGCCGACGGCATCGGTGCCGAACGGATGATCCCGCGTGCCATCGGCATGAAAAGTCGTCCACAGAACCAGCTGCCACCCGCCAACAAAGGCGGCAAAGGCCTCTTGCGCATTCATGTCCGGGCGGGTGAGCCGCTCGGGCAATCCGTTCACAGCCATTTCTCACCCTCTCCCCGGTTAATTCTGCCGATGCCGAATGATGCCTCCCGCGCCCGACATGTCCACAAAGAAAAAGGGCCGGGTTTCCCCGGCCCTCCCTGATCATTCTCCGCCGAAGCGATATTTCAAGCGCAGCCCGTACATGCGGGGTTCGCCATAAAGGCTCGTTTGATACAACAACCCACCCTGCTGATACACATTGCTGTTGCTGATCCGGTAGAGCTTGTTGGTCGCATTGGTGACGAACAGGCCGACATCGAACCCGCTGCCCGCAACGCCGTTCCAGTCGAGCGACATGTTGAGCAGACCGAACGGTTCCAGATAGGCGCCCGGCTGTAGCGCGGGCACGTTGCCGGGATCGGTATACTGACGCGAGCTGTGCGAATAGTTCGCGAAGAAGTTCAACTCACCCATGTCGTCGCCCATCGGCACCGTAGCATTGGCATGAATGCTCCAGATATAAGGCGACACATATTGGAAGGGCAGGCAACTCAGGTCCACCGTGCCGCCCGGCGCCACGACGCCGTTACAGCCGAAACCGCCGGTGGGCGTGGTGAACTCGTAATTTTTGTACTTCGCGTCGGTGTGGCTGAAGTTGCCGCCGATCTCCAGACCCTTGAACGGCTGCATCGAAGCTTCGACTTCGACGCCCTTGATCCGCGCATCGGCATTACGGACAACCGCGCCGCCAGCAGCCGACGCCGGATTATAGTCCGCGCCCGCCCGCTGAATGTCCTTATAGTCCAGCAAATAGGCGCTGGTGTTGAGGCGGAACGGAACATCGGCAATGCGGAAGTCGGCTTTAAAGCCAGCTTCATAGGATGTGACCGTTTCCGGCTGGAAGGTGCGGGTAGTGGTGAACACGGCCTGTTGGTTGAAGCCGCCTGCCTTGTACCCACGGCTCACCTTGCCGAACAGCAGCACGTCGCGCATCACCTTGTAATCAAGGCCGATCAGCCAGGTCGAAGCCTTGCTGTTCAGGTCCGCGGTGTAGGTGCAATCCGCAAGCGCAGTACCGATTGGCACGATGGCGCTGGTCGATCCGCACTTCGCGGTCGTGCCCCCAATCTGCGGCAAGAAGGAAGTGGAGAAACCACGGATCTTGTCCCAGGTGTGGCGATAGCCGCCGGTCAGGCGCAGGCTCTCCAGAGCAGGTGACACTGCCCCAAAATCAAACGTTGCCTGAGCGTACAGCGCCTTGGACGTCTGGGTCGTGCCGTAGGTGCTGTAGTTCGCAGGGCACACGGCAATGCCCGGAGTGCCGACATTTGTCCCGGTGAACGCCGCCGGGCAATAAACGATCGCAGCGCCAACCTGCTTGCCGCTCGGCCGCTGGTCATAATAAAAGCCGCCGACTGTGTAGGTCAGATGCTTGTCCAGCGCGGAACCCTGTAGCTGAAGTTCTTCCGTGAACTGCTTCAGGTCGTCGCGCGGGAAGCCCGGATCGGATGCGTTGAAATAGGTGAGCGGCGTGTTGTCGCCGGGCAAAACCACTTGGCCCGGTGCAGGCAGGCGATTGGGATCGACGTCGTGCTGCTGCAGGATCGTGCCGTCGCTGTCATAGGCATAATCCAGCTTCAACTTCTGGAAGCTGACGATATTGCGCAACGTCAGTTCGTCACTCAACTCGATGTCGGTCGTGTTTGAAACGCCCCAGGTCTTGGTGCGCGAAAAGATATCAATGCCCAGCGCGGTCTGACGCGGCCCCAGTGCGTTCGCCTGTGCCGACGCGGCGCGGTAGACATCGCACGATGCAATAGCGCCAGGAATGGTCGCGCCTTCATAGCAAAGGTTAAGCGCAGACAGACCGGCGATATTGAAGCCCTTGTGGATAAAGCCCGCGCCGTTGTTCTTGGAGTTCGAGCCATAGATCATCGTGTAGTTTTCGATGGTCTCGGTGGGCTTGAAGGTGATGCCGATGCGACCGGAATACCAATGTTCGTTGTCGCGATCCTTGTTCCACACGACATCGCGCGTAAAGCCGTCGCGATCATGGAACGCACCCACGACGCGGACCAGCAGCTTGTCCTCGATCACCGGGACATTGACCGCGCCTTCGACGTAACGGCGGTCATAATTGCCAATCTCGCCCTTGATCCAGCCGCCGAACTCGCTCGTCGGCTTCTTGGGCACCAACAGCACCGCGCCGCCGGTCGTGTTACGGCCGAACAGCGTGCCCTGCGGGCCGGACAGGACCTGCAAATTCTCCAAATCCACGAAATTGCCGGGTCCACCCTGTTGGCTGAGCGTGATGCCAGCGGGCAGCGGCACTTCGTTCATATAAACGACGACGCCCGGCGATGCCTGGAACGTCGCGCCCTGACCGCGAATGGTGAAGGACTGCGACTCGCGCGACCCTTGCCCGTTGGGGCCAACGACCAGCGACGGAACGCTCGCCTGAAGGTCCTGCTCCTTGGCAATGCCCTGCTGCTCCAGCCGGTCGGCGGACAGCGCGGTGATCGCGATCGGAACGTCCTGATTGCGTTCCTCGCGGCGGTTAGCGGTCACGACGATGTCGGTCAGGCCGATATTCTCGTCCGCGCCTTGCGGCTGTGCTTCGGTCTGGGCCAGGGCCGCCGGAGCAAACATTGTAACGGCAACGCCAGCCATCATGCTGGTGGCAAGCAGCGGCAACCGCCGCCGCGCGCGGATAACAGACGACATTCACACTCTCCTATGCATATGATGCAGGGCTGGCGGCGTTCTCACCGCAACCCCGATCCTCTCCACTGTGTTTTTTTGGTTAAGCTGATCAGCGCCACAGAGCCGAAACAGCCCCGCCTCCGCCGACATGGCGATGGTTCAGGCTGGCGCGTCGATGTTCGAAATGAATGGTGCCGCGGCGTCTTCGTATGCGTTCATCTTACGATGTCATGCAGGCCGCACTCTAACTCCCCCTTTTTAAGGCCCGTGCCCCACCCCCGTTCACCGGGTGTTGTGTAAGCACTCACTTTCACAGGCCTATTAACAGGACATGTTGTGAAATCAATATCTCAACCGCTGTCAATTCTGCATTTCATTCATTATTTTGAACACAACATCCCAATCTTCCGTCCACAGAAAAGCAGATCAAACTGCCTCTCATGTGGTAATTTCCCTACGCCAGGACAGGCCGTTAACGCGCGAAGGCTTGCGTCGGGTAATCGGACAGCTTTACCCTGACCGGATAGCATAAAGGAGAGTGAACATGCCGCGCTGGGTGCACCGGCCCGAAGGGTCGAATTGGGGCGATTTCGGTGAGGATGATCAGATCGGCCGGATGAACCTGATCACGCCCGAACGCCGCCGCGCCGCCATGGCGGAAGTCGTCGAAGGCATAGCCTTCACGCTCAGCCTGCCGCTCAACGTGCCCACCATTCCCCTCGCGCCTTTCCGCCGCCCTCCGCTGCTCAGCGCAGCCTGCGATGAGGAGGGCGAAATGTACAACCGCCTCGACCCCAATGGCGAAGAATCCACCTGCGATGACCGGGTCCTGCTCTACACCCAGCATTCCACGCAGTGGGACGCGCTGTCACATCGCGGTCGCGCCTTCGATGCGGACGGCGACGGCGTGGCGGAGCTGGTCTATTATAACGGCTTCCGCGCTGGCGATCATATCAGCGGCCCCGGCGGCCCGGCTGGCGAGACCTGCGCCCGCGCGCTCGGCATAGAGACATTGGCGATGGCGGGCGTGCAGGGTCGCGGCGTCATGGTGAACCTGAAAGCCGCCTATGGCACAGAGTACCGGCCCATCTCCCGCGACGATCTGCTGCGCGCGATGGACGCACAGGGCGTGGAGGTGCGTACAGGCGACTTCCTGCTCCTCTACACCGGCGTCGACCGGATGGTTCTCGACCGGGAAGCGAGCGGCAAGGATAGGCCGCTGGCCATGGCAGGGTGCGCGCTGGACGGCCGTGACGAAAGCCTGCTCCAATGGATCGTCGATAGCGGCATCACCGCCATCTGCTCCGACAATATTGCGATCGAGGCGCTCGACCTCATCCTTTCGCCTGAACCACCCCCCATCCGCCTGCCCATCCACGACCTCTGCCTGTTCCGGCAGGGCATTTTTCTGGGCGAGCTTTGGTATCTGGAGCAACTGGCCGCATGGCTGCATGAACGAAATCGCCATGCTTTCCTGCTCACCGCGCCGCCGCTCCGCCTGCCGGGCAGTGTTGGTTCACCCGTGACGCCGATTGCGACCGTATGAGGGCTAACCGGAACCGCGTCAGTTCTTCTTTGCGGCGCTATCCTCGTTCAACATCGCGCCTGCGCCGTTCAGGAACAGGCTTGTCACGGTTTCGGCATTGGCCTTGATCTGTGCCGGGGTCATGGCCTTTGTATTATAGATCACGCGATACTGCCACCGCCGCAGCAGCAGGGCGACATACAAATCGGCCAGCGTTTCAGCACACGGCTTGCTGAAACCATGCTCCCTTAAAATCTGCTGCAACGGATCAAGCTGGAACCGCTCGAACTGACGGCGCGACACGTCCTCCAGTTGAGGAAAGCTGATGCTTTCGCGATAGATGATGCGGGCCAGCCTGACCTGCCGGTCATGGTTTATCCGGGTGCTTACATGCAGCGCGTAGCGCATCAGCTGCTCACGCAGCGTGCCCTTGCAATCGCCCGGGAAGTGATGACGGATGGCCGACATTTCCAGACAGGCTTCGAACAACGCGACCTTGTCGGTATAGCGATTATAGACCGTCCGAGTGGATACCCCCGCGCGCTCGGCGATCGAGCGCACCGAGGCACCATGGAAACCATGGTTCGAAAATTCCTCCAGCGCCGCTTCCAGCATTGCCTCTTGTTTCAGCTCAGCCTCGCGCGCATTGGGCCTGCCTACCCGCCGCGTTGCCCCCTCAACCCTTTTTTCCGCCTCGCTGCTGATCATCGACTGGCCTCGTCCCCCCTTGGCCTGGCACCATGAACCCGCACGAACGCCGTGCAGCTCTAACGCTCGGCTATAGGATATATTGACCGGTCCAGATAGTGGCGGAACGCGCAAGAATGCTTCCGACAGCGGATCCCGGGTGGGGACCCGATCAGGGCACAAGTTGGAGGCCGCTTAGCGCGCCTTCATGCCACGACCGTTGGCACGGGCGGCATGTCCGGCACATTATGGGCGTAACCCATTTCCTCATATCGTTCCGCGATCCTCCACCCCTTGTCGGTGCGGATCAGCTTGTCACGATACCAGAGGCCGATGAAGAACACCTGCTCCGCGCCATCTTCGCCCTTATAGACCATGGGATTGAAAAGAACGGTCCGGCTGCGCGCCGTGTCCCCGTCCAGTTCCAGCTTGGTCGTTGCCACCATATGCTGGAATAGCGGGAATCGCTCCATGGCCACGGGCAACCATGCCTTGATCTGAGCGACACTGCCCTTCGCGCCGCCGGTTTCGCTGTAATCAATCACTGCGTCGGGCGTGAAGACGTCGTCCAGCCCATCCCAGTTCCGCTCATCAATGGCATAGCTATAGCGCGACAGAAGATCCTGAATCTCCAGCCGATCCGATATTTCCTGAAGCGAAAGCATCAGACATCCTCCTTCTGATTTTATAAACGGAAACAGGCCCGTCGGGTTCGCGCTTGTCAAGTTTTTCCGTGTATGAGCCTTGAATTGCGTAGCAAACTGACGCAAGCATCAACCAACAAAATGACAGGTTAAGGAGAGGTAGCATGCGTCTGGAAGGCAAGACGGCGATCGTGACCGGCGCGGCTTCGGGAATCGGTCTGTCGGTGGCAAAGCGGCTGGCGGCCGACGGCGCCAAGGTGATCATCGGCGATCGCAACGCGCAGGGTGTAGAGGAGACGGCACAGGCCATCGGTTCGGCGGCTACCGCCCTCGCGCTCGACGTCGCGGATGAAGCATCCTGCCAGGCCATAGTTGATCGCGCGGTCGCGCTTCATGGCGGGCTCGACATCCTCTGCAACATCGCTGGCGTGCTGGATTTCGGCCGCTTCGAAGATGTTGATCGCACCCGGTGGGACCGCGTCATCTCGGTCAACCTGACCGGCGTCTATCAGATGTGCCGCGCCGCTATGCCTCACCTGGTTCAGCGCCGCGGCAATATCGTCAACATGGCGTCCGCTGCTGGCCTCGTCGGCGTGCCTTATAATTCGGCCTACACTGCGTCCAAGCATGGCGTGGTCGGGCTGACCCGCGCGCTGGCGCTGGAATTTTCGAAGGAAGGCGTGCGCGTAAATGCCGTATGTCCGGGCGGCGTGGACACGCCGATGCTGCATCAGACCCCGCCGGACAATATCGACTGGCAGATGGTCATGCGTTCGGCTTCCTGGCTCGACAGCGGCGCAATGGCGACCACCGATGACATCGCCGACACCGTCGCCTTTCTGGCATCACCAGAGGCCCGGCGCATCACCGGCGTTGCCTTCCCCGTCGACGGCGGCCAGACCGCAGGCTGATCCTATCCAACCCCAAGCTTTTTGAAGAAGAGTGACGACCATGGCGACCCAGCCCGACCAGATCCCGACCCAGCCCCTCGAACGGGAGGCGCTGCTGCAACAGGCGCGTGAAAGGGCAGGACTCGCCGATTTCGGGGACGAATGGTTCTTCGAACCGATGGATCACTTCATCGAAGCATCGAACCGCGAAGGACGCCTGACCCCGGCCGGGCGCGCTTCGACAACGGAAGTGATCGTTAAGGGCTTGGTCAGCCGCCTGCGCATGGTCGAGGACATCAAGCGCCACCCTGAAATCCTTGACGAACAGGTAGATGTCGCGGGCATCATCCTGGGCCTGCCGCGCACCGGTAGCACCATCTTCCAGCGCCTGCTCGCCAGCGCGCCGGGCATGACGGGCCTGCGCTGGTACGAGGCGCAGAATTTCGCCCCCTTCCCCGGCGAAGAACGCGGCAATCCGGTGGACCGCCGCGCCTATGCGCAGGCGATGATCGACGGCTGGCTCCAGCTTTCACCCGAACTGGCGTCCATCCATCCGCTCGAACCCGACGCGCCGGACGAAGAAATCCTGGTCCTTGGCCAGATGTTCGTCAGCACGATGATCGAGGGCATGAATTATGTGCCCAGCTTCACCCGCTGGCTTAACACTTACGACCAGTCCAAGGGACATGAGGACCTCAAGACAGTCCTCAAATATCTCCAGTGGCAGGACCCTTCGCGCAAGGGCCGCAAGTGGATATTGAAGAGCCCCTCCAACCTCCCCTATGCGGAGGTCGCGGCAAAGGCTTTCCCGGACGCGCTGCTCATCATGACGCATCGCGACCCGCTGCAAACCGTCCCCTCATACGTCTCCATGCAGGCCGCGCTCTACAAGCTCAGCGCCACCCTCACCGACGCGGAAGTCGGTGCCTTCTGGTTCCCGCGCCTTGTCGAATGGATGCGCATGTTCGAAACGGCGCGTGAACGGATCGGCGAGGACCGCTTCATCGACATCGACTATCGCGAAGTCGGCAAGGAACCGATGGCGCAGGCCGAACGCGTCCTTTCCCGCATGGGCATCCCCGTCGATGCGCAGTTGGAAGAAGTGCTGGCCGAATTTCTTGCGGGCAACAAGCGCGAGCAGCGCCCGATGCACGATTATTCGCTCGAACGCTTCGGCCTGGATGAAGAAGCGATCAAGCGCGAATTCGCCACCTATCGCGAACGCTACATTTCCTGACGATGGAAGTCCGGCCTGGCATATTGCGCACACCCGAAGCCTGCTTCGATGCGCTGCCGGGCTATGACTTCGAGCCCCATTATGTGGAGGTGGCGGATGCCCGCCTGGGGCCGCTCCGCATGCATTATGTGGACGAAGGGGATGCAAAGGCCCCCATCGTCCTCATGCTGCACGGCAATCCGACCTGGAGCTATCTCTACCGCCACATGATCGGCCCGGTCGCGGCGGCCGGTTACCGGGTCATCGCGCCCGACATGATCGGCTTCGGCAAATCCGACAAGCCCGCCTTTCGCGCCGATTACAGCTTCGACCGCTTCGTCCAATGGATGCGCGCCTTTATCGAAACACTCGACCTGCGCGGCGTCACCCTCGTCTGTCAGGATTGGGGCGGCCCCATCGGCCTGCGCGTCCTGTCCGAATGTCCCGAGCGCTTCAGCGCTGTCCTCGCCACCAACACGCTCCTCCAAAATTGCGACCCGCCGCCACTAGGCGTACCCAATTGGCCCAGCGAGCAGATCGCCGCCTGGGTCGAAACCTGCCGCACCAGCGAAGATCTGCCGCTCGACCTGCTGGTCGGTCGTGCCTGCGTCACCAATGTTTCGGCAGAAGTCCTTGCCGCCTATGCCGCCCCCTTCCCCGACGCCGCCTACAAAAAGGGCATGCTGCAAATCACCTGCGGCATCCCGATCGCCGAAGGCGCGGAAGGACTGGAGGCCAACCGCGCTGCCTGGCGCTTCCTCGAAAGCTGGGACAAGCCTTTCCTCACCGCCTTCAGCGATCAGGACCCCGCCACCATCGCCTGGGAAGCGGTCTTCCAACGCCGCATCCCCGGCGCACAAGGCCAGCCGCACACACGCATCCCCAATGGCGGCCATTTCGTGCAGGAGGATCAAGGTGCAGCACTGGCGCAGGTGCTGATCGAATTTCTAAAGGCCAATCACTAAGTCCGTTCGCTTCGAGCGCAATCGAGAAGCGAGAGCACACCGTGTCTCGACTTCGCTCGACACGAACGGCAATTGAGTGCGAACTCCAGTTACCACCCCTAATGAAACCCCTGCCGGAACGCGCGCGGCGTCAGCCCCGTAGCCCGCCGAAACGCGGCACTAAAAGCACTCGCCGTCGCAAAGCCCAACGCTTCCGCGATCCGGTTCATCGGCAGCAATCCCCCCCGGATCATGTCCTGCGCCCGCTCCATCCGGATCGCGGCGGCATGGTCGGACAGCGCCATGCCCGTCGTCGCCGCGAAGGATCGCGACAGGTGCGACCGGCTGATCCCGCACAGGCTGGCAAGCGCCTGCGTCGTCGGCCATTCCCCATCGCTTGACCGCAGTGCTTCCTCGATCCGGGCAAGCTGCCAGGGCGCAAGGCCACCCTGCGCCGCATCAGCCTGCCGCGCCCGCCGGAACAGCCGCGCCAGTTCCACCATCGCCAGCTGCACCAGCGCCTCAACCGCCATCTCCGCGCCAAAGCCCGGCGTCACCGTTTCCTGCTTCAGCCGCTCCGCCAGCGCCATCAGCACAGGTGAGTTGATCGCCGCGCACCGGCTCAACCGCCGCGAATCCCAGTCCGACAATCCCGTTACAGCGGCAAAGCGCACCGGGTCGAACCGGCAGGTCAATATGTCCAGCGTGCCCCCATCGCCCCGCGAATGCATCGCGATGCCACCGGGCCGCAACATCAGGCGGCCAACCTTGTGCCGCCTCCGGTCACCCATATCGAACATGATCTCGCCCTGCGTACCTTCGGCACGCGGCATGACAATCGACAGGATCGGCGCTTCGTCCAGTTCCCACATCTCATTGGGCCGGGGCAGCTCATAACGGCGAAGTTCGACACGCGCGGCACTGCTGACGGCGACGGCCAACACCGTCCATGGTCCGCTATGGCCGCTCGGCATGGCTTTGGCATCGGTCAAAAGCTGCTGCGTCATAACCACAACGATAATCTCATGCGACCGAGAGAACAAGCACTGGCTATGCGCAGAAAAAACTGCCATCTACAACGCAACAAAGCAAAAGATGGAGAGTGTTTCATGAGCAGAACCATAGTCGTAACCGGCGCTGCATCGGGAATCGGCGCCGCCACCCGCGACAGGCTGGAACGTGGCGGCCATCGCGTCATTGGCGTCGATCTGCGCAATTCCGACATCGATGCCGATCTGGGCACCGTCGAAGGCCGAACCGCCATGGTCGATCAGGTGACGCGCCTTGCGCCCGATGGCATCGATGCCGTGCTTGCAGGCGCCGGCATCTCACGTCAGGATATGGACCGCGAAACCATCGCCATCAATTATTTCGGCGCGGTCGCAACGCTGGAAGGACTACGACCCCTGCTGGCGAAATCCGCCCGGCCCCGCGCCGTCGCCATCTGCTCCACCGCCGCCATGTTGCCGTCGAACAGCAAGGTGGTCGAACTTTGCCTCGCGGATAAGGAACAGGCCGCGCTTGACGCCATGGCCGCCGACGGGGGCAACGCCTATGCCACGTCGAAAAACGCCTTGTCCCACTGGATGCGCCGTGCAGCGGTAAGACCTGAATGGGGCGGTGCAGGCATCCTGCTGAACGGCATCGGGCCGGGCGTCGTGAAAACGCCGATGACGACACCGCTTCTCGACCAACCCGACATGGTCAAGCTGATCAACCAGAGCAATCCGATCGCGATCAAGGATTATGCGGGACCCGAAGATATCGCCGAACTGCTCGATTTCCTGCTCAACATGGAAAATAACTATCTTCTCGGCCAATTGATCTTCATCGACGGCGGCAGCGACGCGATATTGCGGCCTCAGCAAGTCTGACGCCAAAGGGGCGGCGGCCCATGATAAACAGAAACTAGGCCAAGGAAAGGAAGAGCGATGTCGGCTCTGCAAGGCAAGGTTGCCCTCATAACCGGGGCGGGACAGGGCATCGGGCAGGGCATCGCCCTCGCCCTCGCCAGTGAAGGCGTCGACCTGCTCCTCGCCGGACGGACGTTTGAGAAGGTGCAGGAAACCGCGCAGCTTGCGCAGGAACGCGGCGTCCGCGCCATCGCCGCCGCCTGTAACGTCAAGGACGCGGACGATCTCGCCGCCGCCGTGGACAGGGCAGTCACCGATCTGGGCGGCGTCGACATCCTGATCAACAATGCGCAGGAAGTGCCGCTCGGCCTGCTGGATGAAGTGACGGACGAGGCTTTCCTCGCCGGATTTGAATCCGGCCCGCTCGCCTCCTTCCGCCTGATGAAGCTCGTTCGTCCCCACATGGCGGCGCGCGGCGGCGGCACCATTTTCAACTTCGCCTCGTCCGCTGGCATCCGCTGGGACATGACCGGCTATGGCTGTTACGGCGCGGTGAAGCAGGCGACCCGCGTCCTGACGCGCGCGGGTGCGGCGGAATGGGGGCGCCAGAATATCCGCGTCCTCACCATCGCTCCGCATGCTGAATCGCCGGGCCTCAAATGGTGGATCGAAAATAATCCCGAAGAGGCCAAGGCCTTCTTCCGCACTATCCCGCTCGACCGCATCGGTCGGCTGGAGGAAGATATCGGCCGCGCCATCGTCGCCCTGTGCGGATCGGACCTGTCCTATCTGACTGGCGCCACCATTCCGCTAGACGGCGGACAGGCCAATTTCGACTGACCTGAAAGATTGATGGAGAGATCTGAATGGAAAAGCTGATCTATGCTCTTTGGGCGCCGGAGGGCGTAAGCCGCGCCGATTATGCGGAACAATTGAAGGCCACACTTCCCGCCGCACTCAAGGAAGCGGGCGCCAGTGCGATCCGCCTCAATGTCCGCGATACGACCGTGGAGCCCGCCGCGCCGCTCCTCCAGACATGGCAACAGCCGCAGCAGGACGCGCTTGTGCAATTCTGGCTGCCCACCGCCAATGCCCATTTCCGCGGCCCTATCGATAGCATAATGGCCGAACATAGCGGCCGGTTCGCGGCATGGCTGGTTGCGGAATCCACCATCATCCCCAACCGGGATCATGTGCCGCAGGCAGGCGCGCGCACCTGGGGCTGGTCGCAGGCCAGCTTCATCTCCTTCCGTTCCGACATGAGCTGGGACGATGCCGTCGCGCACTGGCACAGTCACCACACCCGCGTCGCCATCGATACGCAGGCGAATTTCGAATATGTCCAGAATATCATCGTCCGCCCGCTAACGTCTGACGCGCCCGATTATGATGCCTTTGTCGAGGAATGCTTCTCGCCGGAAGCAATGACCGTTTCCCCCGCCTTCTTCGATGCGGTGGGCGATGAGGAAAAATTCGCCCGCAATACAAAGGATATGGCGGAAAGCTGCGCAGGATTCATCGACTTCTCGCGCATCGACATCATCCCGACGAGCCAGTTCGACTTCGCGCATCTGGACGGCAACTAAGGTCTCGAGACAGTTAGGCTAACCCGCATCCGGCTGCCGATCCGGATGCGCCGCCTGAACAGCAGGCAGCGCCAGGGCAGCCTCTCCCGCCGCCACCAATCGGGGATAGGGCGACAAATCGACCCCGAACCGCCCGGCATTATAAAGCTGCGGCACAAGATAGCAGTCGGCCAATGTCGGTCCGCTCCCATAAGCGAAGCCCGCCCCATGCCGCGCGACCAACTGCTCAAGCGGCGCAAAACCCTCCGCGATCCAATGCCTCACCCACTCCTTCACTTGATCCTTGGATGCGTGAAACTGGCTCTGCAATCGGTTGAGGACACGCAGATTGTTGAGAGGATGGATGTCGCAACCAATCAACGCCGCCATCGCACGCACAACCGCAACTTCATCCGCATCGTTGGGCAGCAAAGGCGGCTCGGGCCACTTGCCGTCGATCCATTCGAGGATGGCGGGACTTTCTATGAGGGTCGTACCCTCCGCCTCCAAAGCGGGCACCAGGCCATGAGGCGCGATAGCGAGGTAATCGGCGTCCCGCTGCTCCCCCGCGCGCAGGTCATGACTGACCTGAACATAGTCGACGCCTTTGAGGTTCAGCGCGATGCGCACGCGATAGGCGGCGGACGACCGCCAATATCCGTGCAGGGTGACAGGCGCGGTCATGCGGGCATCACCACGGCCCGGCATTCGCCAAAGCCGATCGCAACGAAACCCGGCGCGTTAGCCGTCGCGCGCAGGAAAATCTCGTCGCCGTCCTCGACAAAGGAACGTTTCTCTCCATCAGGCAATATCAGCGGCTCTCGCCCACCTTCGGTCAGTTCCAACATGCTGCCATACCCTTCCCGTGTCGGCGCGGAGATCGTGCCCGTGCCCAACAGGTCCCCCGGATTGAGGTTGCACCCATTGGACGCATGATGCGTCACGATCTGGTTGACCGTCCAATACATGTTGCTGGCTGGCCCGGTGCTGAGGCGAAATGGCGGCTGCCCCTTCTCCCGCATGTGCTGCGTCTGGATAAATACTTCCAGCGTCACGGCCAGCGACCCATGCCGCTGGTCCGCGTCCGAAGAAAGATAGGGCAGCGGCAGCGGATCACCCTCCGGCCGAGCAGGTTGAGCGATGCGGAAGGGCGCCATGGCTTCGGCCGTCACCACCCAGGGTGAGATAGTCGACTGGAAATTCTTTGCCAGAAACGGTCCAAGCGGCTGATATTCCCACGCCTGAAAATCCCGCGCAGACCAGTCGTTCAAAAGGCAGAATCCAGCGACATGATCCCCCGCCTCATCGATCGGGATCGGGCTGCCCAGATCATTGCCCGTCCCGATCCAGACACCCAGCTCCAGCTCATAATCAAGCCGCGCGGTCGGGCCAAAAACAGGCTCCCGCGCATCTGGCGGCTTGCGCTGTCCACACGGCCGCCGCACCGGCACGCCGGACGGACGTATGGACGACGCACGGCCATGATAGCCGATGGGCACATATTTATAGTTGGGGAGCAGCGGATTATCGGGCCGAAACTGTCGTCCGACATTGTTCGCATGATGAATGCCCACATAGAAATCGGTGTAATCGCCAATGCGCGCGGGCAACTGCATCTTAACTTCGCCTGATGGATAGAGCATCGCCTCCACCGCCGCACGGTTCGTAACGTCGGAGAGCAATGCGCTGATCCGCCACCGCAGAGCTCGCCTCTGTTCCGGCGCAAGCGCGAGCATCCGGTTCAACACCGAGTCCGCGCAGACCTCCTCCCAATTCCCGCCAAGCAGCCCCGCTTCCGCGCAAGCTCGCAGGTCGAGGATCATGTCGCCAATCGCCACTCCGATCCGCGCATTCTCCTCACGCGGCGCGAAGATGCCCAAAGGCAGATTCTGGATCGGAAAGTCCCGATGCCTCTGCGCGCTTTCAACCCAACTGGTCAGCGCGGGATCATGGGTCTCATCGCATTCCCACCAGTTCATCAGCGCTCCTCCTCCGGCGGCGAAGGAAGCTGCGCCTTGGCAAAGCTCTTCCAGCAGCCATCATAATCGCGCTGAAGCAGCGGCGTCTCCATCGCCCATCTAGTAGGCGCATAGGGCAACCGGCTTTCGAACATAAATGCCATCATCGCGTCTGTCTTCACCGGGGCAAGTTCAGCCGAAACCGCCCTGCCATGGCTTTCGACATCCGGCCCATGCGCGGACATGCAATTATGGAGCGAGGCGCCGCCGGGCATGAAGCCTGACGCCTTGGCATCATATTCCCCTTCGATCAGGCCCATAAATTCGCTCATGACATTGCGATGAAACCAGGGCGGCCGAAATGTATCCTCCGCCACCATCCATCGCGGCGGAAAGATCAAGAAATCGACATTCGCCGTGCCGGGCGTATCGCTGGGCGACGTCAGAACCGTGAAGATCGATGGATCGGGATGGTCATAGCTCACCGTTCCCATCGTGTTGAATCGGCGCAGGTCATAGCGGAACGGTGCAAGATTGCCGTGCCATGCGACCACATCGAACGGACTATGGTCCGCCCTGCTCGTCCAGAGCGACCCCATATATTTCTGCACAATCTCAAACGGCCGCTCGACATCTTCATAGGCCGCCACCGGCGCTTCAAAGTCCCGCGCATTGGCAAGCCCGTTCGACCCGATCGGCCCAAGTTCGGGCAAGCGAAACGGTGTCCCGTGATTTTCGCAGACATATCCCCGCGCTGCCCCGTCGAGCAGCTCGACACGAAAACGCACGCCCCTTGGTATCAGGATCATGTCCAACGGCGCAGCCGTCAGGACACCCATTTCGGTAACAATCCGCAACGCCCCTTGCTGCGGCAGGATCAGCATTTCGCCATCAGCGGAGAAGAAGGCCCGGTCGATCATGGACCGATTGGCGGCGAACATATGAACGGCGCAACCCAATCCCTGCGTCACGTCGCCATTCATCGCATAAGTAACCAGCCCGTCGATGAAGTCGGTCGGCGCTTCCGGCATGCCCAACGGGTCCCACCGCAATCTGTTCGGCGAAAGGAGGCCGTCAGGGAGCGGCCCGGACCGCAAAAGCCGCGCACCGTCATATGGCTGATACGGACCATGCTCCGCCGATGGCCGCATCCGGTAAAGCCAGCTCCGCTGGTTCTGGTGCCGGGGCGCGGTAAAGGCCGTGCCCGAAAGCTGTTCGGCATAGAGGCCATAAGGCGCATGTTGAGGCGAATTGCGCCCAATCGGCAGCGCCCCCGCCACCGCTTCCGTCGAATGGACATTGCCGAAACCGCAAAGCGTCATGTCAGCCTCACTCGTCAACAGTGATTACGCCGCGCCGTATCTGGTCCAACTCAATACTTTCGAACAATGCCTGAAAATTGCCGTTACCGAAACCTTCATTGCCTTTCCGCTGGATGATTTCGAAAAAGATCGGCCCAAACATATTCTCCGTGAAGATCTGGAGCAATATGCCCTCTCGCTCCACGTCACCGTCAATGAGTATCCGGTTCTTCCGCAACCGCTCCAGATCCTCGCCATGTCCGGGCACGCGATTATCGACCAGCTCATAATAGGTATCGACAGTATCCTGCAGCCGAACGCCCCGCGCACGCAGCTTTTCCACCGTCGCGTAGATGTCATCCGTGGTAAGTGCCAAATGCTGGATACCCTCGCCATGATATTGGCGGATGAATTCCTCAATCTGGCTCTTGTCGTCCTGGCTTTCATTCAGCGGAATACGGATCGCCCGATCCGGGGCGATCATCGCCTGACTTAACAGCCCGGTAGCCTGTCCCTTGATATCGAAGAATTTCTGTTCCTCGAAGTTGAAGAGCGTGCGGTAGAACTGACTCCACACCCGCATATGCCCGCGCCGGACATTGTGCGTCAGGTGATCGAGCATATCGAGACCCACATTGTTCGCGGCCTCCGCCCACCTCCATCCGGGGAACTCCGCCCAATTCTCATAAAGGTCTTCGCCGTCCCTGACGAAGTAGAGATACGATCCCCCAATGCCCTGAATGACCGTATCATCCTCCTCGGTCGGCTGCGCGCCATGTTCAAGCGCCCACGCCATCGCCGCTTCGGGATCGGCCACGCGAAAGGCCATGGCGCTGGCCGACGGGCCATGCTCGCCGCGAAACGCCGCGACCCGCCCCGCATCGTCCCGGTTCAGCATCAGGTTGATGCGACCCTGCTTATACCGCGTGATGTTCTTGGAAGGATGACGATGCGTCGGGACAAAGCCCAACTGCTCGAACTGCGCCGCCATTGCATCGGGGTCTGGCGATGTAAATTCGACAAATTCAAACCCGTTGAGGCCCAATGGATTGTCAGCCATTTGCATCACCCTCTTTTCCTTGATCTTGCATAATCCTGCGTTCCCCGGCTGAAGACATGGTCCTGAGGGATGATTTCGTCCGCCTCTATGGACTCCTCTTGCTTCAGCTCTTCATAAAGCGGGGCAAAGTCCATCTCGACTGTTTGGCGCAGCAGGTCATCGAAGCTGTCGATGACGAAATAGGACTGTTGATAATCATCGATCCGATATTTGGTGCGCATGAGCCGCTTCAGGTCGAAACCGATCCGGTTGGGCGATGGGTCATCCAGCGCAAACAGGGACTCGCCATGGGAAGAGACGATCCCCGCACCATAGATTTTCAGGTCAGGCCCCTCGCGCATCAGGCCGAACTCGACCGTGTACCAGTAAAGGCGCGCCAGCTTCTCGATCGCACCCAGACCATCCGCGCGCAGCCCACCCTCGCCATAGGCCTGCATGTAATCGGCGAAAACCGGATGGGCGAGCAACGGCACATGGCCGAACACGTCATGGAAAACGTCCGGCTCCTTCAGATAATCCAGCTGATCCGGCCTGCGAATGAAGCGTCCCGCCACAAACCGCCGGTTCGCCAGATGCTCGAAGAACGTCCTGTCCGGCACCAGTCCCGGCACCGCGACAACTTGCCAGCCTGTCCTCTTCATCAATCGTTCGGACAATTCCTCGAAATTGGGAATGCCCGGCTTCGCAATCCGCAGAATATCCAGGCCGTCCGTAAATTCCTTCACCGCCCGGCCCGGCAGCATGGCCGCTTGTCGGGCGAACAGCTCATCCCAAACGGCATGCTCCTGGGGCGTATAGCTTTCCCAGTCCTGCGGGATTGTCCAATCCTCCGCAGCGCCTTCGGGGCGTTCCATCGTTGAAGCGACCATCTGGAGGTTATGACACGCCCCCCATGTAAGGGGGTTCCAATTTCACGCGAAATGGGCGAGTTTGAGAAATACGATCGTCACATCAGGCCACACCATGAAAGATTTTCGTCAGATTGATGAGATTGACCGCAGGATCATCTCGATTCTCCAAAAGGATGCCACGGTCAGCCATGCCGAACTGGCCGAACAGGTCGGCGCCTCTACCGCTTCATGCTGGCGCCGGATAAAGGCGCTGGAAACGGTCGGCATCCTCATTGGCGCAGTCCGCCTTGTGAACCCGGAAAAGGTCGATCGCGGCGTCAATGTGCTCTGCAACATCCGGATGCGCAGCCATGCGCGCGACGCAAGGCAGGCGTTTGAGGATTTCGTGGATGGCCACCCGGAAATCGTGGAGTGCTTCTCCATGTCGGGCGAGTGGGACTATCTGCTCCGCATCGTGGTTGCCGACGTCGCGGACTATAATTTGTTCCTGATGCACACATTGCTGGGCCATCCGTCCGTCGCCAGCGCTGCGTCCCATTTTGCCCTGTCGATGACCAAATATACGACCGCCCTACCCGTGTGAGCAGCAGGTAGCGGCCTGCGATCGTCAGGAGCATAGCGTCCGCCTTCTGGGACAAGACGGGACGCTTTTCGTGGGCAGCCGGGTCTTGCGCTTGGCGGCCGATCAAGCCAAGCAAGGGTCATGCACCAGGGAAAAAGGCGAAGCGGCGCGGGTCGGCCGCGCGCGGCAGAGCTTGAAGAACGCGCGGAAGCCTTGCTCGAAGTGGCCGAACAGGCGTTGATAGAATTGGGCTATGAACGCGCCACCCTGACATTGATCGCCCAGCGCGCGAGCGTTTCCAAAAAGACCATCTATGCCAAATATGGCGGCAAGCCGGGATTGTTGCGGGCCGTGCTGGACCGGATTGCCGACCGGAACATGGCCGCCGATCTCCGCCTGCTCGATCGCGACAACCCGGTGGAGGGCCTTTACGAGTGGGCTCGCATGATCATGCGCAGCACCCGAACCAAGGCCGCGCATGCCGTCACCGCGATCAGCATGCGCGAAGGACTGCGTTTCCCGGAATTCCGCGATGCGATGGGGGAGGCACGGACCCTGCGCCAGCAGACCCCCCTTCGCTCCTATCTGGAACGCCTACGGGCGCGGGGGCTTATCCGGCCCGTCGACTGCGAAGAGGTCTCGTCGATGTTCCTGTGGATATTGTCGCAGGACATGGTCGACGCCGTTTCCGCGGGCACGGTCGAACCGCTGACCGACGAAGAAGCTGATGCAAAGGCGCGACGCGTGGCAGAATTGATCGCGCAGGGATTGATGCCCAAAGCGGACGAGGCCTGCACCCTTTAAGGATGTGTGGGGATTCAGTTCAGGGCGAGGCGAAAATGGTGAATTTCGAGAACCGGCGCGCAGCGTACTTCAGTACGTGAGCACCGGAAGCGCAGAAAGTCCCCATTTGCAGGCCGTCATGGGCTGAATCCCCACACAACCTAAAGCGCGATAAGGAACGGCCTTGGCCGCCCCTCGTCATAGCCGCTCAATATTGACGGCCAAGTCCACCGTCATGATAGATGGACGCCCCAGTCACAAAGCGGGACTCATCAGACGCCAGATAGACAAAGGCATGGGCCGTATCTTCCGGGAAGCTTTCGATGCCCAGCGGACACATGTTCACCAGCTCCTGAATACCTGCCTGCGCCAATTCGTAGAGGCCCAGCTGTACATATCCCTCATAGCCTTCCTTCAGCAGCGGCGTCGTCGTCTGCCCCGGATGCACCGAATTGACCCGGATGCGCTTGGGGCCAAATTCGATCGCGCCGCACATGGTCAACATGCGCTGCGCCGCCTTCGATACATGATAGCTGAGGTTATGGGCGTTGGGCATGTGGGATGCCATGGACACGGTATTGACGACCGAACCACCACCCGAAAAGCGGTTCACGGCATCGGCCAGAGCAGGGGCGCAATGCTTCATGCCCAAAAAGCCGCTGTCATGATTGACGGCCATGACCTTGCGCAGGTCCTCCAGCGACGTGGCTTCGATACCGCCATGGATGGAAATACCGGCATTGTTCACCAGAACGTCGATCGCGCCGAATTCCGACAGGACCATCGACACCAGCTTGGCCCAGTCCGCTTCCAGCGTCACGTCCTGCGCGACGAGCTTGAACCGGCCAGCGCCATGCTTGGCTTCCATCTCGCTGCTGACCGCGTCCTCTGTACGAAGATCGGTGGCGATCACCGCGCGCGCACCTTCCCGCAGGAATGCGTCACATACCGCCACGCCGATATTACCCTGGCGGCCTGCTCCCGTTACGATCGCGACCTTGCCTTCCAAACGCGCCATTATTCCTCATCCTTTCCCATATTTCGGGAAATGGGTATCGGTGAGTTCCATAACGAGTCAAGGCGAGAATATGGATTTCAAGCCATGACAGGATGCGCCAGACCGATACGTCAGGCCGATCCGAGTTTTTTGACAGCCGCCTGCCGGGGGCGCATGGGCATCCTATGCAACTTGCCCATTTCGACATCGACATTTTCCTCCGCGACTATTGGCAAAAGCGCCCGCTGCTGATCCGCAATCCGTGGAACGGCTGGGACAATCCGCTCGATCCGGACGAACTGGCCGGACTCGCCTGCGAAGAGGGCGTCGAATCCCGTCTTATCACGCGACAAGCTATTCAACTGACGATGGAAAGCGGTCCCCTACCGGAGGCGCGCTTTGGCGAACTCGGAACCGGGCCATGGACGCTGCTGGTGCAGGCGGTGGATCACCATGTCCCCGGCGTCGCGGCCCTCCTGGAACCCTTTCGCTTCATACCCGACTGGCGCATCGACGATGTGATGGTCAGCTACGCCACGGACGGGGGCGGCGTGGGGCCTCATTTCGATCAATATGACGTCTTCCTGGTGCAAGGCCTCGGCAAACGGCGCTGGCGCGTCGGGCCGCCATGCAATTCGGCGACACCTTTGCTGCCGCATGACGATCTACGCCTGATCGCCGATTTCGAAGCGGAGGGTGACTGGATTTTGGAACCCGGCGACATTCTGTACGTGCCACCCTGCTTTGCGCATGATGGTGTGGCGATTGGTGATGATTGCATGACCTATTCGATCGGGTTTCGCGCGCCCTCCCGCGCCGATCTTGTCGAAGGCTGGTCCGCGCATCAGGCGGACGGCCTGACGGAGGAGGATCGTTATGCGGACCCCGGTCTCGCCCGACAGTCCAATCCGGGAGAAATCACCGCGCCTGCGCTCGACCGGCTGCATGCAATGGTGATGGAGGCATTGGCAGATCGCGATGCCTTCGCCCGCTGGTTCGGGCAGCATAGCAGCGCGCCCAAATATTCCGATTCCGATTGGCGGCCCGAAGAACCGATTGCAGCCGATGATATACGGGCATGGCTTGCCCAAGGGGCATCGCTCCAGCGCAACCCGGCCAGCCGTTATTCCTTCATCCGGCAGGGATCATCCATTCTGCTCTTCGTGGACGGCCATTGCTTCGATTGCGGGGCCAACACTGCCTCCCTTGCCGAACAACTCTGCTCAAACACCATGGTCGCGGCCAATCCGGACCTTGCGCAAAACCCCGGCGCGGTCGGCCTCATCAAGACCCTGATCGATCAGGGCAGCCTCGCCTTCGATGAGGAGGATTGATCAATGGCCCTCATCCTCTTCAACAAACCCTATGGCGTGCTGTGCCAGTTTACCGATGAAAGCACCGGACCCCCACGGCCAACACTCGCGGCGTTCATCGACAGGCCGGGCGTCTACCCTGCCGGGCGGCTCGACCTCGACAGTGAGGGGCTGCTGCTGTTGACCGATGACGGGCGGTTGCAGGCGCGTATCGCCGACCCCCGGTTCAAGACGCCCAAGACCTATCTCGTTCAGGTAGAGGGTGATCCCGGCGACGCGGAACTGGAGGCGCTACGACGCGGGGTCAAGCTGAAGGACGGGCTTACCCTGCCCGCGCTGGTGGAACGCATCGACCCGCCCGCCCTCTGGCCGCGCGATCCGCCGGTGCGCTTTCGCAAGAGCGTGCCCGACTGCTGGCTGCGCCTCACGATCCGCGAAGGACGTAACCGGCAGGTCCGCCGGATGACGGCGGCAGTCGGTCTGCCCACCTTGCGCCTTGTCCGGTGGAGCATTGGAGACTGGACGCTGGACGGCATTGAGCAGGGACAATGGCGGGAGGCATGATCTCCCGCAGGCCACTCAACCTTCGATTAGCCGTTTCAACGCCTTGAGATCGCGGTTGACCCATCGGATGTCGGCCGCGAACCGTTCATCATCCATGCCCGGCTGGCGAAAAAGCGTCAGCATGACCTCCGCGCCTTCCCCATTTTGCACGACGCGCAAGGGGACATGGACCTGATCGCCAGCTCCCAGATCCACCTGATGATCCATCACGCCCAGATCATTATGGGGGGTGAAGCGGATACGGATCGGCCCTTCCGGTCCATCGGCCAGCCAACCGTCCCCATCTTCGCGCAACCCCGATTCCGCCAGGCCAGAGGCCCATTGGGGGAAAAATTCGGGACGCCATATCCTCTCGTAAAGAGCCCGCCATTCCTGATTGATCGATACGCTGAAAGTCCGGGCGGGTAACACTGCTGTCTCCTGTCGTGATGTAACGAGAAACCCCTTTAGCCTGTTTCATGAATGTCCGGAAAGGCCGCAAAGCTTGCGGACTTAGGAACTTAACGCCGCGACGATGCCTTCCTTCGCCGCACAGCTGGCCTTCCCAGCGGATCGGCAAAGCGAAAAGGGCCGCCTTCTCTCTTGACGGCTCGATTTACCCGCGCAGGGAGAATGCATGACCTATCGCCGGATCAGTTCGACACGCCTTTGCATCCTCGCCCTCGCCACCTGCATGGCGTCCGTCGCGGCGTCTGCGGCAGACCCGGCACCCTTCGACCTCCCCGGCCCCGAACTGCTGGTGACCGTCAGTCGCGCAGGGCGAACCCTGCCGATCGGGCAAGTGCCCGCACTGGCGTCGGGCGATGTCGTCAGGATCGAGGCCAATCTGCCCGAAGACCAATCAGTCCGCTACCGCCTGGTGTCGGCGTTCCTGCGCGGCGTCACCAACCCGCCACCCAAGAGCTGGATCTCCAGCGCGGAAACTTGGCAGAGCAAGGACCGGAAGCGGACATTGAAACTGACCGTGCCGGATCATGCGCGCCAGCTGGTGCTGTTCATGGTGCCCGATACCGGCGGCGACCTCAGCACCATTTCCGATGCGATCCGGGGCCGTCCGGGCGAATTCGTCCGCGTGACACAGGACATCAACAAGGCTTCGCTGGACCGGAGCAGGCTTAACGCCTTCATCCTGGGCATCCGATCGCAGGAAAACAGCCACCCTGAATATCTGAGGACCGTTGCGCCAATCCTGTCCTCAAGCCTTGCCGTCAAACTGAACCCCGACTGCCTGGCGAAAATCGTCGAGTTTCAGGCCGCCTGCCTCGTCGAAAATCGCGACAGTCTGGTGCTCGGCGACATCCACAGCAATTCGCTCACCGAAACCATCATCGGCGCGCCCACCGACCTCGCCCTGCAACTCAGCGCGACGCGGGAGGGCGGCTATGGCTTTTACAGCCCCTATATCGGGGCGGTGCGCGATCTCGCGCGCATATTCGGCGCATTCAGCAATCCGGAATTCAACTATCTGCCCGCGCTCGGCATTCAGAATGGCAAGTCCGTCTCGCTGTTGCTGAACAGCGCGCCATCCTTCCGCAAGCCCAAGTCCGTGCTCGTGGCGGCCTTGCCCGCGATCGAGAAGAATGTTCCCCCGCCCCTACGCCGGAGCAGCGACGCTCCGATCTGCGGCTCCCGGCCGGGCATCGTCCTGGGCGTCGATGGCGCGCCGCTCGTCTTTGCCACCGACTATGCCCACAACATGGTCTTGCAGCTGACGGACAAGGACGGCCACAAGGTCGAAGCACCGCTCATCGCGCGGGCCGACAGGGGCGGCTACATATTCGCGCCTTCCTTTAAGGTTGATGACTTGAGCGGGCCGATGAAGGGTCGCTTGCACGGCCATTGGGGTTTTGAATCCTTTGACGGGCCGGAATTCGCTCTCCAATTCCCTCAAGTGGGCAGCTTGCAGCCCTCCGCCGACCAGCGCCTGATAGCGGGAAAGAATGACAGGCTGCTGCTGACCGGCCCCACGACCGCTTGCGTGAAGAATGTTTCCGTCCAGCTGCCGGAAGGGCGGAGCGTCGCGGTAAAATGGCAGGCATCCGGCGACGACGCCATTGCCATCGACATGCCCCTGTCAAACGTCGCGACGGCAGGCAATGTGATCGTCGCGATCCAGTCGTTCGGCGGGGAAAAGCCCGAATTGCTGACCATCCCCGTCGAAGCGGATCAGAGCCTCTCCCAGCCGCCTCCCCCTCTATAATGCTGGCAAGACGCGCGGCGGGTGATAAGGCGCGCTTTCCCTCACCCGCCCCCGGCGCATCAATAACGGATCGAACGGCATGAAGACCAAGCACTGCCTTGAAGCAAGCGATGTAAAGGCGATCCTCGCCGCAGCCGAAGCAGAAGCTTTGGCCAACGGCTGGGCCGTGACGATCGCGATCGTCGATGACGGTGCGCATCTGCTTGGCCTCATCCGGCTGGATGGTGCCGCCGCCAGCACCGTGAAGATGGCAGAGGCAAAGGCATCGACATCCATACTCGGCCGCCGGGAAACGAAGGTCTATGAGGATCTGGTGCTCAACGGCCGCGTTTCGATGCTGTCCGCGCCCGGCATGCCCGCCATGCTCGAAGGCGCGGTCCCGATCGTCATCGACGGTGACTATGTCGGCGCCGTGGGTGTTTCCGGTGTCAAGTCGGATCAGGATGCCCAGATCGCGCGCGCGGGAATCGCCGCGATCCTGCCGCAGGGCTAGGCATAGGCCGCGAGCGCCGCGCGACTCTCACCACCCATTTTTGCAGAGACTCCCGCTCCGCGCCGCCACCAACATGGCTGGCGCGCGTTGAAGCGTCGTTCGATGCTTCGAATGTAGGAGCCTGCTCTGGAAAATGTTGCTGGTTGGGTCGCGCCCATAGCGACCATGATCGCCGCGATGATGACCGCCGCCAATCTGGGCGCGCGCGTCACCGGCTGGGGTTTCGTCGTGTTCACCTTTGGATCGATCGCATGGTCGGTCGTCGGCCTGTCGTCCGGGCAGACGAACCTCGTCGCGACGAACGGCTTCCTCACCTTCGTCAACCTGATCGGCGTATGGCGATGGCTCGGTCGCCAGCGCGCTTATGAGGATGGGGGCAAGTCGGCCGCCCAATCCAGCCGCCGATCGCCCTACCCGACCCTCTTTACGGCTACCGGCATCGCGGGCCTGCCGGTCACGGCATCCGACGGGGAGACGGTCGGCAAGGTCGTCGAAGCCCTCGTCACCTGCGAAAACGGCGGTGTCAGCTATGTCGTCATCAGCGCCAGCGGGGTGGGCGGCATCCATGAAGTCCTGCGCGCCGTGGCCCGTGACGATATCCGCTTTTCCTGCGATCGCTTCACACTCAATCGGGACAGCACCTGGTTCGAAGCATTGCCGCCGCTACAGGATGGCGACTGGCCAGCCGCCCCCGCCGAACTGCCCCAGGGCGATGCACCATGACCGAAGCGTAAGGGGGGAAGGCTGCGACCTGCCGTTCGTCGCAAATCCGTTGCCTTCGGCGGAACGGATCGCGATTAGCAGGGAAAGGGAAAAAAGAGGGGCAAGGGTCCATGAAGGTCAGGATAGTCGCATGCGTGGCCGCGCTCGGTGCCGCGCTGCTTCCAGCAGTTGCGCTCGCGGACGATCCGCATGACCCCACCATGCGCAGTTCTGCGGCACGGGCACGTGACCGGGCAATCATCCGGCAGATGAACCAGCAGCAGCTCGCCTATGTTCGCGACCGCGATGCGCGGATCATGCGCAACTATCGCCGTGCGCAGGGCGGCGGCGAAGGCTATGCCGATGCTCGCGCGGATTATGATCGCCAGATGGCGTCATGGCGCCGCGCGGTAGCGGCCTGCAATGCGGGGCATTGGGAATATTGCGACAATTAAGGGTGCGTGATCCCGACGCCCGTTCGAATTGATCGGCGTCAGGGAAGGACGAAAACCCTCATCGCACGTTCAATCCCAATTCGCTGAGCAATTGCCCCGCCTGCTCCCGCGATATGGTCGCACCGCGAAAGCGGGATGCATCCTCCAGCCTTACGCCGCCAAGGTCGGCGCCACGCAGGTCCGCGCCTTCGAACCGGGCGCCGGTCAGCAACGCCTCCCGCAGGCTGCAATCCTCGAACGATGCCATGCGAAAATCGCATTTGCGCAAGTCCGCCTGAGAAAAATCGACCCGTGCCAGCCTCGCCTTCATAAAGGAACGCCCGGTCAGCTTTGCACCGATCAGCAGCGTTTCTTCAAAGTGGACGTCTAGCGCCCGAACATCCGACAGGTCGGCACCCGTAAGCTTGCAGCCGAAAAAATGCGTCGCTTGCAACATACTACGCTTCAGCGAAGCGCCATTGAGATCGCTGTTGGCAAAGCGCGCTTCGCCCAGATCGCAACCCGTGAAATTGGCCGAAGCGGCGCGGCACGACTGCCAGGTGCTGCGATCAAGTTTTGCGCCGGTGAAATCGGTGCGTCGCATGTCGCATTGTTGAAACGACCATTGGGACAGATCCAGATGCGACAGGTCCGCACCCTCGATCACGCACTCGGCCAACGAACGCGGCGCGCCCATCAGCGCTTCGATATCCTGGCGCGCCAAAGTCTGCCCGCGGATCACTTGGTCGTCACTAACATGCTGCATCTGGATGCTGTTAGACATGATCCCCCGGGCAGACCAGCTATGCTAAAGCTGCGCTTCCCCGCCATCGACGAAATAGTCCGACCCCGTCACATAGCTTGCCTCATCAGACAGCAGGAACAGGGCGACCGCCGCCGCTTCCTGCGCCGTTCCAAGGCGGCCTAAGGGATTGTTCCCGGCCATCTGCTGTTCGACCGCCGCAATATGCTCTTCGGGCAGGCCGAGGCGGTTGAAAAAGTCGGTCGCGATCGGTCCGGGGCTCAATGTGTTCACGCGGATGCGGCGCGGGGCCAGCTCATAGGCAAAGCCTCTTGCAAGCGAGCGGACGGCCCCCTTGGTGGCGCCATAAAGGGCGCTTGCGGGCAGCCCCTTATCCTTCGCAACGGATGCCGTGATCAGGATTGAGCCGCCGTCGCGGATCAACGGCGCCATCGCCTGCGTCCCGAAGATCGGCCCGCCGACATTCAGGTCCATGAGGTTCCGGTAAAGGTCAGCACTGATATGGCCAAGCGGCGCGCCTGCCCCGACGCCTGCGTTCAGGAACAGGCCATCGACCTTGCCGAACAGGCGGGCAGCTTCCTGCGCGAGCGCTTCGGCGGCTTCCGGACGGGACGCGTCATTTTGCAGGACGTGCACGCCGGGCAACTGCGCCGCGACGCTGTCCAGTCTTTCCCGGTTCGATCCGGTGATCAGCACCGATCCACCTTCCTCCATGATCCGCTGGGCCGCGGCGAGGCCGATACCGCTGGAACCGCCGGTAATGACGACGGACTTGTCCCTGAACCTCTGCATGCCTCTTTTCTCCATTCGACAATCTGTTCTGATCCATGGCTTGCCCACCTGGCGGAAAAGCTGATCGCCAAGTTGGACGCAGCCGCGCCGCCGATCAACAAGGAGGTTTCCCTTACGGACCAACTGGCGTCAATGATCTCGTATGGTATACGTAAATTGACAGAAGAGCCCAAACCCTTATTTCTGACAAGATATAAGAGTGGGAGCGGTCAAGATGACGGGCGGTTTGAACATCGGGGACAGGACGGCGCTCGACGCTGCTTCTCAGCCGGGTATTTCCGCGCGCGGGCGTGGGCGACCTCCCCGGCTGTCGCGCGGCACGATCATCCAGGCGGCACTGGTCCTGCTCGACGAAATGTCGATCGACCGATTTTCCATGGGTCTGCTCGCAAAGAGCCTGAAAGCCGGGGTCATGACCCTTTATAATTACTTCCCCAGCCGCGACGATCTGCTGATCGCCGTCGCCGACGAAATATATAGCCGGTTCGATTATCCGGCAAAGGGCGCGCCCTGGCAGGACGAAGTGCGCCAGTGGTTGTGGGCGACAGAGGATCTCTTCCAGCGCTATCCCGTCGCGATGAAGCTCAGCCTGTGGGACGGGCATGCGTCGCCGGGTTGGTTGCGCACATGGATACCCGTGGTGGAATTGATCAGGGCGCAAGGGCTGACCGGCCCCGACCTTGCCTTTGCGGTGCGGTGGTTCACGACATCGGCTCTCGGCTTCATCACGTCCCAGCCGCCTCCTCCAGAGCACAACAACCAGCGGACGACCGCGCATATCCATGCCCTGACGGCCTATGAGGCTGCGTTGTTGCAGGGTCTTCAGCACGACCTGCTGCAGGTCGATCGGAAAGCGGCCCTCACCTACGGCTTCACCCACATCATAGCCGGCCTGGAACGCATCATCGCGGAGGCGGCGAACGCGCAATCGGAAATGACGGGAGAATGACTTTGAGCAATGCAGGCGACACGCGATTCGGCTTCACAAAGCTGATCGTGCAGGATGAAGAAGCCATGGCCGCCTATTATGGCGCGGTGTACGGGCTCAACAGCCTGCACCGCGTGGAATCGGGCGATCCCGCCGTTATGGGGCGCCTGCGTGAAGTGATTATGGGTCCGGGTGAAAGCATGGGCGCAGAATCGTTGACGATGATCAACTTTTTAGATAGGCCTGCTCCACGCGACCGGGAAGTGATCCTTGGATTCATCACCACGGACCTCGACGCGCTTGCCGAACGGGTGCTCGCGCACGGCGGCAAGCATGTCGGCCCGGTTCGCGAAATGCCCGAACATGGCGTGCGCGTCCTGTTCACCAGCGACCCTGAAGGACGGTTGAGCGAGAATGTGGAGATGATGGCGAGATAACGGCAGGGCGACATCGCCCCCGCATCCCCCACAGATCCCCAGCTCTCATGGAGAGACATATGGATATGAGAACGAAGACTTTGCCGAACATGCTTGACAGTGGCAGCCGCCCCCTTCCGCTGGCTGATGGCCCCGAACTGCGCGCAGCGCTTAAGGCGGCCAATCTCCAGACCTTGCTGATGGTCTATGTGCATCTGACGCATGATGAATCGATGCTTCAGAACTTCCAGGTCCACATTCATCCCCCTTACACCAACCCCGACTATGTGATCCCGCAGGATTGCATCGACGACCTGCATGAAAAGCTGGTCCATGTGCTGACGACGCCGGGCGCGGCCAAGTCGGAAGATCCGCCGATCGAACTGATGCAAAAGATGATGAGCATCGGCGTCGGCGAGCCGGTGGAGGACGAATTCGTCCCCATGGTCGTCGAACAGGGCGGCTTCAAGCGCAGCCCCGCGCGCAAGGAACAGCCCGGCCGCACGCCTCCTCCGACTGGCTTCAAGGTGCTGGTCATCGGCGCGGGCCTTACCGGCATTCTCGCCGGGATCGAGCTGGAGCGCGCCGGTTACGATCATGTGATCATCGAAAAGAATGAAGAGGTCGGCGGCACCTGGTGGAAGAACCGCTATCCGGGCGTCGGCGTGGATACGCCCAGCCACTTCTATTCCTATTCCTTCGAAATCAGCCCGGAATGGAACCACTACCACCCGCATGGCGCGGACATGCGCGAATATTTCCGCGCCGTGGCCGACAAATATGACGTCCGCCGCAACATCCGGTTCAAAACCATGGTGCACAGCCTGGTCTTCGATCAGGATGAAGCCGTGTGGAACGTCACCATCGAGGATTTGAACACCGGCAAGCGCGAAGTCATCAAGGCCAATGCCGTGTTCAACGCGTTCGGCACCACCGACCGTTGGAAGCTGCCCGAGATCCCCGGCATCGAAAGCTTCAAGGGCATCATCACCCACTCGGCCGACTATGACGAAAATATCGACCTGAAGGGCAAGAAGGTCGCCGTCATCGGCACCGGCGCCAGCTCCGCGCAGATCGTGTCCACGATCGTCAAGGAAGTGGATGAACTGGTCGTCTTCATGCGCACCAAGCACTGGATGATCAACAATCCCGAAGTGAAGGCGGAAGTCCCAGACCCGGTGAAATGGGCGCTGCGGCACATTCCCTATTACAAGGAATGGTTCCGCTTCCGCGTGTTCTGGTTCGCGGCCGACGGCCTCTATCCCAATGTGGTGAAGGACCCGTCCTACCCCGAAGACGGCATCGCGGTGTCGGCGCTCAATGAAGGCATGCGCCAATATGCCTTGTCGCACATGCATCATAAACTGGCGGGACGCCCTGACCTCATCGAAAAGCTGACGCCCGACTTCCCGATCTTCTCCAAGCGCGTCGTGATGGACGCGGGCTGGTACGATGCCCTCGTCCAGCCGCACACGACGCTGGAGACGGCGGGCATCGCCGAAATCCTGCCGAACGGCATCCGCACGAACGACGGCAAGTTCTACGAACTCGACGTGATCATCTGCGCGACCGGCTTCAACGCATCGTCGCTGGTGCAGGATCTGGAGATCAAGGGCCGCGATGGTCATGATCTGGCGGTGGACTGGGCGGACGAGGAAGAGCGCGCCTATATGGGCACGACCATCCCGGGCTATCCCAACTACTTCCTGTCGACCGGCCCCAATATCGGACCGAACCACGCAGGCGGCCTCAACATCGTCAGCGAATCGCAGGTCCATTATCTGATCGAATGTCTCGATCACATGATCGCGACCGGCGCCCGCACGATCGAAGTGACGGAGGAAGCCTTCCTGCGTCACAACAAGCGGATCGACGACCAGATGAAGCACATGATCTGGACCCATCCCAAGTCGAAAAGCTATTATCAGAACAGCAAGGGCCGGCCCGTCGGTCCCTGGCCGTTCCGGCTCGTCGACATGTGGAACGAGCTGCAAGAGCCCGTGCTGGAAGACTATAAGTTCGACTGACCGTAAGGACGGGGGGAGGAGCCGGGCTGCTGCGCGGCCAGGCGCCTCCCCTCCCCAAATGATTGATCAGGACAGGTGGGGCCTTGACCGGCATCGGGGGGCGCCTAAGTTAGGCGCTCGTCGTGCATCATATGAGGGTCGACGCTGATGGACGCTCGCCTTTCCGCCGCCTGTCCTTTTCATCGCGAGGGCGATGACCGCAAGTCAGCCGCAGCCGCCGACGCCGGTGGGACCGTCGATCCCGATATGCGCACCCGCGATTTCGCCGAAGCGCGTGCCATCCTTCGCAATCAGAATGTACGCCAGGCCGGTTTCCTCGCCGAACAGGTCGGCAAGATCGGCAGCGCGACGCGCCAGCCAATCCTGTTCCTCGAAGGCGAAACGCATCGCGTTCAGCGCAGCGCCACGGCGCGTTTCTTCACGCCCCGCATCGTCACCACCCACTATCGCGAGTTGATGGTAGAACTCAGCGACATGCTGGTTTCCCGGTTCGCGAAGGACAAGACCGCTTTCCTAGACCAGCTCAGCCTTGAGCTTGCCGTCGCCGTCGCCAGCCATATCGTCGGCCTGACCGACAGCGATCCCAAGGGGCTGGCAAGGCGGCTGGACGTGTTCTTTACCGGCGATTTCCGTCCCCATCCGGGCAAGTTGGCGTCATTGGTCAAGTTCGTGCAATCCCAATATCGGGTGCTGTCCTTCTATTATCATGACGTCGCGCCAGCGATCCGCGCGCGGCGCAAGCAGCGGCGGGACGATGTCATCTCCCACCTTATCGACGAAGGTTATAATGGCCGGGAGATATTGACCGAATGTCTGGTCTATGGCGCCGCTGGAATGGCGACGACGCGCGAGTTCATCGTCATGGCCGCCTGGCATATGCTGGAGCGTGAGGATTTGAAGGCCGCCTTCCTCGCCGCGGATGAAAAGGGGAAGATCGCCCTGCTGGAGGAGCTGCTGCGGCTGGAGCCGGTCGTCGGCTATCTCTACCGCCGCATGCCAGCCGACGAGGTGGAGGCAGCGGGCGCGCCTCCCGGTGCCGCTGTCGCCATCGACGTACGCGCCGCGAACATGGACACAACTGCCTTTGGCGAGCGGCCTTGCGAGTTTGTGCCGGGCCGGGAAGTCAGCGCCAAATATGGCAATGCGGGCCTGTCCTTCGGCGATGGAGAACATCGCTGCCCCGGCGCG
Source organism: Sphingobium chungangianum (assembly GCF_977014255.1). Taxonomy (NCBI): domain Bacteria; kingdom Pseudomonadati; phylum Pseudomonadota; class Alphaproteobacteria; order Sphingomonadales; family Sphingobiaceae; genus Sphingobium; species Sphingobium chungangianum. The sequence continues at coordinate 799,344 of NZ_CDRNIV010000002.1, read as the reverse complement.
CAAGTCGCGCTTCAGGAAAGCTGCCTCTTCCTGGAACGCCTGTTGCAGGTGCCGGGCCTGAAGCTCGACCGCGCGCCGACGCTGGCGTGGAATCCGCTGGTGACAGGCTATGAACTGCGCAATGCTCTCATTTCCTGCGATTGAGCGAATGCCGCCTGACTGATGAGCAAGATAAGCGAAGAGGATATCGACCGGCTGGTCCCCGCCTTTTACGATCGGGTGCGCGCGGACCCGATCCTTGGGCCGATATTCAATCAGGCGATCGACGACTGGCCGCTTCATCTGGAAAAGTTGAAGGCATTCTGGTCATCGGTGATGCTGGGAACCGGGCGGTACAAGGGCCAGCCGATGGTTGCGCATGTCCGGCACGAACCGCACATGACCGCCGATAATTTCAGCCGCTGGCTTGCCCTATGGCGACAGACGAGCGGTGACATCCTCGCGCCAGACGTCGCAGCGGCCTTTCAGGAAAAGGCCGACCGGATCGCCGAAAGCCTGCAATTGGGCATTCAATTCTACCGCGACAGAAACGCTCGAACCGGGTGAGCACGGACGATCGCCAAGCAACCATCCGCCACCAATGCCGACCACCAGACCTCAAAATTCGCGCAGGATTTCGCGCAGCGTGGTGCCTTCATACTCAGTGCGCACCGCGCCCGCCTTCTGAAGCGCAGGAATGACCCCATTGACCAGATCGGGCAGCTGGCGGTTATAGCCGGAGCCTTCGATCAATATGCCGTCGCCACCCACTTCGTCCATGACCGCCATCAGCTGATCCGCGACCTCTTGCGCCGTGCCCCTGAATCGGGAGCCGCTGCCCCCTTTCCCTGAGGAAAACAGGTCGCGAAGGGATTTGCCCTCCTCCCGCCCGGCCTTTTTCATATGTTCCAGTGCGCTGGTGTGGCCGCCTGCCACAATGTCCTGCGGCACGGGCGCATCCACATCGTAGAGCGAAAAATCGATGTCGAGCGAGGATGAAGCCATGACGATATTATGCTCGAACGCCGCCTGCTTTTCGGCCTCGGTCATTTCGGGCGGCTCTCCGCCCTCGGGCAGGATGTTGACCGGCGTCAGGAAGAACACCTTGATGCTATCAGGATCGCGACCCTGTTTTTCGGCGCGGTTGCGGATGTCCTCGCGATAGGCCTTCATGCCCTTCACCCCGCCGGTCATCATGCCCAGCACGACTTCGGCGTTCTTGGATGAAAAATCACGGCCCCGCTCGGACGCGCCCGCCTGTGCCAGAACCGGATAGCCTTGGGGCGACCGCAGCGTGTTCAGCGGCCCGCGCGAACGGAAATGCTTGCCCTCGAAATTGACGGTGTGGACCTTGGTGTGATCGACATAGACGCCTGTCTCGGTGTTCGCGACCAGTGCCCCTTCTTCCCAGCTATCCCACAGCTTCTTGCACAGTTCGACGAACTCATCGGCGATGTCATAGCGCTCGCTGGGCGGCAGCAGCTTTTCCATGCCAAAGTTCAGCGCGGCGTTCTTCTCGCTCGACGTCACCATGTTCCATCCCGCGCGCCCCTTCGTCAGGGAGTCGATGGTGGAGAGCAGCCGGGCAAGCAGATAGGGCGGGTAGAAGGTGGTCGAAGCCGTCGCGATCAAGCCGATGTGCGATGTTTCCTGCGCCATCACCGGCAACAGCGGCATGGGGTCGAGCTTGGGCGACAGCGTCGCATTCTTCAGGTCCAGCTCCATCGAGCCACCGTAGCGATCGCCAACGATCACCGTGTCTTCGAAGAAGATGAAGTCGAACTTCGCCGCCTCCAGCATCTTGGCCAGTTCCTTATGGTAGGAACCATCCGCCCATTGCGATCCAAGCTCCTTGCCATCGCCCGGCCAAGACGTCGCGCCGAACTTCGTGAAATAGCCAAGGTGGAATTTCGTGTGGGCCATCGACGGAAACCTTTCTCACCAGTATTTCCACGCCTGTTTCCCCCTATGCGTCCGCAGCACATGGGGAAAGCAAACATGCCGCCGGACCCGCTTCAACGGCCCCGACGCTCGCTGAACATTATCAATAGTTGACGTTGTTCAACCAAACGGCGAGTGAATTTATCCGCCCTTGCGGAACGCCTTTTTTCAGGCTGCTTTCGCAGGCGGCAGCCCGGCGTCGGGAATATCAAGATGCACCTCCCTATTGCGCGCATGATATCTGCTCATCCCGAAGAATATGGCAGCGGCAAAGGCGCAGAGTGCAAACACGCCGACAAATACCGGTTCATAACTGCCCGCAAAGTCACGCAGCCATCCTGCGGCAGGCGACATGAAGAAAGAGAATGGCAGCGTCATGACGCTCAGCAGACCCAGGACCTTTGGCAAGGCCTCAAAACCATAAAGCTGAACGACCAGCGCGCTGATCGGAGGAAAAACCGAGGCACCGCAAAAACCGGTCAGTAACGCCGCGACATTCAATGCGAACATCCCTCCTGACAGGCCCATGATCGCCCAGGCCGCAGCGAAGCCCAGGCCGACGAGGCCGAGAGTCCTGGCCGAACCGACCCGGTCGCACGCAAAGCCCGCCACCAGCGAGCCGACGATGCTGGCCACGCCTGAAACGGCGAGCAGCACTGCTCCCGTCTGCAAAGACCCGTGATATCCCTCGACGATGGGCAGAAGATGCGCGCCACCCATGATGGCCGTGCCATTCAGGATGCCGTCACCGACCGCGATCAGCCAGAACAGCGCGCCGCTCAAAATGGCGATCTGCGTCGGACCCGATGTCACCCCCTCGGCCCAGCCGGATTCGTCCGACGCTTCGACCGGAGGATCGATCACCGTCAAGGTCAGCGGCAGCAAGAGCAGATGCAGGCCGGCGAGCAACAGGAAGAAGCTCTTCAATCCATAATTTTGGATGATGCTCACCCCAATGACGGGCAGGACGGTCACGAATAGGGGCAGAAAGGCAATGCCCATCACCTTGCCTCGCGCTTCGGGATACCAGCCACTCGCCAGGACCGCAGGCGGCAGGGCGGAAAACAGGGCGGCGCCGGGACCGATCAGAAGGCCGCATACAGCCAGCGCGATCGGCATGGTCGGCGCATAGGCCAGCGCCGTATATCCGATCAGGGAGATGAAGACGCCGGTCGACATGACCCGGCGAAGGCCCCAGCGACCAATCGCAACCGCTATCAGCGGGCCAAAGGCGGTGAGCGACAGGACGGCAAGGGAGAGAGCCATCGTGGCCATGGCCAATGACGCATCGTACCGGTCCTGCAATGCAAGGACGCTGACGCCAAGACCCCCGAATGCGCAACCCGTCCCGACATTTTGCGCGAACATGGCCCGCAAAAGCATCCCGCGCCTGCGTCGCTGCAGCGCGATGCCCTGACCACCCATGCTCACAACTTCAGTCATGCATTTACCGCCTTTGCGACCGGACGAACGATCGTCCCTAAAAATTGTCCGACCACCGCCAGGAAGATGGTAGGCCCATCACTTCTCCAGCAAACGCTTCTTCCAAAGTTCAGGCAAAGTGTTGGCGGCGACCCGGCGCGAATCGACGGGATGCTGGCCCACCCGTTGACGTTCGTCAACTGTTTCATCTGGCGCCATTCCATGAAGGCCATGGTTCGTTCGCGAATGTGCGTGAACACCGCGCCAAAGACCCGTTCTTCGACCTCAACATGGATCGGTCATTATGGTTCCCAGGCGGTCCTGCGGCCAGCCAACGGCGTCCTGGTCGAGGAACTCAGCCGCGCCGACACCGGCCTAAACGCGCATCTTGCGTCCCTAGAGCATTTTCGAAGCAGATGGCATCATCTGCTGGCTCGGAAAATGCGGAAAACAAAGGACGAATAGAGCATGATCCGATCCAGTCTGATCGGATCATGCTCTAGATAAAGCTACTCACATCCACGCCCGCCAGCGTATTGACGCCGACCAGTATCACGCTCTGTTCGAATGTGCCGTCGCCATTGCCGTCGTAGAATATCCAGCCGTCGGTCGTCCCGGCGATGAAGGTCACATGGTTGACGCCCGCCGTCGCCTGGGCAGCGCTCAGCGCGTCGGCGAAAATGTTCGTCGCGATCGCCGCCTCGGCATAATTGGCTGTGGGCAGGCTGCCGTTCAGGAAATCGAAATCGATGCGATCCCCTTCGCCGATACGGAAGTCGTTGATGCGGTCATAGCTGGAACTGTTCAGCGATGATGCCAGCCCTGCAAAAACGAAGGTATCTGCTTCCGTGCCGCCCGTCAGCGTATCCTTGCCCCCGCCGCCGATCAGGATGTCGGCGCCCGCTCCGCCCTTCAACGTGTCGGTCGATGCCCCGCCATCCAGAAAATCGTCGCCCGCTCCACCATCCAGAAGGTCGCCGCCGTCTTCGCCAAACAATCTGTCGTTGCCGCCATTACCCACCAGCGAGTCATTGCCTAACCCGCCCCATAGGCTGTTGGCGCCGCTATTGCCGGTCATGGTGTTGGCCAGATCGTTGCCGATGCCGTCGATATTCCCAGCGCCGGTCAGCACCAGCTTTTCGATTTCCGCCGCCATTCGATAGCTGACAGAGGCGTTGACCTGATCGGTGCCGCCGCCCACGGCTTCGATGACAATGTCGTCATTGGCGGCATTGCCGTCATCGGACCAGCTGTCCACCACATAGACGTCATCGCCCAGGCCGCCGGTCATGCTGTCCGCGCCAGTACCGCCGTCCAGGCTGTCATTCCCCAGCCCGCCGATCAGCGTGTCGTTCCCGTCGCCGCCGAACAGCAGGTCGTTGTCGTCACCGCCGTCCAGCAGGTCGTTGCCGCCATTGCCGGACAGATTGTCCTGTCCCAGCCCGCCGAAAATCTGGTTGGCTGCCTCATTCCCGACGATGATGTTGGCAAGATCGTTGCCGATGCCATTGATCGGGGCAAGGCCGGTCAGGGTCAGCTTTTCGACCTCCGCCGCCATCCGGTAACTGACCGATGCGTAGACAAGGTCGGTGCCGCCCGACGCCAGTTCGATCACCTGATCATCATTCCCGGCAAAGCCGTCGTCGGAATAGGTATCGACATAGAAGGTGTCGTTGCCCGTGCCGCCATCCATATAGTCCGCGCCTGCGCCGCCATCGATGATGTCGTTCCCCGCCATGCCATAGATGGTGTCGTTGAGCGCCGTCGTCTGGTAACCCAGCACGCTCGTCGTCGGATTGATGCTGTTGTTGCCCGACGATCCGATGATGGTTTTGCCGGTTTCCGAAATGTCGGTGATGCTGATGGACAGCAACTGGTCATCGACATAACTGCCATCGGTCGCCCGCACGATCAGCTGATACACGCCGTCCTGGTCCGCATCCAGGCGGTTTTCATAGTCCACCGGGGTCAGGAAGGACACTGCGCCCGTCACCGCGTCGATCGTGAACAGCGACGCATCGGCCCCGCCCGCGATCGCAAAGCTCGGGGCCGTCCCGTCCGCATCGGCGGCCATCACGGTCGTGACCGCCGCCTGGTTTTCCGCCATGCTGATGGCCGCGCTGGCTCCGCCTCCATTGGAGGTGATGACCGGCGCATTGTCATTGACGTTGGTAATGGTGATCGCCAGCGTTTGCGCCACGTTATTGGTGCCATCGCTGGCCGTGACGACGACATCATAAGTGCGATCGCCATTGGCATCGCCGGGCGCTTCGAAATCGGGCGCCGCCTTGAAACTCAGCGCGCCGGTCACCGCATCGATCGTGAACAGCGCGGCGTCCGCTCCGCCGCTGATGCTGTATCCCAGCGCCGTGCCATCGGCATCGCTCGCCTGCACGGTCGCCGCCAGCAGGCTGTTTTCCGCAACTGACAGTGCCGCCGATGCCGCCCCGGCGTAGGATGTAAGGACCGGGGCATTGTCGTTTAGGTTGGCGACCGTGACCGCCAACGTCTGCCGATCGGCGTTCGCGCCGTCGCTGGCCTGCACGATCACGTCATAGACATTGTTATGATCGGCATCCGCCGCCACCTCATAGTCCGGCCCCGTCTTGAAGCTCAAGGCGCCCGTCGCAGCGTCGATGGTGAACAACGCGGCGTCGGCGCCTCCGGCGATCGAATAGCTGATCGAAGGGCCATCGGCGTCCGTCGCGATAACCGTGGTAACGGCGGTCGCATTCTCATTGATCGTGATCGCGGCGGCGGCGTCTCCGCCGTTGGAGGTGATGACCGGCGCGGCCCCATCCGCCACGTCGCGCACGGTGACGGACAGGCTTTGGGTGTCGACGCCACCATTGCCATCATTGGCGGCGACGATCAGCTGATAGACATTGTCGCCATCCGCATCCGCCGGATTTTCAAAGTTGGGCGCCGCCAGAAAGCGTAGCTCTCCAGTCACGGCATCGATGGCGAACAGCGCAGCGTCAGCGCCGCCCGCAATCGAAAAGCCTATGGTCTGGCCGCTGTCCGTATCCGACGCCGCGACGGTGGTGACCGCCGTGCTGTTCTCATCGATGGACAGCGCGGCGCTCACGCCACCGCCATTGGATGTGATGACCGGCGGTGCGTTAAGACCCGTCGACGGGATCGTCACATTGGCGAACTCGAAAAATTCGACGTTGCGGATCGTCTTCGTCCCCTCGGGCGATCCGGGACGCAGATCACCGGCAATATAGCTGCCGTCGGGTTGAAGCGTGAAAATATAATCCGCCCGGTTCCCGGAAAATACCAGCGTGTCGATGTCGGCGCTACCGTCGATTAGGTCGTTGCCCGACCCGGCCAGGATGCGGTCGTTGCCCGCCCCGCCGTGCATATAATCATTGCCAGCCCCGCCATCGAGCAGATCGTCGCCCGTGCCGCCGTACAGCTCGTCATTGCCCGCGCCGCCATACAGCTGGTCATTGCCGGAATCGCCGTTCAACGTGTCGTTGCTGGATGTGTTCGCGTCATCGCCATATAATATGTCATCGCCAGTACCGCCCGACAGCGTGTCGCCGCCTGCCTGGCCGTAAAGGATGTCATTGTCATCCCCGCCGTTCAGCTTGTCGCTGCCCCGGCCACCCCAGATAAGGTCATTGCCAGCGCCGCCGTCGATGATGTCGTCGCCCGAGATATTGTTGAATCCCAGATCGTCGCCATACAGCCGGTCGTTGCCCAGCCCGCCTGAGATGTTGTCGCTGCCGCGCCAGCCGAAGATGATGTCGTCGCCTGCGTCACCCTGAAGGTTGTCCTTGCCCGCGCCGCCCACGATGATGTCGTTGCCCGCGCCGCCCTGAACCAACACGTCCTTGGCATAATCGATGCCGCCGACGCCATGGTTGGTCAGGTCGATGACATCATCGCCATCGCCCAGCCAGAATTGTTCGATATTGTCGAAGCCGCCAAAGCCGCCCGAAATGGTCCCATTATTATAGAATATCGCGTCGGACAGGTTGGACCCATAGACGATATCGGTGCCGGTGCTGCCCAGCAGCAGATCCATGGAAATCTGGATATTGGACGCGGCGATCTGATATTGCGTTCCGGCGTCGGTCAGGATCGCCGTGTTCCACACCAGCTGCGCCAGCACGGCATCGGGCCGCACGATATCCAGGTTCGACAGGCGGGTGAAGGCAAAGAACAGGTCCTTCTCGGCCGTGCCGGTGACCGTCGAACTGCCGACAACATTATAATAGCTGGCCATATCGTCTCCCCATTTCGTGCCAGGATGGCTGGGGCCTGCCCCCGGCCCGGAGCGTATGGAAAGCTGATACCCTCGAAACGGCCTGCGCCGCGAAGATCATCGGGATAAAGGTGGCACCCTTAAGGGTAAGGCTCCACCAATAGGCTTATTGCTCGCGGAACGACCGCCACATCAGGTCGGTCAACGGATCGAACATATATTGCAATGCCGTCCGCCGCCGCAGGGGCACGACCACCTCCACCGGCATGCCCGGCTTCAAAACGAAATCGCCGCGCGCATAGCGCCGGATGAGCGCGATCTGCTCCGGCGGTATCTGCACTTCCCCCACGAAATAGGACAGGCCGGTCTTTTCCTCGACGAAGCTGTCCGCCGATACCCGCGTCACCCGCCCGTCGATGATGGGCAGGCTGCGCGCCGGAAACCCTGCAAAGCGCACCTCCGCCCTTTGTCCCACCGCCAGATCGTCAATGTCGGCAGGGGAAAAGCGCGTCTCTATCACCACCGCGCCGTTGCGCGGCACGATGTCCATCAACACCTGGCCGGCGGCGATCACGCCCCCCACCGTATGCACCGACAATCCGACCACCGTCCCGCTGACCGGCGCGCGCACTTGCGTCCGCGCCACTTCATCACGGGCCGCCGTCCATTTGGGCAGGACATCGCCCAGCTGCGTTTCGACGTCCCGCAATTCGGCCGTAACCTTTTCCTGCAACCCTTGCTTCGCCTCCAGCGCCTTCAGCCGCGCTTCCCCGGCCATGCTGACGGAGCTGTCGCGCGCCGCCAGCAACCGCGCGCGTTGCCCGATCAGGTCGGCCTTCGCCCGTTCCAGCGCGCGAATGCGGGTCTTGCTGACAAATCCCTTGGCCGCGACATCTTGCAGGCTGTTCAATTCGTCGCTGATCAGCCGTTCCTGCTCGACCACCGCCGCAACCTGCTCGCGATAGCCCAGCACCTGCGATCCCGCCTGGCTGCCTTCCTGCATGGCGACGCCCTGTTGCGTCGCCAGCAGCGCCGATCGCGCGCCCATTTGCGCCCGCTGCGCCTGCATGGCGGCGTCGGCATCGGCGATGTCCACGCCCGTCAGCGACCGGAACTCGACCGGCACAGCGATCGCCGTTCCCGCCAACTCCGCCCTCAGCCGAGCGCGCTGCGCCATCAGCCAGATGGCTTGGGAAGCCAGCACCCGCTCCTGCGCCGTGACCGCCGGTGCGGCAAGACGGATCAGCACGTCGCCCTGCCGGACCTGCTGTCCTTCCTTCACCAATATCGCCGCGACGATCCCGCCGTCGCGATGCTGGACGCTCTGCCGCTGCCCCGCGACGGTCGCACGACCCGGCGCCAGCGCCGCCGCGTCCAGTCGGGCAAACGCGGCCCAGCCCAGGAACAACAGGAAAAACGCCGCCGCAATCAACAGACCAGCCCGCACTTCCCGGCGGATATCCGGACCCACGGCGGGCACCATCCCGCCCTCTCCATTGGTCAACAGGAGCACGCGCCGCGACCGCATCAACATCACGCCCCCTCCGCCGAAGCCAGTGATCGTGTCGCGGTGAGCGCGTTCAGCACCTTGTCGCGCGGGCCATTCATCCGCATGCGGCCACGGTCCAGCACCAATATCCGATCCGCTGGCGCCAGCAGGCTGGTGCGATGCGCCGTCAGCATGATCGCGGCGCCGCGCGCCTTCGCCTGCCGCAGCGCGTCGATCAACCGCGCCTCTCCATCGGAATCGAGATGCGCATTGGGCTCGTCCAGGATCAGCACGGCCGGATCACGGAACAATGCGCGAGCCAGCGCGATCCGCTGCGCCTGTCCCATCGACAGCCCCGCGCCGCCCCACTCCAGCATCGTCTCATAGCCTCGCGGCAATCCCAGGATCATCTCATGCACGCCGCACAATCGGGCGGCAGCGATCACCTCGGCATCGATCCTGTCCCTGTCGGCGGCGGCGCTTCCTTCTTCAAAAGCGAAGCGGGCAATGTTGTCCCGGATCGTTCCGGCAAAGAGCGAAGGCTGCTGGGGCATATAGCCGATATGCGCCGACAGCGCCTCGTCATCCCATTGCGCATAGTCCGCGCCGTCGATGCGGATCGTACCCCGGCTGATCCCTATTGCCCCGGCGGTCAGGCGTGCCAGGGTCGACTTGCCCGCCCCGCTCGGCCCGATCACTGCTACCAGTTCGCCCGGCGCGATGGTGAAGGACACATTGTTGATGATCAGCCGATCCGACTGGCGATCATGCACGGAAATATTCTGGGCATCCACCCGGCCGGTCGGCGCGGGCAAGGCGGTGCGTGGGGCCGGATCGAACTCCCCCTCCAGCCAGATCTTGATCTCCGCATAGGATTCGCGCGCCTGCACGAAACTGCGCCATTGGCCGACCAGCTGATCGATGGGGGACAATGCCCGCCCCAGCAGAAAGGATGAGGCAAAGATCGCGCCGCCCGAAATCTGCCCGTCTATCGCCAGCAAGGCGCCCAGGCCCAGCGCGCCCGATTGCAGCGCGTTGCGCAGGAAACGGCTGACCATCACCCACCTTCCCGCCGCGAAGCTGGCATTGGCCTGCCACTTCAGCATATCCGCCCGCTCGGCCAGATGGCGGCGCACCATCGGGCTGCGCATGCCCAGCGCGCGGATCGTTTCCATCCCGCGCATGCTCTGGTCCAGGCTGGCATAGGATTGGCTCGCCGCCGCATTGGCCTGCGCCAGCGGAGAATAAATCACCCGCTCGCTCGCCCAAGCTATGACAAGCAGCACCACGCTGCCCACCAGCGCCAACAGGCCGATCCAGGGATGGATGATGGTGCACACGATGATGTAGATCGGCGTCCACGGCACATCGAACAGCGCGTTCATGACCGGGCCGGTCAACGCCTGCCGAAGCTGGTCGCATTCGCGGATGGGCTGTTGCCGTCTGTGCTGGCCCGTCGCGGCTGGCGGCTGGCGCAGGGCCGCGGCGATCAGCGTGCGCGCAAACCGCCGGTCCAGCGCGATGCTCGCCCGCACCATGATGCGCGAACGAACATATTCCAGCAGCGACAGCGTGGCGAAAGCCATCAGCACCACGATTGTCAGGAACCCCAGCGTCGTGGCCCCCCGGGTCGGCACGACGCGATCATAGACCTGCAACATGTACAGCGTCGGCGCCAGGAACAACAGATTGGCAAGCGCGCTGAACAGGGCGGCCCACATCACATGCGCCCGCACCGCATTCAGCACGGCTCTCATCTCGCGGCCTCGCCAACGCGCAGGCAAATGCTGCCGACGACGACTGAAACTGGCAGCGCCATCCTACCTCCCCAAAGCGCGACGGTTCAGCCCAACTCATCCCGTCGAACGCGCTACCGATCAACAGCGCAAAGGGATGCAGGGTGGCAAATTGGGTTGGTCAGACAAACTCTTGCGATCGGCCGTGCGACGCGCAGGCGGGGTTTGACCGCCTCCGCGTCGCTCACCCTGTGATGTTCAGCTATCCGGGCCGAGGTCGGGCACCCATGCAGCGCCATTGATATGCGCCCCTCCATCGACGAACAGCGTGTTGCCGGTCAGGTATCGCGCGTCTTCGCTGGCCAGGAAAAGGGCAACGCCGCCGATGTCGGCCTCCGGGTCGCCCATTCGGCCCATCGGATTAGCTGCCGTGGTGGCCGCGGCGATCTCCGGCTCCGTACGTTCAAACTCCCGGTAACCGGCGGAAACGGCGGCGGGGCAGATGATGTTGGCGCAGATTCCGTAGCCTGCCCATTCTCTTGCCGCGCTGCGCGTATAGGCGCGAAGGGCTTCCTTGCCGACATTATATTCGGCGGTCCCCATATGCGCGTTGACGCCGTTGAGCGACCCGATGTTGATGATGCGGCCCCAATGTCTGCTACGCATGTGCGGGAACGCCGCCTCCATCGACCATTTCGCAGCGTAAAGGCACATGTTCATGCAGGATTCGAACTGCGCGTCGGACAGGTTTTCGATGCGTTGCAATCCGCCACCGCTAAAGGCGTTATTGACCAGGACGTCGATAGAACCGAACCGATCGACGCAGGCCTGAACGGCACCGACGACGTCATCACGCACCGTAACATCACATTTGCGGAAGTCGGCATCCACCCCGAGGGCGCGCAGTTCCTCCACGACCTCCACGCCTTTGTCCGCATTGAAATCCGCGACCAGGATCGACCCGCCTTCCTGCGCAAACCGCAGCGCCATGCCCCGGCCAATTCCATCCGCCGCTCCGGTAATCAGCGCCGAACGCCCGGCCAGCCTTTTTCCCACGCTCACGCCTACATCTCCTACATCTATTGCATCGTTCCTGGCGACAGGGTTAATCAAACGATGACTCTTGTCAACAAACTAAGCCTGTGGTTTATCGCTCGGCCATGGTTTACAGGCGATAGTCGGCAAAGTCCGGGAGAGGTTTGGGGGGTATGGCCCGATGATGAAACAGAGTGAAGAAGTTCAACCACCCGTGGCGCTGGTCACCGGGGCGACGCGGGGCATCGGCCGTGCAATAGCCATCGCCCTTGGCCGCGCGGGCTTCGCCGTCGCAGTGACCGGGCGCACCATGGCGGAAGGCGCTGGCCGTATGGAGAGCATGGGGAACACGCCTGTGCCGGGCAGCGTGGCATCGACGGTGGAAGCGATAAGGGCGGCTGGCGGTCAGGCAATGGGCGCGCGGATCGACCTGCTCGATCGCGCATCCATCGATGAAGGGGTCGCGGCGGTACTCGACCGTTGGGGGCGGATAGACGTGCTGGTGAACAATGGCATCTACCAGGGGCCGGTTATCCTCCAACCGATCATGGACGTCGCGCTGGAAGACGCGGAAAGAGCGATCACCGGCAATTTCCTGAACCAATTTCACCTGAGCCAGATCGTGCTGAAGACGATGGTGGCACAGGGTTCAGGACGAATGATCTTCATGACGACCTTGTCCTCCATCGAACCCGCCGCCCGCTCCCCGGGGGTCGGCCTCTTCTATCTTGCGCCCAAGGCAGCGTTCAATCGTATCCCGGACCACATCAACCAGGAACATGGCAAGGATGGGATCAGCGCCTTCCTGATCGAACCGCGCTTCACCATGACGGACACGCTGCGCGCGGCCATGGGCGATCAGGCTGAAACGCTCGGATCGGGAGAAGCAGCGCGCGATCCGGAGGAAACCGCACAGACTGTCGTGTGGTTGGCGAGCCATGCGGACGCACCGAACCTGGCCGGACCAGAAATGATCAACGCGCCGGACTTCTTCACCGAACGAGGGATCGCGCCGCCGGGATGATCCCGGGATTGGCGCCTATGCCGACAGTGCAATAGCTCAATTGGTTGACGCGGCGCCTCCGTCGTAGGGACGGTCCGCTGCAACTTCGTCCCGGCGCTTGGCCTCCAAAAACCTCATCAATGGGCACGAAGGTCGTTAGCAAGCACAGGAGAGAAGTTCCCACTCTGGATGCCGACACAACGCGTGAACCCTCTTCGCCCGTTATCGCATCGCCGCACGGCAGATAGATCCGTCCGGGATCTGGAAAGCTTGATGGCGGCCCATCTTGAACAGCTTGACGCGACGCTTGGCACCCATATCAGCTCCCTGGCCTATGCTATATCATATGTCAGCTGAGAGCGCCTATCTTATCGGCACCGTCATTTTCGGCCTGTTACTAAAGCATTTTCGAAGCAGATGGCATCATCTGCTGGCTCGGAAAATGCGGGAAACAAAAGACAAATAGAGCATGATCCGATTCAGTCTGATCGGATCATGCTCTAGTCTTGCAGGTGTCGCTGCAAATTCAAGCTTGGCGTTTCAGCCCGTGGCTGCATTGGACCACTATTTTCGCCTCAACCACCGCAGGGACGACGCTCGGGGACTATGCCACGCGATCCCCGGCACTCGGTATTTGCGAAATGTGCGATTAACCTCTACTTTCTCCTCCTCCGTTTTGCTGTCGGGCCACGGGGTCAGAAATAAGTTCATCCACTGCGACGCTTCGCAATCTGCTGGAAGTGTCGCGCGGACGCGAAGAGCACGAGCTGTTCGAAGATCTGCTACGCCGACCGGTGTACGCATCGAACGCATTATATCGCAGGGACAAACGACGCCCGCTGACCGCCCTTATGTGCAGGAGTGGGATGAATGGGTGCTGATCCTGGCAGGCTCTGCCGAAGTCACTCTGGAGGGATTTGGGCAGAGAAGCCTAATCCCAGGTGATCACCTATTCATTCCCGCAGGTGTGCCGCATCTCGTGATCTACACAGCCAACCCAACAATTTGGCAGGCCATCCATGTCGGTCAGCCACGGCCGACGGGTAGCAACCTGTGATCTTCAAGTTTCAAAATGCCCGCCCCGGATTTTCAAGAAAAACCTCCCCAGTGGAATTGATCAACATCCATATTCCCTTTGAGAGGCTTCTGTCTCAGGCCCGATGCTGCGACCGCCGAACGCAAAAGCGCTCTGCGTGTTCGCCCACGGTGCTGCCTTTCGATAAGCAGTGATAAAAGGTTCGAGCCGCGACCAAAAGTGCGAAAAACAGCCCGGCCGTCATGATGGCAGCCGGGCCAGTTGAAAGTCTCAACGGCTATGCCGTGAGCCCTCGGGTCGCGAGCTTTCCTTATCGACCTTGCTGAAGTTGGTCATACCCCGACCGGGGGAGAGCTACGGAATATTTCATCCTGAGGGTTGTTCTTAGCGGTCAAGTTGATTGGGCGTTTGGCCGATGCTTCGAGCCCTTACCGCCGGAGCATGTCGCTGAGCATCGCCATCAGATCCATCTCCCGAGAGACCCCAAGTTTGGAGTAAATGGATTTAATCTGGGTCTTGACGGTCTGGGTGCTCGTATCCCGTGCCGCGGCGATCTGATCACGCGTCTCGCCTCTAACGAGGGCCAATGCGACCTCGGCTTCAGCAGTAGACAGACCAAATGCCGCGCGCAAAACAGCAGGGGCAGCCTCGTGCCAGCGCCGGCCTGAGCGGACGATGACAAGAATTTGTGAGGCAAGGCTCAGCCGGTAAGGCTGGGAGGGAAGGCGGCAGATATCAACCACCATAGCCATCTGCTGGACAGCGCCTCCCAGCAGCAACGTCTCGATCCCGAGAGGCTGACGATGCCGCCGCGCGAGGGCTTTCAACAACGCTGCGTCGTCACGTGGATGCGGAAGGCCGATCTTCCCGTCTACTAGCCTAAAACGTCCAGCCGAGAGCAGTGCGGTGGCTTCGGGAGTCTCTCCCTTCAAATCGCCAGCTTCATCGCAAATAAAGATCGGCAGGCCAACATATTCGAGCGCGCCATTCGCCAAGGCCGCGCCGCGATTTTCGAGCGCAATCTGGATTTTGACCGCCCTACGCACATGCGGCGTAATCGCGGCGAAAAGCTCGCGCGTTTCGGCATCGGTCCTGCCGTCTTTTCGACTACGGTTGAGAGCGAGGCCGACAAACCGACCTCCCCCTTCAAGCAATTTGGTCTGGCAGCCGTCCATGATGTCATAGGCGTCGCACATCTCACGATAGAGATCGAAACCAGAGCCGCGCCCGACCGCGCGATAGTCTGCTTCACTGCGAATGACGAAAGGCTGGTCATTGAGCGAGGCGCGCACGCGAACATTGATGTTGGGATCGCCGCGCTCCTGCTGGACGAAGCGCGCGACCTCATCTTGA
The DNA here is from genome assembly GCF_977014255.1 of Sphingobium chungangianum. Taxonomy (NCBI): domain Bacteria; kingdom Pseudomonadati; phylum Pseudomonadota; class Alphaproteobacteria; order Sphingomonadales; family Sphingobiaceae; genus Sphingobium; species Sphingobium chungangianum. Next base: position 784,134 of record NZ_CDRNIV010000002.1, on the reverse strand, counting down.
CCTATATCATTGATCCAGTTGAAGGGCACCTCGCCGGGCGCAAAACCGATAAGCTGGCCATAAGAGCTGCCAGTCAGTTCCGCCATGGCCCGCAAAGCGCCAAGCCATTCATCTCCATCAATGGCAGCCATGGCGAAACGCTCGCCCAGCGCCCAAATCTTATCTTCCACCCTGTTTCGTTCCTGTTCCGCGACCCGGTCAGAACGTAAATATCTTTGGCTGATTCAGCGTGAGAGCGCGTGAGCAGCAAGAGGATTTAGGCAGCTCTGGGAAGAAACACAATATTTTAGCTGCGGCGGTCCGATACCCCGATCGGGGGATGCGAACAGGAATGCGTTTTGCTTATCCCCGTCCCCAATCGTCTGGAGGGGGTTTTACATGATCGGCAGAAATTCTGTGCGCGCGCCTATTCGTCTTGGGCTTGGTCTGAGCGTCAGTGTTCTCGCGCTTGGTGCGAGCAGCGCTCTTGCGCAACAGGCGTCGACCTTGACCTGTCCCGACGGCAGCGCCGGTCCACTCTGCGTCATTAGCAATAGCGGATCGACGGGATCGATCACCGGAACACTGGGTACCGCCATCATCGTCAATAACAGCGGCACGATCGCTGGCGATCCGGCAATCAGCGCCGGCCAGGCCGTCGTTCTCGCGGTCAATAATGGGAGCGGTGGGATCATTGGCGGGGGTACGAACGCGATCATAGCACCTGCCCGGACCGGCATTCCCTTGCTCAGCTTCAATGTGACCAACGCTGGCGCGATCAACGGCAATGTGTCCTATGTCGAACCCACACCGACTGCGCCGCAAAACCCACTGGCTGGCGCGGTTTATTATTATGTGTCCGATGGCGGTACATTGAACGGCAATCTGCAGCTCGGCACGGGCTTCAGCACCGCCAATTTTGTCCAGCGCGGCAGCGATGACGGGGTAACCGGAACCATTGCCGCTGGTGGCGGCATCGACATCTACACGCACAGCTACAGCCAGTCACAGTCGCTTGAGCTCGGCGCACGCGCGCTGCCCACGACCTTCGAAATAGAAGGGTTCGAAGCACGAGGCGCCGCTACCACGCTGACGCTGTCAGGACAGGGAACATCGATCAGCCTGATGGGCGATGGCAACGTCGTCAACAACGGCACGATCAACCTGCTCAACACTGCCGGCCTCTATCCGCAGGGCGTGACCATCGTTCCGGCTGCGATCGGCTATTATCAGCAGCGGTTTGCGACCTTCCAGCGCTCCAATGTGCCGCCGGGCACAGTTCCGCTCTACACGCCAACCTATGGCGATGCCCTCACCAGCTTCATCAATGAAGGCGCCATCAATGGCGACATCCGGATCGCTGCGGCGAGTTTCGTCAACAATGACGAGATCAACCTCGCTACCAGCGGCATCGGTTCGATCATCACGACTTCGGCAGGGGATGATTTCCAGTTCCGCAATACAGGAACCATCGAGACGACTTTCACCGGCTCGCGCTCTTTCACTACGGACATTGAGCGGGAATTTGATAGTGGCGTGAACGCGGCCGTCCGAATCCGCCAGGCCCTCGAGACCAACACTCTGGCGGGCGCAACCATTGAAAATAGCGGCATCATCACCGGCGGACTGGATGCCAATGTTGCGGCGGATGTCTTCTCCTTCACTAATAGCGGCTTAATCGCTGGCATCGATACGAATGGCTATTTCCAGCGCGGCCTGACGCTTCAAGTCGGGGCACTGGACCTGGTGCTGCCGAATGCCAACGACGAATTCAACGCGGACAACGCCTCCATCATCAACACGGCGGATGGTGAGATCAGGGACGGCTTCTACGCCGCGGTCGCTTCTCAAAGCCTCAATTTCGAAAACCACGGCACGATCACGGCTTCGGCGCGTGAGGGCGGTCAGGCACTGCTCATCCGCACTGGCCTGTTGCAGGATGATGGTCCGGGTGACGACGATGTCGTGGACACCGCTGCGGAGAACTTTGCCTTCACCAACACAGGCATCATCGAAGGCGCGACCGAGGTGAATATCGCCAACCGAGTGGCGAGCTTTGACAATAGCGGCACTGTGACGCGCACCGAACTTGCCATCAATCAGGCTGATCCGCCGCGCTTTGGCGGCATGTCGGCCTTTGACGTGGAGTCCGAGACCGACGAAAGCCAAACGATCACGTTCAACAACAGCGGCAACATCCTCGGTCAGGACAAGGGCGGCTCGGGCCTTGTTCTCGGCGTAGAGGCTGGCGATGATGAGCTCGTTGGCAATCCGGCGGCCAGTGCGACAGTCAATCTCGTCAACGGCGGTACGATTAAGGCGACCGGAGGCGCAACGGTAACACCGGGCCAGTTCATTGGCCTTGGACAGGACACCGCCTATGTGTCGCAGATCGCGGCGCTGGGCGTGGATGTCGAAAGTACCGGCGCTGGCACAGTCAACATCGAAAATCTGGAAGGCGGGCTTATCCAGGCAGGCGGCGGACTCACCGCCGTGGTGCGTGCGCAGCCCCAGGGCATTCCGCAACCGGTCTGGGTCTACAGTTCGGTCGCCAATACCGAGGGCAGCCACACTGTCGCTGTTGCTGTCGCGGCCAAGACGGTCAACATCGTCAACAGCGGCACTATCCAGGGCGGCGCTGGCACCGATTACTTCCCCAACACGCCGATCATCGACAATGCGATCGGCCAGCCCAACGGCTATCTTGCAGGAGCCATCCATACCAGCGGCAATCAGCTTGAGGATGAGAGCGGCTACCTGCCCTCGACCGATCATGTGACTAACACCGCCACCGGCGTCATCATCGGCTCGATCGACCTGAACGCTGGCGATGACCGCATCGACAATGCCGGGCAGATCAGCGGCGATATCTACATGCGCGAGGGCAATGACACGATCGTCAATGCGGGCACCATCACCGGAACGGTACGGATGGGCGAGGGCAATGACAGCTTCACGCACCTGTTGAGCTCAGCCGTCCTGAATGGAACGGTCGATGGCGGCGCGGGGGAGGACACGCTCTCCTTCGATATCACCGGCACGACCTATACCGGGTCGATTGATCCATCACTCCATCAGCTGTTCGCCAGCTTTGAAGTCGAGAAGATCATTGGCACAGGCAAGGTCGTCGTTCAGCAGACGGTGGAAGTCTCTGGCGGTGGTGAGCTGAACTTGACTCAAGGGTCGAGCATCGTCGTGGCGCCGGGTCAAACCGCGATCAGCGGCGGCACGCAAAGCGTCAGCATCTCAAATAGCGGCGAGGTCGTTGGCAATGTGGACCTCGGCGAAGGCGACAATCTTCTGACCAACGCGACCGGTGGCTCCATCACCGGCAATATCATCACCGGCAACGGCGCGAACACGATCAGCAACCAGGGCGGCACGATCAACGGGAATGTCGTGGCTGGAAGTGGCACCGACAGCCTGGTCAATAGCGGCACTATCTCGGGCAATGTCGATCTTGGTGCGGGCGCCGATATGCTGACGATCGGCACCGGCGGCAGCTTCGGCGGCACGGTTGCTGCAGGCGGCGGCACCGATGTCCTCGCCTTCAATACCGGCAGCAGCTATGCGGCCCAGACGACGATCGACGGTTCGGCGTTCACCGGCTTCGAGCAGGTGAATAACACAGCAGGCGTCAACAGCTTCACCGGCGACCTCAATGTCGAGGAAGTAACCGTCTCAGGCGGCCGCTTCATCGGTCAGGCAGGATCAACTTTGACCGGATCGGTTGATGTCACCAGCGGCGGTACTTTCGGCACCGCAGGGACTGTCAGCGGCGATGTTACGATCGGCACGGGCGGCACGCTGTCGCCGGGCGCATCTCCTGCTATCATGACGATCAATGGCAATCTGACCATCGCCAACGGCACGACCACCACCTTCGAATTCGTTCCTATCGGGCAGAGCGATCAGATCATCGTCAATGGCGGCTCGGTAACGATCGGCGATAACACGACTGTCAATCTCACCGGCTCGCTGACACCTGGCGCGTCGCGTGACCTGATCGTGGTGAACGGCGGCGGCGCCATCACTGGCGACTTTGACGTCGTCAATCGTGATCCGGGCATTGTAGGCGTCCTCCGCAACAATGGCTCCGCCTTGCAGTTACTCGGCACCTTCGTGGCGCCCACCGGGATCTCCACCCAGGCCAATGCTGCTGTCGGCTATGTCAACGATCTGCTGATCGCGGGAACCGCGAGCACTGCGCTGATCAATGCCGTTCCGACACTGTTGAGCGGTGGCACCGCGAATGCAGCGGCCTTCGGGCAGCTGACGCCAGAAGCTTATGCCAGTGCGTCTCAACTTGGCGTGGAGCAGGGACTGGCGCTCGCCAAGGCGGGCCGCGCAGGACTTGCCGAAACCACGCGCGAGACCGCGGGTCTCTTCAGCTTCGCGCAAGGTCTGGGCGACTGGCGCACGCTTAAAGGTCGTGGGTCAGTTGGCACATCGACGGCCAAGAGCCACAGCTATGGCGTCGTTGGTGGCATCGGCTTTGGCAGCGCGACCGGATCCATCGGCGCGTTCATAGGCTATATCGACAGTCGCCAGACGATCGCGCGCCTTGGTGCACGGACGAACTCCGATGGCCTGGTTGCAGGTCTTTCGGGTCATTTCATGAGCGGTGGCTTCGACGGGACAGTGACGATCGCCTATGATTGGAGCGAGGCGAACACCCGCCGGGCGGTACCCGGCGCCACCGCCCTCTCCGGCGACTATCGCCTCCGCAGCTTGGTGCTCGACGGTACGGTCGGCTACAGCTTCCCTATGGGCAGTTGGGGGGTCCATCCCGAAGTGGGCGTCACTCATATCTCCACCCGTCGTGGCTCGGCGAGCGAGACAGGCAGCGCCGCTTTCGCCCTGTCTGTGGATGGCAAGAAGACCAGCGCGACCTTTGTCGACGGCGCCATCAAGCTGAAGGGTGGCATTGGTGAAAGCACGATGTTCCACCCATGGGCATCGGTAGGTCTGCGTCACCAGCTCGAAGGTGAACGCTCCGCCGCTCGCGCGGGGTTTGTCGGCAACGCCGAACGGTTCACGGTCATCGGGGCGGGCCGGAAGGAAACCATGGCAACGCTTGGCGCTGGCGCTAGCTATGACCTTGCTGCGGGGCTCAGCCTCTATGGCGCTTATCAAGGCGAATTTGGTGGAGGTCAGAGCCACAACGTCAACGTTGGCGTGCGCTTCGCCTTCTAATAGCAAGCTCTACGAGAACTCTTGAATTCGCAACGGCGCTGCTGACCGCAAGGTCGGCAGCGCTAACTTTATAGCGCTTTCGGGAGAAAATCGCCTTGAGAACGCCCAGCACGACACATGCTCGTTCAGGCCGAGTAAGCGTTCCCGATTCCAGCCGTTTATTCATAATCACGATCCCGTCAGATTACCCTGATGCAGCAGGCCGGAAATTGACAGCGCTTGCGGTGCCGAGGGTTTCCGGGGGCGCGCTCTCTGCCGTCAGTGCTTCGCGACGGGGAAATCTGCGAAACCAGTTTTGAAGTTCCGTTGCGTCCCACATAATGACGCCAGAGATCCGATCAATTCTAAGAGATAATGCTGAACATTATAACGGATTAATCAAGATCATTGATCTATTTTAATAATCGGAATGACGTACTCAACAATTTCGCTTCGAGGTTCAGTACCCGGGAGAGTGGATTTCTTTTGCAACGCTGCTTGCTTTTTACTTTTACTTGATATTCCATCTGCCAGAAGAGAATTACTGGATTTTGTCTGCTTTATGACTACAGGGGGAATTCTGTGCGTTTCCATGTTCGCGCCGCTGCAGTTGCTGCAGGTCTTTTGCAACCGGCCTGGCCATCGTACCGGCTGAGGCTGGCACTGGATGCAATGGCGTGGTCAACATCTTCGTCTGGGGCTGCGCTCCCTGGGACAATAATAATGGGCCGCAATTCCCCTATCACCGTAAGAAGCAGGTCGATATGCGCGTACCTGCGGGAGCCAAGGTCCACGTCAAGGACGGTGCGGCGGTTGTGGAATTTAACGGCCAGAAATATCCGATTGTCGGTGGCGCAGGGGTCGTTTCCGCGGGCGGCGCTAACGTTGTGTCAGCCGGAGGGGCGAATGTCGTCTCGGCTGGCGGCGCGAACATGAAAGTTTGGGTGCAAAACTGAAGCTGCATCTCGGGAGGATGGCGAAGATCTCGGCCGCCTTGGCTTTCACGGCGACCGTAGGTTCATTAGCCCCCATCGCCTACGCGGTTGCAAGTGTCCGTTGCTGCGCGAGCGCGGGCGGCGGAGCCGCATGGGCCGGCTGGCTTTTGATCGGTTTCCTCGTCTTTCTGGCAGGAACCGCTTCAGCGGCCCTTACTGCGGCGATCGCCGGGTTCTGCACTCGCGGCGCGTGGCGGCGGTGCAGGAAACAGTCATGAACGCGCGTATTGCGACCGCACCTCGCTGAACGAGGTGGCAAGGGATGGGTGCGCGCCACTTTGGGGGAGTAGATAAATTGATCCGTAAAATGCTGATCGGCCTGACGGCCTTATGTATGGCTTCTGCCGCTGTCGCCGGCGATCCCTTCGATGATGCACGCTATTATCTCGGCGTTAAACAAAATGCGGAGGCGCTGAAGATTGTCGATAGCGGGCAGTTCGATGTGAACATGCAAACCGAGGAGGGATATAGCCTTCTTCACTATGCAGCCGACGCCGGCAATCTCGAGATGGTAAAAGCGCTGCTCGCTCGCGGTGCCGATCCAAGCCTAAAATCACGATCCGGCAGCACGCCTTACCAGATGGCTATCGGTACCATGGTGCAGGCAGAGATCCGCAAGGCCATGGCCAAAGCTTCGACCGTAGCGGGAATAACAGGTCAGGTGGGAGCCGCTGCGGGCGTCCGCTCGCAGCCAACTACGTCTGGTGGAAATGGCATGTGCGCAATGGTGCGCGCGGAACCCGTGAATGACGGGCGCTCCCCTGCCATCCGCCCGTTTCTGAAAGCGAAGGATGCGATCTGGTACAATCATCCCGACGAACTCGTCGGATTGATCGAGGACTGTGTAGGCGTTGACGATCAGGATCAATATGGCTGGACGCTACTTCACAATGCAGCCGATCGGGATCGGGTTGCCTTGGCCAAGATCCTTCTGGATCACGGAGCTAAGCGGAATATTCGCAACAAGGATGGCCAAACCGCGCCCCAACTCGCTACCTCGCCCGAGATGAAGGCGCTGCTGGGTTCTGCGGTTGTTAAGCCTGCCACTACAACGGCGCCCGCAGCCAGCCGCAAGGTGGAATGTCAGCAGAAATATCGGGCAGACGCTGCTCTCTCCTCCGACACGACAGGGAAGATGCGCGCCATGCGACGATGGCAACAGTGCCTGGATACAGGCCGTTACTGGTGAAACTCTTTGAGCCGCTGACGGATATCCCTGACGGTTTTTAGCCTGCATCCGGCATTAAGCCGAGCGGGCCCTGTCCGGCGCAGGCGCACCTATGGTGGCCAGGTCGAGATGCTGTGTGGCGCCTTGGCAGCATTCGGCTGGTCACGATTACGGCCATCTCCATGGTAGGTCTGCCTACGGCAAGGCGGTAAGAACAGATGCCGATATCATCGCGCTGATCTCGGCGCTCACCGAATTGCGCGGTGCGCAATCCAACCCGTGTAATTTGCCTCCGACGGCTTATCTGCAAAGCGCTTCGGGTGACAAAGCCCTTTTCGGCCGCTCAACGGTCAACTTTCGCTCCTTAAATGCGGGAACGTCCGGTTCCACCGCGCTCACTCACCACACGGCTCAAGGAGCTGGGGGCCGAAGAGGAACAGCTGCAACGCGAATTGGCGGAGCTGCCGGAGCGCACGCGGGCAACTGCCGGGGCGGCAAGCATCGCCGACTAGAGTTGCACGGCGACCTGTTCCAAATGGTCGCGCTTACTGAGGCTGCTGTTGCTGGAAGCGTCAAGGTTCAGAACGCACGAAAGGCCCAGTTCCATGGAACTGGGCCTTTAAGTGGTACACCGTTGGTTGCGGGAGCAGGATTTGAACCTGCGACCTTCAGGTTATGAGCCTGACGAGCTACCGGGCTGCTCCATCCCGCGTCACCAAAGGCAAAAGGGCGGCTTTATGGGCCGCCCTTTTGTGAGATTGTGATGGGTTTTTATTTCCAAAAGCGCAAGCTTCAATGCCTGGCGACGCCCTACTCTTCCGGGGCTTGAGCCACAGTACCATCGGCGCAGTCTGGTTTCACGGCCGAGTTCGGGATGGGATCGGGTGGGTCACAGACGCTATGGTCACCAAGCAATGAAGCTTGCGCTTTGGGTTATAATCGATGCCGTGCACGGTATGTGGTGTTTGTATTTGTTATCTGGCTTGAGGTGATCACCACGCTCAAGGACTGACGCTGTTTCCAGCATTGTCATTGATGGTGGGACTCTCAGGCGCGATCAGAGCAATTAGGACCGGTTAGCTTCATATGTTACCACACTTCTACATCCGGCCTATCAAGGTCGTGGTCTACGACCGCTCGAAGAAATCTTATCTTGAGGGAGGCTTCCCGCTTAGATGCTTTCAGCGGTTATCCCGTCCATACATAGCTACCCTGCTGCGCCCTTGGCAGGACGACAGGTACACCAGAGGTATGTTCAACCCGGTCCTCTCGTACTAGGGTCAACTCCTCTCAAATTTCGACGCCCACGGCAGATAGGGACCAAACTGTCTCGCGACGTTCTAAACCCAGCTCACGTACCACTTTAATTGGCGAACAGCCAAACCCTTGGGACCTGCTCCAGCCCCAGGATGTGATGAGCCGACATCGAGGTGCCAAACGATTCCGTCGATATGAGCTCTTGGGAATCATCAGCCTGTTATCCCCGGCGTACCTTTTATCCGTTGAGCGATGGCCCTTCCACGAGGGACCACCGGATCACTATGACCGACTTTCGTCTCTGCTCGACTTGTCAGTCTCGCAGTCAGGCGGGCTTATGCCATTGCACTCTAACAGACGGTTTCCAACCGTCCTGAGCCCACCATCGCGCGCCTCCGTTACTCTTTAGGAGGCGACCGCCCCAGTCAAACTACCCGCCACAGAGGGTCCCTGCACCGGATAACGGTGCGAGGTTAGACATCAGAAAACAACAGGGTGGTATTTCACCTATGGCTCCACGACAACTGGCGTCATCGCTTCAAAGCCTCCCACCTATGCTA
>NZ_CDRNIV010000002.1:0-770000 GCF_977014255.1 Sphingobium chungangianum | reverse complement strand
ATGTCCAGTTCCGCACAAACATCCAGCACCGCGATTTCCGGGTTGCGCGTCCATGGCGAATATTCGGTCTGCACCGCCGCGACCGGATGGACGGCATGCGCACGCCTGATCGTCGCCGCCGACATTTCCGACAGGCCGATCGCACGGATCTTCCCCGCCTCGACCGCGCGCACCAAAGCCCCCATCGACTCCTCGACCGGCACAGCGGGGTCCAGCCTGTGCATATAATAGAGGTCGATCTGCTCCACCCGCAGCCGCCGCAATGCCGCTTCCAGCACGCTGGCGATCGCTTGCGGCGATCCATCCAGCCCGCGCTTGCCGTCAATCTCGCCCAGCACGCACTTGCTCGCCAGGGTGAATTCGCCGCGCCGGTGCATCAATGTGCGGCCCAGCAGCTCTTCATTGCGGCCAAAGCCATAGATTGCGGCGGTATCGAAAAACGTCACCCCCGAATCGAGCGCATGCAGCAGCAGCCTCTCGGCCTGGCCGACATCCGGGCGCGGCATATACCCATGGCTAAGGTTCATGCACCCAAGGCCGATCGCGGAAACGGTGAGCGGGCCAATCTGGCGGGTTGGCAGCGTAGTTGGCATGGCGCAGTCCCGGAAAAATGCGGTTTTTTGATATATATGCCAGCATTCACCATCATATCGAGGCGCGCAACATTGATCTTGGTGACGGCCTTTTCCCCATACCGCATGCAAATTCAGCATAGATTGCGGATTTGAAGGATTTCTGCGATAGCATTCCCGATTGAGCTTCAACTTGCCGTGCGGGGTCGGAAATGAACGCAGTAGTGAGCCAGATCGGCGATCTGGCCGAGGCCGGCGAAAAGATGGTCGAAAGGCTGCGCCGCAAGGCTTTTCTGCCTGACAGCCGCAAGGAACTCAACGTCCGCTTTGGCATCGCCGAAGCCGCGCAACTGCTCGGCTGCTCCACGAATCGGATTCGCATGGCGGAGGAAGATGGCCGCCTTCCCCCTGCCCCGCCGACCGAAAATGGTCGCCGTCCGGGTTACAAGGTCGAAGAGCTGCTCAACATGCGGCAGGTGCTGGGCGCCTCGCCGGAACGCGCCCCGCTCGACATTCCCGCGATCATCGCGGTGCAGAATTTTAAGGGCGGCGTCGGCAAATCGACCGTCACGACGCATCTCGCCCATTATTTCGCGGTGCAGGGCTATCGCGTGCTCGTCGTCGATTGCGACAGCCAGGCGACCACGACCACCCTGTTCGGCTTCAACCCGCACTTCAATATTCAGCGGGAAGAGACGCTCTATCCCTATCTGTCGATCGATCCGACTCAGGTCGACCTTCTCTATGCGGTCAAGCATACCGCCTGGCCCAATGTCGATTTGATCCCGTCGAACCTTGAGCTGTTCGACGTGGAATATGAACTGGCGGCAGCGGGCAGCGACGGCGGCTCCGTCCTCGCGGCGCGGTTCCGCAAGCTGAAACAGGGCCTGATGGACCTCGCCCGCCATTATGATGTGGTGCTGCTCGATCCCCCGCCAGCGCTCGGCACGATCAGCCTTGCGGTGATGCAGGCGGCCAACGCCCTGCTGGTCCCGCTCGCGGCGACGACGCCCGATTTCTGCTCGACCGTCCAGTTCCTCTCGATGATGGATCAGGTCATCAAGCAGCTGCAAACCGCTGGCATAGAGGTCGACTATCAGTTTATCCGCCTGCTCTGCTCGAAATTCGACAGCAATGATCCGAGCCATTCGATGGTCCGCGCGATCATGGAGCAGAGCTTCGGCCCTGCCCTTCTCCCCGTGCCCATCCTCGACAGTGCGGAAATCAGCCATGCCGCGCTGCGCATGATGACCGTGTACGAACTGGAAAAGCCGATCGGCACGCCGCGCACCCACAAGCGCTGCCGCGCCAATCTCGACGAAGCCATGGGCCAGATCGAAGCGCTCGTCCGCCAAAGCTGGGGCCGCGTCGCTCCCGCGCGTGAGGAGGACATCGTCAATGCGGCTTGATTTCACGCGGAGACGCGGAGATGCGGAGGGCACGCACAGCGCCGCAGGCAAATTTGCCGATGCAAGGCCTCAGCTTGGCGCTGTCACCTGCGTCGAACAAGGGACTGCGCCGCTCGCACACCCTCTCTGCGCCTCTGCGCCTCTGCGCGAACAAAAATCAAAGCTGTCCTACACAGACATGTTCCCCATATGTTCCCCGCGAATCGGAGGACAAGCCCATGGCGCGTAAGCAATCGGATTATCTGGCAGCCCTTTTGTCAGACGAGGCGGAAAGTCCCGCCCCCGTTCCAGCGGCCGACAGCCCGCCTGTGCCTGAGGCCGAAAGGTCGTCCCCCTCCCCTGCCCCGGCTCGCCCCGAACGCGCGCGCGGCGCGACACTGCTCGGCCGCGAAACAGCGCTTGCCCGGCTCGCCTCAGGCGAGGTGCGGCAGGTCACACAATTGCTGCTCGATCCAGCAAAGGTTCGTATCTGGCGCGGCAACGCCCGGCTTTACTCCCATCTGACTGAGGACAATTGCCGCGAACTGATCGACTCAATCATCGCGGAGGGCGGGCAAAAAGTGCCCGCCGTCATCCGCCGTGTCGAAGGCGATCCGGACCATGATTATGAAGTGATCGCGGGCACGCGCCGCCATTTCTCGATCAGTTGGTTGCGGGCGCACAGCTATCCCGACATGATGTTCGTGGCGCAGGTCGCCCAGTTGGACGATGAAGCGTCCTTCCGCCTCGCGGACCTCGAAAACCGCGCGCGCAAGGACGTCACCGATCTTGAGCGCGCGCGCAACTATGCCGAAGCGCTGGGCGCCCATTATGGCAGCCACCTCACACGCATGGCCGAACGGCTAAAGCTCTCCAAGGGCTGGCTCAGCAAGATGATCAAGGTTGCGGGCATTCCTGACTACATCATCGACGCCTTCCCTTCGCCCGGCGATGTCCAGCTAAAACCTGCTTATCCGCTGGCACAAGCGCTGGATGATCCTGCTGCTGCCCCGGCCATCAATGCAGAGGCCGCGCGGCTCATCACGACACAACGGGAACGCCGTTACGCGGGCGCACCGCCTCTCCCCGCTGCCGAAGTATTGAAGCGCCTGCTCGACGCGCCGCGCGTAGCCGTGTCGGAACCGAAGGAAGAGCCCTTCACCTGGACCACGCGCTACGGCCGCCCCGCCCTCACCGTGCAGTCGGTCAACCGCCAGGGCATCACCATCCGCTTCCACGCAGGCTCGGGGGCGGACATGGCCACACTGGCAACCGCGCTCCGCGACACGCTCGAACATCTTGAGCGGCAGGGAATGGGTCTACAGCAGTGACAGGCTCGGGGGGGCACAACAGCATCGCGGCGCAGGGAACGGGCATCTTGCCCGCCCTTGGGTCACGCGCTGTTTCCCCGGGGAAACAGGACAGGTCCAGATCGGGCCACCTTCCCCTCTCCTCCCGGAACCTCCATTCTTTCGCCCTGGTTCCATCCCCGTTTCCCCGGGGAAACACCCTCCCCTTGCCAAGGAGCCGCCCATGACGCGCACCGGCAAGGCCGAGCTTACCGATCAGTTTGAGCTGTTCCTTCCCTATATCGCGGACATGCCGCTGCGCGACCAGCGCGAGATGATGGAGCGGCCATTCTTCAGCCTCGCCAAGTCGAAGCGCGTCAAACCGATCGATTACACCTCCCCCGACGGCAAAGCCTGGGTCCATGTGTCCGCCAATCCCGATTACGGCATGGCGACCATCTGGGATGCCGACATCCTCATCTATTGCGCCTCGGTCCTGGCCGACATGGCCCGGCGCGGCATCAATGACGTTCCGCGCAAGCTGCATCTCATGCCTTATGACTTGCTGCGCGCCATTCATCGCCCGACCACCGGCCGCGCCTATGAATTGCTCGGCCAGTCGCTCGACCGTCTGGTGTCCACCACGATCAAGACCAACATCCGCGCCGAAAACCGCCGCGAAGCGACCTTCAGCTGGCTCGATGGCTGGACCCAGCTTGTCGATGAACGCACCGAACGCTCGCGCGGCATGACGATTGAACTTAGCAACTGGTTCTACGAAGGCGTATTGATGCAGGGCGGTGTCCTGTCCATCGATCGCGCCTATTTCGACCTGACGGGCGGCCGCGAACGCTGGCTATACAAGGTCGCGCGCAAACATGCTGGCGGGGCAGGGGAGGGGGGCTTCTCCATCTCCATGCCAACCCTGTTCGAAAAATCAGGGGCAGAAGGCGCCTATCGCCGTTTCAAGTTCGAGATCGCCAAGATCGCCGAACGCGACCCACTGCCCGGCTACACATTATTGCTGGAACAGCCCCAGGGTAAGCGCGAGCCATCGCTACGCATGAGCCGCCGGTCGGCCGAAGCCCCACGCGCCTCAAACGACGCCCCGACTGCGAAAATGGGCATCCCACCCAAGGTCGCGGCTCTGACCGGCGCGAAAGCGTCCCCCAGCAAGAGTTCGGCACCCGACCCGCAACCCTTTCTCGACGCCGGGGATGTCATCCGCCGCACGGTCACCAGCCTTTCCTCCCGCGCGACCGCTGGCGAACTCACCGACGCAACCCTTGCCACCCTGCGCACCGAATGTCCGGGTTGGGACTATCAGTCCCTCCATCAGGATTTCCGCAACTGGCTCGACGCTGACCCGACACGCACGCCGGTCAACTACCAGAAAGCCTTCATCGGCTTCGTGCGCCGTTTTCATGAAAAGAACCGTCACCGCCTTTGACGTTTCGGCCCAAAAGGCCCCCTCGTCATTCCGGCTTTGGTCGTTAGCGCATAAGCGTTCCCGAAGTGTCGGTTGCTCCACAGTGCGTTCGGCGCCTGATTTCCCGAAGCTACTGCCGACTTCATTTCATCCACAGCTTTTGAACGACATTAAGCGGCCGACCAATGCAACTGATTCAATCCCTGCTGAAATCCCCCCCTTATCCAAGCACCATCGACACTCCAGGAACGGCCAACGCTCCTTCAGGAACGTTTCCCCGACACATCAGGAACGCCAGCCTCGACACTCCAGGAACGAAAGCCCGACCTTTCGGGAACAGCCCGGTTCGACCGACTCGCCTATCCCCGCCACTTTTGGCGCATCCGGCGCAAGCGTAACTCTCTAACTTTCTATTAAACCCTATAACCAGAAGGAGATTCTTCTAGGTTTTGGAAGGGAGAGAAGAAGCGAGCTGCGACACCAATTTGGTCGCTCCTTGATGGGAGATGCCGAGCAACCGCGCGATCGCCACCTTGCTCAAACCCGGATAGGCCAGTTCCAACCGCATCAGCAGGGGCGCCTTGCTCCGCTTCGTCACTGGCAGCTCCTGGGGAAGCTTCTTGAGCCGCGCCTCAAGCCGGTTAAGTTCCGCCAATCCTTGCGCCGCCTGTCGCCCGATCATTTCGATCAGCTGCCCCGCCAGCGTCCTTATATCCGTCCTGGGAAATCGGGGCAGATCCACGAAGGAAGGCAGTCGCCGTGTCGTCAACCTGCACGCTTCGAGCGCCGCCGGGATGTGCGCTGCCACCACCCATCCCAAATCCGGCCGTCGGGGATCGATTTGCAGCCGCCGTCCATCCGCCGTCGTCAGCAATTGTCCCTCGCTCATAGGCGCCGCCAGGCCCTCCCGCGCCGCGATGAGGCGCTCCGCCACCTCTTCCACGCCCGTTGAAGGGTAGGGGGCCTCCACAACCGCCTGAACCGCCCGCCAGGCCGGGCCAAAGCGCACCAGATCGTCTGATGCCCAGATTTCCGCCTCTTTCCTGTCGTCCAGCAGCTGGCGTGATATGTTCAGCGTCGCCCGCGCGATCGGATCGCGCTCACCCTCGCTCGCCGAAAGCACGAAATGAACCAGCGCCGCGATCGACAAGGGGTCGTTCAGCCCCTCGCTATGGCGGGGTGGGGGCGTCCGCCCGCAAATCCAGTCCTGCAAATCGCCGACGGAAATGGGCACGGACGCAACACTGGCCAGCGCCGCAGCCCCTTTAAGGCGCGACCGGGCAAGCCAGATGTCGGTGGCCGGGCTGTTGGCAAGCCGCCCATCAAGCCTCCCCAGCAAAAGAAACGCCTGCTCCGGCGAGGAAGAAAAATCCAGCATTTCCGGGCTATATCAGCATATGCTCTGTAACCAAACACATATGTTGGTTACACATGCTTTTCCCCGTTCCAAACGCGATTAATTCACCTTCTCATTCATGAATTGAACCCCATCCAGCTTGAAACCCGCCGCTCCCCGCGCCATCTGTCCGGCGGCCAAATTCATTGGAGGGCATGAAAGAAACGCCATGACGAACCCGACCGACGCTGCTCCTGAAACCCGTTCCTTCGAAGCTGACGTAGCCAAATTGCTGCACCTGATGGTGCACTCGGTCTATTCGGACAAGGATGTGTTCCTGCGCGAACTCATCTCCAACGCCGCCGACGCCTGCGAAAAGCTGCGCTATGAAAGCCTGAGCAATCCCGCGCTCGCCGCTGGCGGCAGCCCGCAAGTGACGGTGACGCTCGATCCCGACGCCCGCCAGCTGTCGATCGAGGACAACGGCATCGGTATGAGCGAGGCCGAGCTTGTCGAGGCGCTCGGCACGATCGCGCGTTCCGGGACTAAGGCGTTCATGGAACGCGTCGCCAGCGCCAAGGACGCGGAAGGCACGCAGCTGATCGGCCAATTCGGCGTCGGCTTCTATTCCGCCTTCATGGTCGCCGATCGCGTCGACGTCCTGTCCCGCCGCGCAGGCTCCGACCAGGCGGCGCGCTGGTCGTCCGATGGCCTTGGCACGTATACCGTCCAGCCCGCCGAAACAGCCGAAACAGCCGAAGCGCCGGACCACGGCACCCGCGTCATCCTGCATCTTAAGGAAGACGCCGCGTCCTATACCGAACGCTATCGCGTCCAGCAGATCATCAAGGACCAGTCCGGCCATGTGCCCGTGCCGATCTTCCTCAAGGAGAAGCCCGATGCCGAACCCGAGCAGATCGCGGATGGCGCGGCGCTCTGGACCAAGCCCAAGAGCGAGATCAGCGCGGAGGAATATACCGATTTCTACCGCAGCGTCGCCGGTCAGTTCGACCAGCCCGCGCTGACGCTGCACTATCGGGCCGAGGGTCTGCATGAATATTCCGTGCTGGCCTTCATCCCCGAAATGAAGCCGTTCGACCTGTTCGATCCCGATCGCACCGGCCGCATGAAGCTCTATGTCCGCCGCGTCTTCATCACCGACGAGGCGGAGATCTTGCCGCGCTACCTGCGCTTCGTGCGCGGCTTGGTCGATTCCAGCGACCTGCCGCTCAACGTGTCGCGCGAAATGATCCAGCAAAGTCCTGTTCTCGCGGCGATCCAGAAGGGCGTCAGCAATCGCATCCTCACCGAACTGGAAAAGCTCTCCGCCAATGATGGCGAAGCCTATATCAAATTCTGGGACAATTTCGGCGCGGTGCTGAAAGAAGGGCTGTACGAGGACTTCGCCCGCCGCGAGCAGTTGCTCGGCCTGGCCCGCTTCAAATCCACTGCTTCGACCGATAGCTGGCGCTCTCTGAAGGATTATGCCGAGGGCATGAAGGAGAACCAGACGGCGATCTACTACGCCACCGGCTCTGATCTCGACCGCCTTGCGTCCTCGCCGCAGCTCGAAGGCTTCCGCGCGCGCGGCATTGAGGTGCTGCTGCTGACTGATCAGGTGGACAGCTTCTGGGTCACCGCTGGCGTCGATTTTGATGGCAAGCCCTTCAAATCAGTGACGCAGGGCCTTGCCGACCTCAGCCTCGTGCCCCTGCCCGAAGGCGAGACGGCCGCGCCCGCTGCGTCGGAGGAAGTCAGCAGCTTCATCGACTTCGCCAAAGATCTGTTGAAGGACGAGCTGTTCGATGTCCGCGTGTCCGAACGGCTGACCGAAAGCCCGGTCTGCCTCGTCGCGGCGGAGCATGGCATGGATCGCCAGCTGGAAAAGCTGCTGGCCGCTGCCGGTCGCGGCGGCGCGGCTTCGGCTCCTGTGCTAGAACTCAACCCGCGCCACAGCCTGATCGTCCGGCTGAGCAACCTCCAGGACGATAATAGCCTGCGCGAAGATGCCGCCTGGCTGCTATTGGACGAGGCCCGGATTGCCGATGGCGAATTGCCCACCGATCCGCGCGCCTTTGCCGAACGGCTTGGCCGGATCATGGCGAAGGCTCTAGACTGACGACTTTCGGCTGGCCCGGCCTTGTCCGCCGGGCCAACCAACATCAGGCGAGCGTCACGAAGATTTCCGCCTCGATCAGCCACTCGTCCCGAGGTTTGCGCCATTTCGCGCTGTAGATACCGGACGCGGTCGGCTCCTGCGTGTCAGCCGCCAAACCTTTCCATTCGCCCTGTTCCATCGCGATCGGTTCGATCGGCGAGACGGTGATGCTGGTGGGCATCCGGACATAGATGGTGCGCTCGGCCGACGCGAACTCGCGCTTCCATGCCATTAGCTGCGCCTTCCGGCCGCTGATCACTCCGCTGTCACTGCCGGTCACCAGTATCGCGGCGGGTGACAGCAGCGGGCCTATCGCGCTCAGGTCCATCTCCGCCAACGCCCGGTTGAATGCCGCGCGCCGTATTCGGATCGCAAGATCGCAGGATTGGGTCACACTACTATTCCGATCAGCACCGCTTGTGTCAGCCGCCTATGATCCAGCGCCGTCGCCGCTGCAAGGAAGCCGCATAGAGTGAATCCGGCCCATACCCACCCCGATCGCACCGACACAGCCTCTGCGCCCCACGATGCACCCGGTCGTTAAGCCATTGCAATGAAGATGCAACCGCCGGGATATTGCGGCGTTATAGCTTGATGATTTTGCGGTGCGGTGCGTCTGATCCTGCCTTGGCAGGCGATAGATTTTCTGACTTTGATCGATATGCTGACGGCCGTGCTGACGGAGGCATGGTTGAATGACAGGAATTTTTGATCGCGTTTCGACGGGCAATTCAGGGCTCGATCTGGTGCTGGGGGGAGGTCTGCCTGCCCAAAGACTGTATCTTCTCGAAGGCGCTCCCGGATCAGGAAAGACGACGCTCGCGCTGCAATTCCTGCTCGAAGGCGTGGCGGCGGGCGAGCCAGTCCTCTACGTGACGCTGTCGGAAACCAGCGAAGAATTATCGGTCGTCGCTGCCTCGCACGGCTGGGACCTGAACAACGTCAACCTCTTCGAACTTGCTTCTGCCGATTCAGTGCTGGGCATAGGGCGGGACCAATCCATCCTGCACAGCTGGGAAATGGAACTGGGCGGCACCATCGAACTGATCCGGGAGGAGGTGGAACGGCTGAAGCCCCGTCGCATCGTGTTCGACAGCCTGTCCGAATTGCGGCTTCTGGCGCAGGACCCGCTCCGCTACCGGCGCCAGCTGCTGTTCCTCAAACAGTTTTTCGCGCAGATCGACACCACGGTTCTGCTGGTGGACGACCTGACGGGCGGCGCGGGTATCCGCGACAATCACCTGCACAGCCTTTGCCATGGAGTGATAACGCTCGAGCGGCTGACGCTTGATTTCGGTGCGGCGCGGCGGCGCATGCAAATCCAGAAGATGCGCGGCGTCGATTTCGTCGCCGGTTATCACGACATGATCATCCGGAAGGGTGGCATCGACATATTCCCCCGTCTCATCGCGTCCGACCATCATGCGCCGTTCGTCGGCGAACCGATTGCCAGCAAGGTTCCGGAGCTCGACGCCATTCTGGACGGCGGCCCCCAACGCGGTACCAGCACGCTCATCACTGGTCCTGCGGGCGCGGGCAAAACGACGCTGGCCCTGCAATATGTCATCGCCGCCTGCGAACGCGGCGAAAATGCGGTGATATACGAATTTGATGAGCGCATCGGAACGCTCATCACCAGAGCGCGATTGTTCGGAACGGATCTACAGGCTTTGATGGACGACGGCCGCCTTGTCATCCGCCAGATCGATCCGGCAGAGGTCGCGCCCGGCGAATTCGCCGCCATGGTCAGGCAGGAAGTGGAGGAGCGAAATTCACGCATCATCCTGATCGACAGCCTCAATGGCTATCTGGCCGCCATGCCTCAGGAACAGCAGCTGATCCTGCAGTTGCACGAACTTCTGTCTTACCTCAGCCACCGGGGCGTCGTGACCTTGCTTGTCAATCCACAGCAGGGCTTCTTCGGGTCGATGCGAACCGACGAACTCAATGTGTCCTACATCGCGGACATCGTCATCCTACTGCGCTTTTTCGAGGCAGAGGGGCGCATCCGGAAGGCATTGTCGGTCATCAAGCACCGCAGCGGCGCGCATGAAGACTCCATCCGCGAATTCAGGATCGACGCCCATGGCGTTCGGGTCGGTGCGCCGCTCTCTGATTTCAGGGGCGTGCTGACCGGGACGCCGGAATATCTGGGAGCTTCCACACCACTGATGGAGGATCGCGACGGCCGTGCATAAGGCCGCGACATCCTCAACCCTCCGGGTCATCGTCAGCGCACCTTATGGCAGCGACGCGGACAGCGTGACGCGGCTGCTGCGGGGGGAGGGGCATCGGGTCCAAATCTGCCCCACCTTGACGGAGGTGGCCGACGCGATCGATGAGCAGACGGGCGTCGCGCTGGTCACGGAAGAAGCGTTGTTCACTGACCTTGGCCCCCTGCACCGCGCGCTGGATGCGCAGCCTGCATGGTCGGATGTTCCCTTCATACTGCTCGCCGGACGACAGGCGGGCCGTTTTGCTTCCAGCGAGGCCATCAGACGCCGACTGCCCGATAACGCGCTCAGCGTCATCCTGCTGGAACGCCCGGTCAGCGGGGAATCACTGATCAGCGCTGTCGCGTCGGGCATAAGGGCCCGGCAGAAACAATTGCAGATCCGCGACCAGTTCGCGGCCATCGATGCAGAACGCGGCCGCCTCAATACATTGCTCGAAAATCTTCCGGTCGGCGTCGCGTTCATAAACACCGACGGCAGCACACTGCTTTCCAACCCCGCATTCCGCCGCTTCCTGCCCAGCGGAGACATCCCCGCCCGGCTGCCTGACGGGGAGGACCGGTGGGAAGGCTATGAAGAGGATGGAAGCCGTATCACGCGGGATCGCTTCGCGACGATGCGCGCTCTGAAGGGCGAGCAGGTGCGGGGAATCGAGTTTCTGCATCACCCGACAGAAGGTCCTTCGGTCTGGACCCGGGTAAGCGGCGTGCCGTTACTCGACCCCGGCAGCTCACGGGTCACCGGCTCGATTTCAGTGATTGTCGATATAGACGAGCAGAAGAGGAGCCAGCAGGCGCTCGCGGAGGCGGCCCAGCGGCTGGAGCAGGAGGTTGATGCCCGCACGCGCGAATTGCGGGAGGCGCTGCTGCGATTGGAAGCCGAGGCGGAAGAACGCGCCCGGGCCGAGGAAGCGTTGCGCCAGGCGCAGAAGATGGAGGCGGTCGGTCAATTGACCGGCGGGATCGCGCATGACTTCAACAATATGCTGACGGGCATCATTGGAGCCATCGACATCCTGAAGCGTCGGATTTCCAGTGGCCGACTGGACGACCTTGATCGCTTCATGGATGCCGCCAGCACGTCGGCGCAGCGCGCGGCGGCGCTGACGTCCCGATTGCTCGCCTTTTCCCGGCGGCAATCGCTCGACAGCCGCCCCACCGACGTCTGCAAGCTCATTCATTCGCTGGAGGACCTGCTCCGCCGCACCATGAATGAATCGATCGAGGTGGAAATCCTTTCCTCCCCCCGTTGCCGACGGCGCTGGTGGACGCCAATCAGCTGGAAAGCGCGATCATCAACCTTGCGATCAATGCCCGCGACGCGATGCCTGACGGCGGCCGACTGACGCTGTCATGTGAAGAGGTGGAGCTGGATGCGGAGTGTTGCGCGCGCAATCCAGGCATCACGCCGGGCCGCTATATCATGGTTGGGGTGTCTGACACCGGCGTCGGCATCGATGACGACACACTGGACAAGGTGTTCGATCCCTTCTTCACGACCAAACCGATCGGGCAGGGCACGGGTCTCGGCCTGTCGATGGTCTATGGTTTCGCCAAGCAGTCGAATGGCCTGGTGCGCATCAATTCGACGGTGGGCGAAGGGACGGTGGTCAGGATATTCCTGCCGATCGCGGAACAACAAGTTGAAACCGAATCCGTCGAACATGCTGCCATTCATCATGGCGACGGCCAGTCGGTGCTACTGGTCGAGGATGATGACTCCGTCCGGCTCCTCGTGCGCGATGTGCTTGAGGAATTGGGCTACAAGGCGACCGAGGCCGCCGACGGACAGCAGGCGGTGCGCATATTGGAGTCCGGGCGGCGTTTCGACCTTCTGATCTCCGATGTTGGCTTGCCGGGAATGAACGGGCGGCAATTGGCGGAAATCGCGCGAGCGCATTTGCCCGACCTGCCCATCCTGTTTGTGACGGGCTATGCGGAAGGGGCCGCCGTGCGGGGCGGCTTCCTGTCCAACAACATGCAGATGATCACCAAGCCATTTCAGATCGAAATGCTCTCCGCTCGCATCCGCGAAATGCTGGAAAGCTAGCCCGTCAACTCCGGGAATGCCCCGTCTGCGACTAATGAGCGGCTGGGACGTCTACCTGATCGGGGCAGGGCTTTGTAGAAGCAGGCATGTCGGCTATCGGCGGGAAAAATCGCCGATTCAAGGCAATCCGCCCGTCTTGTGTTACGGGGCAGTGGCGGGTCGATGCGGTTCATGGCACGTCAGCGGTTTCGACCGATATAGTCGGCTACCGCATTAACGCTATGGCCGACCTTTTCCACCGCTTCCTCCAATTGGCGCCGAGATGTCTGAAAACGCTGAGACCAATATTGCACCTCCATATCCTCCTTCAGCGACACATGTTTCAGGTCGCGGGGAACGGGCGGGGATGTGCTCTCGACTTGAGGTTGCGGACCTATCGTGGACATGGCGATCTATTTTCCTAACGAGAGCTGCGGCTTTCGAACGCGCGGTGGTGTTCCGAAAGCCTGGCCTCGGTGCAGCTATTGGCGCTGGTGCTCTATCTCTCTGGTAAGAGCGAGCGCGGCAGGATGATGTTCCAGTACCACTGGTAAAGTCCATAACCTGCATTATGCGGCAGGGATTCATCGCGGCTGAGGACAACTCGGCGGCGGGGCTCCCCTTGGGTCAACAAAAGGAGCAGGCGCCCGATTTATGACGCAAGAAAAGGCGACGCTGCCGCTTCTAAGTATGTTTCCTCATACCTGCTATAGATGACGCGCCTTAACCTGATGCCTTTGTCGAGGAGGCTATGATGAAGAATATTCTTCTCCTGGTACATGATGATGAGGGTCAGGAAGCTCGACTGCAAGCGGCACTGGATTTGACCCGTGCCCTCGGCGGCCATCTTCAATGCATCGATGTCACGCCATTTCCGGTCATAGCCGGCGATCTTTATGCAGGTTTTGGCGAAACCGCTGTCATGCTTGATGAGCGCCAGAGCGAAGCCCGGAA
This sequence comes from Sphingobium chungangianum, assembly GCF_977014255.1. Classification (NCBI taxonomy): domain Bacteria; kingdom Pseudomonadati; phylum Pseudomonadota; class Alphaproteobacteria; order Sphingomonadales; family Sphingobiaceae; genus Sphingobium; species Sphingobium chungangianum. Next base: position 756,612 of record NZ_CDRNIV010000002.1, on the reverse strand, counting down.
CAAGACAAAGATCAGCGCTCGCCTCGCCAAAGAGGATGTGAGTTGGGACTGGGTCGACATCACAGGGGAGATAGCAAGCTGCCTCCTGAAGGAGGCCGCGCTTGCGGACATTGTCGTCCTCAATCGGCAATTGGACAGTTATCCTCTTCCAGACATGCGGACGATCGTCGGCCAGGTGCTGATGCACGCCCGGGTTCCGGTTCTAGCCGTGCCACAAGAGGTCAATGGCTTCAGCATCAAACGGGCATTGCTGGCCTGGGATGGCCATCCTTCATGCATCGCAACGATGCGAGCCTGCACGCCTTTGCTTGCGCTGGCGGAGGAAGTCGAAGTGCTGACCATAAAGGACGGCTCGATTCAGGCTGAACCTAGTGACGCTGCCCGATATCTCTCGCGTCACAATGTGCACGCGAGCATTCGGGTTCTCAACGATCGCCTTCATCCTGCGGACGCGATAATCGAGGAAGAGGCCGAACAATGGAGGGCGGATTATATTATCATGGGCGCCTATGGCCGCGGAAGGATCATGGAAACATTCGGTGGCGTGACACGGCGTCTGCTTACCCGCAGTAAACGGCCTCTGATACTCGGCCACTGAGCTGGTGCCAGCGCTCCATCCCATGTTGCGCGTGGCGTGAAAGTCAGCCGATCGCGATCCAGGCGGCAAGGCTCGCCGCCGCCGCTGCAAGAGCGGCGAACAGCGGTATTGCGGCTCTCAAGCCGCCGTGGCCCCAACCGATGCCCACCGTCATGACGGCTTTGGCCAGAGTGTTGGCCAGAACCGCGCCGCCCAGTACGAAGCCAGCGGTTTGATCGTCGATCGCATGTTGGGGGAGCCCCGCCATCGTCATCACGGCTGCATCGACGTCCGATATGCCGGTGAGGGTGAGGACGACTGCCATGCCCTGCTGCCCAAAATGTACCAATGCCCAACGCGCGGCGAGCGACAATCCCGCGACGAGGGCAGCCAGTAGGAGCGCGGGGGTAAAGCCCAGGGGATTGGCGACCGCGGCTCCGTTGCCGCCCTTGCCGTGGGCACGCCATGCGGTCAGGGCGAACGCGACGGCTACAAGTGCTGCCGGAGCCATGGTCAGTGCCAGAGACGGCAGCGCGCGGGGAACGAGGACAAGCGCCACCAACTGCACCCTGACGAACATCACGATTGATGCGACCGCAATGCCTGCCGTCAGCAATCCTCGGCCATCGGGTTCGTTGCGGAGCCGTCTGGCATAATCGGCGGTGACGGCGGTGGACGACACGATGGCCCCGGTAAGCGCGACCAGCAAGACACCGCGATCGCGGCCGAAGCGCCTGGAGATAGCATAACCGGCGAAGGATAGTCCCATCACGAAGACGACCACCATCCAGATCTTCCTGGGGTTCCAGGCGTCGTAAGGGCCATAGGAGGCATCTGGCAGTAGCGGCAGGATGACGAGAGACACCAGCAGGAAGCGGGACACACCCTCAATCTCGCTCTCATCCATTCCCCGGAGCAAAGCGTGCATCGATTGCCGTGAGCTCAGGATCGCAAAGATCGCCGCACCTGTTGCCAGGCCTAGAGCAGGGGAGAGGCGAGTGGCGCAGAAACCGGCGCCGAAGGTCAGCAGGCCCGCCAGCGTTGTGGTTGCGGACAGATGATCCTGATCGGCGCTTCGGCTGTAGCCGACCGTCAGCACGGCCGCGACGCCCAGGCCCAGGGCAGCGGCGACCATGTCGGGGGCAAGGCCACCGAGCCCCCCAAGCAACCCGATCAGCCCGAAGGTGCGAAAGCCCGCGACCCGTCGACCCTTGCCGAAGTTCCGCTGTGTCCAGCCGCGCTCCATCCCTACAAGCAGGCCCACTGCGATCGATGCGATCAGGGAAAGATAGGGGTGAGCGATATTGAACATGGGTTTAGCTAGCCTAAGCGCATCGGAGCAGATCGCGATAGGTATAAGTCGCAGTTAGACCGTCTTCATCTTCACCGGAATTTTGAGATAGCGAACGCCGTTGCTTTCCGCTTCGGGGAAACGACCTGCGCGGATATTGACCTGAATGGAAGGCAACAGCAGCCGAGGCACGGGCAGCGTCGCATCACGGGCTTCGCGCATGGCGACGAAACTGTCTTCATCCACTCCGTCATGGATATGGACGCTTGCGCGCCGCTCTTCACCGACAGTCGTTTCCCAACGATAGTCATCGCGGCCGGGCGCCTTATAGTCGTGACACAGAAACAGGCGGGTTTCATCGGGCAGGCTCAGCAGCCGCCGGATGGAACGGTAAAGAATGCGAGCGTCGCCACCGGGGAAATCCGCCCGCGCCGTGCCATAGTCAGGCATGAACAATGTATCGCCGACAAAGGCCGCATCGCCGACCAGATAAGCGATGTCCGCAGGTGTATGCCCCGGAACATGCATGACGGTGAAGCGCAACGTGCCCACTGAAAACTGCTCGCCATCTCGAAACAAACGGTCGAAATCGGAACCATCGATTCGCATGTCGTTGAGTCCGAAGACGGGACGGAAGATTTTCTGCACGTCGCAAATATGCTCGCCAATGCCGATCGGCGCGCCGGTCCTGCCCTTGATAAAGGGTGCTGCGGACAGATGATCGGCATGGGCGTGCGTCTCCAGCACCATAGTGATCCGCCAACCCTGCTTTTCAGCAAAGGCCAGCAGCCGCTCGGCTGAGCGCGTATCCACCTCGCCGCTGGCGACGTCGAAATCCATCACGGGGTCGATGACTGCCGCCTCCCGGGTTTCAGGGTCAGCGACCAGATAGCTCACCGTATAGGTCGCCTCGTCGAAAAAGGCTTCGATCAGGGGCTTTGTGTCCATGTCGTCCTCCATTGCTCCTTGACAATATATTACATATATCTAAATTAGCAATATCTAATGGAGTGCATGATGATCCGTCCGTTGATGAACCTCGCCACCTTCGAAAAGAAGGCGGGCGAAGTCTCGAACCTGCTGAAAGCGATGGGCAATGCCCGGCGCCTGATGGTGCTGTGCAAGCTGGTCGAACATGGCGAAATGACCGTGGGCGACCTCGCGCAAGAGGTGGGTTTGTCGCAATCCGCCTTGTCGCAGCATCTCGCCAGGATGCGGGAGGAGGGGCTGGTCGCTTTTCGACGGGAGAGCCAGACGCTCTGGTATCGCATCGCCGATGGGCGGACGGAACAATTGCTCGCCAGTCTCTACACCATTTTCTGCAAGGAATGATCAGATGCCGATCACAACCATTACCCCGCATGACGCGGATAAAGCCGTGGCCAAGGGCGCCACGCTCGTCGATATCCGTGGACCTGACGAACATGCCCGCGAGCATATTCCGGGGGCGATCCATGTCCCGCTCGATCGTCTGGCGGAACTGCCACAGGTGGCCGGGCCAATCATCTTTCACTGCAAGTCAGGCATGCGAACGCAAGCCAATGAGGCAGCCTTGCAGGCGGCGGCGGGCTTCACGCCCTGCCATATACTTCAGGGCGGTCTGGACGGCTGGCGCGCGGCGGGATTGCCGACGCGCCTCGATCGGGCACAGCCGTTGGAGATCATGCGGCAGGTGCAACTGGTGGCCGGTGGCCTTGTGCTGCTGGGCGTCCTGCTCGGCTTCCTCGTCGCTCCCGCCTTTTTCGGCCTTTCGGCCTTTGTTGGCGCGGGGTTGATGATGGCGGGGGCGACCGGCTGGTGCGGCATGGCGAAGCTGTTGCAGGCGATGCCATGGAATCGCCGCTCTCTCGGCGCGTAGGCTGATCATGTCTCCGGCCATGATCGTTGCGGCTCTGGCTTCGGGCGGCCTGATCGGGACTGTGTTGGGTCTGGTCGGGGGCGGCGGCTCAATCCTTGCCGTGCCGCTGCTGGTCTATGTGGTGGGCGTGGGGTCTGCTCATGCCGCCATCGGGACGGCAGCGGTCGCCGTCGCCGCCAATGCGGCTTTCAGCCTGATCGGCCATACCCGCGCCGGTACGGTGAAATGGCCATGCGCCCTCGTTTTCGCGGGAGCTGGCGTCACTGGCGCGGCGATCGGCGCGGAAATCGGTAAAGCTGTAGACGGCCAGCGATTGCTGATGCTGTTTGGCTTGCTGATGATCGGCGTGGGCCTTTCCATGCTACGGACGAAGCGCACCACCGATGTGCCCGATGTTCGGCTGTCGCGAGCAACCGCTGGTCGATTGTTGCCACGCCTCGTTCCGATCGGCCTTGGAGTGGGATTGGCCGCTGGTTTTTTCGGGATCGGCGGCGGCTTCCTGATCGTGCCGGGGCTGATGATGGCGACTGCCATGCCACTCAAAAATGCAGTGGGAACGTCGCTCGTCGTCGTCACGGCGCTGGGTCTCACCACTGCGGCTTCCTATGCGCTGTCGGGTTTTGTCGATTGGTCACTCGTGGGAGTATTGATCGCGGGCGGTGTCGGTGGGGCGGCTATAGGTATCGCCCTCGGCCGAAAGATGGCGGCGCGCAAAGGGCTGCTGGAGCGGCTGTTCGCCGTCACGGTGATCGCCGTGGGCGCATATGTCGCGCTGCGCGGCGTCTGAGTTTCCTGTCATCGCGGTCGAACGTCGGTTCTGCTGGTTCGTTCGTCCCGGATGACGACGGGGTGAACGGTTCAACTAAGGGGGGCAAGACCCATCTGCTCTGGTTTGATTGCGCTTGCGTCCGCACATCAGGAAGTGGCAGCCCATTTTCTCGTCCGAAGGCAGCGCGGGCTTGTGTCGGCCCGGAGGGATCCAACCGAGAGGGGGTGGGCCGCAGAAATAGGGCGAACGCGCCGCAAAGTGGGGCACCTGTCCGGCCGAGAGGTTGACGAAGGCGAGGCTTGCCAGCGCCAGCGCACTAAACCGCATGGCTGAACCGCTTTTCCGCTGGTTGCAGATAGCTGTCGAATGCGGCGGCTATGCTGCGGGCGTAGGGGAGCGCGCCGGGGGTCAGTTGCACTCGGCCTTCGCTCAATCGCAATAGGCCAAGTCGCTCGAAGCGCGACAGGTCCGGCAGGGGCAGGGCAGTTCCCACATGCGCTTCGCCCCGGCAGAGGATCGCCTCGATGATCCTGCCACGACGCCGGTCATCGCCCGTGCGCAGCGTGCCGCGAGTGGCGGAAAGCTCGCCGCGCTCTACGCGTTCGCGCCAAGGTCCGGCCTGCTTCTCATTCTGGACGATGAGGCCCGGAAATTGGCTGATCGCACTGGCGCCCAGGCCCAGGAGAATATCGGCGGGATCATCGGTAAAGCCCTGGAAGTTGCGGCGCAGCCGTCCGTCACGTGCTGCTATTGCCAGGCCGTCCTGCGGCAGGGCGAAATGGTCGAAGCCGATCGCCGCATAACCAGCGGCGGTTAACATGCGATAGCCTTGTGCGGCCATGTCGAAGCGCGTGGCGAGATCGGGCAGATTGCTGCCGTCGATGCGGCGCTGACGAGGCAGTAGCTGCGGCATATGGGCATAGCCGAACAGGGCGACACGGGCGGGTTGCATCGCGATGCTTGCTTCCAAAGTCGCCGCAAGATCGTCGAGGCTTTGGCCGGGTAGGCCGTACATGAGGTCGAAACCGATCGCAATCCCGGCTGCGCGGAATTGATCGACGGCGCGCTCCACCATGTCGAGCGGCTGAATGCGGCCGATCGCGGCCTGAACATGCGGGGTGAAGGTCTGTACGCCAAGGTTGACGCGGCTGACGCCCATGGCCGCCATGGTGGAAATCCAGGTGGCGTCGAGGCGGCGGGGGTCGAGTTCGACCGAGATTTCGGCGTGACGCGCATCGAAACAGAGCAGCAATTGCTGGAGCAAGCGGACGAAATCGACGAGCGGCAGCGAATTGGGACTACCGCCGCCGAAGGCGATCCGCGCGACGCGTCCGCGTCCGCGCAAGCGCCCCGCGATGGAAGCCATCTCTCGTTCCAGCGCCTCGACATAAGCGGTCAACCGCTGGGCGCGATTGGCTGCTCCTGTATTGCAGCCGCAATACCAGCATATGTCGTGGCAATAGGGGATATGGACATAGAGGGAGAGGGGTGCGTCCGTTTCCACCCCGTCCAACCTGGCTGCAAGGTCATCCGCGCCCACATCGGCGGTGAACTGCGCGGCGGTGGGATAGCTGGTGTAGCGCGGCACCGGCTGGGCCAGCAGGTCAGGATAGTAGGTCCACATGGCTGAACCGAATCGCATGGGATAGCGCGCACAGCATTGAGCCAGGTCAAATTGCCGCTTGCGCCGGATCAATGCCGGGCGTGCGGCGCCGGGGCAAAGCCATGTCACCGACAACAGGGACGGAGACTTTGGAAATGCACATCAAGACTATCTTATTTGGAGCAGCGGCTGGTTGCGCCGCCATGTCCGCACCCGCGCAGGCTGCGCAAGGCGACGTGCTGGTGCGGCTGCGCGCCATCATGGTTGCGCCCAATGAACGAAGCGGGAGCGTGCTGCCCGCCTTTCCGGGCGAAAAGGTGAAAGTCGATAACAGCGTGATGCCGGAGATCGACGTGACGTATATGGCGACCGACCATGTGGGCTTTGAGCTGATCGCCGCCACGACCAAGCACAGCGCCAGCGGACGCACTGGAACGACCGGGGCGATCGGCCGTTTGGCATCCACTTGGGTGCTGCCGCCGACGCTGACGGCGCAATATCATTTCCTGCCGGAAGCCAAGATCCGGCCCTATGTCGGGGCGGGGGTCAATTATACGCTGTTCTACAATGAAAAGGCGTCGAACGCGCTGGAGGGCGCGGTAGGCGCGACCAAGGTGCACATGTCGGACAGCTTCGGATGGGCAGTGCAGGCCGGAGTTGATGTCGATTTGACGGACAGCATCTTCCTGAACCTGGATGTCAAATATATCGATATCGATACCACGGCCCGGCTCTCGACCACGGCGGCGGGCGTGCAGAAGGTTCGCGTGCATCTCGATCCGCTGGTCTTTGGCGTGGGTGTGGGCGTAAAGTTCTGAACCCTATGCCGCGGCGAGCGCCTTCACCACGAAGGGCAGGCGCTCGCCATCCGGCTCCGTTAGCGTCAGATAGCTGCCGGGCTGAATCGCATGCGCGTCCAGGCGGAAGAGTCGCTCGTCATCCTCCTCACCCGGCTCATAGGACAGCGCCCAGCCGTTGGAAGTCCGTAGCAGCCAGCCATGCCGGTCGGGTTCATTCGGCCAGAAGCGCCGGACGGTGGCGAGTTCGGGTTTATGCCGATATTCCTGCTCGTCGATCAGCCCGTCCTGGCCCAGCGGCAGGCGCATGACATAGCTGCGAGCTGCCGATCCGTTCGGAAAAGCAGGTGTGCGTGCGAGTTCGAGGCGTATCGTTGTCCATGTCATGCCACCCAGATCGGGTTTTCGGGGGACAAAGACTATAAGGACTATCCCGGATGGCGGCGGAGGCCGTCAGATCCTAGCCAGCAAGGACAAGTTACGGTTCCTCGGCAGGAGATGTGAGATGAAATCGATACTGCTTCATATCCATGACGATCGAGGCGCGGAAAGCCGCCTGCAGGCAGCGTGCGACATCGCGCGCGCGACGGGGGCGCACATTCGTTGCGTTCAGGTGACGCAAATGCCCGATATGGTGGCCGCGGACATGTATGGCGGCGCGGCGCTGGCGCCTTCCATCATCAACGAGCTGCGTGAAATTGATGAGCGAATCAAAGCGCGCGCCGAGGAAAGGCTTCGCGCAGAAGGTGTGAGTTGGGATTGGCGGCAACTCGATGGCGATATCCTTCATGGCCTACTGGCCGCCTCGACATTGACCGATGTCATCGTCGTAACCCTGCCTGAAGGGCCGCGCAGGGTGCTCACCGATCCACCGCCGATCGCCGCCGAACTGGCCCTGTCAGGGCCGGTGCCGGTGATGGCCGTCCCGCAATCGGCGAAATCGCTGATGGTAGCGGGACGGGCGCTGGTCGCCTGGGATGGATCGCAGGAAGCATCGGCGGCTCTGCGGGGCGCGGTGCCGCTGCTGAAGCTCGCGCAGGATGTGCACATCGTGACTGTGGAGGAAGCGAGCAAAAATGTCTTCCCCGCGACTGATGCTCCCGAATATCTTGCCCGCCATGGGATCAAAGCGGAAGTCCATAGCTGGCCACGGGACGGGCGCGCTGTGGAGGATGCCCTGATGGCCGCCGTCGAAGCGTTGAAGCCCGACTGGATGGTGATGGGCGCCTATGGTCACAGCCGGTTGCGCCAGTTCGTGTTCGGCGGCGTGACCCGAACGATGCTGCGCGACGGACGCGTGCCTGTCTTGCTGGCGCACTGAAGACAGGGCATTGTAACCCGATGGCGGTGGCGGACGACGATGACACGGAAGGCTTGAGCGAGCGCGAGCATAGCCTGGAACAGGCGCTGCTGGGTTCGATCCTCGCGACGGTGCCCGACGCGCTGATCGTCATCGACATGGCTGGGCGCATCGTGTCCTTCAGCGCGGCGGCGCAGCGCATGTTCCAATATGCCGAAACGGACGTACTGGGCGAAAATATCTCCATGTTGATGCCGTCGCCGGATCGGGAACGGCATGACGGCTATATCGACCATTATCTCAGTACCGGCGAAAAACGGATCATCGGCATCGGCCGCCTGACCAGCGCGCGACGGCGGGATGGATCGACCTTTCCGATCGAATTGTCGGTGGGGGAGGTGCATGACCGGGGGCAGCGGCTGTTCACCGGCTTCATCCGCGACCTTACCGAACGGCAGCAGGCCGAGCGGCGCGTCGCCGACCTTCAGGCGGAACTGTCGCATGCCAGCCGGGTGACGGCTATGGGGACGCTGGCGTCCGCGCTGGCGCATGAGTTGAACCAACCGTTGACGGCGATAGCAAACTATCTGGAGGCGGGGCGCGACCTGCTGGACGCCGATGGGCCGGTGGATCGTGAGATGCTGCGCGAGGCGATGGACGAAAGCGCGCGGCAGGCGTTGCGCGCGGGCGAGATCATTCGATCGCTGCGCGAGTTCATCAAGCGCGGTGAGACGATGCGCCAGCCTGAATCGCTGCGCGAGTTGCTGGCCGAAGGGGCGGCGCTCGCTTTTATCGGCATGGACAGTCGGGGCATCGACATGGACATCAGCGTCGATCGGCGCGTGAATAATGTGCTGGTCAACCGCGTGCAGTTGCAGCAGGTGATCATCAACCTCATCAAGAATGCGGTGGAGGCGATGGCGAGCAGCCCCGCACGCATCCTGCGCCTGTCCGCCGTCCCGGCCGAGGATGGGCGGGTGGAGGTGATCGTCGCGGACAGCGGAATGGGTCTGGACCCCGACATGTCACGCACGCTCTTCAACCCTTTCACCACCACCAAGCCGTCCGGCATGGGCGTTGGCCTGTCGATCAGCCAGACCATTGTTGAAGGACAGGGCGGGCGCATCTGGGCGCAGCCGTCACAATGGGGCGGCACGGCCCTTCACTTCACCCTGGACAGCGCGGACTGAAAGCATGAGCGAACCTTTCCCCATCTATGTCGTCGATGATGACGAGGCGATCCGCCGGTCGCTGTCCTTCCTGCTAAAGACCAGCGGCTATGCGGTGCGGCTGTTCGAGGGCGGCACGGCGTTTCTGAAGGAAGCGGCGGGACTGGAACCGGGATGCGTGCTGCTGGACGTGCGCATGCCCGACATTGACGGGCTCGAGGTGCAGCGGGAATTGCGCGCGCGCGGCATCATGCTGCCGGTGGTAATCATGACGGGCCATGGCGACATTGACATGGCGGTCGCGGCGATGAAGGCGGGGGCGAGCGACTTCATTGAAAAGCCGTTCGAGAAGGCAGCGCTGCTGGGATGCGTCGAGGCAGCGCGGCTGCTGTCGGCGGCCGATCGTGGGGCCGGAGCGCGGGCGGAGGATGCAAGGGCGCGGCTGAATGTTCTGACCGATCGGGAGCGCGATGTGCTTGACGGGTTGGTCGAAGGACTGCCCAACAAGACGATTGCCTTCGACCTGGGGATCAGCCCGCGAACGGTGGAGATTCATCGCGCCAACCTGATGCAGAAGCTGGAGGTGAAGAGCCTGGCCGAAGCGCTGCGGATCGCCTTTCATGCGGGGGTGGGGTGAGGGTATAGCTGTCGTCACCCCGGGCTTGACCCGGGGTCCCGCTACCTTCAGGCGAGCAGTTCGAACATGTCCCCCCAGTTCGGATTGGCGCGCTCGATAAGTGCGAATTTCCACTGACGTTGCCAGCGCTTCAGGCGCTTCTCATGCTCTATGCATGCCAAGATGTCATCGCTCCGTTCGGCCCAGACCCGTCGGTATAAGCGATATCGCGCGCAGAAGTCGGACCCGGTGCCGGTTTTATGCTGGGGGATGCGGGCGGAAAGGTCTGACGTCACGCCCACATACATCGTTCCGCGATATCGATCGCTCATAATGTAAACCCAACCGCCTTTTCGTGCGCGCTCCATGGTTTTGGCATTGAAGAAGCGGGACCCCGGGTCAAGCCCGGGGTGACGGAGGAGGGGATCGCTAGGGAGATTTACGGATAGGTCTGAAACCCGCATGGCGGCATGCAGCGGGCATGGATATGCAATTTGATCTGGCGCAAAAGGCGCCCGGCGGTGCCGAAATGGCGGCGGTGATGACCCCGGCTGCCGGAGGCTGCAGTGCGAGCTATTGCGATCGGTGCGAGGTGCGCGATCAGGCGATTTGCGCCGATCTGGACCCGCAGGAGCGCGCGGCGCTCAACCGGATCGGGCGACGGGTGACGTTGCAGGCCGGGCAGACTGTAATGTGGGAGGGCGATGACAGCATGGTCGTTGCCAATGTGATCGAAGGCACGCTGAAGCTCGCCACATCGACCGGCGACGGGCGCGAGCAGATTGTCGGCGTGGTCTATGCATCGGATTTCATCGGGCGGCCCTTCGGCGCGCGCACGCCGCATAGCGTAACGGCGCTCACCGACGCGCGGCTGTGCCTTTACCCACGCGGCGCTTTTGACGGCTTTGCGCGCCAGCATTCGGAGCTTGAGCATCGGCTGCTCCAGCGGACGCTGGACGACCTTGATCGGACGCGAGCCTGGATGCTCCTGCTGGGGCGAAAGAATGCGCGAGAGAAGGTTGCGTCCTTCCTGCTGGACATGAGCAGGCGGCTGCGCGCGGACCCGGACGGCGTGATTGACCTACCTCTGTCGCGCCAGCAGATCGCGGACATATTGGGGCTAACCATAGAAACCGTCTCGCGTCAGATCAGCGACATGAAGCGGCTGGGCGTGATCTCGCTGGCCGGGCGGCGCGGGGTGCGGATTTCCGATGTCGACCGGTTGGAGAGCATGGCCGAGGGCGAGTGATAGCCGGTCTTCGGTTCCGACACTTCCCCTCCCGTGAACGGGAGGGGGAGTATCAGCGACAATCTGTCTAAGGATATTCCCCTACATACCCGCCGCGTCGCCTTTGCCAGAGGTCAGAGCATAGGGGCGGCGACCGGACGAGGGGCGCTGCAAAGACCTTTCGCGGGGAAATCCGATGGATCGTTTGTTATTGAAATCGGGCGGCTGGTTCGCGCTTGCTATGCTGACCTTGTTGGCGGCGTTGATGGCGGTGGACAGCGGCTTTGCCGTCCATATGGCCATCGCTTGCGCGGCGGCGCTGCTGATGGTTGTGGTGACGATTGGTGGCGCAGATTATGCGGGTATCGCCCGCGGCCTGTTGAAAATGCCCGCCGATCAGGGGAAATATGATGACGATCCGATCCGCTGGGGCGTGATCGCGACGGTCTTCTGGGGATTGGCGGGGTTTCTTGCCGGGCTCTTCATAGCCTTGCAGCTTGCCTTTCCCGCGCTGAACCTCGGCATCGAATATACGAGCTTCGGGCGCTTGCGGCCGCTGCACACGTCGGCGGTGATCTTTGCATTCGGCGGCAATGCTCTGATCGCGACGAGCTTTTATGTCGTGCAGCGGACTTGCAGGGCGCGGCTCGCCTTTCCCTCGCTCGCACGGTTCGTGTTCTGGGGTTATCAGCTGTTCATCGTGCTGGCCGCGACCGGCTATGTCATGGGCATTACCGAGGCGCGCGAATATGCCGAGCCGGAATGGTATGTCGATATCTGGCTGACCATCGTCTGGGTCGCCTATCTGGTCGTCTTTGGCGGCACCATCCTGCGCCGCAGCGAGCCGCATATCTATGTGGCGAACTGGTTTTACCTGAGCTTCATCCTGACGATCGCGATGCTGCACATCGTCAACAACCTGTCGGTGCCGGTGAGCTTTCTCGGTTCCAAGAGCTACAGCGCTTTCGCAGGCGTGCAGGATGCGCTGACGCAATGGTGGTATGGGCATAATGCGGTCGGCTTCTTCCTGACTGCCGGTTTCCTCGCCATGATGTATTATTTCGTGCCCAAGCAGGCGGAGCGGCCGGTCTATAGCTATCGGCTTTCGATCATCCACTTCTGGTCGCTGATCTTCCTCTATATTTGGGCGGGTCCGCACCATCTTCACTATACCGCGCTGCCCGATTGGGCGCAGACTTTGGGCATGGTGTTTTCGGTCATGCTGTGGATGCCGAGCTGGGGCGGGATGATCAACGGCCTGATGACGCTGAATGGCGCATGGGACCGCATCCGCACCGATCCGATCATCCGCATGATGGTGATGGCGCTGGCCTTTTACGGCATGAGCACCTTTGAAGGGCCGATGATGTCGGTGAAGGCGGTCAACAGCCTGTCCCACTATACCGATTGGACGATTGGTCATGTGCATTCGGGCGCGTTGGGCTGGAATGGCCTCATCACCTTCGCCTGCCTCTATTATCTGACGCCGCGTCTGTGGAAGCGCGAGCGGCTCTATTCGCTACGGCTGGTGAACTGGCACTTCTGGCTCGCGACGCTGGGCATCGTTCTCTACGCCGCGTCGATGTGGGTGGCGGGCATCATGCAGGGGCTGATGTGGCGCGAATATGGCAGCGACGGCTACCTCGTCTACGCCTTTTCCGAAGTCGTGAGCGCCATGTTCCCCATGTATGTGATCCGGGCTGCCGGGGGCCTCATGTACCTCGCCGGGGCGATCATCATGGCCTGGAACATCGGCAAGACGATCGCGGGCAGCCCGCTGCGTGCGGAGAAGCCGATGAGCGATGCGGCCTATGATCCGGCGGCGGACCGGCCGCTTGTCGCCCAGCCTGCTTAAGGGACTCCAAGACATGACAAGCAAGACCAAAGCCAAGTTCTGGGACCATGGCAAGCTGGAGCGCAACGTCTCCCTGTTGGGCATCGCGTCTCTGATCGTAGTTGCCATCGGCGGCATCGTGGAGATCGCACCGCTCTTCTGGATCGACAACACGATCGAGAAGGTGGAGGGCATGCGTCCCTATACGCCGCTGGAGCTGGCGGGGCGGAACATTTACATCCGCGAGGGCTGCTACAATTGCCACAGCCAGATGATCCGGCCGTTCCGTGACGAGACGGAACGATATGGCCATTACAGCCTGGCGGCCGAGAGCATGTATGACCATCCGTTCCAATGGGGATCGAAGCGCACAGGCCCTGACCTGGCGCGCGTGGGCGGCAGATATTCGGATGAGTGGCATGTCCAGCATCTGAAGGACCCGCGCGCCGTGGTGCCGGAGTCCATCATGCCGGGCTATGCCTTCCTGGCGGAGCGGGAGTTGAAGTCCGGCGACATGGGCAAGGACCTGACGGCGCTGTCCAATGTCGGCGTGCCTTACAGCAAGGATGCCATCGCCAAGGCCAATGACGACCTGAAGGCGCAGGCCGATCCGGATGCGGACGTCACGGACCTTATCAAGCGCTATCCCAAAGCGCAGGCGCGGGACTTTGACGGCGATCCCGGCAAGGTGACGGAGATGGATGCGCTGGTCGCCTATCTCCAGATGCTGGGCACGCTGGTCGATGTGGAAAGCGCCAAGCCGCAGGAGGTTGAACGATGAGCTACGACGCCTTGCGGCATTTCGCCGATAGCTGGGGGCTGGTCTTCATGGGTGTGACCTATGCCGTCCTGATCGGCTGGCATTTCCGGCCCAAAGGGCGCGAGCGCAGTGCGCAGGCCGCGCGCGCCATTTTCGAGACTGAGCATGCGGAGGCGGATCATGGCTGATGACAAGCGGATCGACGCCGCCACCGGCACAGAGATCAAGCATCATGAATGGGACGGCATTCAGGAACTGGATACGCCGCTGCCGCGATGGTGGCTGTGGACATTCTACGCGACCATCCTGTTCGCGATCGGTTACGTGATCGCCTATCCCGCCCTGCCGATGATCGACCGGGCGACAGGCGGCGTGCTCGGCTGGTCGAGCCGGGGTGCGCTGGATAAGGAACTGGCCGTCCGCGAACAGCAGATTGCGCCGGTTCGGCAGGCGATCGCCGACACCTCCATCGACGTGCTGCCGACGCGGCCGCAACTGATGCAGGCGGCGGTCGAGGGTGGACGCGCTGCGTTTCGCGTGCATTGCGTGCAGTGCCATGGATCGGGCGCGGCGGGGTCAAAAGGCTATCCCAACCTGAATGATGACGATTGGTTGTGGGGCGGCGATCTGGCCGCGATCGAAAAGACCATCACCGATGGCGTGCGTAATCCCGATCATGCAGCAACCCGCCAGTCGCTGATGCCCGCTTTCGGCAAGGATCAGTTGCTCACCGCTGCGCAGGTCGACGACGTGGTCGCGCATGTGCGGGTGATCAGCGGGCAGGACCGGCCCAGCCCGGCGTCGCAGCGGGGGGCCAAGGTTTTTGCCGACAACTGCGCCGTCTGCCATGGACCTGCGGGGAAGGGGAACCGGGAGCTCGGCGCGCCGAACCTGACCGACGCGATCTGGCTCTATGGCGGCGACGCGGACACTATCCATGAGACTGTCTGGAACAGCCGCCATGGCGTGATGCCGCGCTGGGACGACAAGCTGGACAAGGCGACGATCCGCATGCTGGCCGCCTATGTGCACAGCCTTGGCGGGGGTGAGGCTGTGCCGGTGAAGGTTGCGGCCAAGGTGCCGGGCGATGCCGCGCAATAAAAACCCCGCCCTCTTCGTCGCCCCGGACTTGATCCGGGGTCCCGCTGCCCTTTGTCATGGGCGTGGGGAAGAAGCGGGATTCCGGGTCAAGCCCGGGATGGCGGGGAGTGTAGTTGTTCCGGGGAGCAGCCGATGCTGATGTCGGGCTCCCCCTCGCTCTACGAGAAGCGCAAGGGCGTCTATCCCAAGGCGGTGGACGGCTTCTATCGCCGCCTCAAATGGGCGATCATGGCGGTCACGCTCGCCATCTATTGGGGCACGCCATGGCTTCGGTGGGACCGGGGGCCCTATGCACCGGATCAGGCCGTGCTGGTCGACCTGGCGCATCGTCGCTTCTACATGTTCTCAATCGAAATCTGGCCGCACGAATTTTATTATGTGGCGGGACTGCTCATCATGGCGGGGATCGGCCTGTTCCTCGTTACTTCGGCGGTGGGGCGAGCGTGGTGCGGCTATGCCTGTCCGCAGACGGTGTGGACCGACCTTTATCAGCATGTCGAGCGCTTCATTGATGGCGACCGCAATGCGCAGCTGAAGCTCGCCAAGGCTCCCTGGAGCGTCGGCAAGCTGGCGCGACGGCTGGGGAAGTGGAGCCTGTGGCTGGCGATCGCCTTCATCACCGGAGGCGCATGGATTTTCTATTTTGCCGACGCGCCCACGCTGCAGCAGCAGTTCTGGAGTGGGACGGCGGCGCTGGTCGCTTATGCAACCGTGGGGGTGCTGACCGCCACGACCTTCATCCTGGGCGGGTTCATGCGGGAACAGGTGTGCATCTATATGTGCCCCTGGCCGCGCATCCAGACCGCGATGCTCGACGAGAAGTCGCTCGTCGTCACCTATAAGGACTGGCGCGGCGAAAAGCGTGGGAGCCTTAAAAAGGCGGAGGCGCATCCGGGAGAGTTTGGCGACTGCATCGATTGCAGCCAGTGCGTCGCGGTCTGCCCCACCGGCATCGATATTCGGGAAGGGCCGCAGATCGGCTGCATCACCTGCGCGCTGTGCATCGACGCCTGCGACAAGGTGATGGCGCAGGTCGGACGGCCGCGCGGGCTGATCGATTATTGCACCGAGGACGATGCGGAAGCGGAGAAGAAGGGTGCGGCGTCAAAACCGGTGCTGAAGACATTGCTGCGCCCGCGGACCATCGCCTATTTCGGCGTGTGGGCGAGCATTGGTGCGGCGATGCTGTTCACGCTGGGTGCGCGGACGCGGCTCGACATCAGCGCGCAGCAGGATCGCAATCCGATCTTCGTGCGCCTGTCGGACGGCGCGATCCGCAACGCTTATACGGTGAAGCTGCGCAATATGGAGGCGCGCCCGCGCGACGTGGAGGTGCGCGTTACGGGTCTGCCCGGCGCAAAGATCTGGACCGACGCCGGATCGCGGGAAAAGGCGAGTGATGCGGTGCGCGCAACGGTCGCTGCTGACAGCGTGACCAAGCTGCGCCTGTTCCTAACGATGCCCTCCGCAGGTCCGGCGCGGCAGGATCTCCGTTTCACCGTGCGCGCCCTGGACCGCGAAGGCGGCGGCGAAAGCGAAGACGCTCGTTTCGAAAGGCCCTGAACATGAAACATGCCCGTCCATTCACCGGCTGGCACATGACCGCGATACTCGTCGCGGGTTTTGCCGTCGTCATCGCCGTGAACATGCTGATGGCGACGATCGCCGTGCGATCCTTCGGCGGGACAGTGGTGGAGAATAGCTATGTCGCCAGCCAGAAGTTCAACGGCTGGCTGGCGCAGGCGCGGGCGCAGGAAAAGCTGGGCTGGCGCGACCGGGTGACGCTGGACCCCGCGCGCCATGTGCGGATGGAGCTGAACGTGCAGGGTGCGCAGATGAGCGCGGTGGCGCAACATCCGCTTGGGCGCGCGCCGGATATCATGTTGCGCCTGCATGAGGCCGCGCCGGGACTTTATGTGAGCGATCGCGCCTTGCCCGGTGGCCGGTGGCAGCTGCGCTTCGACATTCGCCATGGCGGCGGAGAAGAACATTTGCTGCGGGAGATCGACTGATGGCCAGCCAGCCTGTTCTCAACGAGGAAGCTTCGGCTGAAGCGAAGGAAAGCCTGTTCGCGGTGCCGGGCATTCATTGCGCGGGGTGCATCTCGAAGATCGAGAATGGCCTGCCACTGACGCCCGGCATCCACTCCGCGCGGGTCAATATGAGCGCCAAGCGGGTCGCGATCAGCCATGATCCTGCACTGACCCCGCCGGAAATGAAGGCGGCGATCGTCGCGCTCGGGTTCGACGCGGAGCCGCTCGCTGATCCGGGTCAGGATGTCGCGGCGGCAGAGAGCAAGGCGCTGGTGCGCGCGCTTGCCGTGGCGGGCTTCGCGGCGATGAACATCATGCTGCTGTCGGTGTCGATCTGGTCAGGCGCGGAAGGGGCCACGCGGACGATGTTCCACTGGCTATCGGCGCTGATCGCTTTGCCGACCGTCGCTTATGCCGGCCAGCCTTTCTTCCGTTCCGCCTGGGCGGCGTTGCGACAACGGCGCACGAACATGGACGTGCCGATCAGCATCGGCGTGCTGCTGACCACCGCCATGAGCCTTTTCGAAACCATCAGTGGCGGCAAACATGCCTGGTTTGATGGCGCGGTGATGCTGCTGTTCTTCCTGCTCGCGGGGCGCTGCCTCGACAGCATGATGCGGGGGCGGGCTCGGGCTGGCGTGGCGGCTTTGCTGAAGCAGACGGCGCCTGGCGCGCTGGTGCTGGCCGAAGGCGGCCGCAGCCAGTGGACAGCGGCCAGTGCGCTGCGTCCCGGCATGCGCATGATCGTCGCGGCGGGCGAAAGGCTGGCCGCCGACGGCCGGGTCGTGGAAGGAGAAAGCGGCATCGACATCGCCTTCCTGACCGGCGAAAGCGCGCCGGTTCGCGTCCGCGCTGGCGACATTGTGCAGGCCGGGGCGATGAATGTCGAAGGGCCGATCACTGTGGAGGTGACGGCGGCCGGGGCCGATACGGTCATTGCCGACATAGCGCGGCTGATGGAGGAAGCGGGGCAGGGGAAGTCCCGCTATGTCCAGATCGCCGATCGTGCGGCGCGCTATTATGCGCCCTGCGTCCATTTGCTTGCAGCGCTGTCTTTCGCAGGGTGGATGATTGCGGGTGCAGGCGCGCATCAAGCGCTGTTGATCGCGGTGGCGGTGCTGCTGATCACCTGTCCCTGCGCGCTCGGCCTTGCGGTCCCGGCGGCGCAGATCGTTGCATGCGGCGCGTTGATGCGGCGCGGCGTGCTGGTGAAGGACGGGTCGGCGCTGGAGCGGCTGTCGGAAGTGAGCGAGGCGCTGTTCGACAAGACGGGCACGCTGACGCTGGGCCGTCCGGTGCCGCAGGCGCTCGACCGGCTGGAGTGTGAGGATCAGTCGATCCTGCTGGCGCTGGCAAGGGGCTCTCGTCATCCGTTGAGCGACGCGCTGCGGCAGGCGCTGGAGGCCCGCCAAGTCGCTCCGGCGTCCCTCGACCGTATCCGCGAAGTTCCGGGAGAGGGCATCTTCGCCGATCATGCTGGTGTGGCGGTGGCGCTGGCCCGGCCACGCAGCGTCGTCAGCCTGTTCGGCCTTGCGAGCGAATATCGGTTCGGGGAGCGGTCGGCGCTGCTGCATTTTTCCGACGCCCTGCGCCCGGATGCGGCGGAAACGCTGAGCGAGATGCGCTCGATGGACCTCAAGACGCTGATCGCCAGCGGGGATCGTCCCGAAGCTCTGGAAGAGATCGCGCGTGCGACCGGCACGACGGCGATCGGCCATCTGCGCCCGGCGGATAAGCTGGCGCTGATCGGACGGTTACAGGCGCGCGGCGAGAAGGTGTTGATGGTGGGCGACGGGCTGAATGACGGCCCTGCTCTGGCGGCGGGTCATGCCAGCATGGCTCCGGCTTCTGCCAGCGACGCGAGCCAGTTGACGGCCGACGCCGTGTTCCTGGGCGACAGGCTGGCGCCCGTGGCGGTGACGGTTCGCGCGGCGCGCCGGACGATCGCCGTGGTGAAGCAGAATTTTGCGCTGGCGATCGGTTATAATGTGCTGGCCGTGCCGCTGGCCGTTGCGGGCAAGGTGACGCCGCTTGTCGCGGCGATCGCCATGTCCACATCTTCGCTGATTGTGATCGCCAACGCCCTCCGCCTGAAGGGAGCCGCGAAATGACCGGCCTTGGATTGTTGATCCCGATCGCCCTGTTCCTCGGCCTGCTGGGCCTTGCCGCCTTTTTCTGGGCGCTGCGCAATGGGCAGTTCGATGACAGCGAAGGCGCAGCGGCGCGGATATTGATTGACGAAGATTGACCGCGGGGTGCTTTGGTGCCTTGTCGACCTTTGGCCAAACCGTAGCTTCAAAGTCTGCGTTCCGTCACCCCGGGCTTGACCCGGGGTCCCGCTACTTTTGAAAATATCACAAAGAGAGCGGGATCCCGGATCAAGTCCGGGATGACGACCCCTGAACATGGCGGGTGCGACAAAGGGACCTGGTCCGAATGGATCAGGCCCCTCTTGCTGCCTTCTGTTGAAGCTCAGGAAATGACCATCGCTTCCGGATCAGGATTGCGTGTCCAGTTCCAGTACTCGGCGAGTTTGAACGGGCAGGACACATAGTTGCGGCCCTTGCTGTTCAGATAATAGCTTTTGGCCTTGGGGTGGGTCCAGACCATCTGCTTCATTTGCTCATCGACCTTCTCGTTCCAGTCGAGATACGCCCGCTCCGTCGGCTCGATCGCTTTGCCGCCAGCGGCCACGATCCTGTCGAGCGCTTCGACGATATAGTGGATCTGCGCTTCCAGAACCATGTTGACGCCCGCCGCATGGTTGGGCGCGCTGTTCGGCCCAAGCGTCATGAAGAAGTTGGGATAGGCGGGAGCCATCACGCCCAGATAGGCGCGCGCCTCGTCCTTGCCCCATGCCGCCGCCAGATCGCAGCCGCCCCGGCCATAAACCTTGAGCGGGCCGAGCGCGGGGGCCAGTTCAAAGCCGGTGGCGAGCGCGATCACATCGACTTCGTAGCGCTGGCCGCTCTTGGTGACGATCGCATTTTCCTCGACATGATCGATGGGGTCGGTTTCCAGCGTGACATTGGGCTTCAGCAAAGTGTCGAGCCAGCCGCCGTCGGCGTCCAGAACGATGCGCTTGCCAAAGATCGGATAGTCGGGAACGACCTTTTCAATGAGGTCGGGACGGCCCGCCAGCTTGCGATGGATATATTGCAGCGCATAGCTGCGCGCGCCGTCATTCTGAGCAGAGATCGAGACGTCCTGGTTGGGCCAGTTCGGGTCCCTCTTCACATTGCCATAGAGACCGTCGCCGGTGAACCAGTAAACGCGAAAGCGGAACCATTCCTTGTAATGGGGAATGTTGCGCAGCGCGAAGCGGATATTGTCATTCACCGGGGCGGTGATTTCCGGGTTATTGAGCACCCAATGTTTGGAGCGCTGAAAGATGACGAGGCTGGAGACCTTGTCAGCGATTGCGGGCGCGAGCTGGGCGGCGCTGGCGCCCGTGCCGATCACCGCCACGCGCTTTCCGGTAAGGTCCATGTCCGGGTCCCATCCGGCGGTGTGCATCTTGGTGCCCTTGAAGCTGTCCAGGCCGGGGATATTGGGGAAGGACCAGCGGTTCAGAACGCCATGGGCGAGCAGGACCGCATTGACCACTTCCACCCGTTCCGCGCCGGTCTTCACATCCTGCAAGGTGACTTGCCAGTTGCTGTCCGCATCGCTCCAGCGGGTGGCGAGCACCTTCGTCCCGAACTGGACATGATCGCGGATGCCATATTTGTCGGCGACGCCGGTCAGATAGCTGTGAATCTCCGGCCCCTTCGGATGGTAGCTGCTCCAATCGGGGTTCAGTTCGAAGGAATAGGAGTAGAAGTGGCTGGGCGTATCGACGCCGACGCCGGGATAGCGGTTTTCCAGCCATGTGCCGCCAAGGTCAGGGTTCTTCTCGATGATCGTATAGTCATAGCCCGCCTCGCCCAACTTGATGCCCGCGGCGATGCCGGTCATGCCGCCGCCGATCACCAGCACGCGGAAGCCGGCGGGCGGATGGATGCGGCCGGGCATGTCCTTGCGCGGCACCGGGCGTTCAAAGCCCATCTGGTCGTAAAGCACCGGCATGATCGTGGGATCGACATCTTCGCCGACGCTGACGCCCATCATCCGGCGTAGCAGTTCAGGATCGATCGGGCGTTCCACCGGCGGCGTCGGGTTGGTCAACAGCGTGAAGAGGCGATCCCGCAGATCCTGCGCCATTTCCTCCGGCACGTTCGACGGCGCTTCTGCCGTGTAGATGCCGGTCAAGTATGGCGCGAAACTGTCCAGATATTCGCGGTCCTGCGCATAGGTCGTGTAAACCATCAGCAGGCTAGGCAGGTTGGCGTCCTGCAGCGCCCAGCGAAGTCCATCGCGGTCGGCGATGGGCAGGGGGCATGTGGTCGCCGGATGTGGCTGGCTATGCGCGTTCATCTTCGCTCCTCTCTTGGTGCGCGGCGGCAGAAATGCCGGTTCGCTCAAGATGTGAGTATATACTTACTTGCCGCGAACAAATTGACGTGCGTCAAATCGGGCAGTGCATATGGCAGCGGCGGAGCGGCCTGAGAGAAGCTCCGCCGCCAATCACTCAGCTATGGGATTTCAGGCCGCAGCCTTGCTGCCGCGCAGGTCCACGGTGGTATGGACGCCGTTGACCCTCTTCTGGAACTCGGCCGCGCGGGCGCGCGGATTGTAAAATTGGCGATACCATAGCCGCCCCTTGTGAAACGGCCCGTCGTCTGGCACCTGAAGGATGTTGATGGCCGGTTCCTTATATTTCCACAGCTCGAAATCCTGTGAGAAGGCGGCGAGCCCGGCTTCATGATAGGCGCGGGCGGCGGTGCGTTCCTCTGCCGTAGCTTCGCCGTTCGCAGCGGTCTGCGCCATCACCGCGAACCAGACCCGGACCTCCCCATCTTCGACCGGCGTGTTGCAGATCATCATGAGCGAGGGATGCTTGCCCTCCATGCGGGACAGCAGGATGCCCGGGCCGGTGTACCAGGTGTCGGTTTCCAGCATTGCGCTGCCATCCACCAGCGTCCGGTGGCCCGACGCAAAGCGCTGGCGCATGATGGGACCGTCAAATTCATTTTCGAAAAAGACATTGCCCGATGAACCATGGACCGGCGCGAAATGCGCATAATCGGTCATGTTGTCGAGGATTTCCTGCGGGTGGATCGGCAATGTGCCCAGAGGGTCCACCTGCCAGCGGACCCATCCTTCGCCGGTGCGGTCCCATTCCGTGAAGTCGGGCAGGTCATAGTCGGGCTCGCCCCCTTCCATGTCATGCCACATCCAGATGCAACCTGCCTTTTCCACGACCTTGTGCGACTTGATGCAGGCGGCTTTGGGGATGCTGCGCGTGGAATAGGGGATGTCGTCGCATTGGCCTTCCGGCGTGAAGCGCCAGCCATGGGCGGGGCAGCGGATGGAATCCCCCTCCACCTGATTGCCGTCGCGCACGACATAGGATGTGCTGTTGCGCGCGATATTGACGCGCATGTGCGGGCAATAAGCGTTCAGCAGCACGACGCGCCCGCTCTTGCCGCGATAGAGCGCCATGTCCTGCCCGAAGAAGCGGACGGGTTGCGGCTGCTGCGTCACCTCATCTGCGGTCGCGACCATGAACCAGCCACGGGGGAAGGTCAGTTCGCCCAGGCCATATTCGGCTGTCTTTGCCATGATCTCTGCCCTTCCTATTAGATGAAGCTGTCGCTGTTCGGTGCGCCGAGCATGACGCCGCCGAAGTTGCGGCCGACCACGCCGGGATTATTGGCGACATGGGCTCGCCCAGCATGAATGTCGCAGAAGGCGCGGGCGATCGGATTGCCGCGATAAATGGCCTCCGCGCCGCTGGCCGCGAAGATGCGGCCGATCAGCGCGCAGCAGCGGCCAGAAATCTGCGCCGACTGGAAGCGGTAATGGAGACGGGTTTCAAGGTCCGCCTGCTCGCCCGCGCGCGCCTTCTCTGTTAGGTGGGCGAAGTTGCGGAACAGGATGGTCTTCATCTCGTCGATCGCCACGCGGGTTTCGGCAATCACCATCTGCACATCGGGGTCGGCCGTGGCGCTCGCCCCGCTATTGGCGCTCCTGCGCTTCGCGCCCTTCTCGACGAAGCAGTCGAGCGCGCCTTGCAGCGCTCCTATGGACGAGGAGGATACGGCGCGGACAAAGACCTGCCCGAACGGCAGCTTGTAGAGCGGGCCGGGGTTGACCTTTGCGCCGGGGTTGGTGGAGGCGAAGCCATCCTTCGACCGATGGGTGCGGTAGGCGGGGACATAGGCGTCCTCCACGGTCACGTCATGGCTGCCCGTGCCGCCAAGCCCGATCGTGTCCCAGATCGGCAGCACCTTGAAATCGCCGCGGGGTACGAGGAAGGTCCAGAAGTCGGGCTCGCCCGTCTCGGGATCGTTGACGAGGCCGCCCAGAAACGCCCAGTCGCAATGATCGACGCCACTGGAAAAGCCCCAGCGCCCGCTGATGCGGTATCCGCCCTCGACCGGCGTGACCTGCGCGCGCGGCATGTAGGAGGAGGAGATGAGCGTGCTGTTATCCTTGCCCCACACATCCTCCTGCGCCTGCGCGTCGAAAAGGGCGAGCTGCCAGTTATGCACGGCGACGACGCCCAGCACCCAGGCGGAAGACATGCAGCCTTCGGCGAGCTTCATCTGCACCGCGTAAAAGGTCTCGATGTCCATCTCATATCCGCCGGACCGGCGAGGCTGGAGTATCTTGAAGAAGCCAGCATCCTGGAAATCGCGGATGGTTTCGTCCGGCACCTTGTTGCCCGCTTCGCAGGCGTCGGCGCGTGCGCGCAGGACCGGCACGAGCGCCGCAGCCCGATCAACAAGATCGGCCATGGCGGGCGAAGTGGTCGCATTGGCAAGCGTCATATTCCCTCTCCTTATGATCAGGCCGCGTCGGCCAGTTTCGCCTGTTCGTCGGCACCGAAGCCGACACTGAAATCATGGCCCCACAGGCTGGCCGATGTGCTTTCGAAAACGGTGTGACGGTCCCAGTCCATGACCCGCCCGCCGCAGCCATATTCCAACGCGAAGCCGCCGGGCGTTTCGACGTAGAAGCTGATCATGTGATCATTGGTGTGGCGGCCGAGCGTCGCCATCAGCCGCGCTCCGGCGGCCAGCATGCGGTCATAGGCGTGGCCGACCTCGTCGATCGTCGCGACTTCGACCATCAGATGAACGCAGCCCGATGGCACCTCGCCTTCGAATAGGGCCAGACTATGATGACGGCCATTGGCGCAATGCAGGAAGTCGATCCGCATCTCGGGGCCACCGTCTCCTGCGGGGCGGTGCACCATGAAATCGGACAGGCCAAGGCCGAGTAGCTCTGCCAGGAAGCGACGCGTCTCGACGATGTTGGGGGCGGGCAGTACCGCATGGCCATAGCCAAGGTCGCCCGTGACGAAGCGCACGCCTTGCGGGGAGCAGAAAGGCGCGAAGCTGCTGACATAGCCATAGCTGATTTCGTGGCGATTGCCCGAAGGATCGCGGAACCAGACCATGTCGGTCACATGGCGCAGCGCCCGCTCCGCTGGCGTCGAGTGGGTATAGGCGATCCCGCGTGCGTCCAAGGCCTCCAAGGCCGCGACATATTGCTGTTCGTTGCGCACTTCCCAGCCGCTGGCGCAATAGCCGTCGCGATCGCCTTCGATGATGAACAGCCGCCCAGCGCGCTCGTCTATGCGCAAGGCGAGGCCGCCGGGAAGCCCGTCAACGGAAAATCCCGCGATGTCCTCGGCGAAGCGGACCCATTGCTGAAGATCGCGGGACGTAATGATGCTGTAGGCAAGAGCCGCGACTTCCATGTCGTCCTCCAGTCGGTTGTGGGGCCATGATGAACCGGGACGACCAGGAGGGAATTGATCACCATCAAATTTCAGGAATTTTCGTTTTCGTGAAGCGGTGGCTCTCCGATTATTCGCGGTTCATGCGCTAATTAAGCGACAATTTTCGTTACAAATAGAGCAAAATTCTACGCGCGAGTTTGAAATTTGACCTGCCTCAAGGCGCGTGAGGCGACTTCGCCTTCCTATCTGGGGGCCGGGCGTGTTCGAGGCTGCGGCAGGGAGGAACAGTATGAACGTCCAATCGACCATGCGCGCAAAGGCGGCGCACACAATCAGCCACGTTAACCTGCACTATCCCCGGCCCGAAGATGGTCCGGCGGCTGCGTTGCTGCTGGAAACCGCCGGGCTCATGAAGACCCAGCAAATGGAACTGCCGCAAGGCGGCATATTTTATCGCTTCACCACCAATGTCCTTGCCCCCAACGGTGGGGACAACATCGTCTATCTCAGCCCGCTACCGGCGGCGACAGCGGCGCTGCTGACCGCGGCGCGCGAAGCGCTGGGGTTGGGCACCGATAGCGAGCATCCCGCTGTTTCAGCCTATCGGGCAGCACAGGCAGCCGATCCCGAATATGATTTTCATGTTGGGTTTCTGCATGCATCGCTTGAGCAGCTGGAAGATCGCTATCTGGCGCTCCAGGCGCTGGAGGCCAATAATCCGTGCTTTGCCGGGCGATTGAAGTTTTTGGTCAATCGCGCTCAACCGGGCGACGCGGAGATCGACGCCCGGCTTGATGCATCACCAGTCTATAGAGGCATCACGCGCTACACCTACGGGCGCAATGGCGTGCAAGCTTTTTGCGAGACAGACCTGATCGTCGATGGCCCTTTGGGCGGCGGCGTGGTTCTGGAGTTCGATTACATCTTCCCCGGCCGTGCGGACCACATCCTTGCGGTTTCGGATGCCAGCCGGTGACGCAAGAACTGCCCCCGGCGACATGCACGGGGGCAGTCAGAATCAGGCGCGAACCATGGCCGACGCCATCGCGTCGAAGGCGCCGCCAATGCGCGCCGCCAGATGCTCTTCGACGCCGCAATCCTCCATCGCCTTCCGCATCGCCGACGTCCATTGAACGGCAACGACATCGGTGATGGGAAAGCGGGCGTGCAGCGTCATCATGCACTTACCGGGGTTGGCCGCGAACCAGTCGCTGTCGCCCCCCAGCCAGCCGCACAGAAAACCGCTCAACGAACGCCGCATAGGCGTCAGGTCATCGGCATGCATCGCCCGCAGGTCGCGATAGGTGGGGACGGAGTCGATGAGGTCATAGAATCGATCCACGATCCTGCTGACCCCTTCGCGTCCGCCCACGGCGTGGAAGGGCGGCTGCTCTTCGCTCAATTCCGGTCGCCGCGCATGGCGTCCTGGATGCTGAGGCCGCCCAGAACGAGCATGAACACTATCATCAGGCCAGCGACGAAATGCGGGAAGTAAAGGCCAAACAACTGATCCATTTAATGTCTCCTTTCCAAAGACATTAAATCTTCAGTCCCAGCGACGAATTGACGTGCGTCAAAAATCAGGGATTTCAGCGGGACGGAGGGTTTGAGTTCTCGTTCATCGCGATCGAATGTCGGTTCCGCTGATACGGCCGTCCAGCATCGATATCTGCACATCGGCTGCGGCAGCGACGTCGGGATCGTGGGTCACGCACACAACTGCGCGGCCCTGATCATGGGCGAGTGCGCGAAACATTTCGACCACGTGGGCGCTGTTCTGGCTGTCGAGATTGCCGGTGGGCTCGTCACAGAGCACCAGCGCGGGATCGTTCGCGATCGCTCGGGCGATCGCCACGCGCTGCCTTTCGCCGCCCGACAGGCGGTTGGGCGTCTTGTCCATCTTCTTGGCCAAGCCGACGGTGGCCATCAGGCTCTGCGCCTTCTCCCGCGCCTGTGCTGGCGACAGTCGGCCCAACCTGCGCATCGGCAGCATCACATTTTCGAGTGCGGTGAACTCGGGCAGCAGGAAGTGAAACTGGAACACGAAGCCGAAATGCGTGAGTCGGATCTGCGCGCGCTCGTCGCCGTCCAGCGCGTTCATGTCGCGCCCTTCAAACAGTAGGGACCCTTCGGTCGGGCGGTCCAGCAGCCCCAATAGATAGAGGAGGGAGGATTTGCCACAGCCCGACGGCCCGACGATGGCGACGAAGCTGCCCGGATCAATCGTCAGCGAAACATCGGCAACCAGCGTTACTGGGGGTGTTCCGGCCAGTTCGCGGGAAAGGCCCTGCGCCTGCATGATCGCGCTCATACCGCGCCCCGCAATATGTCGACGGGATCGACCCGTGCCGCTTTCCGCGCGGGAAGCCAGGCCGCGATCACACCCGAAAACAGCGATGCCGCAGCGGCGATCACATATTGCCGGGCCGATCGATCGAGCGGCAGACGTTCGTTGTCCCCACCGATGGGAAAGTGGAGGGAACCCAGTATCGCCAGCAATCCATATCCGAGCAGCCATCCGACAAAGATTCCGACCAGCGCCAGCGCCAACCCTTCGAACACGAAAATCAGTTGGAGGTCGCCTTCGGAAAAGCCGATGGAGCGCATGATCGCAATGTCGCGTCTCTTGTCCGACACGCTGTTCGACACGACGGTGTAGATGCCGAAGCTGGCGACCAGCAGGATCGCCGAGACGACACTGTACATGATGACATTGCGGGTCACGAGTAGCGAGAGAAAGTCTGCGGATCGCTCCTCCCAGCTTTCGGCCTTGTAGGCAAAGCCCTCTTCCAGGCGTCGGCTGATGAGCTGCGCGCCATAGGGATCGTCCAGATGCACGCCGATGCGGTTGATGATGAAGGGGCGGCCGAGCAGAGATTGCGCCTCGCGCAGAAGCACATAGCCGAGCGAAGAGGACAGCTGTGTCTGGCCGCGCTTGAACAGGCCGACGATGCGGAGCGAACGGTTGTTGCCCGATGCCGAGGTTGCACCCACGACATCGCCCATGGCAAGGCCGAGCCGCCGCGCCATTTCCTCGCCGATGATGATGCCGCCTTGCGTGCTTTCCAGATCGCGGAGGCGTCCCGTGCGCAGCTTGTCTTCGATGGCGCTGACCTTCTCCTCGACCGCCGGATCGACGCCAACGATCGTCAACGCCTCCTCCCGCCCGCCGCTGCGCAGGGTGATCGCGCCCGTCAGGCTGGGTGAGCCGACCGCGCCGGGCAGCGCATTGACGGCCCGCAGTATCTCCGGCCAGCCTTTCAGCCCGCGCACTTCGTTGCGGACCTTATAATGGCGTAGGTCTATCGCCGCACCTTTATATAATCTGACGCCCGGTTGCGGCGGCGGGCTTCGCAGCTCGTCGGAAATGATGATGTGCGGCGCGGCGTCGATCAGCGTCTTGATGAAATCATTCTGGCTGCCGATCATCATCGCGGAGACGGCCAGGAAGAAGCCGACGCCTACCGCAACGCCGCTCACGGCAACCAAAGTCTGTCGGCGCCGACCTACCAGATGCCGGGCGGCGACGCTTGCTAACAGCCGCAGTTGCCCGCTCATCGCGTTACCCGCACCCGCATATTGTCCGAAAGTTTGCCCTCGGGCGCTCTCACGACCGTTTCGCCCCGCGATAGACCTGAAAGGATCTGGACATCGCCGGACCCTGCGATGCCCGTCCGCGCCGCTCGCGCATGAGCGCGTCCGTCGCGGATGACCCAGACCTTGCCGTCCTCTATTGCACTCGTCGGCACCAGCAGCGCGCGATCCGCGCGCCGGGTGACGATGTTGACTTCCAACGTCAGCCCGAGCGGCAGCGCCAGACGCTGGTCGGTAACGATATACACGCGGAAGGCGCGCTGTTCAGGATCGCCGCCGGGCGTCACTTCGCGGACCTGGCCATGCAGCACCCGACCGGGCCAGGCGTCGCTCGACATTAGCGCGGCCTGGCCTGCGCGAATCCTCGGCACGTCGCGTTCATCGACCGTTGTGGTAATTCGGACGCTGGCGGGATCGCCCAGCGTCATGAGCGCGCGGCCGGGCGTTGCGAGATCGCCCGGTTCCACATCGCGGCGCAGGACGATGCCGTTGATGCCTGACCGCACCACCATCTGATCGAGGCGGGCACGCGCGCCTTCCTCCGCCGCCTTTGCACTGTCGGCTGCGGCAACGGCGGAATCACGAGCGGCCCGCGTGACCCATCCTTTGGTGAACAGCGCGAGCGCGCGCCGCTCCTCCTGCAAGGCAACGCGGCGCTGCGCCGTCGCCTGTTGCACCGCATGGCGCTGTTCCTCGTCATCCAGCAGGACGAGCGGCTGGCCGCGTCCCACGCGCTGCGCTTCCTCCACCAGCACCTGACGGACAGGCGCGGTGAGGCGCGCGGATATGGTGACAGGATGTTCTGCCTCGACAAAGCCGGTGGCATAGACCAGTTCGACCGCATCGCCGACACGAACGGGCATGAGCCTGACGTCGTGCGCTCGCCCGGCGAGCAGCCAATAAACTGCCGCCGCCGCCAGCAGCGCCAGCGGCAACAGCCAGAGCGCAATGCGTTTCATGCCCCCTCTATAGCATCATGCTGAAATCATTGCGTCCCCGTATCGGTTCAGCAGTCGTGTTCTACTTCGATCCGATCGGAATCTGGTGTGGCTTGCGTGCCTCAGTCGCGAGACGCGGGACGATGACCTTCAGAAGCCCTTTTTCCAGATGCGCACTGGCTTTGTCGGCATCCGCTTCGAAGGGCAGGGCGACCCGCCGCAAGAAGCTTCCCCGGCTGCGCTCGATCAGATGATAATGCTTCTTTTCGTCCTTCTCTTCGCGATCTTCCTTATGCTCGGCCTTGATGGTGAGTATGCCGTCATGAACATCCAGGGACACATCCTTCTCGTCAAAACCAGGCAGTTCGGCGGTCAATTCAAGTCCGCCGTCCGTCTCGGCAACGTCCACCTTGGGCAGGAGAAAGCCCTTGCGGTCGCCAGCATCGCTGGTGATCCAGCCGCGGCCGAAGTCATCGGTCAGGCGATCCATTTCCTTGCGCAGATCGGCGAGCGGATCAAATCCGCTGCGAAACATGCCGGTGCGTCCAAAGGGAATCAGCGAACGAAAGTCGGTCATTGTCTTTCTCCTGCTTTTTTGTGCGCGGCGGTTCGCCCCGTCATTGTCTGGGCTGTTGCGGATTTTCGGAAGCCACCGGGCTGTGCATCTCGCTGCAATGTTGCATGCCGTCGGGCATCTGCTGAGCTGACCCCATGGCCCCCGATGGCGGGTGCATGCCATCGGAGTGCATCCTGTGGCCGTCTTCATCCTTCATCATGGGGCAATCATGCTGGGGCTCCGCTACCGCAGACGGGGCGCTCTCCGCTGCTTCGGCCGGGTGGTGCCCGGCGTGCGGCTGTGCAGTCTGTGCCGATACACCGGCAATGAACATCAGGTTCAAGAAACCGGCACCGGCGATGAAAAGGCGGCGCATGAACAGTCCTCCGTAACAAGACTCCGGGTGGGAGTGTCGCCCTGCGCGCGAAGTGGCGCCATAAGTAGAGTCACGAACTCATGGATCAGGGCACGAGTACTGCGGCGCCCTTGATCTTGCCTGTTCGCAACCGTTGCAGCGCGTCATTCGCATCTTCGAGCCGGAAGGTTTCCGTGACGGTGTGAAGGGGGATGTCGCCTGCCAGTTCGAAAAAGGAGGTGCCGTCTTCTCGCGTCAGATTGGCGACCGAGCATATCTGCCTTTCCTCCCACAAGTCGGCATAGGGGAATGAAGGAATGTCGCTCATGTGGATACCGGCACAGATGACGCGGCCGCCTTTCCTGACCGCTTGCAGGGCACGCGGCACCAACTCTCCTGCGGGTGCGAAGATCAGTGCTGCATCAAGTGGCGCTGGCGGATCGTCGGAAGAACCGCCTGCCCATTCGCAGCCCAGCGAACGCGCGAACGCCTGTCCATCCTCATCGCCATCCTTGGTGAAGGCATAGACAGTGCGTCCCTGATGCCGGGCGACCTGTGCGAGAATATGCGCCGCGGCGCCAAATCCATACAGACCTATGACCGGCGCAGGGCCGGCCAGCCGCAGCGCTCTCCAGCCGATCAGGCCGGCGCAAAGGAGCGGCGCTGCTTCCACGTCGGAAAAACGATCGGGCAGGTCGAAGCAGTAATGGGCGTCGGCAATCACATGGCTGGCATAGCCGCCGTCTCGCGTGGCGCCGGTGAAGAGCGGTGCGTCGCAGAGATTTTCCTTTCCTGCCCGGCAGTAGGGACATCGACCGCATGTATGTCCCAGCCATGGAACACCCACCCGCTGGCCTATTGCAAAACCTTCCACGCCGACCCCGATCGCTGCGACGCGACCGACGATTTCGTGTCCGGGTATGATCGGGTAACGCGCGGGGATCTCGCCATCGAGTACATGCAGATCGGTTCGGCAAACCCCGCAGGCAGCCACTTCGATCAGCAATTCGCCGGGACCCGGATGGGGCACGGGACGCTCGATCCGGATCAGGGGAGTCCGGACGGTTCTGATCTGCATGGCAATCATTGCGCTCATGCACGGCCTCCTAACGCATCGCCACGCGCTTGAGCGCTTCGGCGGACAGCAGGTAAGCGGCAACCAATATGGTCGTGATGGCGACGATGGGTAGGCCTGGCGCGACGAAGCCCAATGCTGGGGCGATCGGTAGAAAGGGTATCGCGATCGCTGTGCACAGGCAAAGCCCGGCGGTCGTCACCAGCAGTCGATGGGGCCGTTGCCGCCATAGTGGCACTGCCGTGCGAATGACAAAAACCACTAATATCTGGGTTGCCATGGACTCGATGAACCATGCGGTGCGAAATGTTGGCACATCGACATGGAAAAGCGCGATCAGCGCGGCAAAGGTCGCGATGTCGAACAGCGACGACAAAGGCCCCATGATCAGTGTGAAGCGGACGATGGCCCGCATGTCCCAGCCATGGGGCGCCGCAAGATCGCTTTTCTCCGCACGGTCGAACGGGATGCCCGTTTGGGAGAGATCATAGAGCATGTTGTTGAGCAGGACCTGCACTGGCGTCAGCGGCAGGAAGGGCAGGAACAGGGACGCGAGCGCCATTGTCAGCATGTTGCCGAAATTGGAGCTGGTGCCCATGCGGATATATTTGAGGATATTGGCATAGGTGCGGCGTCCTTCCGCCACGCCGTCGGTGAGAACGGACAAATCAGGCGCCAGCAGGATCATGTCCGCAGCCTCGCGAGCCACGTCGGTGGCGCCATCCACCGAAAGGCCGACGTCCGCTGCCCTGATCGCGGGCGCGTCGTTGATGCCGTCGCCGAGGAATCCGACAATATGTCCGCGCGCTTGAAGCGCATGCACAATCCTCAATTTCTGGTCGGGGGTGATGCGGGCGAAAAGGTCCGTCTCCACAACACGCACTGCCAGCGCCTCGTCATCGAGCGCGGCGATCTGATCGCCGGTGAGGAGGCCCGAAACCGGCCGTCCAAGCGCGGCCATAAGATGCTGCACGGCAGCGGCGGAGTCGCCTGAGATGACCTTGGTGGCGACGCCCGCCGCCTCCAGCCGTCCGATCGCGGCGGCAGCCGAGCCTTTGGGCGGATCAAGGAAAAGGCAGAAGCCCACAAATATCAGATGGTCGTCATCGTCCGTTTCGATGCGCTCACGGCCCGCCGCCGCTTTCCAGGCGATGCCCAGCAGACGAAGGCCCTGGCTGGCATTATCGTCATGCAGTGCCATGAGCCGCCCCTTCAACGCGGGGTCCAGCGGCACGATCCTGCCATCTGCCGCTTCGGCCTGATCGCAAAGGGCAAGGATCGTTTCCGGCGCGCCCTTTACGATCTCGACCCTCTCGCTCTCCCATTGCGCCAGCACCGAAACCCGCCGCCGTTCGAAATCGAACGGACGCTCGTCGAGCTTGCGCCATCCGGTGAGCGGATGATGTCCCGTGTGCGCGAGCAGTGCATCGTCCAGTGGGCTCCGCAGGCCGCTTTCGAACCGGGCATTGACCGCGGCCAGTTCGAACACGCGTTCACTGTCGGCGCCGTCTATCCCCGGATGGCCGGTCATCATGATCCGTGCCTCCGTGAGCGTACCCGTCTTGTCGGTACATAATATGTCCATCTCACCCAGGTCGTGGATTGCCGAAAGCCGTTTCACCACCACCTTCGCCGCAGCCATGCGCTGCGCTCCGCGCGCCAGACCGATTGTCATGATCATCGGCAGCAGTTCGGGCGTAAGACCAACCGCCAGCGCCATCGCGAACAGGAAGGATTCCACCGGTGGTCGGCCGAGCGCCAGATGAGCCAGGATGACGAACAGGACGAGGAAGATCGTCATCCGCACGATCAGCAGCCCCAGCCGGTGGATTCCTCGCTCAAAGGCGGTCGGTGGCTGTTCATCGCCGAGCGACCGGGCGATCCCGCCGAAATGGGTGCGATCGCCCGTCTGGACGACCAGCATCTGTGCGCTGCCCCCGATCATCGAACTGCCGTGCAGCAGAAGGTTTCTTGCCACGGCCATGGAAGCGTCGGGTTCCACAATCGGCGACTTTTCGACCGGGAAGGGCTCTCCGGTCAGCGCGGCCTGATTGACCTGAGCCGAGTTGGCTGACAGCACGAGTCCATCGGCGGGTATCAGATCCCCCGCCGCGAGCATGACAACGTCCCCCGGCACCAGATCGCGCACGGGCAGAGTGACAGCGGCCCCATTCCGCAGTGTTCGCACGGTGAGAGCGATCGCCTCCCTGAGCGCTGCGGCGGTAGCTTCGGCGCGTCGTTCCTGCACCGTGTCGAGGATCGTGGACAGCAAGACCATGGCGAGGATCAGCAGGAAGCTCGCCATGTCGCCCATCACCCCCGCGACGGCAGCGGCGGCAAGAAGCATCAGCACCAACGGGTTGCCAAGCCTTCGCGCCAGATCTGCGGCAACGTGGCGCCGGGATCGTTCGAACAGGATGTTGGGGCCAGCGACCGCCAATCTGCGTCCGGCTTCCTCGGAGGAGAGGCCGCCTTTTTTTGCGACGAGCGCGACAAGACTTTGCTCAACGGGCATCCGCCAATATTCGGCGGCGACCTGGTTCATTGCGCTGTCAGGATTGATGGCGGCGGAAGAAGGATCGCTGCCCGGCCTTTGATGAGCCGCTTGTCGGAACGGCAAGGGAATGGAAAAAGCCATCGCAGCTCCAAAAAACCAGCGGATCGAGCAGGATGACATGACCCATGCTGATCCCGGCTCTAATCCGTTAAGCTACGTAGCTGTCCGAGGTTCGCCCGGTCGAAGGCTCCCGTAAAGTCGACGGGTCTTTCGGACCACGCTGTTCGCAGTCAGGAGCGCGTGGGTGTCGTCGGGACTGGAGGAGGGTATGGCGTCTGCTCGATGGCGAAGCTGGTTTCTTGCGATCCTTATCGCCGCGGGTCTTATCGCCGCCGTCGCCCACTGGGGAGAGGTGAGGCGGTTCGCGGCCCTGCTGCGTGAAGCCGAGCCGGGCTGGATCGGCCTAGCGCTTGTGCTTCAACTGACAACCTATGCAAGCGTGGCAGGCGGATGGGCGGCAGTGTTGCGGCGTGCGCGGACGCCCCAGCCTTTGCGGCCCCTGATGCGAATCGCCCTGACCAAGCTGTTTGCCGATCAGGTTCTGCCCAGCGCTGGCATGGGTGGGAACATCCTGCTGGTAGATCAACTGAGGGCGCTTGGCGTGCCGAAGGGAACGGCGGTGGCCGCTCTCCTCTTGTCCATGATCGGCTTCTATGCGGCCTATGCCTTCTTCGCGCTCGTGACCCTGATCCTGCTCTGGCTTCACGACCGCGCCACACCGCTGATGGCGGGGGTCGTCACGAT
Source organism: Sphingobium chungangianum (assembly GCF_977014255.1). NCBI lineage: Bacteria > Pseudomonadati > Pseudomonadota > Alphaproteobacteria > Sphingomonadales > Sphingobiaceae > Sphingobium > Sphingobium chungangianum. Next base: position 722,065 of record NZ_CDRNIV010000002.1, on the reverse strand, counting down.
CTTTCTCCTCGTTGCCCTCGCGATCCCTTCGCTCGCCTTGTGGCTTCGCCGCCGGGGGAGCAGGCCATTGCCGGATCGGATCGAACATATCGACTTCGTGCGCCGGTTGCTCGAAACCGTCGCGCAGGCGCCAGCCGCGCTCTTGCGAGACACGCGGCTCACCCTGACCGTCACGGCGTGCAATGCGATGATCTTCCTGGCCGATGCCGGGACGCTGTTCGCGTGCTTGCACAGCCTCAATCAGCAGGCGGCGTTCGGGACGGCGTTCATTGCCCTGATCATGGCGTCGGTCATCGCAACGCTGGGGCCAATCCCGCTGGGCCTTGGCAGCTTCGAAGCGACATCGGTCGCGATGCTGCATCTCCTTGGTGTGGAGTTGGAGGCAGCCTTCGCCGCGACCATGCTGCTGCGGCTGTTCACGCTCTGGCTGCCGCTCATGCCCGGCATTGTGATGATCCGTGGCGTCGCGAAAAAGCGGTCTGCACGGAGCAGGCAATTTCGATAGCGATGCTGCGGCCTTCAGCCAGGATTGGCCGCCGCCATGCCTTTTCTGGCGATGCGAATGGTTGGATCGTCGGGATCCACGATCGTGACGAAGCCCAGCTCACGCTCCATGCGCAGCGCCGCGTCATGATCGGCACACTCGACCGATTCAACCATGCCGATACCTTCTGACTTTGCATAGCGCAGCACATGTTCGAACAATGTCCAGCTTATCCCCTTGCCTTTACTGTCAGTCCGTGTGGTGAGCGCGATTTCCGCCCGGCTGCGGTCGGGGTCCGTCGCCAGCATGGCGATCGCAATGACCTCTCCACCCTCTTCACCGAAGGCCAGGAAGCTGATCGTCCGGACATAGTCCACCCGTGTCATCATGGTGATCTGCTCATGCCGCACCTTGGGGAGGCCCGACATGAAGCGGAAGCGCAGATCTTCGGCTGAAACATGATCGAAGAAGCTTGCTACAGCCGCCTCGTCGTCCGCCCGTACCGGCCGTACATGAAAACGGACGCCATGCTCCGTCACAAGGTCGGAAGCCCAGCCTCCCGGCGGCGCGCGCAGCACGAGGCGCGATTGAGGCGCTGGTTCAGCGGTGATACGCGCCCGCGCATCCAGCGCGATGACGCCTGCGGCGCTTACCAACAGGGGGTTGATGTCGAGTTCGAGCAGGTCGGGCAGATCGACCGCCATCGCCGACACGGCGTCCAGCACATTGGCGAGGCTGTCCACATCGGCGGGCGGCACCTTACGGTATCCGGCAAGCATGGCCGAGATGCGTGTTCGCGCGATCAGGGCACGTGCGCCCGCATGGTCGAGTGGAAGAAGGTCGATAGCCTTGTCGCGCAGAAGCTCCGTAGCGGTGCCGCCCGCGCCCGTCATGATGATCGGGCCGAATGTCGGATCGGTCGCGATGCCGACTATCATCTCGGTGCTGCTCTCGGCCTTGATCATGTCTTCCACGGCAAAGCCCTGGATTCGCGCGTCCGGGAAATCGCGCTGGATTCGTCGTTCCATGTCTTGTGCGGCCGCAACTGCCGCGTGAGCATCGGGCAGGTTGAGCGCCACGCCGCCCACATCCGATTTGTGCGGTAGATCGCGAGAGACGATCTTGACGGCATAGGGCGCGCTCAGCCAGCAGCAGGCTTCCTCCACTGCTTGCGCGGACGCGGCAAAGCGGGTTGGCGCGATGGGGACACCATAGGCTTCCAGCAGCTGCTTCACCTTTAGCTCGGACAGCAGCGTGCATTTGTCCGCCTGTGCGCTGGCGATAATGGCGCGGGCAGCGGCGCGGTCGGCCTTCACCTCGCGCGTTTGCACGGGTGCATCGGTCAGGCTTCTGCGAATGCGGCGCGCCTGCGCTAGATAGCCAAAGGCGCGCACGGCGTCATCTGGCGTGGAAAAGACGGGGATGCCTGCCGCCGTGAATATAGACCTTACGGCATTGGCGTTTGCGTCGCCGAGCCAGCAGGCAAGGACGGGCTTGCATATGCGCTCTTGTGCCGCCGTGGCGACTTCCCGGCATATCGCCAGCGCCGTCTCGCCTGCTTCGCTGCGTGCCGTGGGGCAGTTCATGACCAGCACTGCGTCGCTTGCCTCGTCCCGCAAGATGGCTCGCAACGCGACGCTGTATCTGGTCGCGTCGGCATCGCCCAGCACATCAACGGGATTGCTGCGCGACCAATCGGCGGGCATGTCCTTCTCAAACATTGCCTGCGTTTCCGGGGTCAGCTCGGCGAGCTGAGCGCCGGTTCGTGCAAGCGCATCGACCGCCAATATACCCGCTCCCCCGCCATTGGTGAGGATCGCCAGCCTGTTGTCAGCGATGGGCTTGCAGGTGCAGAGGATTTCGGCGGCGTCGAAAAGCTCGGCGAGGCTGTCGACCAACAGGATGCCCGCCCTGGCAAAGGCCGCCTCATAGACATCATAGGCGCCGACCATGGCGCCGGTGTGAGACAGCGTTGCCCGGGCTGCGAGCTCGCTCTTTCCGGCCTTGATCGCGATGATGGGCTTGGTGAGCGCCGCTGCCCGTGCCGCCACCATGAATTCAGCCGCCTGGGTTACGCCCTCGACGTAGAGAAGAATGGCATGGGTGTGCGGGTCGGTTGCAAGCAGGTCGATGAGGTCGCCGAGGTCTGCGTCGGCCATGTCTCCGGCCGAGATGATGGCGGAAAACCCTACGCTGCGGGTCTGCGCCCAATCGAGCACGGCGGTAATCAGCGCGCCGCTTTGAGATATGAGGCCCAGATGGCCGGGCTTTGCCGGGGTGCGTGCGAAGGTGGCGTTGATCCTGGTATGGGGAGACATGATGCCGAGACAATTGGGGCCGACGATCCGTAGGTCATGCCGCTTCGCTGCGTCCAGCACCTCGCCGCGAAGGCCGCCAGCATCGGTCAGCCCGGCTGAAAGGATCACGGCGCAGCGCGTGCCGAGCCTCCCCAGCTGATCGATGATCGGAGCTACCGTCGATGCTGGTGTCATGACGATCGCTAGTTCAGGCGCCTCCGGGAGGCTGTCGATGGTCGCGAACCATGTCGCGCCTTGTCGGGCGACCGGATGCGGATTGACGACATAGACTTTGCCCTCAAATCCGTCCGCAAGCAGATTGTCGAGCACCAGGGTTCCGACGGCTCCCTTGCGCTCCGATGCTCCGACCAGAACTATGCTTTTGGCATGAAGAAGGGGCGACAGGTTGCGGATCGTCATGGCTCGTACAGCCTTTCACTCAAATGCGCCGCTGGCGCTTGCCTGAGTGATCCTAGGGGATGCGCTGCTCTGGCCGACATTCGTAAATGCCGCAGGCCAATCCCCCGAACGAGATTTGAAGAAAGGCTACTTACGGGAAGTTGCGAATAGGGAGGCAGCACGCATTTCCTAAAATCGTCTCGAACAGTGTGGAGGCGATGATGCGGGACTCGAGCGACTTAAAGGCTGGCCTATCGAGCCAGGATCTTGCGCGAGAGATCGTTCACGATCTTCGCAACCTGTTCGCCGTGATCACCTCCATCCAGCATCTGCTAATCAAGAAGCTTTCCGGATCGGAACGAGACAAGCTGCTGCGCGCCCTGGGCGCCGCCGCCGTGCGGGGTGGTGAACTGACTTCCCGGTTGCTCTCGAAGAAGGTTCGGGAGGAGCCTCGCCTGTTGGATGTCGGTGCGCAAGTGGCCGATGCTGCTCCCCTTCTCCAGGCCGTCGTTCGCCCTTCCGCCTGTTTGGAGATCGACACGCAGGTAGCCGTACCAGCCGCTCTTGTGAGCGCCGACCCCGCCGACCTTGAAGCGGTGGTGCTGGAGCTTGTCGCGAACGCACGATCTGCTGGCGCGCGCCGAATAGTGCTTCGATGCCGCAGGATCGGCGATTGGATTTGGCTGGTGGTCGCCGACGATGGCCCTGGACTCCTGATGAATGGCAGCATGCCAGAGGCCGGTGCCAGGCAACCGGGCCGCGGAATGGGACTAAACCGAATTCGGCGGGCAATCCGCGACATGGATGGCAGATTGTTGATCCGCGGCAGTGCCGAGGCAGGAGTCGGTACGGTAGTCGCCATGCTTTTGCCGGTGGCGTTCCGCGCCGTCAGCAAATCACGCGCCCGAGAATGGCGCGCATTCCCCCGGGACAAGGAGAGTTGTGATGAAAACCGACGGACAGTTGCAGCGTGACGTCATGGACGAACTTGAATGGGATCCCAGCGTCGATCACGCAGACATCGGCGTGGCGGTGAACGATGGGGTCGTGACCCTGTCGGGCTATGTGACCAACTATGTTGAAAAGATTGCTGCCGAAAAGGCGACGAGGCGCGTCAGCGGCGTCAAGGCCATCGCCGAGGAAATCCAGGTCCGCTTCAAGTCCGAGCCGCACACGGCCGACCATGAAATCGCCAAGCGTATCCTCGACATGTTTTCCTGGAACGTCGCCATCCCTCACGAGAAAATCAATGTGAAGGTGGAGAAAGGCTGGGTCACGCTTTCCGGCACGGTGGACTTCCATTATCAAAGCGACGAGGCGAGGAAGGCGACCGCTAGAATTTCGGGTGTAACAGGGGTCAGCAACCTGATCGAGGTAAAGAAGCTGCCCGTTACTTCGGACATCCGTGAACGGATCATTGCTGCATTCAAGCGCCAGGCGGATCTGGATGCCGCAGGTGTCACCATTTTTACAGACGGCAATACGGTTCGCCTGGGTGGCCGGGTGAAGGCCTGGCATGAACGTGGCGTCGCCGAGCGGGCGGCCTGGGCTGCTCCTGGCGTGACCAAGGTCGAGGATAATATCTTGGTCAGCTACTGATCGGATAGCCCCCGGTGAACCCAATGGCACTATCGATGACGTTCATCGGGGGCTTGTCCATTTTATCCTGCCTTTTGGCTGTCGGCCGAGTTGATGGAGAACATCATGTCTTTCGTGGATCGCTTGCGGCAATCGGTTGACGCCATCTTCCTCACGGCGCTTTTCTTCGGACTCATGATAGCAATCGTTGCCATGATCGTCGCCAAACTGCCGGGATGACAGGCGACTGCAGCGACGCGCGATCCACCCTCAGAAATATGCTTGGCGCGTGCGTGTCGATCCTCCACCGAACTCACATTATGGAGCGCGCGACCCGGCCTCCTTTGGAAACTTGCCTAAGTCGAGCAACGCTCATCTGCCGTGAACGGTAGTGAGTCGATGAGAAGTACAGCCGTCAGTACGAATCCTATTGGAGCAGAAACTTAGAACTGAAAAATAATCATGTTGATTTTCATAATTTTAAATCGGCATTTATCAGTTCGTATTTCTTGGCGAGCCTGGAAGAGATAGCGTCGTATAAGCGAAGTGAATTCCTTCGACAGGTGAGGCAGTGTTCAAACGGATAACCGCGCCCTTGGCTGGCTTTGCGGCGATTGTCCTCGCTGTTGCAATCGCATCGGCGGTGCGGGCGTTATTAGACCCCTGGCTGGGCGACAGGTCGGCCTATATGCCATTTATCGTCGCCGTCATGGCCGTCGCGCTGTGGGTGGGTGAAGGGCCGGCAATCCTTGCCACATTGCTCGGCATCGCCGCGAACTTCCTTTTCATGGGCAGGCCCGCAGTCCAAGTGCGCGACATATTCGAAGTGGTCATGTTTGGCGCCACTGCCGCCATCATCATTCTTGTGATCCGTTTCGTTCATAAGGCCAACCTGCGTTTGGAGCGGGCTGAATTGGCGGCGAAGGCCAGCGAACAGATGGCCATGGAACTGAACCTGTTGATCGACGGTGCTCAAGGCCTGGCCATCTACATGCTTGATCCGATCGGTCAGGTCACGATCTGGAACCGCGGGGCCGAGCGGCTCAAGGGATGGACTGAGGAAGAAATCCTGGGCCAGCCAAGCGCCCTCTTCTATCCCGGCGAAGCCGTTGCCGTCGGCAAGCCGCAAGCTGACATCGAGCGTGCACGCAAAGAAGGGAGATTCGAGGAGGAGGATTGGCGTCTTCGCAAGGATGGGTCGGAATTCCTTGCTGCCGTCAGCTGGACGGCTCTTTACGGCGAAGGCGGGGAACTGCGGGGCTTTGCGAAGATCATTTCCGATATCACCGAAAAGCGTTCCGCCGAAGACCGGTTGCGTGCCCACGAAAGCCAATTAACCGCCATCTTGTCTACTGTCCCCGATGCCATGGTGGTCATTGACGAAAGCGGCAAGATGCTTTCGTTCAGCGCCGCAGCAGAGGCGCTCTTCGGTTTCAAGGAATCTGAGGTGTTGGGCAGGAATGTGAGGATGCTCATGCCGTCGCCGGATCGAGAGCGTCATGACAGCTATATCCACCGTTATCTGGAAACCGGTGAAAGGCGTATCATTGGCAAGGGACGGGTGGTCTTTGGCCAGCGGGCCGATGGATCGCTCTTTCCGATGGAATTGTACATCGGGGAAGCGCTGCGGGGAAATGAGCGGATATTCACCGGCTTCGTCCGCGATCTTACCGAGCGGCGTATGATTGAGCAGCAGATGGCGACCTTGCAGGCCGAAATCATCCACGTCACGCGGGTCAGTGCGATGGGCACCATGGCCTCAACGCTGGCGCATGAGCTTAATCAACCGATCGCGGCGGTCGCAAATTATGTCGAGGCGGTCCGCGATCAGATGGCCAGCCCCGACAAAAGCGAATGGCCCATGATGCGGGAAGCGCTGGGGGAAGCCGCCAGCGAAGCTTTGAGGGCAGGGCAGATCGTGCGTCGACTTCGGGAATTTGTTTCGCGAGGCGAAGTGGAAAAGACCATCGAAAGCCTCCCTGACCTTGTGAATGAAGCCTCCGTGCTAGGACTCGCGGGATCGAGGGAGATGGGGATTGAGGCGCATTTCGATCTCGATCCCGGTGCGTCACCCGTGCTGGTCGATAAGGTTCAGATCCAGCAAGTTCTGATCAATCTTATTCGGAATGCGTGCGAAGCGATGGCCGATAGCCCGATTAAAAGGCTCACCATTTCGAGCCGTGCCGAAAAGGAAGGTGACATCCAGGTCACCGTATCGGACACCGGTTGCGGCATGGCGCCAGGCGTCGCCAAGCAGTTGTTTACCGCATTTGTCAGCACCAAACCGGAAGGGATGGGCCTGGGTCTGTCCATATGCCGGACGATCGTGGAAGTGAATGGCGGCAAGATATGGATGGATACGCACAAGGGGAAGGGCACCGATTTCCATTTCACCCTCATTCGAGCGCAGGCGGAGGATGTCTATGACCGACAGGAAGCTCATTCACATCGTTGATGACGATGATTCCATCCGGCGATCGGTCGGCTACATGCTCAGGACCTCGGGCTATGCGGTCGAGACGTGGCGTTCCGGGGCCGCATTTTTGAAGGATTTGCGATCGGTGGAGGCGGGTTGTGTCCTGCTGGATGTCCGCATGCCCCAGATCGACGGTCTGGAGGTACAGCGGACCATGGCGGAGCGCGGGATCACGATGCCTGTCATCATCATGACCGGCCACGGCGAGGTATCGGTCGCTGTGCAGGCGATGAAGGCGGGTGCGGTCGATTTTCTGGAAAAGCCGTTTGAAAAGACCGTATTGATCGACGCGATCGGGCGCGCCTTCGGCCGCGTCCGCTTTGCCCAAGGTGCAGCGGCACAGGCCGCCAGTGCCGACGTAATCATCGGCGCCCTGACGGCACGCGAGCGGGAAGTGCTGGAAGGACTTGCTCAGGGCCTTCCCAACAAGACGATCGCCTATGATCTTGGCATATCTTCGCGAACGGTGGAGGTGCATAGGGCTAACCTCATGACAAAACTGCATGTCCACAGCCTGTCAGATGCGCTGCGGATCGCCTTTGCCGCGAGGATGGGACAGAAGGGCCTGACTGGGATCAATACTTAAAGACGTAGCGACGCCGCCGTGCCACCACTTGGGCATGTTGTTGAATCCTGCGGCGCAAGGCGCGAAGACAATGGCCGACCTACCAATCCCCATAGTCATATTGGACGACGACGCGGGATCGAGGAGGTCGATGCAACTCCTGTTGCAGGGACGAGGGTTTAACGTCCGCTCCTTCGCGATACCGGAATTGCTGATCGCCGAGGTGAAAGCGAATAATCCGGCTTGTCTGGTGACCGATTACCTGATGGCGGGGCATGACGGCCTTCAGGTATTGGCTGCGCTCCGCTCGGCGGGATGGAAGGGGCGGGCCATAATGGTGACCGCCTTCGGTTCGACCGCATTGATGCAGAAGGCAATCGCGCACGGCTTTGATGCAGTGCTCGACAAGCCTTGCAAGGAGTCTTCGCTCGTCAATGCGGTTATCGATGCGACGACGCGTGACGTGGGTTCGCAGGTGTGACCATGACGGGCATAACCAAGAAGCAGCCACAGCGACGCTCTTCCGCTGTCGCCCTGGACCTTTTGACGCGGCGCGAGCGTGAAGTGCTTGTGGCGGTCGCCAATGGCCTTACCAATCGGCAGACCGGCGAGTTGCTGGGCATCAGCCACAGGACCGTCGAAGTCCATCGCGCGAGGTTGATGCGCAAGCTGGAAGTGCGATCGGTTGCCCAGCTTGTTGCGCTTTATCTTCTCAAGGGCTTGCCACGCCCAAGCGTCGACAACGCCCTGACCCCATAGCTGTTCTCAAAGGCAGCCGTCTGCTACCATGCCCGGCCCGCCTGACACTTCGTATATTCCCCAATACCTATTGCCACCGATTTCGCGATCATGGTGCCTGAGTCCATTTGATGGCGTCATGGATTGGAGAAAATCATGACCTATGTGTCGGAAGTCATGCATCCCGGAGTCGATCGGGTGGCGCCGGACACCGGCCTCGCCGAACTGGCCCGGATCATGAGGGAAAAGGATATAGGCGCGATCCCGGTGAGCGATGGCGACACGCCGTTGGGGATCGTGACGGATCGGGACATCGCCTTGCGCGGCTTTGCCGGGAACGGACAGGCGAGAGCGATGACAGCCGCAGACATCATGTCGAAACCGGTCGTCTTCTGTCATGCCGAAGACAGCATCGAGGATGCGATCAGGTTGATGGAAAGCCAACAGGTCCGCCGTCTGCCGGTTGTGGATGATCGATCCAACATGGTCGGCATCCTGTCGCTGGGTGACGTCTCGCACTGTGGTCACCGCGATCTTGCGATTGAAGTCATGGCGGCGGTGAGCAGCCATCACGCCTGAGGGAATGACATCCTGACGATGTGAGGAAGAAGATGACCCAGGCAACGATGTTTGACCGCTCGACCACTCAAGCGCCCGATGAGCTTGTCCAGGCTCTCAGGCACCATGCTGAGCCATTGCCCTCGCCTGACAAGGTGGAGGATTTCGGTGCCTGTTTCGATCGGTTCGGAAATGCCAGGGTCATCCTTCTGGGCGAGGCGACACATGGAAGTTCTGAATTTTATCGTGCGCGCGCCGCGATTACCCGTCGGCTGATAGAACGGCACGGCTTCACGGTCGTGGCGGTAGAAGCAGACTGGCCCGATGCCGCGCGCATTGACGATTATGTGCGGCACCAGGCGCCGCGTCCCAGGCGGGGGGATGTATTCATACGCTTCCCGACATGGATGTGGCGCAACCAGGAAGTGCTGGCCTTCGCCGATTGGCTGCGGGGACATAATCAGGGCTTGGCGGAAGCGCGCCAGGCATCATTCCATGGCCTGGATGTCTACAGCCTCAGCGAATCCATCCATGCCGTGCTTGCCTATCTCGACAAGGCCGATCCGGACGAGGCGGAGGACGCGCGCCGCCGCTATGGATGTCTGACGCCATGGCAGGATGAACCCGCGCACTATGGACGGGCAGTCACTCTTTCCGGCGGCAAAGGATGTGAAGATGGCGTGGTGGCGCAGCTTCGCCAGCTTCTTGACCAGCGGCTGGACCTGCTCAAACAGGATGGCGAGGCGTGGTTCGATGCCTATCAGAACGCCCGCATAGTTCGCGCCGCGGAACGCTATTATCGCGCCATGTACCGCAGCTCGACCGAAAGCTGGAACCTGCGCGACCGGCACATGTTCGAAACGCTCCAGGCGTTGATGGCGCATCGCGGCAGCGGAACCAAAGCGGTCATCTGGGCGCATAACAGCCATGTCGGCAATGCAGCTGCAACGGCGATGGGTTGGCAGGGTGAATTCAACATCGGCCAGCTTTGCCGCCTCGCTTATGGCGACGATGCCGTGTCGATCGGCTTTGGGACTGACACCGGACTTGTCGCGGCGGCCAGCGACTGGGGCGGGGCGATGGAGATCAAGTCCGTCCGTCCCGCACGCCCGGACAGTTATGAACATGCGTTCCGGCGCACAGGCGTCGTCCGCAGCCTGACTGACTGGCGGGGACCGGGCAAGGAAGCGCTGCGGGATTTGCTCGGCCACACGCTTCTGGAGCGCGCGATCGGCGTCGTTTATCGGCCCGAAACGGAGCGGCTCAGCCATTATTTCGAGGCTGTGCTGGCGGAGCAATTCGATGCCTGGGTCTGGTTCGAACAGACCTCGGCGGTAACGCCATTGGGTCCGGAACGCCCTTCAGGCGCGCCGGAAACCTGGCCTTTCGGATTATGACCATGACGCAGATATTGGTGAACCGGCAGGATGTGACAATCGGCAGGCATGGGCTGCGGGCCTTCCTCGACATGCCGGATGGCGCGACGGGGTTGGTGATATTCGCTCATGGCAGCGGCAGCGGGCGGCATAGCCCGCGCAACCAATATGTCGCCGCTGGTCTGCATCGATCCCAGCTCGCGACTTTGCTGGTCGACCTGTTGACGCCGCAGGAAGAGCTGGACCGACGCAATGTTTTCGACGTGCAGTTGCTTGCGCGCCGGTTGAGGGAGGCTGCTGACTGGGCCGACGGCATGGCGCCGCTCGCCACGCTGCCGCTGGGCTATTTCGGGGCGAGTACAGGCGCGGCAGCCGCGATCATTGCCGCTTCGATGCCGGATGACAGGGCGGCTGCGGTTGTGTCTCGCGGCGGCAGGCCGGACCTCGCGGGGGCTGAAGCTCTGGGCCGGGTTCGTGCCGCGACGCTCCTGATCGTCGGCAGTCTGGACCGTGATGTGCTGAGCCTGAATCATGACGCAAAGGCGCTCATGACGGCGCCCGCGGAACTGGTCATCGTGCCCGGAGCGAGCCATTTGTTCGAGGAACCCGGAACGCTCGATCAGGTCATCAGCCTGGCTAGGCGATGGTTCAATTCTCACCTGAAGGGGGAGACCTGATGAAACCCCAATCCATGCTGTTTCACGATCGTCGTGATGCAGGCGTCCATTTGGCCAAGGCGCTGGCACGTTTTGCGCCGAGCCATCCGTTGGTGCTTGCCTTGCCGCGAGGAGGCGTGCCAGTCGCCTTCGAGGTGGCAAGAGCGCTTGATGCGGATTTGGATCTTCTCTTCGTGCGCAAGCTCGGCGCGCCGGGCTACGAGGAACTGGGCATCGGCGCGGTGGTCGATGGGGCAGAACCGCAACTTGTCCTCAATGAGGAAATCGTGCGGCAGCTGGCACCCACGCCGGAGTATATCCGTACCGAGATGCGCAAGCAGTTGGCTGAAATCGATCGGCGTCGGCGCGTCTATCTGGGGAATAATGAACCCATTCCGGTAGCAGGCCGTACCGTGATCGTGGTGGATGACGGCATAGCAACCGGAGGCACGATCAAGGCGGCGCTGAAGGGCATGAGCAAGGCGCATCCCGCGCGGCTCATTCTGGCGGTTCCGGTAGCGCCTGCGGCGGTGATCGCAGGTCTGCGGGAGGAATGCGACGACATCATCTGCCTTTACGAACCCCATCCCTTCTATGCGGTCGGGGCGCACTATGTGGTATTCGATCAGACGAGCGATGCCGAAGTGGTCAAGCTGTTGGCTGATGCGCGTCGGCAACGAAATACCCAATCAGCGTGATTGTGACCTCTACGACAAATTCAGCCCAGTTCGTGCTGCAATAGCCCGTTCAGGATGATCCATAGCCATTCTCCGCTGATCAATTGAGCGGCCAGGAGGGTAAGGATCAACGCGGCTGCGACTATGGCCAATATCAGCCATAGACGTGTCGCGGGTCTGTCCCGTTGCGTCATGGTTACTCTCCGGTGGGCCTGGAGCGCATGATCCGGCCTCAAGGACTGGTCCGGCTGGCGACCACGGCCGATCCGTCGGGCTGGATCTGGATAAGATGATAAGCCTTATCCTCGCATTGCGCCCTCCAGGCGGCGGACGGCGCGGTGGTTCCGGGCATCGGGCCGCTGTCGATTACTTGCTGGCAAGGCAGGCCAGCATCCCGGATGGCACGGAAAAACGCCGCATCCCGGGCCTCTTTGGGCAATGCCGCGATCTCCTCGACATAGTTCATCGTCGAACCATTCGTCTGGGGCGCGGGCGCTTCCGTCTCGTTCGCCGGTTTACACGCGCTGATGATCAGCACAGCGGCCAATAGCGGAAGTGTTCGCATTGCGATGCTCCTGAACAGACATCATGGAGATGCCTTTTCCCATGTCCCGGATGCGTCGCCCATCGGGACATATACTTATTCCAGCCGTCGGGAGGGGCGCATAGCCTCACGGGCATGAAGAGGATCGTCACGCTCACGATGAATCCGGCCATCGATGTCGCCTATGAGGCGGATCGGGTCTTTCACACCCGCAAGATGCGGGCGCGCCAGGAACATTATGATCCGGGCGGGGGTGGCATCAACGTGGCTCGGGTGATTGCGCGGCTGGGCGGCACGGCGCGCGCTTATTATCTGTCCGGTGGAGCAACCGGACCTACGCTCGACGGGCTGCTGGATCAGCATGGGCTGGTCCGGTTCCGCATACCCATTGCAGGCGACACCCGCATCAGCACATCCATCTATGAGCGGGAGACGGGTAAGGAATATCGTGTCGTGCCACAGGGGCCAGAGCTGACGGCCGAGGAATGGCAAGCCGCCCTGCATCATCTCGATGGTCCGCAGGCTGACTTCCTTGTCGCCAGCGGATCGCTGCCTCCCGGCGTGCCGGACGATTTCTACAGTCGAGTGTGTCAGCTGGCGCAACGCCACGGCATGCGCCTCATCCTCGACACTTCAGGCAAGGCGCTGCAAGAGGCGGTCAGCGGCGGGGGCCTCTATCTTGTCAAACCGAGCATCGGTGAGTTGCGGCAACTGGTTGGCCGAGCGTTGATGGAGGAAAGCGAAATCTGCGCCGCCGCGCAGGAGATCGTGGATAGCGGCAAGGCGGAATATGTCGCCGTGACGATGGGTCGCGACGGCGCGATACTGGCTAGTCGCTCAGGGACCTGGCGATTGCCTGCCGTCCCTGTGGAAACCAGGAGCGCGGTGGGGGCTGGCGACAGTTTCCTGGCGGCAATGGTTTTCGCACTCGGCTGTGAGCGTGATCCCGTCGAGGCATTCCGTTACGGAATTGCCGCGGGCGGAGCGGCGGTCCTGACGCCCGGCACTGACCTCTGCCATCGCGAGGATGTCGAGCGCTTGTTCGCCCTTGTGCCATCCATTGCGCCATCACAGGAAACATGTCGGGCCGACGCACAAGCGTAATCCCTGCCATAAGGAAGAAGGATGACTGCCATGAAGGCCAGCGACATCATGACTTTGGGAGCGGCCACGACCACGGCTACAAGTTCCTTGGCGGCTGCCATCAAGTGCATGTCCGATCACCGGATCAGCGCTCTCCCGGTCCTTGACGAGGAGGAACGTCTGGTGGGCATCGTCACGGAGGGAGATTTTTTCCGGCAAGACCTTGGGCCTTTCCGGCTCGATGCCCTGGTTAGCGCCGAGGCGGAGGAGCGGGGACGCTCGCTGGCCTCCATGACAGTTGCCGAGATCATGTCGACGCAGCCGATCACCGTTGATGGAGCTGAATCGCTGGAAGAAGCGATTGCGATCATGGAAGGGCGGGCAGTGAAGCGTCTGCCAGTCACATCGAACGGCAAGCTGGTCGGCCTGCTCAGCCGCGCCGACATTCTGCGCTTTCTGGTGGATAGATGATCTAGATCAGCCTGTTGTCGCGCAGCGCGGCGCCGATCAGGGGCGCCAGATGGGCCTTATTCGTAGGTCCATCGATGCTGTCGCTGCTGAAGATGGGTGCGATGCCCGCTGCCTTCATGATGGCAAGATCCTCGGCGCTCGCCAGGCAATGTGTCACGATCGCTTCAACCGATGACGCGCCAGTGTCGTGCAGAAGCCGCGCCGCCTCAATCAACGTCCGCCCGCTGGCAATCATGTCGTCCACCAATATGGCGCGGCGGCCGCGAACCTTATCGATATCGGGGATGGCAAGCCTGACCTGCCTGTCGCCCAGCCTTTGCTTTGTCGCCACCAGCATGCTGAGGCCCAGCGGTGCTGCGATAGCCTTGGTCCACTGACGGGATTCACTGTCCGGCCCGATGATGACGGGATCATCCCGCGCGTCGATCAGGGTAGCGAGAAGGGGCGCGGCGGATAGGCTGATCGCAGGGATATCGGGAATGACCTCGCTCAGGGCGGCTATGCGATGGAGATGAGGGTCTACCGTCACCAGCCCGTCGAAATGGTCGGCTATCAGGCCGCCGATGACTTTCTGGCTGACCGCTTCTCCGGCGCGGAAGGCTTTGTCCTGCCGCATATAGGCAAGATACGGCGCGACAAGGATGACCCGTTCCGCGCCCTGATCGCGCGCCGCCGAGGCCGCCAGCAGCAGTTCGATGATCTTGTGGTCGGGATCGTCGAATGAGCGATAGAAGATGGCGGTTCGAGCGGGCGTCGGTACACGGATCAGGCATTCCCGGTCGGGAAATCGGTGAACCTCGACGGCGATCGTCGGCGTGTCCAACAGTGACCCCAGCCTGCGGGCCGGTGCCATGCCATCGTCGAAGGCGAAGAGGACCGCGCTCATCGAGCGACCTCATATCCTGAATCTTCCATCGCCAGATCGCGCGCGAAGCCAAGACCGGTTCGCGACTGGGCATGGATACGGTAAAGCGCTTGTCCCTTCCGGACATCGCTGCCCACCTTGTGCAGCAGGTCGATGCCCGCGCCCTTGTCCATCGGCGCACCGGCAAGCCGGGCGATGCGCGCTATGCGATGGCAATCAATCGCTTGCACTCGTCCGTCATGGGGGGCCTGAATCTCGTGAACATGCTCGCCCGGCGCATGTTTGGCCGTCTGCCGCCCCTGCGCCTCGATCAGCCGTTCCATCGCCGCAAGTGCTTCGCCCGAGGCGAGCAGTTCCATCGCCCGTGCATAGCCCCTGCCACCTCGCAGCGCGGGATCGAAATCGAGCACTCGTCCGGCCAGAAACAGGGCATGCTCGCGAAGGTCCGGCGGAGCATCGCCGTCGTTGCGCAGCACGGCCATGACATCGCGTGCCTCAAGCACCGGGCCGACTCCGCGCCCGACAGGCTGTGATCCGTCCGTGGTCACGATATCGATCACGAGGCCGATCTTGTCGGCGACATGTTCGAACAGTTTGCGCAGCCTGACTGCATCATCCTGTGTGCGGACCTTGGCGGTCGGGCCGACGGGTATGTCGAGCACCAGATGCGTGGAACCCGCCGCCAGTTTCTTGGACAGGATGGACGCGACCATCTGGTCGAACGTGTCGATCCGCAAAGGCCGCTCGACAGAGATCAGCACATCGTCCGCGGGCGACAGGTTCACCCGGCCGCCCCAGGCCAGCACCGCCTTTTCTCGGGCGACGATAGCCCGCATGTCCGCTTCGCACATGTCGACATTGGCGAGCACTTCCATGGTGTCGGCCGTGCCGGATGGGGAGGTGATCGCGCGGGACGAGGTTTTGGGCATGATGAGGCCGTGGGCCGCTACGATCGGCACGACGATCATCGATGTGCGGTTGCCCGGAATGCCGCCGATGCAGTGCTTGTCCACCACGAGCGGGGCTTTCCAGTCGAAACGGTTGCCGACATCGGCCATCGCGCAGGTGACCGCCAACGTTTCCTGCGTGCTCATGAAGCTGGCGCAGGCGACCAGAAACGCGCCGATTTCCATAGGGGAATAGCGATGCGCGGCGATGTCCCGGATGATGGCTGAAATTTCGTCATCCTGCAGGGTGTCGCCGTCGATTTTGCGGCGGACAAATTCCAGGCTGGCCGGGGGCATTGCCTGCGCGATCGCTACGGGCGAACCTTCGGGCAGGCCGAGCCGCCTGAACGCCTGCTCGCCCAGGCCAATTTCTCCCGGTTCCAGCAGGGCCGGCTCATCGACGAGCGCCAGCGTCGCGAGGATTTCGGCACTGTCTCCGCTCACCCGTATCTTGCGCAGCGCCTGAAATTGCTCCGCAGAATAGCCGTTGCTTTGGCGCAGGAGAAAGGCGGTGTTTTCCGGATAAGTGTCGATTGCCAGACGCTTGATCGTCAGCATGGCCTGCCCACCTCATGTCGTTGCCGTTCGCCCATCGGGAATCTTCAGCTTCCGTCGCTCGTGCGTGGGGGCAGGGGCGTTCCAAAGAGTTCCTCGGCCACGCGCGCACAGATGCTGGCGGCGCGATCGCGGACCCGCTGGAGTTGGCCCTCGAAAAAGGCGGCGTCCGCGCTGTCCACCACGTCCCCAATATGCAGCGCCTCGGATGATTGCATCGCAAAGGCGCGAAAGAGGTAGGTGCCCGAAAGCGCGCGAAGCGCCTCTGTCTGACCCTGGGCGTCGAGCCAGTCCTCCGAAGCACCAGAGGTCGTGATAGCGCAGAGATGACCTCTGCCGAGCAGTCCTTCACCCGACTTGTTCTGAACCTGACGCACAGTGGTTCCCGCGCCCAGAACGCGATCGATATAACCGACTAGCATGGCTGGCGGCATGCCGAACCAGATCGGAAAGACGAAGACGACCACATTGGCGCCGCGCAATATGTCCAGTTCCGCCGTTACGTCGGGAGACAGGTGATAGCCCTTGCGATCAGGCCGTTCGCCATTCTTCAGCACCGGGTCGAAATTCATGGCGTAGAGGTCGCGCAGGATAGACTGTTGCCCCGCAGCCTCCACAGCCTGGCAATAGGCATGGGCGATGGCGGCGTTGAAGCTGTGGGGATCAGGGTGCGCGAGCACCACTGCATGGCGAATAGGAGAAGGAGTAGCTCGGGGCATCGGAACCTCCATCTTCACGAATGGCGATGTCTCGCCTCCTCATATTCATCAAGTATGCGCCGCATCTGGGCGAGGGCCTCGCGGCGTGCCCGCTCGTTCTTGATGCGGCCGAGATGCTGTTTGAGATGGGTGATAAAGTCGGCATAGTCATTCTGCCAATCCGGCCCGCTAAGCTGTTCCATGTCCACGCGACCTGTCTGGATGCGCTTCGCCTGCGTTCCCGGCTCAAGCGCATAGACCTCGCCGATCTGCGGCGCGATGATATTTGTGGCGGGATCGTCTGCCTGAACAAGGGTCCGCAACGATGCCACCGCTTCGGGTTCGCCATGATCGAGGAAAAGGCTGCCGGTTATCGGTCGGCGCGCGCTGATCCAGCTGTGCAGTTCGTCGCGGTCGGCATGGGCGGAATAGCTGTCGATCCGCCGAATGCGCGCGCGTACGTTAACATCCTCGCCGGAAATACGCACACGCTGCGCGCCGTCGAGAAGGACCCGGCCAAGCGTGCCCTTCGCCTGAAAGCCCACGAACAGGACAGTCGATTCCCGCCGGAAGAGATTATGCTTCAGATGATGGCGGATGCGGCCTGCCTCGCACATGCCCGATGCCGCCATGATGATCGCGCCCGACATGGTGTTGAGCCGAACGGATTCCGCGACATCCTCGACATAATGGATCGAGGGATGACGGAAAATATCTTCGCCGCCCGTATCCTCCAGCTCCGAGGCATGAGCCGCGAACACCTTGGTCGCCCGGCTGGCGAGCGGCGAGTCCACGAAGATCGGGACGTTAGGAATCCGGTTGGCATCGGCCAGCTTGGCAAGGTCGAGGAGCATTTCCTGCGTTCGCTCGAGCGCAAAGCTGGGGATCACGAGATTGCCGCCGCGGCTTAAGGCATCCTTGATCTCGGCCTCAAGTTGACTGCGGCGCTGCTCGATCGTGAATTTTTCCCGCGCGCGATCGCCATAGGTCGCTTCGCAGACGACATGATCGACGCCGGTCGGCGCTTGCGGGTCGGGATGGAAGGCTTTGTTGACCGGCCCCAGGTCTCCCGACATCAGCAGGCGCACGCCCGCTGCCTCGATTTCCACGGACGCCGCGCCCAATATATGCCCCGCATTCCAGAAGCGCGCGCGAAATCCGGGCGCCGGATCGAACCAGTCGCCCAGCGGCACGGGACGGCTGAGCCGCCAGGCGTCCAGCGCATCCTCTTCGGTGTAGAGGGGCACAAACAGGCTCTCGCCCGCGCGGTCGCGGCGTCGGTTACGGCGGTCCGCCTCGCTTTCCTGGATCCTGCCAGCATCCGCCAGCATATATTCCAGCAGGTCAGACGTCGCGGGCGTGCACCAGATTGGCCTCTTATAACCCTGCGCGGCCATTTTGGGCAGAAGACCGCAATGATCGATATGGGCATGGGTCAGCACGACCGTGTCGATCTTGGCGGGGTCGAAGCTGAAGGCGCCGTGGTTCAAGGTTTCAAGCGTGCGCGATCCCTGGAACAGCCCGCAGTCGACAAGGATGGCTCGATCGCCCAGCCGCAATTCCATGCAAGAGCCCGTGACCGTGCCTGCCGCGCCGTGGAATGTCAGAGTCAACGCTGAACTCACGCGAACCTCTCCCGCTCATCTTTTTCCCGATCATACCTCAATAGGCCAAAGAAGGAGAGAGGCAGTCCGTAGTTATACGGATGAGGCGGCCCCCATGCCTGTCATCCGTATCATTCCCAATGTTCCTTATGGCATGGCCTCTGCAAACTCCCGCCCCATGACCACCGAAACGCTAGCTGCGCCCCCGCCCGTCAAGGATGACGTGATCGTCTGGTTCGATGCGCTCGGACGCGCCGATGTCGGGCGCGTGGGTGGCAAGAACGCCTCTCTTGGCGAGATGGTCGCCATACTCGGCAAGGCAGGCGTGCAGGTTCCGCCGGGCTTTGCAACAACGGCGTGGGCCTATTGGGCGTTCATCGACCATAACCGCATTGGGGATCGACTCGCTGCCATCGTGGCGCAGTATCGGAACGGGACGATGCCGCTTCATGAAGCGGGTGAGGCAGCCCGCCGCCTGTTTCTGGATGCGGAACTGCCGCCGCAAATCGCCGAACCCATTATCTCCGCTTATCGCGATTTATCGCGCAATGCCTGCAAGCACGAAGTCGCTGTCGCAGTGCGATCCAGCGCGACAGCCGAGGACCTGCCGGACGCCAGTTTTGCTGGGCAACAGGAGAGTTTTCTCAACGTCGTTGGCGAGCGCGCCTTGCTCGACGCATGTCGGCGTTGTTTCGCCTCGCTCTTCACCGACCGGGCGATTGCCTACCGCGAGGCCAAGGGTTTCGACCATCTGCGGATCGCGCTTTCCATCGGCATCCAGATCATGGTGCGATCCGATCTGGCCGGGTCGGGCGTCATGTTCTCGATCGACACGGAGACCGGATTTCCGCGCGTCGCCGTCATCAGCGCGGCCTGGGGCCTGGGCGAGACCGTGGTGCAGGGCCGCGTCGATCCCGACAGCTATCTGGTCTTCAAGCCTTTCCTCTCGGACGGGCGACTGAAACCGATCGTGGAGAAGCGGATCGGTGCCAAGGCGCAGAAGCTGATCTACGCGACGGGCGGCAGCGCGCGTACCGAACTGGTCGATTGCAGCCATCACGAGCGCGAGCATTATGTCCTGGAAGACGAGGAGATACTGGAATTGGCGCGCTGGGCTGTGCTGATCGAGCAGCATTATGGCTGCGCGATGGACATGGAATGGGCCAAGGATGGAGAGAGCGGCAAGCTCTTCATCGTGCAGGCGCGACCGGAAACCGTGCATGGCGCGCGATCCGCCACCGCGCTCAAAACCTGGCGGCTGACGGCCAAGGCGCCCGCGCCGCTCGCCACGGGCGCAGCTGTCGGCGACGCGATCGCTGCCGGGGCAGCCTGCATCATTCGCAGCACCGATGACATAGCGAGCTTTGTCGATGGAGCCATCCTCGTCACCGACAACACCGACCCCGATTGGGTGCCGGTCATGCGTCGCGCGGCGGGCATCGTCACGGATCATGGTGGCCCGACCAGCCATGCGGCCATTGTCAGCCGCGAACTGGGCGTCCCTGCGGTCGTGGGCACCGGCGACGCGACGAGCCGCATTGCGGCGGGCCAGGAAATAACGCTCTCCTGCGCCGAAGGCGACCGGGGTCAGGTCTATCCCGGCCGGTTGCCTTTCACAGGCGAAGAGGTGGATACGGCCAGGCTGCCTGCATCGCGGACGCAGTTGATGCTGAACGTCGCCAGTCCCGCCAAAGCCTTCCGCTGGTGGCGGCTTCCCTCCCATGGCGTAGGCTTGGCCCGGATGGAATTCATCATCAGCAACCTCATTCGTGTGCATCCGATGGCGCTTGCCCACCCCGATCAGGTGACCGACATCGCCGAGCGTCGGGAGATTGAAAGTCTGACCCGCAGCTACGCCAATCCCCGCGATTATTTCATCGAGACTTTGGGTCGGGGCATTGGGAAAATCGCGGCCGCGCACCATCCGCATCCGGTGATCGTGCGCCTATCCGACTTCAAAACCAATGAATATGCCCATCTGCTGGGCGGCGCCGCGTTCGAGCCGCATGAAGAAAATCCCATGCTCGGTTTCCGGGGTGCGTCGCGTTATTATCATGAACGCTATCGCGACGGCTTCGCGCTGGAATGCCGCGCCATCCGCTTCGTGCGGGAAACGATCGGCTTTGAGAATGTCATTGTCATGATCCCCTTCTGCCGGACGCTGGCCGAAGCGGACAAGGTCATCACCGAAATGTCGCGCCATGGACTGATGCGCGGCGAGCGAGGGTTGCAGCTCTACATGATGGCGGAAATCCCTGCGAATGTGGTGCTCGCTGAACAGTTTGCCGCCCGCTTCGACGGCTTTTCGATCGGCTCCAATGATCTGACGCAACTCGTTCTCGGCGTCGATCGTGATTCCGATCTGCTCGCCCCGCTGTTTGACGAGCGCGATCCTGCGGTAATGCAGATGATCGCCGACCTCATTGCTCGCGCGCGAAAGGCTGGCGTAAAGGTAGGAATATGCGGGCAGGCGCCGAGCAACTATCCCGAATTCGCCGAGTTCCTTGTGCGCGAGGGCATCGATAGCATCTCCCTCAACCCCGATAGCTTCGTTGCCACCCTGAAGACCGTTGCCCTAGCGGAGGCCGGACTGATATCGTCGGCCGGGTAAAGTTGCCAGTTGCAGCAGCTTTCTTCAGCATAAGCACAAACTCTGCATTGAGAGACTATCGTGCGGCGGCCTTAATCGTCACCGTGGTTTACCTGTCGTCCTTCGATGGGAGATGAGAATAGAGATGGTAGGTGGGCATCTTGGTCTTGTCGGCCTCTCCACGTCACAGGCGCGCGAGCGGCTGGCGGAGGATGGCCCCAACGAACTGCCCCGGCCAAACCGACGGACGCCCCTGCGCATCGCGATGGAGGTACTTCGGGAGCCGATGTTCGCCATGCTGTTGGCGGCGGGCGTCGTCTATTTGCTGCTCGGCGACCGCACTGAGGCGCTGGTCCTGCTCGGCTTTGCTGGCTTGTCGATCATTATCACGATCGTGCAGGAGGCGCGCACGGAACGCACGCTTGAGGCACTGCGAGACCTCTCGGCACCGCGCGCCCTGGTGGTTCGTGACGGCGAAACCCTGCGCATCCCCGGTCGTGAGGTCGTAAATGGCGACATCCTGGTGTTGGAAGCGGGGGACCGGATCGCAGCGGACGCACTGGTGGTCGAGGCACGGGAGCTTGAAGCAGACGAGTCGCTGCTGACCGGCGAGGCGGTGCCGGTTCGCAAGCGGCCTGGGCTCGCCGGGGATGCTGAATGGGCGGAGCCGGGGGGCGACGATACCCCTCATCTCTTTTCGGGAGCGATCGTGACGCATGGCGGGGGCATCGCACGGGTAACAGCTACCGGCGGGCACAGCCGCATTGGCCAGATCGGACGGTTTCTCGAAACATTGGAGACAGAAGCGCCGCATCTTCACAAGGAAACCACCCGAATGGTGAGCCTGTGCGCGGTCGGCGGTGTCGCTGTCGCACTGCTAGTGGTCCTGCTGTACGGATGGCTGAGGGGCGACTGGATGGCCGCGCTGCTGGCCGGGATCGCGACGGCGATGTCGTTGCTGCCTGAAGAGTTTCCAGTGGTCCTCACCATATTCCTGGCCATGGGCGCATGGCGTATTGCACAGGTCGGCGTGCTCACCCGACGGGCCTCCGCGATAGAGGCTCTGGGTGCGGCCACGGTCCTGTGCACGGACAAGACCGGGACGCTGACTCAGAACCGGATGACCGTCACTGAATTGTGGCTGCCGTCAGGTGAGGCGGCGGTCCTTGGCGAGGGATTACCGCAAGCGCAATTCCATGACCTGATCAGCGCGGCCGCCCTGGCGAGCGCTCCCGTGCCGGTCGATCCGATGGAGGTGGCATTCCACACCGCTGCTCGGGATGTCCGGGTTCCCGCCCGCGAAGACTGGCTTCTGGTCCACACCAATGGTCTTCAGCCAGACCTCCTGGCGATGTCCAATGTCTGGCGGCCTGCGAACGCCGGGGAGCCATTGCTGGTCGCCGCGAAGGGCGCGCCGGAAGCGATAGCGCGTCTTTGCCGGCTGGACGACAAAGCTTTTTTGGCCCTCGAGCAGGCGGTTCAGGTCATGGCGGCTCGCGGGATGCGCGTTCTGGGTGTGGCTTCTGCCAATATAGCGGAGCCCAATGTCGGGATAGGGCATGAAGCGCACGCGTTCAGTCTTCTCGGGCTGATCGGCTTGTCCGATCCGCTGCGGGCGGGGGTTCCGGAAGCCGTGGCCCAATGCCACACGGCCGGGATCCGGGTGGTCATGATCACCGGCGACTACCCCGCCACCGCGCAGGCTATTGCGCTACAGGCGGGGATCGGCGCAGGCGCGCTCATGACCGGCGGCGACGTCGCGGCAATGTCCGACGCGGAGCTTTGCGCGCGGGTGAAAGACGTGGCTATTTTCGCGCGCACCATGCCGGAACAGAAGTTGCGCATTGTCTTGGCGCTCAAATCGGCGGGAGAAGTGGTCGCTATGACCGGCGACGGCGTCAACGACGCACCGGCGCTCAAGGCCGCCCATATCGGCATCGCCATGGGCAAGCGTGGCACGGATGTAGCACGGGAGGCTGCGGCCATCGTCCTGGTTGAGGATGATTTCGGTGCCATCGTCGTCGCCATTCGGCTCGGCCGCCGCATCTATGACAATATCCGCAAAGCCATAGGTTTCATCTTCGCGGTCCATGTGCCGATCGCAGGGCTTGCCGTATCCCCACTTCTGCTGGACCTTCCGCTGGTGCTGGGGCCAATCCAGATAGCCCTTCTCGAAATGATCATCGATCCGGTTTGCGCGCTCGTCTTCGAAGCCGAACGGGAAGAAAACCGTATCATGCGCAGGCCGCCGCGCAATCCGGAAGAACGCCTCTTTTCCGGACGTCTGGTCCTGCCAAGCATCGCTTATGGCGGGATAGCCTTTGCGCTGCTCCTTGCTCTCCATATCGGCGCGACCCTCTGGGGCTATGACCCCGGTCGCGTGCGGGCGCTCCTCTTCTTCGGGCTGGTGACGTCCATCATGGCGTTGGTGCTGGTCAATCGGTCCTTCAGTACGTCGCTGACGAGCGCCGTCTGGCGACACAATGTTTCGCTGCGCTATGTCGCGCTGCTCGTCCTACTGGCTTGCGCGCTGATATTCATGTTGGAACCTCTGCGCCGGGTTCTGGACTTTGCTCCGTTGAAGCTGACGGATTTGGCCCTCCTGATCCTGATGCCAGCCTGCGTTCTGCTTCTGTGCGAACTGCTCAAGGGCCGCATGGGATGGAGCGCACATCGCGCCGCGCGCGCGGATTGACGTACGGTCCATCTTCAAGTCAGCTTTTTTGGACCCCGCCGCAGATCAATGCTTACGCACAAACTCGGCTCGCAGGACCAGGCCTTTGATGCCTTCATAACGGCAGTCGATTTCCTGAGGATCGCCGGTCAACCTGATCGACTTGATCACGGTGCCCTTGCGCAGCGTCTGCCCGGCGCCCTTCACCTTCAGATCCTTGATCGTGATGACGCTGTCGCCGTCCGCCAGAAGGTTGCCGGCGGAATCATGCACTTCAACCCGGTCTGCGAGCTGGTCCTTGGCCGCAGCCTCCGCCGCGGAGATCCACTCGCCCGAAGCTTCGTCATAAACATATTCATCATTTGTATCGGTCATTTCAAATCCCCGGATCTGGTGGTTAGTTGAGCCGCTGGGCTGCGGAAGTTGGTGCGAGAATGATTGCCCTTGCGAGGCGGAGGGCATCGGGAAAATCATCGCTGAAGATGACGCGCCGATCCGCCGGTCCCAGGGATACCCGCTTGAGCATCGCCATGGGTTGGGCCTGAACACCTGAAACTATGATCTGCGTCCCGGCGGAGGCCGCTTGCCGGACGATTTCCTCGATCGCCGTCACGCCGCTCGCATCAAGCAGGGGCACCTGCCGCAGCCGAAGGATGATGACCTTCGGTGTGGGGCCGACCCGCCGCAGCGTATCGAGCAATTCATTTGCGACGCCAAAGAAGACCGGTCCATCGACACGGAACACCTCGACACCCGGCGGAAGGGCATCGCGCTGGTGGATGTCCTCCCTTTCTTCGGGTGGCGGCGTTCCATCACCGCTGTCGTTCGCAATCTCCACCGTGCGGCTCATGCGCATCATGAACAGCAGCGAAGCCAGTGTCACCCCTACGCCGATCGCCACGGTGAGATCGACCAGAACAGTAAGGCCGAAGGTCAGCAGCAACAGGCCCCGGTCGCCATTGGGCATTCGCAGCAACTGGATGAAGCGATGATGTTCGCTCATGCCCCAGGCGACCATGAACAGGATGGCGGCGAGCGCTGCCAGCGGCACGAAGGCCATGAGATCCGAGGCGAACAGGATGAACAGCAACAGGAACAGCGCGTGCATCATGCCCGCGATGGGCGTGATGGCGCCCGCCTTGATGTTGGTCGCCGTGCGGGCGATGGCGCCCGTCGCTGGCAGGCCACCGAACAATGCGGATGCGATGTTGGCGACGCCCTGGCCGACAAGCTCCTGATTGGATCGATGCCTTGATCCGATCATGCCATCGGCCACGACCGCAGACAGAAGTGCCTCGATTCCCGCCAGAAAGGCGATCGTGAACGCCGAGGGGACGATTGCCTGAAGCTTGGCAAGAGAGAAATCTGGCAAAGCAGGTACAGGAATTCCGGTGGGCAGGTTCGGAAAGCGCGATCCGATCGTTTCCACCGGCAACTGGAGCAGCGCCGCCGACGCTGCTGCCAATATGACTGCGATCAGGAATCCCGGCGCCCGTGGCGCCCATTTGCGCAGTGCGATGATCAGCGCCAACGATCCGGCGCCGATCGCTAAGCTCAATATCTGGATGCTGCCCAGCGCAGAGAAATAGGCCTGCCATTTAGGGATGAAATCGGCAGGGACACCGCCGTCTATCCGCAGGCCGAGAAAATCCTTCACCTGGCTCGACGCGATAATGACGGCGATGCCTGCGGTGAAGCCGATGACGACGGGTTGGGGAATGAAGCGGACGAGACTGCCCAGGCCCGAATATCCCGCTATGATCAGCATCAGCCCAGCCATCAGCGTCGCCAGAAGCAGTCCGTCATAACCATGCTGCGCGATGACCCCGAAAACGACGACGACAAAAGCGCCGGTCGGCCCACCGACCTGAACCCGCGATCCGCCGAGCGCCGAAATCAGGAAGCCGGCTATAACGGCCGTGATGAGCCCCTTGTCAGGAGACGCTCCACTCGCGATCGCCAGCGCCATGGCAAGGGGCAGGGCGACAATCGCGACCGTGAGCCCGGCAATGCAATCGCGTCGCAGGCGATCGGCCGAATAGCCCTCGCGCAGGACCGTGATCAGCTTGGGCGTGAAGGCGAGAAGCCGCGCGTTACGATCCATTATCTTCGGCCGTCTGATCGAATAGCACGGAGGGCACGCGCCTGGGTTGCTGGCCGGACGCTGTTTCCCTCAGGCGGACACCACGTCCCGCGCCGCTACTCGGGGCATTCTCGCCGATAATCTCGATCCCTGCCGTTTCGAGCGCGCTGATCACCTTCACCAATGTATCAACGACGCTTCGCACCTGCCCATCGGAAGCTTCCATGCGCTGAATCGTCGGCAGCGACACGCTCGCCAAAGCGGCCAGCTGGCGCTGATCGATACCGAGCAACGCTCGCGCGGCTCGCATTTGCTGAGAAGTGATCATTGGCCCTCGAATGATGTATAAAACATCAAATTACATTCTTTGAATGTATATATGCAATGCGATAGGTTAAATCTAGATTTCTTTTATCGAATGGCGAGAGCAGACCCACGTCGCAATCAAGACAAACTTAACAGTCCGGACGACTGTCGTCCTTACGCACCATTTTCGTCCGCATCAGTTTCTCACACGGGAGGATGAGCAACCCGAAGCCTCACCTCCCACGAAATGCTGGATTAAACGCCGCATCGGATCGGCGCGACAGCCCTCTTTTACCTTGCGGCAAGCTGGGGCGGCGCTATGAAGAGCGCGCTGGATCGCGCCACAGGGGGCTTGCACGGACAGATCCGGCGAGGCTGGGGGGATAGCCTTGAGCGCTATAGGGAATTTCTGTCGGATCTTGGCCGGGCTGGGCGCTTTGGGCCTGTCATCTGCGCTGGCCGCGCAACCGGAGCTTGACCGGCCGCTGTTGCAGGACAGCTTTCGCATCGGCAGTGGTGGCGGAGCGCTCTGTCAGGCGCAGAGCGTCAACGGCGACCCGGCAAGCCGCACCATGTTCGATCGCGCCTGGGCCGTTGTATGTCGTGACGCCGCGCGTCCGGTAGGCCGCATCTATGCGCTCCGGCGGAGCGGGGCCGATAGCGAAGCGGCGCTGCTTGAAAGACTGTCGGCATCGCGACGATCTTCCGTGAACTGCGGCGCGCCGGGCGGCATGACCTTGCCCGATATTGGCGCGGTAACAGTCCGCAATTGCTCCAGCGAAGCGGGCGCTTACCGCATCCTGTCCGTCGAACGGGGCAAGACGCTTTATGTAACGCAGGGCTTCGCGCCCTATGACACGGTCCTGGACCTTGGCCTGCGCACCGTCACGTTGGGCCGCACCGTGCCGGGCAAGATAGACATCGTTACGACCGGTGGCAGCAATGCGGCGGCCTTTGCCCGGATGCAGGCGGCGACCCTCGATCCGCAGACCGTGATGGCGGAGGGCTATCGTCGCAACGCTTCCGGCAACTATGCGGAGGCTGCGGAATTTTTCGACAGCCTGACCGATCGCCTTGCCCGTAATCCCGATACGCAAGCCTTAAGCCCCGCGGAACGGGCCAACCGACAACACGAATATCTCGTGAACCACGGTTTGCAATTGTCCAACCTTGGCCTGTTCGATCAGGCCGATGCCGCTTTTGCCCAGGCTCGCGCCGTGCCGACGGCCGACGCTGTCCAGCTCCGCCTGCGCCGTAATTTCGAAGCGGTGCATCACCTAAATCAGCGCGATCTTCAAGGCGCGCTCGCCTTGCTCGACCAGCCAGTGGAAGGCGGGACGGCGCTTGCCGCTGGCACGGATGGCGCAGTGACCTTGCCGAGCGACGTGGCGGCGGAATTGAGCAGTGGCGCGCCTGAAACGCGGGCACTGGGTGTACGACAGGATACGGCGCTTACGCCGCGTGAGCGGGCGGCCATACTCGATGCGCAAGCACAGCAATTGCGCGGCACCATCTTGCGCCTGTCGGGCAAGCCTCGGGAGGCGCGCACCGTGCTCACCCGGGCGCTCAACGACGTGCAGCGGGTGCGCGATGGCCGTGTGACCTCGATCACCCGGCTGCGCGCGCAACTGCTGGGCGAGATCGCGCTGACGCACGAAGCGGAGCAGGATTATGGCGGTGCCGAGGCGCGGCTCAATCAGGCCGTCAGCCTGATCGCCGCGCAATATCCCGAAACGATGGCCCTCAACGGCGCGCGTGCTCGTTTGGGCGCGTTCCTCGTGCGGCGCGGGCGGACTGATGAGGCGTTGAAGACCTATCGCGCGATCATGACGTCCACCGTGGCCAATCGCGGCACGCTGACGGCGATGGCGAACCAGTTGCAGCCCTATTTCACGCTGCTCACGTCCGAAATGCCCCGGCGCCCCGAACTTGCGGCGGACCTGTTCGAAGCGTCGCAATTGCTGGTGCGTCCCGGTGCGGCCGAGACGCTGGAATTGCTGAGCCGCGAATTGTCGGCGGGCGACGGAGAGGCCGCGCGCCTGTTCCGCCAGTCGACATCCCTCTCGCGCGATATAGAGCGCGGCCTCATCGCCCTCGCCCAATTGCGTGAAGCGGGCAGGGATGACAGCGCGACCCAGGATGAGATCGCGCGGCGGCAGGCGGAGATCGACGCGCTGGCGACCGATCAGGCCGCGACGCTGACGGCACTGGCCGCCTACCCCCAATATCGCGCCGTCAGCCCGCAAGCGCTGACCCTTGGCGAAATGCGCGGTACGTTGAAAGCGGGGGAGGGCTATTACAAGCTCGCGCAGCTTGGCGATGCCCTTTACGCCCTGTGGATAGACGGGCAGGGGGCAACGGGCTTCCGCTTGCCTGTCAACGCTGGCGAGGTGGCGCGCAAGGTCGCGGCGTTGCGCGACACGATTTCGATTGATGTCGCAGGCGTGCAATCCACCTATGCGCTCGACCTGCCGGTGGCTCGCAGCCTCTATCTCGACCTGTTCGGCCCGATCGATGAGCGGCTGAAGGCCGCGCGCCATCTGATCTTCGAGCCGGACGGCGCGATGCTGCAACTGCCGGTCAACCTGCTGGTCGCCAGTCAACCTGGCGTCGATGCCTATGCCGCGCGGCTGGAGAGGGGCGGCGACGAGTTCGACTTTCGTGGCGTTGATTGGCTCGGCCGCGATCATGCGGTGAGCACCGCCTTGTCGGCCCGCGCTTTCCGCGACGCCCGGCTGACGCCGCCCTCGGGCGCACCGCAAAGCTATATCGGCTTTGGCGACAATGCGCCGATCGCCGGGCCAAGGCTGGCCGCGCTGACGCGTGGCGCGCTGCCCGGTCAGGCTGACGATTGCAGCTGGTCGCCTGCCCAATGGAACCACCCCATTCCGGCGGCCGAGTTGCGTCAGGCGGCGCAGGCGGTTGGAACATCGGGCAGCGAACTCGTAACCGGCGCGGCCTTCACCGATGAGGCGGTCAAGGCGCGCAATGACCTCAACCATTTCCGTATCCTGCATTTCGCGACCCACGGCCTTGTCACGCCGCCGCGCGCGGGATGCCCGGCCCGTCCTGCCTTGCTGACCAGTTTCGCGTCAAAGACCGGGTCGGATGGCCTGCTGCAATTTGGCGAAATCTTCGACCTGCGGCTGGATGCGGACCTTGTCATATTGTCGGCCTGCGACACGGCAGGGGCGGCGGGGGCCGAAACGACCCGCGCGGCCGGGCTTTCCGGCAGGGGCGGAGCGCTCGACGGACTGGTGCGCGCCTTCATCGGTGCGGGCGGCCGTTCCATCATCGCGAGCCATTGGCCCGCTCCCGAAGAATATCGCGCGACCGAAAGACTGATGGCCGGGCTGTTCGCGGCTGCTCCCGACCAACCAGTGGCTGAGGCGCTGCGTCTGGCTCAGATTCAGCTGATGGACGACGCGGACACCTCGCATCCCTTCTACTGGTCCGGCTTTGCCGTCATAGGCGATGGCGCCCGTCCGTTGATCGCCCGGCGCTGATCCCGATGGTGGCGCAAGGCCTGTTGCGCCGGGGCGGGCGCGTCATGCAGGACGCGGGGCGATGGCGGCTTGCCGGGACGGCGCTGTTATTGCTGCTGGCGTTGTTCGTCGCGGGGTGGAACTGGACCAAGCCATTGGGCGCCGCCGGTTCAGAGCGGGAGATACCGACCGCCGACGCGGAGCGTGGCCTGTATGATTGGCGCGCGGCCACTTTCGCGCCCCGTGTCGAGCAGGACAAGCGCATCCTGATGGTCGTCTATGACGATCAGACATTGATCGCCACGCGCAAACGCTCACCACTGGACCGCGGTCTTTTGGCGCGGGCGCTGCGCAATCTGGACGCGATGGGCGCAACCTCCATCGGCATCGATATATTGTTCGATCAGCCGCAGGATGAAGACGCGCAGCTATTGTCGGCGCTGCATGCGATGCGCTCGCCGGTCTGGCTCGGCTATGCCAATTTCGGCGATAACCGCGAACAGATCATCTTCGAACAGCAGCAATATCTGGACCGGTTCATCGCTGAGGCGCGGACCTCCAGGGTCAGGCCCGCGAGCATCCGGTTGGAAACGGATTCCGACAATGTCGCGCGCAGCTGGCCAAAGCCAGTGCCGGGCCAGCCACCGCTGCTGTCGCTGGCGATGCACCCGTCGGCACCCTTTGCGCATTATGGCGGCGCTATCCGTTTTCGCATGCCGAACGCCCAGGCGGACGGATCGGAAGAACCCGTGATTCCGAGCCTTCAGATCGACTTGCTCGCCGATCCCTCCATGGCCGCTGCTCTCGCGCCGATGGTGCGCGGTCGGCATGTGCTGATCGGCGGCGACATCGTCGATATCGATCAGTTCGAAACACCGCTGTCCGGACGGCAGGCGAAGTCCACGATGATCGGGCTGGAAGTTCATGCGACCATGCTGGCGCAGTTGCTTGATCGCGCTCTGTTGCCTGCGGTGCCAGGCTGGGTAATGTGGATCGCGGCGGCGCTGATCATACTGGCCGCAGCGCTCACTAGCCTCGCGGATTTGCGTTGGTTCTGGCTGGTGCCCGCACTTGGACTTCAGGCCGTGGCCATAGCGGGCTTGCCGCTTTGGTTGCAGGCGAGCGGCTGGGATACCAAGGAGCTGCCCGCCGCCGGGTGGGCGCTGGGCTGGGTCGTCACCTTTGCGGCCGTCAGCGCCGCAGCAAGGGCGGTGAATTCGCAACAGCGCCGTTTCGCGCAAGCGGCGCTGGGCAAATATCTGCCCCGCGACATCGCCGCGCAGATTCTGGCGGAACCCGAGAAGTTGGCGCTGCACGGCGAAAAGCGGCCCATCTTCACCCTCTTCACCGATCTGGAGGGCTTCACCAAACTCAGCCACGCGATCGCGCCGGAAATGGTGGCGCAGTTGCTGAACCGCTATCTCGACATGTTAAGCGACGTCGTCCTGGCGCATGGCGGGACCATCGACAAATTCGTCGGCGATGCGGTCGTCGCATTCTGGGGCGCGCCGATCGCGCGAGAGGATGACGGGCGCAACGCCGCACTCGCCGCCTATGCCATGTGGCAGGCGGGGGAGGAATTCCGCCGAGACCTGCCGCCCGGCGTCCCGCCGATCGGTCGGACGCGGGTGGGGCTGCACCATGGTGATGCAATCGTCGGGAATTTCGGCGGCGAAGGGCGCATCCAATATACGGCTCTGGGCGACAGCATGAACACGGCGGCGCGGCTTGAAGCGGCGAACAAGGCGCTGGAAACGTCAGTGCTGGTTTCGCGAGAAGCAATGGAGCGGTCGGGCCTCGACTGGTGGCGGCCAATGGGCCGGGTCCGCCTTCGCGGTCGGTCGACGCCCGTCGACCTGTTTGAACCAGCGCCGGATTTCGTGACCGCCGATCGCGCTCGACTGAGCGCCGCGCTTGCCGCCTTCGACACCGAAGATGCGGAGAAGCGGGCGACAGGGCTGGCCGATCTCAAGGCAGTGGCGCAGGAGCATCCGGATGATGCGGCTCTCGCCAATCTGGTGTATCGCTATGAATATATTGGGGACGGAGGAACTTATGGTCTGGGCTAAGGGGGCGGTGGCGCTCGGGATAGCGGTGGCCGTGGGCGCTGGGACGCCTGCATGGGCCGACAGCCTGGTGGTGCGGTCTTCGGGACCCTCGGCGGGCAGCTATGCGCCGGGCAAGAAGCTCGCGGATGGCGGCGCACTGCTGCTCAAGGCGGGGGATGTTGTGACGTTGCTCGATGCGAAGGGCACGCGGACGCTGCGCGGGCCGGGTCGTTTCAACGTGACGGCGGCGGCGACAGTGGCGGCTTCCAATGTGACCATGGCGGCGCTGCTTGATACGAAAAGGGTTCGCCGGGCACGCACCGGGGCCGTGCGCGGTGCCTTGGGGGATGCGTCAGCGGTAGCGAAGCGGCCCAATCTGTGGCTGGTCGATGTTGCGCAGCCGGGGCCGCTATGCGTGTCCGATCCCGCCGCCGTGCGTCTGTGGCGTGCCGATGCCAAAAAGTCGGCAACCGTCCGCATCAGCGGCGGTGGCGCGCAGGGTACGGCCAGCTTCGCCGCTGGGGAGGCGATGGCGGCATGGCCCGCAGCGCTCCCCGTCAAGGATGGCGCAACCTATCGGGTGGATGCCGATGGGCCTTCCACCGACATTCGCTTCGCACTGCTGGGGGCGCCCGCTGGCGGGATCGGCAGCACGGCATCCGCGCTGATCGCGCATGGATGCCAGGCGCAGCTTGATCTGTTGATCGATACGGCGGCACGCTAGGGACTTGATAAGCCGACGGGCGGCGGGCAGAGCGCTTTCACCCGGACGGTCGCAGCGACAGGGACGACAGGCCATATGGCCGCTCCCGTCGCACTTTGGGGGAATGAGACGGCTATGGGGTTTCAGGGGGCAGCAACATCCCGCATGACGGGGCGTGCGCAATGGCGGATGGCGTTGGCACTGACCGCCTTGGCGCCAATGCCCGCCATGGCGCAGGTCGCGCCGCGCGCACCGACGCGGGAGGAACTGTCCCCGGGGCAGCAGGCCGCCGACGTCGCGGGCGAAGGAAGCCGTCTGACCGTCGAGGGCGGCGTCGAGCGCGCGCCTTGCCCCCTGGCCGATCCGCGCTTTGCCAATGTCACCGTGAACTTTGCCGATGTGCAGTTTGACGGCCTTCGCGGCGTGGACGCGGCCATCCTGAAGGACAGCTGGGGCGATCTGGCCGGGCGGGATGTGCCGATCGCCAGCCTGTGCGAAGTCCGCGACCGGGCCGCGACGGCGCTGCGGCAGCTGGGCTATCTGGCGGCGGTGCAGGTCCCGCCGCAACGCATCGAGAAAGGCGGCACCGTCCGTTTCGACATATTGATGGCGCGGCTGGTCGCTATCGAGGTGCGGGGCGATGCGGGCCGGAGCGAACGGCTGATTGCCGCGCATATGGAAGCGCTCAAGGGGCAACCGCTGTTCAATGTGCATGAGGCGGAACGGCACCTGCTGCTGGCGCGCGATCTGCCGGGCTATGACGTGCGGCTGGCGTTGCGGCCCGCCGGGACGGCGCCGGGCGAGGTCATCGGCGAAGTGCAGGTGGTGCGCCGCCGGGTGGAGATGGACGTCAATGTCCAGAACCTTGGCAGCAACGCGGTGGGCCGCTTCGGCGGCCTCGCGCGGGTGCGCTTCAACGATCTGACCGGGATGGGGGACAGCACGGTCCTCAGCATCTTCAACACCGTGCAACCGAGCGAGCAGACGGTATTGCAGGTCGGGCACAGCATGGCGCTGGGGAGCGACGGGCTGCGGCTGTCCGGCGACTTCACCTATGCCTGGAGCAAGCCCGATATCGACGGGCTGGACCTGTCGTCCAAAACGATGATCGCTTCGGCCGCGCTGTCCTATCCCCTGGTGCGGCGACAGGTGCACACGCTGTTGGCGAGCGGCGGACTGGACGTGGTCGATCAGGACCTTCGCATCGGCTCTCTGCCCTTGTCGCGTGACCGGCTGCGCGTGCTGTTTCTTCGGCTGGAGGGAGAGGCGATTGATGCCGACAGCCTGGGCAGTACGACCGGCTATTCGGCGAACGAACCCAAATGGCGGATCGGCGGTAATCTGGAGCTGCGCCACGGACTCGCCGGATTGGGGGCGAGTGAGCCTTGCGGTAATCAGGCGGCCTGCATTCCGACGGGGCAGTTGGACGGAGATGCCTCCGCTTTTCTGGTGAGGGCAGGGGTGCAGGCGGAATATCGCCCCACCCCGAAGCTGACCTTCGCGCTGTCGCCCCGCGCGCAATATAGCCCGGACCCGCTGCTGTCCTATGAACAGATGAGCGCGGGCAATTATACGGTCGGGCGCGGCTATGATCCGGGCACGCTGACGGGGGACAGCGGCGTCGGGTTCGGGGCGGAGGTTCGCTATGGGCGGATCACCCCGAAGGGGCCGGGCGCGATCGCGGTGCAGCCTTTCCTTTTCTTCGACGCGGCGTGGATGTGGCACCAAAGCAGCGTCTTTGCCGGGCTTGATCCGCAGAAACTCTATTCGGCCGGTGGCGGGGTGCGAGCGACCTGGTCCAATCATGCGCGGATCGACGTGACGCTGGCAACGCCGCTGCGGCGCGCGGGGTTGCAGACGGAGCGGGGCGACACGCGGTTGCTGTTGTCGGTTAGCACTCGAATTCTGCCGTGGAGGCGTTAATGTCGGCAAAGCGTAGCAAATCCTGGCTTTTGACCCTGTTGGGCCGCTCCAGCGCCGTAGCGCTCGCGGTTGGCTGCGGCGCTGGCGTGGCGCAGGTCAACAAGGCTTTTCAGGGCAGCTATTCGGTACAATCAGGCGATGCCTTTGTTTCGCAAGGATCGTCCGCCGGGACCGACACCATCTCGTTGAATTCGTCTGAGGCGATCATCGACTGGACGCCTGACGATACGAGCGGCACTGGCCCGATCGACTTCCTGCCCCAGAATAACACTGTCGTCTTCAGTGGTTTCAGTGACTTCACCGTCTTGAACCGAATCCTGCCCGTCAATGGCAGCGGGGTGTCGGTTTCGCGAGTGATCGAGCTTAACGGCACGGTGCAGAGCCAGATCAACGGCAGCACGGGCGGCAAGGTATGGTTCTACGCGCCGGGCGGTATCGTGGCTGGCCCTAACGCCTCGTTCAATGTCGGATCGCTGGTGCTGACCAGCAATGACATCGACACGACCGGCGGGCTCTACGGGAGCGGGGGCGAGATCCGTTTTCGCGGTCTCAGCAACGTCCTGACATCGGTCGAAGTAAAACCGGGCGCGCAGATCAACGCGCTGGCGAGCGGCAGCTATGTCGCGCTGGTGGCGCCGCGCGTGGTGCAGGGCGGCACGGTGACCGTCAATGGCGCGGCTGCCTATGTCGGTGCGGAGGCTGCGGATATCAGGATCAACGGTGGCCTGTTCGACATCAGCATCAGCGCGGGCACGACCGACGCCAATGGCGTGGTGCATACGGGCAGCACGGAGCGGCCGGGCGCGACGGTCACCGATGCGCAACATGTCTTCATGGTTGCGATGCCGAAGAATCAGGCGTTGACCATGCTCTTGTCGGGCAATGTCGGCTATGACGCAGCGGCAAGCGCGGTGCAGTCGGACAGCGCGGTAGTGCTGTCGGCTGGCTATGACGTAGCGGGCGGGGTAATCGGGCCGCGCAATATGACGGGCGCGGGCGAGGCGAGCATCAGCATCGGCGGCGGGACCTGGCAACCGGATGTTACGGGGCAGGCGACCGGCAATATCGCCATTCAGCCAAGCGCTGCCGCGAACTTCGCGAACCTCAACCTGACGGCGGAGCGGGCGATCACGCTGCAATCGGGAACTGCGGGAGCCATAGCGGCAACCGGCACCATGGACCTGAAGGCGGGTGAGGCGATCACCGTGCGCGCCGATCAGGGCGGCAGCATCAGCGTTGGCGGCGACATGAACTTGACCGCCGGGCTTGGTGGCGCGGGCGGGACGATCGACGTCCTGACCTTTGGCGGCAGCGCCTTGCCAGCGGGCAATGGGCAGATCGACGTCACCGGGGCGATGCAGCTGGATGCCAACGCCTATGGCTTGGGAGGCATTAACTTTCCGGTACTGGCTGGAGGCGACGCCACGGGTGGTGCGATCAACGTCATCGCGGCAGGCGGTTCGATCAGCGCGGCTAGCCTGTCCGCTTATGCCAATGCGACGGCGGGGGCCGGCAGCGACAGTGCAGGCAATGCGACGGGCGGAGCCATCACCGTATCGGCACGAACCGCCGCAGGACCGAGCGGGCCGCTGGCGGGGGCGATCGATTTTGGCACCATGACGTTGAGTGCGACCGCCGGGGTCGAATATAGCTATTCCTCCCCACCTGTCACAGGCGGTAACGCGACAGCCGGGACGATCGACGTCTCTGCGGCGGGTGGCGGCATCACGACCGGCTATTTCGACATATATGCCAGCGCGACCGGCGGCGATGCCAGCGGGGTGGCGGGGACCGGCACGGGGGGCAGCATTACGCTGTCGGCTAGTGCAGCGAACGGACTGCGCGGCGATTTTGCCGCCGATTGCACCTTCTATTGCAACGTCACCGCCGATGGCCGGGGCGGCTATGGCGCGAACGGGGCAAACGGCACGGGCGGGTCGATCCTGATCCATGCGACCGACGCGAGCTTTGTGGCGGATGGCAGTCTGTATTTGCAGGCGAAAGGCGTTGGCGGCGGCACGGAATATTCCGATGGCGTAGCGGGCCGAGGCGGCGACGGGTTGGGCGGTAGCATAGCGGTGGAGAGCCGGGCCGGTGTAGCGGGGGACGCGGTGATGCGTTTCGGCACCCTCTATGCTTCGGCAGACGGTGCTTCGACGGAAGGATCGTTCGGCTTGATGGCCGAGTCGAGTTTCGGCGGCTCTACGTTCAGTTCGGGAGGTTCGGCCTTTAACGAGGGCGATGGCGGGAACGGCACTGGCGGCTCGGTGAATTTCCTGGTCGCGGGCGGCAGTTTCGACGCGACTAGCCTTTATGCGGGCGCCAATGGACAGGGCGGATCTTCCTCCGTCAATTGCCCGTCATGCGGTGACGGCGTCACGCCGTTTCAGGCGGGTAGCGGGCAGGGCGGATCGGTCCAGTTCCTGATGACCGGCGGCACCGCCAACATCGCCAATCTGGAACTGGGCGCGGGCGGCATCGGCGGCGAAGCGGTCGCGGCGAATGCCAGCGATGAAGTGACCAGCCTGGCCGGTACGGGCACTGGAGGCACGGCGATATTGGAATCGCGCAGCGGCGTGCTGAATGCGGACAGCATTTTGGTTGAGGCCAATGGCGCGGGCGGCGGCCCCGACCCCTATTATTCCTTCTATTCCAATAACGGACCCAATGGCGCGGACGGCGGCGCGGGCATCGGCGGCACGGCCCGGTTGCTGATGGGCGCGGGCGGCACTGGCCAGATCGTCGTGACCGGAGAGCTGGGCATCCGGGCACAGGGCCATGGCGGCGCTGGTGGTCAAGCAGGATCGGGTTCGCCCGGCGGCCTGTTTACAGCAGGCGTGGGCGGCAATGGCACTGGCGGCACGGCGGAACTGACGCTGGCGAGCGGAGCGCTGACCGCGCCATCGCTGATGGTGTCGGGGGAAGGCATTGGCGGTGCAGGGGGCGACAATAGTAGCGACCTGGCGGGCGGTGCGGCGGGCAACGGCACGGGCGGCACGGCGCGCGTCGCTTATCTGAGCGAAGGCCATATGATCGGCGCGTTGACCGTGTCGGCGGAAGGCAAGGGCGGCCAGGCGGGGATCAACCGCTACATCAGCGGCTTTGATCAAGTCACAGGCGACCCGATCTATGCCTTTGGCCCCGGTCAGGGCGGTGCGGGTGGCACCGGGACGGGCGGCACGGCGGACATGCTGATCGATGTCGATCCCAGCTTTGCCAGCCTGATCGTCAGCGCCGACGGTACCGGCAGCGCGGGCGCGGATAGCGCCAGCAGTGGCGCGGGCGGGACCGGAACGGGCGGCATCGCGGCGCTCAACATCGGTTTTGGCGCGACCAGCGTCAGCGGCGAGTTGCGCGTTTCGGCTTCCGGCTTTGGCGGTGATGGCGGCATGGCGTTCAGCGGAGCGGCGGGCCGGGGCGGCGATGCCTTTGGCGGCACGGCGACGCTGGCGCTGACCGGGGCATCAACCTCTCTCGACGCGGGCGACATCGGCGTGCTGGCCGAAGCGTTTGGCGGCGCGGGCGGCGTTGGCGCGTTTCAGAGCGGGCTGGGCCTTGCGGGCGCGGATGGCGGTGACGCACAGGGCGGGACTGCGCTGTTCGCGGTGGATGCCGGGGCGAGCGCGGTCACTGGCGCGGAACTGATGTTGAGCGGCAATGCGATTGGCGGTGCGGGTTCGGCCGGGATCGACGGACTTGCCGGTGGCGCAGGCGGTTCGGGCGGCAATGCGGCGGGCGGGTCGGCCACATTGCGGATCGACGGCGGAAAATTGCGTGTAAGCAACAGCTTTTCGACGCTGCCCGCCTACAGCATCACGGCGGTTGGTCAGGGCGGCGCGGGCGCCAATGGCGGCGTCGCGAGCGACCCGGCGCTGGCCGATGGCGCGGGCGGCAACGGTGGAGCGGGCGCGGGCGGTGTCGCCTCCTTCGCAGCGAGCGATGGCGATTTCCTGCTGGGGCCGCTTTCCATCGTCGCGGACGGCGCGGCGGGGCTGGCTGGCGTGGGCGGGATCGACGGCCTGACGAGTGGCGGGACGGCCTCCCTCACCAACGGCGGCGGTGTCGCGCTGGGCGCGGGTGTGCAGCGGCAGCTGGCTTCACTGGCGATGACCGCCAATGGCGATGCGGGCGGCCGGATCAGCTTTACCGACAGCAGCAGTGCGGCAGGCGGCGGCCTGCGCGTGGCCGGGCCGATGACTTTGCATGCGGCGGGCAAGGTAGTGCCGGGCTTCACCGGCATCAGCTTTGCCGCGTCGGGCAATGTGGTGCAGGTCGATGGCGCCGCCGATTTCCAGACGGAAGCGCCGCTGTCCTTTGCCTTCAACGGCGGCGGCGCGCTGGCGGTGACGGGCGCGCTAACCGGCTATTCGGGGACGAGCATCGCGTTCAGCCATGCCGGAAGGGCGGCAGGCACGGACAGCCTGTCGGCGGCCAGCATCGCCCTCGACACGCCGGGCGGCATCAGCGCGTCGGGCGCATCGCTGCGTTCGGCGGGATTGCTAACGATGAACGGATCGGGGATCAGCGCGCAGGCTCTGGCTTCGGGTGGAGCTGCGGCGTTGGATGCCGGTGCTGGCGACTTGGTGGTGAACGACCTGCTGGCGCAGGGTGCGATCAATGCGCTGGGGCGGAATATCAGCCTGGGGTCGAGCGGTGGGATGACGATCGCCAATGCCGTGGCGAGTGGCGATGTGCTGCTGAATGCCGCCGGACTGGTGGCGGTGAACGGCCAGGTCAGCGGGCAGGCGGTGACGATCGGTTCCGGCGACATCGCGATTTTAGCCAATGGGCAAGTGAGCGCGGTGGGACTGTTGCGCTTCGATGCCTCGGGTGCGCAGGCGTTCATCGGCGGTGGCGATGCGACGGCGGGCTACAGCCTGTCGGCGGCGGAGTTGGGCCGTGTATCGGCAGGCGGCATTGCGATCGCGGGCGCGGGGGATGTGGCCGTGCGCGACCTGACGATCGGGACCAATGTGCTTCCGGGCGGCGGCGTGATGAGCATTGGCGCGGCCGGGCTGTTGCGTGTGCAGGGCGCGGTGGCGATGACCGGGCGAACGGGCGATGGCGGGCTGACGCTGACGGCCGGAGACGCGCTGGAGGTAATCGCGGGGCTTGGGTCCGTCGCGATCAGTGACGGCAATGGCGGACTGGGCGGTGTGCTGACGCTTGACGCGCCGTCCATCTATGTCGCTACGGCGGAGGCGATTGCCGATGTCCGGGCGGCGGATTCGCTGACGGCGCGGGATTTGCGGCTGGCGCAGAATGATGGGCTGGCGCTGGACGCCGGGATGTTGCAGGCGGGGACGATCCGTCTGGCCGCGACCGACGGCATCTTCATCCAGAATAGCGGGCTGTCGACCAGCTTTGCCGACCGGCGCGGCTTTACCGCCAACAGCCTGATCATCAGCAGTGGGAACGGAAGTCCCCAGATCGCGATAAACGGGCGGCTGGCGCTGGCTGGCGGGGGCTTTGCGACCGGGCTCGACACGATCCCGCTGGTGGCGATCGATGGAGGCTATGCTGCCGGATCGAAGGTCAACGGCTGCTTCATCTTCGGGTCTTGCACGGCGTTGAGCTTCGACAGCCGGGACACGTTCGATGGCTTGCTCGATCCCACGGTGGCGGTGTCGCGCATCTTCCCGACGGCGTTCATCGCGTTGCGGGATGTCGTGACGGAGGGCTTTCCTCCGCTGATCGACGAGCCGGTGACCGGCGCGGGCAACGAGGATCTGTGGGAAGCGCCATGCGGCGGACCGGGGGAACCGGCCTGCGATGCCCAATAAGCGGAAAGATCAAGAGAAACGGGATTGAAAGGGTGGCGCGGACGCGGCTAGAGCGGTCGCGCGCAAGGGGGCGTGTGAATGGGGGGCTTCAGGAGCTACGGAGTAAGCAGGCGGGCGGCTGGCATGGTAGTGCTGGGCGCGGCGATGCTGCTCGTTCTGCTGCTGTGCGCCTTGCCGGGCGACGGCCGGGGCGCGGCTGACGCGGCTCCGGTGACGCGCGGCTTTACCGGCGTTGCCTCCTGCGCGGGCTCCACCTGTCACGGGCGGATGGAAGGCGACGGCAAGGTCGTACGTCAGGATGAGCTGATGCGCTGGCAGGAGCCTTCCAGCCCCGGCGGCGCGCATAGTCGCGCTTTTGCGGTGCTGAGCGGCGCGCGCGGGCGGCAGATCGCGGCGACGCTGGGCTTGGGCGATGCGACGGCGGCGCCCGCTTGCCTTGGGTGCCATTCGACTCCGGCGGCGGCAACGGGCGCGCGGGTGCTGGCTAGCGATGGCGTCGGGTGCGAAGCGTGCCACGGCGCGGCGGGCGGATGGATCGCGTCGCACTATGCCGTCGGGGCGAGCCATGCGTCGAACGTCGCGGCGGGGATGATCCCGCTGGACCGGCCGCAGGCGCGGGCGGCTGTCTGCCTCGATTGCCATTTCGGCAGCGAGCGGGCGGGGCAGTTCGTCGATCACCGCATGATGGCGGCTGGCCATCCCCGCGTCTCGTTTGAACTCGACCTCTTCTCTTCCATGCAGGCGCATCACGACGAGGATGCGGATTATGCGCGGCGCAAGGGGCGGACCGACGGTCTGAAATTCTGGGCGGTGGGTCAGCCGATGGCGGTGCAGCGCGCACTGACCCTCTATGCGGGCGCGAAGGGTACGGAAGGGGCTTTCCCGGAATTCTATTTCTTCGACTGCCAGAGCTGCCACCGGCGAATCTATGATCAGGCAGAGCGCAGCAAGACATGGGAAGCGAACCCCGGACGGCCGATCCCGGCGGGCATGCCGCCCTTCAATGACGAGAATATGATC
This sequence comes from Sphingobium chungangianum, assembly GCF_977014255.1. NCBI lineage: Bacteria > Pseudomonadati > Pseudomonadota > Alphaproteobacteria > Sphingomonadales > Sphingobiaceae > Sphingobium > Sphingobium chungangianum. Next base: position 680,879 of record NZ_CDRNIV010000002.1, on the reverse strand, counting down.
ATGCTATCGGCGGCGGCCAAGGTGATCGCCCCAGGCGCGGCGGCCCGGTTCGATGCGGACAGCAGGGCGTTCCATGCCGCCATCGCGCGGGATCGGGGCGCAACTGTCGCAGCAGCAGGCAAGCTGGCGGCCAGCGCCGGGGCGCTGGCGAGTGGCTTTGCGGGGGCAAAGACGAATGGCGACATGGCGTTTGCTATCGTCGGCGAGATTGCGGGTGGAGCCATCAGCCCGCGCTTCACCGATTATGAAGGGTCGGTACAGGCGGTGATGGCGATCGATACGCTGCTGAACAGCATGGTGAAGTCAGGCCGCGTGACTGTGGGCGCAGCGGCAGGCATCCGGGCGGACGTCAACCGCGCCTATGCAGCGGTCAAGGAGCCCAACAGCTATCAACCCGCCACCTTCCGCAGCGCGCTGGGCAGCGCGGCGCGCAGTATCGGAGCATTGCGGTGAGCGGATTGCGGCACAGATTGAGCGCGTTCGCGGCGCTGTCGGCGTTAATGCTGGCGTCCTGCGGCGGTGGCGGCGGCAGCAGTGGCGGAAGCGGCGGGTCGCCCACCCCGACCCCGACGCCCACGCCGACGCGCCTCTATGCCGATCCGGCGCAGGAGGCGCTAACCGTCGCCGATGTGGAGAATGTCGTAGCGCATGCGACCGCTGAGGCGCAGGCGCGGAGCCTGCCAGCGGTCATCGCGGTTACAGACCGAGTCGGTAACGTGCTGGCCGTATTCCGCATGAACGGCGCGCGGGCGAGCGCAACGACCAGCGCGGCGCCTAACGGGCAGAATATCGACGCGCAGAATCTGACCGTCCCGGCCGAGGCTGGCGCGATCAGCAAGGCGATCACGGGAGCTTATCTGTCGAGCGGCGGCAACGCCTTTTCGACGCGCACGGCGAGCATGATCGTGCAGGAACATTTCCCGCCCGCGCCGGGGACGGTGGGGCTGGAGAGCGGGCCGCTGTTCGGCGTGCAGTTCAGCCAGCTGCCCTGTTCGGACCTGTCGGCGCGCTACATGTCGTCGGGTTCACAAGCGATGATCGGGCCGAAGCGGTCGCCGCTGGGGCTGGCGGCCGATCCGGGCGGCTTTCCGCTTTACAAAAATGGCGTGGTCGTCGGCGGCGTTGGGGTAATGGCGGACGGGGTCTATGGGTCCGACGCGAATGTCACCGATACGGATAATGATCCCGAGGAATATATCGCGCTGGCGGGGACGCTGGGGTTCGAGGCGCCGGATAGTATACGCGCCAATCGTATCTTCGTGGACGGCACGTCGCTGCGCTATTCGGACGCCGCTTATGCGGGGTTGATGGCGAGCGGCTCGGCGAGCTTCGCCGCGCTCAATGGCAGCGCCGGGTCGCTGGTTGCGGTGCGCGGCTATTATGGCGATCCTGCGCCGATGGTGCTGGCGGGGGTCGCTTATGGCAGCGAGCTTTCGGGCGTGCGGGCTTCGCGGGTGGCGGAGTTTTCCAATCGTGACGCCTTTGTTCTGACGGATGGGTCGGGCAATAATCGCTTCCCGATCCGGGCGGCGACCGATGCAGGCGATGTCGCGCAGCCGCTGACCGCCGCAGAGGTGACGGCGGTGCTGGAGGAAGCTTTCACCATCATGAGCCGGGCGCGCGCGCAGATCAGGCAGCCGCTCGACAGCCGTGCACAGGTGACGATCAGCGTGGTGGATACGCGGGGCGCAGCGCTGGGGATCGTGCGGTCGCCCGATGCGCCGATCTTTGGCACTGATGTGAGCTTGCAGAAGGCGCGGACGGCAGCGTTTTTCTCGGGCGCGCATGCGGGGCCGGACCTGCTGGCGAGCAGCAGCGCGGATGTTGCGGCCTTTGTGGGGAAGGCGCGGACGTTCATGAATGATCCATCCGCACTGACGGGCACCCATGCCTTTACCGACCGGGCGAATGGCAATCTGTCGCGCCCCTATTTCCCCGATGGCGAAGTGGGGCGTCCCAATGGGCCGTTCTCCCGCCCAATCGCGCAGTTCAATCCTTTCTCGACCGGGCTGCAATCGGCTTTGGTGGTGGGTGATCTGGCCGCGCATCTTGGCTTCGTGACGGGCGCGAGCGCGACCGACACGCCGCAGCGTTGTTCGGCTGTGACAGGCGTGGGCGCGGGCAATCGCATCCAGAACGGCGTCCAGATATTCCCCGGTTCAGTGCCCATCTATCGCGGTAATGTCCTGGTCGGCGCGATCGGCGTGTCGGGCGACGGCATCGATCAGGACGACATGATCAGCTTCCTGGGCGCGCATAATGGCGGGCAGCGCGGCGGCGGCATCGGCAACGCCCCTGCCGCGATCCGGGCGGACCAGATCGTCGTGGACCTAGGCAATGCGTCGGTGCGGCTGCGTTATGTGAACTGTCCCTTTGCGCCGTTCCTCGACAGCGCGTCGCAAAATGTGTGTCAGGGCCTGTAGCGATGGGGCTTGCCGCTTTCCTGCCGCTCTTTGCGCTGGCGCAGCCGGGCGAGCCCGTGCCGCCGCCTCCGCCCGATAATTGGGAAGAGATTTTGAACGCGCCCGAAGCGGGTGCCGATGATCAATCGATCGAGGGCCGCCGCAGGCCCGGCTATGAAACGCCGCTGCCCGAAGCAGTGACGCAGGATAATCCGGGAGCCGTGCGCGCGCCGCCGCCTGAGGCTTTTCCGGTCGATCAGGTGCCCATCCCGGATCGCTGGCGGCTGATTGAATCGCTCGGCGTAGTCAAGGAACGCTGGTTCGACCCCTATGGCCAGAACACGCTGAAGGGCGACCGGCCGATCAACCGCGAGAAGGTCAAGTGGCTGCCGATCAAGGGCGACGACTGGTTCTTCGTCGCCAATGCGGTGAGCGATACGGTGATCGAGCCGCGCACCTTCCCCATTCCCGTCGGCGTCCAGACGACTGAGCGGCCGGGCAGCATCAACGTGTTCGGCAAGGATGCGAGCTATGTGCTGAGCCAGACCTTCATCGGCGGCGTGGCGCTGATCAAGGGATCGACCGCGTTCAAGCCGCCGGAGATCGAATATCGGCTGACGCTGGCCTATAATATCAATCATGTGAACGTGCCCGAGCGACGGGTGCTGTTCGTCGAGCCATCGAAGCCGAGCCACCGGACAGACCATTTTCTGGGGGTGCAGGAAGCCTTCATCGATTACCATCTGGCGAATACGTCGGATCGCTATGACTTCCGCTCGATCCGCGTCGGCATTCAGCCGTTCCAGTCGGATTTTCGCGGTTTCCTGTTCAACGACCAGCAGTTGGGTATCCGGCTGTTCGGCAATCGCGACAATAACCGTTTCCAGTTCAACCTCGCGGCCTTTTGGCGGCTGGAAAAGGATACGAACAGCGGCCTGAACTCCGTCGTGCAGTCGCCGCGCCGCGACTGGGTGTTTCTGGCGAACCTGTACCGGCAGGACTTCCTGATCCCCGGCCTCACCAGCCAGATCACCGCCGTCTATAATATGAACCGCGAGGCCGGGCGGATCGAGATTGATGACAATGGCTTTCCGGTGCGGCCAGCCCTGCTCGGCGACCTGCGCGGGCGGGATTATGATGTCGTTTATCTGGGCTATAATGCCGATGGGCGGGTCGGGCGGATCAACCTCACGGCATCTGTTTACGGCGCGCTGGGGGAGGATCGGAACAGCTTCTTCACCTCGGAACCTGCGCAGATCAGGGCGTTCTTCGCCGCTGCCGAGGCGAGCATCGACAAGGATTGGATGCGTTTCCGCCTGTCGGGACTTTATGCGAGCGGCGATGGCGATCCCTATGACAATCGCGAAAACGGCTTCGACGCGATTTTCGAGAACCCGATCTTTGCAGGCGCCGACACCAGCTATTGGATCAGGCAGACCATCCCCTTTGCGGGCGGTGGGCGCGTCATCGGCATCAATGGGCGCAACGGCATCCTGAACTCCCTGCGCTCCTCGAAGGAGCAGGGCCAGTCGAACTTCAACAATCCGGGCACGATGCTGATCGGCGCGGGGGCGGATTTTGACGTGCTGCCGGAACTGCGGCTGTCGGCCAATGCCAACCATTTGTGGTTTGAGAATACGGCTACCTTGCAGGCTTTGCGCAATGAGGGGAGCATTCCCAAGTCGATCGGCTGGGACCTGTCCACCGCCGCGATCTGGCGGCCAAAGGCTACGCAGAATATCGTGTTTCGCCTGTCGGGCGCGACCCTGCTGCCGGGCGCGGGCTTCCGCGACCTTTTCACCAATAGCGAGCGCAACCGGGAATATTATTCGGTGCTCGGCAACCTGATCCTGAGTTATTGATGCGGCCGTTCTTCGCCTTTCTGTTGCTGATCCTAGCCGCGATGACGGTGCCGGTTGTCATCCTCCACGCCTCGGACGCGGAAAAGCCGGTCGAGCGGATTTACGCCAAGACACCCGCCGCGCCGATGAGCCAGACCGCCGATCAGGTCGCGGCCAAGTCGGATGGCTGCTATAGCTGCCACACCAAGACCGACGAACCGTCGATGCACGCAACCCCGGCCGTAATGCTGGGCTGCGTCGATTGCCACGGCGGCGACGCGACGGTGCGCGGCGATCCCGCCCATGGTTTCGAAGATCCCGCCTATGTCGCGGCGCGGGACAAGGCGCATGTGCTGCCGCGCTATCCGGGAAGCTGGCATTATCCGTCCTCGGCGAACCCAAAACGGACTTACGCCCTGCTCAACCGCGAAGCGCCGGAGTTCGTGCGCTTCGTGAACCCCAGCGACTATCGCGTGGCGCGGGAGGCTTGCGGGTCGTGCCATATGCAGACGATCGAGGCGGCGGAGCGGTCCCTGATGGCGTCGGGCGCGATGCTGTGGGGCGGCGCGGCCTATAATAACGGGATCGTGCCGTTCAAAAATTACATCTTCGGCGAGGCATATACCAAGGATGGCAAGCCCGCGAAGATCGTCTCGCCCGGTTCGCCCCCCGGCACGCTGACGGCCGAGCAGAAGGCGCGCGGCGCGCTGGCCGAACTCTATCCGCTACCCAACTGGCAGGTGACGCCGCCCGGCGACGTGTTCCGCGTGTTCGAGCGGGGCGGGCGCAATATCGCGACGCAATTCCCGGAGATCGGCCTGCCCAATCCCACTGGCGCCATCCAGCGGCTGGAGGAACCGGGACGGCCCGACCTCAAGCAATCAAGCCGGGGGCCGGGGACGGGCCTGCGCGTGGCGATCCCGGTGCTGAACCTGCACAAGACGCGCCTCAACGACCCCTATATGTGGTTCATGGGGACCAATGATCAGCCGGGCGACTATCGCCATTCGGGCTGTTCGGGATGCCATGTCGTCTATGCCAACGACCGCGAGCCGAGGCATAGCCTGACCTATGCGCAATATGGGCGCGACGGGCAGACGGCGACGGTGGACCCGACCATCGCAAACAAGATGGAACATGGCGCGCTGAAGGGTGCCCATGACGAAACGCCGGATCATCCCATCGGCGCGGTCAAGGAAAGCGGGCATCCGATCCGCCACACCTTCACGCGCGCGATCCCGACGGCGCAGTGCATGAATTGCCACATGCACCAGCCCAATATCTTCCTGAACAGCTATCTCGGCTACACCATGTGGGACTATGAATCCGACGCGGCGCTGATGTGGCCGGAGAAGCAGAAATATCCGGACGCAGCCGAGGTTCACAAGACGCTGGAGCGCAATCCGGAAGGGGCCGGGCCGAAGGGTAAATGGGCAGACCTCGATTTCCTGCGCAACGTCTATGACCTCAATGACAAGGCGAAGGACACGCAGTTCGCCGACTATCACGGCCATGGCTGGAACTTCCGTGGCGTGTTCAAGCGCGACCGGGAGGGCAATCTGCTCGATGCGGACGGCAAGATCGTGTCGAACGACGATCCCGAAAAATGGCGGAAGAAGGGCGAAGGCAAGTTCGTCCAGCCCGGCGTCAATCCGGGCAAGTCCGTCCACCTCATGGACATCCACGCCGAAAAGGGCCTGCAATGCGCCGACTGCCATTTCGCGCAGGACAGCCATGGCAACGGCTTCATCTATGGCGAGGTGGCAAACGCGATCGAGATCGGGTGCAAGGATTGCCACGGCACGGCTGACGCCTATCCGACGCTGCTGACCTCGGGACCGGCCGCCCCGCCAAAGGGCACCAACCTGGCGTTGCTGCGCAACCCGGATGGCAAGCGGCGGTTCGAATGGTTCTACGATGCGAGCGGGCGGCGCAAGCTGATCCAGCGGTCGATCGTCGATCCCAGCCTTGAGTGGGAAGTCAGCCTCGTCAAGGATTCGGTGGACGCCGCCAATCCCCACTTCAATGCGAAGGCGGCGCGCGCCAAGCTTATGAGCAAGTCGGGCGCGGAGGATGGCAGCTTCGCCTTCGGCCCCGGCGTGGCCAAGGACGACCGGGCGCATGGCGATGACTCCATGGCCTGCTTCACTTGTCACTTGAGCTGGACGACGAGCTGCGGCGGCTGCCATCTGCCGATCGAGGCGAACTGGAAGACCTCGCTGCACCATTATGACGGGGAGGAGACGCGCAACTTCGCCACCTACAACCCGCAGGTCGCGCGCGACGAGATGTTCCAGCTTGGCAAGCATATGACGACCAAGGGGAATGAGACGGCGCCTGTCCGGTCGACGTCCGCGCTGGTGCTGTCATCGACCAACATCAACCGCGAGCGCATCTATATCCAACAGCCGCCGATTTCGGGCATCGGCTTCTCGTCACAGGCGTTTGCGCCGCACTTCCCGCATACGGTGCGCAAGACCGAGACGAAGACCTGCTCCGACTGCCACCTGTCGGCCAAGGACGACAATAATGCGATCATGTCGCAGCTGATGTTGCTCGGCACGAACTTCGTCAATTTCGTGGGGCTGAATGCGTGGACCGGGCTGGAGGGCGGCTTCGAGGCGATCCGCGTCACCGAATGGGACGAGCCGCAGGCGGTGATCGGGTCCTACCTCCAGAAATATGCCTATCCCGACTATTGGAAGCTGCATGTCGAGCAGAATGGCCGCGAGCTGAAAAACTGGGTCCGGGGCAAGTTCTTCGACAGCAAGGGTTCGGGCGAGACGCAGCCGATCGAGGAATTCCGCAATGTCGTGAAGGGCACGCGCGATCGCGTCGGCTGCCTGCAACTGCGCGGCGAATATATGTATGTGGCCGAAGGGAAGGGCGGCTTCCGCGTCTATGACGTCGCGTCGATCGCGAACAAGGGCTTTTCCGAGCCGATCGTCAGCGGGCCGTTCTCGAAGCTCGGCCACAATACGGGCGTCGTATCGAAAAACGCGACCTGCATGGCGTTGCCGACCAATCAGCCGATCAACCCGCTGCGCAGCACCAAGGAACTGCGCGAGATCAACCAGGAACAGCCCTTCCTGCCGATCTACAGCTATGCGGCGGTGACGGACAGCGTCGAGGGGCTGATCATGGTCAATATCGAGACCATGGCCGATGGCGAGTTCCGCAATAATTTCCTGAAGCGCGCCGTCACCTGGAACCCCGATGGCGTGCTGAACGGCGCGCGACATATCCAGCTCGCCGGGCAAATCGCCTATATCACCGCTGACGTGGGCTTGGTGGTCGTGGACCTTGCCGATCCGCTGCACCCACGCCTCGCCGCCGTCCGCCCGCTCAAGGATGCGCGGGCGAGCGCGATCCAGTTCCGCTACCTCTGGGTCACCGACGCCGACGGGTTGAAACTGTTCGATGTGACGAAGCTCACCGATCCGGTGGCCGTCTCATCCGCAACCGTGCCGCTGAAGGACGCGCGCCGCATCTATCTGGCGCGCACCTATGCCTATGTCGCGGCGAAGGCCGAGGGCTTGGCGATCGTCAACATCACCAATCCCTTGAAGCCCAGCCTCTATGCCAGGGAGACGTTCGGCGGACAGATGACCGACGTGGAGGATGTCATCGTCGGCACCACCAACGCCTCCCTCTTCGCCTATGTCGCGGACGGCCGGAACGGCATGAAGGTGATCCAGCTGACCAGCCCGGCGAGCCAACCCAATTTCTATGGCTTCTCCCCCGCGCCCAAGCCCGAACTGATCGCCTGGGCACGCACGCCCACCCCTGCGGTGGCGCTATCCAAGGGCCTGGACCGCGACCGGGCGGTGGACGAAACGGGCGGCCAGATCGCCGTATTCGGACGCCTCGGATCGCGGCCCTTCACCCGGCCCGAGATGGAGCGGCTATTCCTGACGTCGAAGGGCGTGCCCTACAAGGTCAGCGATGATGTGGACATGAAGGCGTGGCGGCCGCCTTTGCTGCGGTGAGGGGGATGTGCGGCCAGGTCGACCACGGCTGCACGATCTGTGGGTTAGCCTCGCGATAACCGCCAGGGCACCTATGAGCTAAAGAGCGATCCCCACAGTTTCCAGCCCACGCCCAGGGTGAGGCCTATAAGCGCGGTGACAATGAGCACATCGAGCGCTGACAGATCGTCGTCGTTCCGGGCCATTGGCTGGTCTCCTGCTGCCGCCGATCGTGGCGCCGACGACGGCCGCGCGCGAGCCTATCATGTTTCAGGGGCGAAATGCGATGGGGACGATGGAGTATGAGCACCCCACGGCTTATCAATGGGAAGCGCTTATTTCTCTATAATGATGTAGGCAGTTGAATGAGGTGGGGCCGTCCAATGAACCTCCATACTGATATATGAAATCCACGAATTGAGCGACGGTCTTGTGATCTTTCATTATGAAGAGGTCATCGCGCACTATTTCATTATCGGCGGCTGGTCGAAAGTATGTCCGATTTTTCCCGTACAAAACTTTAAATTCACCCACTGAACTATAGTAAGTCCGTCCCGTCATGGGAGGTGTTTGTGCTGCCTCCTTCCGGTAAGCGGCTTGAGCTTGCGAGCGGAATTGCTGCCAGAGAGCTTGATTGTGCACGATCACCTTAACGTTCTCTCTGCATTTTTGCTCATGCTCCTCTACGAGGTCTGAAAATCCCCTAATAATTATTCCCACAACGGCTAACAAAACGACCAATGAGGTAAATTTTTTAAGTTCCGGCATTTGGATAGGCTAACGGGATCACCTTTCGGTATCAAGCATCTGCAACCGCAATGCTGCCGTTCCGTTTCCCACCCCATCAGGACATGCCCCTTCGCACATAGAAAGGGTGGCAGAGGGAGTCGGCGAGCCGCTGCAAAGCAAGGCGAATGTTACTCAAGCCCACCCCCGACCCCTCCCGCCTGCGGGAGGGGAGAAAGTCCGCAATCCGCCCTAACTCCAAAGGTCATGCGGATCGACACGGCCCTCATCAGCCCGTCATCTTGTACAAGGGACGGTATGCCGAAGGGGCGTCCATTCCTCACGCCCTCCCCATCCGGTTGGGCGCAGCGGCCTTGCTCAGATTCTGGCGGACGCCGCCGTCACCCCGGCCGTTCATCCATCAGCATGCGGACCAGCGGCTGCATGCTCGCGTCGAACTTTGCCAGCGTCGCCTGATCGCCCGTCGTTTCGAAATGGGTGACAAGGCCATGCTTCGTCCAGCGGTGAAGCGCATAGGCGGGCGCGTCGGCGATGATCATCGGGCGGTTGTCGGGGGCGTCCGCGTCCATCGGGCGCAGGTCGAGCGCGAGTTGCGGGGCGGTTGAGGAGCAGATGGCGACGGTCGTGTCCTGCCACGGCGCCGTGATGGTACGGTGGAGGTGGCCGCAGAGCAGCGCGGCGATGCTGGGGCGGTTCGCAATGGTGGCGGCGAAGCGCTGGACCCAGGGTTCGTCCGGGTGGGTGTTCATCCATTCGATCCCGGCTTCGACCGGGGGATGATGCAGGACGATGAGGGTGGGCGTTCCGGCATCCTCGTCGAGGCGGGCGCTTAGCCATTCCGCGCGGGCCTCGCAGAAGGCGCCGCCGTGGCGGCCGGGCTCCAGCGTGTCGAGGATCAGGATGCGGCGGTTTTCCAGCGGGATGGCGTAGTGGACGAAGCCGTCCTGCTGCGGAATGTGGGGAAAATGCTGCGCGAAATTGGCGCGGTCGTCATGATTGCCCATGGCTGGCCAGACCGGGAAGGGGCATTGCGCAAAGGCTTCCGCGAGCGCGCGATAACTTTCGGTGTCGCCCCGCTCGGTCAGATCGCCGGTCGCGAGCAGCAGGTCCGGGCGGTTGGGGCCGTCGATCAGAGCGCGCAGCACCTGATCGAGCCGCTGGCGGTTAAGCTCCGCCGGATTGCCGGGGTCGAAGCCAAGATGAATGTCGGTGATCTGGGCGATCAGCATGGTCTTTAGCTCCCCCTTACCCGTCGCGGCCGGTGCGCCGCGGCCTGTCCGCCTGATCCCGTCTGACCGCGCGATCGGCGGGCGTCCATGGCGCGCCGTCGCCGACATGATAGCTGTGGCACATGGCGCAGCCGGACGGCACATCGGCCTTCGCCTTTTCACCGCCATGGCAGGTGCGGCAGCTGTCGATGCCGGGCAGCAGCAATTGGCGCGCGTCATGGCTTTTGGGCGCGGCGTGGCAGCTTTCGCAACTCTCGGTAGCGTGCGCCTTATGATCGAACCAGCCCTTCATCATGTAGCGCATGGGCTGGTTGACGGGCGCGACTTGCCAGCTCGTCCCGCCCCCGGTGACGATGTGGCAGTCATAACAGGCCCCGCCCTTGGAAAAGACCGCGCGGATGGCGTCATCGGCGCGGGAGGGACGATCGGCCGCTGCGCCGAAATAGGCGTGATAGACGCGGCCCTCCGCATAGTCGCCGGGGCGGCGACGGGCCATGCCGCCGAGCGAGAGCGGCGCGGCGGGCGCGGTGGAGCGGTAATAGGCGCGAAGGTCCGCGATCACCTGATCGGGCTGACCATGGCGCAGGGTGCGGACGGTGCCGCCGATCGTCTCGAAAGCGAGGCTGTGGCAGGACTGGCAATCACGCTCCATATCGACGGGCAGGAAGCGCACGCCGTCGGCGGTCGGCCGGTGGCAATCCTTGCAGGCGAGCGCGTCGCCATAGCCCGATTGCGCGCCCAGCGTGCGGGCCATGCGGGCGACGCCGCCGGTCTTTGACAGGTGGACGTCGTGCGGGAATTTGAGACCGCTGTCGTCCATCGGTTTGGCGTCGAGGGAGGCGCGGGTGAAGCTGGGGTGCTTGCCGGGATTATATTGGACGAGCGCGGTGAATTGGGGGTGATCCGTGCCGAAATCGCTGGCGTTGGCGAGCTTGCTGTCCTTCAGCCGATCCTTGAGGCTACCGTGGCAGTCTGTGCAGAACGCCTGTGGCGCGGGCTGCATCGGTCCTGCGCCTTCATGTTCGCGGTGGCAATCGACGCAGGCGCCTTCGGGCGGCTTGCCGAAGGTCGTGGCGACGAGGTTCAGGAACTTGCCGCCAATGCCCGGCTCCGCGCGCGCCATGGCGATGCGGGCGGCGGGGGCGTGGTCATGGACGGACTTGTGGCAGGTCTGGCAGGCGGTATCGCGGACGGACACGAACGCCTTTTGGTGACAGGTTTCGCAGCGGCCTTCGAGCGCGTGGTGGGCCTGGCTCAAGGGGCCGGATGACCATGCGCCATCGCCCTTCACGCTGTAGATGTTGCGCATGTCGTCGGCCGGACGGGTGGCGTAGCTGTAGATGGGAATAGCGAGGAAGCCGATGAGGATAGCGAGCGCCAGCCCCCAGGCGGTGAGGCGTTTGCCCGGCAGCAGGCGCGCCAAGGAGAAGACGCGGGCCTCCTCCTTTTCCTCCGATGCTTCAGACACGGCATCGACGCGGCGGATGGATAGGATGGTCGCTTCGTCCTCGCGCGAAACCGTGATGCGATGGCCGCCGAAGCGCAGTTCCGCGCCCTTGCTGGCATCTATGTCGGCCGAACGGGTGGTGCGGCCTTCGACATCGAAGCCGAGCGTGCCGGTGGCGCGAACGCGGATGGTGCGCGCGTCGACCCGCTCGATCCGCGCGTGATCGGGTTCGAGCGCGAGGTCGGGGAGGTGAATGTCGTTGGTGGACGCGCGGCCCAATGTGAGCTGCGGCTTGGCGAGCGTCGCGCTGCGGACGATCTCGCGACCGTCGGCGGTGAGGCTGATCTGGCGGACTGTGAAGCTCATGGCGCTCACCAGTAGAAAAAGACGCTGACGATATGCGCGGTCAGCGCGGCCAGCAGGGCGAAGGTGGCGGGCACATGGACGTAGAGCCAGATTTCCAGCAGCGCCTTTAGCCGCAGGTGGCGGCGGAGGCGGGCGAGCATCGCCTGCTTGCGTTCGAGCAGGGCATCGACCTTTTCCAGAGGCTCCTTACCCGTATCCGGATGGTCGCCGGTCCAATGGCGGAGCGACGCCTGCGCGGCGGCGGTGGCGCAGCGCGGATAGCGGCCGGACAGGCGGGCGATCAGGCTGCCGCCGAAGGGATCGTCATTAAGGGACTGGCGAACGAGGCTGGCCTGTTCGTGGGGCAGGGGCTGGGCGGCGTCGTGCAGTTGGCGGTCAATGGCTCGGATCGCCTCCAGCATCTGCACCTGCGTCATTTCCGCGCGATTGTTGCTGAGCGCCGTGGGCAGGGTCGCATAGACGATGATGCCGAACAGACCGGAAAGGATCACCAGCATCATCAGCACATAGGCGAGCGTATGAACGTTCCACCCAAGCTGAAAGCCCGTGTGCAGCGTGCCGATGACGACGAGGCTGAGGCCCAGATAGACATGCGCGCTCGTCCATGCCTTGAGCGACCAGCGACCGCGCGTCATGGCGCGCTTGCGCAGGCCCAGCAGGGTGAGCCAGAGAATGAGGCCGACGCCGATGGTGCCGAGCGTGTAGCCGTACCAGCTGCCGCCATTATGATGGGGCGTGACGTCGATCATCAGATAAGTGGCGATGACGAGCAGGCAGAGAAGGCAAGCGATCTTCAGCCAGCGGAAATTGGCGTGGCGCAGGAACCCGTCATGGAGGGTTTCGCCTTTGACGCGGCGGGTGGAGGTAGCGCGTGTGGCCATCAGAGGATGATCACTTTGGTTTGCAGCGTCATCGTATCGAGATTAGCTCTCCTCCGTTCGCCCTGTTTGAGCGAGCCACCCGTCTCGCTCAAATGTCGAAGGGCTTCACTTTTCTTCAAGAGAGTAAAGGGCTTCGACAAGCTCAGCCCGAACGGAGGTAGGGGTAACCAACTCAAGGCGGTTTGCTCTTGTGAAGCGGCTGAAAGATGCGTCCTAGCTTGCGCGAAGAGCAGGGGAAGAATTGAGATGCCCATGCTCAATTCGCCTGCCCATCAAGACGGGCGACGGTCAGGAAATCCTCCGGCGACACGCGAATGGCGGCGCCGGTCGGACAAGCACGCACGCAAGCCGGGCCGCCATCAATGCCCGAACACATGTCGCATTTGATCGCCTTCTTGGGCTTCTCAACCCCCGGTTCGGCATGCTTGTAGCGCCATTTCTTGGACGGCTCACCCGGCCCCGGTCCAGCGCCGAAGAACATCCAGCTGAGCAAACCCGGCTTTTCCGGCGGCACGCTGTCCATGCGGATCACGCCATAGGGGCAGTTGCGCTGGCAATTGCCGCAGCCGATGCAGGTTTCGTCGATGAAGACTTCGCCGTCCGGCCCGCGATGGATCGCGTTGGGCGGGCAGTCGGCCATGCAGTGCGGATGCTCGCAATGGCGGCAGCTCGTCGGCACATGCAGATGCGCGTAGGTGCGCCCCGCCTCCCGGTCGAGGCGCGACAAGCCCTCATGGCTGTCAGCGCACGCCTTTTCGCAATTGTCGCAGCCGACACAGAGATGTTCGTCGATCAGCAGCACGTCGGTCGCCTCGCCGATACCGTTGTCGACCAGGAACTTTGCCGTCTCTGAATACATATCCACGACGGTGGAGAAGCTGTCCTTGCGGCTTTCGATGAAGGCGTTGACGTCCTGCCGCGCGGCCATGTCGCGGCGGGCACGCTCCAGCAAGGCGGGCTTGGCGGCCATCAGCCGGGCGAAGGCGTCGCCGTTCAGCTTGATGACCTCGGACTTCACCGTCGCCTTGACCGTGGCGGTGCGCGGCCCGCCCGCGATCAGCGCCATTTCGCCCACATAGGAGCCGGCGGGGAGGTAGGAGAGGAAGACGTTCTTCCCCCCGATCTTCTTCTCCACGATCATGGAGCCGACCCGGATCACATAGATGTCGTTGCCCAGATCGCCTTCAGTCAGGATCGCCTCGCCCGCCTTGACGGTCTTGATCTCGGCGCCGTCGAGCACTTCGGTAAGGTCGGCAGGGGTCAGCCCCGCGCCGAACATCTGGAGCAATTGCCGCTCGGTCGAAATGCGGGTGATGGCGCGCTTGGCGGGCGGGTTGGACGACATGAGCTTCAGCGCCGCCGTCCGCGACACCTCCACCATGATCGAGTCCGTCCCCGCGCGCACCGTCGAACCCCGGCGGCGGCCGGAAATCAGACCGACTTCGCCGAAGATGCTCCCGGCCTCGATCGCAACCTCGGTCCCCGGCGCAACCTCGACCAGCGCTTGCCCAGCCGCGATGCCGAATAGCGAGGAGCCGGGATCATGCTTCTCGAAAATCACCTCGCCGGAGCGGTAGGCGCGAACCTCGCTGTCCAGCATGAACTCGCGCATCTGGAGCGGCGACAGCCCTTCCAGGATCGATACGTTGGTCCGCAGATATTCCAGCCATTCGGCGACGCTTTTCTGCCCCGGCAGCGCCGCGAATTTGGCGGCCAAAATCGGCTCGTCCGCAGGCTTCAGGTCGCGATTGCCGTTGATATATTCGACAACGTCATAGCCCTGATTCATGCAGTGCTTGATCAGCGGATAGCCCGCCAGCGCGCCGATGACGAAAATGCCGGGCGCGGTGCTTTCGAACACCGGCGACAGCTTGGGGAAGGCCAGCCGATCGTTGCTCGCAAACTCAACGCCGCAGCTTTCGACGAAGGCGCGCGGCGGGGCCGACCCCATGCGGGCGATGATGCGATCGCATTGCACCTTCACCTCGCCATCGCGGCTGTCGAGCGTGATGAAGCCCGGCTCGATCTTCGCCGTGGTCGATTCCGTCATGATCGACAGGCGACCGGCTTCGGCGGCGGTCATCAGCGCTTTGACGTTGGCAGGTTTCGCGCTGGCGAACTCCGTTCCCCGATTCAGGATAGTGACGACATTTCCCTGCGCCTCGTCAGCGGCAAGGCCCATGGCATTCTCAATGCCCGCGTCCCCGGTGCCGACGACGAAGATATGTTCGTCATTATAGTCGGCCGGGTCGTCCAGCTGATATTGCACATGGGGCAGATCCGCGCCCGGAACGCGCATCAGGTTGGGATTGCCCTGCGTCCCTATAGCCATGATCACCGCGTCGGCAATGATCTCCCGACCATCGGTCAGTGTCAGCCGGTATGGTGGGGCGAGCCGCTGGATTTCCTTTGTATCGGTCGAGCCGTCCCGCTTGCGCTCCACGATCTTCTGGACCGATCCGGGGATGGGATCGCCCGTCCCGCTGATCGCCTTCACCTCTGCATTATAAGCGACGTTCAGGCCCTGCGCGGCGGCCTGCTCGTTCCAGCGGCCAAGGATCGCCTCGCGCTTGCCCGCATCGAAATCGCAATCGGACCGCAGCACGAGCTGGCTGGGCGTCGCCATCACATGCTTGCCCTTCTGATATTTGAAGATCGTGTCGGACAGATGGTCCGTCTTTTCGATCAGAAGGTGGGATATGCCCAGCTGCGCCGCGCGCGCGGCCGCGCTCATCCCCGCCGGTCCCGACCCGACGATCGCGATACGCACGCGCTCAGTCACTTATTGCCCCCCTCTTGCGAGATCACCCGCAGCCCCGGCGATGCCCCTGCCGGTTTATCGTGCGCGGATCAAGTCTTTGGGCACTCTATCAATTCCGCTGCGTCACGCTAGAGAGCAGTTGAGATTATCGGGGGTGTGGAAGTGGCGAAGCTGAGCGTGGGGCGCATGGCTCTCATCGGAGCGGCGGGGCTGGCGATCGTTTCGGTCGGCTATAATGTCTGGCGCGACCGGCCGGAAAAGGCGGAGACGGCATCGGCCTCCGCCCCCTTCGCCGCGCCCGGCCAGCAGCCTTCCGATCCGGAAAGCGTCATTCGTGGCTTGCAGGAGCGTGTGGGCGCCAATCCCAATGACGCGGAAGGCTGGCAGATGCTCGGCTGGGCCTATTTCGAAAATGGCCGCCACGCCGACGCGGCGCGCGCCTATCGCCGTGCGGTGAAGCTCGCCCCGAACAACGCGACCTTCTGGTCATCGCTCGGCGAAGCGGTGGTGATGGCAAGCGAGCATGACCCGATGCCAAAGGAAGCCGCCGATGCTTTCGACAAGGCGGTAAAGCTCGACCCCAAGGAGCCACGCGCGAGATACTTCCAGGCGGTGCGCAAGGATTTGGCCAAGGATCATGAGGGCGCGATCCGCGACTGGCTGGCCCTGCTAGCCGACACGCCGCCCGGTGCGCCATGGGAAGCGGACCTGCGCCGTACGATCGAGCAGGTGGGCAAGATCAACGGCATCGAAGTCAAGGAACGGCTGGCAGCGGTAAAGCCCACCGCGCCGCATCCGCCGATCGGCTCGGTCGCGACAGCCGCCATCCCCGGCCCAAGCCGCGAGCAGATGCAGTCGGCGTCGCAGCTTCCCAAGGGCCAGCAGGACGCGATGATAGAGGGCATGGTGTCGGGGCTGGAGGCCAAGCTCAAGGCCAATCCCGGCAATGTCGACGGCTGGATCATGCTGATGCGCAGCCGGATGACGCTCGGCGAAACGGCCAAGGCGCAGGCGGTGTATGAGGCGGCGCGCAAGGCCAATCCGGGGCAGGCCGCAAGGCTGAAGGATGAGGCGCGACTGTTGGGAGTGCCCGGAATCTGATCCCTACATATCTCGTCAACCCAGCTTCCGCCGGGATGACGGAAGTTTGGGAGTGCCGGGCGTTAAATAAATCCTCCCCATCGTCAGATGGGGAGGTGGCAGGCCAACGGCCTGACGGAGGGGAAGGGGCGCGACCTGCGTAATTTCCCTCCTCTCGCCTCCAGCGCGGGGGGCCTGACGTGCGCAACGGCTCGACCGGCCCTACGCCCTTCCCGCTCCACCTCTGGGCCGATCCCGCCAATCTGGTGACAATCGCCGCTTGTCCCGATGGAGAATCGGGCTGAAATGCACCAAATCGGTTCCACTTCGGGGCCAAATCGCAAAGACATTGCTCTAGGCCCTGATGCTGGCAGGCGCCATTTTCCATGGCGTGGGGCGGCATGGGGCAAATGGGTTTCAACAGGGTTCTGGATGAGCTGAAGGCGATTGTGGCGGCGGTGGCGCTCGTCACAATGGCCGCTCCCGCAGCGGCGCAGATCGCCGGGCCGGGAGAGGGTGCCTCTGCGCCAGTGATCGACCGGGATAGGGCTGATCGGGTCGCACCGGGCATTGCCCCTTCCCCTTCCGTAACTGTCGCCGCGCCCGCCCCTGCGGTCGGAACGGTGGGTAACGCGGCCGAAAGCGTCCGGCTGGCGCGGGTGCATTATATGGGCACCTCCCTGCCCATGCCGCTGCTGAACAAGGCGGTGGCTCCGTTGATCGGACGGCCATTGACGCGCGAGACATTGCAGGCGGTGGCGAAGGCGGTAAGCGATGCCTACGCCCGCAGCGACATCGCCTTCTATTCCGTATCCATCCCGGCGCAGGTGCCCGCAGGCGGTCAGTTGATCGTGCGCTTGGTCGAAGGACGGGTGAAGGAATATCGGCTGGCGGGCGTTTCCCCCAGCATGCCGACCCGCCTGATCGATGCGCAGATGCGGCGGCTGAAGCGCGATACGCCGCTGCGCAAGGCGACGCTGGAACGCGCGCTGGGCCTGCTGCGCGACATACCGGGCCAAAGCGTCGAGGCGCGGGTGCGCCAAGGCGGGGGCGAAGGCGATCTGATCCTGCACCTGATAGTCAAGCGGGAGCAGGTGCAGATCGGCATCCTGATCGACAATAGCGCCGTCAACAACGTGATCGACGGCGTGCAGGCGCAATTGTCGGTCACGGCCAATGGGCTACTGCGCGAAGGCGACAGCACTCGGATCGCGGGCTATCTGCCCTTTTACCCGGAGCGCTATCAACTCTTTTCCCTTAGCCACTCCACCCCGATCGGCAGCAATGGCACGACCCTGTCCGCCAACATCGCCCATATGAAAAGCCGCGTGCGCGACCGGCCGATCGAAGGAGAAGCGACGCTGGCGGGGCTGACGATCAGCCACGCGCTGGTCCGCTCCAACAAGACCAACCTGACCGTGAACGCCTCGATCGACGGAATCGACAGCAGCAATTATTTCCTTGATGTCCGATTTGGCGACTATAAATCGCGGGCAGTGCGGCTGGGCGCGTCCTGGTCGCACTCCGACCAGCGGCAGGCGCAGGCTCTGTCGGCGGTCGTCAGCCGGGGCGTGGGCATCTTGGGCGCGCGGGCCTTCACCGGCTTTTCGGAAAAAATCTTCACCAAGGCCAATGTGCAGGCGGTGGCCGTGCGCACCCTGTCGAAGCGCGTCGCCCTGAAACTGAATGCGAAGGCGCAATATTCCCGCGACAGGTTGCCGGTGACAGAGCGCTTTTCATTAGGCGGCAGTGGGGCTGGCATGGCGTTTCCGGTGGGAATCAGGACCGCCGAACAGGCCGTAGCGGGCGGCGCTGAACTCAGCTGGACGCCTGCGCGAACAGGGATTTTGCAGAAGGCAACACTCTTCACCTATGCCGATGGCGCGGTCGCGCATGCGGTCGCGCGTCCCTATTACCGCCTGCCCGCCGAGAATGTCTCGCTCGCATCGGCTGGCGGCGGCGTGCGTGTCGGCATCGGCAGCAAATGGCGAGTGAGCGCGGAAGTGGCCGTGCCGATCAAGCGCATCG
Organism: Sphingobium chungangianum; assembly: GCF_977014255.1. Lineage (NCBI taxonomy): Bacteria > Pseudomonadati > Pseudomonadota > Alphaproteobacteria > Sphingomonadales > Sphingobiaceae > Sphingobium > Sphingobium chungangianum. The sequence continues at coordinate 662,129 of NZ_CDRNIV010000002.1, read as the reverse complement.
CCAGCGCGGATTCGCGCCGGGCGCGCTTCTTCTTCGGCATCGGGCGCGCCTTCTGACCCCATTTTGCGTGTACGCAAAGGAAGGCTGAGATCATGAATAATGTGTGGGAAGTGTGGCCATCAGCGCTGATGGCCGCCGAATGCGACGCTATCGTCAAGCGGGCGGACTTCTATGCCGACCAGTCGGCGACGGTCGGCTTCGCGGACAGCAGCCGGGATGATCAGGCCTATCGATCCTCCATCATCCGCTGGTTTGATCCGTTGCGGGAGAAAGACATTATCGACCGGCTGATGCAATTTGTCGGCGCCTCCAACCGGACCAATTTCGGGGTGGACATCGTCGCGCCCTATGAAGTGCAGTTCACCGAATATCACGCCACCCAGCAGGGCAAATATGACTGGCATCAGGATGTGTGGCTGGAATCAGGCCGCCCGTTCGACCGTAAGCTGTCGGTCGTGGTGCAACTGTCGGAGCCGGAGGAGTATGAAGGTGGCGCGTTCGAATTTTTCTGCGTAGCGCAACCCGGCGCGACCTTCGCGGCGCGGGGAAGTCTGCTGATCTTTCCGTCCTTCCTGCAACATCGGGTGCTGCCGGTAACAGCGGGGGTGCGGCGGAGCTTGGTGACCTGGGTTGAAGGACCACGCTGGCGGTGAGGTTTTCCCTCTCCCCTTCAGGGGTCGGCCAGAGGCACGTGACTCTGGCCGAGGTGCCGAGCGTAGCGAAGGCGGGAGAGGGGACTGAAAGGCGACGTTGCTCCCCTCTCCCCAACCCTCTCCCCTGAAGGGGAGAGGGAGTAAGGCCGCTCGCCTAATCAGTTCCTCTTTCCACGGCCGCAGACTATATCGGGACAGATCGAACCATAATGGACAAAGGTGGACAACGTCGCGAAGCCGCCCTTTTGCGCCGTTCAAAGCCGCCCAACCCCAATTTCCCCAATCTCGCCACCTAATTTCCACCCAAAAACCACACCCACACGCCCTTTGCGTACCTAACCCCACGCTTCCCACATCCCCTCCCACACCTCTTCGCCTCCAAAACCCCAATCTCACCAAATCGGTGATTTTAGAAGAAGCCGTAAGGGAAAGCCGTGCTTAGCCTTGGGGCCTTGCGATGATGTTCGCATTGAACAGGGAGATTGTAGCATGTCTTTGGTTGGGCCAGCGCGGTCAGGGCGGCGTCTGCTGCTTTGCGCCACGGCGATTCCGCTTTTCCTACTCGGCGCCTGCTCCGATGGCGTGGGTTTCAGTGTCCGCACGGCAGGCGGCAAGACGCCGTCAGGGCCATCGGGTCCCAGCGGCCCTGGCGGCCCCGGTGGCCCAACGGGTCCAGGCGGTCCCACGGGTCCGGGCGGCCCCAGCGGCCCCGGTGGCCCAACGGGTCCAGGCGGTCCCACGGGTCCAGGTGGACCCACCGGCCCGAACGGTCCTACGGGTCCAGGCGGTCCGACAGGCCCCGGCGGCCCAACAGGACCGAACGGCCCGACAGGCCCCGGCAGCCCAACAGGACCGAACGGCCCGACAGGTCCCGGAGGCCCTACTGGACCCGGTGGCCCCACAGGTCCGACCGGCCCGTCTGGACCCAGTGGCCCGACCGGCCCAACCAGCGGCTCGCTGATCGGCGTCAATCTGGGTAACCAGGCGATCACGGGTCCGACAGGTCCCGGATCATTGGTCGGCCTCAATGCCCTGTCCGACGCCGGGAGCGCGACCGGAACCGTTGCCACGGTCAATCTGCTGAACGGAGATGGCGCCGTTGTGCAGGCAACCCTGCCGACCACGGTTGCGGGCGTGCAGCAGGGACTGGCGCCGGTGGGTTCGCTCGCCGGAACCTTGCTGGGCGATCAGGCGGGCAACACCGTCACGCAATTGACCGATGGCCTCGCCCCCGTAGTGGCAACGGTGACCTCCGCTGCCACGCAGGTGACGGCGCCTGTGCTCGACACGCTGAACGGCGCGCTCGCGCCCATCACGGCGCCGCTTGTCGGCAGCGATGGCGCGCTGGCCCCCGTTACGGGGCTGGTCGAAACTGTCGCGGGCGGCCTGACAGGTGCGCTCGGCGGGGGCGGCGCAGCGCCGGGCGGGCTGCTCGGCGGGCCGCTGATCGGCGCCAATGTCGGCGGCGAGGCGGTAACCGGTCCCTCCACCAGCGATACGCTGGTCGGGGTTAACCTGTTGCCGTCCACCACGGCCCCTGCGCAGGGGCAGCTGTTGACCGCCGACGTGCTGACGCAGGGGACGATCGTCGATGTGACCGTGCCCACGACCACGACGGGCGTGGAGGCCGGACTTGCGCCGGTCGGCAACCTCGTCGGCGGCGTGCTGGGGGCCGAGGCGGGCGCTGCGGTCAATCAGGTCGTGACCGGCGCCGCGCCCGTCGTCGCCACGGTGACATCCACCGTCGACAGCGTCGTCTCCCCCGTACTCGACGCCGTCAACGGGCTGGCTCCGGCACTGCCCGCAGGCGGTAGCGGCGGCGGGGAATCGCTGCTGGCGCCGGTTACCGGGCTGCTCGGTGGCGTTTCGGCTCCACCGACGGGCGAGCAAAGCCCGATCGCGCCGGTTACCGGCCTGTTGGGAGGCTTGTTGGGTCGCTGAGCCTTCCCACGGAGGGGAGAGGAGGCGGTGGGCGCCGCCTCCTCAAACCTTCCCGTCCCTTTCCTTGTGCGCCGGGTTCACTGAAAGGATCTGCGTTTGACGAAACCCCATCAGGCCGAGCATCTGCTCGTCATAAGTCTCAATAATTTTCATGCGATCGAGGCGGCCTATGGTGCCGATACCGCCGGTGGCGCGGTCGATCATCTCACCCATGCGGCCCGTCGGCATCTCGGTCGCATCAACCTTCGCAACGTGGAGGGAGGCCACATCACGCTGACAGCGCGCTATCCGCTCATGCGATCCCTGCCTGTGGGAAGGCTAGGCGAAAGGCTCTGCGAGGCACTCGACAGCGAACCATTCCGGTACGAAGGCCGCGACATATTGCTGTCCGTTTCCGCAGGCCATGCCGCCACTGGGGAAGGGGAGGCGCGCGCCCGGCTCGCGGCCTCCAGCCTTCATCAAGGAGCTATCGCCATCCGACCCGGCGAGGCCACAGCCCTCTACCGCAAGGACATGGCGCAGGCGGCCGTCCTCTTGCATCAGGTGCAGGACGGCACGGCCTTCCTCCGCTGGCGCCCCGTATCGCGGGCCGAGCATGAAGGCCCCACCCTATATCATGAAGCGACGCTGACCGGCGACTAAGCCGACTGCGCCACAAGCTACGCCGCGCTGGAGCGGCTCGGCCTGGCCCACCTGATCGACCGATCGCTGGTACGCGACGTGCTGCGCGAAATGGAAGGCGACCCGACCGCCTGCCTCTCCGTCGCGCTTTCGCCGCAAAGCCTGTCGCTCAACCTGCATGGCGAGGGCGCGGGCTGGGGCGAACTGCTCGACCGGCTAAGGCACGCCCCCCAAGTCGCGCGGCGGCTGGTGATCGAGATCAGCGATCATAGCGACATCATCCTGTTTCGCGACGCGCTGGCCTTCGTCAGGACCTTGCGCGCCTTGGGCGTCCGGATATCGGTATCGCGCTTCGGGTCGGGCCGCGCCTCGGTCGGGCAGCTAATGGCGCTATCCCCCGATATGGTGAAGCTGGACAGCCCGTTCCTGCACACGGCCTGTGCATCGGAAAGCAACTGGTCGCGCGTCGCCTATCTTCTGGGTCTTGCCCGCACCATGACATCGACCGTGATCGTCGATGGCGCCGAGTCAGCCTGCACTGATCCCGCTTTTGCGTACACGCAAAGAAGGCTCCCGCCGCCCCTCACTCGCACCATTACGGACGCAGTCCAGCGGGCGGGGCAAGGCACATGGCGCTAATGCAGTCCCGGCAACGGAGGATGGATGGAATGGCGGGCTTGATACGGGAGATGATGGCGACGCTGTCCCGCGATGGCAAAACCGGCCGCGCGGCCATGGCGCAGCAGGAGGCGCTGGGTCGCCTGGACGACCGGCTCACCAGCTTCGCCGAGGCCAGGATCGACAGCCGAGCGCCAATGCTGATCCGGCCGGACGAATGCATGGTCTGGGACGGCAATCCGCGCGATCAGCCGGGCCTCAATCCCGACAGCTGCCGGTCGCTGATCGAATCCATCGCGGCCGAGGGCGGCAACCGCATTCCCGTGCTGGTGCGGTTGAACCCCGGCGCGTCGGAGCAGCCCTACCAGCTGCTCGTCGGCAGCCGCCGCCGCTTTGCGATCGACTGGCTCAATCATAATGGCCGCCCTGAATTGCGCCTCAACGCGCTGCTGGTCGAGCTATCCGATGAGGAAGCCTTCCGTCTCGCGGATATAGAGAATCGGGAACGGGCCGACATTTGCGAACTCGACCGCGCGCGCAGTTATCAGCAGGCGGTGGATCGCTTCTATGGCGGCGTCCAGTCGCGCATGGCGCAAGCGCTGGGCCTGTCTAACAGCCAGCTCAGCCGCCTGCTCGCGCTTGCCCAACTGCCCGAAGAGGTGATCCAGGCCTTCGCCACGAAGGAAGATCTGAAGGTCCGCTATTCCGAATTGCTGACCCCGCTGCTCCGCAGGAACGAGCAGCGGGCGGACCTGATCGCCGAAGCGCGGATCATCGCGACAGAGCAGCAGGCGCGCGCTACCGGTGACGGGGCGATGCTGCCATCCGCAACGGTCCTGTCCCGCCTGCGTCAGGCCGCCGCGCGGCGGCCCAGGGATATGGGTGAGATCGTGATCCTCGCAGACGGCGATCGCATCGGCCGGGCGCGCGTCGCTAAAGGAGCCGTCATGCTGGACGTCAGCGTCGCCAATGATGCCGATCTCGACGCCTTGTTCGCGACGTTGCGAGAGACCATATCGGCCGCGCGGGCGATGGCTTAAGCGGCCACGGCTCCGTGAGTTTGCGCCTACGCAACGTCGGGGTGACGCTGGGCGGCCGTTTCTCCAATGCGCAGTATTAAGGGCCGGTTCAAGCTTATTGGCGATAAGTAACTTGCGCGGGCGGATGGCTTTGCGTAAATTATATGGCATCAGTTATCATCGACGGGCTGATCGCCATATGGTTCATATGGGCGAACGGCCCGTCAAGCTACGCCAGGTAGCGAGTGAGAGGATCAAGAAATGGCGACATCGTCGGACTATCGTCTGGGAGACTTCACCTTCCCGCGTGGCTGGTTCATGGTGGGCGAGAGCGCTGAGGCGACGAGCACGCCCAAGGCGATGCGCTATCTTGGCCAGGACATGGTGATGTACCGTGGCGAGAGCGGCAAGGTCTATGTGACCGAGGCCTATTGCCCGCACATGGGCGCGCATCTGGCGAAGAACACGACGAGCTATATCGTGCGCGATGGCGAGCAGGTGGAGGGCGAATCGATCCGCTGCCCCTTCCACGGCTGGCAATATGGCCCCGACGGCCAGTGCAAGAACATCCCCTATTCCGACTTCGTGCCCAAGGCGGCGAAGCTCAAGACCTTCCCGGCGATGGAGCGGGCGGGCACGATCTGGATCTGGCATGATCCCGAAGGCCTCGAACCCAATTTCGACCTGCCCGATTTCGGCGGCCATTATGATGCGCCGGGCTGGGTCAACTGGAAGATCGACTATATGGGCGATCTGGACATCCACCCGATCGAGGTGGTCGATAACATGGCCGACTTCGGCCATTTCATCCCGATCCATGGCGCCAAGGACTTTGTCTACTTCGCCAATGAGTTCAAGGATCATATCGTCCACCAATATTATGCCGCCGGGCACCGCACGCTGACGCTGAACCCGGAAGACGTGCTGACGCTCGACACCTGGTATACCGGCCCGTCGATCCTCCAGTCGGAGATGGCGGGGACGTTCGACAGCTTCATCATGATCACCCACACCCCGATCGAGGATGGCAAGATCCGCGTCTGGCACGGCCTGATGGTGCAGGTGAATGACGGCACTGCGCCCGTCACCGACGAGCTGCGCGCCGCAGCGCTGGAATATCAGGAAGGCAGCCGCCTCGCCTTCGCCCAGGATGTCGAGATCTGGCAGAACAAGCGGGCGTGCCTCAACCCGCTCGTCATCCCCAATGACGGCCCCTATGGCAAGGTGCGCAGCTGGTACAAGCAGTTCTACAACCCCCGCGACAAGACGCCCGACATGCACAAGCGCACCAACGGCCTGCATGTCACACTCGACAAGCGTAGTTCCACGCAGGCGGCATAATGGCGGATCAGGTTGCGCCAACGGTTGCTTGGCGCAACTAACGGCGTTCAGGATGGATGGCCCGATCGGGCGGATTTTCCACGTAATACGGACCGTGTGAGCGGCCGGATCAGGAGACATGAAATGGCGACGTTGGCGGTAGAGGCACAGGATTGCATGCGTTCGATGGGGCATGTTGCCCTATATTATCCGAATGCGGAGGACGGCCCTGTCGCGGCCAAGCTGCTGACGCTTCTGGGCTTCGTGGAAACGCAGATGCTGCCCTTTCCCCAGGGAAACTTCTATCGTTTCGTGGTGCATAACGACAACCGCAGCCGCGGCGATGGCATCTTTTACCTGGCCGCGCTGCCCGCAGCGCAGGCCGCGCTGAACAAGGCCGCGCGCGAAGCGCTGGGCTATGGCACGGACAAGGAACATGCCGCGGTTGCCGCGCTGCGCGAAGCTGTCGACTCCGATCCCGAATATACGTTCCACATCGGAACGCTGGTCGATTCTTTCGAAGTGATCGAAAAGATGACGCTTGCCCTCATCGACGCGAACGAAAATGATCCGGACCTGAAGGGCCGCCTGAAGGTAAAGGTCAATCGCCCCCGTCAGGGCAATGCGGAAATCGACGCGCAACTGGACGCGTCACCCGCCTTCGGCAACGTCACGCGCTATGCCTATGGCCGCAACGGCCTTCAGCTGTTTGTCGAGACGGATTTGCTGACGAGCGGCCAGATCGGCGACACGCTGATCCTGGAGTTCGACTATGTGTGGCCGGGCTTTGACAGCCACATCCTGTCGGTGGTCGAACTCTAAGCCACGGGTAGCAAGGGGTGCCTGCTCGCAGCCGCAGATGGCGGCGCGGGCTGCTCCCTCACCCACCATGATCAGCAGATTTATGCGGCAAGCTGCGCCGTCGCAGCCCCATGCCGACGATGCATGTCACCACTCCGGCGACTAGGGCATGATCATTATTAGAGCATCGTGCGCAAAAGTGGGAACCGGTTTTGCGCAAAAAACGATGCGGCGACAAATAGCTAGAGCGCGCGTCTTGCGTCGGATTTAACGCAGCGCGCTCTAGTACTCGTCACCCCGGACTTGATCCGGGGTCCCGCTTCTGTTCTGACGCTGTCGAGGCATCGGGACCCCGGTCGAGCCCGGGGCGACGGAAAAGCAGCCTTAATGCCGATGCTTCCGTCTAAGACGATCATGCTCAGGGTAGATATTGCGTATCCCGTGGCTTTTATCGCAGCGGCGTTGATCATTTCGCTTGGTTGAATGTTTCTAAATGTTGCTGGTTCCGAATGACCAGCGGCAGCAGCATTAGGGACATGATATGGACCGCATCTTCACCGCCATGGCCACCCGGATCGCCTCGGCCGCTGGCCAGCCGCTCAGCTTTGTGTTCGCGCTGGGGCTCATTCTGATATGGGGCGTGACCGGACCCTTGTTCGGCTATTCGGACACCTGGCAGCTGATCATCAACACCGGCACGACCATCGTCACTTTCCTGATGGTCTTCCTGATCCAGAACAGCCAGAATCGCGACGCCGCCGCCATGCAGGCAAAGCTGGACGAGGTCATCCGCGCTCTGGACGCCGCGCGCGAACAATTTATCGGCATAGAGCATCGCAGCGCGAACGAGGTCGAAGAGATCCGCGCCGCGCTGGAAAAGGAAGTCGGCTGCGACGAAGGGAAAGCCGGTACAGCCGACGATAGCGTCGAACATGTCCTGCGACGGACCTAGAGCCTCGTACTCCAGATCAGGATCGGTTTCCCGCTCGTATGAGTTTACGCGCTAGGATCGTTTTCCGTCACCCCGGGCTCGACCCGGGGTCCCGCTGCCTCGGCAGCGTCAGAACAGAAGCGGGACCCCGGAGCAAGTCCGGGGTGACGATCACGCAAACATGATCATGCGCTAGCGGACAGGAAGCGGAAAGGGAGAGGGTGGTAAGCCCTCCCCCCTAAGAACCTCTCACAAACCGCGCTGCGACAGCATCAGACCCCGAAGCCGCCCGACACCGAAATCACCTGACCCGTCACATAGCGGGCGCGTTCGGATGCGAAGAACACCGCCGCCTGGCCAATATCTTCCGACTGACCCCAGCGCTTCAGGCAGAGCAGCTTCTTGGTCTCCGCGATCCAATAATCGTCGAACACGCCCTGCGCGGTCAGTTCATGGAACATGCCCGCGTCGATGACGCCGACCAGCACCGAATTGGCGCGGATCTCATATTTGCCCTCTTCCTTGGCGATGCCCTTGATCAGCGCTTCGTTGGCTGCCTTGGGCGCGACCGACAGGCCATCGAGCTTGGGCCACCAGTCATGCCCCGCTGATCCCAGATGGACGAACGACCCACCGCCCTTTTCGCGCATGTGCGGGATGAAGGCGCGGGCGGCATTGTAAAAGCCGAACACCTCGACCTCCATCGCCTGCCGGAACTGATCGTCGCTCCATTCGGCGATCGCGACCTGCGGCACCAGCGGCCCCGCGCCCCACACGACGCTATGCACGCGGCCATGGGTGGCGGTGGCGGAAGCGACGATCGCGTCCACCGAAGCGCGATCGCGCACATCGACCTGATGCAGGCTGGCCTTGACGCCCAGCGCTTCGATCGCCTGCGCCGTCGCCTCGGCCACGTCCTTCTTGCTGCGATAGCAGATGGCGACGTCCGTGCCCGACTTGGCGAACTCGACCGCGACGCCCTTGCCGATCCCGCCGCTCCCGCCAAAGATCAGCGCCGCGCCTTCCGGGAAATCCCTGTTCATTTCTACACTATCCTCTGTTCGTTATGAATGTCATTCGGCCGCTGCGGCGTCGGCGCCTGATCCAGCCCCTTGGTGGCATGGTCGCCATTGGCGCGGCCCTGATGGCCCGCCGCCTGCGCGCGCGGATTGTAGAATTGCCGATACCATGCGCGGTTGCGGTGGAACGGCCCATCGGTCGGCAGGCGCAATATCTGCAACGCGGGCGCCTTCGTCCGCCAAATCTCGAAATCCTGCGAGAAGGCGGACAGGCCAAGCTGCTGATATTGACCATGCAAGGTCACATCCTCTGCGGAGGGCGGCACCTGCCGTCCCCGCGTGATGATGCCATGCCACACATGGGTCACGCCATCCTCGACCGGCGTATGCAGTACGATCTGCACCGCATCCGTCTCACCGGAAAAGCGCGCGATCAATATGCCCGGCCCGGTATAATAAGCATCGACGTCCAGCACGCCGCCCTCGCTGGTCATCGTCTCATGACCTCCGCCGGAAAGCTGCCGTCCGGTGACGCCGTCGAAGCGCGAGTTGAAATAGGCGAGCCGTTGCCCATGCACCGGCCCGAAATGCCGCGCATCGACCAGATTGTCGATAATCTCCTGCGGATGGACCGGAAGCTGGCCCAGATCATCATAGATGCAGCGCACCCAGGCGGCATCTTCCCATTCCGGCAGGTCGGGCAGGGGATAGTCCGGCTCCATCTGCTCGGGATCATGCCATGCGAACAGGCATCCAAACCGCTCCTCCACCGGATAGGCGCGCACCCGCGCCGCCGGGGGCAGCGGCCCGTCGAAATAGGGCACATTGTTGCAAATGCCATCCGGCCCGAAGCGCCACGCATGATAGGGACAACGGATCGAGTCCCCCTCGATCCGCCGCGCGCCCGCACCGGAACTTTGCTCGGCCGCCAGATGCGCGCCCATATGCGGACAATAGGCATCCAGCAGCGCCGCCCGCCCGCTCTCCCCGCGATACAGCACCAGATCGCGCCCGAACATGCGCAGCGCGGTGGGCGCGGCAACGGCATCTTCCGCCCGTGCGATCATGAACCAGCCACGGGGGAAAGCATATTCGCCCAAGCCATAGTCGGCCGTGGTCGCCATCCGTCCATCCTCTCTCTTATCTCGCGCGCATAGTGGGATAAGGAGGCAGCCGGATCAATTCACGCTTGCGGAATGCGATCACTATATGATCCTATTCGATCATACAGAGATCGGACTTCAGACATGCCCCAAAATGAAAGCCCCGGCGTCGCCGCCATCCTGGCCCAACTCCGCCACGAACTGCGCGTGCAGGGCATCCGGGTCGCCGACCTCGCCGCCCGCATGGACGTCGCCGAGCCAACCCTGTGGCGCTGGCTGCGGGGCAGGGGGCTCACGCTCGACAATCTCGACCGCCTTTGCCTCGCCATCGGCATCGACGTGCGTGACCTGCTAGCCCGATCGGCCGCCAGCGGCGCGGATCGCTTCACCCTGGCGCAGGAGCGCGTCCTCGCCGCCGACCGCAGCCTCGCGCTGCTCTTCTTCCTCGTCCTCAACGGCGCGCAGCGGGCGGAGTGCCAGTCGACGCTCGGCATCGACACGGCCGCGCTGGACGAAGCGATCGAGCGACTTCGGCGCCTCGGCCTCGTCGATAGCCTGCCCGGCGGACGCCTGCGCCCCCTCACCAGCCGCGCCGTCCGCTGGCGCCCGGGCGGCCCCCTCGACCAGGCCTTCAACCGCGTGGTAAAGCATTTCTTCCTCGGCCCCTCGCTGCTGGAGGGGGACGCCCGCTATGTCTCGGATATGCTCTGGCTAGGCCCCAATGGCCGCGACCGGGTGCAGGCCCTGTTCGAGCGGCTACGCGACGACGCCTATCTGATCGCCCGGCAGGAACGCGAAGCCGCAGCCGACACCGGCGACTGGTCCGCCCTCTTCCTCCTCGTCCGCCCCTTGGCAATGGCCCGCGTCACCGAGGACCTTTAAGCCCCCAGCCACCACAGCATCCCGATCAGCGTGATCGACGCCATCGTCGTCGTCAGCATGACCGCCCATGCGCTCAGTTCCATCGCCCAGCGCCCCGCCTTCCCCGCCAGCACAAAGCTCGACGCGCCACACGGCATCGCCGCCATCAATATCGCGACCTTCGCCCAAAGCGGCGGGATCGGCGGCAACATCCACAACAGCCCCGCCGTGATCAGCGGCTGCACAAGCAGCTTCAAAGCAACGACCCGCCCGATCGGTCCGGGCGTCGCGCTGCGCCGGGGCAGGGCGATGAAAATCCCGATCGCCGTCAGCGCGCACGGCGCCGTCGCCTGCGCCAGCGTCTGCATCAATATGTCGGCCGGCCCCGTCAGCGGAAGGCGCAGCACCGACCAGACGCACCCCAGCACCGCCATCAGGATCAACGGATTGCGCACCGTCGATCGCGCCGCCAGCTTCAATCCGGTGCCCACCCCATGGCCCTGGCTCGCCGTCACCTCGCTCATCACCAGACCGACCGTGAACACGATCGCCGAGTAGATCAGCATCGTCACGGACACCGGCGCGACCGCCTCCGGCCCCCAGGCCAGCGTCGCCACCGGCAGGCCGATAAAGCCCGTATTGCTGAAACAGGCGCACAAAGCCGCGATATTCGCATTCGCCCCCGACCGGCCAAAACGGCGGGCAATCGCAAAGGCCAGCGCATAGGTGATCAGCGCGCCCAACGTCACGGCGATGAACATGCCCGGCACGGCCAGATTGCTCGGGTCCATATGCGCGATCGAACGAAAGGTGAGGATGGGCAGGGTGATGGCGATGACGAAGCGGTTCAGCACCTCGAACGCGCGATCGCCCAATATGTCATAGCGCCCGCACACATAGCCGATCAGGATCAGCCCAAATACCGGGACCAGCGCACCCAGGATCGTCACGGCCATGAAAAGCGCCCCTCATGCTCGACGGCTTCGCTCCCGCCGCGATGCGCCTCCTATGACAGGACCGTTGCGGCGGAAACGCCTTTCTGCGCAATCGTCAATGCATGCAGGACAATCGATCGCATCTGTATCAAGGCTCCTTTTCCGTCACCCCGGGCCTGACCCGGGGTCCCGCTGCCTCGGCAGCATCAGATAAGAAGCGGGACCCCGGATCAAGCCCGGGGTGACGATCACTCAAACATGATCATGCTCTAAAGGATCAGCGGCCAAATTGCGCCGCACTGCTCTCAAAGCTGCGCCGCGCGGCTTTGGTCAGCGGAAGCTGGCGGAAATCATCGGACAGGATTTCCACGCCATAAGGGCCGTCATAACCGGCCCGACCCATCGCGCGGATAAAGCCCGGCACATCAAACTCACCCTCGCCGCACAGCTTGCGATGGCGCATCGTATCTTCCGTGATCTCACCCTGCATCGCCATCGTTGCATCGCATAGTTCAGCGGCGATGATGAAGCGCGTAGGGACTTTAGCAACCTCCTCCATCGTGCCGCCCGACCGCATCACATGCCAGATGTCGACCAACAGCCCGCCATTGGCCGCGTCCGCCGCAGCCACCATCTCCAAAGCGGCACCCAGGTTCGGCAGCGTCGAGAAGGGCAGCATCTCCAGCCCGATCATCAGCCCATGATCCGCCGCCTGCGCACACAGCACCGCAAACTCGCCAGCCAGATCGTCACCCGCCGGATCGTCGGGCAGGAAGGGCGGCATCACCTTGATATGCCGCGCGTCCAACGCGTCGGCGGCGCGGAACAGCTCCGCCCTTGCCGCATCCGACCGAACCCGGCGCTCCCCCGATGCAAACCAATCCGCCAGATATTCCAGCTCGACGATCTTCTGCCCGGCATCATCCAGCAGCCGCTTGAGCGAGCCATAGTCCCGCCCGCTCGCCTCCCAGGCAAGCAGGTCGCCCAGCCAAAAGCCCGTCCCCGCATAGCCCGCGCGCGCCGCCGCCTCGATCCGCTGCTCCAGAGGAAAGCGGCCCAGATTGTCCGGCCGGTCGGGCCGGACATTGCCTGCCGTGGTCCAGCAGGTGGCGATCAGTTGCGGCGCGCCCACGGCCTTTCCGGATCAATCCATGCGCGGCGTTTCGACACCTGCGTTGCGGCAGGCATAGTCGAGCAGCGCCGAATAATCCTTGTTCGCATAGTCGGTCGCCCGCGCGCCACCGAACGCGGCATGCGCCGCCGCGCCCATGGGCAGGCCGACGCGGTTTTCCGCCGCCGCGTTCATCGCCAGCGTCAAGTCCTTGAAGGCGAGGTCGATGGTGAAGCCCGGCTCCATATCGCCCTTCAGCACCTTGTTCACCATCAGCACATGGAACTGGCCGTTGCGCGCCGTGGTGTTGCCGGTCACGTCATGCATGGTCTGGATGTCGAGGCCCAGCTTCGTACCCAGCGCCAACGATTCTGCAACGATCTGCGCCGTCGACAGCAGCATGAAATTGTTGATCACCTTCATGCGGCTGCCCATGCCCGGCTTGCCGCAGCGGAAGATGTCGGTGCCCATCGCCTTCAGCGCCGGTTCGACCCGCGCGAACTCGGCGTCCTCCGCGCCGACCATGAACAACGATTCCCCGCGTTCGGCATGCAGCGCCAGACGGCCGATCGGCGCATCGACAAAGCCGATGCCCTTGGCCGCGCAGGCCGCCGCCACCCGGTCCGTGCCCTTTGCATCGATGGTAGACAGGTCCATCAGCACGGCACCTGCGTCGATGTTGGCCAGCACGCCGTCCTCGCCCAGCACCACCGCTTCGACATGCTGCGTCGCGGGCAGGACGGTGATGACGATGTCCTGACCCCGGCTCGCCTCGGCGACGGTGGCGGCCTTGGCCGCGCCCAGCGCTGCCACCTTGTCCATCTTCTCCGCGTCGATGTCGTACACCGTGACCGCAAAGCCCTTGCGCTGAAGGTTCGATGACATGGGCAAACCCATAGCGCCCAGGCCGATGAAACCGATCTTGGTGGTCATGCTGTAATCCTCTCAATCTTGAGCCGGGCGTCCCCGGCATGATGAACTGCTATTTCCCGCTCTTTCAAGAGCGAAGCGGAGCGGTACTCCTGCCGTCTTCGTCACCCCGGACTTGACCCCGGCTTTCGCCGGGGTGACGAGGGGGAGGGCCATAATCACCGTCCTCCGCCTCTGCGCGCAAAAATCAATGCAGCTTTTCCGCGATAACCCCCGCTTCCACAAGCGCCGCAATCTGCCCTTCGGACAATCCCAGCACGTCGCTCAACACGTCACGCGTATCCTCGCCCGAACGCGGCGGCGCGCGGCGGTAATCGGCGGGCGTCTTGGAAAATTTCCCCGGATAGCCCAGCACCTTGACCGGCGTACCGTCCGACCGAACCATGTCCTTGACGACGCCACGCGCGGCAATATGCTCGTCTGCAAGAATGTCGGGTATCTCATTGACCCGCCCGCCCGGCAGCTTGGCCGCTTCCATCGCGGCGATCAGATCGTCCGACTTCCACTTGGCAATCGCCGGTCCCATCTCGTCCTGCAACGCCTTGCGGTTGGGCGACCGGTTGCCATTGTCGATAAAGCGCGGATCGTCCGGCAGGTCCGGCCGCCCGATCAGGTCGCAGAAGCTGCGGAACTGCCGATCATTGCCCAACGCCACGAGGATATCGCCGTCGGAGCAGGAGAAATCCTGATAGGGCACTGTATTGGGATGCTCATTGCCCAGCCGCCGGGGGATCATGCCCCCGTTCATATAGTTGGACGCCTGATTGGCGAGCAGCGCCACCTGCGTGTCGAGCAGCGACATGTCGATATGCTGGCCTTCGCCCGTGCGGTCGCGATGGGCGAGCGCGGCAAGGATGGAGATCGCCGAATACAGGCCCGTCACCAGATCGCTGATCGGGATGCCCACCTTCATCGGCCCGCCGCCCGCCTCACCGTCGGGACGCCCCGTGATGGACATAAGGCCGCTCATCCCCTGGATCAGGAAGTCGTACCCGCCGCGATCCTTATACGGCCCATCCTGACCAAAGCCGGTGATCGAACAATAGATGAGCTTGGGATTGATCGCCGACAGAGACGCATAATCCAGCCCATATTTTTTCAGCCCGCCGACCCGGAAATTCTCGACCACGATGTCCGCGCCCAACGCGATCTCGCGGATCAAATCCGCGCCACGCGGGTCGGCAAGGTTGATCGCGACCGACTGCTTGTTGCGGTTCGCGCACAGATAATAGGCCGCGTCCTTCGACCCGTCGTCCAGGAAGGGAGGCCCCCAGCGGCGGGTGTCGTCGCCTTGCCCCGGCTGCTCGACCTTGATCACGTCCGCGCCCAGATCGCCCAATATCTGCGTTGTCCACGGCCCCGCCAGCACGCGCGACAGGTCGAGCACCTTGATCCCGGCCAGAGGCCCGGTGGCTGTCTGCTGCTCGCTCACTTGTTCTTGAACTCCGGCGCGCGCTTGCCAAGGAAAGCGGCGATCGCTTCATGATGGTCTTCGGTATAGTGGGCCAGCGACTGATAGCCCGCGGCCATTTCCAATAGCGTGGTCAGCTTCATGTCGGCCCCTTCGCGCATCAGCCGCTTCGCCATGCGCGTCGCATGACCCGGATTGGCGGCGATCTTGCCCGCCAGTTCCAGCGCCCGGTCCATCAGCTTGTCGGCGGGCAGCACTTCGGCGACCAGCCCATATTCCAGCGCCGTCTTGGCGTCGATCGCGTCGCCGGTCAGCGTCATGATATTGGCGCGCTGCGGCCCGATCAGGCGCGGCAACAGCCAGCCGCCACCGCCGCCCGGAATGATGCCCAGCTTCACATAGCTTTCGGCGACCACGGCCGTGTCGGCCATCAGGCGGATGTCGCACATGCAACTGATGTCGAGGCCAAGGCCGATCGCCGGGCCATTGATCGCCGCGATGATGGGCACTTCCAGTTCATGGATAGCCGGGCCAATCATCTGCACGCTGGTGCGATAGGCGTTGCGGATTTCATAAGGCGTGCCGCCGAACATGCCCGATCGTTCGGCCATATATTTGACGTTGCCGCCTGCGCTGAACGCCTTGCCATTGCCGGTCAGGACGATCGCGCGCACCGAATTGTCCCGCACCATCTGGCGGCAGAAATCGACGATCTCCTCGCTATGCGCGACCTCGGTGATCGTGTTGCGTTCTTCGGGGCGGTTGAAACGGGCGATGACGACGGGGCCGTCGCGCTCGACGAGAAGAAACGGGTCCAAGCGGGGCTCTCCCAATCCAAACATGAAAAGATCGCAGGACGCTAGGCGCTCGCTTTCTATCAAGCTAATATTGATTTTCGATTGTTCGATATATGGAAGCTATCATGGAACTGCGCCAGCTCCGCTATTTTGTCATGCTTGCCGAAACCGGCAACTTTCACCGTGCGGCGGAGCGGCTCAACATGTCGCAGCCGCCGCTGACCGTCGCCATCCGCAAGCTGGAAGATGAACTGGGCGCTGCTCTGTTCGTGCGAAGCGCGCGCGGCGTCACGCTGACGGCGGCGGGCCGCGCTTCGCTCGACATGGCGCGGGCGACCCTGGCGCAGGCCGATCGCTTCCGGGAGGCAGCGCGGGAAGGCGCGGCGGGGGAGCGGGGACAGCTGCGGGTGGGCTTTGTCGGATCGGCCACCTTCGAATTGCTCCCTCGCCTCATCGCCGAATATCGCCGCCGCTATCCCGCCGTCGAGCTGGTGCTGGAGGAAGCGACCAGCGCCGAAATCGCGCGAAAGCTCGCCGCCGCCGAGCTGGACGTGGGGCTTGTCCGCCTGCCGCTGCTCCAGATCGCGGCCGTGGACACGCAGGTCATCGACCCCGACGAACTGCACGCGGCCTTGCCCGAAGGCAGCCCCTTCGCCGACGCGGACAGCGTGGCGCTAGGCGATCTGGCGCAGCAACCCTTCATCCTGCAAAGCCGCATCAGCGTCCTTCATTCCATCACGCTCACCGCCTGCCAAAAGGCCGGTTTCATGCCCATCGTCGCCCAGGAAGCCGCGCAATTGAGCGCCGTCCTCGCCTTAGTCCGCTCCGGCCTCGGCGTCGCGCTCGTCCCCTCCCGCGCGGCAGGCTCGGTGCCCCAAGGCGTCCGCCTCGTCCGCCTCGCCAACAAGGTGCCCGTCCTCACCGGCGTAGCCCTTCCCCGCGACGCAGCGAGTCCGCTCGCCAAAAACTTCGCCGCCATCGCCTCCGATAGTCATTGAATATCGAATAACCGAAATTCGATATTGGACTATAAAGTCACAAAACGCGATCTATTCGCCACTTCCTTAACGGTTTCACGAGGCCGGCTTGTTCGAAACACTGACCCTTTCCACCCTCCCACCCGAGGATGAGGCGATCCGCCCAGCCCTGCGTGCGCTCATTCAGGAAGCCATCGCCGAACTGCCGGTACACCGCCGCGCCCGATCCTGGCAGGGTTTCGACGCTGCCTTCAGCCGCAAGCTGGGTCAGGCCGGTTATCTCGGCCTGTCGCTGCCCAAGGAATATGGCGGCGTCGGACGCGGTCCCTTCACCCGCTTCGTCGTGGTCGAGGAACTGCTCTCCGCAGGCGCCCCGGTCGCCGGGCACTGGATCGCCGACCGCCAGAGCGGCCCGCTGATCCTGCATTACGGCACCGAAGAACAGCGCCGCTTCTACCTCCCTCGCATTTCGAAGGGGGAAGCGCTTTTCTGCATCGGCATGAGCGAGCCGGGCTCCGGCTCCGACCTCGCCAGCGTCCGCAGCCGCGCCGATCAGCAGGCCGACGGCAGCTGGCTGCTGAACGGCCAGAAGATCTGGACCACCAACGCGATGCACAGCGATTATATGATCGCTCTCGTCCGCACATCGGGCACCAGCGCCGATCGGCAACAGGGCCTGTCCCAGCTGATCGTGGATCTGAAAGCCCCCGGCATCACGATCCGCCCGATCATCGACCTCACCGGCGACGCGCATTTCGCCGAAGTCTTCTTCGAAGACGTCCGCCTCGCTCCCGACGCCCTCATCGGCGCGGAAGGGCAGGGCTGGAAGCAGGTCACAGCCGAACTCGCCTTCGAACGCAGCGGGCCTGAGCGCATCTATTCCTCCGTCGTGCTGATCGACGCCTGGGTTCGCCATCTCGAAGCCGTCGGCCGCAAGGACAGCGCCACGCTGCGCCTCGTCGGATCGCTGATGGCGCAGCAGGCGGTGCTGCGCGAGATGTCGCTGGCCGTGACCGCCCGGCTCGTTGCTGGCGAGAGCCCGGTCGTCGAAGCGTCGCTGATGAAGGACCTCGGCACCAGCTTCGAACAGGCCGTGCCGCAGCTGATTGGTGACGATCTGGCCGCCAATCCGGACGAGCCGGTCGATCCGGAACTCTACCGCACTTTGCTTTACGTCACCCATATCGCGCCCAGCTTCTCGCTGCGCGGCGGCACGCGTGAAATCCTGCGCGGCATCATCGCCCGCGGCCTTGGCCTGCGCTGAAGGGAGCCACTTCATGGACATGTCCGAACTGATTGATCCCTTCGCCCGCCTGATCGAAGACGTCTGCACCCCCGCCGCGATCCGCGAGATCGAGCAGGGCGGTGACAGCCGCGCGATGTGGAATGCCTTTGTCGAATCCGGTTTCCTTGACGCCCTCGTCGCTGAAGAGTCGGGCGGAGCAGGGCTCTCGTTGGAGGACGCCGCGCCACTGATCGCTTTGCTCGGCCGCCATGCCGTGCCGCTGCCGGTCGGCGATACCATGGTTGCTCGTGCGCTCCTCGCCGCAGCTGGCGTCGAAGCGCCCGAAGGCCCGATCGCAATCGCAACGGGGGCGGGCGCAGTGCCCTTCGCGGCAGTCGCCTCGCACATTTTGTCGGGCACCCCCGACGCACCGGTGCTGACCGCCGCAAAGGTCGAGCCAACCGGCGTTCCGCATGATGGCGATGCCTATGCTTCAGGGCTGAACGGGGCTGCATTGCGCCCCATCGCTGCTGTGCTTCGGGCGCAGCTCATCTCCGGCGCGGCCGGTCGGGTCATGGAAATGACTGTAGCCTATGCCAATGAACGCGTGCAGTTCGGCAAGCCCATCGGCAAGCAGCAGGCAGTGCAGCAGCAATTGTCCGTCCTCGCCGAACAGGCCGTAGCCGCCCGCATCGCCGCCGCGATCGGCGCGCGCTCGGGGCTTGAACCCAAGCTCACCGACGCCGCGATCGCCAAGCACGGCACCAGCCTCGCGGCAGGGCAGGTCGCCGCCATCGCCCATGCGGTTCATGGCGCGATCGGCATAAGTGAGGAATATGACCTCCAATTGCTGACCCGCCGCCTGCACGGATGGCGGCTGGCCGATGGCTCGGAAAGCTATTGGGCCGGTGTTCTGGGCGAATTGAGGCTGGCGTCCGCCGCATCGCCGACCGCCGACTTCATTCGCGGGGCCTGAACGGGCCATTCACTGGCGGCTGGGTCTTGTCCCCTCCGTGGCGGGAGGGGTAAGAGGCCGCCAACTAATGCGCGCGCAGCTGTCCAGCGGATGAGTTTTGCAGCGCATGTCGGACCCTTGGAGTATAAGCACATGACCAATTCGACGCCCCGCCCCATCATCGACGGTCAGGAACGCAGCCAGGGTTCGCTCGGCACGATGAAGCTGGTCAACCCGGCCACCGAGGAACTGATTGCCACACTGCCCTCGTGCGGCGCGGCCGAAGCCGCTGAAGCAGCCCGGCTGTCGGTTGACGGCTTCGCGCAATGGTCCGCCATCTCGCCCTTCGAACGCAGCAAGGTCCTGCGCCGCGCCGCTGACCTGATGCGCGCTGAGGCTGACGAAGCCGCCGCCGAAATGACGCGCGAGGGCGGCAAGCCGCTGGCGCAGGCGCGGGGCGAATGGCTGGGATCGGCCGACCTGCTCGATTGGTATGCGGAAGAAGGCCGTCGCGCTTACGGACGTCTGATCCCCACGCGCGCCAGCGACATGCGCTGGGCGGTACAGCGCCGCCCCGTCGGTCCCGTGGCCGCCTTCACCCCCTGGAATTTCCCGGCCTGGACCGTCATGCAGAAGGTCGCGCCGGCGTTGGCGGCAGGTTGTTCGGTCGTGCTGAAGTGCGCCGAAGAAACGCCGAGCGCCGGGTGGCGCATTGGCCGGGCGCTGCTGGCTGCTGGCTTGCCGCCCCGCGCGATCAGCGTGATCTGGGGTGATCCGGCGGCAATTTCCGCCACCCTCTGCGCTGCGCCGGAAATCCACAAGGTGACGCTGACCGGATCGACCCGCGTCGGCCGCTTGCTTGCAAGCGCCGCCGGGCAGCACCTCAAGAAGGTGACGATGGAGCTTGGCGGACATAATCCGGTGATCGTCGCGCGCGATGCTGATCTTGCCACCGTCGTTCCGCTCGCGACCGAATTCAAGTTTCGCAATGCGGGGCAGGTATGCGTCTCGCCCACGCGCTTCCTGGTTGAGAAGCCGCTCTATGCCGATTTCGTCGCGGGCGTGACCGAAGTGGCCAGCAAGCTGCGCGTCGGTGACGGCATGGCTGCGGACACGCAGATGGGGCCGCTAACGACAGCAGGTCAGCTTTCCAAGATTGAGGCGCTGGCGGCTGACGCGGTACAGCGTGGTGCGAAGATCGAAACCGGCGGGTCGCGCATCGGCAATCGCGGCTATTTCTTCCAGCCAACCGTCCTGTCAGGCATGACGCCCGAAATGGACGCGATGAATGAAGAGCCGTTCGGTCCCCTCATGCTCGTAATGCCGGTCGACGACATCGATGCCGCGCTGACAGAGGCTAACCGGCTGCCCTATGGCCTTGCGTCCTATGCCTTCACCAACAGCATGAGCACCGAACGCAAGATTTCCGAAGGAATCCATGCGGGCATGCTGGGCATCAACCATTTCGCGATGGCGATGCCGGAAACGCCCTTTGGTGGCGTCGGCGACAGCGGCATGGGGTCCGAAGGCGGCAGCGAAGGCATGGAAGCCTATCTCCGGCCCTTCCTCATCTCCGCCAAAATCGGATGAAATAGCCTTCGTGCCCCGGCGCGAAGGGGCCGCCTAATGCTGATCGAATGATGCTGCCCCGTGCCTGTCAAAAGGTGCGGGGCAGTTTTCGTTCGCCCGGCATTCCGCCCGCCGTCAGCCGCTTCTCTTCTTGACTCGGAAACTGATTGGTTTACCAGTTTCGCCGAACAAAAAAGTGAGGAGAGGACGTCATGAGCGATTCCCAAGGCGTGGGCGCGAATCCGGATCAGCAAAATTCCGCAACCATGCCGCTGGCGCGCGTTCATGGCGTTGGCGACATGCGCGTCGATCAGGTCGCGATACCGGTCGTCGGTCCCCATGATGTGCTGGTGCGCATCGGCGCCACGGGCGTGTGTGGCAGCGACCTGGGCTATGTTGCCGCAGGTGGCCTGGGCGGCGGCGCGCCTCTCGCGGAACCGTTGCCGATCGGCCATGAATTTGCAGGCATCGTGGAAAAGGTGGGCGCGCAAGTGCAGGGCATTCAGCCGGGTCAGCGCTGCGCCGTCAATCCGGACGCGGGCCTTATCGGCGGGGGCGGGCCGACGGGCGCCTTCGCTTCGTTCATCCTAGTTCCGGACGCCCGCGCTGGCGCCGACATCTGCCCCATCCCCGACAGCTTGCCGCTCGAAAAGGCAGCGCTGGCCGAGCCATTGTCCGTGGGCCTGCACGGCGTGAATATCGGTCGGGTACAGCCGGGTGACAAAGTAGTGATACTCGGCGCGGGTCCCATTGGCCTGTGCACAATCATCTGCCTTCGCCATCGTGGCGTGAAGGACATATTGATCGCAGATTTGTCCGATGCCCGGCTCGAACGCGCTCGACAGCTTGGCGCTGCCGTCACCGTCAATCCCTCGCGCGAACCGCTGGTCGAGGCGATCGGGAAGGCGCACGGAACCGGTGAGAGGTTCGGCATGCCCTTTGTCGGCACGGATGTCATTATCGACGCCGCCGGAGCGCAGCCGCCGCTGGCTGAGTTGCTCGACGTTGCCAAATTCCGCGCGCGGATCGTGATCGTCGCGCTCCACAAAAAGCCGATGCCGGTCAATCTGTGGAAGATGATGGCCAATGAGTTCAGCATTTCCGGATCGATCGCAACCGACCGCGAGGATGAGTTCAACGAATGCCTCCAGATGCTGGCGAGCGGCGAGATCAATGTCGATCCGCTGATCAGCCATCGTATCGCGTTCGACAAATTGGATGAGGCCTTCCGCATCGCCGCCGATACCGAAGCATCGGCCAAGGTCATCGTCACTTTCCCCCAGACTGCGTGAAGCTGGCTCCAGCCGCGCCAAAGGATCAACAATGAGCGAAACCATGCAGCCCGAGCCGCAGGAAATTCATATCGACGACATGGCGGAGCCGATTGTCACGCCAATGATCGAGGCGGCCCGCCAGGGACCTGCCGACCGGCCCGACCATATGACGGTGGATCAGGTTCTGGCCCAGGCCATCGCCAATTCCGGCGGCCTTGATGATTTCGGTGAGGATCAGAGCTTTCGCGAACGCATGGCGGTGACGCTTCAGGCGTGGGATGAGGATGAAGGCCTGACCCGTGGCGGCCGGATCACCCTGCTCGACCATCTGGTGCGCGTCATGGTGAACCGCCTGCGGATCGAGGATATCGTCAAGCGGCACCCGGAAATCCTCGACATCCAGATCGATCGCCCGCTGTTCATCGCGGGGCTGCCGCGTTCGGGCACGACGCACCTCGTCAACTGGCTCGCTCGCGATGAGCGATTGCGATCGCTGACACTCTGGGAAGCCGAGGAGCCCGTCCAGGTGCGCGAACTTGCGCCCGGCGAAGTTGACCCGCGTATCACCCGCAGTGCCGAACTATGGAGCGCGTTCGAAGCGATGCTGCCCCACATGGCGGCGATGCACGGCATGGATGCAGCGTCGATCCATGAGGATAATGAACTGCTCTATATGGACCTCAACTGCTACAGCTGGGAGTTCCAGTCCCGCATTCCGCGCTGGATCGACCATTATTTTGCTCATGACCGCACCCCCAGCTATGCCTATGAAAAGAAGGTGCTACAGGTACTGACCTGGCATCGCGGTCCCAATCGCTGGTTGTTGAAATCGCCGCAGCACATGGAAAATCTGGCGGCGATCAAGGCCGTTTTCCCTGATGCCACGATGGTCATCACGCATCGCGATCCCATCGCTGTTCTGCGGTCGCTGACCACCATGCTTGGCTATAGCGACCGTATCCGCCGCGATCCGGTCGATCCTCCTGCGCTCGCCCGCCTCTGGCTGGACCGGATCGAGCGGCTGCTGCGCGCCTGCGTCGATCAGCGGGACGCATGGGGTCCGGAACAGTCGGTCGACCTGTTGTTCCATGAATATATGGCCGATCAGGAACGGGTGATGCGGGAGGTTTACGCGCTGGCTGGACTGGAATTGACTCCAGAGGTCGAGAATCAGCTGCTTGGCTATCTCAACGAAAATCCGCGGAACAAGCATGGCAAGGTGATCTACGACCTCGAAGGCGTGTTCGGCCTGAACGAAGCCGCCGCGCGGGAACGCTTCGCCTTTTATTATGACCGTTTTCCAGTGCGGCATGAGGCCTGATGGGGACCTCCGCGACCGCATCTGCTGAAGGGAAATCAGAGCCTGTCCCGGTGCGCGTAGGCCGGGCAGACCAGACGCTCGCGAAGAAGCGCCGTCTGCTCCAGATAGCGCGCGAGGAGTTCATCCGCCAAGGCTATCGGGCGGTCACCATGGACGCTATCGCCCAGGCGGCAGGCGTGTCGAAGCGATCCCTC
Organism: Sphingobium chungangianum; assembly: GCF_977014255.1. NCBI lineage: Bacteria > Pseudomonadati > Pseudomonadota > Alphaproteobacteria > Sphingomonadales > Sphingobiaceae > Sphingobium > Sphingobium chungangianum. The sequence continues at coordinate 638,543 of NZ_CDRNIV010000002.1, read as the reverse complement.
TACCTCTGGCATGAAGACAAGGCGGCCCTTTTCCGGGCCTGCCTTGCCGCCGGGGTAGAGCGTTTTCCCTTGCCCCAATTTAACGATCCAGCCGAGCCTGAAGCTGATCTACGGGCTTTTGGCGTTGCGTTGCTGACGGAATTCACCAGGCCATCGACCGTAGGCATGGCGCGGCTGTTGATGCGCGAAGCACATGAGTTCACCGAATTCGGAGCCATGATCCGGCAGAGCCAGGATGATTATCTCATCCTTCCCTTGGCCAGCCATCTTGAGCGGGCCAGGGTTGCGAAAGGGGACAGTATGGCAGCGGCGAAGTTGCTGCTCTCCATGCTCCTGATGCCGGTTCATAATTATCTGCTGATCGACGCTGCGCTCCCGGATGAAACGGAATGTGCGGCTCATGTCGGGATGGCTGTGCGCACCTTTCTTCAAGGGTGCTCGGGCTGCGAAGGCAGGGTCGCTTGACTCAAAAAGCAGCCCCTATTATCCACAAGTGAGCATTCACTTACAAATGTGGTGAGTCGGAGAGGACCCTAGGACGATGGCTGAACATGTGGATGGCGCGGTAATGGCACGGGACTGGCACGATCGCAGCCTGCCGCTGGCCGATAGCGAAGAACTGCGCGTCGCGCTGGAGGAAGCGAATATCCAGACGCTGCTGATGGTCTATGTGCATCTGACCCATGACGCGGCGATGCTGGACATTTTCGGCAACTATATCAAACCGCCTTTCTCCGTTCCCAACACCGAAATCCCCGCCGAATATAGCCAGGAACTGCGTACCAAGCTGCTCCACGTGCTGACGACCCCCGGCGCCGCGCGCGAGGACGATCCGTCCGACGCGTTGATGAAGCGGATGATGAGCGTCGGCGTGGGCGAGGAAGTAGCGGACGAATTCCTGCCGCTGCTGTTCGACCAGATCGGTTTCAAACTGCCCAAGCCGCGCAAGGAAATCGAAGGGCGCACGCCGCCGCCGACAGATTTCAAGGTGCTGGTGATCGGCGCCGGCATGACCGGCCTTGCCGCCTCGCTCAAGCTGGAAGAAGGCGGTTACGAGCATATCGTGATCGAAAAGAATCCCGAAGTCGGCGGCACCTGGTACGAAAACCGCTATCCCGGCGTCGGCGTCGATACGCCCAGCCACTTCTATTCCTATTCCTTCGAAATCACGCCCGAATGGTCGCATTACCATCCCAAGGGCGTGGATATGCAGAAATATCTGCTGCACGTCGCCGACAAGTACGACCTGCGCCGCAATATCCGCTTCAATACCGAAGTGGTCGCCCTGCGCTATGACGATGCAGAGGCGGTGTGGAACGTCACGGTGCGCGGCAAGGACGGCACGGAAGAAATCATCCGCGCCAATGCCGTCATCAACGCTCACGGCCCAGTGAACCGCTGGAAATGGCCTGATATCCCGGGCCGCGAAGAGTTCCAGGGCAAGATGATGCACACCGCGACCTGGGATCCGTCCACGCGGATCGAAGGCAAGCGGGTCGGCATCATCGGCACGGGCGCCAGCGCCGCGCAGTTGATCGGCGCGATCGCGGATCAGGTCAGCGATCTCACCGTGTTCATGCGCACGCGCTACTGGTCGATCTACAATCCCGAGATCAATCATGAAGTGTCGCCGGGCATGAAGTTCGCCCTGCGCTACATCCCGCATTTCCGCGAATGGTTCCGCTTCCGCGTCTACTGGTTCGCGGCCGACGGCCTCTACGGCAATGTGGTCAAGGACCCGGAATGGCCGGTCGACAGCCCATCCGTCTCGGCGGCCAATGAGGGCGCGCGGCAATGGGCGCTGGCCCATCTGGAAGCGAAGTTCCACGACCGTCCCGACCTCAAGGAAAAGCTGACGCCGGACTTCCCGATCTTTTCCAAGCGCATCATCCTGGACGCTGGCTGGTTCGACGCGCTCAAGCAGCCCAACGTCACGCTGGAAGATGGCGGGATCGAATGCTTCACGCCCAAGGGCATCCGCACCAAGGATGGCAAGGAGTATGAATTCGACATCATCGTCTGCGCCACGGGCTTCGACGTCGCCAACATGATGGGCAAGCTGGAAATCCACGGCAAGGGCGGCCGTTCGCTGCGCGATGAATGGGGCAAGGACGATCCGCGCTCCTATCTGGGCGTCACGGTGCCCGGCTATCCCAATTACTTCATGACCGTCGGACCCAACAGCGCGCCTAATCATGCGGCGGGTCAGAACCTGATTTCCGAAGCGCAGGTCAACTACATCATCGAATGCCTGGACTGGATCAACGAAAGCGGCGCTCGTGCTGTCGAACCGACCCAACAGGCGTTCGAACAGTGGAACCGGGAGGTCGAGGAACAGATGAAGAATATGATCTGGACCCACCCGAGGGCGAACAGCTATTATAATAACTCGACAGGCCGAGTATTCCTGTCATGGCCGTGGCGACTGGTGGACCTTTGGAACCAGACACGTGGTCCCGCCAAGGATAATTTCGAGCTGCACTGATCGCGGGTCGAAAGAAATGACATAGGATAAGAGCCGGTCTGGAAGGACCGGCTCTTATCGTTTCTGCACTTTTCGTATCGATTAGAGCTTCGTGCTTTAAATCGACTCCACCCCTATAAATGCCGTTCGCCCTGAGCCTGTCGAAGGGTTCTACTTTTTTTTAGGAAGAGGAGGGCTTCGACATTTGAAGGCAAGTGACTCATTCAAACAAGCCCGAACGGGGTTAGGTGATTCAGATTAAAGGCACGATGCTCCCGGCGGGGGATCAGCCGGAAACTGTGTACCCGCCGTCAACGGCCAGCGTCTGACCCGTGATCCACGCTGCGCCGGGGCTCGACAGGAAAAGGATCGCGTTGGCGATATCTTCGGGCGCGCCCGGCCGGCCCAGGGGCGTCCTTGCGAGCGTGGGCGCCATCCAGTCCTCTTGCGCGAAGGTCCCCTCAGTCATGCGGCTACGCGTCAGCCCTGCCGCGACCGCGTTGACGCGGATGCCGCGCTCCCCCATTTGACCGCGAGTGACCGGGTCAGGCCGAGCAAGCCGGTCTTGGCAGCGCCATAGCCGGGCACGATCGGAATGCCGAAATAGCTGCTCATCGACGCGATGCTGACGACGCTCCCCCCGCCTGCGATCTTGCTTTGCGCCAGCAGGTCCGCGCTCTGCCGCGCCATGCGGAAAGCGCCCACCAGCAGCATGTTGACGGCGCGGGCGAATATATCGGGCTCATATTCGTCGAGGCCGAGGCTGGGCAGCGCCACCCCGGCATTGTTCACCAGAATGTCCAACTTATCGAGGCTAGCGGCCACAGCGTCGATGCTCTTGCCATCCTCTATGTCCATCTGAAGATAGCGGTAGCCCGACAGGTCGCCGTCATAGTCGGCGGCACTGCCACGCGTGCCGGTGATCGTCACATTCGCCCCGGCTTCAAGATAGGCGGCAGCGGCGGCGGCGCCTATGCCGCTGGTGCCGCCGGTGACGAGGACATGCGCCCCGGAAAAATCATAGGATGGGTTCGTCATATTGCCTCCACTTCGACCCAACGGCCTTCCGCCGCCGAAAGGCGCGCGGCATCGAGCACGGCTTGTCCTGCCGCCGCATCATGAAAATCGCCCGCCGGATCAGGCAGGGGCGGCGTGCGCCCTTCAATTCTTGCCTTCAACTGGCGGAACAGCTTGGCATAAGGGGCGACATCGAACCCCTGCGTGTGCCAGCGATCCATTTCCGTCTGGATCAGTTCCGCGACGGCAAAGGGTTCGGGCGCTGGATTGACCAGTTCGGCAGGCATCGGCACCTGCCGCGCGCCGTCCGCATCCTTGATCCACACCTCTTCAGGATCGCCAAAGGCGCTGCCCGACTGGATCCACGCGGCGCCCTTAGTCCCCGCCACCTTGGTCGCCATGACGAAGGGTCCGGGAAAGTTCATCGCCGCCTCGATCACGCCCATGCATCCGTTCGCGGTCCTGAACTGCACGTTATAATAGTCGTCGGATGTCATCGCGGGGCGGGTCGTGGTCAGCTTGCGCAATATCGCGTTGACCGCCACGATCTCGCCCAAGGTCGAACGAACCTGATCGATCATATGCGTGCCGAAAGCGCCCAGGAAGCCGCCGCCCTGCGCCGCATCGGTCCACCAATCGGCCAGAGGTTCTTCCTCGCCCGTGCCCGGCTGCTGGTAGATGCGGCTGAACATCAGTGGATCGCCGATCAGGCCATCCTGCACCACGCGCCGCAGCAATGCCTGCGCGCTGTCGAACCGGAACTCCGCGCCCAGTGCGTGGACGACGCCAGCCTTGTTCGCTGCGTCCAGCATCTCGCGCGCCTGCGCCAGATCGCGCGCAAAGGGCTTTTCGCACATCACATTACGCCCGGCGGCAATGGCCTGCATGACCGGCGTGTAATGCGCATGCGGCGGCGTTGCGACCGTCACCAGCCGGATCGCCGGATCGTCGGCAAGCACCTGTTCCAGATTATCCGACGCCAGCGGGATGCCGAGGGGTGCCGCACGCTCAGCCGTACGTTCCCGGTTGCGCCCGACAATGGCGCGAACCTCAAAACCCGCTTCCCGCAGCGCCCTGACATGCGTGAACAGGCCAAAGCCCGTGCCCACAACCACCGCGCCTATCGGCGTTTCTTCTCCACTCATCGTATTTCTCTGGCCTTTCTGATGATGTCGCGGGCTGCTGGCGCCCATGAGGCGATGGCTTCGCCCATCGGCGCTGCACTGGTCGCAGCGGAAAAAATCTCGACCGAAATAGGCGCTGTCGCCTCGATCCGATCGAGCGTGCGGATGAAACGGGTGAGGTCGAAGCTGCCCTGTCCCGGCACAAGACGGGCGGTCATCGTTTCGTGCATCAGGTCGGATTGCGGCTGCGCGGGCGCGTCGTTTATCTGGATCGTGTGGATGCGCGACCCCGGAATCTGCTCCAGCAGATCAAAGTTCGCCCCGCTGCGGAAGAAATGCCAGCTGTCGAGCGTCAGGCCGCCATTGGGCCTGCCCGCCGCCTGAACGATCGCCCAAGCACTCGCCAGGTCGGGGATGCCGCCAAAGGGAAGGAACTCGATATGCGCCTTCATGCCATGGCGGGCGGCCAGGTCGCACAAATCGGCAAAGGCGTCCGCAGCCTCATCGAGTGACGGCGTGACGCCCATCATCTCCACCGCGGTGACGGAGGGTGACCCGATGCGCGCGGCGGTTTCCACCACGCGGTCGGGCGTCATCGAGCGGAGCAGGGCGGCCATAGGGACATCATCCCCAGCGCTGCGATGGCTGGGCAGCCAGCAGGCCGTGCAATCCATCTCCATGATTGCCAAGCCGTGGTCCGCTATCCGCATGCCGATGTCGGCGGCATTCATCCCCGCCTCTTCCAAAGCCCAGATGTCGCCGGGCATCAGCGATATGGCGGAAAACCCGGCTGCCCGCGCGGGCGCCAGCCGTTCCAGCAGCGGAACATGGATGAAGGGCGGGGCTGACAGGACAAGCATCGGATCGTTCGTCATGTCTGATCCAGACGGAAATTCAGTTCCAGGATGATCCCGTTCCGCTCTTCCACGAATAGTTGGCAGAGGTTAGCGGGCGGATAGTCCTTGCGCACGACGCCAAGGCCTGCGGTTTCCAGCCGTGACAGCATCGTGGGCAGGTCGTCGCATTCCAACGCCACATGATGCACAGCGCCGCTGCCTCGCGCAGGGGTGAAGGGAAACGCATCATCACTGGGATAGCGGCCCTCGACAGGGCCGATATGAATGATCGGACGACCGTCAGGATCGTGTATCCAGCAGCCCTTGTCGATCGACTCCGCCCCCGGCGCGACACCCGCGCGAAGGCCAAGCACGTCGCGGAAAAAGGCGGCCGTTCCGGGCACGTCCGCTGTACGGATGTTCACATGGTCAAGCGTTCGTACGGCCATTGCATCAATCCACAAACTGGCCGGTCAGGATCGCTGCGCCCGGATCCAGCGCGGCCGTGCCCTCTGCTTCCAAGCGCGCAAGCGGCAGGCGCCACAGATTTACTTCCGCGGTGCTTTCTGTCCGCACCAGCCGAAGCCCCCAAATGCCCCGCTCATGCCCATAGCTATTCACCCAGTTGCCGCCGAGGCCCGGATCGCGCTCGGCTATGACGATACGGACCCGGCCATCAGGCTCTGCAACGAAACGATAGTTGTTCACCCATCCGTTGCCATCCTCGAACGTGTCGAGATTTTCCTGCCACATGTTGCAGATCTGGAAGTTCCAATATTCGCACTCAGGCGGCACGAATTCCAGCACCAGCGCTTCGTCCAGCCCCTTTTCCCATCCGCCGAACGCGACGTGGCGGTCGGGCACGCCACCGTTCGACAGATATTGCGCGCGGCTATAGTCCAGCCGGTTCAGCTTCGCCGCGAAGTTGCCCTGCGTGCCGTTCCACCAGTTGCGCACCAGTTCCGCATAGCCCAGCACGCCCTGCGCGGCCCAGGCCAGGTTGTTCGCCATCAACGCTGGCGTGATGGGTTCAGGTGCCGCGCCATCCATCCGCTCGATCCGCAGACCCGGAGCGATCTCCTTTTCCCGGTCGCTCCAGACGAGCCGGATGAGGATGCAGTTGGTATCCGGTTGCAGCTTCAGCCAATTCTTGCCTTCGCCGGGATCATTTTGCGACATGATGATCTCGAACGTCCCGTCATCTTCGATATGAAGCTGCTGACTGCCCAGGAAGCCGGTGGTTTTGAGGTTGGAGGGGTCGAATTGTTTCAATCCCTCGACGCCGAGCTGTGCCCAATCACGCGCGCCCAAATCGTCGGGCGCTGGCGCGGTCAATATGGCGAGGACGAAATAGGGTATGGTGCCGCGCGTGCCGATGATCCGGTAATCGCGGGCTTCATCGAACTGGCACATCAGATGGTCTTGATCGACCGTCTGCACGTTGATCGACTGGCGCCACACCATGTCGCGCAGGCGTGGCCGGGTGGGTTCGGCGTTCTCGATCAGCCGCTCGAAGCTCGACCGGGCGACCCGCGTTAGAAAGCGATACCATTCCGCCCGGTCGAGATCGGACGGATCATCGCCGAACCGGTCTATCATCCGGCCAGCGACTTTCAGGACGTCGCAGAAATCTTCCCACGACTGGCCCGATAGCAGCCGCCGCGCCGCCCGCGTTTCAATCTCCCGCTTGTCCATCGGTCCTTTCAAGGCGTCAGTCATCGCGCCGCATCCTCTCCTTATTTGAGGCAGGAAGGTGCCACCATCCCTGTCACGCGGCCAGTCAATCTTCTGTCGATACCGTGCCATTATCCTTCCTATGTGACGCAAAACATCCGCAGCGGGGGCCACGGACATTTCCATGCCAACCAGGATTGACAAAAAAGTTATAATACGATAACTTTACAGCGTTCAAAGGCGGATGGAATGATTCGCCCGAGGTTTGGAGAGGAGTTGCAAAAATCATGTTGAGCAATGAGCAGAAGCGGCGGTTGTCCGACATGCTGCAGCCTGTTTCGCCGCCGCGCGAGTTGCATAACGTCTACACCGAGGATCAACGTCGGCGGCTGCTGGATGTCGTCCATAGCGGCGCCTGGAAGCTCATCATCGCGCAGCATTTTCCGACGCCGGAATCCCTGATCGCCACCTTCGCGGGCGGTTTTCCGGAAGGGTTCGAGCCGACGCTCGACATGTTCCTGACGCCGACATTCCGCGGCTTCTATGCCAATTATTCGACCTGCATGTACCCGGAGATTCAGGATACCTTCTACAATCCGACATTCCTGGAATATGCCAAATCCTATTGGAATGCGGACTACGCCAAGCCGCAGATGATGCTGTTCAACGTGAACGGCCCCTGCGGCAATACTGATCCGGGCCATCTGGATTCGCCCAGCTTCCGTGGCGTTCGCTATGAAAACTCGCCCACATGGCTATGTTCGATCATGGGCCGGTCGGGACTGTTCCAGGACTATCTGATCAAGATGGCCCAGGTGATCACCTGGTTCAGCCATGATCCCAATAGCGGCTTCACCTATTGGCCCAAGGGTCCGCTGGAAAAGCCCGCGCGGTTGCAGCCGCCCGTCTATAATCGTGGTGTGGTTGTGCAGAATGAAATGCTCGTCCATCGCGGCGAAGCCAATGGCCCGATCGAGCGCCGCAAGCCGCAGGGCCTGGGCTTTGACTCCCTGTTCAGCGGCGAACCGGGCAACCCCGATGGCTGGCTGGTAAAGACCGGCGACGAAGTCATCGAGCGTTATCATACCGACGATTTGCGCTTCCTCGTCCACTGGTCGGCCGAAGTGTTCGAAGATTATGCCGAGCTCAAGAAGAACATGGATGGGTCTGACAACCTCACCTATGATCAGGTTTTCGACACGCTGATCAAGGATGTCCGTTCGCGCGGTTTCCATATCGAAACGCCGACCGATCCGATCAACGATCCGGTTTTCATCAAGGCACTGAACGCCGCTTACGACTATGGTGGCCCTGCCGAATATCCGGCCGAAGCGCCGCGTGAGCTGGTCGCCGCCTGAGCGCGAGCGGACAGCAAGAGCAGGAAAAAGGGGCGTCCCGTCAGGGCGCCCCTTTTTCATGGCCTCCGTTTTCAGGGGGATGGTTCCATGTCCTCCGGCCCCCAATAGGCCTTCAGGCTGGTGATCTTTCCCTCTCCATCGAACGTGCAGACATCCAGCGACCTGATCAGCAGGCGCGGGCCTTCCGGCGGCTGAAACGTCACATCGAACACGAGCGCCGCCGCATTGGCATGCGATCCCCGGATCGGTGCGACCGGCCGGATGTGTGTGTCAAAAGCGATCGTGTCGCTAAACCATGCACGGATTTCCTCGCCCGTCTTGGGCGGAGAACCAACCGGGTCCTCTATCACCGCATCACGTGCGAACAGCGCCAGAACGCCGTGCCGATCGCCTGCGTTGATGCGATCCACATAGGCCTGAAGCGCGGCCCGCATGTGCGTTTGGTCAGGTCCCGGCACGCCGGGTGGAGAGGTTTCGGACATATCCTGTTTACCTCGTTATCCATAGAGTCATAACGGCCATTAATCGCGCATTTAACATATAAACTTGCCTTTATAATGATGTTTTGCGTAGAAAGAGGAAGATTTCAAAAAGGCTATAAGCGAGGCTGTGACTCGCCGCATTAGCTGCTAATTTGCCATGGGCAGTGAGAGGATCAAGAAATGGCGACATCGTCGGACTATCGTCTGGGAGACTTCACCTTCCCTCGTGGCTGGTTCATGGTGGGTGAGAGCGCCGAGGCGACGAGCACGCCCAAGGCGATGCGCTATCTCGGCCAGGACATGGTGATGTACCGTGGCGAGAGCGGCAAGGTCTATGTGACCGAAGCCTATTGTCCGCACATGGGCGCGCATCTGGCGAAGAACACGACGAGCTACATCGTGCGCGATGGCGAGCAGGTGGAGGGCGAGTCGATCCGCTGCCCCTTCCATGGCTGGCAATATGGCCCCGACGGCCAGTGCAAGAATATCCCCTATTCCGACTTCGTGCCCAAGGCAGCCAAGCTCAAGACCTTCCCGGCGATGGAGCGGGCCGGCACGATCTGGATCTGGCATGATCCTGAAGGGCTCGAACCCAATTTCGACCTGCCCGATTTTGGCGGCCATTATGATGCGCCGGGCTGGGTCAACTGGAAGATCGACTATATGGGCGATCTTGATATCCACCCGATCGAGGTGGTCGATAACATGGCCGACTTCGGCCATTTCATCCCGATCCATGGCGCGAAGGATTTCGTCTACTTCGCCAATGAGTTCAAGGATCATATCGTCCACCAATATTATGCCGCCGGGCACCGCACGCTGACGCTGAACCCGGAAGACGTGCTGACGCTCGACACCTGGTATACCGGCCCGTCGATCCTCCAGTCGGAGATGGCGGGAACGTTCGACAGCTTCATCATGATCACCCACACCCCGATCGAGGATGGCAAGATCCGCGTCTGGCATGGCCTGATGGTGCAGGTGAATGACGGCACCGCGCCGGTGACGGACGAGCTACGCGCCGCAGCCCTCGAATATCAGGAAGGCAGCCGCCTCGCCTTCGCGCAGGATGTCGAGATCTGGCAGAACAAGCGGGCCTGTTTGAACCCGCTCGTCATCCCCAATGACGGCCCCTATGGCAAGGTGCGCAGCTGGTACAAGCAGTTCTACAACCCCCGCGACAAGACGCCCGACATGCACAAGCGCACCAACGGCCTGCATGTCACACTCGACAAGCGTAGTTCCACGCAGGCGGCCTGAAGGAGAAAATAAAATGGAGAGAAGTGAACGTCCGGTCGCCATCGTCACTGGCGCCAGCCGTGGCGCGGGTCGTGGCATTGCGGTGGCGCTGGGAGAGAAAGGCTATCGCGTCTATGTGACGGGCCGCTCCGTTCGCGAAGGCGATGCGGAACTGCCCGGCACCATCGGCGCGACTGCGGCGCAGGTTGATGCAGCCGGCGGCGAAGGCCGCGCGGTGCAGGTCGACCATGCCGATGACGCAGCCATCGCCGCGCTGTTCGAGCGTGTGCGTGACGAAAGCGGCCGCCTCGACATATTGGTCAACAATGTCGCCGCCCTGAACGACGATCTCGTCAAGCCCGGTCCCTTCTGGGAAAAATCGACCGGGCTTGTGGATATATTGAACGTCGGCCTGCGCTCCCATTATCTCGCCAGCTGGCACGCCGCGCGCATGATGGTTCCGGCGGGCAGCGGCCTCATTGCCTTTACCTCCTCCTTCGGTTCGGTCTGCTACATGCACGGCGCAGCCTATGGCGCGCAGAAAGCGGGCGTGGACAAGTTCGCCGCCGACATGGGTGTGGACTTCCGGGGTACGGGCGTTACCGCAATTGCGCTCTGGATGGGGCCGCTCCTAACGGAACGCAGCGCGCGGACGCTAGGCGAGCATCCTGAGCAATATGAAAAGTTCATGGCCGATGCCGAGACGCCTGAATTCAACGGTCGAGTCATCGCGGCCATCCATGACGATCCAAACCGGGACGAACTGAACGGCCAGACGCTGATCACGGCAGAGATTGCGCAGCGATATGGCATCACCGAAGCTGGCGGGCGCACCCCGCCATCCTATCGGGCGATGCTGGGCGATCCGCGCATCCCGCACCCCGCCATCGTGGCGTAAAGGAGCTGACGATGGATTTAGGGCGCCGATTTGCAGGCAAGTCGATCATTGTAACCGGAGCCGCATCCGGCATAGGACGCGCGACCGCGATCCGTCTTGCCGCAGAGGGTGGCCGGGTTCTGGCGGTGGACCTGGATGAAAAGGGGCTGGAAACGCTAAGGCAGGAACAGCCCGGCATTGCCGTTCGCGCTGGATCGGTTGCTGACGAACCGACCGCCCGCTCCATCGTGGCGCAGTGGGTCGAAGAGGCCGGGCAACTCGATGTCCTCGTCAACATGGCGGGCATCATCCGATCAAGCCACGCCGCAACGACCGACTATGAAGCCTTCATGTCCATCATTGCGGTCAACATGGGCAGCACCTTCCTGATGTGCCGCGAAGCCTTGCCGCACCTGGAAAAAGCGAAGGGCAATATCGTCAACGCCGCGTCCACCTCCAGCCATTTCGGCCACCCCTTCCTGACCGGCTATGCCGCCAGCAAGGGCGCCGTCGCGGCCTATACCCAGAGCCTCGCCTGGGAATATGTGAAACGGGGTGTGCGGGTGAATGCAGTCGCGCCGGGCGGCATCGAAACGCCGCTCGCCAACAGCGTCCAAACCGGCATGGTGGAAGGCGCCGATTGGGAGTTGTATAATCATCTCGGCCCGATCAATGGATTTGCGACCCCGGACAAAATTGCGGGCGTCATCGCCATGCTGGCGAGTGAGGATGGAGGGCACATGAATGGCGCAATCGTGCGTATCGACGGGGGCGTTCACGCCTGAACCATCAGGCGTGGCAGGGGGCGTGTTTTCATGACGCCCCCTGAAAATGGCTTTTGCCTGGACCATCTTTCGCTGGTGAACCTCGACGCCCTGACGGTGATCGAGGCGGCCGCCAGCGCAGGCTTCACCGCCGTCAGCCTGTTCGTGACGCCGATCCCGATCAGCCCGACGCCTGACCTCATTCTGGACAAGAGCGCCCGCAAGGCGGTGATTTCAGCATTGCGCGACACCGGCCTTCGAGCCGGCGTTATCGAGCCTTTCATGCTTGATGCCGATCCTGATTGGGGCCTGCTCGAAAGCAGCGCGGAATTGACCGCCGAGTTGGGCGGGACTGTCAATATATTGGGTCTCGACCCGGATCATGCACGGCTGCGGGAGTCGCTGGCGCGCATGGTGGAGATTTGCCAGCGGGCGGGTGTTCCCGCCATTATCGAACCCTATCCGCTATCCTCGATCCGTTCGCCTTCACAAGCGCTTGAGATCGCCCATTCCCTGGGCGCCGAGGTGGGCCTGTGCATCGACACGCTCCACGTCATCCGCAGCGGCGGAGGCTGGGACGATGTGGCCTGCCTGCCGCCTGAGCGTATCCGCCATGTCCAACTGAACGACGGCCCGATCGAGCCGCCGCATGATCGCGTCAATGAAGCCGTGTTCGACCGCCTGCTGCCCGGCGAAGGTGAATTCGGCCTTGGGGCGCTGCTCCCGCTGCTTCCGGCCCATGCCACCATAGCCGTGGAAGCGCCGTCGCGTGCCTTGGCGACCGGGGATCCGCACGAACGCGCGGCGCGGCTGATGCAAGCGATGGTGGATTTGTACGCTTCGGGCTAGCCTATCGTCCTATATCAGCACTACAACTACCCCCGTTCGGGCTGAGCTTGTCGAAGCCCTTCTTCTTTAAGAAGTGAAGCCCTTCGACAGGCTCAGGGCGAACGGGGTTGGGTGATGCTCTACAACTTCAACGCAGCGCCACTCAGCCGCTCGCAGCATTCCCGGGCGGAGCGCACTGCCCCGCCCGGACAATCCATCATTCCGCAGCCAGCGTCGCCTGCTCACGGAAATAGGGGATAACCTTCTCGCCGATATTGCGGATGGTCTCCATGATCACTTCATGCGGGATGCCGCCCATCTGGAACATGAAGAGGATTTCGTCGGCGCCCGCATCCTGCAAACGCTTGACCTGCCGGATGCAATCTTCCGGCGTGCCATAGGCGTCTTCGACAACCTCGAAGCTTTCGGTGTGGTGGCCACCGATGGTGATCTTCTCTTCCGACAGCCAGGCCACCGTTTCTTCCTTGTGACGCTGAAGCGCGGCAAGGCTTTCGCTCGCGTCCAGGTCCTCCACATCGGGAGCGGGGCCGCCAGAATACCAGTGGCCCAGCGATTCCACGAAGAAGCGTTGTCCACGAAGGCCGATGCGGCGAGCCTTCTCCCGGTCTTCCAGAACCACGGCGGGGCAAAGCGCCGCGAGATGTTCGGTCGGACGATAGCCAACCTGATCCTCTGCCTTGCGGTTCTTGAAAGCCTCACGATAAATGGCGTTCTTCTGCGCGATGTCGCTCGGCCCGGCGAAACCGAGGACCAGCGCGCCGATGCCGCGCGATCCGGCGGTGGTCAGCGTGTCGGCGCGGGTGCAGGCCATGTAGATCGGCGGATGCGGGTCCTGCATCGGGCTGGGGTGGATCGGGCGGAAGGGGATCTTCACGAACTCGCCATCATGTTCGATCTCGCCATGCTTCAGGATCTTGGGGATCAGATACATGCTCTCATCGATCATCGGCGGCAGGTCTTCGAGATTATAGCCGAAGGTGCCCGCCTCCTGCTGCGTCCCGCCCTTGCCCATGCCGAAATGGACGCGGCCATTCGATAGAATGTCCAGCGTGGCGATGCGTTCAGCGACCTTGACCGGATGGTTCATCGCAGGCGGCAGGCAGACGACGCCATGGCCAATGCCGATGCGCGACGTGCGCCCGGCGAGATAGGCTAGGAAAGTCTCCGGTGCGGACATGTGCGCATATTGCGTCAGCGCGGTATGCTCGACGGCCCAGATCGTGTCGAAGCCCATTTCCTCGGCATGGATGGCTTGCTCGATAATGTCGCGGAACACCTGCTGTTCGTTCTGGCGCGACGTGTCCGCCATCTGCGCTTCGTAAATGATCGAGAATTTCATCATCTTCTCCACAAAACTTTCTTCGTGGAGACAGGCTATGCCGAGTGCCGTGCCGCTACATCATCCAAATGGATCAGATTTCAGACTCGCTGCCGATGGAACGCAGCAGCGTGACAAGTTCGACCTGCCGGTGCGTATTGGTCTTGGCAAATATCGCGCGCAGATGGGATCGCGTCGTGTTGTAGGCGATGCCCAAAGCGTCTGCGGCGTCCGCCAACGTGGCACCCTGCGCCAGATGAACGGCAAGTCCCGCTTCCGCCCGCGTGAGGTGAAAGCGTTCGCGCAACAGCTCTTCCGATGGACCGGCGGGTCGGCTGGGGTCCGCGATGAACAGGGCGATCCAGGCCCCGTCGCCATAAGCGGAGGAAGGGATGGCCCGCGCCCGCGCATGCAGCGGCTGTCCGACGGTAGAAGCGATCTCGAACAGGATTTCCTCGCCCAGTGGCGGCGGGGAGGAAAGGATGCGATTGATCGCCGCAGCGCTGGAGCCGGTTCTCGCCTCCAGCTTGCCATGCTGCTCAGCAATGACGCTGCCTTCTTCCAGCATCTGCATAGCGAGCGTGTTGCGGCGCAGAATGCGGCCTTCCCGATCAAGGATCAGGGTCGCTACCGCCAAACCAGCCATCGCGCTGCTGAACAGCTGGCTTTCCGCCTGCGTGCTTGTGAGCCGCGCGTGAAGGTCGAGCGCGATGCGCAGGTGCGGGATCAGCCGTTCGAGCAGTTCCCGTTCGGTATCGCCAAATTGCGCTTGGCCTTCGTCCCGCGTCAGGCGCAGCCGGACGGCGATATCAGGCAGACGATGCAGGTCTACGCCCAGAATTTCGCTGCTGCGCGCCACGTCCAGCCAGTCGCGGAAGCGCGCCGGGACATGGCTGACGAAATCACGGAAGGAAACGACTCGCCCCTCGGGCAGGCCGACGAAGGGATCGGCCTGCGAGATGCGCTGATATTCCTGCGTGCGCTCCGGGTCCGCGCCGGGGGTGACATGGGCATCGATCCCGGCGCTCCCCCGACCGATCAGCAGCGTGGCGAAGGTCGTGTCGGTGATGGCCGCCAGCGCCCGCAGGAAATCCTCCCACGGCGGGGACCGCGTCAGCCCGCCGTAGAGCGTCTGCAACAGGTCGGCAAAGGCGGTATCATCGCTCATCATTCAGATTCCCGCCTTCAGCCTCGACGATGACAGCCACCGTCGAGGCCGTACCCGGTTCAGCGTCGCAGGGCCAGCGTCACGCTGTAGCGACGGGGCGGCGAATAATAAGCCTCCGTAAAGCCAAAGCTGGTCGATGCATCATAGCCCGCCGTGATGATACGGCGATCGGTGATGTTATCGACGCCCACGCGCACCGACAGCCCGCTGTCCGCAAAGCGCAGTTCGGCGCTGGCGTTGAGGATCGCATGATCGGGCTGCCGCAGGAGCGGCGTATTTTCCGCATCGACAAAGACCTGGCTCTTATAGGCTGCGTCCAGCCTCAGCACGCCCTCCACATTGTCGCTGAGCGGCGCTTGATAGACCGCGCTGGCATTGGCCGTGATATCCGGCGCCTGCTTCAGCTTGCGGTTGCTGACGTCGGTCGGCACGCCCCCAATGACTGACACATATTCCAGATATTTGGCGTCCAGCAAGCCGAGCGCGCCGGTAACGGTGAAGCGCGGCGACACCTTGAACGCGCCTTCCAGCTCGATGCCCTGAATGCGCGATCGGCCCGCATTTTCGTTGCGGACGACGATCAGGCCGGTCGTCGGGCTGACGGTCGATACCAATATCTGCTGGTCGCGATATTCGTTGCGGAACACGGCTAGGTTGATGGTGGCGATACGGCCGAAGCCTGCCTTCAGCCCCGCTTCATAGGAGGTCAGATGTTCCGGATCATAGGAACCGATTTCCTCGAGCGACGTAGGCCGCCCGTTGAACCCGCCTGACCGGAAGCCCCGCGAATAGGACACATAGGTCATCAGGTTCGGCCGGAACTTGTAGGAAAGCGAGGCACGGGGCGTGAAGGCGTCCCAGCTCTTTTCCAGCGTATAGCTGGGCGTCCCCGCCAGCAGCGGCTCGCCCGAATAAATGCGGATCGCGGATTGGGAAAACTTCTTCTTCTCCCACGTATAACGCGCACCCAGTTCCAGCGAGAGACCGTCGGTCAGTTCATAATTGCCGTTGGCGAACAGCGCGAGATTGTCGGTGCGCTGCCGGTTGCGGAAATCGATGTTGAAGTCGAGCGAAGACGCCGGAACCGCAAAGGGCGGGAAGGGGACAGGGAAAGGATCAAGCCCCGCCGCCACCAACGCGTCAAACAGTCCATCCGCAACGATCAGCCGCGTATTGTCGCGCGTCTTCTCGCGATAGGCAAAGGCGCCCAGCAACAATGTGCCGCGCCCGCCCAGATCGAGCGACAGCTGCAATTCCTGGCTGATCTGCCGCGCCCGTTCGTCATGAATGTCACCGGCATAATTGACCGCCGACGACGCATCGCCGTCCCGGCCGAACAGCGCATCGACATAGCGATAGGCGGTGATCGACTTCAACGTCGCCCCGCCCAGATCCTTGGTCAGGGTCAGCGATGCGTTCACCGCGTCGGTCTGATCCTTGTTCAACTCGGGATTGCTGTCAGTACGGTCGATGTCGCCCGGCACGGTGCAGCAGGGCGCGATGAAGGTCGATTGCAGGATGGAGAAGAAGGTCGGCGTAAAGGCGATCATGCTGTGCGGCGCGCTGTGCTGGCGCCGGTGCAGCCCATCGACCTGCAACACCGCGTCCAGCCCTTCGCCATCATAATGCAGCGCCAGCTTGCCCGCGACGACGTTGCGGTTGCCCAGATTGTCGCCGGACGGGATTTTCTGCCATCCCTCGCCAAACTCGCCCAGCGCCGCGACGCCCAGCGACCAGTTGTCCGACAGCGGCGTTTCGGCATAAACGCGCCCGCGCACTGTGTTGAACGACCCGTATCGCAGGTCGGCTTCGATCTTCTGTTCGCGGCCCGGCACCGCCGACACGATATTGATCGCGCCGCCGACCGTATTCTTGCCGAACAACGTGCCCTGCGGCCCGCGCAGCACTTCGATGCGGTCGATGCCCAGCAATTCGGTCGTCGCGCCAAAGGTGCGGGCGACATAGACGCCATCGATATAGACGCCGACGGCAGGATCGGACGTGATGATGAAGTCATTTTCGCCTACGCCCCGAATAAAGGGCGCGATGCCACCGCTATTGCCGCCCTGGCCCGGCGTGAACTGGATATTGGGCGCGATCTGGCTGATCTGTGTCACATTGTCGAGGCCCCGGCTGTTCAGAGCCGAAGCATCGACCGCGCTGACCGCGATCGGCACATCCTGCAACCGTTCTTCGCGGCGGCGGGCCGTGACGACAATGTCACTGTCGCTGGCGGCGTCTGCTCCCGCCGCTGTCGTTTGCGACAGCGCGGCCCCCGGTGCGGCCAGAGCGATCAACGATACGATCGGATATAGCGTCTTGCGCATGCTTTCCTCCCCAAAAAAAGCGTCATTCTGTTATTGCGGGCGACTATAACGCCGCCCGCCCTATTCTCTAGCAGGCCGCCGCAAAAATGCCGCATCTGTTGCATCCGTGCATCATTAAGATGCTACGGCACCTACCCAGGCTCGTTTCTGTGTTCGGCGGGCGAAGCACCATCCCGTGTCGGTTCGCGCGAGTTCGTCCTCATACCAAAGGCCGACATGATTGTGCTGCTCGCCTCCGTTGGGTCCTTTGGATGACATGACAACATGAGCGGCGGAGCGCACGGTCGCCCTGTCTCCATCAAGATCGCACATGACGCTGGTCGTCGAATGATAAGTGCCCGCCAACCCCTCCACCACGGGCTGGAGAAACGCGATCAGCATATCGGCATCGCCACGCGGGCCGCCGAAAGCGGTGAAATCGACCCGCGCATCGTCGGCGAACAATGCGCGCAGGTCGGTCCACCGATGTTGGTCGATGGCGTGGCAATATTTGGCCAGCAGGTCATGAATGGCCAGCCGGTCAGAAACCTCCTGCCCGTCCATATGCGTGCTCCCCCTCAGGCCGCCCACTCGATCAAATGGCTGATGTCGCTGCGCTCTTCCGGCTTGCGGCCAGCGGTGGCAAGGTGGTGCGAGGTGATTTGCGCGTCGGCGGCCAGCGGGCGGATCATCTCGAACACGCGATCATATTCGGTGCGTGCGATCTTCCATACGCCATCTTCGCGCCGATAGACGTCGCGGTAAATGGCGCTGCCGATGGTGTGGCTGCTGCGCTCCACGTCGATGAAGATATCCTCCAGATACCAGATCCCTTCGGCGTCATTTTCGCCGGTCAGGGTAATTTCGGGCATATGGCCGTGATGCATGGCAACCGCGCCGGAATGGAAGCTGTTCGCCAGAAACTCCAGCATATTGTCGCGGCCCGCCAGCCGGACGCGATAGGTGCCGCCACGATAATCGACGGTCAGGTCTTCCGTGAACAGGGTGCCGAGCAGCGTCAGATCGGCCGTGTCGATTCCCCGGAAATAACGATGCTTGAGGGTCCGGATATCTTCCAGATCGCTGAGCTGCTGCACAGTGTAAGCCATCAAACCTCTCCATATGTGACGCGATATGCGATTATTATGCGTCCCCTATACCTGATATGCGTAACAATCTGCAATGACCACTGCATTATGTCTGGCGAAGGATGGTGCAGATTGAGTATGGGGCCTATCCATGCGATGCGCCCGCTGCGCATTTCTCGAAAAAGGAAAGGATAGGGCCGTGGGCGAAACGGGAGTTGGCAAGGTTGCGATCGTCACAGGCGGCACGCGCGGTATCGGCGCGGCGATCGTCCGGCGTTTGCTGGCCGAAGGCTATGCAGTAGCGACCTGCGGCCGCACCGCACCGGATGAGCCGATCGGGGCCAATGGGAAAACGGCGGAATTCGCATCCTGCGACATTCGCGATCCTGCGGCGGTGTCGGACTGGATTGCCCAGCTTGTCGCGCGCCATGGCCGCATCGACCTGGTCGTCAACAATGCAGGCGGATCGCCGCAGGCCGACGCTGCGACGGCCAGCCCGCGCTTTTCCGAACGCATCCTGCAACTGAACCTGCTCGCACCGCTGCATGTCGCGCAGGCCGCCTATCCGCATCTGAAGGCCGTGGGCGGATCGATCGTCAACATCGCCAGCGTCTCTGGCGCGCGCCCCTCGCCCGACACGGCGATCTATGGCGCGGCGAAGGCTGGCCTGCTCAGCCTAACCACCAGCCTGGCGCAGGAATGGGGGCCGGAGGTGCGGGTCAACGCGATCATCGTCGGCCTGATCGAGACCGAGACGGCTGAAATGACCTATGGCACGCAGGCGGCGCAGGATCGGATCGCGTCATCGATTCCGCTGAAGCGCATGGGCCGGGGCAGCGACATCGCCGAAGCCGTGGTGTTCCTGGGTTCGCCGTCCGCCGCCTATGTCAGCGGCGCGCGCCTTGAAGTCCATGGCGGCGGTGAACGGCCGCTGTTTCTGGAAATCGTCAAGGAAGAGGCCGCGAAGGCCTGATAAAGAAGGGCCGGGCGAGCCTGAACCCGCCCGGCCTTTGCTTCAGATACCCAGCAGCGCGCGCTGCTGCTCGCCCAGTTCCGGATTGCTCTGTTCCTGGAAGAAGGCAATGCGGCCAGCGACCGCCTGCTCGGTCATTTCCGGCTGGCTCGAAATCCAGAATTTGCGCGCGGCAAGACCCTCTACAAAGACGCGGCAGCCTTCGTCCAGGTCCATGCCGTAATTGGCCATCAAATGGGCCATGGTGGCACGGTGCCCCGAAGCGCTCTCCGGCTCGCCGACGCCCGCGTCAGCGTCGAAGATGCTGGTCTTCAGCATGCCCGGAATGATCGAGCAGACGTTGATCGGCGCCTTGGCGACCTGCATCTCCAGATAGAGGCACTCGCTGAACGACTGGATGGCGTGCTTGCTCATGATATAGGCTGCCTGCGTCGGCATCTGGCCGAAAGAGCCGACGGACGCCAGGTTCGCGATCCACGCTTCCTGACCCACGCGCAGCATGTGCGGAACGAATGCGCGCACGCCATGCACGACGCCATGGATGTTGACGTTCAGCGTCGTTTCCCAACGCGCCGTCGGGATTTCCCAGACATTGCCGATCGTCTCGATACCCGCATTGTTGATCAGCAGGCGAACGGCGCCGTGACGATCGAACACGTCCTGCGCCAGCGCATCGAGCGCTTCGGGCTTTGACACATCCAGCTGGATCGCTTCCGCCTTGCCGCCCGCCGCCACGATCTCGGCGGCAACCTTGTCGGCGCGGCCCTTGTCGATGTCGGTGACGACGACGGTCATGCCGATCTGGCCGCAGCGGCGGGCAAAGCCCATGCCGATGCCCGCGCCCGCGCCGGTGATGACGGCGACGCCGCCCGAAAAGACCTTTTCTTCTTCAGTCATGTTCAAGTTTCTCCGAGAGGGAAGGAATTACATCGAGGTCAGCGAAGCCGGCGCAGCGGGCAGATAATGGTGATAATAGCCAGCCGCCCAGCCGCCATCGACCGCCAATTCAGCGCCGCAGATGTAGCTGGCCTCGTCCGAGCAGAGGAACAGGCTGGCGGCGGCGATTTCCTCGGGCTCGCCAATCCGCTGCAATGGCACGCGCTCATAGCCTGCATTCTTCGCTTCACCTTCCAGCGCCTGCGGGTTGCCCATGGCCGTGTTGACCCCGCCCGGATGCACCGAATTAACGCGCACGCCCTGATGGCCAAATTCCAGCGCCGCGCTCTTGGTAAAGCCGCGCACTGCCCATTTGGAACTGCTGTAGAGCGAAACCGAATTGACGCCGCGAAGGCCGTCCACCGACGATATGTTCACGATGGCCCCGCGCTTGGCCGCACACATCTTCGCCCCGACATGCTTCAGCCCCAGCATCGTGCCTTTGACGTTGATGCCCAGAACGCGGTCGATATCTGCAACGGTCAGGTCGATGATCGGGCCGAAAGCCACGACCGCCGCATTGTTGACCAGCGCATCGATCCGGCCATGGCGGGCGATGACGGCATCGACTAGCGCGGTCCAGCTGCCTTCGTCCGACACGTCGAGGCGCTGGAACATCGCGGCATCGCCGATATCGGCGGCTAATGCCTGACCTTCAGCCTCCAGCACGTCGGCGATGACCACCTTAGCGCCCTCGCGCGCGAACAGGCGGATCGTCGCTTCGCCCATACCACGCGCACCGCCGGTGACGATGGCGACCTTGTCTTGCAACCTGCCAGTCATGATTTCTGCTCTTTCTCGCTGATCAAACTTATTGAATAAAGGCCTTGAACGCGTCCCAGGGCACGTCCGAGGTGTAGAGGGCGGCTTCGTCCATCGACCCAGCCGGAATATGGAAACCGCTCGTGTCCATCACTGTATCGAATTGTGCAAGCGCCGTTTCGGGGGTCCAGTCCTTGTCGGTCGCCCGATAGCCGCGAGTGACGCCCGCGAACACCCTTGTATAGCCGCCACCGCCAGCCGTGAACATCTCGCCATTGCACGGCGCACTATCATGGGCCAGCATCGCTACGACCGGCGCAACCGCCCGCGCGGGGAAGTCTCGCTCCATCAGGCCGTGGATTTCCGGTCCCATCAGCTGCGTCATCCGGCTGCCCGCGATCGGCATGACGGCATTGATCTTGACGTCCTTGCCCTGCGCCTGCGTCGCGGCGGCGAGGCCGCGCGTCATGGCCCAAACCGCACCCTTGGCGGCGGGGTAGGGCACCGCACTGCCCATGCCGAACCATGATCCGGACGAGATGTTGACGATCCGCCCGAAATTGCGTCCCAGCATTCCTTCCCAGACGGCGCGGCATAGGTAAAAGGTGCCGCTGGCCGACACGGCCATGTCCTTGTCCCACTGCTCATCGGTCACCGTCGACAATGTACCCGACGCACTGACGATGCCCGCATTGTTGACCAATATGTCGACGCGGCCCCATCGCGTCAGCGCGTCCTGCACGATCGCTTCTGCACCCGCCGATGTGGCGACACTGTCGCCATTGGCCTCTGCAATGCCGCCAGCGTCGCGGATTTCGCGGGCAGCAGCGTCGGCATAGCCCTGATCCTTGCCCTCGCCCTGGAAATTGCCGCCAAGATCGTTGACCAGCACCTTGGCCCCGCGCGCGGCGAGCAGGGCGGCATAGGCCTTGCCCAAGCCACCTCCCGCACCCGTGACGATCGCCACCTTATCGTCGAAACGCAGTTCAGACATCGGCCTCTCCTTCATCTTCCCGATCGCAAGGGCGTCAGGCTTTCAAGATCATGTCGGCGGCCTTTTCGGCCACCATCATGGTCGGGACATTGGTGTTGCCGCCGGGGACGCGCGGCATGACCGATGCATCGACGACGCGCAGCCCCGCCACTCCATGGACACGCAGTTGGGGATCGACGACGGCCATCGGATCATGCCCCATGCGGCAGGTGCCCACGGCATGAATGTCGGAAATCGCCGTCTCGCGCAGATAGGCGTCCAGCTCGTCATCCGACTGGATGCTTGCGCCTGGCGCCAGTTCCTCGCCCCGGAAGGGATCGAAGGGAGCCTGCGCGAAAATGTTGCGCACCGCGCGGATGGCGGCGCGGCCCATCGCCATGTCTTTGGCGGTCGACAGGATGTTGGGATCGATCGACAGCGGCGCGGACGCATCCGATCCCGTCAGCTTTATCTCGCCCACGCTTTCCGGGTTCAGCAGGTCGATATGCGCGAAATAGCCATGGTCCATGATCAGCTTGCGCCCCATCGCCTCATAGAGCGCCATGGCGAAATGCACCTTCACATCGGGATATTCCGCGCCGGGCATGGTCTTCAGGTACGCGCCGATCTCCGCCGGAGGACTGGCCAGCGGCCCCTTGCGGAACAGCAGGAAGTTCGCGACCGCCTTGGCCGCGACCAGCGGATGGAAGACGTTGAAGAGCGACACGGGCTGCGTGCAATATTGCTTCACGCTGACCGCCACATGATCGCGGTAGTTCTGGCCGACGCCCGGCAGGTCATGCACCACCTGCACCCCCGTCTGGCGCAGATGATCCGCTGGCCCGATCCCCGACAGCATCAGGATCCAGGGCGAATGGATGGCGCCTGCCGACAGGATGACCTCACGCGTCGCGTTCGCCTGTTCAAGCTGTCCCGCTCGCCGCCAGCTGACGCCGGTCGCGCGCCCGTCCTCCACGATCACCCGCTCGACATTGGCGCCGGTGATGACGCGCAGGTTCGGCCGTTTGAGCGCAGGTGTCAGATAAGCGCGCGCCGCGCTCCATCGCCGCCCGGCCGACGCGGTGACATCGGCGGGCACCACGCCCTCGCGCTGCGATCCACTGGGGTCGTCATTATAGGGCACGCCCGCCGCGATCGAGGCATCGCGGAACGCCTTGGCAAGCGGATTGTGGATGCCCGGCCGAGAGACCAGCACCGGCCCGCCCCGGCCATGATAGCCTTCCTCGCCGCCCGGTTGGAAATCCTCCAGCTTCTTGAAATAGGGGAGCACATCGTCATAGCTCCACCCTTCGTTTCCCAGCTGGCGCCAGCCATCATAGTCCGCCGCCGCGCCCCGGTCATAGACCATGCCGTTGATGGAGGATGACCCGCCCAGCACCTTGCCGCGCGGCGTGTACATCTGCCGCCCGCCCGCATTGGCCTGCGGCACGCTGACATGCATCCACTGGAACATGCCGCGATACATGATCGGCAGCAGCCCGCCCGGCGCATGGATAAAGACGCTATTATCCTTGCCCCCGGCCTCCAGCAGCAGCACGCGGTTGCGCGGATTTTCCGACAGGCGCCCGGCCAGTGCGCATCCCGCCGACCCGCCGCCCGCGATGATGAAGTCGTAACTATCGGCCATTATCTCTCCCGCGCGTCATGCTGACGTCTGTTGTGCTGTGCGATGCCGACGCCGCAGGGACTCGGCCGAATATGCCGGTGCAAGCGGGGTCGCATATGATGTCTTGCGTGCTGAATTGGTCAATATGATACGCAGGTCAAGCCGGATTTGCCCGGCCGCCCGCCATTGACCCGCGAACTACCGCTGCTATTGTCTACGCAAACAAACGCGCCATTCAGCGGAATCGGCGGCATTCGCGTCGCCAAAATGCGGTACCACGCTTGCCGGTTTGCACACATCAAGGAGAAGAGGATGTCCACCGAAACCCTGACCGCTGATCGCTTCGATCCCTTCAAACTCTATGATCCCGAGACGCTGGTCGCATCCGACCCCATCGAAATCGACGCGCCCGCAATGGTGGTGTGGAAAATCCTGACCGATATGTCGCGTTATGGCGAATGGAATCCCTTCTGCGTCTGGGCGGAATCCACGCTGGAGATGGGCGCGCCGGTTCACATGCGACTCGTCAACTATGCCAATCCCGGCTCGCTGGCGCCCAATTGCGAATATGTCTGCGCGTTCGAACCGGGCCGCCTCCTATCCTGGGAACTGAAGGATAGTGAAGCCTGGCCCTATCCCGCCCGCCGCGACCAGATCATCGAAGAACTTGGGGCCGAAAAGTGCCGCTATCAATCGACCGACGCCTTCACCGGCCCGAACGGCATCCATGTCATGCGTTTCTGCGGCCCATGGGTAACGCGCGCCTTCAACGACTCGGCCAAGGCGCTCAAGGCCCGCGCCGAGGCGATGCACCGCGGCGAAATAAGCTGATCGCCGCTGCCAAGGGGTGAGGATAACCCTCCGCCAGATCGCGGTATTCGAAGCCGTCGCCCGCACCGGCAGCGTCGCGGGCGCGGCCGATGAGATCGGCCTCAGCCCCTCGGCGGCGAGCATGTCGCTCAAGGACCTGGAAACCCATCTCGGCGTGCAACTGTTCGCCCGCTCCGGTCGCCGCATGCTGCTGACCGATCGGGGTCGCCCGATGCTGGAAATGGCGCGCGGCATATTGGTGCAGGTCGCAGACCTTGAATCCCTCTCCCTGCCGGAGGAGGTGCGCGGGCGGCTACGCATTGGCGCGGCGGTTCCCGTCGGCGATTATGTGCTGCCCGGCCTGTGCGCCGCCTTCATGCGCCTGCACCCCGGCGTTCGCGTCGAAATGCGTATCATGCCCTCCCATGAGGTGATGGAGGGCGTGCGCAACATGGCGCTCGACGTCGGCTTCGTCGGCGCGCCGGTCAATTCGAGCTATCTGGAGGCGGAGCCTTGGCTACGTGATCGGCTGGTCGTATGCGCCGCCCCGGATCACCCCCTCGCCGGTCGTCCCACGGTGCCGCTGGCAGACCTTGCGAACCAGCCATGGGCGCTGGAAAAGACGCTATCGAGCGAGCGCATCTCCTTCACGGTCGAAACGCTCAAATCCATGAACTCGCTCAACATCGTGTTTGAAGGGGAAAGCGTCGAAGCGATCAAGCGCATCGTTCGCGACGGCGCCGTACTCGCCTGCCTCTCCAGCCTGACCGTCGCCGATGAACTGGCGCGCGGCGAGCTGGTCGAACTCGCCATCCCTGAACTGCACTTCACCCGCATCGTCAGCCTTGTGAGCCGCCGCGACACCCAGCAGCCTCAGGCCTGCCGCGCCTTCCACCAATTCGCTCGCCAATGGGGCGAACAGCTTGGCGGATCAGGAAAATAGTTTCTCCAACCGCCGATCCATCAGTTTTTCTGATGCCATGCGTCGGAATTACGAATTGGTAGCATCGCCTCCAAAGGCCTAAATCAGGTGGCACACGCCCGGTAGGTGTGTTCAAGGAGAGTGATGTGAAAGCCATGATCTGCACCGCGTTCGCGCCGGTCGAAGAGTTGCGACATGGCGATTTCCCCGAGCCTCAAGCAGGGGCGGGGGAAGTGGTGATCGACGTGGCGGCCGCCGGGGTAAACTATCCCGACGTGCTGATCGTGCAGGGCAAATATCAAACCAAACCAGCCCTGCCGTTCGTCCCCGGCAGTGAAGCAGCGGGGCGCATCGCCGCCGTTGGGCCTGACGTTACAGGCTTCACTCCCGGAGACCGCGTCATCGCCTTCACCGGCAGCGGAGCCTTCGCCGAGCAGGTGCGCGTCCCCGCGACGCAGGTCTGGCCGGTGCCCGATGGCGTCGATCTGGAAGTCGCGGCGGGCATCTCCATCACCTATGGCACCTCCTATCATGCGCTGAAGGACCGTGCCCAGTTGAAGCCCGGCGAAACGCTGCTGGTGCTGGGCGCAGGCGGTGGCGTCGGCCTCACCGCCGTGGAACTGGGCAAGCATATGGGCGCGCGGGTCATCGCTGCTGCCTCCAGCCCGGAAAAACTCACCCTCGCCAAAGCGCAGGGCGCTGACGAACTCATCGACTATGCGCAAGAGGATCTGCGCGAACGGATCAAGCAGCTGACCGATGGGAAGGGCGTCGATGTCGTCTACGACCCAGTCGGCGGCCCCATGAACCTGACGGCCGTCAAGAGCCTCGCCTGGGGCGGTCGCCTGCTCATCATCGGCTTTGCCGGCGGAGAAATCCCCTCCATCCCCGCCAATCTGCTGCTGCTCAAAAGCGCGTCGGCGGTCGGCGTCCTCTGGGGCAACAGCGTCCGCGCCGATCCGGTCGCGCAAGGCGAAAACATGCGCCAACTGCTCTCCTGGCTGGCCGAAGGCGCCTTGAAGCCCGTCATCGACACGCGCTTCGCCCTGCCCGACGCAGTGGCCGCGCTCCAGCATCTCGAAAAGCGCAAGGTGAAGGGCAAGGTGCTCCTGACCCTCCAGCCCGCATCCTGAACAGGAAATCCCTCATGTCGCAAACAGTCAGCTTCCACACCCACGGCGCAATCGCCGAAGCGGTGATCGACAATCCCCCGGTCAACGCCACCTCCGCCAGCGTGCGGCAGGGGCTTGCCGAAGCCATCCGCAAACTGGAGTCCGATCCCGCCCTAAGCGCGCTCGTCATCCGGTGCGAAGGAAAGACCTTCATCGCGGGCGCCGACATCAAGGAATTTGGCAAGCCCATGGCCGATCCGGGCCTGCCATTGGTCATGGAAATGATGGACCATTCGACCAAGCCGATCATCGCCGCCGTCCACGGCACGGTGCTGGGCGGCGGCCTCGAAGTCGCGCTCGCCTGCCATTACCGCATCGCCGCGCCGGGCACGAAATTCGGCTTTCCCGAAGTGAAGCTCGGCCTCATGCCCGGCGGCGGCGGCACACAGCGGACGCCCCGCCTCGCTGGCCTCGCCACCGCGATCAAGCTGGTGACGGAAGGCAATCCAATCGGCACGGACGACGCGCTGAAGTCCAACCTCATCGACGCAGTAGCGACAGGCGGCGACCTTGCCGCCGAAGCACGCAGCTTTGCGGAACAGCTGGTGGCGGAAGGGAAGGGCGCGCGCAGCTCCTCCACGCTCACCATGCCCGCCGACGATCCGGCCCTGTTCGAAGAAGCCCGCAAGACCGTCGCCAAAAAGATGCGCGGCCAAACCGCACCCCTGCGCGCGCTGGAAGCCATGCGCCTCGGCTATGAACTGCCCTTCGACGAGGCGGTCAAACAGGAACTCGCAATCTTCCGCGAATGCATGAACGGGTCACAGTCCAAGGCGCTGCGCCACCTCTTCGCCGCCGAACGCGAAGTCGCGCGCATCCCCGGCCTCGCGCCCGACACCCTGACCCGCAACATCGAGCGAGTGGGCGTCATCGGTCTCGGCGTCATGGGACGCGGCATCGTCATGGCGGTCGTCAGCGTCGGCATCCCCGTCATCGCCGTCGGCCTTGATCAGCCGAACATCGACGCCGCGATGAGGGCCATCACCAAAATGTGGTCCTCCTCCGTCGCCAAGGGCAGCATGTCGCAGGAGACGATGGACAAACGCCTCGCCCTCATCACCACCAGCGCCGATCCCCGCGACCTGTCGCCGACGCAACTGGTGATCGAGGCGGTGACCGAGAATCTCGAAACCAAAAAGGCCGTCTTCGCCAAACTCGGCGAAGTCACGCCCGCCGGAACCATCCTCGCGTCCAACACCAGCTTCCTCAACATCGACACGCTGGCGGAAGCCTCCGGTCGGCCGGAAGATGTCTGCGGCATGCACTTCTTCAACCCCGCCAATGTCATGCGCCTGCTGGAAAATGTCCGCGCGGCAAAGACGGACCCCGAAGTCGTCGCGACAATCATGGCGCTGGGCAAGCGCATCGGCAAATTGCCGGTCCTGTCGGGCGTATGCGACGGCTTCATCGTCAACCGCATGCTCTCCAAACGCTCGCGCGAAGGCTTCTTCCTTCTCGAGGAGGGCGCCAAGCCCGCAGCCATCGACAAGGTGCTTTTGTCCTACGGCTTCCCCATGGGCCCATTCGCGCTGGGCGACCTCGCCGGGCTCGACGTGCAGGCCGCCGCCCGCAAGGCCCGCGCCGCCTCCGCGACGGAACGAGAACTGCGCGCCGACTTCCCCGAACAGATGGTCGCCGCCGGACGCCTCGGCCAAAAGACCGGCTCCGGCTGGTACAGCTATGACGAAAACCGCAAGGCCAGCGCCAACCCGCTGACCGACGAAATGATCGCCGCCCACGCTGAACGCCACGGCCTTAAACTCCGCGAAATCGGCGAGGACGAAATCCGCGAGCGTCTGCTCTACGCCATGGTCAATGAAGGGGCGAAGCTACTGAGTGAAGGCATCGTGCCGCGCCCGCACGAAATCGATGTCGCGCTGGTGAACGGCCTCGGCTGGCCTAGCTATACCGGCGGCCCGATGCATTGGGCCGACCAGATCGGCCTCGACAAGCTGCTCGCCACCATCGAGAAATTCCGCGCCGAACAAGGCGACGCCTATTGGACGCCCGCGCCGTTGCTCGTCCAATATGCGCGCGAGGGCAGGGGCTTTTACGCATGAGCTACGATCCCAACGCCAAAACCGCCGACCTGCTCGCCCGCCTGCGCGCCTTCATGGACGCGCACATCTATCCCAATGAGAAAGCTTATTATGAGGAGGTCGCGACCGGCGACCGCTGGGCGCACGTCACCCTGATCGACAGGCTGAAGCCTTTGGCGAAGGAAGCAGGCCTCTGGAACCTGTTCCTCCCCGAAAGCACCCATGGCGCGGGCCTTACGAACCTCGAATATGCCCCGCTCTGCGAGGAAATGGGCCGCGTCCACTGGTGCCCCGCCGTCTTCAACTGCGCCGCGCCCGACACCGGCAATATGGAAACGATAGAACGCTTCGGCACGGCCGAGCATAAGGCGCGCTGGCTGAAACCCATGCTGGCGGGCGAAATGCGCTCCGCCTTCGCCATGACGGAGCCGCAGGTCGCTTCGTCGGACGCCACCAATATCGAAAGCTCGATCGTCCGCGACGGCGACGACTATGTCATCAACGGCCGCAAATGGTGGATTTCCGGCATGGGCGAGGCGGACTGCGCACTCATGATCTTCATGGGCAAGACCGACCCCACCGCGCCCAAGCATAAGCAGCAGTCGATGATCCTCGTGCCGCGCGACACCCCCGGCATCACCGTGCTGCGGCCCATGACCGTGCTCGGCTATGACGACGCGCCGCATGGCCACATGGAAATCCTCTTCGAAAATGTCCGCGTGCCCGCGTCCAACATGCTGCTCGGCGAAGGACGCGGCTTCGAGATCGCGCAGGCCCGCCTCGGCCCCGGCCGCATCCACCATTGCATGCGCATGATCGGCATGGCCGAACGCGCGCTGGAAGCCATGTGCCGCCGCGTGAAGAGCCGCGTCGCCTTCGGCAAGCCGCTCGCCGAACAGGGCGTCATCATCGAACGCATCGCCAATTCGCGCATCATGATCGATCAGGCGCGGCTGCTGACCCTCCACGCCGCACACCGCATGGACACGGTCGGCAACAAGGTGGCGAAGGCCGACATCGCCATGATCAAGGTCGCCGCGCCCAACATGGCCTGCCAGGTGATCGATTGGGCGATGCAGGCGCACGGCGCGGCGGGCATCAGCCAGGATTTCTTCCTCGCGAACTATTATGCCCACGCCCGCAAGATCCGCTTCGCCGACGGCCCGGACGAGGTGCATCGCCACCAGCTCGGCCGCCTCGAACTCGCCAAATATGACTGACGTCCGCACGCTCGACACCAGCCGCCTTAAGCCCTGGCTCCACGCCCATGTGCCGGGCGCGGACGGAGAGATCAGCGCGGAAAAATTCGCAGGCGGCCAGTCAAACCCCACCTATCTCCTCTCGGTGGACGGCGAACCCCGCTTCGTCCTGCGCCGCAAGCCCGATGGCGTGCTGCTCCCCTCCGCCCACGCGATCGAGCGCGAATATCGCGTGACCGATGCGCTCAAGGACAGCGCCGTCCCCGTCGCCCGCCCGCTTGCCCTGTGCGAAGATGCGGGCATAGTCGGCACCCCCTTCTTCATCATGGACTATGCGCAAGGCCGCAACTTCTGGGACGCCCGCCTGCCGGACCTGACGCCCCCCGATCGCGCTGCCATCTATGACGAAATGAACCGCGTCCTCGCCGCGCTCCACGCCATCGACCCCGCGCAGGTCGGCCTCACCAACTATGGCAAGCCCGGCAATTATTTCGCCCGCCAGGTCGCCCGCTGGACCAAACAATATCGCGCCACGCAAACACAGCAGCTCGACGCGATGGAGCAGCTAATCGACTGGCTCCCCGCCAACGACCCCGGGGTCGAAGCCAGCCGCATCGTCCACGGCGACTATCGCAACGACAATATGATCTTCGCCGCTGACGAGCCGCGCATCATCGCCGTCCTCGACTGGGAGCTATCCACGCTAGGCCATCCCCTCGCCGACCTCGCCCAGCATCTGATGGCATGGCGCGTGCCCAAGGAAGGCTATCGCGGTCTGTCCGACGCCGACCTCCCCGCCCTCGGCATCCCATCCGAAGCCGACTATCTCCAAAGCTACGCCGAACGGACCGGCGCAGGCCCCATCGACCCTGCCCATTGGCGCTACGCCCTAGCCTTCGCCATGTTCCGCAACGCAGCCATCCGCCAAGGCGTCTATCACCGCGCCATCAGTGGTAACGCCTCCAGCGAAGCCGCCGCCATCCACGGCGCCCGCGCCGGAGAAATAGCAGGCCTCGCCTGGCGCATCGCCCGCGGGGAAGAGGATGCCCATCTATGACAGAAAAACGGATCGACGTAGGCGGCTACCACCTCCGCGCCGTGGAGCAGGGGGAGGGGCCGCTAGTCCTCATGATCCACGGCTTCCCCGGCCTCGCCTGGTCATGGCGCCATCAGATGGAGCCGCTCGCCCAAGCGGGCTTCCGCGCCGTCGCCATCGACAGCCTCGGTTATGGCGGCAGCGACCGCCCCACCGATCCTGCCGCCTATGACGCCGACCGGATGCAGGCCTATCTCATCGCCCTGCTCGACCATTATGAAGCGGACAAGGCCGTCATCGTCGGGCAGGATTTCGGCGCACAATATGCCTGGAACCTCGCCGTCCGCGCGCCCGAAAGAGTGGCGGGCCTAATCGCCACCATCCCCTATGACTATGACATGGCCGGACGCGCCATGCTCGGCAGCGCCCCACGCCTCCCAGCCGACGCACCCGCCCGGCCAGAGGCATCCTCGCCCGACCGCCTCCCCAGCGAACGCTTCGCGGCCATGGCCGCCGAGCATTTCGTCCACTTCCACTATTTCATGGAAGCAGGCCCCGCCGAGCGCGAACTCGCCGACCGAGCCCCCGACTTCCTCGCCCGCCTCTTCTACGCCCTCTCATCAAAGGGCGATCTCTGGAGCTGGAAAACGGTCTCATCAGTCGGCAGCGGTTATCTAGACGTCCTGCCACCCGCACCGCCGCTCCCCTGGCCCTGGCTCTCCCAGGCAGAGTTCGACCGCTTCGTCAGCGAATATGTCGATGCCGCCCCGATGCTGCGCTTCATCGGCGGCCTCAACAGCTACCGCACCGCCGACGCAAACTGGCGCATCGGCGAAAAATGGGCCGACCATGATGTCGAAACGCCCACCCTGTTCCTCTATGGCGAAAAAGACCCATCCTTCGGCTTCTTCACCGATTGGGAAGAGCGCATGCGCCAGCGCGTCCCTGGCCTGCGCGACATCATAGCCATCCCGGAAGCAGGGCATTTCGTGCAACAGGAACAGCCCGCCGCCTTCAACAAGGCGTTGTTGGATTTCGCCCGCGCGGTGACGCAATGACCACCCGCTGCCCCATCGGCGGCCATCTCGGCCTCAGCTCCCCCGACCGTCCGATGCTCGCGCATCTCGCCCGTTCTACCAACTCTCTCGACCAGATCGACGCGCTCGCCGACCATGGCTTTCGCGGCGTGCAAGACCTGTTCATGATGCTGCGGCCGGAGGCTGAACAAGTCGCGATGGCCGACCGGATGGCGAGCCGGGGCCTTGTCCTCTCCAGCTTCAGCGACCTCAAATATTGGAACCAGCCGGTCTGGAGCGCTGAAGATGAAGCAGGCCTCGAACATCTGCGCAGCAGCGTAGAGCTGAGCATCGAAATCGCCACCCGCTTCAACGGCGGCAGCGTGGTCTGCGTGGCTGGCCTCGACAACCAGCGCCCCCGCAAGGCGCAACTCGACGCCATGACGGAAAATCTGAAGCGCCATGCCGAACAGGCCGTACGCAGCGGATTGACGCTGCTCGTCGAACCCATCGCCGCCAGCCGTATCCCCGGCCTCCTGCTCGACCAGCTGGAGGACGCGGTGGAGATGGTGCGCACCGTCGCCATGCCGTCGGTCCGCCTGCTGTTCGACACCGGCCATGTCGCGATGATGGGCCATGACGTGCCTTCCTCCTTCGCCTCCTGCGCCAAGGAGACCGGCCTTATCCAGTTCGCCGACGTGCCCAATCGCGTCGACCCAGGCCTCGGAGAACTGGACTGGCCCGCGATCCTCCAAGCCATTGGCGGCTATGACGGTATGATCGAACTTGAGTTCGAACCCGCCGACCCGACCGCGACCGGCGAAACCCAGATGCTCGACCGCCTGAAAGCGCTCGGCATCTTCTGACCGGCAGCCCAAAGCCAGTACCAATGTCCTGATCTGCTCCTGATGACGCATTTTGCTCCTTCCCGGCAATAGGCCCCCGATCACCGATTTGGTAAAAGGCGGCAACGAAGATCAGGAGAGTCTGCCTCGATGAGAGTGGTTGCCAATCTTGCCCAATGTCAGGGGCACGCCCGATGCGAAGACCTGTGCCCGGAGGTGTTTTCCACCGACGCGGTGGAGGGTAAAGTCGTCATAGAACAACCCGAATTTCCCCCGGAGCTTGAGGAAAAAGTCCGGCTAGCCGTGCGCAACTGCCCCGAAGGCGCGCTGCGCATCGCGAAGGGATCGGCCGCATGACCGTGAGCTTCTACCCCGCCGCGCCAACCCATGTCCCTGAAGACCTGATCCGGGATTTCGACTTTTTCGACATGCCTGCCGACGTGTCCGATCCGGTGCAAATCTGGCACGGCCTTATCCAAAAAGGTGCGCCGCCCATTTTCTACACGCCGCGCAACGGCGGTCATTGGGTGTTCCTGCGCTACGCCGACATTGCCGAAGCCTATCGCAATCACGAGATTTTCTCGACGCATAAGGCGCAAATCCCGCCGCTGGAACCCTATCCAATTCTTCAGCCCAATGGCGTCGATCCGCCACAGCATGACGTGTTCCGAAAGCTGCTCGCGCCCATGTTCACGCCGCTCGCCGTCCGCCGGATGACCGACGGACTGCATAGCCGCGCCGAAAGGCTCATCTCAGGCTTCGCTGGAAAGGGCGGGTGCGATTTCGTCAAGGATTATGCCGCCAAATTCCCGACCGGCACTTTCCTTGAGCTGTTCGGCCTGCCCGAAGAGCGCCTGCCTGAATTCCTGCGTATCTCCGACACCTTCTTCCGTAGCACTGACCCGGACATCCGCGCCGCCAACCTGCTCGAAATCTATGGCGTGCTGGAAGAACTCTTCCGAGAGAAAGAGCGCAATCCCGGTAGCGACATAGCCTCCACCGTCGTGCAGTCGCGCGACGCGGACGGCAATCCCTTCCCTTGGGAAGACATCATCAACTGCGGCTTCCTGCTCTTCGTCGCGGGGCTCGACACGGTCACCAACACCATGACCTATGTCTGGCGCTATCTCGCGACATCATCGGACGCGCGGCAGAAATTCCGCGACCGGCTGGACGATCCGTCCGCATTCCTCCTCGCGATTGAGGAACTGATGCGGATCAACGCGGTCTCCAACATTTACCGCCGCGTCACCCATGATTGCGAGTATAAGGGCGTGCAGTTCCGCCGTAACGATCGGGTTGTCCTGCCCAACACAGTGGCCAATCGCGACCCGCGCACGTTCAGCGACCCGCAGACCATCGACCTCGATCGCAGGGTCAATAACCATGTCACCTTCGGCCTCGGGCCGCACCGCTGCATCGGGTCGCACCTCGCCAAGCGGGAAATCATGATCTCGCTACAGGAATGGCTGCGGCAAATTCCCGAATTCGAACTGGACCCGGATCAGGACGCCGAATCCGTCTTCGGCGGCCCGGTAATGGGCTTCACCTCGCTCAAACTGCGCTGGTGAGGAAGGGCGCGGAGGGCTGCGCATCAGCCCTCCGCGCCCCTCAATCCATCAAAGCCGCCGACCGCTGCCGATATTCGCGCGGCGACAATCCCGTCGCCCGCCGAAACGCCCGCGCAAAGCTATTCCCGTGCGAAAATCCGGCTTGCTCCGCCACCTGCTTCATCGGCACATCACCACGCGCCAGCAGCAGCTTCGACTGCTCGATACGATAGGTTTCAATATAGTCCGAAATGGTCTTCCCGGTCAGCGCCAGAAACTGCCGATGCAAATGCCGGGTACTGATCCCGCACAGCGCCGCAAGTTCGGCAACGCCGGGCATGGGCGCACCCGCCTCAATCCGCTCGCGAATACGGCGGAACTGCCATGGGGCAAGGCGGCTCGCTGTCGCAGCACTCGCGGCCTGTTGGAACACCCGGCCCAGCTCCACTCGCACCAACTGGAAAAACGCCTCCATCGCCTCGGCTGATCGATCCAGCGGATTGATCAATTCCCGATGGGCAAGCCGCATCAGGCTGCGCAGCGCATCGTTGCGGATATTCAGCAGCCCTTGCAGGAATGGTAGCGAAGGTTCGCCTGAGCCGATAATCACCGCGCCATGCGGCTCATCGAAAACGCACCGGATCACGCGGATCTGCCTGCCTTCCGATCGCCCGCCGATCGCGACGCCCGGATGACGGACGAACAGCGCCCCCATGAAGCAGCGACGCTCGGGATCAATGTCCGGGAAATAGGCTGAAGCATCGGCGGCCATCGGGGGGAGCGACATTTCCAGCATCAATTGCTGCTCGGTTCGCTCAAAGCTGACGATGTCGGGCCAATGCCATTCCACCAATTCGAACCGCCCGCCCGACACCGGGCAAGATTCGATGATCGTGGCGGTGAAGTCGATCTCGCTCATTGATCTTGGTCCTTAGAACGTCTCTTTCTCGGTTTGAACCATCCGTTCAAGACCACTTCTCCTCCGTTCGCCCTGAGCTTTTCGAAGGGCTCTACTTCTTCATAGGCTTCACGTCAGAGGGGAAGTGAAGGGGCTTCGACAACAGCCCGAACGGATTTCTATTCTCGAACCTACCGCATCAACGCCCGCCAAGCACCAGGCGGCCGCCCAGTCTCGCGCCTGAAGGCAGCGCAAAAAGACGGCGCCCCCGCATAGCCCAGCGCCCGCGCAACCTCCTCAATCGACCCCTTATCCTCCGTCAGCATCGCCTTAGCCCGATCAATACGCCGCCGCCGGATCGCCGCACCCGGACTAATCCCCGTCGTCTGGTGAAAGCAGCGGATGAAATGATCCCGGCTGATCCCGCACCGCTCCGCCATCGCATCGATCGACGGGGCAGGGCCGGGCGCATCGATCATCGCCAGCGCCACCCGCAACGCCCGCGCGGAAAGCCCGCCCCGCCGCCGCCCCGCGCGCTCCGTCGCCTGCGCCAGGAACCGCCGCAAATCCAGCAGGATCAGCGACACCAGAGCCTCTCCAATATCCGCGCTGTCACTTCCGGGATGCTCGACCTCCGCCGCCAGCCGCAGCATCGCCTCCTCAATGGGCGGCGCATGCATGTCGAAACAGGCGCTCAGCGTCGCATCGTCAAAACTGATCCCCGCCAGCGCTGGCGTTATCCGCCGGTCATCGAAGCGAATGCGGATCGTATCGAACGCGCCCTTCGCGACATGAAACTCCATCGGCACCCCAGCCGGACGCAGCGCCAGCGCCCCCATGCGCGCGAACGGACGGCGGGGATCACCCGCCTTCCGCCCCTCCGACCCAGTCAGCAGCCGCGAAAGGCCCAGCATCAAAACCGACTGCGGCTCGATCATCTGCACCGTCTCTTCCCGGACTTCAGGGAAAGCGCATATTTCAACAACCGCGCCATCAAGCGCAAGCGACCGCCGCACGATGTCGGCGCTCTGCCGTGCCTGCCGGATCGATATGGCATCCATCACCGTCACTTATCACAAAGCGTGAGATATTACGAGATCATGCGAAAATCATGCGGCATTCTCCCGACGCTTCTTGAGCCCGCTCTCCCGCACCGGATAGCAATAAAGCCAAGGAGAGTGCCGTCATGAATCGCCCGACCGGACCCATCGTCCCCGCCACCAATGCGATCGCGCAGGAAGAAGCCCGCTGGCAACAGGAAACGCGCGGCCCCGCCATCGAAGGGCGACCGGAACGCCGCGACCCCTTCCTCACGCAGGCGCTAAAATGGCCGATCAAGCCGCTCTACACGCCCGCCGACCTCGACGCGGTAGGCTTCGACTATAGCGCCGACCTCGGCTTCCCCGGCGAATATCCCTACACCCGCTCGACCCGCCCCAACGGTCATCGCTCCGACTTCTGGACCATGACCCAGGTCACCGGCTTCGGCAAAGGCGAGGATTGGGCCAAGCGCGCGCGCTACATGCTGGATCAGGGCCTCTCCGGCCTCATCCTAGAATATGACCTCGCCACCACCAACGGCTATGACAGCGACGATCCCGTAGTGGAGGGCGAAGTCGGCCGCGCAGGGATGGCGCTCGACAGCCTCGAAGACCTTGAAAAAGCCTTCGACCTCCCCTTCGACAAGCTCAAATATCTGATGAGCGTCTGCAACGCGCCGCAGCCGGTCAACCTCGCCATGATCATCGCCGCGCTGGAGAAAAAGGGCGTCGATCCGCAGGACTTCGTGCTGCACATCGTCAATGGCATCCTGATCGAATATACCTGCGTCGGCCGCTACATATACCCGCCTGAGCATGGATTGCGGATCGCCACCGACTGCATCGAATATATCATCCGCAACCACGCCAACTGGGCGCCGATCTCGATCATCTCCGCCCAGCTTCAGCCCGCTAAGGCGAACCCGGTGCAGGAGATTGCCTATTCGCTCGCCATCGCCTGCGCCCATATCGATGCGGTGCTGGAACGCGGGCTCGATATCGACACGGTCGCGCCCTACATCAATCATTTCGTCGTCAATGTGGACATGGATTTCTTCGAGGGCGTCTGCAAGCTGCGCGCCTTCCGCAAATGCTGGGCGCGGCTGATGAAGGAGCGCTACGGTGCGACCAAGCCAGAGGCGCTGAAAATCCGCATGATGACCTCGCCCACCACCATCGCGCTCACGCTCCAGCAACCGCTCAACAATATCGCCCGCCTCGGCATCATGGCGACCGCCTGCGCGCTCGGCGGGGCGGGGGAGGCGATGACCACCCCCCTCTATGACGAAGCCCACGCCCTGCCAGCCGAAAACGCCATCCGCGTAGGCGCCGCGATCCAGCATATCGTCGCCCACGAAACCGGCGTCGCTGAGACGATCGATCCCCTCGCAGGCTCCTATTATGTCGAGACGCTGACCAAGCAGATGGAGGACGCCGCCTTCGCCGAGATGGACAAGATCTTCGCCATGGGCGGCGCGCTCAAAGCCATCGAGACCGGCTATATCCAGCGCGCGCTAGGCCGCGAACAATATGAGCGCAACAAGGACGTAGAAGAGGGCCGCCGCAAATGGGTCGGCGTCAACCACCTCACCCGCGAGGATGAGGAGCGCGAAATCGAAATCTTCCGCCTCGACGACGCAATGGAGGAAGAGCAAATCCGCAAGGTCTGCGACCTGCGCGCCCGCCGCGACCAGCCCGCCGTCGACGCAGCCCTCGAGAAAGTCCGCGAAGCCGCCCGCACCGGCGCCAACATGGTCCCGCCCTGCCTCGAAGCGGTAAAACTCTACGCGACGCACGGCGAAATCTGCAACGCGATGCGCGACGTCTTCGGCGTCCACAGCGCCGACAGCCAGCTGATGGGGATTTGACCAGCATGACCACCTTCAAGCGCCCCTTGCGCGTCCTCCTCGCAAAGCTCGGCATGGACACGCACACCGTCGGCGTCACCGTCATCGGCCACGCCCTGCGCGAAGCGGGCATGGAGGTCATCTTCACCGGCCTCAAGCAAACCCCGGAGATGGTCTGCGCCGCCGCCATTCAGGAGGATGTCGACGTCGTCGGCATCTCCACCCTGTCCGCCGGTCACACGCGCAGCCTGCCCAAGCTCGCCCGCCTGCTCCGCGAAGCAGGCGCTGGCGACAAGCTGCTCGTCGCGGGCGGCGTCATCCCCGAAGAGGACAAGCCGATCCTCGAACAAGCAGGCGTCGATCGCATCTTCACCATGGGTTCCGACACGCGCGACATCGTCGCCTATCTCGAAAGCTGGTGGGCGCAGCGGCTGGCGGAGGATGCCGCCTGATGATGCAGGGCGCGGCTGACATAGCCGACCGCCTTCTCGCCGGAGAAGTCGCGGCAGGCGCACGTGCCATCCGCTGGCTGGATGATCGCGACCCGGCCGGCGCGCAAGTGCTGGCCGCCATCTACCCGCACACCGGCCGCGCCCAGCTGGTCGGCGTCACCGGCCCGCCCGGCGCTGGCAAGTCCACGCTCACCGACACGCTGGTCACCGAATGGCGCAAGCGGGGCCAGCGCGTCGCCGTCATCGCCATCGATCCGTCCAGCCCCTTCACCGGCGGCGCGATCCTCGGCGACCGCGTCCGCATGAGCCGCCACGCGCTCGACCCCGGCGTCTTCATCCGCTCCCTCGGCACGCGGGGGCAGGCAGGCGGCCTGTCCCGCTCCACCCATGATGCGTGCCTCGTCTTCGACGCCATGGGCTATGACATCGTCCTGGTCGAAACCGTGGGAGTAGGGCAGGACGAAATCGACGTCGTCAACCTCGCCCACACCACCGTCATCGTCGCGGTGCCGGGCCTCGGCGACGAGATACAAGCCGTAAAGGCGGGCCTCATGGAAGCAGGCGACATCTTCGTCGTGAACAAGGCCGACCGCGACGGCTATGACGCCACCCACCGCCAGATGGAACTGATGCTCCACCTGCGCGCCCAGACCGTCACGGATCAACGCTGGGAAGTGCCACTACTACGCGCCGTCGCTGCAAAGGGAGAGGGCGCGGACGCCATAGCCGACGCCATCGCCACCCATCGCGACTTCCTCCACGCGCAGGGCGACTTCATCAACCGCAACCGCCTGCGCGCCCGCGAACAGCTCTTCTCGCTCGTCCGCGACGCCCTCGCATCCTGCGCGATGGCCCTGTGCGGCGACGCCATACTCGATCAGGTCGAAACGCGACAGCTTGATCCCTACGCCGCCGCAGAGCAAATTGTCACAGCCCTTCCCGACAAGAGTGCCGCCGCATGACCAAGTCCATCTGCGCTCTGGCCCACAAGCCGGGCACCACTCGCGAAGATTTCCAGCATTACTATGAGGAAAATCACGCTCCGCTGGCGATCAGCTATTTCCCCTTCTCTGCCTACGCCCGCAACCATGTCACCGGGGCGCAGTTATTCGGCTGGGACACGATCAGCGAATTCTGGGCCGACGATATAGAGGCAGCGGCGGCCCTCATGGCCGGACCAGTGGGAAAGATCATGGCCGCTGATGAGGAACGCTTCATGAACCGGCCCCTCATCGCCTCGGCTGGGGTTGAAGAAGTCATCCTTTCCACCGGAGACCCCGCCGGGACCGACGGCCGCCGAACCGCCTTGCTCGTTCAAAATTCCTCCGAAGGCGTCGACCTGCGCTCAACGGTGTTGGCGTGGGCGGAGGGATTCGCCAAGGACATGCCCGGCGTTTCGATCGACTTCTTGAGCAACTGGACCGACCTCGCCTTTCCGGCAAAGGCCGTCCTGTGGCTGCCGGGATGGCAAGCCCAAGCCGCCATTCCGTACGGTCTTTCCACTCAAGCGCTGCTGCTTCGCCATGTCGCAACTCCGGCTGCGCAGTTGCCGGGCGGCCATTCCGCCTCTCGTTAGGCGCTAAGATTGCCGGTGTGCAAATGTGCAACAGCGTAGATATAAACGTCAGATAATACGCAGATTGACGCAATCATCCTTGATGTAAGCGATAATTGCGACTAACGGAGCTGCATCGGACATGTTTATCCATGTTCGGGGTCAACAGGCGCTTTTTCCCGTGTGGCGCATGCAGATAACGATAAAGACCGGGACTGTTGACTAAGAGCAGCATGTGTTTGGGAGGATGTATGAAG
Source organism: Sphingobium chungangianum (assembly GCF_977014255.1). Lineage (NCBI taxonomy): Bacteria > Pseudomonadati > Pseudomonadota > Alphaproteobacteria > Sphingomonadales > Sphingobiaceae > Sphingobium > Sphingobium chungangianum. Next base: position 598,070 of record NZ_CDRNIV010000002.1, on the reverse strand, counting down.
TCCATATTGCTTGCGGGCGTTACCGCAATTTTGGTGCCGTTTTCGGTTTCGGCGAGCGCTCAGGAACAAAGCGCCGCGCAGGAACCATCGACCACTCTCGGTGACATCGTCGTAACTGCGCGCCGTTCCGCGGAAACGCTGCAGAACGTCCCCGTCGCCGTTACCGCGCTCAGCGGCGACTTCATCGAACGGCAGAATATCTCTGATCCGACCGATGTCCCGAATTTCGCGCCGAACATCACGATCGAGCAGCAGCCGTCCAGCCTTTCGGCCGCGACCATCTACATTCGCGGCATCGGCAACAACGAACCTTCGGCCGTGTCCGAACAGGGCGTGGGCGTCTATCTCGACGGCGTTTACCTCGCCCGTGCCGCCGGTGCTGTGTTCGACCTTATCGATCTGGAGCGGATCGAAGTGCTGCGCGGTCCCCAGGGCACGCTGTTCGGCCGCAACACCATCGGCGGCGCGCTCCAGCTGATCACCAAGAAGCCCGCCAACGACATGCATGTCACCGCGAAGGCGGGCTACGGCCGCTTCAACGAATGGTATGCCCGCGCGCGTCTGGACACCGGCTATATTCTGGGCGACGTGCTCAAGGCGTCGATCGCCTATCAGCATCGCCAGGGCGACGGCTATGTGAACAACACGCTCACCCCGGCCTCGCAGGACCCCGGCTCACTGAATGCGGATTCGGTCGCGATCGGTTTGCAGGCCGATCTGGGCGACCTGACGGTCAATTACAGCTTCGATTATGACAATCGCAAGGGCACGCCTGCTTTCTTCCAGATCGTCGCTGCCACCCCGACCGCACAGGATTATTATTCGCAGTCGCCCAGCTTCGGCGGCGCGCCCTTCCTCGTCAGCCCCGATCGTCAGGGCACGGTTCAGCAGGCGGGCTTCACCGACCGTAACGGCAATTTCCGCTATGGCAGCAAGACGCGCGTTCAGGGTCATGGGTTGACCCTCAGCTATGAAGCTATTCCTGAGCTTACGGTCAAGTCGATCACCGGCTACCGGAAGTTCTTCCAGGACACGATCCTGAACTTGTCGGGTAATGGCGTCCTGCGTGGTCCGGTGGTCAATTTCGGCTCTACAGACGTCACGATCGGTGATGTCGTGCCCTATACGGGTAACAACGCACCGCAGAAGCAATGGCAGTTCAGCCAGGAATTCCAGGCGCTCGGCAAGGTCGGTGATTTAAGCTACCTGCTCGGCATGTATTATTTCTACGAAAAATCGTCGGAATATAACCAGCAGGCGCTGACGGTTCTTACACCGATCGCCGGTCTACCCTTCCTTGGATTTTCGCAGACGGATACCGATCAAATCGCTGCGGCCAATCCAGGCCTCGCTACCGTTGGCGTAAACCTCGCTCCTGTACAGGCATTCGGCGGCACGTCACAGTCGATGGCTGTGTTCGGTCAGGTCAGCTGGAAGCCGTCATCGCTCGACGATAAACTGGAAGTCACGCTGGGCGGCCGTCACACCGCCGACGACAAGACCATCTATCTTAATGATGCCATCAATCCGATACAGCGTGGCCGTCGGAGCTTCGACAACTTCTCTTGGCTGGCGTCGGTCAGCTATGAGGTGATGGACGATGTCATGGTCTATGGCCGCGTATCGACCGGCTATCGCTCGGGCGGCATCAACCCGCGCGCCGGTGTCATCAACGGCTTCGATCCTGAAAAGGCGACGTCTTATGAAGCAGGCTTCAAGTCGCAATGGTTCAATAACCGCCTGCGCCTGAACGTCGCTGGCTACATCACCGACTATAACGATCTGCAGGTCCAGCAGTTCGCCGCGGGCAGCGGCGGTGCCACCTCGCTGATCGTCAACGCGGGCAAGGTACGCCTGTCGGGCTTCGAAGCGGAACTGACGGCGGCCCCCTTCCGTGGCTTCCAGATCGACGGCTCGGTCGGTTATGTGAAACATGACTATAAGACCTTCCTGTTCCGCGATCCGGGCACCAACACGGTGGTGGACGTTGCTGACGAAGCACGGCCGCTCTACACGCCAAAGTGGAACGTCCATGTCGGCGCTGAATATTCGCACCCGATCGGCGGGGGTGACACGCTCGTGCGTCTGCGTGGCGACTATTCCTATCGCACGAAGATCTACTTCAACGCGCTCGACAACACGGCGCCGTTCAACGAACAGATCGTTTCGCCCAGCCAGACCAACGTAAAGGCGCGTCTGTCTGTCGAAGGCTTCGATCTTGGCGGCGGCAAGCTCGACGTGGGCATCTGGGGCGACAATCTGCTGAACCAGAAGCGGCTCGTTTACGGCATCGACTTCGGCGCCCTGGGCTTCGCAGGCGCGACGTTCAACAAGCCGACCTCCTACGGCGTGGATGCCAAGATCGCCTTCTGATCAGACCTAAAAATCCTCCCCGCGCGAAGCGTGGGGAGGGGGACCAGCCGTAGGCTGGTGGAGGGAAAAATGGCACAACCTGTGAGATTTCCCCTCCACCCTTCGCTTCGCGAACGGTCCCCCTCCCCATCTCACGATGGGGAGGATCAATGTGCGCAAGCCACCTTTACTAAAGAACTGCCTTGCACTGCTCAGCCCGAACCGGGTCAAATGAACAACTAGAGCGGCGTGCCTTTTATCTGAATCCCTCAACCCCGTTCGGGCTGAGCTTGTCGAAGCCCTCAACTTTCTAAGAAGTGAAGCCGTTGGCTTCGCTGACCTTCGGTTCAACAGGCTCAGGGCGAGCGGTAAAGGGAGGTGGTGCCGATTTAACGCAGCGCGCTCTAAAAGACGCCCCCCTAACTAATCGTCGATCCACCATCCACCGCGATGCACTGACCACTGATCCACTCACCGTCCCGGCTCGCCAACAACGCGACCATCGCCGCAATATCCTCCACCAGCCCAAGTCGCGGAGACCGCCCTTCCTCCAGCACCTGCTGCTGGAAATCCGTCGGCATCGTGGCGCGAAGCTCGGGCGTGATCACCAACCCCGGCATGATGGCATTGGCGCGGATACCCTGCTTGCCCCAGCCGCTGGCGACATGGCGCACCAGCGCATTGATCCCGGCCTTCGCCATCGAATAACAGGGGCGCACCGGCTCCCCCGCGATCGCCGCGCCCGATGAGGTATAGATCATGGCCCCGCCGCCGCGTTCCAGCAGCTTGGGCAGGGCATGGCGCGTGACCCGCATCATGCCCTTCAAATTGACATCCAATGTGCGCTCCATCACCTCGTCGGTCACGGTCAGCGCGTCGGTGTCGGAAAACAGGATTTGCAGGTCGGCGAAATTGGCATGCACCCCGTCGATCCCGCCATATGTCTTCGCGGCCATATCGATCAGCGCCGCAATCGACGCGTCATCGGTCGCATCGAATGCGCATCCGGTTGCGCGGCTGCCCATCGCTCCGATCTCATCGACCAGGCTGTCGATTTTGTCCTTTTGACTGCCCGGCGCTGCGACGATCAGGGTCGCGCCCTCCGCCGCCAGCCGCAAAGCGGTCCCCCGCCCGATGCCGGTGGACGCGCCCGCAACGACGACGACCTTGTCCACCAGACGGCGGCAACCCATGGCCAAATCCGCGCTCATCCTGCCTCTCCTATTTTATTTCTATCCGTAATAAACTCGCCTCAGCGGTTACTCATCCCCTGCCACCCAAGCCCCAGCGCCTTCTGCACATTGATAAAGCTGACCGTCAGCCCCGCCGCCGCCTGAACTCTCGCCTGCGAAGCCGCCAAGACCAGACGCCGTTGCTTCAAATAGTCTATTCCTGAAATCGTCCCGGCCTGACTCCGCTGCCGCGCCAGCTCCGCTCCCATTGCCGCCTGCCGTTCGGCCCGCGCCAGATCGGCCAGGCTCTCCCGCTGCCGCTGGAACCGCGCCAGTGAACCCTCGGCATCCTGCAACGCGTTCAGTACCGCCGCGCGATAATCCGCCGCTGCCTCATCCCGCTGCGCCTCCGCGGCATCGATCCGCGTGCGGGCTTTTCCGAAATCCAGGAAAGACCAGCTGATCCGCGGCACCGCCGCCACCGTGAACTTGTCCAGATCGACCAGATCCTCAGGCGACGATCCGCCCAGCCCGATAAGCCCCAGGAAGCTGATGTGCGGAAAGCGCGCCGCATCCGCCACGCCGATCCGTGCGGTCTGGGCGGCCAGCTTGCGTTCCGCCGCGCGTATATCGGGGCGGCGCTGCAACAGGGCGGCCGGATCACTCACCGCGACCTCAGCGGGGGGCAGCGGCAGAGCAGCCGACGGATCGAGCAAGCTGTCCAGCGTCCCGGGAACAGCGCCGGTCAGCACCGCCAGCTTGTCCTTCAGCGCGTCGATCTCGGCCCGCATCGGCGCCAACTGCGCGCGCGCGCGATCCCGGTCGGACTCCTGTTGCAGCAGCTCGCCTCGCGCAATCGTCCCCCGTTCAAAACGTTGCCGGGTGAGGGCGACCTCCTCATCCTGCAAAGCCAACGCCTCGATGCCCAGGGACAGGCGCTGCTGCCGATCGCGTAGCTCGACATAGCTTTGCGCGACTTCCGCCGACAGGCTGACGCGGGCGTCGTCCAGCCCCGCCTCGCTCGCCGCGACATCGGCCCGCGTCGCCTCGACGGCGCGGCGGCTGCCGCCGAAAAGATCCAGTTCCCAACTTGCGTCGAAACCGACATTGTACAGGTCGAGCGTGGTGGCGCTCCCATCCTCCGACTGTCCGGGCAAGCGCGCCTTGGCATAGATGACTGAGCCGTTGACCGTTGGCAGCTCTTCCGCCCTCTTTTGGCGCAGCGCCGCGCGCGCCTGCCGGATGCGCGCCGCTGCCGCGTCCAGGCGCGGGTTCCCGGCCAGTGCCCGGTCCATTAGCTGGTTCAGAACCGGATCGCCAAGGCTCGTCCACCATGGCGCGGCCGCTTCCACTGGTCCGGCCCCCGCATCCCCCCGGACGAAGTGCGACGGTGGGGCAGGGGCCACGTCCGCAGGGCCGCCATAGTCGGGGCCAGCGGTGCAGGCCGTGGTCAGGAGCAAGGCAAAGGCAAAGGCAAAGGCGGATCGGTTACGCATCGACAATCTCAATGAGCGGCCACTGGCGCGGCATGCTGTGGCAGCGGGCGGAGGAAAAAGACGAGCGGGGCGGTGCACAGGATGGCGATGATCAGCATCCAGAACAGGTCGATAAAGGCCATCGTAAGCGCCTGCGTCTGAATGCCCTGTTCGATCATGCGGAACGCCGCATCGCGGCCGCCCAGCGCGAGCGCCTGCGCATCGACATAATGTTGAAGGTCAAGGCCATTGGCCGCCAGATTCTCCTCCATCCTGCGCGCATGAAGCCACAGCCGCTGGTCCTGCACTACCGCGATGCCAGCCAGCGCAAAGGAGCCGCCCAGATTGCGCGCGGCGTTGTAGAGGCCCGACGCGTCCGCAGCCAAAGACATGGGCACGGAACGGATCGCCGCCTGGTTCAGGAACATCATGACGCAAATGGTGCCGACGCCGCGCATCAACTGGGAATCGACGAAATCGGCGCCTGTGGACACCGACGTCAGTGATGTTTCGATATAGGTGCTGAGGATCAGCAGGACCAATCCGATCAGGACCGAAAGATGGATCGGTATGGTGCGGATCGCCCATGGCATGAACGGCATCATCAGCACCATCGGTACGCCCGACAGCAGTACGATCTGCCCCGACTGAAGCGCATTATAGCCTGCGATCAGCGTGAGGAATTGCGGGATCACATAGGATGTGCCGTAAATCACCATGCCGATCATCATCGCCATGATGAACACCGCGCCAAACTGCCGGTCCAACAGCAAGCGCAACCGGATCACCGGCCGTTTCGCCAGCAACTGCCCGGCCAGCAGCATAGCGAACCCCGCCACGGCCGTGATGGTCAGCCATATGATGGTCGATGACTCGAACCATTGCTCCCGCTCGCCTTCCTCCAGCACGACGGTAAGTCCGCCCAGCCCCAGGATAAGGCCGAACACGCCCAGCCAGTCCGCCTCGCCGATAAGGTCGAAGCGCGGCCGCTCATAGGGAAGCGCGACCAGCAGCAGAAGCAGCAGAGCGATCCCGACCGGCAGGTTGAGGAAGAAGGCATAATGCCAACTGATATTCTCGGTCAGCCAGCCCCCCAGCACCGGCCCCATGATAGGCCCCAGGATCGCCGTGGCCCCGAACAGGGAATTACCCACAGCTTGCTGATGACGCGGCAAGCGCGTCGCGATGATGGTCATCGCCGTGGGGATCAGCGCCCCGCCCGTAATGCCCTGACCGATCCGCCCCCCGATCATGACCGGCAATGTCTGCGCCATGCCGCAGATCATCGAAAATCCCACGAAACCCACGGTGGCGATCAGGAGGAAATTGCGCAGGCCCAGAAGCCGCTGCAACCAGCCCGCCAAGGGAATGATGATGATTTCCGCGACGATGAACGACGTCGCGATCCAGGTTCCTTCCGTACCGCTCGCGCCGATTTCGCCCTGGATGATCGGCAGGGCGGAATTGACGATGGAAATGTCGAGCATCGCCATCATCGCGCCCAGCGTGCCAGCCGCCACCGCGAGCCAGTCCGCGACGCTTGCGCGCTCGGCTGTCTCAGGCAGCGCTGCGGTCACTTGGCGGCTTCCGACCGAACCTGCTTGCTATTCTTCAGCCGTTCCACTTCTTCGCGGGCCGATCGGGTATCGACCGAAACCTCCACCGACATGCCGGGCAGCAACAGCTTCTTGATCGACGGGCCAGCATCTATGGCGATGCGCACAGGCACGCGCTGCACGATCTTGGCGAAGTTGCCGGTCGCATTTTGCGGCGGCAGCAGCGAAAATTGCGCCCCGGTGCCGGGCGCAAGGCTGGCGACATGGCCATGCAGCGTCACCCCCGGCAAAGCGTCCACATCAATCTCCGCCGGTTGCCCCTGACGCATCAGCCCCAGCTGCGTTTCCTTGAAATTCGCTTCCAGATAAAGCTGTTCCACCGGCACGACCGACATCAGGCGCAGGCCGGGCTGCACGAACTGGCCGATGCGCGCCGAAAGATCGCCCACCCGCCCCGCAACGCTGGCGCGTATCACCATGTCCCGGACGTTGCGCTGCGCCGCGTCCAGCTGGGCGCGCGCGCTCTGGCCTTGCGCTTTCGCCTGGGCGATCTGGGCGCGCAGGCTGGCGATCCGCCGCTCCGCGCCCTGCGTCGATGCTTTCTGCGCCGCCACATCCTGCGCCGCCTGCGCCGCCTGGGTGCGAAGCGTCGCCAGCTTTTCAGCGGGTTCCGCGCCACTCGCCGCAAGCGGACTGTATCGCGCCACTTCGGACGCTGCGTACCGCGCCTTCGTCTGCGCCGCCGCCAGCATCGCGCGCGCCTGCTCGATCGCCGCTTCCTGTTCCCCGATCATCGCTTCCGCATTGGCGGCGTTCGCCTGCGCCAGGTTGATCTGCGCCTGCCCCTGCGCCGCCTGCGCCGGATAATCGGGCGCCTCGATCCGCAACAATGGCTGGCCGGGCTTCACATCCTGATTTTCATGGACCAGCACTTCACTGACGTAACCTGACACCCGCGCCGAAACGGTGACGCTGTCGGCCTGCAAATAGGCGTCCTGCGTGCTTTGCTGATATTTGCCGTACAGCTCGTATCGGGCAAACCAGAACGCACCGGCTATAAGAACAACCACGCCCGCAATGCCCAAAACCAGGCCCAGCCTCCGCCGCTTCGGGCGGCTTGCCCCTTCGCCAATCGCATCGTCGGGGAGGGGTTCTGCATCGACCGCATCGGCCAACGACCCCTTTGGCTCACTCATAGAAATCCTACCGTCTAGGCTTCGAAGCGATGACTTAAAGTTTGCCGCAGGCGGAAGGCAAGTTTTTTCCGACGTGGAATCGGAAATGAAATTATGTCAGCAGAAGGATGACGCTGAATCCCACTAGCGCGGACAGGCCGCTGGCCAGGCACAGCAATCGAAATGGACAGAGCAGAAATACCGAGCTGTCAGGTTCCATCCTCTTCCCCATTTTTTTGGCGGGGTTGGATGGTTTATAGGCGATTTACGCCCCATCGCCAAATGATTTGGACGCCCAGCAGTCGCCCTGTCGCGAAAATGGCAGACGGGCTCTTTTGCGCTTTCCTTACCGTCGGGATGGCGGCTATTCCGCTCACTTGACGATAATATGCCGGCAACCGCCCGGTAATGGAGAGATAGATGTCGCAGCCATTGCTCGACCGGATTGCACTACATGATCTGGTCATGCGCTATTGCCGTGGATGTGATCGCCGCGACTTCGCCTTGGTGCGAACGCTGTATCATGATGACGCGATCGACGATCACGGGGCAATGTTTCAGGGAGGTCCCGACGACTTCGTTGCCTGGCTGCCCGAAATCACCGCGCATTGGGACCTCACTCGCCACAATATTACGAACAGCCTGTTCGTGATCGATGGCGACCATGCCGAAGGTGAACATTATGTGGAGGCATGGCACCGGACCCACGGGCCGGGCGCAAAGCTGTTCATCGCCCTTGGCCGCTATCTCGATCGATATGAACGGCGGGATGGCGAATGGAAATTCACATATCGCAGTCTGGTGTTCGATCATGGATCGATCATGCCCGTTGATGAAGAGGCTTTTGAACGCATGAGCAAGGACGCACCCAATGGCCGCGCGGATCGGGATGATCCCTCCTTCCGTTATCCCCTGCTGGCGGGGTTGAGCGCATGAGGGCCGCGGTCTGGGATGGACAGTCGCTATTCGTCAGCGACCAGTTGACGCTTCGCCCTGTCGGTCCGGGCGAGGTGCGCGTCCGCGTGCTGCGGTCGGGCATCTGTCATAGCGACATCGCGATGCTGACCCCGCATCTGCCTAACTTGCCGGTCGTCCTGGGCCATGAAGCGGCTGGCGAGATTGCGGAGCTGGGGCCGGGCGTCGAAGGCTGGGCCATAGGCGACCATGTCTGCGTGGGTACGCAAACGCCTTGTGGGGAGTGCCGTGAGTGCCAGCGTGGCGAGCCGCATAATTGCGACATTAATTGGGGCTTTGCGCCGGGCTTCCCCTTCACGCTGGATGGAAAGCCCGTGGCTTCCTTTGCCAACGTCTCCTCCTTCGCCAGCGAAATCGTGGTGAAGGCGTCGCAGCTCTTCGCCATCGATGATCTTCCGTTGGATCAAGGCGCGCTGATCGGGTGCGCGGTATCGACCGGTGTCTGCGCCGCCCGTGTTCTGGGCCGCGTGCGCGCCGGGGACACCGTGGCCGTTTTTGGTGTCGGCGGCATCGGCGTCAACGCTATCCAGGGCGCCGCCCGGAACGGCGCCCATGTAATCGCTGTCGACGCCAATCCCGCCAAGGAAGCGACGGCGCGGCAATTTGGCGCGACCGACTTTGTACTGGCAGACCCCACACAGGACAGCGAAACGGCCGCCGCCGCCTTGGCTAGTGAATATGGCCCTATCGATGTGGTGGTGGAATGCAGCGGCGCGGTCGGCGCGATCAACACCGCCTTGCGCTGCACGAAGCGCGGGGGCCGGGTGGTGCTGATCGGCATGTCACGCCCCGGCGCGGAAGCGGCGCTGCCGCTCGGCAGCTTCGTCATGGGGGGCGAGGTGATCGCAACCATGAACGGCGGCGCGCTGCCCAACCGCGATTATCCCGAACTCATCGCGCAGGCGCGCGACGGCCGGTTGAACATCGCCGACCAGATCAGCGGCATCTGGCCGCTCGATCAGATCAACGATGCCATCGCCGCGCTGAAGGCAGGGGAAGTAACCCGCGCCGTCATCGACCACGAAATGTGATTGAGGGGCATCCTACTCCCTTCCGTCACCCCGGGCTCGACCCGGGGTGACGATCACTCAAACCACACATCCCAGAGCTTCGTACTTTATTTCGGCACCACTTCATAACCCCGTTCGCCCTGAGCTTGTCGAAGGGCTCTACTTCTATTTAGAAAAGGGAAGGGCTTCGACATTCGAACGAGGCAAGTGACTCGTTAGGACAGCCCGAACGGGTTGAGTGATGCAGATTAAACGCAGCGCGCTCTACGCGTTCAGCATCTGTAGCAACTCAACCCTGTGGCCTTGGGGGTCGAGGATATAGGCCATCTGCAAACCATGTTCGGGTACGTCGGTCGCACCGAGTTCGATCGTCGCACCGGCGGCGGTCGCAACCGCCAGGGTCGCGTCAAGATCATCCACCACGAACCCCGTCGTCGCCTCTCCGGTGGCGGGGCAATTCCGGTTGGGATAGCTGACCAGAATGAAGTTGGGGGCGGGTGGCTGAGCGCCAGCAGTCTTGAGGATCACCTCGTTCATCAACGCTTCGCCTTCGCCAAGATTGATATACCCCACCACCTCAAGGCCGAACAGCTGAGTGTAGAAGCGTTCGGCAGCGGCAAGATCCTTAACGATGATCTTGGTGAAACTGAAGGCTAATGCCGTCATTCCTCAACCCCTTTCATGTTACGCATTTATGTGAGACAATCTCCATATCAGCGCCTGAAAATGGCGTAAACCAATCCATCTAATACGCATATAGGAGAGTATGGTGACCGGACAGGAAGGTGGAGAATTGCGGTTGTCGGCCGTCTGGCGGACTTTCTGCGACCAGCTGGCACAAGCGGGCGAGGTCCTGGACCGCCCCAGCGCGCCCGGCACCGCGATCGACCAGGCGGAGGGATTGCGTTATCTTTCCCGGCTCACGCGGTCGGCGCTCAACATGCTGGTCGATTCCAGCGATCCGGATTTTCCGCGCATTTTCCTGCTGACCGATGACGCGATCAAGATTGGAGCCGATAATCCGGACAATCTCTATCAGCAAATCGTCGTCCGGGGTGATCGCGACTATCGCATCACCGGCAAGCGGAACAGCGTGCCCTATTTTTCGATCGGGTCGAAGGCAAACCGTTACGCGATCGACGGCACGATGGCCTCCACGGGGGAGATCGAACTTGCCGACATGCAGGTCGGGCCGGATGGCAGCTTCGAGATCATCGTCAGCAAGACGCAAAAGCCCGGCAACTGGCTGCCGATGGCGGACGACACGACGCTGCTGATCATCCGTCAGACCTTCAATGACAAGCGTGCTGAAGTCGCTGCCGATGTGCATATCGAACGGATCAGCGAGGGGCCTGCCGTCCCCGTCATATTGGCGCCCGAAACGATCGAGGCGCAGTTGAACGGCGCTGCCGCATGGGTGCGCGGAACAGCGAACACCTTCGCGGACTGGTCGCAATGGTTCATGGAACAGCCCAACCGCATCTATGATGGCAAGGAACAGCCTTTTTACCAGCGCGCCGGGGGCGACCCGAAAATCTGGTACGGTCACATCTATTACGACCTTGCGCCTGATGAAGCGCTGGTCATCACAGCCAAGCCGCCCCGCTGCCGCTTCTGGAACTTCCAGATCGACAATTGGTGGATGGAATCCATGGACCATGTGAACCGCAAGGTGTGGGTCAACGGCGCGCAGGCCAAATATGAGGATGATGGCAGCGTCATCCTTGTCTGCGCGGACAAGGACCCGGGCTACGGCAACTGGATCGACCTGTCCGGCCATCGCCAGGGCACCGGCCTCTGGCGCTGGATAGAGGCTGACGAGCATCCGGTGCCGCAATGCAAGGTCGTAAAGCTCTGACCGCCTCGGCCGATCTCGCCGCGCGTATCGCCATCCTTGAAGACCGGGAGGCGATACGCGACCTGATCGCAAGCTATGGCCCGCTGGCAGACGCGGGCGATTGCGCCGGTGCCGCCGCTCTGTGGGCCGAGGATGGCGTCTACGAAGTCGGCGGGTTCGGCAGCCACACGGGCCGTGCCGCAATCCAGGCTTTGCTGGAGGGTGAAAGCCACCAGAGCTTGATCCATGGCGGCGCCGCCCATGTCCTCAGCCCGCCGGTCATCGATCTGGACGGCGACAGGGCAACCGCCCGGACCTATTCCGTCGTCTTCCGCAAGGCGGACGACATATGGGAAGCCCACCGCGCCTCCGCCAATATGTGGCACCTCGTGCGGGTCGGCACGGAATGGAAGGTGGCCCGGCGCATCAATCAGCTGCTGGACGGATCGGCCGAAGCGCGTGCGCTGATCGGCGGACGATAACGGCGGGGGTAACGTCCCGCCGTGGATGTTGAGAGCATCGTGCGCAAAAGTGGGAACCGGTTTTGCGCTTAAAACGATGCGATAACAAAAAACTAGAGCGCGCGATCTGCGTCCGATTAAACGCAGCGCGCTCTAGAGTTTGATCATGCTCAAGGGATCGTCACCCCGGACTTGATCCGGGGTCCCGCTTTATCTGACGCTGTCCAAGCAGCGGGACCCCGGGTCAAGCCCGGGGTGACGGAAAAGGGGCTTTAATACGATGCTTCCGGCTCCAGCATGATCCGATCAGATTGGATCGGATCATGCTCTATTTGTCTTTTTTTTCCGCATTTTCCGAGCCAGCAGATGATGCCATCTGCTTCGAAAATGCTCTAGCGAAGGGCGGCTCCAGCTTTTCTAGGGCCGCCCTTCGGCTTATGCGGTCAAGCGGTCTGACGGGCAGCCGCAAACTGCTTTTTCGCAAAGGCGCAGGCATCCGCCATCGCCTCCTGCGCGCCCGGCAGGAAACCGATCCATGACACGAACCCATGCACCATGCCGGGATAGCGCTTCACTTGAACTTCCACCCCGGCCTTTTCCAGCACCGGGGCATAGGCTTCCACTGCGTCGCGGATAGGGTCGCATTCGGCGCTGGCGATAAAGGCGGGCGCCAGGCCCTGATGGCTCGTCGCCTTCATCGGACTGGCGCGGAAATCGTCGTAATCGCGTTCGTCCTTGATGTGCAGTTCCCAGAAATAATGCGCATCTTCCAGGCGCAGCACCGGGCCGTTCGCAAATTCAAGCGCGGACCCCTCTTCCGGGATCGGATGAATGCCGGGGCCATACCAGTTGATCTGCGCCGCGATACGGGGCGCGCCCGCATCTCGTGCGAGAAGGGCACAGGCGCTCGCCAGCACACCGCCCGCGCTATCGCCAGCAACGGCGATCAGGGCCGGATCGCCTCCCAGTTCGGCCGCATTAGCCGCGACCCACTGCGTCGCAGCCCAGCAATCCTCGAAGGCCGCCGGGAACTTATGCTCGGGCGCAAGGCGATAGTCGACGGACACCACGATGGTCTCCGCGCCCGCCGCCAGCCCGCGCGCGATCATGTCCTGCGTGTCGAGATCGCCCACCACGAACCCGCCGCCATGGAAATAGGCAGTGACTGGGAAAGGTCCCGCGCCCTCGGGCGTATAGATGCGCACCGGTATCTCACCGTTCGGCCCCGCAATGGTCCGATCGGAAACCGAAGCAAGGGATACAGCAGGGGGCGGAAGCTGGATCGAACTCGACCGCACCGCCTCCCGCAATGCAGAAACCGGAATGGTCCGGATCGGCGGCCATTCCGGCTGATTGGCGAACATGGCCTCAAGTTGCGGGTCTAGCGGCATCCCTATTCTCCTCGTTTCAATTGTGCATCTTCTTCTTTAATTCGAGAGCGCCGCCAGAGCGACGCACTGAATATTTCTCACCCTCTAGGTTCGCGTGGCAGTCCCAGTCCGCGTTCAGCGATGATGTTGCGTTGTATCTGGTCTGTACCGGCGTAGATGGTGTCGGATCGAGACATGAGGTGCATGGTTGTGAGCGAGCCCATGCGTTCGTCGTTGATGCCTATTTCGCCTTGTTGTCCCATGACCGCCATGGCGAGGTCGCCGAGCGCCACGTGCCAGCGGGACCAGTAGAGTTTGTAGGTATAGGCGGCGCCTGTGAGTTCGGGGTTGGCTTCGCCGCCCGATAGCATGCGCAGGGCGTTATAGCGCATGATCTTGAGCCCGGCATGGGCGGTGGCGATCTTCTGGCGGATGAGCGGGTCGCTCGCCTTGCCGTTGGCCTTGGCGATGGCGATGATGTCGTCGAGTTCGTTCTTGAACTGCATCTGCTGGGCCAGCGTGGAGACGCCGCGTTCGAACCCGAGCAGGGCCATGGCGACCTTCCAGCCTTCGCCTTCTTCGCCAATGCGGTCGATGGCGAGGGCTTTGGCTCCGTCGAAGAACACTTCGGCGAACTCGGCCTCGCCGGTCATCTGGCGGATCGGGCGGGGGGTGACCCCGGGCTGGTCCATCGGGACCATGAGGAACGAGAGGCCCTTGTTGCCGACGCTGCTGGGCTGCGTGCGGGCAACCACGAAGCACCAGTCGGCGATCGTGCCCATCGAGGTCCAGATCTTCTGCCCGTCGATGATGTACTTGTCCCCTTCGAGCCGGGCCTTGGTCTTGACGTTGGCCAGGTCCGATCCCGCGCCGGGTTCAGAATAGCCCTGGCACCAGATCGCCTTGCCGGTGGCGATGTCGGGGAGGAACCGGGCCTTCTGCTCTTCGCTGCCCATGGCGATCAGCGTCGGCCCGAGCAGCTCGACCCCCAGGTGCCCGGCGCGCGGCGGTCCCTTGGCTCTGGCATATTCCTCGGCGAAGATGATCTGCTGGGCGATCGAGGCACCCCGCCCGCCCCATTGCTCAGGCCAGCCAATGACGCTCCAGCGCGCTTCGCCCAGGGCGGCTTCCCAGGCGCGGCGTTCCTCGACATTGTCGACCTGGTTGGTCTGGCCACAAATGGCCTTGAAGGGACCGGCGAGCTGTTCATTGAGCCAGCTCGCGGCCTCCTCGCGGAAGGCTTTCAATTCAGGGGCGAAGGCGAGCTGCATGGATCAGGCGACCTCGAACAGACCGGCAGCGCCCATGCCGCCAGCGACGCACATGGAAACGACCACATATTTGACGCCGCGGCGCTTGCCTTCGATGAGGGCATGGCCCGCGAGACGCGAGCCGGTCATGGCGAAGGGGTGGCCGATGGCGATGCCGCCGCCATTGACGTTGAGCTTGTCCGGATCGATGCCCAAGGTGCGCTGGCAGTAGATCGCCTGGTTGGCGAAGGCTTCGTTGAGTTCCCACAGGCCGATGTCGTCCATCTTGAGGCCTGCGCGCTCGAGCAGCTTGGGGATGGCGAACACAGGACCAATGCCCATTTCATCCGCGCCGCAGCCTGCGACCTGAAAACCCCGATAGATGCCGAGGATGGGCAGGCCCTCCTTCTGCGCGGTGGCCAGGTCCATGACGACCTGGGCCGAGGCGCCGTCGGACAGCTGGCTGGCATTGCCCGCGGTCACATGCTTGCCTTCCTTGATGACCGAGCCGTTCTTGAACACGGGCTTCAATTCAGAAAGCTTTTCGTAGGTGGTGCCCGCGCGGATGCCCTCGTCCTTGGTCAGGGTCAGCTCTTCCTTGCCGGTCTCATTGCCTTCCTTGTCAAAGAGGGCCTTGGTGACCGTGATCGGCACGATCTCGTCATCGAACTTGCCCGCTGCCTGGGCGGCGGCGGCGCGCTGCTGCGACTGGGCGGCAAAGCGGTCCTGATCCTCGCGGGAGATGCCGTAACGCTCGGCGACGATCTCGGCGGTCTCGATCATCACCATATAGGCGTTGGGATCGCGCGCCTTGATGAACTCGGAGCGGTTGCGGAAGGCGGGATAATGCTTGTCGATGGTGAGCGAGACATTTTCCACGCCGCCCGAGACGGCGCAGTCAATCTCGTTGGCGATGATGCCGCGTGCGGCGAACGCCAGCGCGTTGAGGCCGGACGAGCATTTGCGGTCCATCGAAAAACCGCTGGTGGTGTCGGGGAGGACCGAGCCATGGACGGTCAAACGGCCGACATTGTAGCTTTGCGTGTTCCACTGGTTGGCGACGCCCAGATACACGTCATCGACGCGGGCGGGATCGATGCCAGCGCGGGCGATGGCGGCGTCGACCACATGGGAGGACATGAACGGCGCTTCGGTGTCGTTGAACGCGCCGCGATAGGCTTTGCCGACGCCAGTGCGGGCGGTCGAGATGATGGCTGCTTCACGCATGGGTAAATGTCCTTGTCTATTTCTATGTTTCGCGCCCGCCGGGAGAAGGTGGGCGGCTTAGAAGCCGTGCATGTTGGTGGGGCCCCAGAAGGCGCGCATTTCGACGACCTCGTTCGCCTCGTTGAAGCGGAAGGTGTCGATGACGTCGATGCGCTTGTGGCCGCCATCATAGTTGAGGTTCACCGAGAAGGGGAAGACGGCATAGTCGCCTGCCACGCGCACCGGGCCTTCGAGCTTCAATTTCGCGCCGGTCTTCATCGATTCAGCGTAAAAGGCGCGAATCGCCTCGCGGCCCTTGTGGATGGGCGAGCCGATCGGGTCTTCAACGGTTGCATCCTGCGCATAGAGGGCGGCGACCTGGTCGGCGCTGCCCGCTTCGAACGCGGCGACATAGGCGTGGACGGCGGATTCCATCTTGACGGGATCGGGCATGGTTTTGGCTCCAGCTGGGGTAGCGGCGAGAAGGCTCAATGTGAGGGCGAGGATGGCGCGGGCCAAGGCCGTTATTCCGGAAAATAGCGGTTGATGGTGTCGACCACGCAGGCGGGCTTGTCCTGACCTTCGATCTCGACGGTGACGCGGATCACCGCCTGGATGGCGCCGCCCTTCACTTCCTCGACCGAGACGATTTCGCCGGTGCCCCGGATGCGCGAGCCAACGACCACCGGATTGAGGAAGCGGGTCCTGTCCATGCCGACATTGACCCCTGCCGAAAACCGCCGGACCTCGATGATCTGGGGCATGAACAGGTTGACGAGGGAGAGGGTCAAGTAACCATGCGCGATGGTCGCGCCGAACGGACCGTCCTTGGCGCGCACCGGATCGACATGGATCCACTGATGGTCGCCGGTGCACTCGGCAAAGGCGTCGATCCGCGACTGGTCGATGGTGAGCCAGTCGGCGGTGTCGAGCTTGGCGCCTTCCTTGCCGAGCAGGTCGCGCGGGCTTTCGAAGATGGTCGCCATCGCTTAAGCCCGCTGGCTCGAGACCGCGACGATCTCGCCGGTCATGTAGGAGGAGAGGTCAGAGGCGAGGAACATCATCACATTGGCGATTTCCCAGACCTCGGCGGGGCGCTTGAACGCTTCCTTCTCGACCAGCTTGTCCAAAGCTTCCTGGGTGGTCACCTTGGCGAGGAACGGGTGCATGGCAAGGCTGGGCGAGACCGCATTGATGCGCACGCCATGTTCGGCCGCCTCGATTGCGGCGCAGCGGGTGAAGGCCATGACCCCTGCCTTGGCGGCGGCATAATGAGCCTGGCCCTTTTGCGCGCGCCAGCCCAGCACCGAGGCGTTGTTGACCATGACGCCCGACTTGTTCGCGTACATGCTGGGCAGGAACGCGCGGGTCATGCGGAACAGCGAGGTCAGGGTGACGTCGAACACGCGCGCCCACTGTTCGTCGGTCATATCGACGATGTCGGCCTCGCCGCCAAGGCCCGCATTGTTGATGAGGACATCGACTTTGTCGAGCGCCGAGAGCGATGCGTCGCGCAGGGCCTGCACGGCCTCCTCGCTGGTGACGTCGCACACGAAGGTGGCGGGACGCTCGACCTTCGCCTCGTCGGCGATCCGGTCGGCCGCTTCATTGAGGCGGCGTTCATGGAAGTCGCTGATGAGGAGCTTTGCCCCTTCCTCGGCGGCGCGCTTGGCGGCGGCAAAGCCGATGCCGGTGCCGGCCGCGGCGGTCACCACCACGGTCTTGCCCTTGAGCATGCCCAGCGGGGTGGGATAGGGGGGCACAGGAGAAGTCGGGGTCATGCGGCGTCCTTCATGATGATCTGGGCGAGGGCTTCGCGATGCTGGTCGGGGGTTCCGAGCCAGCTGGCGCAAGCTCTGGCGCGCTTGAAATAGAGATGGGCGTGATGTTCCCAGGTGAAGCCGATGCCGCCATGAAGCTGGATGGCGTCGCCTGTGACCGAGCAATAGGCGTCGGACACATAGGCGCGCGCGGCGTGCGCCGCCTCGGCTAGTTCCTCGCCATTTTCATCGATCGCGGCGGCGGCATAATAGGCGGCCGAGCGCGAGGCTTCGACCAGCAACATCATGTCGGCGAGCATATGTTTATACGCCTGGAACGAGCCGATGAGGCGGCCGAACTGGACGCGCTGCTTGGCATAGTCGACCGTGGCGTCGAGGCTGTATTGCATCCCGCCGGTCTGTTCGGCGGTGAGCAGGCCAGCGCCGATGGTGAGGGTACGCTCGATCGCGGCCTTGGCGCTGCCGGGCGCGCCGAGGATCATGCTGTCGGTCACTTCGCAAGCGAAGGTCAGCGTCGCAAAGCGGCGGGTGCGGTCGAGCGCGGGCAGCGCCTCGATGACAAGGCCGGGGGTGTCGGCTTCGAGGACGACGAGGCTGTCGTCAGCGGTGGCCACCACGATCAGCTGTGCGACATGGCCGAAGGTCACGAACTGCGCGGTGCCGCTGAGCTTGCCGTTTGACAAGGTCGGGCGGCTTGCGGTCCCGGCGAAACTCGCGCGCGTGCCCGACGCGAGGCGGGGGAGCAGCGCTGCCTTCTGTTTCTCGCTGCCTGCCGCCAGGATGGCTTGCACGGCGAGCACGGCGGTTTCGAAGAAGGGCACGGGCGCGAGGACCCGGCCGGTTTCTTCGAGGACCAGCGCCATTTCGACCGCGCCCAGGCCCAGGCCACCCAGGCTTTCCGGGATCATCAGCCCGGTAAAGCCCATCTCGCCAAGGCTCGACCACAGGCTCTCGTCAAAGCCGCTCGTCCCTTCGACGGCGGCGCGGATGACATCCGGGTTGGCGGCGTCGGTCAGGAAGTCACGCGCCGCTTCCTGGATCGCGCGCTGGTCGTCGCTGAGCGCGAAGTCCATCAGGCGGCTCCGTAAACGGGCTTTGCAGGCTCGCGGGTTTGGAGAAGCCCCCGCACGATCGCGTCCATCTCGCTGGCGTCAATCCGCGCACCCTTGTCGAAGGCGGGGCTGTCGGTCCAGCCTTGCGAGAGGAAGACCTGTCCGCCCTTCAATTCAAACACCTGGCCCGTCACGCCCTTCGACTGTTCCGACACCAGATAGGCGACCAGCGGCGCCATGTTTTCCGGCGCGAACAGGTCGAACTCGCCTTCTTTCGCCTCCATGTCGAACGCGCCGGTATTGGTCATGCGGGTGCGGGCATTGGGCGCGAGCGCATTGGCGGTGATGCCCAGGCGGCCAAGCTCGGCGGCCTGCACGAGGGTGAGCGTGGCGATGCCGCCCTTGGCGGTCGAATAGGCCGACTGGCCGACCGACCCTTGCAGGCCCGCACCCGACGTCGTGTTGATGATGCGCGCATCGACCGGGTTGCCGGCCTTGCTTTGCGCGCGCCAATATTCAGCGGCGTGGCGCGAGGTGCAGAAATGGCCGCGCAGATGGACGCGGATCACCGCGTCCCATTCTTCCGGGCTACAGGTGAAGAACATGCGGTCGCGCACGAAGCCTGCATTGTTGACTACGGCATGAAGCGCCCCAAAGCTGTCGAGCGCCTGTTCGACCATGCGCTTGCCTGAGTCCCATTCAGCGACATCGTCGGTGTTGGCGACGGCCTGCCCGCCCATCGCCTTGATCTCATCGACCACCTGCTCGGCCGCGCCCTTGGTCTCGCCCGCCTCGCCATGGGTGCCAACGCCAAGGTCGTTGACCACGACCTTGCAGCCTTGCGCCGCGAGACCCAGCGCATAGGCCTTGCCCAGCCCATTGCCCGCCCCGGTCACGATCGCAACACGTCCTTCGCAGATACCCACTTGCCTTACTCCTTCATTGCGCTGCGACGGGGATCAGCAGATGCTGGCTCAAGTCCCCAACGAGATCGAGCAGGGAATAATCCCGCCCGGAAAAATGCCATGCCCCGTCCGTGCGGACGAAGGCGTCATGATAGCGGCCCGCGCAGATCGCCTGGAGCGGCAGGTCCTGCGTTGCCTGAAACACGGTATAGTAAGAGCGGCAGGTGGCGGTGCCCGCGTCCTCGTCCACCTCGACGATGGGATTGGTGATGACATGTTTGGTGCGCGGCGTGCCATCGTCATGGATGCGCACATGGGCCTGCCAGAGGGCCAGCATCGGCGCTGCCCCTTCGACCACTTCGCCGCCGCCGGTCTTGATCCGGGCGCGCGCGAACAGGGCGGCGACGGCTTCCAGATCGCCTGCGTCCATCAGTTCGGCATAGCGGTAGAGGAGGTTGGTGATGGCGACAGCGCTGTTCATGCTTGGCCTTCCCGCTGCGCCGCCTGGCGTTCGCGATGCTGGGCGGTCTCGCCGGTGAGGCGCACGGCGACAGCGTCCGACGCCACGCGCTGCGCCTGCCGCTCCGGGCTGGCTGCGCGCAGCGGCTCGGCCTCGACCAGCCCAGTCAGCGCGGCCTTGGCGAGCTTTTGATATTCGCCCTCGCCATTGTTGCGCCAGGTGACCTGGTGCGGCTCGAACGTCTTGACCACCTTGGCTGGGTTGCCGACGACCAGGCTGCGCGGCGGGGTCACCGTGTCGGACTTCACAAGGGCAAGGGCGGCGACGAGATTTTCCGCGCCGATCACCGCATTGTCGAGGATCACGGCGTTCATGCCGATGAGCGCATTTTCGCCGATCTCGCAGCCATGGATGATCGACCCATGGGCGATGGTCGCTCCCCGGCGGATGACCGTGTCGCGCAACTGGTTGGCATGGACCGACACATTGTCCTGGATCGAGCTGTCGCCTTCCACCACGATCCGCCCGAAATCGCCCCGCAGCGAAGCACCCGGCGCGATGAA
Source organism: Sphingobium chungangianum (assembly GCF_977014255.1). Classification (NCBI taxonomy): domain Bacteria; kingdom Pseudomonadati; phylum Pseudomonadota; class Alphaproteobacteria; order Sphingomonadales; family Sphingobiaceae; genus Sphingobium; species Sphingobium chungangianum. The sequence continues at coordinate 577,470 of NZ_CDRNIV010000002.1, read as the reverse complement.
GCAGCCCGGCCCCACGATCACGTCGCCGATCAGCGACGCGAGCGGATGGACGTAGCTGGTCGGATCGACAACGGGAACAATCCCCTGATAGGCGTAGGCGGGCATCGGGGCTGGGTCCCTTAGAGCCGCTCGATGATGGTGACGTTGGCCTGGCCGCCGCCTTCGCACATGGTCTGGAGGCCATAGCGGCCGCCGGTGCGTTCAAGGGCGCCCAGCAGCGTGGTCATCAGCCGCGCGCCGGTAGCCCCGATCGGATGGCCGAGCGCGATCGCGCCGCCCTGCACATTGACCTTGTCGTGCGGGATGGCGAGTTCCTTCATCCAGGCCATGGTGACGCTGGCGAACGCCTCATTGCATTCGAACAGATCGATGTCACCGATCGCCATGCCCGCCTTCTTGAGCGCATATTGGGTGGCGGGGATCGGGCCGGTCAGCATCCATACCGGGTTGGCGGCGCGGACCGAGAGATGGTGGATGCGCGCGCGGGGCTTCAAACCATGGTCCTTGACCGCCTGCTCGCTGGCGATCAGCAGCGCGGCGGCGGCGTCGCAATTCTGGCTGGCGACCCCTGCGGTGACGATGCCGCCTTCATTGACGGGCTTCAAGGACGCGAGGCCCTCAAGCGAGGTGGTGGGGCGGATGGTTTCGTCGCGGGTGAGGCCCTCGAGCGCCGTCACTTCCTTGTCGAACCAGCCATTGTCCCAGGCGGCCTGCGCGCGCTGATGGCTGGCGAGGGCGAAGGCTTCCATCGCTTCGCGGCTGATGCCCCATTTGTCGGCGATCATCTCGGCCGACTTGATCTGGTTGACCTCTTCCATGCCATAGCGTTCGACCCAGCCCTTCGACCCGTGGAAGGGGCTGTCGAAGCCATATTGCGCGCCTGCGATCATCGCCGCCATGATCGGGATCTGGTTCATCGCCTGGCTGCCGCCCGCGACCACCAGGTCCTGGGTGCCGCTCATGACGCCTTGCGCGGCGAAGTGGACGGCCTGCTGGGAGGAGCCGCATTGGCGGTCGACGGTGACGCCGGGGATTTCCTCCGGCAGGCCTGCGACCAGCCATGCGGTGCGGCCGATATCGCCTGCTTGGCCGCCGATCGTCTCGGTGCAGCCCCACACCACGTCATCGACGCCTGACGGGTCGATGCCGGTGCGCTTGACCAGTTCGCGGATCGGGTGCGCGCCAAGGTCGGCGGGATGGACGGCGGCGAGGCTGCCCTTCTTGCGGCCGATGGGGGTGCGGACGGCATCGACGATATAGGCTTCAGGCATTTTCAAGCTTCCTGCTTTTGTCCAGCGTCTCTGGCAAAGGTCTGGTCCGGCCCCATGGGCTGGGTGAAGATGCGCGTGGCGATGCGCGCGCGGTGATGAGCGGGGGTGCCCCAGCTTTGCGTCAGGGCAAGGGCGCGCTTCAAGAAGAGGTGGACGTCCACCTCCCAGCTGTAACCCATCGCGCCATGCACCTGGATCGAGGCGCGGGCGGCCTTGTCGGCGGCCTCAAGGGCCACCAGCTTGGCATGGCTGACACGGGCGCGGGCCTGCACGTCGCGGGCGCCGATTTCCGCAGCGGCGGCGGCGACCACCGGCTTGGCGAATTCAATCGCGACCTGAGCGGAGGCCAGGTGATGCTTGACCGCCTGATAGCTGCCGATGGGCTTTCCGAACTGCTGCCGTTCCTTGGCATAGTCGACGGCGAGGTCGACCGACCGCTGGGCAAGGCCCAGCCCAAAGGCAGCGTTGAACAGCGCCGCGCGGTCGAGCGCCAAGTCCCAATCCGCCTTGCCCAAAGCCGTCGCCTTGTCCTTGCTCCACGCGACGGAGAAGATGCGGCGGAACGGATCGATGCTGGGCTGCGCCGTCAGCATCACCTGATCGGGCGTCACCAGATAGGCCTCACCGCCATCATGCAGGATAATAGCCGCCGCGCTGTCCGCATTGGCGACGAAGGGGTTGAGCGGATGCTGGATCGCAATCGTCGCGCTCGGATCGGCCAGCACGTCACTGTCGGGGGCCAGCGCCGCCAGCATCGGCGCGGCGACCCCTGCGCTTTCCACCAACGGCTCGGGCAGCGCGACATAACCCGCTTCCTGCGCAATCAGGGCAAAGTCAGTCTCGCCAAGCCCGATGCCACCCGCGCTTTCGGGCAGCAGCACCAGCGTCAGCCCGGTTTCCACGATGGAGGCCCAGCGCGCATCGTCGCGCGCCACGCCTGCTTCCATCATCTTGCGCCAATGATCGGGCGTGCAGCTGTCGGCGAACAGCGAGCGCGCGGTCTCGGCGAACATCAGCTGTTCTTCGCTTAAGGTGAAATCCATCTTAAATCCCCTTAGCGCGGCAGGCCGAGCATGCGCTCGGCGATGATGTTGCGCTGGATCTCGTTGGAGCCTGCATAGATGGGGCCTGCGAGCGCGAAGATATAGTCGTCGATCCAGTCGACGGGGTTTGCGTCCGGCGCTTCGTGCGTGAGTTCGGCCTGCGGTCCCAGGATATTGAGCGCGGTTTGCGTGAGGTGAATGTCGAGTTCCGACCAGAAGATCTTGTTGGTCGACGCCTCCGGGCCGATCTTGGCGCCCGCCATCAGCCGCGAGGCGGTCTGGTAGATATTGAGCGCATAGGCGTCGGCATTCATGTGCGCGCGTACGACATCGGCTTCGAGGGCCGGGTCGGCCGTTTCCTTGTTGGCGGTCCACAGCTCGGCAAGCTTCTTCGCTGCCACCTGATAGCGGGCGGGCGAGCGCAGCATGAGGCCGCGTTCGAAACCGGCGGTCGCCATGCAGATATGCCAGCCCTGGCCCTCGTCGCCGAGGCGATTGAAGGCGGGGACGCGGACATTTTCAAGGAAGATCTCGGCAAAACCGACATGGCCGTTGATCTTCTTGATCGCGTTCACCGTGACGCCCGGCGCATTCAGTGGGAAGAAGATGAGGCTCATCCCCTTATGCCGCTCGCTGCCCGGCTCGCGGAACAGGCCGAACGCCCAGTCGGCGAACACCGCGCGGCTCGACCAGATCTTGTGGCCATTGAGGATATAGTCGTCGCCCTCGCGGACGGCGGTAGCGCGCACGCCAGCAAGGTCCGAGCCTGCCATCGGTTCGGACCAGGCCTGCGCCCAGATTTCCTCGCCCGACGCCATTTTGGGGAGGAAGCGCTGCTTCTGCTCATGGGTGCCGAATTCGATGAGCGTGGGCCCGAGCAGGAAGATGCCATTCTGGTTGACGCGGCCGGGCGCGCCTGCGCGATAATATTCTTCCTCGAAAATCAGCCACTGGATGAGGTCGAGGCCGCGCCCGCCATATTCGCGTGGCCAGGTCACCATGCCCCAGTCGCCGGACTTCAAGGTCTTTTCCCATTCCCGGTGCGCCTCGAAACCCTCGCGCGTGGCGTCGAAATGCTCGAGCGGATGCTCAGGCACATGGGCTTCAAGCCAGCTGCGCATTTCGGCGCGGAACGCCTGCTGCTCGGGAGTGTAATTCAGGTCCATCAGAATTTCGCCGCGCCCTTGTTCTCCACGAAGGCGTCGCGCGCCTTCTGGCTGTCTTCATGCATGTACATTTCGAGCGTGAAGCCCTGTTCGATCCGGTAATGGGCCGAGGGGTCGGTGGGCTCGATGAGATTGAGCGCCTGCTTGGCGATGACCAGCGCCGCGCGGCTCTTGGACGCGATGATTTCGCAGAAAGCGTAGGCCTCGTCCTTGAGCTTCTCCAAGGGCACCACCTTGTGCACCGAGCCGTGGCGATAGGCATCCTCAACCGGGATGCGCCCGCCGGTGAAGAAATTGGCGCGCACCATCTGGACCGGCAGCATGCGGCTCATGAAGGCGGCTCCCCCCATCGCGCCGCGATCGATCTCGGGCAGCGAGAAATAGGCGCCTTCCGCCGCGATCAGCGCGTCGCAGGCGCCCGCGATATTGACGCCGCCGCCGATGACGAAGCCGTGGAGCGCGCCGACCACGGGGATCGCGCATTCGCGGATCGCCTTGAAGGTCAGGTAATTATCCTTGTTGAGCTTGGCGATGCGCTCGGGATGGGCCTGCATCTCCTTGATGTCGACGCCGCCGCAGAAACCGCGGCCTTCGGCGCGGATCAGGATGCACTTCACATCTTCGTTCGCCGCCGCTTCGTAAACCATGGCCGGGATCGATTCCCAACCCTTGGTGTCGAAGGCGTTGACCGGCGGATGGTCGAACAGGATTTCGGCGATGGCGCCCTTGACGGTCAGCGTAATCGGCATTGTCTTCCCTCTTCCTCAGGCGGCGCTGGCGGTCTCGCGGCCCATCGCGGCGAGCGCGGCCAGGCGCTCATGCGCCTCGGCGACGATGCGATCGACCAGGTCCTGGCAGCTGGGTATTTCAACGATGCGTCCGCCGACCACGCCGGTCGCCATCACGCCATGTTCGATGTCGCCCTCGACCACCGCCTTCTGGATCAGCATCGGCATGGTCGCGGCCATCATCGCCTGCTTCAATGGCATCGCGCCATGGGCGGTCATGCCGCGCGCCGACTTGATGAAATCCATCCAGCTCGCGCCGGTCTGCTTCTTCATAGCCATGCCCGCCTCGATCGCGCGCAGCCACATGCCCAAGGAACCGGACTTTTCGATCCGGTCCATCAATTTGGTGCGGACCATCCGCTGCGGAATGCCGTCGAGCTTGGTCGTGACGACGATGCGGTCGGTCGAGGCCTTGAGATATTCCGCCTTGGCGCTGTCGGGCACCGGGCTTTCCCTGGTCAGCAGGAACCGCGTGCCCATCGCGATGCCGACCGCGCCATAGGCGAGTGCTGCCGCCAGCCCGCGCCCGTCGGCAAAGCCGCCGCTCGCGATCACCGGCACCTTGACCGCATCCAGCACCTGGGGGAGCAGCACGGTGGTGGGGACAGAGCCTGTATGCCCGCCGCCTTCGCCGCCCTGGACATTGACCATGTCGACGCCCAGTTCGACCATCTTCTGCGCATGTTTGACCGCGCCGACCGTGGGAATGCACAGGATGCCCGCATCCTTGAAGCGGCCGATCATTTTCGCGTTGGGGCCGCGCCCGAAGGAGACGGCGCGCACCTGATCCTTGTTGGCGAGGATCAGCTCGACGATTGCGTCAGCGCCGGGCTGAAAGCTGTGGAAGTTGACGCCGAAGGGCCGGTCGGTGCCCTTGCGGACGGCGAGCAGCTTCTCGCGCGCTTCGTCCGGCGTCATCACCGCCGCGCCGAGGAAGCCGAAGGCGCCCGCATTGCTCGACCCGATGACGAGGCTGGGTTCCGCCACCCAGCCCATCGCGGTCTGGATGATCGGCCAGCGGCAGCCAAGCCGCTCCGTCAGGATCGTGTGCAGCGGATCGCCCATCATTCGCTCGCCTGTTTCTTATTGGCCTCGGCCATCTTCTTGGCATCGAGGCCCGCGATCGAACTGCCCTGGACGAGGTCGTTCTGGGCATGGGCGAAATGGTGCATATGATATTGCGCGTCCATCGCGTTGCGCTTGCCCATCAGCTCCTCGACATGGTTGATCGCCTGCTTGGTCAGCCAGTTGCCAAGGCGGGGCTGGGCGACGAGCTTGGCCGCCATGCCTGCCACCGTCTCGCGCAGCGCCTCGCGGGAGACGATCTTGTTGACCATGCCGAAGCTTTCGGCCCGCTGCGCGCTCATCCGCTCGCCCAGTAGCAGGAATTCCTTGGCGACGCGCGGGGGGAGTTCATAGGCGTGGGCGAAATATTCGACGCCCGGGATGCCCATGCGGTTGACCGGGTCCTGGAAGAAGGCGTCGTCGGTCGCGACGATGAGGTCGCACACCCAGGCGAGCATGAGGCCGCCCGCGACGCAGGCCCCCTGCACCATGGCGATGGTGGGCTTGGGCGCATCGCGCCAGCGCCGGCACATGCCGACATATTGCTCCTTCTCGCGGGTGTAGAGCAGTTCGGCCGCGGGCTTGTTGACATGGCCGGGCACCAGCAGCCGGTTCTCGAAATGCTGGTGCACGTCGCGGCCCGGCGTGCCGATGTCATGGCCAGCGGAGAAATGCTTGCCGTTGCCGCCCAGCACGATCGCGCGCACATCGTCATCGTTCACGGCGCGTACGAACGCGTCATCAAGGGCATAGGTCATCTGGCCGTTCTGGGCGTTGTTGAAGCCCGGACGGTTCATCATGATCCACGCGACATGGTCGATCACCTCATAGGTGACCGGCTCATCCGTTTCGTAAACAATGTCGACCTGCTGCGGTTCGACCAGGCGGTCGGTCTCGTTCATCGTCAGGCTGCCCTTCTGTCTCCGGCCGGATTGTCCTTGAACACGGTCGCGCGGACATTATTGGGGTCGATCCTGGCGATCAGCTCCAGCTGCTCGGCCGTTGGCGCGGGCGTGGTGGGGATTTCGCCATCGATTTTTGCCAGCGGGAAGCCGGTATTGTCCTGCACTTCCTCGAACGTCACACCCGGATGCAGCGAGATCACGCGGATCTGGTGATCCGGCCCGCCGAAATCCATCACGCAAAGGTTGGTGATGATGCGGCGCAAGTCCAGGCCCTGGGGCGCAGCGCCATTGCGGTAGCGCGCCGGGTTGTAGCCCGCCATGCACACGAAATCGACCTCGCCTTCCACGAACGCACGCTTGTTGTGGTTGGCAAAGAAGAAGCTGTTGGGATGGCTGATCGAGTTGCCGGGGAAGCCGCGCGCGCCGAGCATCGCTGCCTTGGGCTTCTTATGGTCGCCGATCACCGAGATGTTCGCCTGGCCATAACGGTCGATCTGCACCGGGCCAACCAGCGCATGGCGGCGGCCGCTCCAGAGCGCCGAGAAGACGCGGTCATAATTGGCGATGCCTTCAAATTCCGGCTCGGCGGTGCGCTTGCCCGGGCCGACCGGCTCGCTGGTGTACCAGGCCTCGCCATCGGTGGTCTGGATCGCGGGCGCGAAGCTCAGTTTGGCAAGGCCAGCGCCGATGCGGGGGAGGGGGCCGATGCCGGTCGCCATCACCTCGCCATTCTCGCGCCAAACTTCGGCGCAGGCGGCGATGACGAGTTCAGCGAGCGAATAGCTGTTCTGGGTCATGGGTCTCTCGCTTAGTAAATGGGGACGGGGAGCTGCTTGACGGCGTCCGCGCCGCCGATCGCTGCCTGATAATCGGCTTCCGACACGTCGATATATTTCGCCTTATACTCGGCCCAGGCTTCGGGCGAGGCGGCGCTTTCGACATAGGTCTTGATGTGCTTGAGATCGAGCTGATAGTCGGGGTCAGCGCTCGAGGGATGCGCGCCCAAGGGTGCCTCGGCAACGCCGGTGATCATCGCGCGCTCGACGAGGTTGTAGCGGCTGTTCTTCTTCATATCGAGCTCAGCCGTCGGCACGATCTTCTCGACCGTCGCGTAGCTTTTCTTGGCTGCGCGCACGAGCAGTTCATCGAAGATCGGATCGACCGAGAGGGTGAGGATATTGCCGCGCTCGTCGGAACGATGGGCATGGATCAGGGCGATGTCGGGCACCAGCGCTGGCATGGCGACGAATTCCTCGCCATCGGCATAGGGGCTCTTCACGAATTTGAAGTCGAAGCCGTCCTGCGTGATGATGTCGGTGCCGATGCCCACGCGCGTCGGCAGGAAGGGCAGCTTCATCGCGCCTGCGCGCAGACCCCAATGATACATGCCCTCGTCAAGCTCGAGCACCTCGAAGGCGCCCGCCTGGCGGGCGTTGCGGAAATGGGGTTCGAGCGGATAATGGTCGAGGCTGGCAAAGGCGAAGACCAGCTTCCTGATCTTGCCGGTGGCGGCGAGCAGGCCGATGTCCATGCCGCCATAGCCCGCCATGACGGTCAGGTCTTTCAGGTTCGATCGGGCGATGGCGCGGATCAGCGCCATGGGCTTGCGGCGCGTGGCCCACCCGCCGATGCCGATGGTCATCCCGTCGGAAATCTGGTCGACGATGTCGTCGACGCTCATGCGCTTGTCGAGCATAATGTCAGTCATCCTTTTGCGTCAGTCCTGCTCATGAGCCCATTTATGGCCCCAGTCGCTTACAGAAAGGCTGGTGGTGGGGACCCAGGTCGCCGGGTCGATTACAAGGCCGTTCCAGCCATATTCGATGTCGAAGCCGCCGGGCGTCTGCATGTAGAAGCTGGTCATCTTGTCGTTGACATGACGACCCAGTGTTGCCGAGAGCGGCACCTTGCCCTTGCTCTTCAAAACCCGGTCATAGGCGCGGCCGACATCCTCAAGGGAGCCGACCTCGAGCATCATGTGGACAGCGCCATTGGGGCTTTCGGGCAGCTGGCCAAGCGCCAGGCTGTGGTGGCGCGGGTTGCAGTGCATGAAGGCAAAGCCCACGCCCGGATCGTCCGCGCCCCCACCCATCAGGTAGAAGCGGCCAAGGTCGGTGTCGCCAAAGCCCATAACGTCTTTATAAAAAGCGTGGGTCTCGTCGAAATTGGGGGCAGTGAGCACGACATGGCCCATCCCCATGTCGCCGTCCGCGCCATGGGGGCTGCCGGTCACGAAGCGGCTGACGCCCGCGGGCGAGACGAAGGGGGCATAGTCGACGAAGCGGCCGTAGAAGAGCTCCATCGGGTTACCCGCCGGGTCGGACGAGCGGGCCAGTTCATAGACCTGACGGCCACGCGCTTCCATGACCCCCGCCCGTTCCACCGGACGGCCCGCCGCCTCGAGGCGGGCCAGCACTGATTCGAAAGCGTCACGATTCGCGCATTCCCAGCCCGGCGCCACGAAGCGGTCGGCCGCGCCTTTCTGCACCCGCAGGCGCCAGGGCCGGTCGTCCATGCGGAACAGCGCGACGTCCTCGCTTGCCGAAGGCGCCGCCATCAGCCCTGCGATATTGCAGGCAAAATCCTGCCAGGCGCCCAGGTCCCGCGCCTCGATCACTACATAGCCTAGCGATATCACTGCCATTTCAAGCGCCTCGCCTTCTTTCCTGTCTGCCAGCCATGCTCTGCCGCAGAGCGTTTCAAAATGGCCTTCCCCATACGCATATGGCAAGCGCTGCCGCCTGTTTCGCACTTGCAGGGGGAGGCGCAGTTAAGCGCGCTCACGAGCTTATGGCAATTCGTTCCCAATCCGCCTATAAGCAACGGCCCAAATGCGCAAGCCCTGTTTGCCTTGACAGTTTGCGTAATAGCAGTTTACATAAACTACGCATATAGCAAATCTGAAGTAGAGTCGCCTACAATGGAGAAGATCATGACCGGGGCAGTAGCAAGCCGACCCATTGACGAGGCGAATGCCGGGATACCTTCACCCGAAAGTCTGATCGCCAAAGCCAGGGCCATGATCCCGACGCTGCGCCAGCGCGCGCGCGCCTGCACCATCGCCCATGACGTGCCCCCCGAAACCGTCGCCGAGATGAAGGCAGCAGGCTTCTTCCGCGTGCTCCAGCCCAAGCGTTACGGCGGCTATGAGATGCACCCCAATGTCTTCTTCGAGATCCAGAAGGCGCTGGCCGAAGGCTGCATGTCGACAGGCTGGATCTACGGCGTGCTGGGCTGCCATCCCTATGAACTCGCCCTCTTCCATGACGAGGCGCAGAAGGAAGTGTGGGGCGATAACCCCGACATGCTCGTCTCCTCCACCTATCAGCCGGTCGGCAAGGTGGAGAAGGTCGAAGGCGGCTTCTACCTGTCGGGCCGCTGGGGCTTCTCCTCAGGCTCCTCCCATTGCGGTTGGGTGCTGCTTGGCGCGATCAATTTCGACACCGATGGCGGCCCGCCCGACATGCGCACCTTCCTGTTGCCGCGCTCCGACTATCAGGTGATCGAAGGCACCTGGGACACGTTCGGCCTTCAGGGTACCGGCAGCTTCGACATCGTCGTCGAGCGCGTGTTCGTGCCCGAACACCGCACCCACAAGGCCAGCGACGGCTTTGCCGGGACCAATCCGGGCCAGGAAACCAACACCGCCCCGCTCTACCGCATCCCCTGGGCGCAGCTCTTCATCCGCTCGGTCTCCAGCGCCGCCTTCGGCGGCATCCGCGCCGCCACTGGCGCTGCGATGGAGATCATGGGCAACCGCGTCTCGACCAACACCGGCAAGGCGTCCAAGGCCGACCCCAATCTCCACGCCGCCATCGCCCGCGCGATCGCCGAGACCAACGAGATGGAACTCACCCACCGCACGACCTTCAATGACCTCATGGACTATGCGGGCCGCAATGAGCCCGTGCCGATGGAAAAGCGCGCGCTCTTTGCCTACCAGTCCGCCAGCGTCGTGCGCCGCATGGCCGAACTCGCCGACGGCATGGTCAAGCTGCTGGGCGGCCGGGCGGTCTATATGTCGAGCCCGATCCTCCAGCCCTGGCTCGACCTCCACGCCGCGCGCGCTCATGTCGCCAATGACCCGGCCAACCGCACCAGCGATGTCATCGGCACGATCAATGGCGAACCGCCCGCTTTCACCTTTATCTGAAGCGAGCATCTGACCATCTGACATCTGGACAGCATCGGGCCAGGACAAAAGAGGATATCCATGGGCAGTGAATTGATCCGCAAGACCTATAGCGTTGCGGGCGGATATGAGATTTCGATCGCGGAAATCGCAGGGGCGCAGGCAAACGCCCCCACCGTCATCTTCATCCATGGCAGCGGCCCCGGCGCATCGGGCGCGTCCAACTTCCGCAACAATGCGCAAGATTTTGCCGATGCCGGTTACCGCGTCATCCTGCCCGACCTCATCGGCTATGGCGCCTCCTCCAAGCCCGAGACCGACTATCCCCTCGAGCTGTTTACCCAGACCCTGCTCGATGCCCTCGCGCAGCATGGGATCACCGGCGGCCACCTCATCGGCAATTCGCTGGGCGGCGGCATCGCCCTCCAGATCGCGCTCGACCACCCTGAATTCACCATCGGCAAGCTCGTCCTGATGGCGCCGGGCTGCGTGGCGGAACAGATGAGCTATTTCACCATGCCCGGCATCGCCAAGATGCGCTCGGGCTTTGGCAGCCCTGAATTCAACATCGAGGAACAGCGCCGCCTGATCGGCAACCTCATGCATCCTTCCTCGCTCCATCACGTCACCGACGCGCTGGTCGAGGAACGTTTTGCCGTCGCGCGCACCCAGCCCAAGGATGTGCTCGCCCGCGTCAAGACCCCCGACCTTGGGCCGCGCCTGGGCGAGGTCAAGCAGCCCATCTTCGTCCTCTGGGGCCTCAATGACGAATTCTGTCCCGAAAGCCACGCCCGTCTCTTCCTCGACGCCTGCCCCGACGTGCGCTGCCTCACCTTCTCGCAGACCGGCCATTGGGTGCAGGTCGAGCGGGCGGCAGAGTTCAACCGCTACTCGCTGGACTTCCTGAAGAATGGCTGACGCTGCTCCTGCGCAATCCGTGCCTGTTCCAGAGCCCGTCGATGTCACCGCTGGCCTTAAGGGCGCGATGCGCCGCCTGCCCTCGGGCGTGGCGATCGTCACCGCGCTGGGCGAGGGCAAGACGCCGGTCGGCATGGCCGCGACCTCGATCACCTCACTCACCATGGATCCGCCAGCGGTCCTCGTCTGCGTCAACCAGACAGCGGGCATCCACGCCCATCTCTCGCCTGGCTGTCCGGTCAGCATCAACCTCCTCTCGCGCCACCAGCGCGAAGTGTCGGCAGCATTCGGCGGCGCGGTGGCGCGCGAGGCGCGCTTTGGCGTTGGCAGCTGGACCCCCGATGCCCATGGCCTTCCCATCCTCGATGAAGCGCAGGCCAACCTCTCCTGCACGATCGAGAGCATGACCCCCTTTGGCACCCACAGCATCGTCATCGCCCGGGTCAAGGCGGTGCGCCTGTCCGACGCGGTCGATCCCCTCATCTTCCAGGACGGAGCCTATCTGTGAGCGACCTTAACGCCCAGAGCCTGAACGACAGCCTTGCGGACGAGCTCTACCAGGCGCTGCGCGAGGGGCGCACCGTGCCGCCGCTCATCGCCCGCCATCCGGAACTCACCATCGATGATGCCTATGCGATCTCCCTGGGCGCGCTCGAACGCCGCAAGGCGGACGGCGAGCGCGTCATCGGCAAGAAGATCGGCGTCACCTCCAAGGCCGTGCAGGACATGCTGGGCGTGCACCAGCCCGATTTCGGTTTCCTGACCGACCGCATGTATATCGAGGGCGATATCGATGTCGCGGCAAACGGCCTCATCGCGCCGCGCGCCGAGGCGGAGATCGGCTTCATCCTGAAAGACAGCCTCAAGGGGCCGGGCGTCACGGCGGAAGATGTGATCGCTGCGACGGAGAGCATCGTTCCCTGTTTCGAGATCGTCGATAGCCGCATCCAGGACTGGAAGATCGGCATCGTCGATACCGTCGCCGACAATGCCTCCTGCGGCGTCTATGTGCTGGGCGAGGCGCGCGCAAACCCACGCGACCATGACCTCCCCAATCTCCATGTCACCGTCACCAAGAATGGGCAGCCCCTGTCGGAAGGCTATGGCCATGCGGTGCAGGGTTCGCCCGCACAGGCGGTCGCCTGGCTCGCCAACACGCTGGGCGCCTATGGGGTAACGCTCGACGCCGGGGATGTGATATTGTCGGGCAGCCTGGTGCCGCTCGAACCGGCCAAGGCAGGAGACGTGTTCGAGATGCAGCTCCACGGGGTTGGCAGCTGCACCGCGCGCTTTATCTGAATATGAAAAGTGGCGCATCGCTTGCGGGCGATGCCGTGAGGAGTAAGTAATGACGGGCAAGGTCAAGGCGGCGATCATCGGGTCGGGCAATATCGGCACCGACCTCATGATCAAGATGATCAAATATCCGCAGAATATGGAACTGGTGGCCGTGGTCGGCATCGACGAGGCGTCCGAAGGCCTCGCCATGGCGCGCGAGCGCGGCGTCGCCACCACCCATGAGGGCCTCGAAGGCCTCATGAAGATGGATGTCTATCCCGAGATCGGCATCGTGTTCGACGCAACCAGTGCCTATGCCCACAAGGTCCATGACGAAGCGCTGCGCAAGGACGGCAAGCAGGTGGTCGACCTCACCCCCGCCGCGATCGGCCCCTACACCATCCCCACGGTCAACGGCGAAGCCAATCTCGATGCTGGCAACGTCAACATGGTGACCTGCGGCGGGCAGGCGACGATCCCGATGGTTGCCGCCGTCTCCCAGGTCGCGACCGTCCATTATGCCGAGATCGTCGCGTCGGTCTCCTCGCGCTCGGCAGGACCCGGCACCCGCGCCAATATCGACGAGTTCACCCGCACCACCGCAGGCGCCATCGAAAAGGTCGGCGGCGCGGCGCAGGGCAAGGCGATCATCATCCTCAATCCCGCCGAACCGCCGATGATCATGCGCGACACCGTGTTCACTTTGTCCGAAGGCGCGGATGAAGAGACGATCCGCGCCTCGGTCGAGGCGATGGTCAAGAAGGTGCAGGCCTATGTGCCGGGCTATCGCCTCAAGCAGGACGTGCAGTTCGAGCGCTTTGGCGACAACAACAAACTCACCATCCCCGGTCGCGGCGAGTTCACCGGGGTCAAGACCATGATCCTGCTCGAGGTCGAAGGCGCTGGCGATTATCTGCCGAGCTATTCGGGCAATCTCGACATCATGACCGCCGCCGCCAAGGCGACCGGCGAGCTGCTCGCGCAGCGCATCGCGCAAGGAAAGAAGGTGGCCGCATGAGCGCCCAGATCACATCTCCGTTCAACGTCGAGGCGGGCGACAAGCTCTATATCCAGGACGTGACGCTACGCGATGGCATGCACGCCATCCGCCACATGTACGGCATCGACCATGTGAAATCGATCGCCAAGGCATTGGATGACGCAGGCGTCGACGCGATCGAGGTCGCCCATGGCGACGGCCTCAATGGCGCGAGCTTCAACTATGGTTTCGGCGCGCATACCGATTGGGAATGGCTCGAGGCGGTCGCCTCGGTGCTGACCAAATCGGTGCTCACCACGCTGATCCTGCCGGGCGTCGGCACGGTCGAGGAACTGCGCCGCGCCTATGACATCGGCGTGCGCTCGGTGCGGGTCGCGACCCATTGCACCGAGGCCGACGTCTCGAAACAGCATATCGGCATCGCCCGCGATCTTGGCATGGACGTCTCGGGGTTCCTGATGATGAGCCACATGATCGAGCCGGAGAAGCTGGCGAGCCAGGCGGCCCTCATGGAAAGCTATGGCGCGCAGTGCGTCTATGTGACCGACAGCGGCGGCGCGCTCGACATGGACGGGGTCAAGGCCCGGTTCGAAGCCTATGACCGGGTCTTGAAGCCCGAGACCCAGCGCGGCATCCACGCCCACCATAATCTCTCGCTCGGCGTCGCCAACTCGATCGTCGCGGCGCAGTGCGGTGCGGTGCGGATTGACGCGTCGCTGACCGGCATGGGCGCGGGCGCTGGCAATGCGCCGCTCGAGGTGTTCATCGCCGCTGCCGAGCGCAAGGGCTGGAACCATGGCTGCAACGTCATGGCGCTGATGGACGCGGCCGAGGATCTGGTTCGCCCCTTGCAGGACCGGCCGGTTCGGGTCGACCGCGAGACTTCTCGCGCTGGGCTATGCCGGGGTCTATTCCTCGTTCCTGCGTCATGCCGAGAAGGCCGCCGAAACCTACGGCCTCGACACCCGCACTATCCTCGTCGAGCTCGGCCGTCGCAAGATGGTCGGGGGCCAAGAGGACATGATCGTCGACGTCGCATTGGATATGGTCAAGGCGCGCGAAGCCGCGGCCTGATCAGCCGCCGGGCGCGGCTTGTCCGCGCCCGGCACGGCTCATGCGGAACAGGAGGAGAGGATATGGCCGATAGACGCCTGTCGCTCGACCATATCACCGTCACCGACACCACACCCTGGCAGCTTGCGCAAATCGCCGCACAGGTGGGCTGCGCAGGCATCTGCCCGTTCCTCCATTCCATGGAGGTGCTGCCCGCCATGCCCGCCTATGACCTGGTGCGCGACCCCCAGGCGCTGCGCCAGACCCGCGCCGCGCTCGCCGCCACCGGGGTCACGGTCGACCTTGTCTACCCCTTCACCATGGCGGGGCGCACCAACCCCGCCGACTTCATCCCCGCGCTCGAAACCGGCGCAGCGCTTGGCGCGCCCCTCGCCAATGTGCTCTGCTACGACCGCGATCCCATCCGCCGCACCGAGAAACTCGTCGAACTGGCCGAGCTTGCTTCAGGGTTCAACATCGCCCTCGCAATCGAATTTTATCCCCCCTCCCAGGTCCAAACCTTAAGCGCCGCCCTCGAGGAAATAGCCCGCTCCGGCCGCTCCGACATCAAGGTCACAGCCGACCTTCTCCACATCATGCGCGGACCCGAACCAGACACCAGCTTCCCCCTCCTTGCCCATCCCGCCATCGCCATCGCCCAGATAGCCGACGGCCCAACAACCATCGATCCCAGCGAACTCGAACGCGAAGCCGGTATCCAGCGGCAACTCCCCGGACAAGGCGCGTTCAACATCCCAGCGTTCCTCCACGCCCTCAATCCCAACACGCCAATCAGCGTCGAAATACCCCAGCAAAACGCCATCGAACAAGGCATCAACGCCCACCAGCGGGCGCAAATGGCGGTGGATGCGGCACAGAGCGTTCTGAAACGGCGACGGTAACCTAGGGTGGCGCCGCAGATTTTTTTACATAGCTAAATTGCGCGTTTCTTACGCATCGGATCGCTGAGCGATGATCTCCGTCGTAATATTCGGCGAGGTTTACATGATAGCATTGCGTCCTCGCGAAACGCGTTAAGGCGTATGCCGTCGGCTTCACACGCCTCATGTGGCACTCTCCATTTCCACACGCTATACCTTCGTGGATCGATGGGAGTCATGGCGGCATGCAGATAAGGAATGGGCGGATGACAGCGCCGCCCTCATTGGACGCGCTGGACAATAATATCATCGAAATCCTGCGGACCAATGGGCGAGCGACCAATCAGGATATTGCGCAGCAGCTATCGGTGACCGCCGCCACCGTTTCGGCACGGTTGCAGAAGATGGAAGATGCGCGCGCCATGCGCGTGGTCGCCGTGACCGACTTCGCCGCTAGGGGATATAATGTCATCCTGGCCGTGGGCGTCAGGGTGCAGGGGCGCGGCATTCAGGATGTGGGCCGCGATCTGGCGAAATTCCCCGAGGTGCTTAGCGTCAACGCCATGAACGGCGGGTATGACCTGGAATTGATGGTGGCGCTGCACGATTTTTCCGAGGTTCAGCAATTCCTCTACGATCATATTTCCGGCATCGAGGGTGTTGCCCATATCGATTCCGGTATCGCGGTGGATATCGTGAAATATGAATTCAATGTGGTGCCCCTGGGGCCGACCTGACTTTCACGGGGTCTGCTCTGCGGAGAGCGACGGCTTGGGCCTGATGGCGCAGGCGGCGGCGAGATCGTTGGTTACGTTGCCCACCGTGCGAAACAGGTCCGGTATCGCCTCAATCGCGAGGAGCAACGGCAGCGCTGTGACGGGAATGCCCGCAGCGATGCAGACAGGGGCGATCGTCGCGAAAAAGGATATTTGGGCCGGAAGACCTACCGCGCCGAGGCTGATGGGAACGGCGACCAACGCGATCAGCGCAAGGGTCGCGGCCCCAGGAAAGATGCCGTGCATATGCCCGAGATAGATGGTGACCGCGACGTTTGCGGCCACGCTGGCCGCGCGGAACAGCGAAACCGCCATCGGTAGCACGATGGCGGCCGTCTCTTCGGGAACATCCAGCTCGCGGGCCGCATCCACCATCACCGGCAAGGTCGCGAGCGATGATTGGGTGCCCAGCGCTACCGCCTGGGCGGCCAAGGCCGATCGCCCGAAGCGCAACGGGGAGTGACCGCCTGCCAACGCTGCCCAGATATAGGCGAGCAGCGTGGCGGCAAGGCAGCAGGCTATGACAACCGCCACATATTGGGCAAAGGCGCCCACCACGCCGACGCCCAGCTTCGCGCCCGCGCCGAATGCCAAGGCGGCAACGCCGACAGGTGCAACCGCCAGCACCCAACCCACGATGATCAGCATGGTTTCGACCAGTCCGCGCAGCAGTCCAAGCAGTGGATCGGCCAGGTCCGTGTTGATGCGGGAGATGGCGAAGCCGAAGAATATCGCGAATGTGACGAGCGGCACCATAGCCGTTTCGGCGGCGGCCTTCAGAGGATTTGCAGGAATGATTCCGCGAAACCATTCGCTGTGTGAAAGAGGGGGAGGGGAGGTGCCTCCGGCATCTGCCAATCCTTGAGTGACAGGCCATAGCCGCAACAGCCCTTCTGCCAATAATGCCGCTGTTACAGAGGCTGCGGCCAGCATCAGGGCGAAGAGGATGAGGGCGCGGGTCGCGATGCTGCCAGCAGCGGCATTGCGGGAGGCGGAGGCGATGCCGGTGACGAGCAGGCCGAAGATCAACGGGACCACCGTCATGGTTAGGGCGTCGAGCCACAGACTGCCGATCGGCAGCAGGATTTTACCGACCCACTCCTGTGTCCGTCCGCTGGTAGCGATGCCTGCAATCAGGCCGATGAGAAGACCGGCAAGAAGGTGCAACGGCCGACCCTTCACCGCGATCAAGCTGGGCTGTCCTTTCGTTCGATGATCGCGGCTATGAGCGCGATGCGGTCGACATCGGAATAGGCCTGATTTTCAAGTTCTTCGCCAAACACATCCGGGTCGATTTCGGTGTAGCGTAGCGCGCAGTTCCGCGCCGTTGCAAGATCGGCCAAGCGGTCCTTCAGCGTGTCGCGGCCATCGACGATCGCGCTACCAGTGTAAAGAATGAAGCGCCCGTCAGCGGTCAGCCGGGGAAGGGCCTGCTGTGCCATCGTCAGCGATACTTCAGCACCGTGCATGCCCCCGCCGTCACGATAGGCGCGGCCTGCGGCGTCCATGATATAAGGAGGGTTCGCGAGCAGGAGGTCGAACGTCCGATGTGTCGCGGACAGGTCCCCGGTCTGGAGGAAGCGGGCCGTGATACCGGCGGCCTGCGCGTTGATGCGGGCGAGATAAAGCGCGAGGGGATTGATGTCGGTCATCAAAATATCGACAGCAGGGCAAAGATGACCCGCCACAATCCCGCCTACCCCAGCGCCCGTGCCGATATCGACAAGCCGCGCGCCCTTCTTTTGTGGGCATCGAGACAATTCATCGCCGATCAATCGCGCGAAACGATAGCTGTCAGGTCCAAAGAATACCGCTTCCTGACAATCGGTTGGATAAGCGGAGTGAAGGAATAGGTCGTTCCCAAGCGATGACACGCGGAAGCGGCTTTTCAGGCCGTCTTCATATCTTTCCAGTGCGTTGGCCTTTGTCAGGATGCGAGCAAGTTCCGGGTCCAGCAGCTTCGGATCGAACGGTAGCGACCAGCCGAAAATATCCCGTAGGTCATGGGCGGGCCGACGTGATGCTCGTTCGACAACCCGTGCATGCGTGGCGGGCGTGGGGGTGACGAAACTATATCCACGGTCCTTCAGGACCCGGAGCAGATCAAGCAGAGCGGCGGCGCGGCCGTCGCCAGCCACGATGTCCCCGTCGATGCTATCTTCTTCCGATGGCTCGACCGCTGCCGGTGCCCCCAACTCCATGTGCTCCATGCACGCTACTCCCATCATGAGGGCAAAACGCGGTGAGTGGCGTGTCGGGTCCCATTATCGGATTTCTCTGAGGGGTGGGAAAGTCAGCTGTCCATTTTGCTCAGGTTCGAACGGATGCCGTTCAGGAACAGTCCCGTGACCAACCGTGCATGCGCGGCCATTTCGCTGAGCGTAAGCGGAGGCTCGCCGAACAATAAGCGGCGTTGCCATTCGCCAAAGGCCATGGCGACGAATTGCATGGCGAAGCTGCGGCTTTCCGCGGCGGAGGCGCCTTCTTTCTTCAACATCGCCGCAACCGGACTGACCTGATACCGTTCAAACTGGTGACGAGCGATCTTTCGCAGTTCGTCGAACTCTCCGCCTTCCCGGTAGATAAGCCGGGAAATCCGCATGCTGCGGGTCGAGGAAAGCTGGCGCTGCATTTCCGTCGCGTAGGTGACAAGGCGCGTGTGCAGGTCACCTTCTAGATCGGGGACGTCCGGCTGAAGCTGTGCGCCCGAATATTCAAGGCAGGCGGCAAAAAGCGCCAGCTTGTCGGGGAAATGATTGTAGAGGGTGCGGCTCGACACCTGCGCCTTTTCCGCGATGTCGCGCAAGGAAGCCGCGTGAAAGCCTGCACGGGCAAATTCCTCCACCGCGATGAGAATCAGGTTCATACGCTTCTGTTCGGCCGCCTCCGCCGTCGGGCGGCCCGCTCGCCTCTTGGTGCTCGTTTCATTCATCTTTTGCCTCGTCGCGCAGCGGAAGAGCAATGGCAAGCAGAGTTGTCATTGACCAATTACACAGTAATGTGTAATATATTCTCATCGAGTCCGAAAGCGGACACATAAGAGGAGAAATGGGATGCACGAACGGGTGCTGGACATGAATGCCAGGGTCGATGCCGCGATCGATGCGCTGGACCCCACCATGGCGCTGATGGCGTTGATCCAGATGACCGGCAATCGGACGCTGCTGAACCACTATTGGGATGCGATCGACGGCCGCCAGGAAGATCTGATCGAGACGTTCGTCGATATCCATGCGCATGAAGAACGGCCTGCCATCGATCCGGCCGTGGTCGCCGAGATCCGCGATCGCCTGCGCGTGGCGGTAAAGGCCGGGAAGCCTCCGGTCATGCCACAGCTGGACCGGCCGATGTTCAAGCGGATGAGCCGTTTGCTGCTGGGTCAGGACCTTCCCGAAATGTCGGTGGATGTCGCGTTCCAGCATGCCGGGTTCACCACCGACACGCGCATTCGCAAGGCTGCCGATGTTCCGCCCGCCGATTTCAAGGTGCTGGTCGTGGGCGCGGGCATGATGGGCATCAACGCAGCCATCAAATTGCAGCAGGCGGGATTTGACTTCACCGTGCTGGAGGCGATGGACACGGTCGGCGGCAACTGGCTGACCAACACCTATCCGGGCGCGGCGGTCGATACGCCGAGCCGCATCTATTCCTTCTCCTTCGAGCCCAATGCTTCCTGGACGCAATTCTACCCGCGCGGCCAGGAATTCCTGTCCTATCTGGATCGCGTCACCGACAAATATGGCCTTCGCGACCGGATCCGGTTCGGCACCTGGGTCGAGGGTGCGGAATGGGACGAGAAGCGCAAGATCTGGACGGTGAAGGCGGTCCGGAACGGCAAGCCGGAAAGCCATGAGTGCAACGTCCTCATCATGGCGGTGGGACCCAACAACAATCCCAATTATCCCAAGGTGAAGAATCTCGACAGCTTCAAGGGGCCGGTCATTCATTCGGCCGCCTGGGACCATTCGGTCGATCTGACGGGCAAGAAGGTCGTCCTGGTCGGCACGGGCTGTTCGGGCGTACAGGTGGCGACGGCCATTGCCGACAAGGTTGGCGAACTGGTGATCGTGCAGCGCCAGCCGGAACATATCATCCCCAATCCGCAGGCGCATGCGCCGGTGGCCGAAATCGAGCGCTGGGCGATGGAATATGTGCCCTTCGTCGCGCAGTGGAAGCGTCTGCAAAGCCTGCACAGCCAGATGCGCGACATGCACGGCATGATCATGAAGGATGAGGACTATGCCGCGAAGACGGGCGGCTTTGGCCCGATCAACGACGGCATGCGCATGATGTGCGAAGGCTATCTGAAGAGTCATTTCCCGGACGATCCGGAGATGGTGGAATTGCTGACACCCAACTTCCCGGTGTTCGCCAAGCGGCCGATCCTGGATTGCGGCTTTTACGACACGCTCAAAAAGCCCAATGTGTCGATCGTGCGTGGCGAATTGGCCGAGGCCGAGCAGGAGGGGGTGATCCTGGCCGACGGCACGCGGATCGAATGCGACGTGCTGCTGCTGTCGACCGGCTATAATCTGCATTTCGGGCGGCAGTTCGACATTCGCGGCGTCGGCGGCGAAACTTTGACGGACGCGTTCGACCCGCATCCCTTCTCCTATGAAGGCATGCTGATCACCGGCTTCCCCAACTTCGTCTTCATGGGCGCGCCCTACAGCTATCTGGTCGCCAACCATGCGGTGGTGAGCGAGCAGCAGGTCCATTATATCATCGAACTGCTGCAATGGATGGTGGACGATCATCTGTCGTCCTTCGATGTCTCGCCAGAGGCGACGCAGGCGTTCATCGACGATGTCGATGCGAACCTGGCCAAGACCGCCTGGGTCCAGTGCGGCAGCGCCCATGGCTATTATCGCGACAAGGGCGCCGACGGGCAGAAGAAGGTCATCCTGGCCATCCCGCGCCACAACTCGCGCATCTGGCATGTCCTGCGCTCGCCCCGCGAAGAAGACTTCAACGTCACGCCCGCCGATGATGCCGTTAAGCCCACACCGCGCGAAATGGAAATGCTGACCATCTGATCAGGGACAGTGGCGGACAATCAAACAAGGAGAGATGTAATGGAACTTCCTTTCGGTGCGGAGCAAGATATCGACTTCATGTTCACGAAGTTGATCGTTCACGACATAGAAAAGTCTGACGCCTTCTATAAATCCGTGTTCGGGCTCGTCGAAATGAACCGAATGGAAGCGAATATCGCTGGTCGGGCGGTTGTGGAGATCGTTTACCAGCCGACTTACAAGGGCGGCCCGCTGCTCATTCTGGCGAGCTTTCCCGACGACACGCAACCTGCTCGCAATGAATCGATCATCGGCTTTGCGAGCGGAGATTTCGACGCTTGCTTGCAGCGCATCGAGAAGGCTGGCGGAACCGTGTTGGAAGATCGATCGATTCCTGACGTGGGGCGTCACGCTTTTGTGAAGGATCTTGAAGGGCATCTCCTTCAGATCAGTCAGCGGCACGGCTGAGTGGTTATGCAGGGAAATATGCTGATGCACCGTAGATCGCTGCCTGATCGCAAGCTGTTCGACCAATTGCACCGGACGGTTGCGCCGGGCGATCATTATGGTCTTGCATTCCCCATCTCTCCAGAAATGCTGGCGGAATTCGGTGCGGCGTTTCTGACAGAGGCCTTCCGGGCTTCGGGGGTCATGTCCGCCGACAATGAAGTCACGGCAATAGTCGCGCTGAATCCGATCAGTGTTCCGGGAGCGTCCGAACGGGCGCTTCTTACCGTAGCCTATGCGCGGGACGAAGAAGGATTGCACACCGAACTGTTCGCCAAGTTTCCACCGGCGGATGCCGATCATAAATTTGGCCTGATCCGCCTGGGTAGCGGCGAGATCGACATGCAGCGCCTTGCGCGTGAAGTTGATCTACCGGTCACGACGGCGAAATATTATTTCGGTGACTATTCTGGCAGCACGACCAATTATATCCTGATTACAGAGCGTATCGCCTTCGGCGTGGCGCCGATCGAGCCGGCTCACCGCAAAGGATATGATCACGAGATCCGCAATGTCGAGGATCATTATATGCTGCTCGCACGATCGTTGGCACATTTGGTGGCGGCGCAAAAACGCGGCGCGCTCGGGTCGGACATCGAGAAAATATTTCCCTTTGGAGAAGCCGCGCGCGACTTCGACCCGATACCGGATGCCACTGCCAAGATCGCAATGCTCGAGAAATTCGTCACACGTACCGCGCCACATCTATTCATAGATGAGGTGTCCGATCCAGACTTCATGGCACGTTGGCGAGAGGATGTGCTGTTCGGGCTGGAGCATAAGGACGCGGTTATTGCTTACCTGCACGAGGACCGCGATTATACTGGCGTTTGCCATCCAAATCTGAACGTGGATAACGCTTGGTATTGGCGCGAACCATCGGGAGAGCTCAAGGTTGGGCTGCTCGATTGGGGAGGCGCGGGCCAAATGAGCATCGCGCAGGCGTTGAGCGGCATGATGATGATGCCGGAGCCGGAAAGATACCGGGAACTGGTCGACCTGGTCTTTCGGACCTTCACGGCTGAACTGGAGGAAAAGTCCGGAGTCCTGTTGGATCCCGTCGAACTACGCCTGCAATATAAGGCCTCGCTCTATTCAACAGCGATCTGCACGATCCTGGACATAATCGCCGGTGTCCTTGATCAGGTTCCGGCAGATGTCTGGGCATCCATGCAGAACCGTTCGGATCAGGCATTGAGGGATAGTGGACTTTTGCCCGCGATAATCTGGGTCGACAATATTCTGCGCGAATGGTGCGAAGACATCACTCCTGGAGATGCATGCCGCCAGATCGTTGCGCCGCTCCAATCCGCGAAGACTTTATCCGGTCAAGGTCGCTGACGGCATCGACCTTGATCTGTCTGGAGGCCCGAGCCTGAAAGCTGCTGTATCTGGGCGGGCATGGAGGATGCCGATCGACCGATGGCACAAGAGCCACGGCGGTCGGCGCCGACTGCACCGGGCTTTGATCTCGGTGCAGCGTGGAGAGTTTACTTGTGATGATGGTTCGAAAGGACATAAGGGGCATAGAGTTTAAGCTTTGGGTGGAACATGCCGCTTACGGGAAAGACGATAGAAAAGGCGGATTCCGGTGAGGCAAAGGCCGCCGATCGGCTGACGCCCAATCGCCGAACCGGTCGGCCGCCTAATAAAAAGGCGGGCCAGATCGATGAGGCGATCTTGAGCGCGGCGCGGGATCTGTTCTTGTCGGTCGGATATGAGGCGACGACCATGGAGGCGGTAGCGCAGGGGGCAGGGGTTTCCAAAAGAACCCTATATGCGCGCCATTCGACCAAGGAAGCGCTCATGAAAGCGGTTGTGGAAGACCGTGTGCGTAGATGGTCGAATGAAGCAAGCGCCAATAATGTCGATCTTCCGCAGGAATTTTCCGAACGCCTGAAACATCATGTCCGGACTGCGATGGCTTCATTGGGAAACCCGGAAATTCAGCAGTTCGATCGACTGATCCTGGCAACAGCTTCGCGGTTTCCCGAAATCGCCGAAACCTTCTACAAGATCGGATATTGTTACGAACTTCAGTTCCTGACCGACGAAATTACCGAGGGAACGAAGAACGACCCGGTTCCTGCCGAAAATCCACAGCGCGTCGCCCGGCAATTGCTGAGCATGATCCAGGGATGGCGCCGGACGGAGGAAACGATACGGGTCTTGAGCCTGGAAGAAGCAGCGAGTTTCGCTGACGATGCCGTCGATGTCCTGTTACGGGGGCGGGATAGCTGGTAATCGTCTACCCACAGCGGGAGCGCTCAGAACTGGATGATAATGAACTGGCCGGGGCTGATAATCCCGGCCAGTAGCATTTTCCGTCTTATTTCTTTGGGAGCTTTGCCAAGTCTGCGTCAATGTCGGCGAGAACCTTGTCCGTGACCGCATCAGGCGAATATTGCTGAATATCCTTGAGGGTCATCGCGCGGGCCATGTCGATCTGATCGCTGGTCGTCATTTCGGGAATGTGCTTTGCCAGCACTGCCTTGGCTGCGGGATCATCGAGCAAGGTGCCGATTTCCGTCGTAGAGGAGGAATAGGCCGTCTGCGCCAAGGCAGGCATAGGCGACATGGCAATCAAGGCGGCGGCGATCATCCAATTCTTCATCATACTCTCCGTTTGTAAGCCACTTGGGGGTAATGCACCTTTGTAAAAATGCAACGCATATGTTTACTTCGCCACGGATATACGGGTATGCCTTGCTCGCTGCTGAACAACCAGGCCCCACGGATGTATACCGGCCTGACCGATGTCGCGGCGGCGCGGCTGATTGGCCAGATCATGTTTCGAGACGTCCGGCGTTGATATTTAAAAGGGGGGAGAGAAGTTGATGGTGAGCGGTAAGAGCATGGCGATGCGCGTCCTCAAATGGCTGGTGGCGTTCATCGTCTTGGCGGTGATCGCGCTGGCGGTCATGTTCACGATGGCAGTGGGGCCGGGCAATGTGGGCCGCCTCGTCTTCGGCATTGGCGCGAGCTATGACAAGACCCCGCCGCAGCTGCCTGCCAAGCTTTCCGGCAACGCCATCCTCATCTTTTCGAAGACGAACGGCTTTCGCGATGATGAGCAGATCGTTGCTGCAAATCGCGCGTTGGAGGAGATTGCCCAGGCGCGTGGCTGGAGCAGCTACACGACGGAAAATGCCGCGATATTCAATCCGGCGCAGCTCGCCCGGTTCAAGGCGGTGGTGTGGAACAGCGTCAGCGGTGACGTGCTGACGCCGGAGCAGCGCAGCGCCTTTCGCGCGTGGCTGGAAAAGGGCGGCGGCTTCGTTGGTTTGCATGGCGCGGGTGGCGATCCGCAATATGCGTGGCGCTGGTATGTCGATGATCTGATCGGCGCGCAGTTTATCGGCCATATCATGGACCCGCAATTTCAGGCGGCGAACCTGAATGTCGAGGATCGCGATCATCCCGCGACCCGCGATTTGCCCAAGGTCTGGCGACGGACGGACGAATGGTATTCCTTCGCGTCAAACCCCCGCGACAAGGGCTACCGCATCCTCGTCACCATCGACGAGAAAAGCTACAGCCCGTTTGAAAAGCTGCTCCCCTTCACCAAGCCCAAGGACATCCGCATGGGCGCCGACCATCCGATGGTGTGGACTCATTGCGTGGGCGATGGACGCGCATTTTATTCCGCGCTGGGTCATGCCGCGTCCACCTATGGCGAGCCGCTACATCGCAAGATGATCGGCGGGGCTATTGCCTGGGCGGCGGGGCTGGAAGGACCGCGCTGTGTGGGCGGCGAGCTTTCGAAATAAGGAGTCAGGCGGCGTGTAGACGTCGCAATTCGGAGGAGAAACGGCGCAGCGTTTCGCTCGCTTCAACCCGCCCACTGCTTGCCGGATCGATCAATATCCCGATCTTGCGACGTTGATCGAAACCGGAAAGCGCGGGCATCGCTATGCCGGGTTGTAGGAAGCAGCGTGGCATGACGGTGATGCCCAGCCCGGCGCGAAGGAAGGCGATCGCGCGGTCGTCGCTAACCGTGCGGGCGGTGAAGAAGGGGCGGACGCCGCGCTGTGTGAAGAAGCGGCTGACCGCGGCAAGCGCTTCGCAATTGCGGCGGACGATCATGTCCATGCCTGCGACCTCATCTGCGTCCAGCCTTTCTCGATCGGCCAGTGGATGCCTGTCCGACAGGGCGAGGGCGTAGCCTTCCTCGAACAGGGTCTCACGCTCGCGCGCATCATTGTCCAGCACGCCGATGACGGCATCGATCCGGCCACGTTCAAGGCGCGGCAGCAATTCGCGCATGCGTCCTTCGACGATTTCCAGCCTTTCGCCTTTCGCCTCACAGGCTTCGCGCGTGGCTTGCTCGATCCAGCGGGACGGCAATGTCGATATTATGCCGAGGCGGATGAGTTTGCTGCTGTCATTTTCCGCCATGGCCTGCTGGGCGCGGGCGAATTCCGCTTCGATCCGGCGGGCATGGGCGGCAAACCGGCTGCCTGCTGGGGTCAGTTCCACGCGTCGATTGGTGCGATGGAACAGGACGTGCCCGATCTGCGCTTCCAGCTTGGCGATGCCCACGGACAATGTGGGCTGCGACACGCCGCATTGTTGCGCCGCGCGGGAGAAGTTGCCGTGATCCACCACTGCCAGAAAATAGTGGATGAGGTAGCGTTCAATCATAGACCGTATCTATGATATCATTAGTGTCTGGTCAATTTTCCAGCCGTCCGAGGGCATGATAGAAGGGCGCAAGATCTTCAGGAGAGGCCATGACGCCCGATTTCGATTTCGCTCTGGGTGACAATGCCCGGATGATCCGGGAAACGACCCACCGCTTTGCGACGGATTTGATCGCGCCACTGGCCGTGCGGATCGATGCGGAGGACTGGTTTCCGCGCGACGAACTGTGGCCCGCGATGGGCGCGCTTGGCCTGCACGGCATTACCGTTGCGGAAGAAGATGGGGGCCTTGGCCTCGGCTATCTGGAGCATGTGGTCGCGCAGGAGGAAGTGGCGCGGGCCTCTGCCTCCATCGGGCTCAGCTATGGGGCGCATTCCAACCTGTGCGTCAATCAAATCCGCCGCTGGGGCAATACCGAGCAGAAGGCGCGTTATCTGCCCAAGCTGATTTCCGGCGAGCATGTCGGCAGCCTTGCCATGTCGGAAGCGGGCGCTGGGTCCGATGTCATTTCGATGAAGCTGAAGGCGGAAAAGAAGGGCGACCGCTATATCCTGAATGGCACCAAATACTGGATCACCAATGCGACCTATGCCGATACGCTGGTTGTCTATGCCAGGACGGGAGAGGGATCGAAGGGGATCACGACCTTCCTGATCGAAAAGGGCTTCAAGGGCTTTTCCATCGGGCAGAAGATCGACAAGGTCGGCATGCGTGGTTCACCAACCGCCGAACTGGTGTTCGAGGATTGCGAAGTCCCGGAAGAGAATATCATGGGTCCGCTGAACGGCGGCGCTGGCGTGCTTATGTCGGGTCTGGATTATGAGCGCACTGTGCTGGCGGGCATCCAGCTTGGGATCATGCAGGCATGCCTCGACACCGTGGTGCCCTATGTCCGGGAGCGCCACCAGTTCGGTAAGCCGATCGGCGCATTCCAGTTGATGCAGGCCAAGGTGGCAGACATGTATGTCGCGCTCAATTCGGCGCGCGCCTATGTTTATGCGGTGGCGCGGGCATGTGACGCGGGCAGGACGACGCGGTTCGACGCAGCGGGTGCCATATTGCTGGCGAGCGAGAATGCGGTGCGGGTATCGCTGGAGGCGGTGCAGGCGCTAGGCGGTGCGGGCTATACGAAGGATTGGCCGGTGGAGCGCTATATGCGCGACGCCAAGCTGCTGGATATTGGCGCTGGAACCAATGAGATTCGCCGCATGCTGATCGGCCGGGAGCTGATCGGGGCATGAGCGGGCCAGCGCTCGACACGAAGCTGTCATCGCAGGCGGATGGGTTTCGCACCAATGCTGCCCATAATCGGGCGTTGGTGGAGGAGTTGCGGGCGAAAGTTGCTGCTGCGGCAATCGGTGGACCGGCCAAGGCCCGGGACAAGCATGTCGGGCGCGGCAAGCTGTTGCCCCGCGAACGGGTGGAGCGGCTGCTGGACCCCGGCAGTCCTTTTCTGGAGATCGGGCAACTCACGGCCAATGACATGTATCATGGCGAGGTGCCGGGCGCTGGGCTGATCACTGGGATAGGCCGCGTCGAGGGGCGGCAGGTGATGATCGTCTGCAATGACGCGACGGTGAAGGGCGGCACTTACTATCCTCTGACGGTGAAGAAGCATTTGCGGGCGCAGGAGATCGCGCTCGAAAATCGGCTGCCCTGTGTCTATCTGGTCGATAGCGGCGGTGCGAACCTCCCCAATCAGGCCGAAGTATTTCCCGACCGGGAGCATTTTGGGCGCATTTTCTACAATCAGGCGCAGATGTCCGCGCGCGGCATTCCGCAGATTGCCTGCGTCATGGGCAGCTGTACCGCGGGCGGGGCTTATATGCCCGCTATGTCGGATGAGACGGTGATCGTGCGCAATCAGGGGACGATCTTCCTTGCCGGGCCGCCGCTGGTGCAAGCGGCGACGGGAGA
Organism: Sphingobium chungangianum; assembly: GCF_977014255.1. Classification (NCBI taxonomy): domain Bacteria; kingdom Pseudomonadati; phylum Pseudomonadota; class Alphaproteobacteria; order Sphingomonadales; family Sphingobiaceae; genus Sphingobium; species Sphingobium chungangianum. Next base: position 549,111 of record NZ_CDRNIV010000002.1, on the reverse strand, counting down.
GGTCATCAGCGCGGAGGATCTGGGCGGCGGCGACCTGCATGGCCGCAAGTCCGGCGTGGTGGATCATGTCGCGGAGAATGACGAGCATGCGCTAAGCATCGTCCGGGACATCGTATCGACGCTTCAGCCCGCACCCGCAATCGATGTTAACATGCGCGAGCCGGTGCCGCCGAAATTTGATCCGCATGAACTCTATGGCATCGTGCCGCAGGATGTCCGCGCGCCCTATGATGTACGGGAGGTCATCGCGCGCATCGTTGATGGCAGCGAATTTCATGAGTTCAAGGCGCTGTATGGGACGACGCTGGTGTGCGGCTTCGCCCATATCTGGGGCATGCCGGTGGCGATCCTTGCCAATAATGGCGTGCTGTTCAGCGAGAGCGCGGTCAAGGGCGCGCATTTCATCGAACTGGCGTGCCAGCGGCGGATACCGCTGCTGTTCCTGCAAAATATCTCCGGCTTCATGGTGGGCGGGAAATATGAGGCTGAGGGCATCGCCAAAAATGGCGCGAAGCTGGTGACGGCAGTCGCTACCGCCAGCGTGCCGAAAATCACCCTGTTGATCGGCGGCAGCTTTGGCGCGGGCAATTATGGCATGTGCGGCAGGGCCTATAGCCCCCGCTTCCTGTTCACCTGGCCTAATAGCCGCATATCGGTGATGGGTGGCGAGCAGGCGGCGAGCGTGTTGGCGACGGTGCATCGGGATGCGGAGAAATGGACGGCGGAGGAGGCGGAAGCCTTCAAGGCGCCGATCCGCCAGAAATATGAGGATGAAGGCAATCCCTATCACGCAACCGCGCGGCTGTGGGACGATGGCGTCATCGATCCGGCGCAGACGCGCGATGTGCTGGGCCTTGCCTTCGCGGCGACGCTGAACGCTCCTGTAGCCGAGCGCCCGTCGTTCGGCGTTTTCCGGATGTGATGACGATGATCCAGTCCCTTCTCATCGCCAATCGTGGCGAGATCGCATGCCGGATCATCCGTACCGCGCGGCGGCTCGGCATTCATACCGTCGCAGTCTATTCGGACGCGGATGCCGATGCGCTGCACGTCCGTTCTGCTGACGAGGCGGTGCATATCGGCGCGTCGCCGGTGCGCGAGAGCTACCTGTTGGGGGAGCGTATTATCGAAGCTGCCCGGCAAACGGGCGCGCAGGCTATTCACCCCGGCTATGGTTTCCTGTCGGAGAATGCTGAGTTCGCTCAGGCGGTGATCGACGCTGGGTTGATCTGGGTCGGGCCGAATCCCGCCAGCATCACGGCCATGGGTCTCAAGGATGCAGCCAAGAAGCTGATGAGCGAGGCGGGCGTGCCGACGACGCCCGGCTATCTGGGGGAAGAGCAGAGTCCCGACAGACTGAAAGCCGAGGCGGACGCTATCGGCTATCCCGTGCTGATCAAGGCAGTCGCTGGCGGTGGCGGCAAAGGAATGCGCAAGGTCGATAGCGCCGCGGACTTTGCCGATGCGCTACTGTCCTGCCAGCGCGAGGCGGCGTCTTCCTTTGGCAATGATCAGGTGCTGCTGGAAAAATGGGTAACGAACCCGCGCCATATCGAGGTGCAGATATTCGGCGATCGCCACGGCAATGTAGTCCACCTGTTCGAACGCGACTGCTCGCTCCAGCGGCGGCACCAGAAGGTGATCGAGGAAGCGCCCGCGCCGGGCATGGATGAACGGACGCGGGAGGCGATCTGCCAGGCGGCGGTGCGCGCTGCCAAGGCGGTGGATTATGTCGGGGCGGGGACGATCGAGTTCATCGCGGACGGCTCCGAAGGGCTTAGGGCCGACCGCATCTGGTTCATGGAAATGAACACGCGCCTTCAGGTCGAGCATCCGGTGACGGAGGAGATTACCGGGCAGGACTTGGTCGAATGGCAGTTGAGGGTGGCGTCGGGCGAGCCTTTGCCCAAGGCGCAGGATGAACTGTGGATCAGCGGCTGGGCGATGGAAGCGCGGCTTTATGCGGAGGACCCGGGGAAGGGCTTCCTGCCTTCGATCGGCAGGCTCGACCGCTTCGATGTCGGACCATGTTATCGTGTCGATACCGGGGTGGAGCAGGGGGCGGAGATATCGTCCTTCTACGATCCGATGATCGCGAAGCTGATCGCGTGGGGTCCAGATCGTGATGCCGCACGGCTGAGCCTGTCGCAGACGCTGGAGGAGACGGTCATATGGCCGCTCAAAACCAATGCGGGCTTTCTGGCGAAGGCGCTCCAACATCCAGATTTCGCTGACGGCCGGGTAGATACCGGACTGATCGGGCGTGAGGGGGAGGCGCTGTTGCCAGCTGCCTTGCCCTCAACGGCGGCTTTGGAGGATGCGGCGTTCAAGCTCGCGGCGCCGGGGCCGATGGCGGGCTTTCGCCTGAATGCGGAGGCGCGGCGCGACGGCTGGTTCCTGCTGGATGGAGTGCCGGTGAAGGTTGCGCTGGGGGCTTCGAGCGGGGCCAGGACTGGACGTAGCGTGATCGTCGCGGAGGGCGGCCAGAGTTGGCAGCTGACGCCTTGGCGAGCTGGCGGGCTGGGAGGCGGTGAGGCGTCCGATGGCGCGATCCTCTCGCCGATGCCGGGGCGGATCATTTCCGTCTCCGTCGCGGCGGGGAACAAGGTGGCGAAGGGGCAGAAGCTGTTGACGTTGGAGGCCATGAAGATGGAACATGGCCTTGTCGCGCCGTTCGACGGGGAAGTCGTCGAACTGCACGGCGTCGAAGGCGGGCAGGTGAGCGAAGGCACGCTGCTCGTCAAAATAGCAAAAGCGGAGGCAGGTTGATGGCGGGGAAGTTTTTCGAACAATGGGAAGTGGGGCAGACCATTGTTCACGAAATTCGGCGGACGGTTACGGAAACCGATAACCTGCTTTTTTCGACGATGACGCATAATCCGCAGCCGCTGCATCTGGATGTCGAAGCGGCCAAGGCGAGCGAATTCGGCCAGATACTGGTCAACGGCACCTTCACCTTTGCATTGATGATCGGGCTGTCCGTGGGCGACACGACGCTGGGGACGTTGATCGCCAATCTGGGCTATGACAAGCTCGTTATGCCAAAGCCCGTATTTCTGGGTGACACGTTGCGGGCGGAGACCGAAGTCGTGGAGTTACGGCCGAGCAAATCCCGGCCGGGTTCGGGCGTTGTCACCTTTTCGCACCGGATGCTGAACCAGCGGGACGAGCTGGTATGCCAGTGTTTGCGCATGACGTTGATCAAGGGCGGCGGTGCATGATCATAGGCGCGCACCTATATGATTTTATCTGCAGTAGCGGCGTTGCGCCAACCCTAGCTGGCTTTTGAAGGAAATTGTCATGCAGAATGATCCTGTTGTCATCGCTGGTTATGCCCGCACGCCGATGGGTGGGTTTCAGGGGATATTCTCCCCTTTAAAGGCGACCGATCTGGGCGCGGCTGCGGTCAAGGCGGCGGTCGAGCGCGCGGGTGCGCCTGTGGATGCGATCGACCGTATCTACATGGGCTGCGTCCTGCCAGCGGGCTTGGGGCAGGCGCCCGCGCGGCAGGCGGCGTTGGGCGCGGGCCTTGGCCTCAACACGCAGGCGACCACCGTGAACAAGATGTGTGGTTCGGGCATGCAGGCCGCCATCATGGCGCAGGAGGCGCTGCAGGCAGGCGCGGCCGACCTGATTGTGGCGGGTGGCATGGAAAGCATGACGAACGCGCCCTATGCGCTGCCCAAGCACCGTTCCGGCGCCCGCATCGGTCATGACCGGATCATCGACACGATGATGATGGATGGGCTGGAGGATGCCTATCAACCCGGCAAGGCGATGGGTGTCTTTGCCGAGGAGGCGGTGCGTGATTATCAGTTCACGCGCGCGGAGCAGGACGGCTATGCGATCCGATCCTTGGAACGGGCGCAGGCGGCCATCGCGAGCGGCGCTTTCCAGCGCGAGATCGCAGCAGTGACAGTGCCCGGGCGTGGCGGCGATACGTTGGTGGATACCGACGAGCAGCCGGGCAAGGCCCGTCCGGACAAGATCCCTTCGCTGAAGCCCGCTTTCGTCCCCGATGGCACCATCACGGCGGCGAACAGTTCGTCCATCTCCGATGGCGCAGCGGCACTGGTTATGACGCGGCGCAGTGTGGCGGAACGTCTGGGCCTGCCGGTGATTGCCACAGTGGTGGCCAGCGCCGCGCACGCCCATGAACCGGCGCGCTTTACCACAGCGCCCGTTCCGGCGATGCGCAAGTTATTGGCCAAGGCTGGCTGGTCGGTGGCCGACGTTGATCTGTTTGAGGTGAACGAAGCCTTCGCCGTTGTTGCGATGATCGCGGCCAAGGATCTTGGCATTCCCGCCGAAAAGTTGAACGTGAACGGGGGCGCGACTGCGCTAGGTCACCCGATCGGGGCTTCGGGGGCGCGGATCATTGCCACCCTGCTGGGTGCGCTGGAGGAGCGCGGCCTCAAGCGCGGCGTGGCGAGCCTGTGCATCGGCGGTGGCGAAGCGACAGCGATGGCGTTTGAGCTCGCCTGACGCATTGGCGCCTTCCCTTTTCCGTGTAGCAACAATAAGCCTCTCGCCCTGAGATCAACTATCGAGAGGCAGGCGCTGGATGAAGGCGGTAGGATTCAGGCAAGGCGGCCCGCTGGAGCGGGAAGACTCGCTGATCGACATTGAGGTCGCCGATCCGTCGCCCGGCCCTCGCGATCTGCTCGTTCGTGTGCATGCTGTGTCCGTCAATCCGGTCGACACGAAAGTGCGCGGCGGCGCCAAGCCCGCTGAGGAGCCGATGGTTCTGGGCTATGACGCGGCGGGCGTGGTGGAAGCCGTCGGCGCTGACGTTACGCTTTTCGCGCCGGGTGACGAAGTCTTCTATGCTGGCATCATCAAGCGGCCGGGGACCAACTCGGAACTGCATGTCGTCGATGAGCGGATTGTCGGGCCAAAGCCGCGTTCCTTCGACTTCGCGCAGGCGGCCGCGCTCCCGCTGACCGGGCTTACGGCATGGGAGCTGCTGTTCGATCGTTTGCGCGTGTCACAAGGCGGGGGTGAAGGGCAGACGATCCTGATCGTCAACGGTGCTGGCGGCGTTGGTTCGATGCTGGTGCAATTCGCGCGGCAGCTGACCAAGCTGCGCGTGATCGCTACCGCTTCGCGCCCGGAAACCATCGCCTGGGTGAAGCAGATGGGCGCGCATGATGTGATCGGCCACCGCAAGCCCTTGAATGAAGGGCTTGCCGCGATCGGCGTCAAGGCGGTCAACTTCGTGGCAAGTCTGGCTGCGAGCGAACAGCATCTACCAGCCTATGCCCGCATCATCGCGCCTCAAGGATGCCTGGCGGTTATCGACGACGTAAAGAGTTTCGACATAGTGGCCCTCCGGCAAAAGTCGATCACCGTCGCGTGGGAGGGTGTTTTCACGCGCTCCATCTACGAAACCCCGGACATGATCGAACAGCATCGCATATTGTCCGAGATTGCGCGGCTGGTGGATGAAGGGGTTTTGCAGGGAACGATGACGCGCGATCTAGGACCGATGAGTGCCGCCAGCCTGAAGGCCGCGCATGAGCTGGTCGAAACGGGCGCATCCATCGGGAAGGTCGTTCTGCGGGTTTAAAAAGAGCTCGCTCGGCATCGGGGGGCGGTCAAACAGAAGAGAAATGCATGGGACGAGGGGATGAGGAATTGAGCCACGAACATTCTGCCGTCGCGGGCGGCAGGGCCAGCCTGAGGCAAGGCCATGTCGCGCTCGGCATATTTCTCGTAGCCTACATCCTTTCCTTCATCGACCGGCAGATATTGAGCCTGATGGTCGAGCCGATCAAACAGGATCTGGGCCTTAACGATTTGCAGGTCGGGTTGCTTCAGGGATTGGCCTTTGCCCTGCTCTATGCAGTGGTCGGCATTCCCATCGGAATGCTGGCCGATCGGATCAGCCGCCGCCGGATCATCGCCGTGGGCGTCCTGTTCTGGAGCGCCTGCACCGCACTTTGCGGCTTTGCGGGCAGCTATGCGCATCTGTTCGTCGCGCGCATGGGCGTCGGTTTGGGGGAGGCATCGCTATCCCCTTCGGCTCACAGCTGGCTGAGTGACGCCTACCCGCCAGCGCAGCTTTCGCGGGCGATGGCGATCTATAATCTGGGCATTACCATTGGTGGCGGGCTAGCGCTGCTGGTCGGGGGCGCCGTTGTCGATATGGTCGCGGCGCAGGGTGCGCTGGTGCTGCCCGGCATCGGGCCGATGCCTACCTGGCGGGCGGCATTCCTGCTGGTGGCCTTGCCCGGCCTGTTGGTGACGGCGCTGGTTTTCGTGGCCCGTGAACCGGCACGCCGCGCGGGGTGGGTGAAGGCGGGTATGCCGTTTCGCGCGGCACTGTCTCACCTGCGCGCGCATTGGCGGACATTCGCGGCGATCTATGCCAATTCCACCTTGCTGGGGACCATGGGTTATGGCCTGTCGGCATGGTATCCGACATTGCTCATCCGGACCTTTGACATGACGCCCGGACAGGCCTCGCTCCGTCTGGGGCTGATCTACCTGCTGCTTGGGAGCTTGGGTTCCTTGGCGGGCGGTTTCGCGGCGGAGAGGCTTTCGCTGAAAGGCGTGCGCGATGCCAATTTGAGGATGGCGATGATCCTCGCCTTTCTGTGCGTTATTCCGGCGACGCTTGCGCCGGTCATGCCTTCCTCAACGCTGCTGCTGTTGCTCTTTTCAATCCTGACCTTCTGCTTCAACGGCTATTTCGGTTGCTCGCTGGCTGCGATCCAACTCGCGACGCCGCCCAGCATGCGGGCAACCGGAGCCGCGCTGTTCCTTTTGGCGAACAGTCTCGTAGGCTTGTCGCTCGGAACAGCGATCGTGCCGTTGATCGACAACGCCTTGTTCGATGGCCGTGGTCAGATCGGCCCCGCGCTGGCGACCGTGGGCCTATGCGCATCGCTAACCGCTGCCCTCGCCGCATGGTCCGGATTGCGCAGCTATGCCGCGACCAATCAGGCGGTGGCACGCGGCTGAGCGCAGAAAAGGTCAGCGAACGGCATGATATTTCTGATTATAGCGTTCGTTATACCTTGCGTGAAACGCCCGAGTTTTCGGGACAATTCAAAGGTGTGGAACCAATGCGGAAGTTTTGCGGGCGGTTCGCAGCCGGAACCGTAGCCTGCAAAGCTAGTTAGCTGAGAGCAGGTTATCCTGCAGTGCGACCCAAACTGCCCTGCCTTCTTTTTCGGAGGTGGGGCTTTTTGCGGTTGAGATCAGATGCTTTGGTTCAGGCGACTGGCCGCAGATATTCCGGTAGTTCATCGGCAGCATGATTACGGCACTCGATCCGTGGTGACGCACTGTAGGTGCTGAAGTGTTCAAGGGGCATGGCCGATCCGCAGAAACTGCATTCTGCGGTCATGCGCCCTATGATCCAATGTTGCCTGTCACATCCGGGACAATGATTGGGCTCATCCTCCCGATATAGTGGGGAGTAGCTGTAGGTTGCCGACCAGCCCGTCGTGCTTTCCATCCGCATTGAATTGCCTCACTTTTTTACGACCTATCCTTGTTAACGGAAGGCGAGGCGTTCAGTTTCATCGGCATCGCCGCTTGGCTTGGCGGCTGCGTGACTTACATGCTGATCAGGACAGGAATTTGATGATCGAGGAGAAATCCTGACCCGCTTCGCCCTTGTTGGCCAGCAATTGATAAAGGCTTTCCGCCTGCGCGCCCATGGGTACGCTGGCGTTGACGGAAGCCGCCGCTTCCAGCGCGAGTTTCAGGTCCTTCAGCATCAGGGCAACGGCAAAGCCGCCGCTATAGCCGTTGTCTGCGGGCGATTGCGGACCAACGCCGGGCACCGGGCAGTAGCTTGTCATGGACCAGCTTTGTCCCGACGAAACGCTGGAAATGTCGTAGAAGGTCTGGGCGTCGAGCCCGATCTTCTCCGCCATGGCAAAGGCTTCGCACGTCGCCACCATGGTCGCACCCAGCAGCATGTTGTTGCAGATCTTGGCCGCCTGGCCGTTGCCGTCACTACCGGCGTGGATCACCGCCTTGCCCATGGCAGACAGGATGGGCTTTGCCTTGACGAAGGCTTCATCGTCGCCACCCACCATGAAGGTTAGCGATCCCCCATTTGCAGCGGCGATTCCCCCAGAAACCGGCGCGTCGGCCATCAGGAAACCCTTCGCCTTCGCCGCAGCGATGACGCGGCGAGCGGTCGCGACGTCGATGGTCGAACAGTCGAGGAACAGCGCTCCTGCCTTTGCCGTGCCGAAAACCTCGTCATTATAGACCGCTTCGACATGCTTGCCGGCCGGTAGCATCGTGACCACTGCATCAGCCCCCGCGACGGCTTCGGCCGCGCTGCTGGCGCGGGTCGCGCCAGCCGCCTCGGCCTTGGCGAGGGCCGCGTCGGAAAGATCGAAGGCGCGCACGGCAAAGCCGTTCTTGACGAGATTGGCGGCCATTCCGCCACCCATGTTGCCCAAGCCGATGAAGGCGATAGTCTCAGTCATGCCGACTTCCTTCTATTGATTGTCTGGCCGCCTTCATGGGCGCAGCAGGTCGCGGGCAACGATCATGCGCATCACCTGATTGGTGCCTTCCAGGATCGAGTGAACACGCAGGTCGCGCCAGAAGCGTTCGATCGGATAGTCCATCAGATAGCCGTAGCCGCCATGCAGTTGCAGCGCGCGGTCGGCGATAGTGGACCCAGCGTCGGTGGCGAGCCGCTTTGCCATGGCGGCGAAGCGGGTCTTGTCGGGTGCGTTTTCCGTCACCTTGACCGCCGCCATGTAGAGCAGCGCGCGCGCCGCCTGAAGTTCGGTTTCCATGTCGGCGAGGGTGAACTGCGTATTCTGGAAATCAGCGATGGCCTGCCCGAACTGCTTGCGGTCCTTGCTATAGGCGATCGCTTCATCGAGGCAGCGCTGCGCCCCGCCAAGCGAGCAGGCGCCGATGTTGAGCCGTCCGCCGTCAAGCCCCATCATTGCGATGCGGAAGCCTTCGCCCTCCGCTCCCAATAGATTTTCCGCAGGCACGCGGACATTGTCGAAATTGACCTGCGCAGTGGGTTGCGAATGCCAGCCAAGCTTACGCTCCTGCGCGCCGAAGCTGACGCCGGGCATATCCTTTTCGATGACGAGGCAGCTGATGCCTTTGGGGCCTTCCTCGCCGGTACGGACCATGGTGACGTAGATATCGTTTTCGCCGCCGCCGGAAATGAACTGCTTGGAGCCAGTAACGAGATAGTCGTTGCCGTCCTTCACGGCGCGTGTCTTGAGTGCGGCGGCGTCTGATCCCGATCCGGCTTCGGTCAGGCAATAGCTGCCCATCCGCTCCATCGGCACCATCGAGGGGAGATATTTGTCCTTGACCGTTTGTGCGCCGAAACGGTCGATCATCCAGGCGGCCATGTTGTGGATCGATATGAACGCGCTGGTCGACGGGCAGCCATAGGCCATGGCCTCCATGATCAGCGCGGATTCCAGACGGCCAAGGCCGATGCCGCCCGACTCTTCCGACACATAAATGCCGCCAAAGCCCAGCTCGGCCGCCGCGCGGATCGTGTCGCGCGGGAAGATATGCTTCTCATCCCATTCGGCCGCATGCGGCGTGATCGCGTCGGCGGTAAAGCGCCGCGCCATGTCCTGGATCTGGCGTTGGTCGTCGGTAAGGTCGAACTGGGTCATCATGCATCCTGTTGCGGCGATGGCGTGCCGCTGGCGTGTGAGGGAGAGCATGCGCTCTCCCCTCGCGGCTGTCACCCCATGGTGGGGATGACGAAGGCGCTGTCGCCGGACGCGCCGCCATCGGGCCAGCGCTGGGTGATGGTTTTCACCTTCGTCCAGAATTTGATGCCTTCCATGCCGTGCTGGTTCGTGTCGCCAAAGGCAGAGCGCTTCCAGCCGCCGAATGTGTGATAAGCGACGGGCACCGGGATCGGCACGTTGATGCCGACCATGCCGACATTCACCCGCGCGGCGAATTCGCGCGCGGCGTGGCCGTTACGAGTGAAGATCGCGACGCCATTGCCATATTGATGCTGGCTGGGCAGCGCGATTGCGTCCTCGAAGCTTTCGGCACGCACCATTTGCAGAACGGGGCCGAAAATCTCTTCCTGATAAGTCCGCATGTTGGGCTTGACGTGATCGAACAGCGTAGGGCCGACGAAGAAGCCCTGCTCATGCCCCTGCAGGGTGAAGCCGCGGCCATCGACCACCAGCTCGGCGCCTTCATCGATACCCATCTGGATATAATTCTCGATCTTAGCCTTGTGCGCGGCGGTGACGACCGGGCCATAATGGGCTTCGGGATCGGTTGAGATGCCGACGCGCAGCGCCTGAATGGCGGGGATCAGCTTTTCGCGCAGGGCGAGGGCGGTCTTCTCGCCCACCGGCACCACGACGGGCAGCGCCATGCAGCGTTCGCCAGCAGAGCCGAAGGCTGCGCCCGCGAGGTCGTTGACGACCTGATCCAGATCGGCGTCCGGCATGACGATGCCATGGTTCTTCGCGCCGCCCATTGCCTGAACGCGCTTGCCGTTGTCGACGCCGCGCTTGTAGACATAGTGGGCGATGTCCGACGAGCCGACGAAGCTGATCGCGCCAATGTCCGGGTGATCGAGGATGGCATCAACCATCTCCTTGTCACCCTGCACCACCTGCAGAATGCCTGCGGGCAGACCGGCTTCAAGGAAGAGTTCGGCAAGGCGCACGGGGACGGACGGATCGCGCTCGGAAGGCTTCATGATGAAGGCGTTGCCCGTCGCGATGGCGACCCCCGACATCCAGAGCGGGATCATCGCGGGGAAGTTGAAGGGCGTGATGCCAGCGCCGATGCCTATCGGTTGGCGCATGGAATAGACGTCGATGCCCGGGCCTGCGCCCTGCGTATATTCGCCCTTCAGTGCATGGGGGATGCCGCAGCAAAATTCGATGACTTCCAGCCCGCGCTGGATATCGCCGCGCGAATCCGCGATCACCTTGCCATGTTCGGACGAAAGCAGATGCGCCAGTTCGTCCATATTCTTCTCGACCAGCGTCTTGAAGTTGAACATGACGCGAGCGCGCCGCTGCGGATTGACTGCCGCCCAGGCGGGCTGCGCCGCCTTCGCCGCCTCTACCGCGCGGTCGAGGAGGGCGCGGTCGCCCAGGGCCACACGGGCCTGAACCTGCCCATCATTGGGATTGAACACATCACTGTAGCGCGGCGCTTCGCTGTTATGAGCAAAGGCGAGCTTGTGGGAAATTTCGCGCATGGCACCCTCTCGATGAGATTTGCCTTATCATGCCGAAAGGCGATAATGCATTCAATTCCCCTTTGTTGCAGAGTTGATCTGCATTTTTGCATGGATGGCGTGTGATGTTCGATTGGGATGATTTGCGCATATTTCTGACGGTCGCACGGCTGAAGAAGGTGGCTCCGGCGGCGCGGGCGCTCGGCATTGACGCGACGACGATTTCCCGGCGCTTGGGGCGATTGTCGCAGGCGTTAGACGCGCAACTGTTCGAGCAGACTGGCGCGGAGAGGGTGCTGACGGAACATGGCGCCGCCTTGCTGCGCCACGCCGAGAGCATCGAAAGCGCGGCGATGTCGGCGATCGTCGATGTGAAGGGGGAAAGGCACAGTCTGAACGGGCAGGTGCGGCTGTCGGTTGCCGAGGGTTTTGGCCGGTGGATATTGGCCCCTGCGATCCCCGAATTTCACGCCCGTCATCCGGGTATCCGACTGGACGTGATTACCGCGTCGGGATTCCTAAATCCGTCGAAACGGGAAGCGGACATGGCGGTCATGTTGGCGCGGCCGCAGCGGGGGCATTTGGCGGTGCGAAAGCTGGCTGGTTACAAGCTGCACCTTTATGCGTCGCCCGGCTATCTCGCGGCGCGGGGTGCTCCAGTGTCGCGCGAGCGGCTGCATGAGCATGTGCTGATCGGCTATGTGCCTGAGTTTCTCTATTCGCCGGAACTCGACTATCTGGACGAGGTCTATGCGGGACTGGAAGCGTCGCTCCGGTCGAGCAGCATAGGCATGCAGCGCCAGCTGATACTGGATGGCGCCGGGATCGGCGTGCTGCCGGACTTCATCGTCGCCGATGATGAGAAGCTGGTCCGCCTTTTTCCAGAAGAAGTGGAGATTGCGCGATCCTTCTGGCTGGTGACGCATCCGGAAATGACGAAGCTCGCCCGCATCCTCGCCGTGTCCGACATGCTGCGGGAAAGATCGGAAGAGCTGCTGGGCCGGGACGTTTCCATCGGTTGAAGCGCCCCGGCGAAGTTTGGTAAGTCAGGCGACCAGACGTGGCTCGACCGGGTCCTGCGGCACGCCCTTGGGCGTTCCCACATCATAGACTCGGGTCAGCAGGCGAATGAAATTGGTGTCGTGCAGCGGATCGCTCGGCATCTCGAAGATCTCGCCCCGCGCGCGCAGGTCCTTCACGAATATCTCGAACGCCATGTCGGTCGTGATGTCGTCGCTATGGTCGCGCGAAATTCGCAGGTCGTTGAGATCGGTGTAAACCTGTGCATTCCAATGGAGTAGCAGGCGAAATTCCTGCTCGGAGATCTTGGCCACGACATCGTCGCCGGTCATGATCCGCCATCCGGCAGCCACATCGGGATCGGCCGACATGGTCGAATTGATCGCGAGGCCCACAGGTTTGCGCTGATCGACCGGTCCGCAGCCCTGCGCGGTGTGGAACATCATTTCATTTTCGACCACGACGCCGCGTCCCCACATCGGCGCTTCGAGGCAGACCGGATCATTTTGCGGCCCGTTCGGCCAATAGTGGAAGCCGCCGCCGATCGAACCCTGATAATACCAGGCGATGACCTGCGCCTTTTTCGCCTGCCAGCGCCGGAACAGCCCGGACTTGGCCATGATGTTCAGCAGCCAGATCGGGCAGTTGACTTCGTATAGTCCGCGAAAATGCGTGCCATCGACATGCGGCGATCCGCCGGCCGAGCTTGGACCCTGAAGGTTGAACATTAGCTGGTCACATTCGACATAGGGCGTGTTCCAATAAGCGCGCGCCATGTCGAGGAACTTCTTGTTATAGAAGCAATCGTCCAGTTCCGGATAGCGATTGACGCCATTGTCGGCGAGGTAGCCCCGGAAAACCGGGTTCATGAACATCTCCCAGATCGGCGTGAAGCCTTCTGGAATGGAGCCGGTGGATGTCGCGATCACCTCCTCGGGCGAAGCGAAATATTGCGCCAGGATCAGCGACCAGGGGCCTTCCCGGCGGACGACGTCCAGAACCCGCTGATGTTGGTCTTCGGTATAAAGATTGTCGACGATTCTGGGCGGCGCGACGGGCAGGAAAGTGGAAGCGACATCGGCGGGCATAGGCTCTCTCCAGCAAGCAATTTCCCGGCGCGAACGGCAGGGTCTGAAGACGGGAATATCCCATCAACGCTTCGCTGGCAATAATTTCCGAAAATATGTTCGACTATTCGCCGCGCCGTGCGGCCACTCCGTCGAGCGCCAGCGCCAATGTGGTGCGCCAGCGGGGGAGGGCGGTGTCGGCATAACGGTCAGGATGCGCGGCGATGACCGGTACGTCTTCCTCCGAACGCTGCCTGATCGAGGAGCGCACGGCTTCGCGATATTCCGCTTCGCCGCCCGCAACCGCGCGGGCATAGGAGGAGAGGAACGCGCCCCCGAGCACTATCAGGTCGATGGAACGCAGCAGGTCCAGCGCGTCGGGCAGGTCGAACCCGCGTGCTAGCATGGCTTGCAGCCATTGTTCGGAACTGTCGATCTCGACCGCTGGTCCCAAATTGCCGCTGACGAGGGTGGATACAAGCTGCCCTTCCTCCACCAGCTTATGCAGCGCTTCGGCATATTGGGTGGCATATTCACGCCAGGATTGGCCCTCATCCTCCGGGAAGGCAGCGGCCCCTGAAGCACGCTGCGCTGCAAGCCGCACCAATTCCTTGCGGCCGGTGACATAGGTGTACAGCACCGCCGGGCGGACGCCGAGCCGATCGGCAAGCGCCGCGATCCTGAGGCCATCGAGCCCCATGTCGATCGCGGCGTCGAGTATTTGAGACAAGGTCAACCGGCGCGGCCGCCCGACAGTGCGGGGAGTGGGTGGCGGCCCCTCCACCTTAACAGAGGAAGATTCAAGATTGCTGCTGCTCATGGCCAGACCCATAGCGTTGGAAGGATCAGCCGTCGATCCGGTGGCACGGCGCAAAGGAGGCGGTGGAGGATGATTGATCCGCATAATTATGGGCGCTTCACGACATAAATTGGGGCTGATGACGCACCGACGCCTGCGGTAGGCATCGGCGGCCGAGAGGGGGCAGGGTATAAGGCTTTTGGAGAGGCAGGAGAGAAATCGGTGGGGACAAGTTTGGTCCATCTCATTGGAGTGGCAAGCCGACATGCACTGGATGGTGCCTGGCCAAAGTTCCGACGATCGTTCGCCGGATGCGGTTGCTCGCAGAACTGAAGGAACATGGCGTTCAGCTCTATCCGGCGTCGAGCGCCATCCGGATCGAGCGCGACGCTGTCCGCTTCATCGACAAGGGCGGAGCGGAGCAGGCTGCCGCCGCCGACCATGTGATCGTCGCGAAGGGCGCGACGGGTGACCTGACGCTCGCCGATCAGGTTGCAGGCGCAGCGCTTTACTGTTCACGTCGTCGGCGATGCCAAAGGGGTTGGTTATATCGAAGGCGCAATGCGCGGCGCTGCACAGGCGGTGGAGGCGATAGCCGGGTGAAGGCCCGGTCTGTTTTCAAACGGAGCCAGCGGAGGAATGCGCGCTGTGGTCCGCAAACATCGATGATCGAGGCCATATGAACCAGACTGATACACGCTTTTCCTTTCAGGATGCAGAGCCTGCCTCGTCAGGCGGCGGCAACGGGACGCGCGGAAAGAAGCGCCGCCGTGGATGGCGCCGCACTGTCCTGATCACTGCTGGCGCCATCGCGATCCTGGGCGGGGGATATTGGGCCTATAGCGGGAACCTGTTCCGCCCTGCGCCAGCCATCGATTATTCCGGGCCGACGGCGGGCTGGAGCTATTATGGCGGGGATGCGGGCGGGACGCGCTATTCGCCGCTGACCCAGATCACGCCTGAAAACGTCTGGGCGCTAAAGCCCGCATGGACCTACCATATCGGCATGGTTACGGCGCCTGAGCCACTTTCCCCGACATTCCAGGCGACGCCGATCATCGCGGAAAACCGGCTCTATCTCTGCTCCGGCAATGGCCGCATCGCGGCGGTGAATCCGGAGACTGGCAAGGAAATTTGGGCGAAGCAGCCAAGCTCGGACAATTTCAGCACCTATCTGCTGAACTGCCGTGGCGTCACCTATGCGCGGGACGAAAGCGTGCCAGCGGGCGCGGAATGCGCGGGACGGATTTTTGCCGGGACGCTGGACGGGCGGTTGGTGGCGCTCGATTCCGCCACGGGTCGCGAGTGCCGCTCCTTCGGGCACAATTCCGTGGTCGATCTGAAGCCGGGTCTGGGCAAGATAGAGCGGGGCGACCTGTCGATCTCTTCGCCGCCCGTCGTCATCGGCAATGCCATAGTCGTTAATGGACGGCTTACCGACAATATGCGGGTAGACATGCCCGCTGGAGCGATCCGGGCGTTCGATATTCATTCGGGCAAGCCCCTCTGGTCCTGGAACGGCTTGCCGCCGGGGATGAGCGATGCGCAGAACGCGCCGAAGGGCGAGCAATTCGTGCGGAGGACGCCCAATAGCTGGGCGCCGATGGCGGTCGATCCTAAGCTTAACCTTGTCTATGTGCCCATGGGCAACGCGCCGCCCGACCACTATGCCGCCAACCGGGCGGGCCTCGACTATTATGCAAGTTCGGTCGTGGCGCTCGATGGGACGACAGGTCAGGTCAAGTGGCGGTTCCAGACGGTTCATAACGACGTGTGGGATTATGACATTCCCGCGCAGCCGGTGTTATTTGACCTGCCCACGACGAACGGGCCTGTCCCCGCGCTCGCGCAGACCACGAAGGTCGGGCATATCTTCATCCTCGACCGGCGTACCGGCAAGCCGATCTTCCCCGTGGTCGAACGCCCCGTGCCGCAGGAGGGCAAGGTGACGGGCGAAAAGCTGTCGCCCACGCAACCATTCCCCGCCAATCCGGCGTTCATCGTCCGCGATCCGGATCTGCGCGAAGAAGATATGTGGGGCTTTACCCCCTATGACAAATATAGGTGCCGGGAGCTGTTCCGATCCGTGAACTATAAGGGCGTTTTCACCCCTCCCTCGACAAAGGGATGGCTGCAATGGCCAAGCTTTGAGGGCGCGTCCAACTGGGGTGGCGTAACCGTCGATCCACAGCGAGGCATCCTGATCGCCAACACGACGCAGGTGGGCGCGATCATGAAGCTGATCCCCCAAGCCGAGATCGAGTCCCGCACCGCCGCCGGGGAAGCAATCTTGCCGACCAAGGGCGCCCCCTACGGCCTGCAGATGAAGCCCATGCTGTCTCCCTTTGGTGCGCCGTGTAACCGGCCGCCTTGGGGCCGCCTGACCGCGATCGACCTGAAGGCTGGCAAGACGCTGTGGAACGTGCCGCTTGGCACCACGCGCGACCAGGCGCCGCCGCCCATGTGGCTGAAGCTGGGCGTGCCGAACCTTGGCGGCAGCGTCGCCACGGCTTCGGGGCTGGTGTTTCTTGGCGCGACCACGGACAATTATCTGCGGGCCTATGACATTGCGTCCGGCAAGGTCGTCTGGCGCGTTCGCTTGCCCGCGGGCGGGCAGGCTACGCCGATGACCTACCGCCTCAAGAAGGATGGCCGACAATATGTCGTGATCGCCGCGGGCGGGCACAAATTCCTGGGCACGAAGCTCGGCGATTCCCTCGTCGCCTATGCTTTGCCGAAATAAGCTCGGGCGGGCGGCGGCCGATCAATCTTGTCGCCGCCGCCGCGTCTTTCCCATAAGAGAGGAGGAAGACTCGCCACGCATATGGCGCGGCGCATGGAGAGCGCAGCAGTGCACGAATATGTCACCTGGACAGAGGAGCGTCTTGCCACGTCTCGCATTCCCGGTGTCGTCGTTCGGCTGAACCTGCCGCACGGGGGGAGTTTCCCACAGCATCTCGCAGGCCGGGAGCCTACTCATCAGGTCGGCATGTGGACGTCGAGCATTTACAGGCCGCGCGGCCGATTTCGCTACGCCACCCAGTCCCACTATCATGAATTGAAACAGGCTACCTTTGTCCCCGCCGATATCGACTGGATCGCCGAAGTCGAAAATTCCGGTCCCCTGAAACCCGCAATCTTCTGCGATTTTGAGAAGGAATATTTCAAGGAGACCACGGGCATAGAGCCGCTCAACCATGTAGAGCAGCTGCTATATTGCGAGAATGGGAATGTCTCTCAACAGGCGTTGAAGCTTCTCGCGGATGAGCTTCGTGCCCCCGGTTTTTCCCATGCCGTGAAGGTGGATTCCTTGTGCCGGTTGATCCTCGTGGAATTGGTGCGGCAGCTTGACGATACGCACACCAATGCGCGCGCTGGCGAGGGTGGTAAGCTCGCCTCATGGCAGCTTCGCCGGATCCGCGATATCGTGGAAACCATCGAAGGACGGCCAATCACCGTCCGCCAATTGGCCGATGAATGCGGTATCAGCGCGCCGCATTTGCGTCGCCTGTTCAAGGCCAGCACGGGAACTTCCGTCAGCGCCTATGTCGATGGCATTCGGCTCGAAAGGGCAAAGATGCTCCTCGCCGACCGATCGCTTCCCTTGAAAGGGATAGCGCACCGTCTGGGCTTCGCGAATGCCAGTGCCTTTTCAGCGGCATTCAAGCGTGAGGCCGGAAGCAGTCCGAACCGATATCGTCAACAGATCGCGTCCTGACGTCGCCAGTTGTCGAACGGCCTGTCGCGCCGTCAGCGCAACGGGTCCAAAAATGCTGTGCAGCCTCCCGTGGTAAGAAGGAACGCCTGGACCGAAGGCGCGTTTGCGTCCTGAATTTCAGGGAGAATGAAAATGGCGCGTATCACGTCGATGGTCCTGGCCGCAGGATTGACGCTGGCGGCCTGTAATCAGGCGAGTGAGCAGCGCAATGCCGACGCATTGAATGCGGCGAAGAACGTTGCTGAAAATGCTGGCGACAGGGTCGAGAAGGCGGCGGAGAACGCAATCGATGCATTGAAACCAACCCCTGATGCGCAGGATTTCGTGAACCTCGCAGCCAGGAGCGATGCGTTCGAGATTGCGGCTGCGAAGCTGGCCTCGGCCAACGCCACGTCCGCTGAAGTCAAGGCCTTCGCCGTTCAGATGATCAAGGCCCACTCTGAGTCCACTGCGAAGATCAAGGCGGCAGCGGGCAAGGCACGGCCTGCCGTTATACCGAACCCTGACCTTACCGCTGGGCAGAAGAAGGATTTGGACGAACTGCGGCAGAAGAAGGGCGCGGCGTTTGACGAGGAATATATCGATGGCCAGGTCGATGCGCACGAGGACGCTCTTGCGCTGATGCGTTCCTACGCGTCGGGCGGGACGGACGCGGCGCTGAAGGCGGCAGCGGGCGAGATCGCTCCGGTGGTAGAGGGGCATTTGAAAATGGCGCGGGCGCTGGAGAGTAAGACTGATAAGTGATCGCCGCTATCGGTTAAACCACGATAATCAGTAAACAGGGGCGGACTGTTGCCCGCCCCTTGCACTTTAGAGTCCATCGAGGCCTTTGCTGACGAGCACATTCACCGCGACGCGGCGGTTTTGCGCCTTGCCTTCGACCGTATCATTGCTGCTGAGCGGGTCCGCTTCGGACATGCCGGTGGGGGTCAGCATGCGATAGGGCTTCCAGCCGCAGGTCTGCTGAAGATAGTTGACCACCCGGCTGGCCCGCTTTTCGCTAAGCGCCTGATTGAAGTCGTCGCTGCCGGTGGAATCGGTATAGCCCACGACGAGCAACAGGGCGTTGTTCATGCCGTCGGCCGCTGACGCGGTGGCGCACAGGTCGTTCTTCGCCTGTTCGGACAATACCGCCTTGCCAATGTCAAAGTTCACGTTTGTCGTGCTTTTGACGTTATATTTATCGATGTCGCCCACGCGGCTGCGCAAGGCTTCCGTCGCGGCGGTCTGTTCGGCAAAGCCCTGGGCAGTGCCGCTGCGGATCATCGACGCGGTCTTCAGGTCCTTGCTCTTCAAATCGATCTGACTGGCGATCAGGTCAGCACCCGACTGAAGCGTCTTGATGGAAACCGGCAGACCGTTCAGCAGCGAGGCTGTGGCAAGCTTGCTGCGGCTAAGGCCAAGGAAACCGCCGCTGGACTTGACACGGGTCGCGTCATTGATGGTGACGACAGTGTTGGTGCCGTCGGCCGCGGTAACCTGCAATTTATCGCCGGTGCGCGCGGAAATAAGGCCTTCGACCTCAGGCCCTTCGGCCAGTTGCGCCGCTTCGGGCGCAGGGGCGCTGTAGGTTGCCGACAGATTGGCGTCAGGCGCCTCCTGCTGCGCTTCCTGCGCGAAACCGGCTGAAGCGGTCCCGGCCGCCACGGACAACAGTAAGAAAAGTTTCGGGCTTTTTAAAATGTTACTCATTGCGCTACTCCTTCAAACTCGATCGGGCGGGCCTGCGTGATCGCAGCTTCTCGTCCGACCGCCGCATCCGTGATGTCGTAACGGCTGTCAGAACCCCCTCCATGTAGTCTCATTATGACGCGCGGTATTCGGCCGCACCTGAACAGCATGGGCGTCCTGCCTGTTCAGCCCAACCTTTCGCGGAGATGAACGCGTCCGGTCGCGCTCCGCTGCTGGGGCTGGTAAGACTGCTTCATGCGACGAACCGATGTCGGCGGAGTAAGTTTATTAACCCGAAAGTTAAGATTAAGCAATTTCCCCGCGATGCCGTGGTCGCCGCGAGGATCAGCCGCGTGACTCGGACGGCCAGAATGCCACTGGAGCTGCCAAGGATTTTCGGGCATGCTGGCGCATGCTGACGTAGGGGGCTTACGCGGTTGAAATATCTTGATTTCATCTCGTCTGTTCCTCCGCCTGCATTGCCGATCGGTGCTCAGGGCTATCTTCTGACGGTTTCCGATTCCAGTGCGCCCAAGATCCACAGGGTGGAATGGAACCACCCAGCCGCTGAACAGGGGGAATAGTCCATGTCCGAACGGCAGCTGAAGGCGTGGCAGGACGCAGGGCTGATCGACGCCGATACCGCCGAGCGCATTCGCGCGTGGGAATTGACGCATAGTCGGCCTGTTGGATTGTGGGCGATCGTCGGCCTGGGTGCGTTGACGATCGGCTTGGGGATCATCTCCGTCGTCGCCGCGAATTGGGACGTGATACCCGGTGAGACGCGTCTGGCGATCCACTTCGCCCTGATGACCGGCTTTGCGGGGCTTCTTTGGTGGTATTTGCCCAGGGTATCGGCGAAAAACCATTATTTCAGCGATGGATTGCTGTTCGTGGCTGCGGTTCTGGGTCTCGCTTTCTTTGGCCATGTCGGGCAGGTGTATCAGACCTCCTCGCCGCTCTGGCAGCCGCTGCTGGCGTGGCTGGTCATTTTTTCGCCGCTGCTGCTCCTGCTTGGAAGAGGCTGGCCGATCGCGGGCCTCTGGCTGGCGGCGATAGTCGGCACGGCATGGTCTCACGCCGACGAATATGGTCATGCGTGGGCATGGGGGCAGCATGTGCCCCAGCCCGCCTTTCCAACACTCTATTGGGGCCTGATCGTTTGCCCGCCGATTGTGGTGGCTGCCTTCGCCGCGTTCATGCGGGACCGGAGTGACCGGCCCGCCTTTTGGCGCTTGCTGGAACAGCTGGCGATCAGCGTGATCCTTGCGGGCATCAGCATCGCCATCATAGCAGGCGGCTGGGGCAGCCGAACCCACGCTGCCCTCGGCAGCATCGCCATACAGAGTCTGGCCCTGATCGGTGCCGCCGCGATCATATTCCGCGTCACGCCCACACGATCCGGGGCAGCGACGGCGGGGATATTGGCCGCTGGGGCGCTGCTGCATTTCGCGCAGGCCTTGCTGGTCGATCTGCACGGCCCGATCCGCAGCCCTTGGATCGGAGCGTCATTCTTCGTCATGCTGTGGGGTGCCGTGGCCGCAGCGGCTATCTTCGCCCAGTGGCGGCGGCTGTTCCAGGGGGCGATCGCACTGGTGGCGCTGCGCATCATTATTTTGAGCTTCGAACTTAATGACAGCCTGCTTGAAAGCGGGGCGGGCCTTATATTTTCCGGGGCTTTCGCCATTGCGGTGGCGTGGTCGACTGTCCGTATCTCGAAACGCTATGCACCGGCGGGAGGGATGGCGGCATGAAAAGGCTTGCGGCATCGCCACGGCTTCTGCTCGCCGCCGCCCTGCTGCTGCCGGTCATGGCCTTGGCTTACAGCTGGATCGCGACCTATCGTCTCACGCAGCAAGGGCAAGAATGGCTCATTCCCATTCGAGGTTATGATCCAAGGGATTTGCTGCGCGGGCACTATATTCAATATCAATATGACTGGCCCGTGGATGCTTCGCGCGACGGTCACAACGGCGGCAAGACTTCCTTTGATGCATCACTTGCCCGTCAATTATGCATTCAGGGCACCGCGCCGCATATTGTCAGGGTTCGCGAATTAAATCCCATTCCAGGTCGTCCCGATGCGCAGCAAATAATGGGGTGCGCGATCATCGTTCGTGCTTCGATTGGCACGCGGCGCGAGGTGCGGGGACTGGATTCCGGCATATTGTTCACGTCGCAAGCTAATGCGTTGTCTTTATCGCGCCGATTGGCGGATGCGGACGAGCAGGGTTTGGTACGCGTCAGGATCAGGCCGGATGGGGTCATGCGGCCGGTAAACCTGGAATTCGGAAAGCGTCAGCATCCAGATTGATCATTCTTTCCGCAATAGTGACATAAGTGCATCACAATTGTGTATTGCTCAATTGCGTAGTTTGTTTCCATATTCTACTCTGAAGATCGACCGCCTGAACAAAGGCGGCGAACTAAAATAGGAGGGGATCTTGAAGAAGCATTCCGCACTGCTTTTCAACAGCGTAGCCTCATGCGCTGTTCTGATAGCCACACCTGCCTTGGCGCAGGAGGCGTCAGGCACCCAACTCGGTGCAACCGCCGATATCATCGTGACGGCCCAACGCCGCGCCGAACGCGCGCAGGACGTGCCTATCGCGATTACGGCTTTTTCGCCCGAACGACTTCAGCAACAAAACATCACCCAGTCGCAGGATCTGAACGCCAGCGTCCCGTCGCTGGTCGTCGGGTCCGCAGGGCAGGGTTCACGCGACTCCCAAACCTTTACGCTGCGCGGTCAGGGGGCCACGTTCCAGGCGTCGCCGGGCGTTGTTCTCTATCTGAACGAAGTGCCGCTACCGGCGCCGATCACGCTCAGCCAGCAGGGCGGACCCGGCAACTTCGTCGATCTTGAAAATCTTCAGGTGCTCGCCGGCCCGCAGGGCACGTTGTTCGGCCGTAACACGACTGGTGGCGCGATCCTTCTCGTGCCGCACAAGCCGACGAACGACTTTTCCGGCTCGCTGCTTGCGAAATATGGTAATTACGACGCCAAGGAGATTGAGGGCGTTATCAACGTGCCCGTGGTCGAGGACAAGCTGCTCGTCCGCGTCGTCGGCGCCTATCATGATCGCGACGGCTATACCCATGATGTGATCTGGAACAAGGATCGCGACGATACGCATTGGTATTCGGGCCGCATCGGCATCACCTTCCGCCCGACCGAGCGTATTGAAAATTACCTGATGGCCTATGGCTCCTACTCGCGCTTCAACGGCACGGGGCTTATCCATAAGGGTTTCAACGTCGAAGCAATAAAGTCAATTGTGGATCAGAACCAAAACCCTCTTTTTTGTGCAGAAGGTCCGGTAGCAGGCAATCCGTTCTCCTGTGACGTTTATCGTGCGGCTACTGCTCAGGCTGACGCGCTAGGGCCGCGCCAGACCGCGCATGGCGTTGATGATTATCAGAAGACCAAGACCTGGGGCATCACCGATACCCTGTCCTTCGATCTCAACGATGAACTCGTGCTGCGCAACATCGTCAGCTATCAGAAGTTCAAGAGCTTCTACCGCTACGACGGCGACGGCACCGTCTTGCAGCAATATGATGTCGATCCCTACAAGCTGCCCGCGCCGGGACAGGTCACGCTTCCGGGTGCGGGAACGCCGGTCGTGTATAATAATACGTCGCCGGTCACGCTGCCCCGCGACAGCTACAAGCAGTTCACCGAAGAATTCCAGATCCAGGGCACCTATCTGGACAACAAGCTGACCTTCACCGCGGGCGGGTTCTACTACAGCCAGAAGCCTGATGGCGATCAGGCGGGCAGCGCCATCAACTATTGCCCTGCGGTAATTACTGGCACCCCAATTCCGGGCATCCCGCCCGCTTGCGTAGCCAACGCAACACCGGGCTATGTCGCGACGACCTCAAAGGCGCTCTATGCGCAGGGCACGTTCGATTTCGGAGCGATGACGCCGTCTCTCGACAGCCTGCGGCTTACGGGCGGTTTCCGCTACACCTGGGATAAGATCAAAGGCTTCTCACAAAGCTATACGCCGACCCTCACCGGACAGTTTATCTGCTCGGCGGACTCGACGTTGGTGGACGCGATTTCGGATTGTAACTTCACCGCTTCGCTGAAGAGCAAGGCGGCCACCTGGCTCGTCGGGCTGGATTACAAGCCGGTTCGCGACCTGATGGTGTTTGCCAAGGTCAGCCGTGGCTACAAGGCAGGCGGGTTCAATCCTTACGCGGTTCGCGAGACCACCCGTACCTTCGAACCGGAAAAGGTCACTTCCTATGAGGCGGGGTTCAAATCGGACTTTCGGATCGCCAGCGTGCCTGCCCGGTTGAATGCTTCCTATTATTACCTGAATTACCAGAATATTCAGAAGGCAACCGGCGATTTCAACACTGTAACCTTGGCCAGCGGCGCGCGGATCAACGCGGCGAAGGCTCATGTTTCAGGTGTCGAGGTCGACGCGTCCATCCGGCCGTGGAAGCCCATCGAGATCGGTGGCAATTTCAGCTATACGCGCTTTAAATATACCGAATATACTTTGCCATCGAACGGCTTCCTGGCGGATTGTTCCGGCACGGCGCTGCCGCCCGGAACGCCGACAGACCTGACCTGCCTGCCCGGTCAGTATGTCGTGCCCTACATCTACAGCTTCCACGTGGCGGTGAACCTGCCCATCGCGGAAAGACTGGGAGACCTCTCCTTCTTCGTGAACTACGCGCATAATTCGTCGCAGCATACCGAAGCCACGGTCGTCGCGCCGCAGCAGCCGGGCGAGAAGCTGGAAGCCTTTGGCTTGCTGAACATGTCGCTGGATTGGAACAACATCGCAGGTTCCGGCCTGGATGCAGGCTTGTACGTCACCAATGCCACGAACAAGCTCTACCGGATCAGCAACACAGACGTGTATCAGGGCGGCTCGTTGCTGTCCTGGGCAACGATCTACGGTGAGCCGCGCATGTATGGCCTCAAGCTTCGCTATCGTTTCGGCGGAGAATAAGGCTTAAAGAAGGGGACCGCGGTTATGACGGCCGCCCCCATTCAGTATCCCCGGCCGGTTCAACAGCGTTTGCGTTGGACCGGCCGATCTGTTCTGGCAGCCATTCCTTTAGCGGATGCTGGCCATGGCCAGATGCCGGAAGCGCCCCACCGATCAGTGTTCGCTAGCGGCGAAGGCGCCGATGCCGGTCTCGGCCCGTACGCGCTGCGCCGCATAGCCAGCCCTGTCGATCGCCCCGCGTGACGAACGATCGAAATGCGAGATGAGCCAGATGGCAAGGAAGCCAGCCGGCACTGAAAATATCGCGGCAGAGCTGTACGGGAAAGGAGCCGGACCAAGGTTGAAGGTGCTTGTCCAGACCGTCGGCGACAGCAGCGTGAGGATGAAAGCGGTAAGCAGGCCGATCGTGCCCCCCATGGCCGCGCCACGCGTGGTGCAGCCATTCCAGAGAAGGGAAAGGATCAGCACGGGGAAATTACCCGACGCGGCCAATGCGAAGGCCAGGCTGACCATGAAGGCCACATTCTGCTTTTCGAACAGGAGACCGAGCAACACCGCCAACGCGCCCAGCGCCGGCGTGGTCAAACGCGACACGCGCAATTCGTCAGCCGGTTCTGCCTCGCCATGTTTCAGCACGGTTGCATATAGGTCATGGCTGATCGCGGAGGCTGCCGACAGGGTCAGCCCCGCAACCACCGCAAGAATAGTCGCAAAGGCGACCGCGGATATGAAGCCGAGGAAGAGATTCCCGCCGATCGCATGGCCAAGATGGATCGCCGCCATATTGCCTCCACCCCGCAGCGCGCCTCCGGCATCCAGATAGGCAGGCTGCGTCCCGACCAGTACGATCGCACCAAAGCCGAT
The DNA here is from genome assembly GCF_977014255.1 of Sphingobium chungangianum. Taxonomy (NCBI): domain Bacteria; kingdom Pseudomonadati; phylum Pseudomonadota; class Alphaproteobacteria; order Sphingomonadales; family Sphingobiaceae; genus Sphingobium; species Sphingobium chungangianum. The sequence continues at coordinate 523,817 of NZ_CDRNIV010000002.1, read as the reverse complement.
GATGAAGGTGAGGATATAGAAATATCCGATCCAGCCGGTCGCCCACAGCACGGATTTGCGCGCTTCCTTTGCATCAGGCACTGTGAAGAAGCGCATCAATATGTGGGGCAAGCCCGCCGTTCCCAGCATCAGCGCGAGGCCGAAGGAAATCGCGGACACTGGGTCCTTGATGAAGTTGCCCGGCGCCATGATCGAACGCCCTTTATCAGCAGCATCGGCAGCGCTGACGCCCGCATCGAACGCCGCCGCCGTCTTGACCTCAACGGCCCTGGCGAAGAGCGCCTCCAACGAGAAGCCGAACTGGGCCAGCACCATCACGGCCATGAAGGTGGCGCCGCCAAGCAGCAGCACGGCCTTGATTATCTGGACCCAGGTGGTCGCGCGCATGCCACCGAACAGGACGTAGAGCATCATCAGCGTGCCAACGATCACCACTGCAACCGCATAAGGCAGGCCGAACAGCAATTTGATGAGCTGTCCTGCCCCCACCATCTGAGCGATCAGGTAGAAGCTGACGACCAGAAGCGTGCTGACCGCTGCAAAGCTGCGCACCGGCGGCTGGGCAAAGCGGTAGGAGGCTACATCGGCGAAGGTAAAGCGTCCGAGGTTGCGCAGCCGCTCCGCCATCAGGAACAGCAGGATCGGCCAGCCCACCAGAAAGCCGGTGGAATAGATGAGCCCGTCATATCCGTCCAAGTAGATCTGCGCTGAAATGCCGAGGAAGGACGCGGCCGACATATAGTCGCCCGCCATCGCGAGGCCGTTCTGAAAGCCGCTAATGCCTCCGCCCGCTGTGTAGAAGTCCGAAGCTGTGCGTGTGCGCGCAGCCGCGACCTTCGTGATCCACAGCGTCAGCCCGACGAAAGCGACGAACATGCAGATCGCGATCCAATTGACGGGTTGGCGTTGAGCCTGTCCTTCCAGCGCGGCCGCAAAAGCGGGGAGCGGGGCCAGCGTTATCGAAGCCAGGGCGATCGCTAACAAACGCCCCATCACGCGCTATGGTCCTTTCGGCGGTGTTCCTGAAGAATTGCAGCCATTTGTTCGTCATGATGACGATTGGCGTACGCGACGTAGATTCCGGTAAGCGCGATCGCCAGAAGGATGAGGCCAAGGCCGACGGGTATTCCGACCGACGTCACGCCACCAGCAATCGGTGCGCCAAGCGCTGCCTTGTCGAAGGCGATCAGCAGCAGATAGCCGACGAACGCAAGAAAGATGATGGCGGACAGCCACCAGCCAAGACGCGAGCGCCTTGCTACCAGGTCAACATAACGCTGATCGGCCGCCACACTGGCGACCAAGGCATCCTCTCGCGCATTCATCACACTGCTCCCCCTGCAATATCATCATGCTAGGCGCGGCGTCCATGATTGCAATAGCGTCTGCCCAATTTGGATGACCTTCACGAAGCGCGGGAGTCCGCCGCTTGGAGCGTGAAAGCAGCCTCACCCGCCATCTGATAGCTGAAGCAATTTGCGACGGAATTCGGTTGGGGCCATGCCGGTCCATCCGCGACAGGCACGACGCAGCGCGTTGGAATCGCAAAGGTCGAGCCGTTCGGCTATGTCCTCTATCGACAAGCGGCTGTTGGTCAGCATGTCGATGGCCATTTCATGGCGCAGTTCGTCCCGGATCGCACGGAAGGAGGTGCCAGCGCTATGCAGCCTGCGCCGCAGCGTCATCGCCCCCACGGCCAGGAGCCGCGCCAGTTCTTCGAGTGAGGGGAGCTTGCGCCTTTCCCGCAATGCCATCGCCATGAAGTGACGCGAACGGCGAACGATTTCCAGCGGATCCTCACCCGACCGCAACCCGAACAGGAAATTGAGCGTCGGCAACGCTTCGCAATCGGCCATTGTGCGGATAACCGGCTCATCGAGGAGGGCTGCCGCAAAGCGCATTTCCAGCTGGTCTGCGTCCAGCAGCAGATCGAACGGCAGCAGTTGGCCGTCCAGATGCCGTCGGGCGAATTCGGGGAAATCGAGAGCCAGTGTGCCTTCCAGCGGCTTGCCGATGAGCCAGCTGAAAATGGAGTGGAACATCAATTGGCCGTGCAGAATGACGATGAAGTCCATTTCTTCATCATCGCTGCGCGCGCCCGTATATGACAGGCACGCCTGTCCGCTTGTCCGCTTCAACGTCATGTTGCCCATGCGTCCGTCGATCGCCAGCAGCAGTTCCTCTGTTCGCATGATGGCTTCGCGCAGGGAGCGGCTACCGACCAGGCAGTAGAAAAGCAGCCGCCAGTCGCCGCCGCGAAAAGGGAGCCGTCCGGTGGCGTAGGCCTGCATATCGGACAGTTCCACGCTGGCACGGGACGACAGCTTTTGCAGGCTGGCGATGTCCAGAGACGGGAGGGTGGCGATCAGAAACCGGTCGAGCGGCTCGTCAAACCCGTTGACCCTCAAGACGCCGACCGCATTTCCCCCGCGTCGTGCGATAAGGCGAAGAAGGCGCGCCACGATGTGATGGCCTGGCTGCCCGATGTCGCTGGAAAGCGGACTACGGTCTTGATCGCATCCTCCTCGGGGCGCGGCTTCGTTCACCACGATCTTGTCCATCATCCTCTCTTCTCGCCGCCAAGAAAATCCAACGATGTAATGGAGTCAATGACGGGCACGATGGCACCCGTTCCACATCATGGAATTGGACGGCGAAATATTTGATCCACCGGATTCGGTGTGAAGATGAGCTGTGCTTTAAGGGGGGCGTAGCGCCCGGATAGATTCCGGGCGCTACTGCACGCGGTGGCAGACGACTGACCAACCGCCTTTCCGAGCGCTCAACCCGAAAGATCATCGGCGCACTTCAATGCGTGAATTCGCAAATGTTGCGTGGGAGGTCTTAAACAAAAAAGGTTCAGCGCGGCGTCGCTGAACCCTGAGTTTGGGGGAGACGTAGGCAGTCGCGACCGGGGGATCGCCTTAAGCAATCCCCCGGCCAGTCGATCACCAGTTGAAGCGCAATGTCGCACCAAATTCGCGCGGCGCCGTGATGTTCGCCACGCGATAACCGGAGTCGAACGGGATGGTGCCAAGGGTTTCGAAACCGGGCAGCGCGCGCGTTCCGACCTGGAAGTTTCCTTGCGACACGCGTTGTGCTCGGGTCTGATCGAGCAGGTTCTTCACGAACAGGTTTAGCTCCCAGCGATCTTCGCCGCGAAGACCGACGAACAAATCGATCTTGGTGAAGTCGCGATAGGTGTAGTTGCTGTTTTCTGACTTGAATCCTGGACGATAGGACAGCAGCCCGCGAATGAACGGTGTTAGTGAGCCCATACCGAACCGGACTTCGCCATTGCTCGACAGGCTGAGCTTCGGAACGTCAGCGATACGATCATTGCGGGTGCAGGTGGCGACTTGCTGACCTGCTGGTACGCTGGGCGTGCCACTCGAATCCGGTATGCCATCACCATTGAAGTCATTACAATAAAGTTTAGCGTTATCGTAATGCGCATCAGCGTAGGTGGCGTTCACGTTGAGATCGACCCATTGCGAGGGCTGGAAACCAAGCTGAACTTCGACGCCTTTGCTGATGGCGTCACCAAAGGTCGGTAGAGGCGCTGTCGCTGTATCCGTTTGTCCGGGCGCACGCGTCGAATTGGTCGTAAGGCCGGGTGCAAAATCCACATAATTTTTGAAAGTCTGGTAGAAGGCTGCGATGTTCAACGTCACCTTTCGGTCGAACAGGCTCGACTTGAGGCCAATTTCGAAGCCGTCCGAAGTTTCATCGGGGGTTTGCAGATATTGCGGATCAAGAGTTGTAGTCACGCCTGTCGCTGCAACGCCGGGGCGAAATGATCGGCCATAATTGGCGTAGAGGTTTAGGTCAGGATTGACTGTCCAACTTATCGCCGCGCCGCCGGTGAGGGCGCTGGGTTTAACCACGCTAGGCGTTACGGACGATGAGGGAGTCCCTCCTCCAATTACAAGAGTTGTGGTCTGCGTCCGGGTCGTCTTTCCCCAAGTTTGACGTAGACCGCCAGTGATTGTCAGTCCATCTACCACTTCATAACCGATCAAGCCCGATACAGCGTAGGATTTGCTGAGAATTGGTAGAGTGACCGCGACATCGACGGGGACTGTGTAAATCTGCGGAGGTACCGCGCCCGGACCGGTCATTCCGGGGAAGATCGTCCCGAACGGATCGGTAAAGAAGACGTCGTTGCTTTGATTTACGCGGACGTCGTTGAACTTTGAATAATCATAGTTCGCGGCAATTGCCCAATTCAGCCGAGAGCCGCTAGGTGACTGGAGGCGAAGCTCCGTCGTCCATAGATCGTAAGGCGTGTGTACATGCTGGTTCAGCTGATAACCGGGAACCGCATTGCCTTCGTCCTGATCGCGTTGCTGTTCCAGCCGCGTCTTCTGATATCCTCCATTGAATACCAGTTCGGCCCAGCCAAAATTATAATTGGTGTTGAGGGTGACAAGATGCGTTTCATTGGTGAACCGCAGTGCGCCTTCGCTTACCGCCAGGCGATCGTTAAGGCTGATCGCGGGACCGCTGCGCAGCGGAAAGAAGCTGTTCGGGCTGGGCTGGTTGCCCGGGCCGAATACCGCGCGGAACGGCCGCGTGTCGGTCCAGAGATACTGGTAGACAAGGTCCGCGCGGAAGTCGGACGACGGCTCCCAAGCGAGCGAAATGCGACCGCTCATCGTTTCGTTATATGACTTGCGCCCATCGACATTCTTCACCTGACCGGCACGGTTGCGATCATAAAGCAATGCGCCCCGGACGGCCAGGCTGTCCTGAATGATCGGAACGGATGCCGCGCCCTGGAAGTTGCTAGCGTGCAGATCGCTGGCTGCGACCTGTGCATAACCGGTTGGCTTGCTCAGGTCTGGACGGGCAGAGCCGATGACGATCGAGCCTGCGGGGGAAACCTTGCCACGGAACAAGCCCTGAGGACCACGAAGAACCTGGATCTGGCCGAGATCATAGATTGCGCTGAAGAAAGTGTTGGGATCGACGTCGATCTCATTGAAATAGACCTGAACCGCGTCGCTCGACCCACTATCGGGATTGAACGAGATGCCGCGTAAGGTTGCGATGTTGCTGCGGCCATCGCCATTTTCGAGCGTAAGGCCCGGGACGATGTTCTGAATTTCCTTGACGTCGAACAGATTGAGCTTGGCAACTTGCTGTCCTGATACGACGTCTACTGCCAACGGCGTTTGCTGTAACGTCTCGCTACGACGTGTCGCTGTGACGATGATCTCGGCAGCACTTGGTTCGGCAGCGCCTTGCTCAGCTTGCTGCGCAGCGGCGCCGCTGGCAATGGCCAGCCCGCAAGCGCAACTCAACAGCTGTATAAGATGACGACCTCTTGATCTCTTCATAGTCCCCTCCATTTTAACCCCGAAACCTTTTGTTCGGACATTGAGCGATTCAGGGTTATATAAGAGCGAGAACATCCCCAGAAGTGGCCATTCCACCATGTGGAACGGAATCACGAATTCTAATCATCTTCAGTTCTTGCCGAACGTTCCGATATAGAGTCCCGCCTGATGGCCCGACTTTCCGGAGGGGTCCTTGATCGCGAAGGCAATGCGGCGGCCGTCGGGGGACACCGTCGATTGATGCGCCTGCGCGCCGGACGGGCTGATGTTGGTCAGCGCCCGGCGTGATTTGCCATCCATGGTGATGACGAAGATATCGAAGCCCTTGCCGGAATTCGCTGCGGCGATCTCCGCTGCACGGCTTTCGCCCTTGAAGCGCAAAATTTGCTCGACGCCCGGCCTGATATGCCCGCTTATTCCGCGATAGGGGCCATCCGGATCGGAATGAATATTCGCTTCCTCCAGGCCATAGCGTTCGTCGGGAAATACGTGGGTTTCGTTATGGGAAGGAGTGGCATAGACCTTGCTCACCGCCTTGGTCGCGATGTTGACCTTATACATTTCGCTGTCCAGCGTCGCCATTTCGGTGGTCCAGAACATGACACTGCGCCCGCCATCGATAAAGTCATAGGCCTCGGGGAAGCTTGCCGGGCCGGGCTGGCCGGGGCGGTAGCTATAGGCGGCCTGCATGTCGGCAAGCCGCGCGGTCCTGCCGTCACGAACCAGCCGGGCCACGGTCAGGTCGAGGCCAGTCGCCGAAGGACGCGACCAGGATAGGTTGATCGATCCATCGGCGTTGGGTTCACGCGCTATGGCGATGTCGCCCATCGCCCCACTGTTGAGCGAAACCGGACGGGCGAGCGACTTCGACATCCAGAACAGCTGGGTCCGGGTGGCATCGGCCGCGCCGCCGCTACCCCCCTTCATGCCCGGCGCCGCTTCGATCAGGAAGCTGTTGTCGGGCAGGTAAAATATGCGGGTGACGAACTGCGTTTCACCGAATTTACAGGTGAGGCAACGCACTTTTTTCGTGCGTAGGTCGATTTCATACGCCGGGCTGTCGACCAGATCGTCTTTGGTGAAGGCAATGCGACGGCCGTCGGGTGACCAGTTGGGCCGGTTGCCCCAGTCCAGGAGACGTTCCTGATGGAAGGGGGCAGTCAGATAGTCGATCGTCGTATCCTTGGCCGTGGCGGCAGGCGCTGCCATCAACGGCAGGGTAGCGGTCAACAGCGCCGCGCTCAGAAGTTGAGCAGCAATGCTGGACTTCCTGCGCTTGATAAGGTTCGTCACGTTCAGGCTCCTTGAGTTCAATATTCTAGTTGGTGTGTGCAATGGCCGTGTCCAGACCATGCAGCACGGCAATGCGATCCGGGATGGAGGCCGCGGCGCCGAGTGACTGAACGGCGATAGACGCCGCCATGTTGGCCTCCGCCGCGGCATGTTCGATGCGATCGCCCCGCGCGAGGCCAGCGGCGAGATAGCCACAGAAGCAGTCGCCTGCTCCAGTTGTGTCGACCACAGCCGTGGGCCATCCCGCTATGCGCTGGACGCCGCTGGCCGCAACGATCGCCACGCCATCCGCGCCCAATGTCACCAACAGGGTTTGGCCATGGTCCAGGCCAAGCAAGGTTTTGCTCGACAGCAATCCTGCGTTGTCCAGCATAGAGACGCCCTCAGCACCCGTCAGCAAGGCCAGCTCGCTTTCATTGACAATCAGAAGATCGCATAGCGGCAGCAGTTGGCGCGCAGCGGTTGATGCAGGCGCAGCGTTGAGGATGGTGCTGGCTCCAGTGGCGCGAGCATACTGAAACAGCGCTAACGCAGCGGGAACGGGCGTTTCCATCTGGGCGAGGCAGACATCATCCGGGCCAAGATCAATCTCGGCGAAGGTGGCATCGACATCCGCATTTGCCCCGGCGACATGAATGATCTGATTGTCCTGCGGCGATGTCGCCACCAGCGCGCAACCGGTGGGGGAGGAAGTGGTGCGCACCCGGCTCACATCGATGCCATGATCGGCAAGCGCCGCGACCATCTGCGCGCCGTCCTCGTCCGCCCCGACCGCGCCCAACAGGATGCAATGCGCACCCGCACGCGCTGCGCCGACGGCCTGGTTCGCCCCTTTGCCGCCCAGCTGGCGCGTCAGATTTGTCCCTGACACGGTTTCACCCGCGCAGGGCAGGCGCGGCGCGGTGACCAGAAGGTCGAGATTGATGCTGCCCAGCACCACTACCTTGCCCGCGCGCGCCGTCGTCATCCGCCTTGCTCCAGCGTTGCGAGCTTCGCGACGCGGCGGCGGAAATGCTCTTCGTCGCTGAACTGTGCGGCCAGGAAATGGCGAATGATGTCGAGGGCTATCTGCGGCCCGGTGATCCACGCGCCAATGCACAATACATTGACGTCGTCATGCACCACCGCCTGCCGCGCGACATAGGTGTCGTGCGCGACAGCGGCGCGGATGCCGCGAACCTTGTTAGCGGCGATGCACGCCCCAGCGCCCGTGCCGCACAGCAGGATGACGCGATCGGTCTCCCCATCCAGGATGGTTTGTACCGCCCGGCGGGTAATGTCGGGAAAGTCGACAGGCTCTTCCGACTGCGCGCCTACGTCGATGATGCGGCCGCTGTGGCGGCCTAGCAGGTCCAAAACTGGCGGGCGCAGCGGGAAACCGGCATGGTCGTTGGCAAAGCCGATGACGTCCCGGAAAGGTATATGCTGTTCGTCCCCCGACAATGTTTCTGGCTTGCGCATCGATCCCCCGAATTCCCCGCCAGTGCCGCTTTCGCAGCATTTCACCGACAGAATCGAACCTGCCCACTGGCGCTTTGATTGTACTGTGGTATTACCAGTTTGGAATCCGATCAAGGGGGAGGACCGAATGACGCGTGGCAGGGAGGATGCGATGGGGCGTGGAAGGCTGGCAGCCTTTTGCGTCACCGCGCTCGCGATCCAGGCTTATGCGACGCTGGTCACGGTGTTCCTGCCCGAATTCTACGCCAATGCGCTGGCTCTGCCGGTCGGGGCGGTGGGCGCCGCCTTCATGACGGTGCGGGTGTTGGACCTGATGATCGATCCGCTGCTCGGCGGAATGATGGACGCGACGCGATCGCGCTGGGGGCGCTACCGTCCTTGGCTGGCGGCGAGCGCGCCAATTCTCATGCTGTCGACTTACGCCCTGTTTCAGGCGGAGCGAGGGGTCGGCATGGCTTATCTTTGGGCGTGGCTGTTCATCGCCTTCATCGGCTTTTCGATGATCGTGCTGTCGCATCTGGCCTGGACGGCGACCCTGTCCACAGGATCCACGGAGCGGACGCGCATTTTCGCCTGGTGGCAGGTATTCGCTACGGCAGGGCAGTTTTCGATCCTCGCCATATTGCCGGTGGTCGCCAGTGCCTATCCGGGCGATCCAGGGGCCGGCATGCACGCGGCGGGATGGGTCATGATCGTGTTGATCCCCGGCGCGATCTTGCTGGCGCTGCGGACCACGCCGGAAAAGCCACCTGCGGCAGGTGCTCAGGCCGCGCTCGCGATACGGGATTATATCGCGTTATTCTCGCAAGGGCCGGTCGTTCGACTGGTGCTGGCCGATCTGCTGATCGCCTTGTCCACGGGCGTCGCCAATGCGGTGGCATTGTTCTTCTACATGGGGCAGCTTGGTTTCGATCGGGCAGCGGCCAGCACCCTGATCCTCATCGCCTATGCCGCCGCCTTTGCCGGGACGCCATTGTTCGCCAAGCTGGCCGGGCGGATCGGCAAGGCGCGGGCGTTGCAGGCGGGAGCGCTGATCCAGGCGTTGCTGCAATTGGGGATGGCGATGCAGCCCGCCAATTCCTTCTGGCTGACGGCGGCCAATGTCGCGGCGCTCGGCCTGTGCATCCCGATCGCCTGGTTCCTGCCCCGTGCGTTGATGGCCGATGTCGCCGACGCTACGCGCGCGCGCTTCGGCGTCGATCGCACGGGGCTGCTCTATGCGACGCTCAATGGATCGATGAAGCTGGCGTTGGGGCTGGCGGTGGGCCTAGCCTTCCTGTTGCTCGCCTGGCTCGGCTTCGATCCCGCCCATGCCGGTGACCCGCGCAACGGCCTGCCGCTGCGGAGCTTGATCGGCATCGTGCCAGCGCTCTTTTCGCTGGGCGTAGTCCTGTGCATGATGCGCTACCCTGAAACATCCCTGCGAGAGGCGAGCCGCCAGGCCGCGCTCGCCTGAAACTTCGAAAAGCTGAAAGAGATTGCCAATGAACCGTCGCGACCTGCTCAAATCCTCTGCTCTCCTGATGCTCGCCGCTGCTGTTCCTGCGACTGCGCGACGGAAATCTGCTCCCCTGCTGGGGGAAGATGGTCCGGGCGTGCAGCTCTATATGTTCGAACCCGACCTGTATCGTGACCTTGACAGTACGCTCGCCGCGATCGCGGCGGCAGGTGTGCGATCGGTGGAGCTTGCCTCGCTGCACCGTAATACGCCGACACAATTCCGCGCCGCCCTGGACAAGGCAGGTTTGAAATGCCGCAGCGCCCATGTCGCTGCTTCATCGTCGGTGCCCGGCGCGAGCGGGCTGAATTTCGACAATCTGGACAAGCTGGTCGAGGATCTGAACATATTGGGATCACGCAATGCCGTGCTGCCGCTGTTCCAGTTCCCCAAGGACCCGAAATGGGGTCCGCCGGTGTCCTTCATGTCGCTGATGAAGCCGGGCGGCCCGCCGGTGCCAGCCGAGCGTTATGAACGCATGGCCGACTTCCTCAATGAAAAGGGTTCCTTCCTCAAGAAGCATGGCATCCGCATCGGCTATCACAATCATAATGGAGAGCTGGCCCCGCTGGGCGACAACACCGGCCTTCAGATCCTGCTGGAAAAGACCGACCCGCGCATCGTTGATTTCGAAATGGATGCGGGCTGGCTGTCGGCGGGCGGGCAGGACCCGGTCGCCTGGCTCAAGCGCTATCGCGGGCGCTTCACCCAAATGCATGTGAAGGACATCGCGGCGGGAACCGAGGTTAATTATCATATGCAACAGAAGCCGACGGAGGTGGGATCAGGCACGATGGATTGGCCCGCCATCCTGAAGGCGGCGCAGATTGCGGGCGTGCGCAACTTCTTTGTCGAGCAGGAGCCGCCATTCCCCGGCGCGCGCATCGACTCTCTGAAGAAGAGCCTTGCCTACCTTCGCACGCTGGAGACTGCACGATGAACTGCCGCCTGATGACTCGCACGGCAATCTTCGCCTCACTGATCGCCGCAGCCGTGCCGGGACAGGCGCAGGATGATGCGGCGTCAGCCCTGCTGTTCGACGATGTGACTGACACGCATGTGCCCGTTTCCAAATATCTCCACGCGCTGGACGTCGCGCTGGTGGATGTGGATGGCGATGGCGATCTGGACGCGGCGATCGCGGTCGAAATGGGTGCGAACCGGCTATACATTAATGATGGACAGGGCCATTTCACCTGGAAGCAGGGCGCGCTTGGCACCAAGGCGCATGATACGGAACATGTGCTGTCCGCCGACTTCAACCGTGATGGCTATCCCGACCTGATCTTCGTCGCGGAGGAGGATCATGCGCACCAGCTGTTTCTAGGCGGATCGGGGGGCGAATTCACCGATGCTTCGGACCGGCTGCCGAAAATGAGCGAGGGCAATGGTCTTGCGGTGGGCGATGTCAATGGTGACGGCCTGCCGGACATCGTGATCGGCAATTCGGGGGAGGAGCGCTGGAACAAGCTGCGCGCGTCGGGGCAGAACTTCCTGTGGCTGAACGATCCCAAACAGCCCGGCACTTTCATTGATGCGACGGCGACGAACCTGCCCGCTTATGAAGACGATACGCAGGACATCGCCCTGGCCGACCTGGACGGTGACGGCGACCTCGACATGGTGGTCGCGAACGAAAGCCCGCCCAACCGCGTGCTGATGAACGATGGCAAGGGGCATTTTCGCGAGGCGCCCAAGGCGCTTCAGCTTCTCACCCCGCTGGAAACGCGCGAAGTGCATGTGTTCGACGCCAATGGCGACAAGCGTCCGGACATTCTGTTCCTGAACCTGACCAGCAACAACAAAAAGTGGGACAAGGATCCGCAGGCGCGGTTGCTGATCAACAAGGGGCGGGGCAAGTTCCGTGACGAAACCAAGACGCGCCTGCCTGCCAACCGCTTTTCCAGCTGGGGCGGGATGGTGATGGATTTCAATCATGACGGCCATCCCGACCTGATCGTTGGCGCGATCGACGTGCCGGGGTTCAAGCCGTTGCAGCTGCGCGCCTATGCCAATGACGGGAAGGGCCGCTTCACCGACGTGACGGCTTCGGTCATGCCTGCCGCGACCGTCGCGCGCAGTTGGAGCATGGCTAAAGGCGACGTCAACGGAGACGGCGTGGAGGACTTGTTCGTTGGCAGCTGGGGCACGCAGGCGCGCCTGCTGCTGGGCAAGCGCAAATAAGGGGTGGCCGATTTCCTGTTCCGCCAGGCGGAATTGCAGTTTCCGCGCAAGTTGTAAATTGCAGCTTTCATTGCCGATTTGTAAGTCCAATGCAGAACGGCGGCGAGGGAACAGGTTTTGACGGACGGCGATGGTATGAAAAAGGCGCGGATCGCGCTGGCGCGGGAGATGTTCGACGTCGCGCTGTCAGCGGTATCTGCGGAAAGATGCCTGCCTTCGCATATGCCATCCCCGCCGAAAGGACGGCGGCTGGTGCTTGCAGTGGGCAAGGCGGGCGCGGCGATGGCGGACGTCGCGCTTCGCCACTCTCCACCGGGGACGCAAACGATCATCCTTACGCCCTACGGCCACGGCCTGCCGCCCGGAACCTTCGCCGCCGACGCCCTCGTGATCGAGGCCGGGCACCCCTTGCCCGACGAGCATGGTCAGCGCGCGGCGCAGATGATCCAGGAAGCCGTGCGAGACCTTGGCGAAGAGGATCAATTGCTGGCGCTGATCTCTGGCGGTGGCTCTGCGTTGTTGGCATTGCCGGTCGAAGGCGTGTCGCTGGATGACAAGCGCCGTGTGACGCGCGAGCTGCTGTTTTGCGGCGCTACCATTTCGCAGATCAATTGCGTGCGCACGCACTTGTCGCAGGTCAAGGGCGGGCGTCTGGCCGCGCTGGCGCATCCTGCGCAGGTGGTCACATTGGCCTTTTCAGACGTGCCGGGCGACGATCCAGCCTTGATCGCTTCAGGTCCCACCGTTGCCGACCGGACGACACTGGCCGACGCGCGCCGCGTGATCGAACGCTATCGCATCACTGTGCCGGACAATGTGATGGCGGTGTTGAGCGACGACCGCCACGCCACGCCGCGTCCGGGGTCGCCCGAACTCGCGCGGACCGATACGCGGATCGTCGCGCGCAACCGTATGGCGCTGGAAGCCGCAGGGGAAGTCGCCATGGCGGCAGGATACAAGCCCGTCTATCTGGGTGACGATCTGGAAGGGGACGCGACCGAACTCGGCATCGTCCACGCTGCGCTCGCCCTGCATCATCAGCGGAAGGGCGGACGATGGGCGCTGCTGTCTGGTGGCGAAACCACCGTGCTGGTCGGCAATCCGTCAGGTAGTGGCGGGCGCAACAGCGAATATATGCTGAGCCTCGCCATGTCGCTGGACGCCGCGCCGGGCATATCGGCGCTGGCGTGCGATACCGATGGCATCGATGGCGTGGGCGGCCATGCGGGGGCCATCGTCGATGAAAGCACTTTGGCGCGGGCTCGTGCCGCGGGCATGTCGGCCAGCGGGATGCTGCGCGAAAATAACAGCTTCGGATTCTTCAGTGCGTTGGAGGATCTGGTGTTTACCGGGCCGACGCGGACCAACGTCAATGATTTTCGCGCTATCCTGATCGACGGGTGAGCCCACATGCGGAACGTCAGTCGGCGGGAGTCCCATGAATTTTCCAGGCCGCGCCGATAGCGAAATGGCTAAGGATCAAGTCGTCCGCCATCAGGGCGTCGCCCGCGCGGACAGCTTCATAGATGCGGCGGTGGTGATCAACCAGATATTCCCGCGCCATCGGGCTGTCCGCAATGCGTTGGCGCCGTTCGACATGGGATCGTTCCAGCAGGTGCGTGATCGTGCCGTAGACGGTAGACAGCGCAGGTGAGTGCGCAGCCGCGACCAACTGCGTATGGAAATTGAGGTCGGCATGACCACCTTTGGCGACATCGCCGATCGTCGCTTCTATATCCTCCAGCGCCTGTTCAAGGTTTTGGCGATCTTCTTCCGTAGCGCGGGCGCAGGCCAGCCGTAGCGCCTGCCGTTCGAGCGCGATCCGCACCTCGACAATATCGTCGATGATTGCCGGTTGCTGCGCCAGAGCGAGCGAGAAAAACTCGCCCAGCACCGATGCATCGGGAACGCGCACGGTGCTGGCGCGGCCGTGGCGTGTTTCCAGCACGCCGATCATCTCCATCGCCCGTACGGCTTCGCGCACGGCCGGGCGGCTGACCCCAAGGCTGAGTGCCAGTTCCCGCTCGCCCGGCAGGCGGTGACCGGTCTGGACGCCGCCATTCACCAGCAGATCGCGCAAATGGGCAAGCACCCGGCGATATCCGGAACTTTCTGGCTCTGAGGCTAGAGTGGCGCACTCCATGGTCATCGTGCGGCTTTATCGCCCGCAAGCGCTGCTGACCAGTGGTTAGTCTGGCTGTCCACATAGTGAAACGGCAACAGGCCCTGCTTGACTTATTACGGCCATCACGTTGCTTGCGCAGGGACAAGGAGACAGATCGATGAAGGCAAAATATCTCTCGTTATCCGTCATGCTCGCGGTGCTGCCCCTGTCTGCGCTTCCGGCGCAGACCTTTACGCGCGGCGAGGCCGTTCCCGCAACGCTGCCGCTGGGGAACAAGCCGGGCAATCCAATTCAGGACATGCCGCCTGGCCAACGGCTGATTTCAGCCTTCGGGGAGCGGCCGGTCTTTTCACCCAAGGGCGACAAGCTGGCTTTCATTGGCAAATCCTACGGTGATGCTTTCGAATATGACATGACAACGGGGCGCACCCGCAACTTGACAGGCCATGCACCGAGCGAAGGTTATTTGCGGGTGCATTATCTTGCTGATGGCAGCTACGCGCTGCTCGGCCCCCGTATATTGGGAAAGACAAGGGAAGAGACGCGCCACGGCCGCATCGAACTATTCTGGATGGACCCGCAGGCGATGCGCGCACCAGTGCCACTGGGCATCACGGTGTTCGAAGGGATAGCGCTCAGCCCACGCAGCAACATGATCGCCTGGAGCCAGGTAAAGCCTGCAGCAGGTGGCAAACCAGCATCGACCACCATTTATACGGGGCGCGTTGCCGTTAACGCGCAATCAGCGAAGTTGGAAGATGTACGGGAAATCGTGACAACGACCGAATGCTTCGTCGAAGCGCAAGACTTCCTGCCGGGCGATAAGGGGCTGGTCATGCCCTGCTATGGTTTTGGCAAGGGGCCGACGGGCGTGGAGACAAAGGTGTTGTCCGTAGATTTCGCGACCAAAAAGATCACCGAATATCCGACGCCGTCCACCCTTTATAGTGAGGTCGAAGGCATCTTCCCGGATGGCAAGCGGACATTGGTGGAATGCGCACAGGAGCGCGCTAAAGGCATGGACCTGTGCGTCCTTGATCTCGATCCAAAAAAGCCGCGCTACACGCGCATGACGAACATCGTGCAATATGGCGGATGGAAATATGGCAATCCGGTCGTGCGGCCCGATGGCCGGATGATCGCCGCGCAAGTGGGATCGGCGGACGTGATCGATGCGGGTGTGGGGCAGGGCATCGTGCTGATGGACCTGGCGCCGGACTTTTGATCGTAGCGGATTGGGGAGGAACTGAGAGTTGCCTCCCCAATCCCGCAATCAAGCAAGCGTCAACTGCACCGCTTCAAACGTATCGACCGGCGGCAGGTCGAACCACAGATGGTCGCTATCGCCATTCCGTCGCTTACCCTTTACCGATTTGCCCGCCACCAGCATCTGCGCCGTGCTGCCCACTGATCCGCGCACGCCCAGCTTCAGGCCGTGGGCGATGACGGGATCGCCATAATGGGTGTTGCGCTGGCCCGAATAGTTGATGACATGCACCAGCATCTTGCCCGTCGCGAGCTGCTGCATCGCCATCATCTCCATCGGTCCCGGCCCTTCCAGCACCAATGGCGGTGGCGGTGCATAGCGGGCGATCAGGCTTTCAAACAGCACCCGATGTGCATCCAGCCCATCGCGATAATAAAGCCAGTCGGGCAGCCAGGGGATGTGCACATGGTGCCCCTTGCCATAGGCCATGACCAGCGCGCCAGAGTCGGCGCGCCCCGCTTCGCCCGGCCGCGCATAGGAAAATTCGGGCGGGCCAAAACGCTGGTCGGGCGCGAAAGGGATCAGGCTCGACGCGCCGCTGCGGGGGATGACTGGGAAGAAGTCCGCATCGATCGGCATGCGGCCGGGTCCCATGGGGATGGCGGCCTTGCTCATGTCGAGCGACCAGCCATGGCCATCGCGCGGCTGACCGAAGCTGCTCACCGGGCTGGACTTCATCGCCGAGACGGAGCGCGGCTTTCCCCCTTGTCCCTGTGCGCCGGTATAGCCGGTCGCGATGAGCAGGCCGCCGGCTTCGACAAAGGCGTCGAGCGCATCGGCATCCTCATCGCTCAAGGTCATGATATGCGGCATGATGATGACGTCATAGGCTTTGTCGCGCGTGGCGTTGCGCACCTGCATTCCGTTAGTCATCCAGAAGGGGAGGCGGGCATCAACCAGCGCCTGATAGGCCCCGCGCTGCGCACCGGTGCCATAGCGCGCCAGCCCGGCGCCGGGTGACTGGAAAATCGATCCCACATTGTAGATCGCGACGCGGGCAGCCGGGGTCAGCCCGGCATAATACTGTTCATTGGCGGCGTGCCAGTGGAAAAGGCGCGAGACGGGAGGCAGAAACCGAGGATCGTCCTGATCGTTGAGCGTTCCCATCAGATAAAGGTCGAGCTTGGCGCCCGTGCCAAGCGCCTGCGCGAAACGCAACATGTGGTTTTCGGTGCTTTCCGTCACCTGCCGCCAAGGATAGTCGATATGCGCAGTGGAGGTTGCGGAAAAGGCTTTGCCCGGCGCAAGCGCCATGAGCGCCCGTGTCTGTTCGCCCATGGCGTACGGCCATTCGGGCGCCTTGCGCGACACCCGGCGCTGCACCTCTCCGCGCGCAACGACGCCGCCGAAAAAATCCATCAAAGGTACATGGGGCCGTGCCGCCTCGATGACTGCGCGTGCCTTTGCGGAAAGCTCTGTCATGACGCGTGTTTGAAACTGCTGATAAGCATCCCAATTGGGATCGGTGCCGTCTTCGGTCTTAGGTAGGTCCAGCTTGTACAGTTCCCGGAATCGTCGCTTGCAATTGTTGCAGACACAGATGCCGTAATCGACGTCGGAATAGTCGGTGCGAACGAAGCCGGTCATGTTGAAGAACATACCGTCCACATCATGACGTTCGACCCCTTCCTTCAATATCTGAAGGCTGTAATCCTGCGCCCAGCCGCCATTGGGGCAGGCCTGGTAGGTCCCGGCATATTCACGCGGACTGCCATCGCGGTTGCGCATGAACCATTCGGGATGTGCGTCATAGGCAGGCTTCATCGCCTTGGACAGGTCAAAGCGGCCGATATAGGCCAGCCCTTCAGCATGGGCGGCGGCGACCATCTCGCCTGCGAAATCGTTTTTCAGATAGGGGTTGCGATAGTGCAGCGGCAGCTCAGTGGGGTAGAAGGCAACGATCCCGCCGATGTTCGACACGATCATGTTCGCACCGAAGGCGCGGGTTTGCCGGGCGATCTCTCGCGGATCTTCCAGGGCGTCGATTTCGCGCAGGTTGGTTTGGACTATGCGATATTCATGCTTCCACCATTCGCGCCGATTAAAGCCGCCGATGTTGAGGGCGGACCAGGCCGGGCCGGGAATGGCGCTCATCATAACTGCCGTCGGCAAGGCGCGTACGAGATCGCGGCGCGAGATCCCGCCGTTCGCTTTCAAGTCCATCCTCCTCATGCTCCTGAATCGACAGATTGGAACGTTCAGTCTGCACCGGCGTGCCTGGATGGACAATGATGCCGCCGACGCCGTTCCGCGATATGGAACGGCAGGCCGCCCGCCACAGTGTCTGTTCCGCATCGCGGAAAGACGGGTATCTCTTGCCTGTCATCCTCCTTAGCGACGGTCGAACGGCTAACAGCGGGGGGCGAGTGGCGATACCACGGAAATTCCGCATGATTTGAAATAGACCGCGATAGGAAATGGGCAGGGATGGCGCCATGATCTGGGCACAAAATTACGACCCTTTCGGCAATGGCTTGCTGTCGGCTCTGGTCGCGGCCGTCCCCGTCGTCGTGCTGTTGGGGGCGATCGGCCTTTTTCATGTGCGGGCGCATATCGCCGCCCTGATGGGGTTGGGGGCGGGCCTTGCAGTCGCGGTGCTGGCATTCGGCATGCCTCCGGGCCTGGCGGTGCGCGCAGCGGGGTTCGGGGCGGCCTATGGGCTGCTGCCGATCGGCTGGATCGTGCTCAACATCATCTTCCTCTACCAGCTGACGGAAACGACCGGGCAGTTCCACATACTGCGCGGCGCGATCACGTCGATCACCGCGGACAGCCGGTTGCAACTGCTGCTGATCGCCTTCTGCTTCGGCGCCTTCTTCGAAGGAGCTGCGGGGTTTGGGACGCCGGTTGCGGTCACGGGCGCGATGCTGATCGGCCTTGGCTTTACCCGGTTGCAGGCCTCGGGCCTGTCGCTGATCGCCAATACTGCGCCGGTCGCCTTTGGCGCACTCGGTACGCCGCTCGTCACGCTGTCTGGCGTGACCGGTCTGCCGCTGCTCGAACTATCGGCGATGGTGGGGCGGCAGATGACGCCGTTCGCCATCATCGTGCCCTTTTGGCTGCTGGTCGCCTATTGCGGGTGGCGGCGGACGATGGAGGTGCTGCCCGCCGTGTTGGTCGCAGGCATCAGTTTCGCGCTGGTGCAGCTTCTCATCTCCAACCTTCATGGCCCTTGGCTGACCTCCATCGGTGCGGCGCTTGCGTCGATCACGGCGCTTATCGCTTTCCTGCGGATATGGCAGCCCGCGCGGATCATGCATGTCAACGAAGCGAAGCTCGCGCCGGGTGACGAGCGGGACGTGGCCGCGACCGTGGACGCCGCCCATGCGCGGCCCCTGCACGATCCCGCTGCCGTTCGGCGTGCCTGGATGCCGTGGATCATCCTGACGGCGTGTGTCTTCCTGTGGGGCCTTCCCTTCATGAAGCAGGGGCTGGACGCCATCTTCGCGCTGCGCCTGCCCTTTGCCGGTCTGGACGGGGTGATCCAGCGCCTGCCCCCTGTCGTCACCGCGCCGGAGTTTGAAAAGGCGGTCTACAATCTCAACCTGTTGTCGGCGACGGGCACGGCGATATTGGTGGCCGCCCTTGCCTCCGCGCTGCTGTTGCGAGTGCCTGCGCGCACGGTCGGTCGCGTCTATCTGCGCACGTGGAAGCTGGTGCTGCCATCGCTGCTCACCATCGCGGCGATGTTGGGGCTTGGCTATCTTACCCGTTATGGCGGCATAGACGCGACCATGGGCCTAGCCTTCGCGGCGACGGGAGTTCTCTATCCTTTCTTCGGCACCATGCTGGGGTGGCTGGGCGTCGCCGTCACCGGATCGGATACGGCATCCAACGTGCTGTTCGGCGGATTGCAGAAGATCACGGCTGAACAGTTGAACCTGTCGCCCGTGCTGATGGCGAGTGCGAACAGCGCGGGCGGGGTCATGGGCAAGATGATCGATGCGCAGAGCATCGTCGTCGCCTCCACCGCGACGCAGTGGTTCGGTCAGGAAGGCCGCATATTGCGCCATGTCTTCGTTCACAGCCTGGTGCTGGGTTCGCTGATTGGCCTGTTCGTGATGTTGCAAGCCTATGTCTATCCCTTCACCCTTCTGGTTCCCTGAGGTGGCGTCTATTATGCAGACGGCCGCCGCCCGCGCTCTGCTGGAAAGCATCTATCTTGAGGCGCTGCAGTCGGTGCGCGGCGAGAGGCTGGTCGCATCGCTTGGCGTTCCAGAGGGTGACCATTGGTACATATGCCACCAGGGCAAAACCATAGACTGGCCACTGGCTTCAGATGGTCGCATCGTCGTGATCGGTGCGGGAAAGGCCGTGGGCTCGCTCGCGAAGGGGCTAGAAACGCTGCTGGGAGAACGGATTTCGGACGGCTGCATCATCGTCAAGCACGGTCATGATGAGCTGCTCACGCGCATCCGGCAGCTTCAGGCGGGGCATCCGATTCCTGACGCGCAGGGGATGGAAGCCACCGCCGAAATGCTACGCACGGTCGAAGGGCTGACCGAGCGTGACAGCGTGATCGTGTTGCTGACCGGCGGCGCGTCCGCGTTGATGGTTGCTCCGGTTGATGGCGTTACGCTAGAGGAGAAGGCGGCGACAACGGAAATGCTGCTGCGTTCGGGAGCATCGATCGAGGAGATCAACGCCGTGCGCAAGCGCCTGTCGCGGGTGAAGGGCGGCGGGCTTCTGGACCATATCGGCCCCGCATCGGTGCTGACCTTGCTGATATCCGACGTGCCGAGCGGCGACCTCTGCATGATCGGATCGGGGCCGACTCTTGCGGGCGGGGAAGGACAGGAGGACCCGGTCGCTATTCTCGCGCGATATGGGCTGCAAGATACTGTGCCCGCATCGATCCGGCGTGCGCTTGCCAAGGGCGTGCATCCCGTACCCCAAACGGTGGGACGGCGCGAGACACTGCTGCTGGCCGACAGCGCCACGCTGGTGGATGCTGTGCATCGCATTGCGGCGCGGGAGGGGGTGGCCGTGCGAGATATGGATACGGCGATGGCGGGCAACACTCATGACGCGGCGCTGGCGATGGCCGCTGCCCTGCGCGTAGTACCGTCGCAGGATCGCCCCATGCTGTTGGTGTCGGCTGGGGAAACCACACTTCAGGTGACGGGCGACGGGCTGGGCGGACGTAACCAGGAATTTGCCCTGGTCGCCGCCATGGCGCTGGCTGGGCAGGACAATGCCGTCCTGCTTGCCGCTGGCACCGATGGCACCGACGGGCCAACCGATGCGGCGGGGGCTTTTGCCGATGGCGCGCTTCACGAGCGTGCGCGGGCGGTGGGGATCGACCCGGCGGAGATGCTGGTGCGCAATGACAGCTACCGATTGTTGGACGCGACGGGTGACCTGTTCCGCACCGGACCCACCGGCACCAATGTCATGGATCTGGTGCTGGGCCTCGCCTTCTGACCGGGCGCGAATTGAAAAGAGAGGAAGAGACATGGTCAAGCTGGCCGCCAATCTGTCGATGATGTTCCAGGACCTGCCCTTTCTCGACCGCTTCGATGCGGCGGCGGAGGCTGGCTTTTCCGGCGTCGAGTTCATGTTTCCCTATGATCATGGCGCGGGAGAGGTAGCTGAACGGGCGCGGCGATGCCGGCTGGAGGTCGTGCTGTTCAACCTGCCCGCTGGCGATTGGGCTGGCGGAGAGCGCGGCATCGCGGCGCTGTCCGATCGCGTGGAGGAGTTTCGCGCGGGCGTCGCTAAAGGGCTGGACTATGCCAATGCGCTGGGCTGCCCACGCCTTCACTTGATGGCAGGGAAGGCGCCCGCGAGCGCGGAATGCCGGGCTGGATTGGTGGACAATATCGCTTACGCAGCGGATCTGGCGGCGGCCGATGGCATCGAGATATTGATCGAGCCGATCAACACGCGCGTCGATATCCCCGGCTATTTCTATGGCACGACCGACGCGGCGCTGTCAGTGATCGACGAGGCGGGTCGCGCAAATGTTCGCCTGCAGTATGACATTTATCATATGCAGATCATGGAAGGGGACCTTGCCCGCACGATTGAGCGGTTGCTGCCTCGCATTGGCCATATGCAGCTGGCCGACAATCCGGGCCGCGCCGAACCCGGCACGGGCGAGATCAATTATCTCTGGCTGCTGAGCCACATCGACGCGCTGGGCTATGGCGGGTGGATCGGATGCGAATACCGCCCTGCGGGTGACACGAAGGCGGGCCTTGGCTGGGCGCGCGATTATCTGAAATCCGGGAGAGCGTGACATGAAGATTGGTTTCATTGGCCTCGGCATCATGGGCCGTCCCATGGCCGGGCATCTACAGGCGGCGGGCCATGCGATCTACAGTTGCGCCAACCGCACGCCGATGCCGAATGAGTTGCGCGAAGGCGGTGCGGTCGCCTGCGCCACGCCTGCGGAGGTGGCGGCGACGGTGGAGTGCCTGATCCTGATGCTGCCCGACACGCCGGACGTCGAACGCGTGCTGTTCGGCGCGGACGGTGCGGCGCAGCGGTTGAAGCCCGGCACGATCGTCATCGACATGAGCTCCATCGACCCGATCGCGACGCGCGACTTTGCGGAGCGGATCGAGACGCTAGGCTGCGCCTATGTCGATGCGCCGGTTTCCGGCGGTGAGGTGGGGGCCAAAAACGCGGCGCTTACCATAATGTGCGGTGGCAAGGCGGATGTGTTCGAAAAGGTCCGGCCGCTATTGGAACTGATGGGCAAGAGTATCACATTGGTGGGCAACGTGGGCGCGGGACAGGTGACCAAGGTCGCCAACCAGATCATCGTCGGGCTGAATATCGAAGCCGTTTCCGAAGCGCTGGTCTTCGCTTCAAAGGCGGGTGCGGACCCGGCGCGGGTGCGCGAAGCGTTGATGGGCGGCTTTGCGGCATCGCGCGTTTTGGAGGTGCATGGCCAGCGGATGATCGACCGAACCTTCGACCCCGGCTTTCGCATCCGGCTCCATCAGAAGGATTTGAATCTGGCGCTCTCAGGTGCGCGTTCACTGGGAGTTGCGCTGCCTGCAACGGCAAATGCGCAGCAACTTTTCAACAGTTGCGTAGCGCACGGCGATGCGGAAAAGGATCACAGCGCGATGGTGACGGCGCTCGAACGAGCTGCTAACCACATGGTGAGTGGTTACTCAATTAACGACGTTTCCGACGCCAACAGCTTTTCTGGAGGATGCTCATGACCAACAATCGTCTCAAAGACCGCCGTATCATCGTGTTCGGCAGCGCGACCGGCATCGGCGCTGCCACTGTGAAGCGCCTGGCCGAGGAGGGCGCGCGGGTCTGCGCGGCCGACATCAACATTAAGGGCGCGACGCAGGTGGCGCAGGAAGCGGGCGGCGAAACCTTTGCGGTCCATGTCGATATTTCCGACGAGGCATCGGTGCAGAAGGCGACAGAGGAGGCGGTGAACCGCTTTGGCGGCCTCGACGGGGCGCATATCAATGCGGCAGACCTGCGCGTTATCATGGAGGATAGCGACGCGCTGGCCATCGACCTTTCCACATTTGACCGCACGATCGCGGTGAACCTGCGCGGCCACCTGCTGTGCACCCGCGCGGTCGTGCCGCACCTCGTTAAGAGCGGTAAGGGCGCGATTGTCTACACCAGCTCCGGCTCGGCGCATGGTGGTGAACCGACGCGGCCCTGCTATGCCATGGCGAAGGCGGGCGTGAATGCGCTGGCGCGCCACGTCGGTGCGCGCTGGGGCAAGGAAGGCATCACCGCCAATGTGCTCGCGCCCGGTTTCACCGTGACCGGCGAGATGAAGGCGGCGATGGAAGCGAACGCCGAGGAAGCCACCAAGTGGGCCGACTATTTCATGGCGCGCACCCCGCACACCCGGCTGGGCCAATCCGAAGACCATGCTGGCGTCGTCGCAATGCTGTTGTCTGAGGATGGCCGCTGGATCAACGGTGCAATCTATGACGTCAATGGCGGATCGATGATGCGCGCTTGACGACACTGATTGTGGCGCTCGCTTCTGCACCGGCGGGCGCCGCAGCGCTTGTTCAAAAGAGCGCGATCACGCGCGCGGGCATGCCGGTGGCGTTTTCCAGCGGCGCGACGCCTGCGAACAGCAACCCGCCCGCAGCAGGTGCGCGGTCGAGATTGGCCAGCCCCTCCAACGCCCAGCGTCCGCTGCGCAGCCATGCCTGATGAACGGGGAAGGCGGGCATCGCCTCACCCGCATCGATCGACATGGTATCGACGCCGATGCCACGCACATCCCGCTTCATCAGAATCTCCATGACAGCAGCATCGAAGCCGGGGCTCTTGCGCCGTTCGGCGGGGGGCAGGCTGCCAAAACTTGAAAAGGCTTTCAGCGGATCCCAGCCCGAGAGCATGGCGACGCAGGAACCGGACGGGATGCGGCCATGGCGGCGTTCCCATGCGATGACATCCCGCGGTTCCACCCGAGCGTCGCGATCGGCTTTCCCCTTGTCCCTTATGTCGATTACGACGAGTGGAACGATCAACTGGCTGACGGGTATGTCGCCGACCGATGCTCCATCAGGCGCGAAATGGCGGGGGGCGTCGAGATGCGTGCCGGTATGTTCGACGATCGATATGCGGTTGAGCGCCATCCCTGCTTTCGTTCCCGATCCTTCCACGGCCTCCATGGTCAGGCGGCCAGGGGTGAAGGCGAAGGCCCGCGTCAGCCTGTGCGTGAGGTCGAGGATGTGCAGTTCGCGTCCGTGCAGGGAAAGACTGGTCTGATCGGGGGTTACGGCAGCAGCATCAGCGCAGGAAGCCGTGCCCAGGGCGAGCGCCCCAAGCGCGCTCAGGGCTAGCATGTCGCGGCGCTCGATCATGGCGGCTTGTTCCTTTTCTTGGTCGAAAGCGACCTGAGTTACATGGGACCATTTCAATTCCGTTCCGGCTGAGCTTGTCGAAGCCTCTTCTTGTTCTTCAAAGAAGTAGAGCCCTTCGACAGGCTCAGTGCGAACGGAGTTTAGGTTTGCAGAAGTGTCCGCTCTTAAATTAAGTCGATCGCGACAACTTCATGGAAGTCGATGTACGGCACATCGACTTCGACCCAACCGTCTGCCGCCCGGTGTGGCACAGCCATTCCGGCGGTCAGCAGCCGGGCCTGCGCAGCGCCTTTGCCTCGTGGCAGTTGCATGCGGACCCGGTAGGGACCGGTCCTGATTGCCTCGCGATAGCTGCCCCGCATTGTCATGGGGTTGTTGAGATTGACCAGATGCGCGGTCATCGATTTATCCTGGCGCCAGCAAGCGATGTCCAGCAGGCCGGGGCCTTCGATCTGTAGCGGATGCGCCTCGTGATGGGTCCAGTCGAGCATTGCGCGTAGCAGTGTCAGGTGATCGCCATGACCAAGCTCTGCAAAGGTGCGATCGATGTCCATGGGCAGATAGGCGACGCGGCCACGGCCGACTTGACGGCAGATCGCCATCGGCAGGTTGGTCTCCGTCTTGTCGGTGAACACCCGCTCCATCGGAAGGTCGGGATAGCTGGGCACCAATGTCAATGCGACGTCTGCTTGATCGCGCGCAGTGACAGGCTGGCGGTAAAGTGGGCCGATGGTGCGGTTAATGTCGCTTAGCCCCGCTATGGCCGGGTGGGCATGACGCAAGGTGAGATAAGCGTTCTTGAGCGGTCCTTCGGCCTTTCCGGCGGCGGAGGAACCAAAAAGGTCCGCAAGGCCGAAGTCCGCCCGCTGCCGTCCGTCCCCATCATAGAGTGAGGTCTGATAGGTGGCGATCACGTTGCCACCCCGCTTCACAAACGCGCGTATCTGATCGCATTGCGCGTCAGACAGCACCGCCGCATTGGCGAGAATGATGGTGCGGAAGCGCGATAGGCTGGTTTCGTCCAGAAAATCCTCGTCGATGAGGTCGAAGGGCACGCGCGATTTAAGCGCAGCCTGGTAAAAACCGCGCGAATGACCCTCCAGCTGCCCACGCTGATTCCAGCCACCCAGATAGGCAGTCGTCCTGGGCGAATGGACGATCGCGACCCGCGCCAGATTGCCGCTGTTGCGCAGATAGGCTTCGTTGGCGTGGTGCCAGCTGTAGATCTGCCGGACCACGTCCATCCAGCGGCGGTCGAGCGGCTTGGCATTGAACTTGGTGATCCAAGGACGCGCGCCCTGAGCGATCGCGCCAGCGGCCCAGATTCGGATTTCGGCCGGGCTTTGCACCGAATCCTTCCAGCGATAGGCCTCTTCCACTCCCACGGAGATGATATGGCCGACCGGTTTGTCCTTCATGAACGCGCGCAGTTCGCGGGTGTAGCGGCCCGCACCCCAGACCTCGGGACCCGTGCCCCAGCCCGAATCGTCGGACGAGCGTGCCTGGCGATCGCAAAAGGCGAGCGGAAGTCGCTTCGACAGGGCGGGGCCGTTCAGATCGACCAGTCCCCGGCGGTCACCGCCGGGGATGAAGAAGGTCTGGGGCCGGTGCTTGCGCGCGGCCGCGTTCCAAAGGTCCATGAGGGCGAAGAGCCGATCTTCAACCCAGGTGGCGTATCGCCGCCCTTCCGGTTTGGAAGGATCGGGATCGGCTGGAATTTCCTGCCCCGATGCGGCGCGGTAGAGCGTCCGGCAGCTTTGGCAATAACAGGTGCCGCTGCCGTTCCAGCGGTTGCCGAAAAAGCCATCCACCGGATAGCGCTGGGCGATTTCCTCGATCACCTTGGGCATCAGCTCGAAATTATAGGGGCCATAGGCGCAGGTCAGGGTCAGATCCGGGGCGCTGCCGTGCCGTTTGATCTGGCCGTCCGGGCCGGTCAGCGCCCATTCGGGATGGGCAGCGGCGGCGGCCGCGTTCATTGCGTGCGGATCGATACGGGCGAGCACGCGCATGCCCAGCTTCTTGCACGCAGCGACCATGTCGCCGAACGGGTCCACGCCCTTGCCGATGCCCTGCGCCATGCCATGATAGGGAATGGCCGTTGGGTAGAAGGCGATGCCTCCCCCAGCGCTCAGGCAGACGCCATCGGCGTGAATCTGCTGGAAATATTCGATCCAGAAGGCCTGATCGTAACGGCCCGGATCATCTTCGGTAAAGGCAAGCTGGAACCAACGCATAGGTTCGCTCGCCCAGTCCGGCGCGCCGCTTTGTCCGATTTTGCGGGCAAAGGCGGGCTCAATACCGGACAGCAGCGCGCCAGCCCCCAACGTCAATGCCGTGCGGCGATCGAGCGGCAAGATGTCGGGCATGGTCCTCTCCTCAGCTTTGCCCGATCCTTAGCCCAAGGCCGTCGATCCACAATCGATCATCCCATGATGTGGGACGGCGATGCCGACCCGATGTTCGCCGGATCCGAATGATGGATAAGGGCCGATCGAAGGCCGACGCAAAGCATATCGACAAAGGCGGGGAAACAGGTCATACCAGTTTCTCTAAGGCTGGCGTTCGCGCGACGACAGCTCAGCAGGCGAGGAACAGGATGTGACCGATAGTCAGCAAGAGCCGGAGAACGGTCTGCTTGGGCGAGTCCAGTCGCTGGTGCGGGCATTCGGCATTCTCGATGAATTGGCCAAGAGCGACCATATGACGCTCAGCGAACTGTCCCGTGTCGTGGGATTGCCGCGATCTACTACCCATCGCCTGCTGACGACCATGGAAGCGTTGCGCTATGTCGCTTTCGACCGGCGGAAAAATGGCTGGTCGATCGGCGTCCAGGCCTTCACCGTGGGTGCGGTGTTCGCCCAGACGCGGGACTTGGGCCAGCTGGGCCACACGATCATGCGGTCACTGATGTCGGAAGTGCAGCATTGCGTGAACATCGCCGTGCCCGAGGGGGCGGGTGTCTGTTATGTCGGCCAAGCCGCGACCAACGGTTTTCGCCAGACTGCGGCGCGACCGGGTGCTGTGCTGCCGCTGCATAGCACGGCGTCGGGCAAGGTGCTGATGGCGCAATGGTCCCGGCCGGAGTTCGACCGCTATCTGGACAGCACGCCGCTCAAGGCCCGTACCGCGCGCAGCATCATCGACGGTGACCGTCTGCGTAGCGAACTGGCGCAGATCAGGGCGCGTGGGTATGCGCTGGACGACGAAGAGCATAGCGATGGCCTTCGCTGTGTCGCTGCTGTGGTCAAGGACCGCTACGGGCTGCCCAAGGGGTCGCTGTCGATTTCGGATCGGTCGTCTCATCTTACCCGCGCCCGGCTGGACGAATTGGGGCCTGCGTTGATCAGCGCGGCGCAGCGGATGAGTGTGGAAATCGCGATGCAGAGTTTCTGATCAGCCTGATCTGTCCAAATCCAGGCTTACCAGACATTTCGGATCACTTCTGCCGCTTCGGTGAACAGTAACGCCGTGGCGCACGCCTGCGCGGCTGCATGATAACGGACGAAGAAACACCGGCGTAACAGCGCGGGCGGCAGGAGAGGGTGATGAAAGATATGAGATCCCATGTGCGCGACAGGCGGGTCGCGGCGGGATTGCTGGTAGTGAGCAGCATGATGGCGATTGGCGCGTCCGCGCCGCAGCAGCAGAGCTTTTCCTTCGCGCTGACGAACGTCTATGTCGCGGCTTACGAAGATGAAAAGGCGTGTCGCGCGCTGTCGCTCAGTTCGTCCGACCTGTTTCTGAAAAGCCTGCCGCGCGCCGAGCGCGCGAAATATGAGGCGCCCGACAAGGTGCAAGAGTTGCACAAACTGATGGGCCAGCGGCTGGGCTTCAAAATGGTGCCTACCGGCAAGCCTTCCGGTTCAAACGGCAGCATGGCTCAACTGAGCGAAGCGGAACAGGAAGCCTTGCGCCAGAAATATCATATACCCAAGGGGAAGGGCACAGCTGCCTTCCTGGGCACCCGTTTCGCCTATGACAGCTGCACCAATCCGGAAGACTTCCCGTTCATGGAAAAGGGGAATGAGGATTATCGGGGGCCAATCGCCTACGGCATCGATCTGGACGGCCGCGCGAGCAAGGACGATTATGTCAGCCCTGATAAGAAGCCGGGCGTCGATAACCAGCTGATCCGGGCGGTGGGATGCACTTTTTCCACGCGCGATTTCGGCACGCCCAAGGTAGCGGACGAGGTGATCACATCGATGTCGTCGCCCACGCTGGTCGAGGTCAGCGGCGTCGATGATCCGGTCAACGACGATGATGTGACGGTGCGCCTTTATGCCAGCGCCAATCCTTTGGAATTGTCGGGTGCGGGGAAGCCGCTGGCATGGGCCAGTCTGGATGTTGATCCGAATCGCCGCTTCATGGCGCAGGCCAAAGGAAAAATCCGCAACGGCGAACTGCTAACTGAACCGTTCGACTTACGGTTGCGGTTGCGTGAGCAGATCATCGACAGCTATCGCGAGGTCCGGCAGGCGCGCATTCAGGCGAAGATCAAGCCGGGCGAAGCCATAGAGGGTGGCATTTACGGCTATCACACTTTGGCGAGCATCGAGGACAATTATCATCAATCGACCCAGGTGGGCGCCAATCTGACGCGGATGTCCTGCCCCGCGCTGATCAAGGCGGTGCGCCGCTATGCCGATGCCTTCCCTGACCCGAAGACGGGGCGCAACACGGCCATTTCATCGGCATTGCGGTTCAAGGGTGTGCCCGTCTTCCTCATCAAAGCGCAGCAAGTGGCGCAAGGGGTGCAGCAGTGAGCGGGCCGGTGAATTCACCGCGCGTCCTTCGCGCGCTGTCCGCAGTCACGGCGCTCTGTTCCATCGGCGCAATTCTGATGGCCGCCAGCGCCGGACAGGCGGATGCGCCAGCGCAGCAGCAGGCGCAGCAACCACAGGTGCCCAAGTTCCGACGGCTGACCGAGGCGCAATATCGCGCGACCATTGCCGATATATTCGGACCTGACATCAAGGTCAGCGGCCGGTTCGAACCGGACATGCGGGTCGGCGGCCTGCTGGCGGCGGGAACCAGCGCGGTGTCGCTGACCCCCGCGGGGGCGGAGCAATATGAGCAGATTGCGCGCGGCATCGCCGAACAGGTAGTCGATGCGAAACATCGTGACCGGCTGGTCGGGTGCGCGCCGTCAGCATCCGATCCGCAAGGCGCGGCCTGCGCGGCGGATTTCTTCAAACGGGTGGGCCTCAGGATTTACCGTCGGCCGCTGACTGACGGGGAGGTGAAGCTCGCCGTCGCCCAGACGCTGGCGGCGTCAGCCACGCTCAAGGATTTCCACGGCGGGCTGGCGATCATGCTGACGGCGATGCTGTCGGACCTGCCCTTCCTGTTCCAGACCGACCAGGAGGTGGCCGACCCCAGTGCGCCGGGCGGGCAGACGATCGATGCCTGGTCGCGCGCCAGCAAGCTCAGCTACTTCCTGTGGAACAGCACGCCAGACGAACAGCTGCTGCAGGCGGCGGCCGACGGTAGCCTGATGACGAAGGCGGGGCTTATCCGACAGGTCGATCGGCTGATGGCCTCTCCCCGGTTTGAAACCGGCGTGCGGTCCTTCTTCGACGATTTCCTCCAGTTGGAAGGGATGATGTCGCTGTCCAAGGACGGGATCATCTACCCGGCCTTCCGTTCTTTCGCCGCGCCCGCCGCGCGGGAACAGACGCTGCGCACCATCACGACACTGCTGGTGGAGGAAAATGGCGATTATCGCGACCTGTTCACCACCCGCCGGATGGCGATGAACCGGCAGTTGAGCCCGCTCTATCGCATACCCTATGGCCCGCGCGACTGGTCGATGATCACCTTGCCGGATCAGGATCCGCGCGTCGGGCTGCTGACGCAGATCAGCTTTCTGGCGCTCCATTCCCATGAGGGGCGGTCCTCGCCCACGTTGCGCGGCAAGGCGCTGCGCGAAGTGCTGATGTGCGAACATGTGCCGACCCCGCCCGCCAATGTGAACTTCACAATCGTTCAGGACACGAGCAATCCCGCCTTTCGCACTACGCGCGAACGGTTGAAGGCGCATCTCGACGATGAGGAATGCGCGAGCTGCCATAAGCTGACTGACCCGATGGGGCTGACGCTGGACAGTTTCGACGGCGCTGGACAGTTTCGGCCTACGGAAAATGGCGTGCCGATCGACACGACGGGCATGCTGGACAAGGTGTCGTTCACCGACAGCGCGGGTCTGGGCAAGGCGTTGCATGACAATCCAAAGGTGACGCAGTGCGTGGCGCAATCCGCGTGGCGTTACGCGGCGGGGCGGTCGCTGCTTCCGTCCGAAGAGCCTTTGACGACGCGCCTGCATGACGATTTTGCCCAGGCTGGATTTCGCATCCGGCCACTGTTCCGGCGGATCGTCATCGATCCCCAATTCTTTGCCGTCCGGGCGCCAGTGGCATCCCGGATCGCGGGCAAGCCATCGTCAGGAAGGAAAGGTTGATGACGCAGTTCGACAGGCGCGGCTTTTTGCTGCGTGGGATGCTCAGCGGCGGCGCGGTGGCCGTGGGCCTGCCGTTCCTCGACTATTTCCTGGACAATAATGGCGCGGCGGTGGCCGCGACCTATGGAGGCGGCCGCTTACCGGTGCGCTTTGGCACATGGTTCTGGGGCTGTGGGATGATCCCCGATCGCTGGAACCCCAAGACGGCTGGCGCCAATTACGACCTCCCGCCCGAACTCGCGCCGATCAAGCCGGTGCAGGACAAGGTTTCCGTGCTTTCAGGCTTCGGTGTCACCTTGGGCGGCAAGAGTAACCAGCCGCATATCTCGGGCAATGTGGGCCTTCGAACCGGGACGCCCAGCGACACATGGCAGCAGCTCGTTGGCCCGACATTCGACGTCAGCATTGCGGACGCGATCGGCGCGGGTACGCTGTTCCGCAGCCTGGAACTGAGTGCCGATGGCAATGCGCGCACCAGCTTTTCCTATCGCAGCGGGACGGAAATGAACCCCAGCGTCGCATCGCCCATGGAACTGTACCGCCGCATCTTCGGCGCTGATTTCCGCGATCCCAACGCGGCGGAATTTACCCCCGACCCCAAGGTGATGGCGCGTCGCAGCGTGTTGTCCGCTGTGACCGACGAGCGCCGCAGGATGCTGGGCAAGCTGGGAGCGGAGGACAAGGCGCGGGTCGATAGCTATTTCACCTCCATCCGTGAAGTCGAGAACAAGCTGGCGCTGCAACTGGAAAAGCCGCCCCGGGCCGAGGCGTGCATCGTGCCAGCGCAGCCTGCCGACCTGCCCGCCAGCACGGACGTCACCGCCCGCCAGCAGTCGCACAAGCTGATGGCGGAACTGCTGGCGATGGCCGTCGCGTGCAACCAGACAAAGGTATTCAACATGGTCTTTTCCACCGCCACTGCCGACCTGCGGCAGGCTGGATCGCCCACCGCCTATCATCAGGCTACGCATGAGGAACAGGTGGACCGCACGAAGGGCTACCAGCCAACGGTCGATGCCTTTTCCACGCAGAGCATGCAGGGATGGGCCGACTTCGTAACGGCAATGTCGGCGGTGAAGGAAGGGGACGGCACCTTGCTCGACAATATGCTGGTCGTCGCTCATTCCGAGGTCAGCTACGCGAAGAACCACGATGTGAACGGCATTCCCGTGATGCTGGCTGGACGGGCAGGCGGGAAGGTCAAGAGCGGCATCCATATCGCGGGCCAGGGCGATCCGATTTCGCGCGTCGGCCTCACCATGCAGCAGTTGATGGGGGTTCCCGTCGATGCCTGGGGCACGGAAGCCATGCGGACGTCGCGCAGCTTGTCGGAGATCATGGCATGAAGCGCGCCGCGATGATTGCGCTCTCCGCGCTGTTGGCAACAGCGCCCGTTTACGCGCAGACGCAAGGTCAGCCTACGATGTCAGGGTTCAGTTTCCTGTCGCTGGAGGTGGCCGACATGGCCCGCGCCCGATCCTTCTATGTCGACGCGCTCGGCATGAAGCCGGTCTTTACGATCAGCAAGCCGGGTGATCCTGCCGAAAAAATCGCATTCAATTTTTCCGGTGATCCCCGGTCCAGCGAACCGCTGTTGATCCTCATTCACTATGAAAAGCCAAACGCCACCCAGAACCGTTCGACGGGGGCCAAGGTCGGCATTCGGGTCAGTGACAGTCGGGCCGCCGCGCTGCGCGTACAGACGGCAGGTTTTCCCGTCGTCAGGATCGCTGCGGCGGACGAGAAGGGGCCGGTGATCAACAGCGTGGTGCGCGATGCCGATGGCGTAATCGTGGAACTGGTGCAATTGCGGGGTCAATAGGGCGTGTCTGAAGGCGTGGCGAGCAGTGGCGAGCTGTGTTCCACCTCTTCAGGAACGACCTTCTCTCGCCTATTGTCAGCATTGCATGAGACATTTATGGCCGATTCGAACGGTCAGGTGGCGGACTGTGCGCAGACAAGTTCGCCCGATTCTGCTTAAAATGCGGATTTTTTGATCGATCGCCGTCAGGGAATCGCGCCAAAGCTATTCCCTGCTGTCCGCCGCGCGTGTAATGGCGCGCTCGCAAGATCGCACGGAATGGAATGTGAATGGCTTACCCAAGCAAGCAAGGTTTATATGATCCCGGTAATGAGCATGACGCATGCGGCGTCGGCTTCATCGCCAACATAAAGGGATTAAAAACCCACGATATTGTTCTTCGTGGCTTGGACATTCTGCGCAATATCGACCACCGTGGCGCAGTCGGCGCGGACCCCTTGGTGGGTGACGGCGCGGGCATTCTAATTCAGATTCCTGATTCGCTGTATCGCGATTGGGCCACCGGCGCGGGCATCGATCTGCCGCAGCCAGGCGATTATGGCGTTGCCATGTGCTTCCTGCCGCGTGACGGGGATGCCGAAGCCGCCGCCGTGCAGCAGCTTGAGCGCTTTATCCTGAAGGAAGGCCAGGTCCTCCTGGGTTGGCGCGACGTGCCGGTGACCCTCGACGGGCTGGGCCAGACGGTGCTGGACGAGATGCCGACCATCCGTCAGTGCTTCGTGGGCCGAGGCGCCGGAACGAAGGATCAGGACGCGTTCGAGCGCAAGCTACTCGCCATCCGCAAGCAAACGCAGAATCCGCTGAAGGAATTGTCGCAGAAGCAGGGGCTGGAGGCGCTGGCCGATTTCTACGTGCCGTCCTTTTCCACCCGCACGGTCGTCTACAAGGGTCTGCTCCTCTGTGATCAGGTCGGCAGCTTCTATGATGATCTGCGCAACCCGCTGACGCAATCGGCGCTGGCGCTGGTTCACCAGCGCTTTTCGACCAACACCTTCCCGTCGTGGAAGCTCGCGCACCCCTATCGCTTCATCGCGCATAATGGCGAGATCAACACGGTTCGCGGCAATGTGAACTGGATGAACGCGCGCCGCCGCACGCTCGAATCGCCGCTGCTGGGCGCGGACCTCGACAAGATGTGGCCGCTGATCCCGCATGGTCAGTCGGACACGGCTTGCCTCGACAATGCGCTCGAACTGCTGGTCGCCGGTGGCTACCCGCTGGCGCAGGCGGTAATGATGCTGATCCCGGAAGCATGGGCGGGCAATCCGCTGATGGACCCGAAGCGTAAGGCCTTCTACGAATATTTCGCCGCGCTGATGGAGCCGTGGGACGGCCCCGCCGCCATCGCTTTCACCGACGGCCGCCAGATTGGCGCGACGCTCGACCGCAACGGCCTGCGTCCGGCGCGCTTCATCGTGACAGATGACGATCATATCGTGCTGGCATCGGAAAGCGGCGTCCTGCCCTTCAAGGAAGAAAATATCGTCCGCAAGTGGCGGCTTCAGCCGGGCAAGATGCTGCTCATCGACCTGGAGCAAGGCCGCATCATCGAGGACGAGGAGATCAAGGCCCAACTCGCGGATGAACATCCCTATGAGGAGTGGCTGAAGGAAACGCAGTATAAGCTCGAAGAGTTGCCCGCCACCCTTGGCGAGGACCTGCTGCCATCGCGCGGCAACGACGCGGCGGCGTTCCTCGATCGTCAGCAGGCGTTCGGCTACACCCAGGAAGACGTGCTGAAGTTCCTGGAGCCGATGGCGCGCAATGCGGAAGACCCGATCGGGTCCATGGGCATCGACACGCCTATCGCCGTGCTCAGCCAAAAATCGCGACTGCTCTACGACTATTTCAAGCAGAATTTCGCCCAGGTCACCAACCCGCCGATCGACCCGATCCGCGAGGAACTGGTGATGAGCTTGGTGTCGATGATCGGCCCGCGTCCGAACCTGCTTGGCCATCATGCTGGCACGCACAAGCGGCTGGAAACTCTTCAGCCGGTGCTGACCGACGAAGACCTTGCCAAAATTCGCGGCATCCATGATGCGCTGGACGGTGCGTTCCGCACGCAGACGATCGACATCAGCTGGCCGACGACGGAAGGGGCCGCTGGTCTGGAGCGCGCGCTCGATCGCATCTGCAACGAAGCGACTGAAGCGGTGCTCGCGGACCAGAACATCCTGATCCTGTCCGACCGCAACGTTTCAGCCGAGCGCATCGGCATCCCGGCCGCGTTGGCAACCGCAGCGGTCCACCATCACCTCATCCGCCAGGGCCTGCGCATGCAGACCGGCCTGGTTGTCGAAACCGGCGAAGCGCGCGAAGTGCATCATTTCTGCGTCCTTGCCGGTTATGGCGCGGAGGCGGTTAACCCCTATCTCGCGTTCGAGACGCTTGAGCAGATCCGCGTGAAGCAGAACCTGCCGCTGTCCGCCTACGAAGTTCAGAAAAACTATATCAAGGCGGTTGGCAAGGGCATCCTGAAGGTCATGTCCAAGATGGGCATTTCGACCTATCAGAGCTATTGCGGCGCGCAGATTTTCGACGCGGTCGGCCTCAATTCCGCCTTCCTGGAGCGCTACTTCACCGGCACCGCGACCACCATCGAGGGCATCGGCCTTGCCGAGATTGCGGAGGAAACGGTCAACCGCCATCGCGAGGCGTTCGGCGACAATCCGATCTACCGCAACATGCTGGATGTCGGTGGCGCCTACGCCTATCGCGTCCGTGGCGAGGAACATGCCTGGACGCCGCAGAGCGTCGCTTCGCTCCAGCATGCGGTGCGCGGCAACAATCCGAAGGAATATGAAGCCTTCGCCGCGTCCATCAATCAACAGAATGAGCGGCTGCTGACCATTCGCGGCCTCATGAAGTTCAGGTTCGCGGATCAGGCTATTCCGCTTGAAGAGGTCGAACCGGCCAGTGCTATCGTGAAGCGTTTCGCGACTGGCGCGATGAGCTATGGCTCGATCAGCTGGGAAGCGCACACGACCCTTGCTGTCGCCATGAACCGCATCGGCGGCAAGTCGAACACCGGCGAAGGCGGGGAAGACCCCAAGCGGTTCATCCCGCTGCCCAATGGGGATTCCATGCGTTCCGCGATCAAGCAGGTGGCATCGGGCCGCTTCGGCGTGACGACCGAATATCTGGTCAATGCCGACGATGTGCAGATCAAGATGGCGCAGGGCGCAAAGCCCGGCGAAGGTGGTCAGCTACCGGGTGACAAGGTCGACAAGACCATCGGCAAGACGCGTCACTCTACGCCGGGCGTGGGCCTTATCTCCCCGCCGCCGCACCATGACATCTATTCGATCGAGGATCTGGCGCAGCTGATCCACGACCTGAAGAACGTCAATCCGGGCGCCCGCATCTCCGTGAAGCTGGTGTCGGAAGTCGGCGTGGGCACGGTCGCGGCGGGCGTCAGCAAAGCTCGGGCAGACCATGTCACCATCTCGGGCTATGAAGGCGGCACAGGCGCGTCGCCGCTGACGTCGCTGACCCATGCGGGTAGCCCATGGGAAATTGGCCTCGCCGAAACCCAGCAGACGCTGCTGCTCAACGGCCTGCGCACCCGTATAGCCGTGCAGGTTGATGGCGGTCTTCGGACCGGCCGTGACGTTGCCATCGGCGCCTTGCTCGGCGCGGACGAATTCGGCTTTGCCACCGCCCCGCTGATCGCGGCGGGCTGCATCATGATGCGCAAGTGCCACCTCAACACTTGCCCGGTCGGCGTCGCAACCCAGGACCCCGAACTGCGCAAGCGTTTCACTGGCCAGCCGGAAGATGTGATCAACTATTTCTTCTTCGTCGCGGAAGAACTGCGTACCATCATGGCGCAGCTCGGTTTCCGCACGATCGAGGAAATGGTCGGCCGCGTCGATCGGCTCGACATGCGCGACGCCATCGATCACTGGAAGGCCAAGGGCGTCGACCTCAGCCGCCTGCTCCATCAGGTCGCACCGGATCAGGATCTGGTCCTGCGCAACACCGAGGGCCAGGATCATGGTCTGGACGCCGCGCTGGATCAGGAATTGATCAAGGCGTCGATGGACGCGCTGGAAAGGCGCGATCCGGTTCGCATCGAGCGGCCGATCCGCAACGTCAACCGCACCGTCGGCGCAATGCTGTCGGGCGAGGTTGCCCGTCGCTTTGGCCATGCCGGTCTGCCCGACAACAGCATCCTGGTGAAGCTGCAAGGCGTTGCGGGCCAGAGCTTCGGCGCGTTCCTGGCGCACGGCGTGACGCTAGACCTGACCGGCGATGCGAACGACTATGTAGGCAAGGGCTTGTCCGGCGGCCGCATTATCGTCCGTCCGCCAGCAGATACCAAGCGCGTCCCCACCGACAATATCATCGTTGGCAACACCGTCCTCTACGGTGCCATTTCCGGCGAAGCCTTCTTCCGCGGCGTTGGTGGTGAACGTTTCGCTGTCCGCAACTCGGGCGCGATCGCCGTCGTCGAGGGCGTCGGCGATCATGGCTGCGAATATATGACCGGCGGCGTGGTCGTCGTGCTCGGGCAAACCGGCCGTAACTTCGCGGCGGGCATGTCTGGCGGCATCGCCTATGTCTACGATCCCGATGGCAGCTTCCGATCGAAGGTTAATCCCGCGATGGTCGATGTTGATCCGGTCCCGGCAATGGCTTCGGATGACGATGGCCTTGGCCGTCCGCTGCAACGCGGCGTGGACGTGCATGATTGGGGTATGGGCGACATGCTTCGCCATGACGCCGACCGCCTGCGCATCTTGCTCGAACGGCATAAGCTGTACACCGGTTCGGAACGCGCCGAGGCGCTGCTGGCCGACTGGCAGGGCACGCTTGCGAACTTCGTCCGGGTCATGCCGAAGGATTATCGCAAGGCTCTGCAGAGCATGGAAGATGAACGCGTTGCCGTAGCCCCCGTGGCCGCCGAATAGGCTTCATGGGGCGAGGGCATTACTCCCTCGCAAGCGACAAGATTGAGAAGTTTGGAGAAAGAGTTTGGGCAAGCCCACTGGTTTCCTCGAGGTTGAGCGCAAAGATCGCAGCTACACCGCGCCCGAAGAGCGCCTGAAGCACTGGAACGAGTTCATCGTCCCGCTGTCGAAGGAAGAGATCCGCGACCAGGCCGCGCGCTGCATGGCCTGCGGCATTCCCTTCTGTCACAATGGCTGTCCGGTGAACAACATCATCCCTGACTGGAACCACCTCGTCTATGAAGACGATTGGAAGACGGCGCTGGAAACGCTGCACAGCACCAATAACTTCCCGGAATTCACCGGCCGCGTCTGTCCCGCCCCGTGCGAGGCGAGCTGCACGCTGAACATCGTGGACTCTCCCGTCACCATCAAGTCGATCGAGTGCGAAATCGTCGATCGCGGTTGGCGTGAAGGCTGGATCGAACCGCAGCTGCCCGCGCGCAAGACCGGCAAACGCGTTGCCGTCGTCGGCTCTGGCCCCGCTGGCCTTGCCTGCGCGCAACAGCTTGCCCGCGCTGGTCACACCGTGACCGTGTTCGAAAAGAATGACCGGGTCGGCGGTTTGCTGCGTTATGGCATCCCCGACTTCAAAATGGAAAAGCACCTGATCAATCGCCGCGCCCAGCAGATGGAAGCGGAAGGTGTCGAATTCCGCACTTCGACGGAGATCGGCGTCGCCATCTCGATGGATGCGCTGCGTAGCAATTATGACGCCGTGGTTCTGTCCGGTGGCGCCGAACATCCGCGCACGCTGGATATTCCGGGCAGCGAGCTGGCTGGCGTGCGGCTGGCGATGGAATTCCTGACGCAGCAGAACAAGCGCAATGCGGGCGACGATGAGCTGCGCGCCGCGCCGCGCGGCACCTTGTCCGCGCAGGGCAAGCATGTCGTCGTCATCGGCGGTGGTGACACGGGTTCGGACTGTGTTGGCACATCCAACCGGCAGGGCGCAGCATCGGTCACCCAATTGGAGATCATGCCAAAGCCACCCGAGAGGGAGGAAAAGTCGCTCAGCTGGCCCAATTGGCCGCTCAAGTTGCGCACGTCTTCCTCTCATCAGGAAGGGTGCGATCGCGACTGGGCGGTCACCACCCGGCGGGCGATCGGCAAGAACGGCCAGATCGAGGCGCTCGAATGCGTGCGCGTCGAATGGGTTGACGGCAAGATGCAGGAAATCGCGGGTAGCGAATTCCAACTGAAGGCCGACCTCGTCCTCTTGGCGATGGGCTTCGTTGGCCCTCGCAAGGCAGGCATGGTTGAACAATCCGGTGCCGACCTCGATGCGCGCGGCAATGTGAAGGCCAACATGATCGACTATGCCACCAGCCAGTCGTCGGTGTTCGCCTGTGGCGACATGCGCCGCGGCCAATCGCTGGTCGTCTGGGCCATTCGCGAGGGCCGACAGTGCGCTCGCGCAGTCGATCTGCACCTGATGGGCGTCAGCGACCTTCCTCGTTAAGCGCTGAAGGCAATTGCGACGGTGAAAGGCTCCGAAGGACGGGGCCAATCATCCGCATTACTCCGGCAAGGTCTCGACCCAATCGCCATACGTCGCTGCTAACTTGCTCTTGAGCGAGGGGGCAGCGGCGTTTGAATGGCGGCAGGGGCCGGGGCTTTGTGTTTAACCCCTGTGAGTTGGCGACGAACGGATAGCCGCCTTTATAATGAGGACCAGCGGCCTTCCGGAGTTCGCGTCGATGGTCTTCAGATGGTTCTACATCAGCGCCAGCAGGCTCGCCGAGGATGAGGCCGATGAGCTGGCCGCGGATATCGTCAGGGATTCCGTTCCGCGTAATCACCGCCTTCACGTGACGGGCGCGCTCCTGTTTACCGGCCGCAGTTTCGCGCAATATCTCGAAGGACCAGCAGACGCCGTGGACGTGTTGCAGCGTCTCATCCTCGATGACTTGAGGCATGAAAATATCCGCACCATCGCCGAAGGCGTCTATCCCCACCGACGGTTCGTCACCTGGTCGCTTGCCTATGTCGTACCTGCTCAAGCGAATTATCCCGAAGTTGAGCAGTTATTGAGGGAAGCTGCCGATGATCCTGTAAACTGCGCAGAAGCACTCGCCCGGTTCATGTCCGAAACGGCCATGATGGGCCGGGGATAACATGCTGCGGGTTCCTCATCGGCGCTGCGTCGATCAGCGCCATTTCCTGCCACACGGCATGTTCAGGCCCCTCCCATGACAAAGTTGTAATCTGCCGACCATGCGTCGGTTAGGCCATGCCAGCTATCCCGTGCAGCGGCTCACATGGTGGCCACGTAAGTGAGAGGCGGCGCTCACCCCTGTTGCGTCGCCTCTCCAGTCGGATAGGCGAACGATGCACAGGCCAGTTTTCTACGATGCCACCGGCCGCAGGCGCCGCTTGACGCTGCCGGCTCTTTTCTGCCTGATCATCGTTATTCTCGCCGCCGGAATGGCCTTTGCCTATACGATCATCAATGTGCCCATCCCACCTGCCGTTCCTTTGCAGATGGAGCGCCGCCGTCCGGAAGGCATCGGTCAGCGCCTGAACCATTTCCAGGCTTCGGTTCGCCATCGCCTGTCAGAATGGCTGCCGCATCGCGGCCCGGGCGCCGATGGTAAGGCTGTCAGCGTCGCCTTCTATGTACCATGGGACGACGCAAGCCGGGCGTCTTTACGCCAGCATATCGGCCAGATCGACTGGGTGGCCCCGACCTTGCTGTCGGTTACCGGCCCGCGCCATGATCTGCGCGTCACGAATGATCCGGTTTTCACGTCGCTCATCCGTACCTCGGCTCATCGCCCGCGTGTCATGCCGGTCGTGCAGAATGCCGATGATGGCGATTGGGATGGTGCCGGGACGTCGGCGCTGCTGCACGACCGCGCGGCGCGGAAGGCGCTGCTCCTGCGCCTGGCTCAGTCGCTGAAGGCGCTCAAAGCATCAGGAGTCATATTCGATCTGGAAGCGCTGCCGCCTAGCGCGCACGCCGATTATCTGTCGTTCCTCAAGGAAGCAGGACAACTGCTGCACAGTCAAAATCAGCAAGTGATGCTGACCGTGCCAGTGGATGATGCGCGTTGGAACTTGCGTGCCTATGCGCGCGTGGCCGACCGCCTTTTCCTGATGGACTATGACCAGCATTTCATCGGTGATCAGCCAGGACCGATCGCCGCGCAGCCCTGGTTCGTGGGCCGCTTGCGCGCCGCGCTGCGTGCCGTCCCGGCATCCAAGGCGATCGTGGCGATCGGCAACTATGCCTATGACTGGAAACAAGGCGGAGGCCCGGCTTCGATCCTGTCGATCGAAGATGCATGGCTGACGGCGCATGACTCGGGCGCTCCGATCCGCTTTGACGCCAGAAGCGGCAACGCGACCTTCGACTATTCCGAGGATGGCGTTGTCCATCATGTCTGGATGCTGGACGCGGCTAGCGCCTGGAATCAGGTTCGCGCCGCCCGGATCACTGGCGCAGGCGGGATCGCGCTGTGGCGCCTGGGGTCGGAGGACCCCGGCTTCTGGTCCGCACTCGCCGGGAAGAAGGGCAAGGTCGAAGGGCTTGGAAGGCTTACCAGCTTCAATTCCGTCGATGTCGAAGGCAATGGCGAAATCCTGCGGATCGACGATGTGCCCACCATCGGTCATCGAACGGTGCGCATGGGTTCAGGGCCGCTAAGCGGGCTGATCATCGACGAACATTATGCCAGTCTGCCCACCCCCTATGTCATCCGGCGGACGGGTTACCGCCCGCATATGGTGGCGTTGACCTTCGATGATGGGCCGGACGCGGTGTGGACGCCGCCGATCCTCGACATATTGAAGCGCGCGCACGTGCCCGCCACCTTCTTCGTCATAGGCGAAAATGCGATCATGCATCCTTCGCTGCTGCGCGAGATCATTGCGCAGGGCAGCGAAATCGGCAGCCATAGCTACACCCACCCCAATCTGGCCCAGGTCTCGCCACGCGGCGTCTCGCTGGAACTGAACAGCACGCAGCGGCTGGTGGAAGCCTATACCGGCCGGGCCATGCGCCTATTCCGCGCGCCTTATTTCGGGGACGCCGAACCCACCAGCGCGGACGAGATCGGTCCCGCGCTGGAGGCGCAGCGCGCCGGTTATCTGAATGTCGGCTTGCATGTCGATCCGGGCGATTGGACGCGGCCGGGCGTCGATGCAATCGTCGACCGCACGGTTCAGCAAGTTGAAGCCGGGGACGCTGACCGCTCAGCACAGGTTGTCCTGCTGCACGACAGCGGCGGGGACCGGGCGCAGACGGTCGCGGCGTTGCCCCGCATCATCAAGCGGCTGGAGGCGAAGGGCTATCGCTTCGTCACCATATCCACCCTCGCAGGGCTGACACCGGACAAGGTGATGCCACGGATCGGCGGCGCAGATTTGGTGGCGGTGCGGATCGACGTTGCGGTCTTCCTTGTGCTGGCCGCGATCGCGGCAACGCTTAAATGGCTGTTCTTCGCGGTCATCCTGTTCGGCATCGGCCGGGCGCTGATGCTGGCGGCGCTGGCGCTTGGCAGTCGTCTGCGCTCCAACCGGGTCGAACCACCAGTGATGCAGCCCAACACTTTTGTGTCGGTGATTATCCCTGCCTTCAATGAGGCCAAGGTGATCGAGGCGTCGGTGCGCCGCGTGCTCGCGAGCGAACAGGTGACGCTGGACGTTATTGTCGTGGACGATGGCTCCACCGACGGAACGAGCGCGATCGTCACACGCGCCTTCGCCGGGGACGATCGCGTCCGGCTGCTTACCCTCACCAATGGTGGCAAGGCTGCGGCACTCAACCGCGCGCTGGAGCTGGCGCGCGCGCCGATCATCGTCGCGCTTGATGCAGACACGCAGTTCGAACCCCTGACCATCGCCCGGCTCGCCCGTTGGTTCGCAGATGAGGATGTGGGCGCGGTGGCGGGCAATGCGATGGTCGGCAACCGCGTGAACCTCGTCACCCGCTGGCAGGCGGTGGAGTATGTGACCGCGCAAAATCTGGAGCGGCGGGCGCTGGCGCGGTTCGGCGCGATTACGGTCGTGCCGGGTGCGGTCGGCGCATGGCGACGGGCGGCGCTGGACGAGGTGGGCGGTTATCCGCTCGACACGCTGGCGGAGGATCAGGACCTGACGATCGCGGTCCAGCGCGCGGGCTGGCTTGTCGCCTATGATACTGAAGCCGTCGCCTGGACCGAAGCGCCCGAAAGCTTCCGCGCGCTTGCCAAGCAGCGATTCCGCTGGGCCTATGGCACTTTGCAGTGCCTGTGGAAGCATCGCGGCATCTGGCGCGATGGCAAGCCAGCGGGTTTGAGCTGGGTCGGATTGCCGCAGGCCTGGCTGTTCCAGATCGGCTTTGCATTGGTGTCGCCGATCATCGACCTCGCCCTGATCGTCAGCAGCATCGATACGGCGGTGCGCATCCATCAGCATGGCTGGGCGCAGACGCAAACCGATGTGCTGCGCATGGGTCTCTATTGGCTTGCCTTCTGCGCCATCGACGTGCTGTGCGGCGCTGTCGCCTACAGGCTCGAACCGCGCGAGCGGCGCTACCCTGCCTTGTTGTTGGTGGCACAGCGCTTTGTCTATCGCCAGATTATGTACGGCGTCGTGATCCGTGCCACCGCGACCGCCATATTAGGGCCATGGGTCGGATGGGGTAAGTTGGAGCGGAGCGGCCGGGTGCAGGCATCGGGCGGCGCGGCGGAGGATATGGCGGCATGGAACAAGGCGGCGTGAAATCGCTGGCGCGCACATTGCTGCTGTTGTGCGGCGCCATTGTCCTGTCTTTCTGGTATCTGGGATATGTGGGCGGGCATCTGTTCGACGTCATGCCTGCCAAGGCCGGGCAGAAGGCGGATCGGCATGCGGTCGCGCTTTACCTATCTGGTGACATGGGCTTCCATGCGGGACTTGGTCCGGCGATTGCCGATCGCCTGACGGATCATGGTATCCCCGTGGTCGCCGAGAACAGCCTGCACTTCTTCCGCGTCCGCCGTACGCCCGAGCAGACCGGCGCAATGATAGCCGACGGGTTGCGGCGCGCGATCGCGATCGATCCTCAGGCCCGGCTGCTGCTGCTAGGCCAATCCTTCGGGGCCGATGTCATCGCGCCATCCCTGCCCTATGTGCCGAACGAACTGCGCCGCCGGATCGCCTTTGTCGGCCTGATCGTCCCGGGTGGGACACGCGAGTGGCGCGCGTCGCCCTCGGAGATATTCTCGATCGGGGAGCCGGAAGAAGATGCCTCTCTCGCGGGCCGCAAATTGAGTTGGGTGCCGCTGCTTTGCATCCATGGCGCGGAGGAACGGTCGAGTCTTTGCCCTGCGCTCCGCCAGCGCAATGCGACGACCGTCCGCCTGCCCGGTGGACATGAGCTGCACCATGATGCGGACAGCGCGAGCGGGATATTGTTGCAGGCTATAGACCGGACGCTGGCCTCGCCCGTCCATCCGGCATAGCGCCATGATCGCGGCGCTCTCCTCTGCCAGACATCGGCGCGCCCTTTCCGTCGCGCTCCTCCTGCTGATGATGGGATTGGGGCTGGCGATGGTGTTCCACCTCCTGTCCGAGGTGCATGGCCATGACCTGCGCGGCGCGATCCGGGCCATCACGCCCGGCGCGCTCGCTGGCGCATTGGCGCTGACGATCCTCAGCTATCTTTCGCTGACGCTGTATGACCATATGGCGCTGCGCATCATCGGCAAGCGGATCGCCTGGCGCACGGCGGCGCTCGCATCCTTTTGCAGCTACACGCTCAGCCACAATCTGGGTCTTTCGCTGCTGACCGGCGGATCGGCGCGCATGCGCATTTATGGCGCGGCGGGATTGGGACCGGGCGATGTCGCCCGAGTGATCGCGTCGGCCAGCCTGTCCTTCTGGGGCGGCGTGATGACGATGGCGGCGCTGTTCCTGGCGGTCGATCCGATGCCGATCGCCATCAAGGCGTTTCCCATTGACGCCTCGGCTCTACAGCTACTGGGCTTTTGCATGCTCGCCGGAGTCGCGGTGGCATTGGCTGCGCTAAGGCGCACGCCGCATCCCGTCCGGCTGTTCGGATGGACGCTCATGTTGCCATCGCGCGGACAGGCGGCGGCGCAGATCGGCATTGCCTGTGTTGACCTCACGCTGTCGAGCGCGGCGCTGTTTGTGCTGCTGCCTCATATCGCCATCACGCTCTTTCCGGCCTTCTTCCTGGCCTATACGCTGGGCATCATCATTGCCTTGATCAGCCATGTGCCGGGCGGCGTCGGGCTGTTCGAGGCCGTGGTCCTCGCTACCGTGCCGCAGGTCGCGCGGCCTTCGCTGTTCGCAGCGCTGCTCGCCTATCGCCTGGTCTATTATCTGCTGCCCTTGGCGGCAGCGGCATT
The DNA here is from genome assembly GCF_977014255.1 of Sphingobium chungangianum. Lineage (NCBI taxonomy): Bacteria > Pseudomonadati > Pseudomonadota > Alphaproteobacteria > Sphingomonadales > Sphingobiaceae > Sphingobium > Sphingobium chungangianum. The sequence continues at coordinate 479,260 of NZ_CDRNIV010000002.1, read as the reverse complement.
CCTTATAGTTTTGCATGAACGACACGCATGGCAAAGCCCGGTTCGGCGCGTGCTTAGTGGAGCGGAAAGTCTGGGTCGGGAGATTGCCCCTGCGGTTCTGGCGATGCTGGCGGCGGCCGGTGGCATCGTCCTGCTGGTGTCCGGATCGCTGCCCGCCATACCGGCCCGGTTCAGGGCCGTGAGCAGCATCCTTCCCATGCCCTTTGTTGAGGCGTCTCACCTGGCCGCCAGCATGATCGGGGCGATGCTGGTGCTGCTCGCATCGGGGCTATACCGGCGGCAGGATGGCGCGTTCTGGCTGACCCGGCTGCTGTTGCTGGCGGGGGCTGGCTTCTCCCTGATGAAGGGGCTGGATTATGAGGAAGCGGCCGTCCTGATCATCATTACCGGCCTGCTGCAATGGAGCCGTCCCGCCTTTTACCGCAAGACCAGCCTGACCTCTGCCATGCTTGCGCCGGGCTGGATCATTGCGCTGGCAGTTGCGATCGGCATATCGGTGTGGATCGGCTTCTTTGCTTTCAAGCATGTCGATTATCAGAATGACCTATGGTGGCAGTTCGGTCGGCACCATGACGCATCCCGCTTCCTGCGCGCAGCCCTTGCGACCGGCGTCCTGCTGATTTGGGCGGCCTTGTGGCAGTTGCTCCGTCCGGCATCGCCCTTCGCCGGGCCGGTCATCTCGACCAGCCCCAGTCAGGAGGCGCTGGCGTCAGCCCGGAAAACCGACGCGTTCCTGTCGCTGACCGGTGATAAGCTGTTCCTGACGTCCCCATCGGGCAGGGCATTCCTGATGTATCAGATTCAGGGTCATAGCTGGATTGTCATGAGCGACCCGGTCGGGGACCCGAGCGAATGGGGCAGCCTGCTTTGGGAACTGCGTGAGCGGGCGGACGCGGCGCAGGGGCGGCTTCTGCTTTATCAGCTTAGCCTTGATGGTCTGCCCCTTGCCATCGATCTTGGCCTGTCGCTCGTCAAATATGGGGAGGAGGCGCGCGTCGACCTGTCTCGCTTCACGATCGACGGACCCAAGGGCAAGCCATTCCGCCACGCGTTACGCCGAGCCGAAGGGGAAGGCGTGACTTTCGAGATCGTGCCCGCCGCTGACGTCGCCCTGCTGATCGATGAGATGGAAGCAGTGTCGCGCCGGTGGCTCAAAGCCAAGGGGGGTGCCGAAAAAGCGTTCAGCGTCGGCCGGTTCGACCCGGCCTATTTGCAGCGTTTCGATTGCGCGGTCGTGCGACGGGAGGGCAGGATCATCGCCTTTGCGAACATATGGGCCACCGCCGATCATGGGGAATTGTCCGTGGACCTGATGCGGCATGATGCAGACATGCCCGCGGGCATGATGGACTTCCTCTTTTGCCGCCTCATGCTTTGGGGAAAGGCGCAAGGCTACCGTTGGTTCACGCTCGGCATGGCGCCGCTGTCGGGACTGGAGGCGCGTCGGCTCTCGCCCATCTGGGTGAAGGCGGGAGCGCTGATTTTCAAGCATGGCGGCAGCCTCTACGGCTTCAAGGGCCTCCGCGCCTATAAGGCGAAGTTCACACCGTCCTGGGAGCCGCGCTTCATCGCCGGGCCGCAGGGGTTGTCGATGCTGCGGGCCATGCTGGACCTTCAGCGCCTTATCGAAGGCGGGCCAAGGAGCGCCGTCAGTCGGATGCGGAATGCTGGACGGAGGGCTTTGGATGTCCGATAGGGCGACCATGAGTTACAAAGTGCTGCTCGTCGAGGATGATGCCACGACGGCCGACTATATCGCAAAGGGCCTTGCCGAAGAGGGCTTCACCATCGACCGCGCCGAGGATGGGCGCGAGGGATTGTTCATGGCGACCGAGGCAAGCCATGACGCGATCATCCTCGACCGAATGCTGCCTGGCATGGATGGCATGGCCGTGCTCGCGGCGTTGCGAGCGGCGGGTATCGAGACACCAGTCATGATCCTGTCCGCGCTCGCGACGGCTGACGAACGGGTCAAGGGATTGACCAGTGGATCGGACGATTATCTCGCCAAGCCGTTTGCCTTCGCCGAATTGCTGGCGCGGCTGCGGATCATGTTGCGGCGGGGGAAGGCAGGGCAGGCCGAAACGCGGCTAACATGCGGCGATCTGGAAGTGGACCTGCTTTCAAGGAAGGCCATGCGCGGGAGCCGTTCGGTCGATCTGCAACCGCGCGAATTCCGCCTGCTCGAATATATGATGCGCCACAGGGGCGAGGTCGTTACGCGGACCATGTTGCTGGAGGGCGTGTGGGATTATCATTTCGACCCCGGCACCAATGTCATCGACGTCCATATCAGCCGGTTGCGGCGCAAGATCGATGAGGACGGCGAGCCGCCGCTGATCCACACGGTGCGCGGCGCGGGCTATCGCCTGAGCGAGAATGGCTGATGCGCATCATGCGCTGGCGCTATTCGGTCATCTGGCGCTTTGCTCTGCTGATCTTCCTGATGCAGATCGCCTGCGTGCTGGTGTCGCTGTGGGCGGTCCATCGCTTCACTAGCCAGTCGGTCAACCATGCCAGCCGCGAGATCGCGGTCGGCCTGCGCGATGATATATCGGCCACCTACGCCGCCGCCGGATTAGCCGCCGCCGGGGCGACGGTGCGCAGCCGCATCGCCGCAGATCCGGTCGGCGACTCCATCCTGCTGCTCATGGGACCCGACGGTCGCCGCATCGCCGGCAATCTCGATAAATGGCCCGATCATGTCGGCACGGCTGAATCCTGGCGTCTGGTGAATCTGCTGCACGCTCCCCGCCAGCATGGCGATCCGCAGGTCATGGGCATCGTCAGTACCCGCTTTCCCGATGGCACGCGCCTGCTGACCGGACATGTGGTGGAAAGCGACCTGCGCTTCGGCGGCTATCTGGAAGCCGCGCTGTTGAGCGCTGTCCTGATCGCGGTCCCGCTGGCCGCCGGGGCCGCCTGGCTTTCGGCCTCTATCATGCGAAGGCGCCTGCACGCCGTGGCCGATACGGCAAGCGCGGTGAAAACAGGCGACATGGAACGCCGCATCGCCCTGACCGGCAGCGGAGACATGTTCGATACGCTGGGCCAGGCGATCAACGCCATGTTGGACCGGATTACGGGGCTGGTCGATGAACTGCGTCTGGTGACCGACGGCCTTGCCCATGACCTGCGTTCGCCGCTCACCCGGTTGCGTGCCGTGTTGGATGGCGCGGTCAAGCAAAGTCATGATGAGGCCAGCGTCAGCGCACTTGAACGCGCGGTTGAGGAAAGCGACACGCTGCTGCGCATGCTGGACACCGCCCTGCTCATCAGCCGGGCCGAAGCCGGAATAGGTCGGGACAGCTTCATGCCGGTCGATATCGCTGCGCTGCTCCATGATTTTCAGGACATGTACGGCGCCTTGGCGGAAGACCGGGATGTTACCATTTCCGTTGAGGCTGAACCGGGCTTGTTCCTGTTTTCCAATCGAGAGATGCTGGGGCAGGCGCTTTCGAACCTGATCGATAATGCGCTGAAATATGGTGGCGATCGCATTGGGCTTTCCGCGCGCCTTGAAGCCGGATCGATACTGATCCAGGTGTCCGACAATGGTCCCGGCGTTCCAGAGGAGCATCGCGAGCGCGCCCTCAGCCGCTTCGCCCGGTTGGACCTGTCCCGGCACATCGCGGGCGCAGGCCTTGGCCTTTCGCTCGCCGCCGCTGTCGCGCGGCTCCACGGCGGCGCGCTCGTGCTGGGTGACGCGGAACCCGGATTGCTTGTCACGCTGTCGTTCCCCTATTCGCCGAGTGACGGTGAGGCTGCGCAATCGACGTCGGCGATTTAGCATTTCCCCACCTTTGGGATTGCGGAAAGCGATAAGAGCGGGGCGGCATTCTGGTTCTGAATGGCTCCCGGAGGTGCTCCGCTTTTCCACGAAATCAGTCTATTGACGGCGCGCCATATCGCATTTAGCCCGCGCGGGGCTGGACAACTCACGGAATGAACCGCGACGCGATCTGGACTTCGAAGGCCCAGCCGGATGTGGCGATCGGCCGCTGCAAAGGACTGGACTATGCTGCTGCCGGGCATCGCCGCGGGAATGTTGATGATGGGCGCACAGGCGGCAACGGTCGACGCGCCGCCACCCGAGGCGTCGCCGACGGTGGATGTTGCAAGCGCTGCGGCCGCGCTGAACATATCCTTGGCTCCCAAATCGGAAAACGGCGCGGAGGAACAGCCCACCGACATCGTGGTGACCGGCGCAGATCGAGCCCCACCGGGCGACCCGCTTGAGCATCTCAATGCAAAAAGCTTTGAAGCGGTTCAGTCGGTTGACAAGGCCGTGGTCGAGCCAGTGGCGAAGGCCTATAATAAGGGACTGCCCAAGCCCGTTCGGAAGGGCTTCCGTAACTTCTTCGCCAATTTGCAGGAGCCGGTGGTGTTCGCCGCTTATATGCTCCAGCTGAAGCCCGGCAAGGCGGTGGAAACGGTGGGGCGCTTCACCATCAACACGACGCTTGGGGTCGCTGGCCTGTTCGACGTCGCCAAGCGCAAGCCCTTCTTCCTGCCCTATCGGCCCAATGGTCTCGCCAACGTGCTTGGCTATTATGGCGTAGGTCCGGGGCCATATATGTATCTGCCCATCGTGGGGCCGACCACGCTACGCGATATCATCGGCGATACGGTGGACAAGATGGCGGTGCCCTTCCTGATTGGAAAGTCCTTCACAAAGCCTGCCTACGTCATTCCGGCGACGATCCTCAACCAGCTTGGCGAGCGCGCCGCGTTTGACGATACCGTCCAGAAAATCCGCAAGGAGGATGATCCCTATGCGGCGTATCGCGAGCTGTATCTGAAGCAGCGTAAGGCGGAGATTGAGGCGCTGCACGGCCGGGCGAGCGATGACGTGGTGCCGGTTTATGGGCGACAGATGGGAGAAGGTGGGGCGGCGTCGCAATAACAGGCGCTCTGCTGATCTTCGATGCCGCTCAACCTGGATCGTGTCACAAATTGAGCGGCGCCGGGGGCAGTGTGCGTGAAGAGACGCACCGCGAATGTCGCGAGAATATAGAAGATACGGCGCAGCGCCTTCTGCGTTCAGAAGGCGCTGTTTACGCCCGTGCAGATCAACTTCAACTCGACATAATCATCGATGCCCCAGTGGGAGCCTTCGCGCCCAAGACCTGATTCCTTGACGCCGCCGAATGGCGCGACCTCCGTCGAGATCAGGCCGCTGTTGAGGCCGACCATTCCATATTCCAGCGCTTCCGAAACGCGGATGCTTCGATCCAGATCTCGCGTGTAGACGTAGCTGGCAAGGCCAGCCGGAGTGTCGTTGGCCATCGCGATCGCCTCCGCCTCGCTTTGGAACCGTACCAGGCCAGCGACCGGGCCGAAAGTTTCCTCCTTGCAAAGCAGCGCGTCTGCGGAAACATTCGCCAATACCGTGGGAAGGAAAAAATTGCCTTCGCCCTCGATCGCGTGACCGCCGGTCAGAATATGCGCCCCGCGCGTCACTGCGTCATCGACATGAGCGGAGGCCTTAGCCACTGCCCGCCCGTCAATCAGGGGGCCTTGGTCTGTGGGTCCGCTCATGCCCGCGCCCACCACAAATTGGCTGACGCGTTCGGCGAGGCGCTCTGCAAAGGCTTCGAAAATGCCATCCTGGACCAGAAAACGGTTTGCGCAGACGCAGGTTTGGCCGGTATTGCGAAATTTCGACATCAGAGCGCCTTCAACCGCGCTTTCGACATCGGCGTCATCGAAGACGATGAAGGGTGCGTTGCCGCCCAGTTCCAGGGAAACCCGCTTCACTGTCGACATGCAGCGTGCCGCCAGCATTTTCCCCACCCCCGTCGAACCCGTGAACGTGAATTTTCGCACTCGCGGGTCCGTGGTCAGGATTTCCCCGATCGGTGCCGCATCGCCGGTCACGACGTTGAATATCCCGGCGGGCACTCCGGCCTCCTCCGCCAACACGGCGAGCGCCAGTGCCGAAAAGGGTGTGAGCTCGGAGGGCTTGAGCACCATCGAGCAACCGGCGGCCAAAGCGGGGCCTGCCTTGCGCGTGATCATGGCGAGGGGGAAGTTCCAGGGCGTGACGGCGGCGACGACGCCAACCGGCTCCTTACGTACGGCCAGACGGCGATCGGATGCGTGCGGCTGGATCAGTTCGCCATTGATCCGGCGTGCTTCCTCCGCGAACCATTCCAGAAAAGACGCTGCATAGGCGACCTCGCCTTTGGCCTCGGCAAAAGGCTTGCCCTGCTCCAGCGTCAAAATTGTGGCCAGATCGTCTTGGTGCGTGAGCATCAGTTCGCCCCAGCGCCGCAATATGGCGCCGCGCGCCTTTGCAGCCAGCTTGCGCCAATCGACTTGCGCCCGCCAGGCGGAAGCGACCGCCTGCTTTGTTTCGTCCGCGCCCAAATTGGGCACAGTCCCCAATTCAGAGCCGTCCGCGGGATTGGTGACGGCGATCTTCGCCGCTCCCTCGACCCACTGCCCGTCGATGAAAGCCGCTTCCTTGAGCAGGCCGGGCCGAGAGAGAGTGTGAGGGAAGGTCACGCCACCTCCCTCGCGGGAACTGTCAGCGCCTTCTCCAGAATATTCAGGCCTTGCTCCAATGTTTCGTCCTCAACAGTTAGCGGCACCAATATCCTTATAGCCTGACCGGACTGGCCGCAGCTTAGCAATATCAGCCCTTGTTCGAGCGCGCGAGAGCAGACGCGCTTTGCCTCAACGCCGTCGGGCTGGCCATGTTCATCGACGATGTCGAAGGCAATCATCGCCCCGGGGCCGCGCAGGCCGGTGATCTTCACCAGATTCTTGTTCTCAGCGAACTGCGTAATGCGTTCGCGAATTCTGTGGCCGATGACATTGGCACGGTCGAGGAGACGTTCATCCTCGATAACATCCAGCACGGCCAAGGCTGCAGCCAGCCCGACGGGAGAGCCGCCATAGGTGCCCCCCAGACCGCCCGGGCCGATGACGTCCATCACATCAGCGCGCCCTATGACCCCGGAAATCGGAAAGCCGCCGCCTAGCGATTTCGCCACGGTAAGGAGGTCGGGCTTGATCGGCATATGTTCGATGCCGAACATCTTGCCGGTTCGCCCGAAGCCGGTCTGAACCTCGTCCGCGATCACCAATATGCCATGACGACGACGGATATCATCGAGCGCCTGAAAAAATTCGGGCGGCGGGCTGTGAAAGCCGCCTTCGCCCTGAACCGGCTCGATAATGAAGGCCGCGATACGTTCTGGTTCGATGTCGGCCGCGAACAGGAAATTGAGAGCCTTGAGCGTTTCCTCAACGCTGACCCCTGTGGTCGGGCTGGGATAGGGGAGATGGTAGATTTCCCCAGGAAAGGGTCCAAGGCCCTTTTTGTACGGCGAAACCTTGCCGGTCATGGCGGACGTCAGCAGGGTCCGGCCATGGAAGCCGCCCGCAAAGGCGATGATGCCGGGGCGGCCGGTGGCCGCGCGCGCAATCTTGACCGCATTCTCGGTCGCTTCCGCACCGGTCGTGAAAAAGATGGTTTTGGCATCGCCATCGACGGGCGCCAAAGCGTTCAGCCGCTCAGCCAATTCGATATAAGGCGGATAGGCAACCACCTGAAATGCCGTATGGGTGTATTTGTCGATCTGGTCGCGAACCGCCGCGATCACCTTGGGGTGACGATGGCCCACGTTGAGAACCGCGATCCCGCCCGCAAAATCGATATAGGCATTGCCTTCGACATCCCAGATGGTGGCGTTCTCGGCCCTGCTGGCGATAATATTGGTGGCGGTGGCGACGCCCTGCGGAATGGCTTCCTTGCGACGGGCGTTATATTCGGCGTTCCGCATCTGACGACCTTCATGATGGTTTCTGGAATCTGTCTTGATGCTGACACATTAGGGGATTCCGCCTTCCGGAAGCAGTTGCTTTCGGCGGCCGCTTTGGTAACCTGAGGTCACCATCTACTCCTATGGCTGAACGCGATGAATTCACCATTGCCTCCTTTCTCCGCTCTCAAAGCCTTTGAGGCAGTGGGCCGATTGGGCGGTATCCGGCGAGCAGCGAAGGCCCTTGGCGTGAGCCACGCCATAGTCAGCCGTCACGTAAGGGGGCTGGAAGAGCGCCTGGGCGTTACCTTGCTGGACCGGGACAGCGGGCAGCTCACAGCGGTCGGCGTTGATTATCATGGCCGTTTGGTGAAGGTTTTCAATGAATTGAGGGAAGCAACGGATGCCGTTCAGGGCAGGACCGATGGCAAGCTCGTAATATCCTGCGTCGGGGGGTTGGCATTGCATTGGCTGGCTACGCGGCTCGCAATGTCTTCGGGTCGAAACGGAATGCCGCCGGTCGATCTTCGATCCGAAGAAGGTCTCCTTGACCTTTCGAACAACGCCGTTGATGGCGATATTCGATATATTGGCGATAGCCAGACGCTGGACCGGAAGCGTGGGGTGAGAACGCTTGAACTGGCGAGGCCACATGTTTTTCCGTTGGCCTCGCCGATGTTCGTCTCTCGCTGGGGCGACAAGATCCGTTCGGCGGAAGACCTGGCTACATTGCCGCTGATCGAGGAACGCAGTGATGTGGAATGGCGCATGTGGATGAAGGCGCAATCTATCGATCTTCCGCCGAACACCCCGACCGGCAGATACGGTCATGCTCATCTGGCGCTGGCCGCCGCGCGCGCGGGGCAGGGGATCGCGCTTGGCAATCACTATCTCATTGCCGAAGATCTTGCGGCGGGTAGACTGGTGAAGGTGGTGCCTCGTGAAAAGGAATTCGCGCCTGTGACACTGGGAGCCTATGTTTTCAGGGGTCCCGCCAATCGGTGGTCGGACCCATCAATCGTCCGTTTCAGACGCTGGCTCGCGGCGCAATTCAGTGCGGACCCGGCATATTGAGCGCGTCTTCGACAGGCTGGCCGGGACGCGTTTGCCTGAACATGTTTCGTTTTGAAGTCAGGGCAGGGGGAAATGTCTGAAATGTTGTCACTGGAATATCTGGCTTCCCCTGAGTGGAATGGCAAGATCGCCCAGCTTATCGCTTTGGAAGGTAAGGCGAGAGCAGAGGCGCTGTTTGACATGTTCTCGGCCGCGCTCCGATCAGATGAGATGATGTTGTTCCATTTTCGTGAAAATGTAGGGCCAGAGGTCGTGGAACATCGTACGTCGAAGTCTGTCAGGCAGCAGCAGATCAACGACTATAAAAACGGATTTTACCTTACCGATCCATTCTATCTCGCCATTGAGCGGTCCATCGAAAATCAGGCGATCAGTCTTAAGGACGTGGTGGATCAGGATGATTTTCAAACGAGCGATTTTTTCGTTCGGCACTATGTTGACACCGATCTTGTCGATGAGATGTGCTATTGCATGTCGGACGGGCAGGGTGGGCACATATTGCTTTCCTTCGCGCGTTCCCGTGATGCGGGGCGTTATTCGGATGAGGAATTGGAACTGGCCAAGGCGATTGCTCCGATTGTCTTCGGCACGCTTTCTTCGAGCTGGCGACATTTTGCCGATCCGAAACTATTTGTTCCTCCTTCGCCCGAAGAAGTGAAGCTGCACGACGATCTGAAAAGAGCCCGCGATAATTTCGGCCGTTCCTTGTTGACCGATCGGGAGTTCGAAGTCGTTCAGATGATGCTTAGGGGATATCCGATAGATGTGATCGCCAAACGGCTGAAAATGGCCGAGGGCACGGCGAAGGTGCATCGGAGGAATATTTACGCCAAGCTGGATATCAGTTCGATGGCGGAGCTGTTTTCGCTGTTCATCGACGTGGTTGGGGAAGTGAATGTCGGCCTGGATGCTGATCCGTTGCTCCAATATGGGCAGGTGCCCCGCAGCAACTGACTTGCCCTGACTGCTCGTGCTCTATTTGTCTTTTGTTTTCCGCATTTTCCGAGCCAGAAGATGATGCCATCTGCTTCGAAAATGCCTCAGGGGGCCGATTCATTATGTCGCAACCATATGCGGATGGAAGCGAGTTGGACTGAGGCGAGGAAGTTGTCGTCGCGCTTGTCGTATCGGGTGGCACCGCGCGGAACTGCTTGAGTTTGCTGAAGAAGCGTTCGACGAGATTGCGGTATTGCCCGTCGGACGTTCTATCGCTGGTATGATCGCTTCGTCGAAGGCGGGCCGGAAGCGCTGGAAGATCGGCCATCGGCGTCAAGCCGGGTGTGGAACCGCATCGGCGACGATATCCAGCATCAGATCGTCGAGATGGCGCTGGATTACAGCGAGTTGTCACCACGCGAACTGGCGGACGCTTCACCGACGAGAAACGCTACTTCGTGTCGGAAGCCTTGGTTTACCGCCTTTTGAAGGCCCATGACCTGATCACCAGCGCGGCTTATGTCGCGATCAAGGCCGCTGATCAGTTCCATACCAAGACCACGTGGCCGAACGAGATGTGGCAAACCGACTTCACCTACTTCAAGATCATCGGGTGGGGCTGGATGTATCGGCGCTTGCAACACCGTAAGCTCGCCGCCTGACATCAAAACCCAGACGGATCCGCACTCCGCTAATTACGACGAGACGTGTGCCGAATGTTCTGACGACGGACAATGCCGATCAACTGCGCCGCGCGCGTGAACGACCCTGTGGACGCCACAGCCAGAAATTCGTCGAACCCGTCCCAGGACGACATAACTATCCCTCCCACGCAATAGTGTATTGAGGAAAAACCCTATTACCGCCTTATTGGCCTAGTGCTAAGAGGCGCGATGTCATTTCGGATCGAGGAAATTGAATGAAAACCCGCGCCGCCGTCGCTTTCGAAGCCAAAAAGCCCCTTGAGATAGTGCAGCTGGACCTGGAAGGACCAAAGGCTGGCGAGGTCCTGGTGGAAATCATGGCGACGGGTATCTGCCACACGGATGCCTACACGCTCGATGGTTTCGACAGCGAAGGCATCTTCCCCTCGATCCTGGGCCATGAGGGGGCAGGGATAGTTCGGGAGGTCGGGGTCGGCGTAACGTCCGTAAAGCCCGGCGATCACGTCATCCCCCTATACACCCCGGAATGCCGCCAGTGCAAAAGCTGCCTCTCGGGCAAGACTAACCTATGCACCGCGATCCGCGCCACCCAGGGCAAGGGACTCATGCCCGATGGCACGACCCGCTTTTCCTACAAGGGGCAGCCGATTTTTCACTATATGGGCTGCTCGACCTTCTCCAATTTCACCGTTCTGCCGGAAATCGCCGTGGCGAAGATCAGGGAGGACGCGCCGTTCCAGTCGAGCTGTTATATTGGCTGCGGCGTCACCACCGGGGTCGGCGCGGTCGTCAACACCGCCAAGGTGAAGGCGGGCGAGAATGTCGTCGTCTTCGGCCTTGGTGGCATCGGCCTCAACGTGATCCAGGGCGCCAAGATGGTGGGCGCGGGCAAGATCATCGGCATCGACATCAACGCCGACCGTGAGGAATGGGGCCGCAAGTTCGGCATGACTCATTTCATCAACGGCAAGGGACTGTCGCGCGACGAAACCGTGGCGAAGATCCTTGAGGTCACGGATGGCGGGGCCGACTATAGCTTCGACGCCACCGGCAACACCGAAGTCATGCGCACCGCGTTGGAATGCTGCCATCGTGGCTGGGGTGAAAGCATCATCATTGGCGTGGCTGAGGCCGGGAAGGAAATCAGCACCCGCCCGTTCCAGCTCGTCACCGGCCGGGTCTGGAAGGGGACGGCATTCGGCGGCGCGAAGGGCCGGACCGATGTTCCCAAGATCGTCGACTGGTACATGAACGGGCATATCCAGATCGACCCGATGATCACCCATCTTCTTACCCTCGAAGAAATCAACAAAGGCTTCGACCTCATGCACGCGGGCGAAAGCATCAGGTCGGTGGTCCTTTTCTGAAAACACAGCGTCAATGGGAGCGGCATATCCAGATGGCAGTAATCTCCGACGATGGCGACGTCGCCCCTTTTCGCGATCCGGCGGGCACTGACCAATGAGCATAGAGCAGGTCAGCGCCAGTCGTTCTTTCGAAGGCGTGCAAGGCGTGTACAAGCACGCGTCGAGCGCGACCGGAACGGAGATGACCTTTTCGGTCTTCGTTCCACCACAGGCGGAAGGGCGGAAGCTCCCCATTGTCTGGTATCTGTCCGGGCTGACCTGCACCCACGCAAATGTGACGGAAAAGGGCGAGTTTCGCCGCGCATGCGCCGATCTTGGGCTGATCTTCATAGCGCCCGATACATCGCCGCGCGGCGATGATGTACCGGACGATCCGGCGGGCGCTTATGATTTCGGCCTTGGCGCGGGCTTCTACGTCGATGCGACCGAAGCGCCCTACAACCGCCATTATAAGATGTGGTCCTATCTTACAGACGAACTGCCGCGAGTGATCGCGGATAACTTCCCTGCGGATATGACCCGGCAGTCGATCATGGGCCATTCGATGGGCGGCCATGGCGCCTTGACCATCGGACTGCGCCACCCGGATCGATATGCGGCAGTTTCTGCCTTCGCCCCCATCGTTGCCCCAAGTCAGGTTCCGTGGGGGCAGAAGGCTTTGTCAGGATATCTCGGCAACGACCGCAACGCCTGGCGGAAGCATGATGCGGTAGCCTTGATTGAGGACGGCGCGAAGGTCAGCGCGCTGCTGGTAGACCAAGGCGGGGCAGACATGTTTCTGGATCAGGAACTGCGCCCCCATCTGCTGAAGGACGCCTGCGCCGCAGCGAATATCGATCTCACCCTCAACATGCGCGAGGGCTATGATCACAGCTATTATTTCATTTCCACCTTTATGGCGGATCATCTCCGCTGGCACGCGTCACGTTTGGCTTTTCATAAATGAACCGCAGATAGTTCAACCGATATTCGATGTGTAAGAAGCGCTCCGCCTCGACACAGTCGGGCTTGCCGCTGTAGCGATGAGCATGATGTCACTATCGGCGTAAAAGCCTCGGCCTTGGCTTACTGACGTCAACACGCTGTCGAGAAGCAGGGACGTAGATCAGACGAGGAACTGAGATGGACCATGCCCGTCACGATCATCACGCCTCCATGGCGGAGCAGAATGTGCGCGATCCCGTCTGCGGTATGCTGGTCGATCCGCATGGCACGGCGCATCGCGCCGAGCATGGCGGCAAGACTTTCTATTTTTGCAGCAGCAAGTGCCAGGCAAAGTTCGCGGCCGATCCCCTACGCTATATCGGCGGAACGCCGCCCATCCCGAACGCAAACCCCGAGGGCACGATCTGGACCTGCCCGATGCACCCGGAAGTGCGACAGGATCATCCCGGCGCCTGTCCGATCTGCGGCATGGCTCTCGAACCGGAAATGGCGCGTGCGGAGAGCGGTCCCAGTCCGGAACTGGCCGACATGACACGTCGATTCTGGATTGGCCTCATCCTCGCCTTTCCCGTGTTCGTGCTGGAAATGGGCGGGCATCTGTTTCCCGCTCTTCATCATTTCGTGCCTATGCCGGTTTCAACGGGGATTCAGCTAGTGCTGGCGACGCCCGTCGTGCTTTGGGCCGGATGGCCGTTTTTTACGCGGGGCTGGGCCTCTCTCAAGACCCGCAACCTGAACATGTTCACCCTGATTGCCATGGGCACGGGTGTCGCATGGGCTTACAGCATGGTCGCTGCACTGGCCCCCGAGCTGTTCCCTCCAGCCTTCCGCAACGCCGATGGCATGGTGGCTGTGTATTTCGAGGCTGCGGCGGTGATCACTGTCCTCGTCCTGCTTGGCCAGCTTCTCGAACTGCGGGCGCGCGAGCGAACGTCAGGTGCGATCAAGGCACTCCTCCGCCTTGCCCCCAAGACGGCCCGTCGTGTGCTCGCAAATGGCGAGGATGAGGAGGTCAGTCTCGATCTCGTCGGCGTTGGCGACCGTCTTCGGGTGCGACCGGGCGAAAAGGTGCCCGTAGATGGGACTGTCGAGGACGGACGTTCATCACTGGACGAGTCCATGGTGACGGGAGAATCCATGCCGGTCACCAAGGCCAAGGGCGATAGCGTCATCGGCGGTACACTCAACCAGACCGGCGCCCTTGTCGTCGTGGCCACCAAGGTGGGCCGCGACACGATGCTGGCCCGCATCGTGCAGATGGTTGCCGAGGCGCAGCGGTCGCGCGCGCCGATCCAGCGCATGGCCGATCAGGTTTCGGGCTGGTTCGTGCCGGTCGTCATCGCCGTCGCCGTCCTTGCTTTCGCCGGTTGGGGTATCTGGGGGCCGGAGCCTCGCTTCGCCTACGGTCTCGTCGCGGCTGTCGCGGTACTCATTATCGCCTGCCCCTGTGCGCTGGGCCTGGCAACCCCGATGTCTATCATGGTGGGCGTGGGCCGGGGTGCGGGCCTGGGCGTCCTCATCAAGAATGCCGAGGCGCTGGAGCATATGGAGAAGGTCGACACACTGGTTGTCGACAAGACCGGCACGCTTACGGAAGGGCGTCCCGCCGTGATCGCCATAGTGCCGACTGCGGGCCAGATGGAGGCCGAATTACTACGTTTCGCCGCCTCGGTCGAACGGGCTTCGGAGCACCCGCTTGCTCTTGCCATTGTCGAAGCCGCCCGGGGCCGGTCGATGGTCTTGCCCGAGGTTGGCGCGTTCGATTCTCCGACCGGACGCGGAGCGACCGGCATCGTCGAAGGGCGCAGGATCGTCCTGGGCAACGCGTCATTTCTTGATGATCAGGGCGTCGATACCAGTGCGCTCGCCGCTGCCGCTGACGATCTGCGGAGGGACGGCGCAACTGCGATCTTCGTTTGTATTGACGGCGAAGCGGCTGGCATTATTGCCATCGCAGATCCCGTCAAGCAGACCACCCCGGAAGCGCTCGCCGCACTGCGTAAAGAGGGAATCCGCGTCGTGATGCTGACCGGCGACAACAAGACAACGGCGCAGGCGGTGGCGGCACGGCTGGGCATCGACGAAGTCGAGGCGGACGTGCTGCCCGATCAAAAGAGCGCGGTCATCGCCAAGCTCAAGAGTGAGGGCCGGGTGGTCGCCATGGCCGGTGATGGCGTGAACGACGCTCCAGCCCTTGCCGCCGCCGATGTCGGCATAGCCATGGGCTCTGGAACAGATGTCGCCATCGAGAGCGCAGGCGTGACCTTGCTCAAGGGCGACCTCAACGGCATCGTGCGTGCCCGCCTACTTAGTCGGGCGACCATGTCGAATATCCGGCAAAACCTCGCCTTCGCCTTCATCTACAATGCTGCCGGCATCCCGATCGCGGCGGGCCTGCTCTATCCGCTATTCGGCATCCTGCTTTCACCCATGATTGCAGCGGCGGCGATGGCGCTGTCATCCGTCAGCGTCGTCACCAATGCTCTGAGGCTGAACAGACAAACTCTATGAACATGGACGGACGGTTTTCCAAAATCTCTGTCAGCATATTTCGGAAAGGAGCCTACCCGATCCCGGATCCGTCCATTTTAATCAGAAAGAAGCGGATTGCCCAGATTGGGCGGGGTTTGGGCGCGCGCTCCGTGCCAACCTTGTGTCCCACGTTTCACGAAACTCGCTCACGGGGATGTCGGTCGAACCAGAAGTCGCGCGCCTGAAATAGTCAGCTATCCGTTCAGAGCGCGTAGTCGATCTGAGCCCAGAATTTCTTCGTGTCAGCGTCACCGGTGAAGCTGGCGATCCCCTTGCGATCATAATCGGCATATTTGACGAGAGCGCTCAGATGCTTGTCGAGCTTCAGCGTGACCTGCGCATTATATTCGTCGCCATAATGGATCGACAGCCGGTCGCTGCTGAAATGATGATAGGTGAAGGACGCGACGAGCGGCCCCGCCTTGCCGATCTTGGGCACGGTATAGCCGACGCCCGCATAATAGTCCTGAATGCCTGTCCCCGGCGTCGTCAGGAACTTGTCGGCCCAGCCGTTGAACTTGTGCAGCGTCGCGAAGGGCGTCTGGAAGGCGAAGCCACCCGCAATCCCCGTCGCACCCGCATCGGAGCCGAGCAGTTCATATCCGCCGGTCAGCTTGAATGCAGCGACATCCAGCCCCAGCTCCGCAGCGGCGTAGTCCGCCGAATAATCGACAGGATTGCCCCTATAGTCGCTTTGATGCGCATAGCTGGCGAGGTAGCTGAGCTTCACCTTCTTCGACAGCGGCATCGCGCCCGCGAACCGCGCACCATAGGTCTGGCTGCTGTTCCGGCGCAGCGCCGCCACAGCTTCATCCTCATCGACGAGATAGGCAAAGCCGGTCAGCGTGCCGTACTTGGTCTTGTAGGAGATATTGGCGAAAATATCGTCGCCATCGATTTGGGTCGGCCGGTTGGTCGCGCCGAACTTGCCGCCGTCGATGCCCCAGATGGTCCGGGCCGAAATCGCGTAGGTCACGTCGACCTTCAGATTTTTGACGCCCATATATTCGATGCGCACGGCATCGAACGTCTGTTCATTCTGGCGCCAGGCGACCGATCCGACGAAACGCTGATCGTCCAGATTGATCCGCTGACGGCCGACCGTCACCACTAGCGGCTTGGTGCGATATTGGAGCTGGAGACGGTTCAGCTCGACATTTTCCGGGTCTGGCACGACCGGATAGAGCGTCTTGCCATTGACGCCGCTATTATAATCCTCGTCGATCGCCAGCGTGCCTTCCCCCTCGGCCAGGAAGGCGAACGGCCCCTTGGAAATCTCGCCACCCGCGCGCAGACGCACGGTCACCGCATCGGCGTCGCGGCTGCTGGTGAGCGGCGCAGGACCATCCTGGTCCACCGTCTCATACCGCAGACGCGCCTCGATGATCGGCTTGAACACAATGTCCTGCGCCAGCACCGGTGTCGCGATCGCGGACAAGGCCGTTGCCGATAACAGAAATGAAACTCTACCCATAAATTCCCCTTCAAATGCTTCCGATGGCTCTTTTCGGCCTTTTCAGAGCATCCCCTCCAAGTTGAAACGTCTTGAATCTCAGGCGGCGAGCGTTGCTGGATTGCGGTAGCGCTCGTGCAGGAAGTGGATGACGGCCGATCGTGCCTCGGAATATTCAGGCGTATCGATGGCTTCGAGCCGGTTGCGCGGCCGGGCGAGCGTGATGGTGCGATCCTCGCCGATGCGCGCAGCCGGGCCGTTGGTCATCATCACCACCCGGTCGGCCAGCAACACCGCCTCATCAACATCATGGGTGATCATCAGCACGGTGTTGTTGAGCCGCGCCTGCAATTCCATGACCACATCCTGCAACGCCGCCCGCGTCAGCGCGTCGAGCGCGCCGAAGGGTTCGTCCATCAACAGCACGCGCGGGTTCATGGCGATAGCACGGGCAATGCCGACGCGCTGTTTCATGCCGCCCGAAAGCTCGCCCGGCCGCTTGGCGGCGGCATGCGCCATCTGGACCAGTTCCAGATTATGCATGACCCAATCTTTGCGTTCGGCCTTGCTCTTGCCCTGCGCCGTCTTGTCGACCGCCAGCCGCACATTTTCCTCGACCGTCAACCAGGGCAGCAGCGAATGGTCCTGAAAGACCACCGCCCGATCCGGTCCCGGTGCGTCCACCACCTCCCCATCTAGGAAGATGGCGCCGCGCGTCGGCTTGACCAGACCCGCCACGGCATTGAGCAGAGTCGACTTGCCGCAACCAGAATGGCCGATCAGCGCGACAAACTGTCCCTTTTCAACTTCCAGATCGATTCCGTCGAGCGCGCAGAAGCGTCCCGCCTTGGTCGGAAATTCGACCGTGATGCCTTCTAGCGCGAGATAGCTGCGTTGTTTCATGAACGCCTCCCTTGTTCAGCCTGCGCGGCCGATGATGCGGCCCGCAAAGGCGACGATGCGGTCCAGGGCGAAGCCCACCAGCCCGATCCAGACCAGCGCCACGATGGTGTCGGTCAGCAGCGAGCTGTTGTAACTGTCCCAGATGAAGAAGCCGACGCCGGTGCCGCCCTGCACCATTTCAGCGGCCACGATCGCGAGCCAGCTCATGCCGACGCCGATGCGCAGGCCGGTGAACATGTGCGGCACCGTGGCGGGCAGCATGACGCGGGTGAAATATTCGATCGGATTGAGCGCCAGCACCTTTGCGACATTGCGATAGGCCGCCGGAATGGTTTGTACGCCCGCAGCCGTATTCAGGATGACCGGCCAGATCGCGGTGATGAAGATCAGGAAGATTGCCGAAGGTTGCGCCTGCTGGAAAATGGCGAGGCTGATGGGCAGCCATGCCAGCGGCGGTACTGTCCGCAACACCTGAAACAGGGGGTCGAGCGCTCGGAAGGCAAATATGCTCTGCCCGATCAAAATGCCCAGCGCCACGCCGACCACCGAAGCCAGGCTGTAACCGATCAGCACACGGCTGAGGCTGGTCAGCACATGCCCGGCAATGCCGACATCGCCGCCGTCCTGAATGCTGAAATGGGTGAGGCCGACGTCCAGGCCCTTGAACGGATGGACGATCACCTCATGACTTTCCTGCCAGACCTTGAGCGGGCTGGGGAAGGTCGTGTCGGGTGAACTGCACAGCAGCTGCCAGAAGGCGAGCAATCCGACCAGCATCACCAGCGTCGGCAGAACAGTGGCGACCACGGTCCGCGCCGCCTTCACCAGCGGATGGACTGGCGCCGCGACTGGTTCGAAACTGCGGCGCGCAATTGCCTCTTCGGGATAGGGCAGGATGACCCCCAATTCGGTGGCGGCTGTAGCGGCACCGGCGGCCGAAGCCGACGGTGCGCTCTTGCCGTTGGATGATGGTAAAGCCATGGCTTTCTCCCTCAATCAGACGCGCTTGATCGCCAGGCTGGCCAGATAGGCCTTGGGATTGGCGGGATTGAATGTCTTGCCGTCGAAGAATTTCTCGACGCCGCGGCTGTCACTGGCCGGACCCTTGCCCCCCAGCATCGCGGCCGCCTTGCGCCAGATGTCGGATCGGTTGACCTTGGCGATCGTGCCCGTGGTGTCGAGCGTCATGGGCAGCTTACCCCAGCGCTGCTCCTCGGTCAGGAACCACAGGTCATGGCTCTTGTAAGGGAAGCTGGCATAGCCGTTCCAGAACTTCATCTTGAACGGTGCGTTCGGGTATTTCCGCCCGTCGCCCATGGCGAAGTTGCCCTGCAACCGGTCGGCAATGTCGGTGATCGGACATTTCAGATAATCGCGGCCAGCGATAGCCCCGGCGAGGCGCGTGACATTGTTCGGATTGTCGGCCCAGCGCTGCGCCTCCAGCACTGCCGCCGTGATCGCGACGGCCGCGCGCGGATATTTGGCGACCCAGTCGGAACGCATCGCAAAGCTTTTTTCGGGATGGTTCATCCACATCTGGCCAGTCGATACGGCGGTATAGCCCAGTTGTTGCGCGACCAGCTGGTCGTTCCACGGCTCACCCACGCAGAAGGCGTCCATTGTGTCCGCCTTCATGTTCGCGACCATCTGCGCCGGCGGAATGGTGATCAGTTCCACATCCTTGTCGGGATCGATGCCGCCCGCCGCCAGCCAATAGCGTATCCACAGATCATGCGTGCCGCCGGGGAAGGTCATGGCCATGGTGATCTTCTTGCCCGCGCCCTTGCGCTGCGCGATCACGCCCTTCATCTTGGCGGCGTTGATATCGGCCTTGGCACCCAGATATTCCTTGGACACCGAAATGCCCTGGCCGTTGACGTTAAGGCGGGCAAGAATGCTCATTGGCGTTGCCTTGCCGATCCGGCCCAGCGTCAAAAGATAGGGCATGGGGGTCAGGATATGCGCGCCGTCAATGCCGCCAGCGGCGCTGCCCAACACCAGATTGTCCCGCGTCGCGCCCCAACTCGCCTGCTTCGTGACCTGCACATCAGGCATGCCATATTTGGCGAAAAGGCCCAGTTCCTTGGCAATGATCAGCGGCGCCGCATCCGTCAGCGCAATGAAGCCGAGCTTGGCGCCGGTTACTTCCGGCCCGGCCCCAGCAGCAAAGGCGCCGGACGGAAATGCCTGTTGCACTGCGGCAAAAAGGGCCGCAGTTCCGGTCGTCTTGAGCAGCCCCCGCCGACTGACGCCATTCGGATTGTCCACCTCTGCCATTCCCCAAATTCCTTCCCTGTTGTGCGCTTCGGCTGCACGAAAGGCGCAGCCAGCCGTCGCCGGAAATGCGTTCCGGCGTTTGAAGATGATGTTGAGAGCCGCGCGGCAGCATCCAGGCCGCCAGCGGAAAACCAATAAAAAAGCCGCCAGGATAAAGGTCGATCGACCTATCCGGGCGGCGTCATTGCCGTGCAGATCCGTTTTAAGGATCGACGTTGAACCGTGCCGTCATCGGCTAGGTTCAACTTATGGATCGAAGCGCCCCTGCTCCGATAAAAAGCAAACTGTCATCGATTCATTGGAGTCGCAAGCAATATTTTGCGATGCACAAATTTAATTCGACCATTGTCTTCCGCTCAGACGAGGAGGACATAAGCCGCCCCCAACCCGGCGCACGTAAACAGGACCGGGATCATGCCGACTTTGAAGCGGAAGACGGCGATCGCTGCGCCCACTGCCAAAACAAGCGCCGGAAGGTTCAGCGACGCCAGAACGGGCATATCGAAACTGCTGCCCAGGAAATGGACCGGCCGTACTTCGCGGAACAGGGTATGGATCGCAAACCACAGCGCTAGGTTCAGGATAACCCCGACCACGGCGGCAGTGATTGCGCCAAGAGACGCCGAAAGTGCCCGGTTCCCTCTCAGCCCTTCGACAAAGGGCGCACCCGCGAAAATCCAAAGGAAGCAAGGCACGAACGTAACCCAGGTTGTGAGGATTGCCCCCAGCGTTGCCGCCACGAGCGGGTTCAACCCGGTCGCTTCGCGAAATGCCGCGAGGAAGCCGACGAACTGCGTCACCATGATGAGCGGACCGGGCGTCGTTTCCGCCAGCCCCAGACCATCCAGCATCTCGCCGGGGCGCAACCAGCCGAAGGTGCCCACCGCCTCTTGCGCCACATAGGCCAACACCGCGTAGGCTCCGCCGAAGGTCACAACCGCCATCTGGCTGAAGAAGGCCGCGATTTTGGTGAAGACATCGTTGGGTCCCGCGAAAACGAACAGCAGGACCACGGGTGCAAGCCAGAGGAACAGCAAGGTTGTCGAAATCTTGAGCGACCAGGAAAGGTTGGGCCGGGCGTGATCCGGCAGGCCTTCGCCAAGTGCGGTGTCGCGATCATGGACAATGTTGCCGCCGCCCGATCCGTGGCTGCCGCCGCCCCTGAACGCGGGAAGACCCGCCCGGCCGCCGATATAGCCGCCAAGTGCGGCCGCCAATATGATGACGGGGAAGGGCGCGCCCAGGAAGAAGATCGCTGCGAAAGCTGCGACCGCCATGCCCCGCATCACGTTGTTCTTGAGCGCGCGGGAGCCGACGCGAACAACTGCCTGAACGACGACCGCCAAAACTGCGGCTTTGAGGCCGAAGAAAAGGCCTTCGATCAGAGGCGCATGGCCGAGCAGCACATAGATGTAGCTCAGCGCCAGGATCGCCAGGAAGCCGGGGAGGACAAACAGGGCTCCGGCGACCAACCCGCCCTTGGTTTGGTGCAACAGCCAGCCAATATAGGACGCCAGTTGCTGCGCCTCTGGACCAGGCAGTAACATGCAATAGTTGAGTGCGTGCAGGAAGCGTTCCTCACCGATCCAGCGTTTCTCATCGACAAGGATGCGGTGCATGACTGCGATCTGACCTGCCGGTCCGCCGAAACTCAGCGCGGCGATCCGCGCCCAGACGCGCACGGCCTCACCAAAGGCGATTCCATGATCTCGGGGCGTAACAGCGACGCCTTCGTCAAGATCGGTGATGGTGGCGCTCATCGGTCGGACTTTCTTGTGCTGAAATAGGCGTGGAACTGGTTGAGCGCCTCGCTGGCGGTGGCGATGCGCTGGAGATCGTCGTCAGTCGATGCGCAAACGCCCGACAGCATGGCGCCGACGCCCGCCGTTTCCGGCCGGGCGAACTTGCCGTCGCCAATGTCCAGTTCATGGATGATCTCACCGATCGCCACGAGCGCATGATCATTTATCAGGTCAGCGCGCATGAGCAGCGTCTCGAAGCTGCAACGGCCGCCTTCATGCGTGAATTCGGCATCGACCATGTCGAAGCGGAGTTCGCCCTCGACGGGATCATAATGGCGGCCGTCGACGAATTTGAACCGGGCGTTCGGGTCGATGAAGCGCCGGATCAACCAGGCGCAGGCGATGCGATCGACATGGATGCCGCTGCGCGTGATCCAGGTGCGGCCGATAAGGTCGATCGGCTGTGGCGCGTCCGCCGGTTCGGCTCGGCTCACATCGGGATGCTGATAACGTTGGCGGTCCAGCTCCGCCAGCGCCGCCTCGGCGTCCTGACGACCATGAGCGCCAAAGAAGTCCAATCGGCTGGCCTCTTCCATCCGCTTTTGCAGGCGCGCGATATCGGCGCCGCTGGCCGGTCCCGTTTCCAGCAACCGGCGAGCGGCCTGCGCGATCTCGTCATAGTCCGCATCTCGCGCGGTATCGAACAGCGTGCGGACGTCCAAGTCGGTCTGGCCAACCAACAGTCGGGCCTCGATGAGGGTGGCTTCGCCGCCATTTTCCGTGATCTCGGTCAGAAGCTCCCGGAACGCCGCCTCACCCTCGACCGAACGCGGAAGGACGTGGACGGCATTTTTGAGAGGAACGGCGCCAATCGCCTGCAATCGCCGCCAGATTTTCACCCGCAGATAGGGCGGCTTCGCAGGAAGCTGATGCAGAAGGGCAAGCCAAAGGCTGGTATCGGTCTGACTCATGATGCATATGTATCATACAAAAGATTCATGAGTAATAGGAATATCAATTTCAGATATCTTGTTCCAGCGATGGCCGCCCTCCTGCGTGATTGGGAGGATTTCAGGATTGTCGTGGATCAACTGCCGAAGCAACGCCTCCTTGAACCCGTCCGCTGATCCAGTTCGACGCTCCAGTTTTTGGGTCTTTCATCCGCCCCTATCAGGAAGGGCGCGCCGAGCGCTTGACGGGCGGGCAGGGGGCTCATCTGGGTCGCAGGCTGAAGGCAGTGTCCCTCCGCGGCGAGGCGAGGCGCAATAAGGCCTGTGGGGATTTAAGATTCCCATTTTGGCGAAGATGTGATTCACGCTTTGGATGGATCGCTTCATATTGACCGACGCCCAATGGGCGAAGATGGAACCGCATTGTCTGGGTAAGCCGACTGACCGAGGGCGGAGCGGGAGAAACAACCGGCTATTTATGGAGGCCGTGCTGTGGATTATCCGGACAGGCAGTCCATGGCGCGACCTTCCTGCGGTGTTCGGTAACTGGAGCACGGTGTTCCGACGATTCCGCGACTGGCGCAAAGCCGATGTTTTCAAACCCACGTCGAAGCAAGCCCATCCCGCTCGGTAGCGAGATGTACAAGTGGCGGCATTTGATCGAAAACTTTTTCTGCAAACTCAAAGAGTTCAAGCGCATCGCCATGCGCGCCTGCCAAACAGATCAAAGATTCGAGGCCATGATCTGCCTCCCCGCCGCCGTCATCAACTCGCGATGAATCCCCACAGGCCTTAGGTTGCAGACCCACAATCGCCATAGTCCGGTGTAGATGTAGCTAAGCGAAACTCTTGTATTTGCTGCCACGCTAATCGTGCAAGCTCCGGAAATGCTTCGGCCCGCTCCGCTGCTTGCACGGATGACGCCGTGCCCCGGATGACGCGGCCTTTGATGCCGTGAAAGATGGCCGCCAACCGAAAGAAATTGAACGCAATATAGAAATGGTAATTGGGAATAGAGGCTCTGCCTGTCCGCTTACAATAAGCTGCGACATATTCGTCCTCAGTTGGAATATTGAATGCGGCAAGGTCGACGCCGCCCAACCCCGCCACGATGTGGGGCGGCATACGGTACATCATCGCGTTATAGGCGAAGTCCGCGAGCGGATTACCGAGCGTCGACAGTTCCCAGTCGAGAACGGCCACAACCCGCGGTTCCGTTGGGTGGAAGATCATATTGTCAACGCGGAAGTCGCCATGCACGATCGATGACTCGTCGTCGGGCGGAATATTAGCGGGCAGCCATTCGATCAGCCGATCCATGTTCGGATCGCGTCCGGCCTCGGCATCTCCAAGGTACTGCCGCGACCAGCGGTCGATCTGGCGTGCGAAGTAATTGCCAGGCCGGCCATATTCACCCAGCCCTACGGCGTGATAATCAACCCCGTGAAGCTGGGCCATAGCAGCGTTCATCGCATCGAAATAGGCCGGGCGGTCGGCAACATTAACCTCTGGCAGCGTAGCGTCCCAGAAGATGCGCCCTTCCACCAATTCCATGACATAGAACCATCGGCCGATCACGCTATCGTCAGTGCACAGCCCATAGACATGTGCCACCGGGAAGCCGGCTTTTTCGAGGCCGGTCAATACCTGCGCCTCGCGTTCGATCGCATGCGCCCCGGCCAGTAACTGCCCCATAGGCTTACAGCGCAGAACATAAGCCCGGCCAGGCGTCATAAGCCGGTAAGTCGGGTTGGATTGCCCGCCCTTGAACTGGTCAACACTCAACGGACCGGTGAAACCCGCGACATTCGACTTCATCCAGCGGGCCATCGCCTGCTCATCGAAGCCCTGACCCGCGCGTACCGGGGTCGTGCCCACATTGGACTGCGGATCGGTGCTCATTCAATATTCGCAATCGCGAAGGTGCGCTTGATTTTTTTGGCCAGCGACCATTTATGAACTTCTGTCGGACCGTCATAAATGCGAAAAGCCCGGATTTCTCGAAAGACCTGCTCAACGACCGTATCGCGCGATACCCCCGTGCCGCCCAATATCTGTACGCAACGGTCAGCGACGCGGTAGAGCGCCTCCGACACCGCAACCTTTGTCATAGAGCTTTCAGTCACAGCTTTGTCTCCGCGGTCGAGTGCATCGGCGCACCAGTCGATGATCAATTCACTCTGCTTGAGGTCGATCAAATTTTCCGCGAGCATGAAGCCGACGCCTTCGTGATCGATCAGCAACTGGCCGAAGGCCTTGCGTTTGAGCGCATAGGCTGTCGCAATTTCGTTGGCACGCATAGCGCTCCCCAACCAGCGCATACAATGTGTCAGCCGGGCCGGGCTGAGGCGTATCTGTGCGTAGGCGAACCCTTCGTGCGGCGCACCGAGGATGGCGCTGGTCGGCAGGCGTAAATCCTTGATCGTGACGACCGCATGGCCACCCGGCATCGAACTGTCGATGGTGTCGATCAGCCGATCCTGCCTGATCGCGGGATGCGGAAGATCGACCAGAAACATGGTCGCGGCATCCTTGCCGTCGCGCACCGTCTTTGCCATCAGGATCGCGAACGCCGCGCCTTCGAAGCCCGTCGCGAACGCCTTGCGCCCGTTCACGATCCAGTAGTCGCCGTCCTGCCGCGCCATCGTCATCATCATCGAGGGATCGGACCCGGCGCCGCCCTCTTCCGCTGGTTCCGTCATCAGGAAGCAGGAGCGGCCGTGCCCCGCGATCAGCGGATCAAGGAAACGCGCTTTCTGCTCTGTCGTTGCGACGTGGCCTAGAAGGTAGATATTGCCCTCATCCGGCGCAGATGTGTTCAAAGCGACGGGGCCGAGCGGTGACAGGCCCGAAGCGCGCAGGATCAGTGCGGTCCCGCGGTGGGTGAAGTGAGAGCCATCTGGTCGAACATGCGGTGTCAGCAGCCCCGAAGCGATGGCCTTGGCCCGCATCTCCTGGACCAACGCATCGGACGGCCCATGACCTCCCTGGTGATAATCCGCCTCAAAAGGGATGACGACATTCCTGACGAAAGCTTCCACCTTGCCAGCGATGATTTGCGCTTCGCCGAGATCATTTTCCATCAACTTGTGTTCCTGCACATGGCTGGACGGAGGGACTGCCTATTGCCCTGTTGGACCTCACAGCGCCTCGATCCCGGCCCTCAGTGCATTGAGGAAAGCGATGACGGGGCCTCCGTCGATCGCGCGGTGGTCGAAGGTCAGTGAAAAACAGACCATCGGCTTCACCGCCACAGTCCATTCACCGTCTACCATCGCTGCGCGAGGCGAGTGAACGATGCCGCCCACGCCCAGCAGCGCAACTTGCGGAACATTCAGCAAGGCTTCGGCGCGCATGACAGGTCCGACAGAGCCGGGATTGGAGATCGTAAACGTTCCACCTTCCAGATCCGCTTGCCTGACCGATCCGGTACGGACGCTCTCCGCCAATGCGGCGATTGCCTGAGTGAGCGCCATCGGGTCTTGCTGTTCCGCGTTACGGATCACCGGCACTATCAGGCCATCTTCCGCATCGACCGCGATCCCCAGATTGACCGTTGGCCAAAGCGACAGTTCCTGCTCGCCCCAAGTCGCATTTAACTTTGGATGTTTGAGAATGGTTGTCGCAGTGACATGGGCGATATAGCCCAGAATGGAAGGCGTGGGTTGCCCCGCCTCTTTCAGGGCGGCGCGCCTTGCGAACAGCGCCGAAAGATCGATCTGCATATCCGCCGTCAACGAAGGCACTGCCGCCGCTTTCGTCAGCGTTTGGGCAATGGCCTTTCGCCGCATCGAGTGCGGCGCGAGCGTCGGCCGATCGCCGCCGCCTGCGGCAAGAACGTCGTCCTGCGTGACTTTGCCGCCGGGCCCGGTTCCGGTCACGGCCGACAGGTCAACGCCATGATCCTTTGCAAGTTTGCGAACCAGCGGGCTTATCCGTCCCGCAATGCCTTTCATGTCAGTCGGGTCGGCCGTTGTGGTCGAGGGCGCAATGGCCTGCTCCGCAACTGTGGCCGGGCCAGCCTCATCAATTGCCGCCAGCGCCTCCGCGATCGCGGTCGGTGACGTGCCGGGCGGAACCCAGAGGCCAACCTTGTCGCCAATCTTCATCTCGTCGTCTGTCCGACCGATCTGTCGGGCGAGTATCCCGGCCTCGACCGCTTCGACTTCCGTTGCGGTCTTGTCCGTCTCCACCTCGTAGAGGATATCGCCTTCTTTGAAACTGTCGCCTTCCGAAATTCGCCATTCAAGGATCTTGGCATTCTCTACCGAGCCCATTTGCGGAATGTTGAGGGTGTGTAGAATGGACATTGGCATTTCCTCAAAGGCTCATCAGGTCCCGTGCCATCTGTGCGATGGCATCGATGGACGGGATCGAAAGGGCTTCCAGATCACTGTGCTGGGGCAACGGAAAATCCTTCGCGCCAAGGCGCAGGATTGGTGCTTCCAGATCGAAAAATGCGGTTTCCTGTATCTGCGCCGCGATTTCCGCGCCGGGGCCAGCGGTCTTGGCCGCTTCATGGACGACCATTGCACGATGCGTCTTGCGCACCGATCCGAGCACGCAGTCCCAGTCCAGTGGCACAAGGCTGCGAAGATCGATCACCTCGACATCGATGCCGTCGGCGGCGAGCTGATCGGCCGCAGCAAGTGAGCGAGATACCATCGACCCATAGGTTATCAGCGTCATGCTGTCGCCTTGGCGGCGGATCGCGGCCTTGCCGATCTGAACGATGAATTCAGGGTCGAGAGGGACAGATCCCTTGCTCCACCCCAGGCTCTGGACACTGTGAAACAATACGGGGTTGGGTTCGCGCAGCGCCGCTTTCATAAGCCCCTTTGCATCTTCCGGCGTCGAGGGAACGACCACCTTCAGTCCCGGAAAATGCATCCCCAAGACTTCGGTGCAGCTTGAGTGTTCCGGCCCCGCGCCGCCCATCGCTCCGATCGGGAAAATGATGACGGCAGTCATCGGCACATTCAGGCCGTGCATATAGCGCCATTTAGCGAGCTTATGATAAATCTCATCGCCAGCGATCAGGGCGAAATCGCCAAAGCCCATATTGATGACGGGCTTCATCCCCGCAATCGCCGCCCCGGTGGCGAGGCCCGCCTCGAACGCTTCGGAAATATTGCTGTCCAAAACCCGGTCGACGCCGAACTCGTCGATCAGCCCCTTTTCCGTGCCGAACCATCCGCCCGTGGCGACACCTTGCCCCAGCACGAATATGCTGTCGTCGGCGCGCATTTCTTCAATCAGGGCAAGGCCCATCGCCGCATTATAGCCCATCGTTTCAGTCGACATAATAAAGATCCCGTTCGATAACCGACATGTCGGGGTCGGGCGCGGCCTTTGCCTCCCGATAGGCTGCATCCACGATGCCTTCCGCCTCCTCGATCAGTCGCGCAGCGGCATTTCCCGAAAGCCGCGCGGCCAGAACATCCAGCGGATCGCGATAATCGTCGAATTCGCTGTCGCTGCGATAATTTTGGGGATCGCCCGCATAATGCCCGCGACGGCGCGTGACCTTGGCTTCGATCAGCGTCGGCCCGTCGCCCCGGCGCGCGCGATCGACCGCTTCACAGGTCGCCGCATAGACTTCGATCGCATCCTGGCCGTCGACGATGACACTGGGAATATGATAGCCCGCCGCGTAGTCAGCGATGTCCGTCGTCGGGTTGACCGATCCCAGACGCGTACCAACCAGCAGGCCATTATTCTCGCAGAAATAGATCAGCGGCAATTTCCATGCCGCAGCGTGGACCATGGTTTCGTGAAACGTGCCCCTTGCGGACGTGCCGTCGCCGAAATTTGCCAGCGAGACCCGCCCGTCCTTTCGGATCTTGGACGCAAGCGCTGACCCGCCAGCCAAGGGATAGACGCTGCCTAGCGTCGCGCCTTCGCCCATTACGCCGATCGAATAGTCGGCCCAATGAGGAACACCGCCACCTTTGCCGCGTGTCGCGCCCGACATCTTGCCGAGCAGGTCGCCAAGGATGGGGCCGGGCGCCATCCCCTTGCCAATCGCCCAGGCAGCGCCGCGTCCCTGATACCAAAGATAATCCGATGTCGCGAGAGCGGCGGACGCGCCGATAGGCGCAGCCTCCTGTCCTTCGCCCGGATGCCACCAGCCGGAGAATTTATGATCGCGCGTGTGGCGCAGCATTAACCGTTCGATCGCGCGCGATACCGCCATGCGCGAGAACATCGTCTCGACGAGTTCTGAATTTGGCTCCGACATTGGCCCTCTTCCCATTTGATTGTTTGCGGCAAGACGCGCGTGCATTATCCCGCCGTCTGCGCCCCATCGACGGGCATGGCGATACCGCTGACGCTCTGCGCGTCGTCAGATCCCAGAAAGGCGATGGCAGCGGCGACTTCTTCGGCGTCGATCATGTCGCCCATCTTCGATGCATTGCGCGTCAGCAGGCTGACATCGACATCATCTGGCCAGACGAGTTCCCCGGTCATCGCCGTTTTCACGCCGGTCGGACAGATGGCATTGACGCGAACGCCAGTGCTTGCGAATTCGACTGCCAACGACTTGGTGATGCCGATCACGCCATGCTTGGTGGCGCAGTAGGCCGTGGTGTAGGCGATGCCGACGAGGCCCGCCGCCGAACTGATGTTGACGATATTGCCCTTCGCGGCGACCAGGTGCGGCATCGCCGCCTGGCAGAGGTAAAATACGCTGCTCAGATTGACGCGTACCATCCGCTCCCAGCGGCTGTCGTCGAAACGGGCGAGCGGCGCCCAGTCCATGATGCCCGCGATGTTGCACAGCATGTCAATGCGGCCCGCCGCCTTTGCCGCCTCAGCGATGAACGCGCGGCAGGAATCGGGATCGCCAGCATCGAACCCGATCACCACTGGCGTGGTCAAGGTATCGAGCGTGTCAGCGACGGCCTTTGCGCCCGCTTCGTTGAGATCACCAAGCACAAGTATCGCGCCTTCTGATGCCATCCGCCGGGCGGTGGCACGGCCGATGCCCGATGCGGCACCGGTTACGATGACGACCTTGTCTTTATATCGCATGAGCTCCGCTCCTGTTCAGTTCGCTCGCGTGGGCGTTATCGCGCGCAGATCGCGTCCATGATCGGTCAGCGTGCCGATGAGATCATTGCCCATATGGCGTTCGATGAAGCGCCACTGGCCATCGACCTTTGCCACGGTGTCGCGGTAATCTCCGCCGATGACGGGCTGGAGCGGCAGCGTATCGGTTTGCTGGAAGACCATCACATAGGATGAGACGACGGCCGTGCCCTCGTCCTTCGGCCTAATGATGACATTGCTTATGAAATGGCGCGTCCGTGGCGTTCCGTCCGAATAGGTAATGACCCAGTCGCGGAACGAGGCCGCCATCGCGGCAGGATCGCGGTCGGCCATCAGCATCCCCGCGCTGTAAACGACAGCATGTTCAAAAAGGCGCCCGACCGCGTCGAAATCGCCCCCGTCGAGCAGCATGGGGTAGGTGAAAATGAGATTCTGTATCTCGAAATAGTCCTCGCCGGTCATTTTAATTCCTTTTGCGGTCTTTTGCCGCGCCATCGAGATTACTGGTGGCTCTGGCGATCATCCACCTTCATTTGGGGTAAGTCGCCCAAACTGGTGGACTGCGCGCGCGATTACGCCAGTTCGAAATCCTCCATCCGTGGCGCGGCCATCGATTGGGCGAAATGGTCGTAGCTCCATGGCCATGTCTGGGGCACGCCCTGCGCGTCTAGATACCAGCTCGTGCACCCCGAGCCGAAAATCGTCCGCTTCGCGGCCGCGATACGGCGCTCCTCATAATCAGCCATGGCTTCGGGCTTTGCAGCGATCGCGGAACAGGTTCCGTCGCGCAAAAGATCGAGGAGTTGGTCGATATAGTCCCATTGCCGCTCAGCGATGTCGATCAGCGAGAAATTGCCCACTGGTGCGGTGGGGCCGTTGAGCAGGAACAGGTTGGGGAAATCGGGCACGGTGATTGCGTAATAAGCGGTCGGGCGCAGCGCCCAGGCATCATCGAGGTTATTACCGCCTCGTCCGATTACCTTAATGGGGCGCACGAAACGGTCGGTCTTGAAACCTGTTGCCAATACCAACACGTCCAGTTCGTGCTGCGTGCCATCATTCATGCGGACGCCTGTGACCTCGACCCGTTCGATTGCTCCCGTCTCAACGATCACACCGGGACGTTGCACCGCCTCATAATAGTCGGGCGAATAGATCAACCGCTTGCAGGCAGCGCGATAATCGGGCCGGAGTTTTTCGCGCAGTGCCGGATCCTGAATATTGTCCTCCAGATTACGGAGGACCACGCCTTCTATTTCCGCCATTTCGGGCGAATCCACCTCAATGATCGCCTTGTTAAACCGCCGGATGCCGGCCCAATATTCCTCGCCGAAGCGGATCGCGTCGATCTTGGACACATCCGAACGAAAGGCGTGGCGATCGGTTTCCGAATAGATGAAGTTCTGGACCGGCATGATCCATTGTGGCGACCGCTGGAAATGGACAAGCGTGCTGGCGCGGGTCGACAGGGCCGAAACGATCTGGACGCCGGTCGAACCATTGCCAATGACGCCGATGCGTCGGCCGTCGAGCGCTACGCTGTCGTCCCAGCGTGCGCTGTGAAAGCTATCGCCCCCGAAGTCCTCCAGGCCGGGAATGGCCGGGATATTGGGGTGATGCAACACGCCGGTCGCGGCGATGATGACATCGACGATGTCTTTGCAGCCATCGGACGTCTCGATATGCCAGCGGCCATCGACGTAGCGGCAGTCCGTCACTTCCGAATTGAAGCGGATGCGGTCACGGAGCCGATAATCATCCGCGACCCGTTCGAAATAATGCTGAATCTCCGGACCGGGGGAGAAAAACTGCGTCCATTCCGGGTTGGGCGCGAAACTATAGGTATAGGCATGGGCGGGAACGTCGCAGGTCAGGCCCGGATAACGGTTTTCCCGCCATGTGCCGCCGACGGTGTCCCCTTTTTCATAGATGACGAAATCTGCATCACCCTTCTGGTCCAGCCGAATTCCGGCGAGCAGTCCGGCCATGCCCGCGCCAATTATCGCAAAGCGTAATCTGCGGTGGCCGGCTTCGATTTCCTGTTTAGCCATGAGTCGGTATGCTTTCGATCTGGTCTTGGTGGTTCTGTGGCATGGGCGTTCAGGCGACCCATTCGGGCGGACTGT
The DNA here is from genome assembly GCF_977014255.1 of Sphingobium chungangianum. NCBI lineage: Bacteria > Pseudomonadati > Pseudomonadota > Alphaproteobacteria > Sphingomonadales > Sphingobiaceae > Sphingobium > Sphingobium chungangianum. The sequence goes on along the minus strand of NZ_CDRNIV010000002.1, from coordinate 447,465 downwards.
TCAACTCAGACAGCCGTCGTTCCTTGAGCGCACTAAGGTATAACGCGATCGCATCGCCGGTATTTTCGATGAGATCGATATGGTCGGTGGCAATGGCTTCATCGAAATGGTCGCGCACCTCCTCGATGGTCAGGTCGCCACCGGCATAACCTTTTGAAAAGCCGGTCACGATTTTGGCGAAACGGCCAGAGGATGCAGCGATCGACTGGCCGGTGCATGTTGCATCGCGATGGACCAGCCAGGCGACCACTGACGCCACGCGTTCGGGTGTGGCGGCCTTTTCCATCCAGTCGCGAATGTCGCTGTCGGGAAGATGCATGGCGACCAGCCGGGTAAAGGCGGCTGGCGAGATCGCATTGCACGTAATCCCGTGCGGGGCGCCCTCCATCGCTAACGCCCGCACGAACCCCATCATCGCCATCTTTGCCACCGGGTAGCCGATTCCGGCGCCTCCACCCATCCCGAACATCGAATCCGACAATGTGCAGACGATGCGCCCGTACTGTTGACGCAGCATCGCTGGCCATGCGGCGTGTACGAGATGGAAGGGGGCATAGGCATGGATCTGCATCTGATGGTCGAACTGCGCCAACTCCATCTCAGCGAAGGATTGTGTCACGTCTGGCGCAATGCTGCCGGCGTTGTTGATGACGATATCGACCCGGCCCCAACGATCGAGTGCAAGCGCGACAAGGCGTTGCGCGGTCGAGGGGTCCGTCACGTCGCCAGCATCGGCGATTGCCTCACCGCCCAGCGCCATGATGTCGCCGACCACGGCCTCGGCCAGATCCGACGATTTTCCACCACCTGTAGTCGATCCGCCCAGATCGTTGACGATGACCTTTGCGCCACGCGCAGCCAGTATCCGGGCATAGCTTCTGCCCAAACCCCGCCCCGCACCGGTGACGATGGCGACCTGGCCGTCATAGCGTAGCTGTTCCAAACATCGTCTCCTTAGCCGGATGTCGTGCGGCGCATCCGATCTCCATTGGCTGATCCAAAAGACGGCGTCGCTCCACCCCCAAATTGACTAGACCGTGATTTACAGCGCCTCCTCTGTTTGGATGAGGCACCGGCTTTTCCAACGGAGCATGTTGCCGGAACAGAACTGGCGATACGACCAGCATAGGATGAGGATCGGGCGGTTTCATGATGTTCAAAAACAGATCCGCGTTGATCACGGGCGGCGGTTCGGGAATCGGCGCCGCTGCGGCAATGCGTCTTGCCGAGGAAGGTTGCCGCGTTGCGATCGTTGATATCCGGGCAGGCGAAGGGCAGCGCATCGTTGATTTGATCACGAAGCGCGGCGGCCATGCTATCGCCATCGCGGGCGATGTGTCCTGCGAAGCCGATACTGTCCGCTTTTTCGACGAAGCCGAAACGGCGCTCGATGGGCTGGACATGGCTTTTCTCAACGCTGGGGCGTTGCAGGACTATGGTCCCTTCGACACGATCACGGTCGACCAGTTCGACCGGATGATTGCAATCAATCTGCGCGGGCCTTTCCTGGGTCTGCGACAGGCGCAGCGGCGACTGCGCCCCGGTGGCGCGGCGGTTGTAACGGCCTCTGCAGCCGCGTTGCTCGGCTTTTCCGATGCCGTGGGGTATACTGCCGCCAAGCATGGCGTCGTTGGCCTAGTCCGCGCCGCAGCACGCGAATTTGCCGCGCGCGGCCTGCGGGTCAATGCGATTTGTCCCGGCCCGGTGCAGACGTCAATGGTAGGCGCACCTCCGCAGGATGAGCTTCTGCCGCCCGAAAATATCACACCGCCGACCTACCGTGGTGAACTGACGCCGCAGATGGTGGCGGAAGTCGCGCTGTTCCTGATGGGACCGGCATCGGCGGCAATCAACGGGCAGGCGCAGCTTGTCGACGCAGCGCTGCTGTCCGCCTTTCCGACCGCCCCAGACGCCAACTGAACAAAGGACCAACCATGCTCGACACCGCCTTCGATCAGAAAACCGGCTTTGATCCGGCCAATGTCGTGAGTTCCGACAAGGTCACGATCGAGGCGCCTGCCGGAATAGTGTGGGAGATTCTGGTCGATCTGGACCGTTATGGGGAATGGAACCCCTTTTGCGTGAAGGCGGCATCCACGCTCGAAATCGGCGCGCCGGTCCATATGAGCCTTGTCAACTATCCCAATCCCGGCGCGCTGCTGGTGAATTGCGAATATGTCTGCGCGTTTGAGCCAGAGCGGCGACTGGCGTGGGAGGCGCCCTGGCACGAGGCATGGCCCTATGCCGCACGCCGCGACCAGATGATCGAGCCTGTTGAGGGAGGAAATTGCCGTTATTGGTCGACCGACGCGTTTCTGGGTGAAAACGGCGTTCATGTGATGCGCTTTTGCGGTCCGTGGGTGAAACGGGCGTTCGACGATACCGCCCGCGCGCTCAAGGCCCGTGCTGAGGCTTTCCATGCCGAGCGGCAAGCTGGCTCACAATGACCGCGAGCACGGGTCAGACGATGCAACCGCAGCGATTTGATAGTGAAGCAGCCTTCTTGCCGACAGGGGAGAGGCCATCCCGCTTTCTGGGGTGGCGCATGGTGTGGATCGCCGCACTGACGCAGAATGTGGCGGTCGGGCTTACCTTCGGGTCTTTCGGTACGCTCGTCCTTGCCATCGAGCAGCGTTTTGCGACGATCAGAACGCTTTCGACGCTGGCCATTTCGCTGACCATTCTGGTCCTATCGCTCGGTGCGCCGATGATCGGCATGCTCCTTGTGCGTATGTCGATCCGCCGCATGATGACGATCGGCGCATTGCTTGCCGCTAGCGGCTATGTGCTGCTGCCGTTGTCTACGGGCATCGGTATGTTCCTTGCGTTGTTCGGTCTGCTCGTGTCGCCCGGAGTCTTGTTGCTGGGCGTGATGCCGTCCAACATCCTGGCAAGCAACTGGTTCATTCGAGGACAGGGCCGTGCACTGGGCTTCGTCACCATGCCGGTGTTCGTGATGATCGTGCCAATGATCAGTTCATGGGCACTCCAGCGGTTCGGACTTGATGCCGTGCTCATCGGGCTTGGTCTTACCCATCTGATCGTCCTGCCAGTCATGCCGCTGGTGATCGATCGGCCCGAACAGGTTGGCCAGGTTCCGCTCGGTCATGACGAAGCCAACAATCCGGTCGAGGCGCGGTCATTGCTATCCGCGCGGGATATGCTGTCCCGACCGGTGACCTGGTTCGTCACCGCCGCCATCGGCATCGCCGTGGGGGGTGGCATCCTGAAAGCCGCTCATCTGGTGCCACTCGTCATGGGGCAGGGTTGGCCGCTGGAAGAAGCATCCTTCCTGTTCGCCATTTCCGGCGGTACAGGCATATTGGGCGCGATTGTGTTCGGTTGGCTTGCCGACAGGCTCGGGCCGGGGCAAGCTCTGGCGCTCAACTGCCTTGTCCAGGGCATCGTCTGGTTCATCTTCCTCCAGCCGGTCGGCTATTCGCTGCTGGTGCTGGATGCGATTATAGTGGGTGCGTGCGGTGGCGGGATTGCGGCAGCGCAGGGCGTGCTGCTGACCCGGCTCTTCGGCATCCGTAATTTTGCCCGCGCAATGGGCCTTGTGACACTGTTCACCGTCCCGTTCACCTTCGGCAGTTCACCGCTGGCGAGCGCGCTGTTCGACGCCACCGGCAGTTACTGGACGCCGATCGTGCTGCAAATCGCCGGCTTCGGTCTGGCCGCCTGTATTTTCCTGTTGGTCGAGCGTCGCGCGCGCCGCGCGGCTGACTGACATTGTTTCAAGACATATGGAGATGAACATGATTCTTAAGGACAAGGTGGTGATCGTTTCGGGCATTGGTCCGGGGCTGGGACAGGAACTATCCTCTCTGGTGGCGGCCGAAGGCGGCCATGTCGTGATGGCCGCGCGCACTTCTGCAAAGCTGGACGCAGCCGAAGCGCTGATCCGAGAAGCGGGGCATGATGTCGAGGTACTTAAAGTTCCAACCGACATTTCCCGGCGCGAGGATGTCGCACGGCTGGTCGCCGCTACCAAAGAGCGTTTCGGACGTATCGATGGCCTGATCAACAGCGCCTATATTCCCGGCGCCTTCACCGATGTCGTGGATGCTGATTTCGACGAGTGGCGGCGCACCTTCGACGTCAACCTGTTCGGAACACTGGACCTTTGCCAGTCAGTCATACGGGAGATGCGCGAGACAGGCGGCGGATCGATAGTCAATGTAAACACACAGGTGACGCGCAAGCCGTGGGTGCAGCAGGCCGCCTATGCCACGTCCAAAGCCGCAATGGCGATGGCGACGATGCAGATGGCGACCGAAGTCGGGCAGTGGAACATCCGGGTCAATTCGACCTTCATGGGGTGGATGTGGGGTCATTCGGTCGAGCAGGCGTTCGACCATATGGCGAAGGAAAGCGGCCAGTCGGTGGCGGAACTGAAGTCAGCACAGGAAGCGAACATCGCGCTGCGCCGAATGCCGACCGATCGCGAGTGCGCACGGCCGATCATCATGCTGCTGTCGGATTATTGTTCGGTAGTCACAGGCGCAAGCCTCGACATCAATGGTGGCGAGTTCATGCCAGGGTGAGGAACAGGACCGTTATGCATTCATCTGCCGAACCACGCGTGATGCGCGCCGCCGATTTCGTGGAGCCGGGCACGGTCGATGCACGGCGCGATGCATCGATCCCTGCGCCTGCCGCTGGCGAGGTCATAGTAGCGGTCGCGGCCTGCGGAATCTGCGGGTCCGACCTGCACATGTTCCGTAACGGCGCCTATCGCGATCAACTCGTCCGTTCGACGCCGGAAGGATATCATGTCCCCGGCCACGAGTTTGCGGGCACCATCGCCGCCCTGGGCGAAGGTGTGACGGGCTGGTCGATCGGCGACCGGGTCGTCGGCGTTACCGGCATGGGCGGCGGCATGGCCGACTTTGTCGCGGTGCCGGTCAATCCATACCAGATTGTGCGCGTACCGGACGCGGTTGGCTTCATCGAAGCGGCAACCACGGAGCCAATGGCAGATGCGCTCCAGATGGTGCGCAAGGCGGCAATTCGAAGCCGAGAGAATGTCGTCATATTCGGCGTTGGCATCATCGGGCTGGGCGTCATCCAGGCGATTCGCGCCAGGGGCATAGAGACCGGCTCATTGATCGCGGTGGATGTGCATGCCGCGCGGCTTGAAGCGGCGGTGGCAGTCGGCGCGACCGCGGCGATCAACGCGCGCGATGGTGATGTGTTCGATCAGATTGCCGCTCTCACTGGTATTGAGGAGGGCTATAACGGCATCTCGGCCCGGATCGGCGTGGTGTTCGATTGCGCCGGATACATCAAGCATATGCCTGGCCCACCGCCCCTGGAAACGGCGCTGAGGTTGATCGCACTGGATGGCGGGCGGATCGTATGTTTCGGCGGCTATGAGGATCGCATGACGATCGACTTTGGTCCGGTGATCCAGAAGCAGCCGACGATCATGGGATCGAACGGGTATGCGCCGGAAGAACTGGTCGAGGCGCTGGCGATGATGGCCGAGGGACGAATCGATCGGGGGGGGCTGGTCTCCCACCAATTCCCGATCGACCAGGCGGCAGCGGCATTTGCCGCGCAATGCGCGCCGGAAGCCCTGAAAGTAATGCTGACGATGGAGAAGTCATGAGCGCGATGAACGGATTTGATGAAGAGGTCGATATCCTGATCGTGGGATCAGGGGCCGGTGCGCTGACGGCTGCGATCGTGGCTGCGGATAACCATGCGACGGTCGCCATCGTTGAAAAAAGCGACCAGTTCGGTGGTACGTCCGCCACATCGGGCGGCGTGATCTGGATTCCTGCGAGCCACCTGGCGAAAGCCGCCGGCGCGAACGACAGCCCCGAAGAAGCCGCGCGCTACATCACCGCGCTTGCCGGTGATGACGTCGACGCGGATCAGATCACCGCCTTTGTCGACAATGCCCCGGCGATGCTGGCCTACCTCGAACGCGAGACGCAGGTGCGCTACGCTTCGATCCCCTACACCGATTATCACGCCGAACTTCCAGGTGGCAAAATGGGGTGGCGCAGCCATGATCCACAACCGATCGATGGCCGCGCGCTGGGCGATGATCTTGATCGCTTGCGGCCGACGCATCCCGCTGGGCTGTTGTTCGGCCGGATAAGCTGGACCGCCGCCGAGGCCGCGCCGCTGATCACGCGGATGCCCGGTTGGCAAAAGATGCTGACGAAGGCCTTGTGGCGCCATTATACCGATTTCGGCCAGCGCCTGCGATCGAAGCGCAGCCGTTTTCTGACCTCTGGCAACGCGCTGCTCGCCCGGCTGAAATTGTCGCTCGACACGCGCAAGGTGGATATTCGCTATCGCCATGCACTCCTGTCCCTGATCCAGCGCGATGGCCGCGTCGAGGGCGCGGTGGTGCAAACGGACGCGGGCGAGCGGCGTATCCGCGCGCGCAAGGGCGTGATCCTGGCCGCCGGTGGGTTCGAACGTGATGCACAAATGCGGGCACGCTATCTCACCGGCTCGCCCAACCCCGACTGGTCGGGCAGCCAGAGCGGTAATACCGGCGACGCGATCCGCGCGGCGGAGGCCGTTGGCGCGGTCACGACACGGATGGATTCGGCGTGGTGGGCGCCCACGATCAAGGTTCCGGGCGAAGATCGCGCCCGGCCGCTCTTCTTCGAACGCTCCCTGCCTGGATCAATGATCGTCGACAGTTCCGGCAAGCGGTTCCTCAACGAAGCCGCCTCCTATCACAAGGCTGGCGAAGCGATGCGCGCTGCAGGCGGGGGCAGGCCTGGGTCCTGCTCGATGCGCGGTTCCGCTGGCGCTATCCGATGGGGCCGTTGATGCCGATGATACCGGACTGGATGCATTCATCCGCTGTCCGCGCACTCATGCGCAAGGCGGACACTATCGCGGAACTGGCAAGGAAGATCGGTGTCGACCCGACCGTGCTGGAAACGACCGTCATCCGCTACAACGAAAATGCGCGGGTTGGGCAGGACCCTGATTTCGGCCGTGGGCAGCAGCCCTATGACCGCTATTATGGTGATCAGAAGGTGAAGCCCAATCCCAATCTCCTGCCGCTCGAAAAAGCGCCTTTCTACGCGCTGCCAATCAATGCGGGCGATATCGGCACCAGCGGCGGCCTTGCCACCGATGCCAGCGCGCGCGTGCTTGATGCAGCGGGCCAGCCCGTTGCCGGACTCTATGCGGTCGGTAACAGCGCCGCTTCGGTGATGGGCCGATCCTATCCCGGTGCGGGATCGACGATCGGCCCGGCGATGACCTTCGCCTACATCGCCGCCCGCGATGCAACGGGCGCCAATTGAGAAGCGCTATTCGATGACGGCCGGATGGAAGGGACGTGGCTCGCCAAGCATCGCTGCGAAGGAGGCGGGTTCACGGCCATCGATATCGGTAAGGCCATAACGCATGGCGAGATCCGCGGTGTAAAAGGCCTTGCCCGATAGCGCCATCCGGTCCCGATCACGCGCAACCGCATCGATCACCAGCCCTTGCAATTGGGGCGTTTCGGCGGCGTCATACATCTGGCCATAGACTTCGGGCCGTTCTTTTCGCCCCAGTTCCAGCCGTTCGGTCCGCATCGGTCCCGGCCAGATCGACAATGTGGCGACGCCGAACGGGCGGAAGTCGTGCGCCATGTCGAACATCATCTTGTCGAGGCCCGCCTTTTGCGCGCCATAGCCCGGACCATGCATGTAGCAATGCGCGCCCGGTGACGAGACCGCGACGACCAGCCCGGCCTGCGCCTTTAGCAGCAACGGAGCGGCCGCGCGTGTCGCGATATAGGCGGAACGCAGTCCGACATCTAGAATATCGGCCAGATCGCCGGACTTCTCCCAGAAAGGCCCCGGCTTCACCAGATCGTCGGAAAGCGCGGTGGCGCTGTGGACGAGAATGTCGATATGGCCCGCCTCATCCGCGACGCGCGAAAAAAAGGCTTCGACCGCCGCATCATCGCGATGATCGAGTGCGACCGCGACACCCCGTCCGCCCGCTTCATCTACGGCGCGCGCGGTGGCGCCGATCGTGCCGGGGAGCGGCAGCCCCTTGTCGCTCAGCGAACGACCGGTGACATAGACCTTAGCGCCCGTGCCCCCCAGTGCGATCGCGATCCCCTTGCCCGCGCCTCGGCTCGCGCCTGTGACGACCACGATTTTATTACTGGTCATTGTCGCTCTCCTATCTCGCCCGTCATTATCTTACGCCGCGTCCCGGTCCTCCCCCCAAATCAAGTAATCGCGACTTTCGAAAATCGGTTAGCGCCAGGCAAAAGGAGAGGATCGATGACCAGTACCGCCAATCGTGATTTGTTCGTTCGGATGCTGACGGCGCTTGGTATCAAGGATTTCGATACGTTCGAATCCTGCCTTGCCGACGACATACAGCTCGAATGGCCCTTTCCCGTTATGGCGGGCTTTCCGCTCGAACACCGTGGCGCGCGCTGGTTTCGCGATGCGTTGGAAGCGAGCTGGCGCGATTTTGATCCCTACGCCTATCGCATTGAGGTCATCCACGATCTGGCCGCCGAGGATCGGCTGATTGCCGAATATAGCTCGCACAGCCGCTATATTCCGACGGGCGAACCCTATTCCAACCGATATGTCAGCATTCTTGATTTCGCCGAAGGCCGGATCACGCGCTGGCGCGAATATGTGAACCCTCAGGTCGTGTCGAAGGTGCTCGGTGAGAATGCAGGGTGGAGCGAAACGGGCGGCGCACGCACCGCCTAGTCTATTTCGAGGTATCGGCGGCCGGATCGAAGGTCTCAAATAGCGGTCAAAAGTCGGATTGGAGAGCGAAGATGGCACAAACCGCAGACTATGGGTTGGGCGAATATACATTCCCCCGCGGCTGGTTCATGGTCGCCGAAGGGAGCGAAGTCTCGGCAACCCCAAGCACGATCCACTATTTCGGCCGGGACTTCGTCCTGTATCGCGGCGAAAGTGGTACGGCGCACATGGTCGACGCCTATTGTCCTCATCTTGGCGCGCACCTGGCCAAGAACACGACCTCCTACATCGTGCGCGATGGACAGCAGGTGGAGGGCGAATCGATCCGCTGCCCTTATCATGGATGGCGTTTTGGCCCGGATGGTGCGTGCGACGACATCCCCTATTCAAAGTTCGTCCCCAAAGCTGCCTGCCTGCCGACCCACCGGATCATCGAGCGCGCGGGCATCATCTGGTACTGGCACGACCCAGAAGGCCAGGAGCCGGATATCGAATTGCCCCCCTTTGCGGAATGGGACGATCCAAGCTGGGTGCGCTGGCAGGTCGATCATCTGGGCATCATCCCCTGCCATCCGCAGGAGATACTCGACAATATGGCGGACGCCGCGCACATGGTTCCGGTCCACGGATCGACCGACTGCGCCTATTTCGAAAACGCCTTTAACGGGCCGATCCTTCACCAGACGTTCGGCGCGGGCCATCGTACGCTGGTCAGCAGCGATGCAGTGCTGGAAACCGACACATGGTATACCGGGCCTGCAATCCTTCAGGCGCGACTGACCGGGGCGTATCCCTCGCTGATGCTGATCTGCCATACGCCAGTTGAGGATGGCGTGGTCATGGTGTGGCATGCACTGATGTCGAAGGCTGCCAACACGCCGCCAACGCAGGACGACATCGCGATCGCATATGGTTATGCCGAGGCGGGACGGCTGGCGCTCGCACAGGATTTTGAAATCTGGGCCAACAAGCGTCCCTGTTTCAACCCACTCCAAATTCCGGCGGACGGGCCGTTTGGCAAGGTGCGCATCTGGTATCGACAATTTTACAACCCGCGCGCCCGCGCCAGTGAATTTCAGGACCGGGTGGACGGCAAGATCACGACATATGACACGCGCGGCAGCAGCGTGGCGGCCTGAAAAAATATCGAGAGGATGATGATGGGCAAGGTACAATTTCCCGCAGGAGCAGCTTTGGTGTTCGGCGGCAGCGGCGGGATCGGTCGCAGTGTGGCGCAATGTTTCGCGGAAGCCGGAACGGACGTGGCGATCGGCTATCATTCGAAGGCAGATGCCGCCGCAACGCTGGCCAGCGCAATTGAGAGCGAGGGGCAGAAGGCATCAACGCATCGTGCCGATGTGCGCGATCGTGAACAGGTCGAGGCGGCATTCGCAGCGGCGGTCGCGGCGCACGGACGCATCCACACCGTGGTCTGGGGCGCCGGGCCACTGGTCGATCAGGTCATGCTGGGCGATACCACCCACGAACAATGGCGTCGCGCGATCGACATAGAGGTCCATGGCTTCTTCAATGCCGTGCAGGCTGCCTTGCCGCATTTTCGCGAACAGGGCGGCGGATCGTTCGTCACGCTGGGATCGGCGGGGCAGATGCGCTGGCCGGAGAAAGACGGTTTGTCTGTCGCGCCCAAGGCGAGCAATGAATCGCTCGTCCGCGGCATTGCGCGGGAAGAGGGACGGCACGGCATCCGTGCGAACAGCGTGCTCGTCGGCGTGATTGAGGCCGGTATGTTCCTGGAACTGACGAAACAGGGCGTGTTCGGTCCCGAATGGGTGGCGGAAGTGCAAAAGGGTCTTGCCCTCAAGCGCTGGGGCCAGCCGGAAGAGATCGGTGAGGCGGCGGTGTTCCTTGCATCCAACCGCGCCGCCTATGTTACCGGGCAGCAGATCAACGTATCGGGTGGCTACGGCATCTAGGCATGGCATCCTATCCCCAACAAGAGGTCGAGGCCGCCATCACCCGCCTGCGCGACGCCTTTGTCGAAGCGGAGGCGCGTAACGACTGGTCATGGATCGCCGACGAACTCTACCATGAGGATTGCGTCTATATCTGTCCCTATGGTGGCGCGATGCCCGTTCGTGCGGACGGGCGGGAGGCGATAAGACGGACCCATTATGGCCGCGACATGGATGTCGGCTCAGGGTGGGAGGGCTGGACCTTCCCCATATTGGACTGGGCGATCGCGGATGATCGGATCATCAGTCACTGGGTCAATCGCGGCCCCGGCCGACGAGCGGACGGAGGGTTTTACGAGACCCATGGCGTATCGCTGATCACCTATGGGGGCGGCGGTAAATTTTCATCGCAATATGATCTGTTCGACATCGCCCACCAGATGCGCCTGTGCGATGAGCTGGAGGATGCCGGTCTGCTCAGCCCCACGCTTAAGGCGGAATGGGTCGATCCGATGAAGGACAGGCTCATAACCATGCTGGAACGGCGCTGATCCCCTACAAATTGATGATGCGCGCCTGATGCGTAACCACCAATCAGGATGTTTAGCACCTGCCATCCGAGCAGGGTGAAGGAGGATCGCCACATGGCCTATAGCCATCTGCTCGCACCGGGACGTATCGGCGCGATGGACTTGCGCAATCGGATATTCATGACGCCGATGGGGTCCAACCTTGCGGACGAGGACGGGATCACCGGCGAACGGCTGCGCGCTTATTATGAGGAACGCGCAAAGGGCGGCGCGGCGCTGATCATGATGGGATCGGTATCGATCGGCTATCCCGAAGGCTCCGGCAACTGGCGCAACGAGGCGATTTCGCATGAGCGCCATGTGCCGGGCGTGCGGGCGCTGGCCGACGCGGTCCACGCTCATGGCGCGAAACTCGCGATGCAGCTTCAGCACGCTGGTCTGGTCGCGATGAATGACATGCTGGCTGGACGACCGATCTGGACGCCTTCGATCCCGGCGGTCGGTAAGAGCGATGGCGACATGATGGAGGGATTCCTGGAGGATGAACTGGCCATCTTTACCGCGCCATTTGCTGCCATGGGTGCGCCCAACTACCGCGTCATGACCGTGCAGGATATCGAGCAACTGGTCCAGATGTTCGCCAGCGCCGCGCAACGCGCCCAGCGCGCAGGCGTCGATGCGGTCGAACTTCATGCCGGTCACGGTTACCTGATCTCATCTTTCCTTAATCCATTGATCAACCAGCGCGGCGACGATTATGGCGGCTCGATCGAGAACCGCTCGCGCTTGCTATGCGATATCATTCGCGGCGTGCGCGCCGCCGTCGGCCCCGACATGCCGATATGGCCGCGCCTGGACAGCCAGCATTTCCTGATCGACGGCGGCATCACAGTGGAGGACGCGGCCGCCACCGCCCGGCTGGCGCAGGAGGCAGGAGCCGACGCCATCCACATATCGGCCGATGGCCATCCGGGTCGGGGCCTTACCTATTCGACCGGACATGCAACCGACACGCGCAACGGGTTTGTCGAGGCGGCAGCGCGGATCAAGGCACATGTGACTATACCGATCATCTGTCCCGGCCGGATCGAGCCGGAAGATGCCGACCGCTTCATCGCTGATGGCAAGCTGGATTTCGTGACGATGGGCCGTAAGCTGTTGGCCGACCCTCATTTGCCGGCCAAGCTGGCCGCGGGGAAGGCCGATCAGATTCGCCCCTGCGTCTACTGCTACACCTGCATCAGCCAGATATTTTTCAGTCGTCCGGTGAAATGCGCGGTCAATCCCGAAACAGGCTTTGAGCGTGAGCGCGCGCTCGTTCCTGCCACCGCCGCTCACCATATTGCCGTGATCGGCGGTGGTCCCGCCGGGATGGAGGCGGCGCGACGGCTGGCAAAGCGGGGCCATCGGGTCACGCTGCTGGAGGCAACAGACTCCTTAGGTGGGACCGCCCGCTTCGCATCGATCGCCTATGCCCCGAACCAGGGCATTGTCGATTGGCTGAAACGGGAAGTGAAAGGCGAGCCGAATATCACCGTGCAACTGAGCACGAAGGCGACGCCCGAACTGCTCACTACCCTGGCCCCCGACGAAGTCGTCGTCGCCACCGGCGCGCGACGTGCGCTGCCCCCCATTCCCGGCGCGGATCGCGACAATGTGTTCAGCGGCGACGAAATGCGCAGCCTGATGCTGGGACAGGATCTGGGCAAGCTGGCGCGCAAGGTCGACGCCAAGACGCGGCTGATGATGCGTGCAGGTCGTGTCACTGGCCTGACGGGGCGGCCCGGTTTCATCCGCGCTGCCAGCACCTATTTCATGCCCTTTGGCGAACGCGTGGTGATTATCGGCGGCGAACTGGTTGGGCTGGAACTGGCCGAATTCCTTGCCAAGCGCGGTCGAAAGGTCGTCGTGATCGACGAAGCGGCCAAGATGGGTGCGGGTCTTCAGGTCGTGCGCCGCTGGCGGGTGCTTGATGAACTTCATCATCTGGGCGTCACGCTCCTGCCGAACGCCGGGGACATTGCGATTGGCGATAAGAACGTCAGCTACCGCAACAGCTTCGGACAAGTGAGAACGATGGCTGCCGACCAGGTGATCGTCGCCAAGGGCGCGCAAGGCGACCCTCGTTTGGCCGACCAACTGAAAGCGGCCGGATTCAGTGTGCGCAGCATCGGCGACGCCAATGGTGTAGGCTATATCGAAGGTGCGATGCAGGATGCGGCCGACGCCGTGATTGATATTTGAAGAAAGGAATGGCGATGTTCGACTTTACCGGACGGCACGTGCTCGTCACCGGCGGGACCAGCGGGATCGGCGCGGGCATCGCTGCTGCCTTCATCGCTGCGGGTGCACATGTTATCGTCACGGGTACACGGCCGACAGAAGCGGATTATGAAGACATTCCGCCGGGTGCCACCTATTGCCCCCTTCGTCTTGGCGACCGGCTTAGCATCGACGCCTTGGTAGCGGGTTTGGGGGCGTTGGACATCCTCATTAACAATGCGGGCGGTACGTCCGTCCCGGAGGATTTCGACGCAGCCATCGACGCCAATCTGAAAGGCGTCCATGCGTTGACGATCGCCTGCCTGCCGCTGCTGGTGCAAAGTCGGCACGACGGCGGCGGCGCGGTCGTGACGATCGCCTCGATGATGGCGATCTTTGGCAACTCCATGTTCCCCGGATATAGCGCGGCCAAGGCTGGCCTTCTGCTACTGACCAAATCGCTGGCGCAAGGGTGGGGGGCAAAGGGCGTGCGGATCAACGCCGTGGCGCCCGGTCCGGTTCGCACGCCGATGACGGAGCGCTACGCCGATGATCCTGTCTATGGTCCCGGCACGGCGCAGCGGATGGCGCTTGGCCGCTGGGGAACACCAGACGACATAGCAGGGCCGACCCTGTTCCTCGCCAGTGCGGCTGCGCGGTTTGTGACGGGGGAATGTCTGGTGGCGAGCGGCGGGTATATGATCGCTGAGGCATGATGCTTGCCAAAGACATGGTGACGATTGGCAAGCCTCGCGCAACCGACTACGCTCTCCATCAGACGCATCCGGTAAAGGAGCGCGAAGGAGATAATAGGATGGTCGCACACGCGAATGAGGTCGCCTGCTTTTCGCGTATGATCCTGGCACTCAATGCTTCGCTGGTCAGCGAAGATCCATGGCGAGACTTTCTGCTGCTGCTTCGCGATCATGTGAACGCAAAATGGGCAACGCTGATCCTCACGCCGCCCAATATGGATGGTTTGGGCACAATGATAACGCCCACCGCACCACCGCCTGCGATTCAGGAATATCTTGACCGCTTTATGCAGATCGACCCCTTTGTCGGCCTGCCCGAAGGCAAGGTCGTGGCGTTATATGAATATGTGGCCGAGGCGAAACTCAAAAATTCAGCCTATTATAAAGGGTGGCTGGAAGGCATCGACGGTTCGCACGTTCTTGGCGTGGATCTGCGCATAAGCAATGGCCTGGAAGCCCGACTTCGGCTGACGAGGGCGCCTCATGGCGCGCCTTTCGATACTGAAGAGCGCGGCCGTATAGAAGAAATCGTGCCCCATCTGCGGCAGGCGGTCGAACTCTATCGCCGACTGGAGGTGTCCCGTTCGGAGCAGGCAGTGATGACCGGCGCCATCGAACAGTTCGCTGTCGGCACCGTGATGCTCGATCATAATCTGAATGTTCTCAAGATGAACGAACTTGCCGCATCCATCCTGGCCGATGGGGATGGGATAAGCATCGTGGGGCAGCGTCTGGCGATCGCCAATTCCAGCCGTGACCGCGAATTTCGCCAGCAACTCAAGGATGCGGTGAACGTCGCGCCAGGATCATCTCCTTCAGTATTCCTGGTCGAACGTCCATCGGGCCACCGGGACATCGGAATCGTCATTCGGTCAATCACTATTCCTAATTTCATGCATGGCGGCACAACGCCGGCCATCGCGCTTTTCCTGGGCGATCCGGAACGTCAGTGCGTCGTGACCAGCGATGCCCTGAGGGAATTGTTCGCCTTTACCCCGACAGAGGCGTCGATCGCGGCTTCGCTTGCAAACGGCGTGTCGGTGATCGAGACCGCGCATCGGCTGGGCATTGCCGAAAACACCGTGCGCGCGCATCTCCGCTCTATCTTTGCCAAGACGGGCGCGAGCCGCCAATCACAGCTTGTGCATCTCATCCACACCAGTCTGCCCGAACTCGCCGTCGTTCGCCGCTAAATTATCCAACCTAATTGATTTGAAGGTATTGCAACGCGCTTAGCAGGGCGATGCTCAACCCCACAGGATCCGCGCCAAAGCGGACAGAACCGAGGGGATACCGAAGATGGCTTACGGAAAATATCATTATCTTGCTGGTTCGGCATTGATGCTTGCTCTGGTAGCGTCACAGGCAAATGCGCAGGATTCTTCACCAGCAGCACCCGCCCAAGCGACGCAGGGCGTGGGTCTTCAGGACATCGTGGTTACTGCGCGGAAGCGTTCTGAAAACCTGCAAAATGTCCCAACAGCCGTAACAGCTCTCGGTGCGCTTCAAATTGCGGATTATCAGATCAAGAGCTTCCAGGACGTCGGCAAGACCGCGCCAAACGTCAATATCCAGAAGCAGGCAGGCTCGCCCAGCGCGCCGCAGTTCAATATTCGCGGCGTTTCGTCCGGTTCTATCAACTTCCAGGTCGATTCCGGCGTCGCGCTCTATGTAGATGGCGTTTATCTTGGCCGACCCGGCAACTCCGCCTTCGATCTGGCCGATCTTGAACATCTCGAAGTCCTGCGCGGTCCACAGGGCACACTCTTTGGCCGCAACTCTACCGGCGGCGCAATCGCATTTGTGACGGCCAGCCCGACCGGTAAATTCGGTGTCGAGGCCGAAGGAACGCTAGGAAACTACCATCGCCATCGCGGGCGGATAACGGTCAACACGCCTGAATGGGCTGGTCTTTCGGCGCGGTTCACATATGTCCATGACGAAAATGACGGTTATGTAAAGAATTCCGCCCCGCAGCGTACATTCCTTTATCCGGAACCGTTCGGGCCGTCGACCAGTGCGAAGAGCTTTGGCGCGAACAACACCGAGTCGTTTTTCGCAGCAATCCGCTATGCCGGGATCGATGGCCTGACGCTCGATTATCGCTTCAGCTATACCGATATGGTAACCACGCTCGACGCCATGCAATTGCTGCACAGCGGCGACGCATTTAGCGGCATCACCAACTTCCCGAACCAGCCTGCACTTGGCGGCACGATGGTGGAGAGCCTGACGCGGCTCGACCGCATTCCGATCGATGGCCTTTCTCCAGCTACCCAGAAAACCTGGGGCCACAGCCTTACGGCTGTTTATGAGCTTAGCGATTCCTTGAGCGTCAAATATATTGGCGGACTGCGCGGGTTTACGCTGAACTCATCGTCTGATCTCGACGGAAATTCGCTGGTGGACCCTTATGGCGGGACCGGTGGGTATTTTCAGGCGCTTGCAGCCGAGCGCTATGCAAAGCAGCGGCAGTCGTCCCACGAACTGCAACTCCTTGGTCAGACCGGCAGTTTGGATTTTGTGGGTGGCCTATTTTATTATCGCGAAAAGGCCTACCTCAACAGCCCGACCATCTTCGGACAGATCAGCCAGCCGGGCGTCCCGATCCCCATCGACAATCCCGGCAGCTATCTTGCGGGTGGCGACCTGCTTAAGGTGCTCAACAAATCTTACGCGGCTTATGCCCATGCCAATCTCAGGTTGACCGATGCGCTCGAACTGGGCGGCGGCATCCGCTATTCTAAAGATGATCGCACAGAGAATGATCTGATTGATGCGGATCGGACCCCCACGGTTCCGCGCGGTAGCTTCAACGCCAAGCAGGATCGCTTCGATTATGACGCATCATTGAAATATCAGTTTGCCCAGAGCAGCAACGTCTATGCGAAATTTGCCACCGGTTTCGTTTCGGGGGGTATCTTCCATGGCGCGGAATTCCAGCCGGAAACCATTAAATCCTACGAAGCGGGCGTGAAGTCTGAATTTCTCGATCGGCGCATCCGGCTTAACGTCGCTTTATTCCAGGCGGATCGAAAAGGCCTCCAGGTGACGGGCTTTGATCCCAATCAGGGTGGCAACATCCTGCTGAATGCCGGTAGCGAAAGAGCGCGGGGCTACGAAATTGAAGCCACGATCCTGCCGGTCGACGGCCTTACTTTGACCGGCACCTATGGCTTTACGGACGTCAATGCAAAGCCACAAACGGCTAATCCGGCAGCTACCCCGGTGCGTACATATCAACCCCGGCGCACCGGCTATGTCGCTGCGCAATATGAGTTCCCCGAATTTCCAGGTGGCACCAAGATGAGCTTCCGCATTGATGGCCAGTATAAGGGCGATCATTTCCGGTTGCAGTGCCCGGTCGGCGCCACGCAATCGGCGACGGACGGTTGTATCGGCGCTGGTGATCCCGTGCTCGACGACCAGTTGGTGATAAGGGCAACTTGGGAAATAGGCGCACGGTTCACCTTTGCCGAAATCCCGGTAGGCAACGCTAAGGGCAAGATTTCCCTCTGGGGCAAAAATCTCAACAATTCGGATAAGCCAGAGTTTCTGTTTCCGATCTTCGATACGTGGGTACTCGGCACCTTCCAGGCTCCGCGCACATACGGGATCGACGTCGGTATCGCGTTCTGAACTTCAAGTGTGTGTGTCGGCTGCTTCGTTATTGTCGACACACACACGCCATGTCTTATTGCGACGGACGGGTATATCGCCTTCCTCGTCAGAAAATGGCTATCCCTTCCGGCGGTTTCGATTTGAAGTGCGACACCCGGGGTGATGCATAGCATTTCATCCGGTCTTGAGGAGGGCGATCTGTTCTCTCACGACCTTGTGCGGGGTGCGATAGCCCAGGCACTTGAGGGCTGTGCTGTTGAGGCGATCAGCGACGGCTTGTGGATTTCCTTGTCCGACAGCAGCGCAATGTGTTGGAGGACAGGAAGCGCCATATCCGTCCATTGCAATTTTCCACGCCACCTTTCTGCCAGGGCGTGGACGGCAGGCAGAAATAGCTGGTGAAGCCGAGCCTGTTTAGCAGTGTCGCAAAAGCGGCAAATTCCGTGCCCCGATCGAAGGTGATGCTGCGCCGGAGGGCAGGGGGGATGCCCCGCAAACGCCGATCGATGCCGGCCATGACCCCAGCGGAATGCCGGCTCGGATTGTGCGCGAGGAAAGTGAAGCGGCTGCGGCGTTCGACCAGCGAGGTGAGATTGGCTTTGCCATACTCTCTCCTAAAAATCAGAAGATGGCCTTCCCAATGTCCGAATTTGCTGCGATCCGCAATTTCCGGCGGTCGTGCGCCGATCGTGTTGACCACAGTAATATGGAGACCGCGTGGCTTACGAGCGTAGCGTAGCGTTGTCGGCGCGAACGGCGGGCAACCGCCAGGTGGCACACCGCGTCCCGGTTGCCCTGATGACGCCCGCAAGTAACCCGCAATCTGTCTGCGATAAATCGTCGATGGATGGCGCCGCAGCGCGTCCACGACCTGCCGCACAGACCGTCGACCAATCGATAAATGTCCCGCCGCTCGTCCAAACTCAGATGCTGATAGCCGTTCACTGCGTGCCGTCCTGGAAAGGGGATCAAATCCCTATAAATCCTAGGATTTCGCACTTCGAATTAGAATCCACTGCTTATACGAAATGTTCGGACCGGTTAGAAAAGACACTATCTGTCCCGGATAGAAATGACACCATTAATGACAGCAGGGGCTGCGTGGAGCCCTCGGCTTAGCGCAGCGCAGACCCTGCTGATGGCGTGAGGTTGAGGGGATGAGCATGGACCCGCTGCGCAGGCAGCGGGCTCGGTCAGCGCCGCTTTAGCGTGCCTTCACGAACTCGAGCGTGCCGCGCGCCCGTAACTCCGCCTGGCTGAGCCGTGGGCCGCGTTTGAGCTTGGGACGGCCTAACCGGCGCCGATCGATTTTCGCTGGCGCCTCTGGCTCGGGGAACAGATGTGTGGGCTGGTCGCGGCGGGCAGGGGCATTGTTGTTCCGCTGCCGGTGATGCGGCGTGATCGCCTGGATCTCCTTTGCCCGAGCCAGCGCCGCATCGAGATGCTTGTTGTCGACGATGGCAGGTTGATTGATCCGGGGCATCTTGTCGAACAGGCTATAGGGGAGGGAGCGCCCCTCGTGCCGGATCTCCACCGTGCCATTAGGATATTCACAAACATCCACGCGCTTGCGCGCCAGCTCCTTGCTGATTGCGTTCGGCTCCAGAAGGAACAGAACCTTGTTATAGTGCAGCGTCAGCGCAGCCGTGACTGTTCTCTGTTCGCGCCAGACCATGACGGAGTGGAGATTATCCCGCGGTGCCAGAGGGCGGTGCAGATCACGACTGTTTGCTGCCGGGCGAGCGAAGCGCGCATTATGGGTCGTCTGGTAGCTGCTCAAAAAGCTATTGGCTTCTCCGATTGAGGAGATACCCTCCAGTCGCATCGCCTTGACGAGCCGATCCTGCAGCGTGCCGTTCGCCCGTTCGACCCGACCCTTGGCCTGTGGCGAGTTGGCACAGATGATCTCGATGTTCAGCGCGTCCAGCGCACGCCCGAAATGCGTCATGCCATCGCCCTTCGCCGTCGCCTTGGGGTTTCGAAAGACCGTGTGTTTATCGGAGTAAAAGGCCACCGGCTTACCGTGCCGCTCGATATATTCGCGTGTCGCCTCCATGTAGGAAAAGGTGCTTTCGCTCTCGACCATCTTGAGGTGCATTAGCTCACTGGTCGCGTCATCGATGTAGACAAGCAGCGTGCAGCGCGGCCCGCGATCCTCGAACCAGTCATGATCCGAGCCGTCGATCTGAATCAACTCGCCACGGCACTCCCTGCGATGGCGCGGTTGATAAGGGCGAGAACGACGTGCGGCGCGATCATGCCATATACCCGCCTCGATCATCATCTGCCGCAATGTCTCGCAGCCCACCGCGATATCATGGCGCTCCGCCAGATACTCGCGCGCCAGGGTCGGACCGAAATCCGCATAATGCTCTCGGACCAGCGAAATAATCTGCGCGCGAAAGGCATCGCTGTGACGCCGGTTGCTCGGCCGACCACGCTTACGCGACACCAGGCCTGAGGCGCCTTCGGCGCGCAGACGCTCAAGCAGCCGAAAAATCTGCCGGCGCTTCAATCCTAGCAGCGTTGCCGCATCCTCAACCCGAAGCGCGCCGCGCTCCACGCGCATCAATGTGTCAAACCGCGAAAGCTCACCATGGCTCATCGCCACCACCGTCATAAGCGCGTCCTCCCGAACTGCCAGGAGGACCATGCCACCAAGCTTTGCTAAGGACGCCCAAGGGTGTCATTTCTATTCAGCAGAGGGGTGTCATTTCTATCCGGCGCTTACACGAAATTTATTCGATAATATATCTTATGTTAAATATAATCTGAATGGGAAGGGGTAGATGATAGAAAGGACACAGTCATATTCTGACCGCGCCCTTTCAAATTTTCAGATCAGACGATCCCCGCGCCCAAGCCGACGGGCTTGCGCTCCTGCGCCTTGCGCTCGCGCCACAGGCTGGCGCGGTAGGTCGAAAGCACGTCAATCGCGCCGCCAGCTTCCAACCGGGCCTTAGCAAGGATCGGCGCTACATCGACATTGTAAGCACGGCGCAGCGCCTGGAACGCCATCATCGTGTCATTGTCTTCTTGCGCGGCATGCAACGCGTCGCGATCGACCAGCAGCGCCTTGGCGTAGCAAGCCGTGATTGTCTCGGCAGACGACAGCATGGATTCGATCGGGTCGGTCACATTGTGCGACTGGTCGATCATGTAGCTGGGGTTGAACCCGTCGCGCGGATGCAGTTCCGCCTCGACCAGCTCATTGAAGACCAGATACAATTGGTGCGGGTTGATTGAACCGCTGTCCAGATCATCGTCGCCATATTTGCTGTCGTTGAAGTGGAAGCCGCCCAGCTTGCCGAAGCGGTGCAGGCGCGCCACGATCTGTTCGATATTGACGTTGGGCGCGTGGTGGCCGAGGTCGACCAGGCATTTGGCCTTCGGACCCAGTTCCTGTGCCGCCAGGATGGACGAACCCCAATCCGAAATCACCGTCGAATAAAAGGCCGGCTCGAACATCTTATGTTCCAGCAGCATCCGCCAATCGCCGGGCAGTGCCGCATAGACCTGAGCAGCCGCTTCCAGATAGCGGTCCAAGCTGCGGGCGAAGTCCTGCTGGCCCGGGAAGTTGGTGCCATCGCCGACCCAGACGGTTAGGTCGGTCGAACCCAATTGGCGGCCAATCTCGATGCACTCGATATTATGCTCGACGGCCTGCTGGCGGGTCGCTTCCACGGTCGAGGACAGTGATCCCGTGGCGTAGGTCTGAGCCTGTCCGGGCTGATCCTGGAAAGTGTTGGAATTGACGGCATCAAAACCCAAACCGAGGCTCTGAGCTTCCTCGAGCAGGCCTTTGTAATCGCTTACCTTGTCCCAGGGAAAGTGCGGCGAGACGCGTGGCGTAACGCGGCTCAGCTGGTTGATGACGGCGCAATCTTCCAGCTTCTCATGGATGTTGGTTGGCTCGCCCGCGATCGGGAACTTGGCGAAGCGGGTGCCACCCCGTCCCGCGCCCCAGCTGGGCACGGCAACGGAAAAGCCCGCGACGCGGTCCTTGATTGCGTCGATGTCGATGCCGGTGCGCGACAGCTTGCGGCCGAGCGCGGCATAATCTTCTTCCAGTGCTTGCGCGTCGCGGGCATTGGATTCCGCAATGAGTTCAGCGGAAATGGGCAGGTTGGTCATGATATTAGCCTCTCCGTTGCCGATCAGCGCGTGAACGCCTGGGCGTTGCCCGCATCGACATTGATCATGTTGCCGGTCGACTTGGCCGACATGTCGCCAGCCAGGAAGTAAACCGCTTCGGCGATGTCGGACGGCAGCACGTCGCGCTTCAGCATCGAACGCTGGCGGTAATGCTCCTCCAGCTCCTTGCCCGAGTCAATGCCGTGCGCACCGGCGCGTTCCTTGCGCCAGTCGCCGTCCCAGATCTTGCTGCCCTTGATGACAGCGTCCGGGTTCACCGTGTTGACGCGGATGCCGAAGGGCGCGCCCTCCAGTGCCAGACAGCGCGCCAGATGGTTGGCGGCCGCCTTGGCCGAGGCATAGGCCGACGCGTTGGTCGCGGCGGCAACGCCATTCTTCGACCCGATGAACACTATCGACGCGCCGCCTTGCTCCTTCATCCGCTTCATCAGCGGGAAGGCGGCACGGGCGGTGAGGAAATAGCCCTCGGCCAGCACGTCATAATTCTTGCGCCACAGGGCAACGGTCGTTTCCTCGATCGGCGCCGAGGACGCGATGCCTGCATTGGCGACCAGAATGTCGAGACCGCCAAACTCACGGGCGCAATCATCGAACGCGGCCTGGACCTGCGCTTCGTCCGTCACGTCGCAGACGGCGGCACGGATCACGTCCTTGCCGAACTGCTTGGCAAAGCCCGCCCGCACTTCCTCGATCGCGTCGGCGGCACGGTCGGCCAGCATGACGCAGGCGCCGTCCGCCAGCAGACGCGCGGCGGTCGCGGCCCCGATGCCGCCCGCGCCACCCGTCACCAGGGCGATCTTGCCGACCAGCGGCTTGGGCTTGGGCATGCGCTGGAGCTTTGCTTCTTCCAGCAGCCAATATTCGATGTCGAACGCTTCCTGCTCGTCCAGCGCGATATATTCGCCGATCGCTTCGGCGCCGCGCATGACGTTGATCGCGTTGCCGTAGAACTCACCAGCCAGGCGCGCGGTGGTCTTGTCACCGGCGAAGGTGATGCGGCCGACACCCGGCACCAGCACGACGATCGGGTTGGCATCGCGCATCGCGGGCGAATTAGACCGCTTGCAACGCTCATAATAGGCCGCATACATGTCGCGATAGGCCGCGATCTGCTCCCCCAGATAGACGTCGTCCTGCAACTTCGCAGGATCGAGCGGCAGCGGCGCGATCTTGGTACGCAGGAAATGGTCCGGGCAGGATGTGCCCAGTCCGGCGAGGCGGAGGAATTCGGCCGAGCCGACAAATTCCAGGGCTTCGGCGTCGTCCGAATAGTGGCCGACCTTGGTGCGCGCGCCGGTCATCAGGCCGCGCAAGCGGGGCATCAGGTCGGCGGCGATCGCCGCACGATCGGCATTGGGAGCAACGACCTGACCACCAAAGGCAGGCTTTTCGGCCAGCTTGGCGTTCAGATAATTGGCCGCATCCGCGATCAGCTCGACCGTATGTTCGTAGCAGGACTTGGCGCTGTCGGCCCAGCAGATGATGCCATGGCCGGCGAGCATTACGCCTTCGACGCCGGGGTTCGCCTTCACATAGTCGCGCAGCTGCACGCCCAGCGTGTAGCCGGGGCGCTTCCACGGCAGCCAGCCGATCTTGCCGCCCCAGATTTCCTTGGTCGCGGCTTCGCCGCCCGAAGAGGCGGCCAGGGCGATGATGGCGTCGGGATGAACGTGGTCGACATGTGCAAAAGGAAGTAGCGAATGCAGCGGGGTGTCGATCGAGGCGGCGCGGGGGTTTAGGTTGAACGTGCAGTGGGGCAGGTAGCCGACCATCTTGTCGTCGTCGTCGGGGCCGCCATAATGCTTCTCAAGGCCTAGCAGCTTTTCCTGATAGAGCGTTGAAAAGCCATCCAGCTTCATCGAACCGATGTCGCCGCCGGAACCCTTGACCCACAGCACTTCGGTCTGCGCGCCCGTCAGGGGATCGGTCTCCACGATCTTGGCGGAGGTGTTGCCGCCGCCGAAATTGGTCACCGTCAGGTCCGAACCGAGCAGGTTCGACCGATAGAGGAGCAATTCGGAAGGGCTGAGAGTCGCGGCGACGCCGTCATCCCAGCGGCTGGAGGGGACGGCAAAGGGAATGGCCGCCGACGAGACTGGATTTTGCATGTTCATGGCGCTCCTATTATCATTTGCGCTTTCTTCTATCAATCCTTTGCGTTACTAATCGATCATATTCGATCAAACAATATGAGAAAAGTTTCATGCGGGAGGACGAACTGAACCGCGGCTTCGCCATCATCGTCGATATCGGCAAAACGCTGAGCAAAGTGTCCCTTTGGTCACGTGACGGCCAGATTCTGGACCGCCAGGTCCGCCCGAACGAGGTGCGGATCGAGGACGGGATTCGCCGCCTCGACACTGCGGGCATCGCCGACTGGCTAATAGAATCACTGTCGCGCTATGCGTCGATTCCCGTGGAAGTCATCGTCCCCGTCGCGCATGGCGCAGGCTTGGCCGCGCTTGTGGGCGATGCACTTGCCTTCGCGCCGCTCGATTATGAGCAGTCTATTCCGGACGAGATCATGGACGCCTATCGCAAGGAGCGCGATGCCTTTGCGATCACCGGTTCGCCCGCCCTGCCCGACGGCCTTAACATCGGGTCACAACTTTACTGGCTTGATCGCCTCTACCCTGCCGAGATGGCGGCTGCGACGCTGCTGCCCTGGGCGCAATATTGGGGCTGGTTCCTGTCGGGCGCCGCAGCGACGGAAGTGACAAGCCTCGGCTGCCACAGCGACCTATGGACGCCCGATCAGGCCCGTTTCTCGCCGCTGGCCGAACGGCTCGGCTGGGCGGCGCGCTTTGCGCCGCTGGTCAAGGCGGCGGACAGCCTGGGCACTATCCGGCCCGAGCTGGCGGAGCGCACCGGCCTTTCTCCCAATATCCGCGTTCTTGCCGGGCTGCACGATTCCAACGCGGCGCTGCTTGCCGCGCGCGGATTTGACGAGATCGCACAAGGCGATTCAACGATCCTGTCCACCGGCACCTGGTTCATCGCGATGCGCTTGCCGAAAGAAGCTTTGGCGACCAGCAGCCTTGCCGAAGGACGCGATTGCCTGGTCAACGTCGATGCCTATGGATGCGCCGTGCCCTCGGCCCGCTTCATGGGTGGCCGTGAAATCGAGACGGTGATCGAATTTGACACGCGCCGAGTCGATATCAAACCCGATCAACCGGCCCTGCTGGCCGCTGTGTCCGAGGTCGTACAATCGGGCGCGATGTTGCTGCCGACGTTGGCGCAGGGCTTTGGCCCCTACCCCACCGGCAGCGGCAACTGGATCGCACGGCCGGAAGATTGGTATCAGCGGCGCGCTGCGGTCTGCCTATATGCCGCATTGGTGGCCGACACGATGCTGGACCTGATCGGCTCACGCGATCGACTGCTGGTCGAGGGACGCTTTGCCGATGCGGAGGTGTTCGTGCGGGCCCTGGCTGCACTGCGGCCCGACATGCAGGTCTATACCGCCAACGCCCATAATGACGTGTCCTTTGGTGCGCTGCGCCTGATCGATCGGAGCCTGAAGCCGCAGGGATCGCTCAGCCTTGTCAAACCGCTGGATCAGGATATTTCCTCTTACCGTTCCAGTTGGTTGGCTGGAATTGGTGAGATGGTTTCTTAAAGGTTTCCGCGAATGCCGATAGCCAGCGTTGCCGATTTCCGCGAGGCCGCCCGTCGCCGCCTGCCCCGGTTCCTGTTCGAGTATATTGATGGCGGTTCGTACGCCGAAGTGACGCTGCGCAAGAATGTGAGCGAGCTGAGCGATATCGCGCTTCGCCAGCGGGTGCTGCGCGATGTGTCTGAACTCGATCTGTCGACCAACCTGTTCGGGCAGAAGCTGGCGCTGCCGGTGGCGCTCGCGCCGATCGGGCTGGCGGGGTTGAATGCGCGGCGCGGCGAATGCCAGGCGCTTAAGGCGGCCGAAGGCGCTGGCGTGCCCTTCACCCTGTCAACCGTGGGCGCCTGTTCGCTGGAGGAAGTCGCACGCGCGGCATCGCTTCCTTTCTGGTTTCAGCTGTACATGATCCGAGACCGGGCCTTTATGAAGGACCTGCTGGCCCAGGCAGCGGCGGCCAACTGCTCGGCGCTTGTCTTCACCGTGGATATGCCGGTGCCCGGTAGCCGCTATCGCGACTATCATAGCGGGCTTGCCGGAGCGGATGGCCTGAAGGGTGCGATCTGGCGTGCCGCTCAAGCCGCCATGAAGCCCGGTTGGGCATGGGATGTGGGCGTTCGCGGCCGTCCCCATACGTTGGGCAATGTCGCTCCCGTGCTCAAGGGCAAGACCGGGATCGAGGATTTCTTCGCCTGGATGCGCAATAATTTCGACCCGTCGATCAACTGGCGCGATCTGGATTTCATCCGATCGGAATGGAAGGGGCCGTTGATCATCAAGGGCCTGCTCGATCCCGAGGACGCGCGGGAGGCCGCTGCGCTCGGCGCGGACGGGATCATCGTGTCCAACCATGGCGGGCGACAATTGGACGGCGTGCTGTCCACGGCCCGCGCCCTGCCCCCGATTGCCGAGGCAGTTGGCGACAAGCTGACCGTGCTGGCCGATGGCGGTGTCCGATCGGGTCTGGACGTGGTGCGCATGCTGGCGCTGGGCGCCAAGGGCGTGCTGCTCGGGCGGGCCTGGGCCTATGCGCTGGCCGCGCAGGGGGAAGCGGGCGTTACGAAGATGCTGCAATTAATTGAAGCCGAAATGCGCGTGGCGATGGCGCTCACCGGCTGCTCCAATATCGCCGACATAGACCAGAGCATTTTGGCCGGGAGGGACGTGAAATGAGTGCGGGAGCACAGAAGGACAATTGGCGGGATACGATCCTTGCGGGTCTTGCCAACTATATCGACGCTGGTTCGATCGTTGCAGGCTCTGCCGCACTCGCGCTTTGGCAGGAACATTATAAGCTGTCGAACGACTTCATCGGCCTGATCGGTGCGTTCGGCCCGAACGCGATCGGCGCGGGCGTCGGCGCCTATGTCGGCGGGCGGCTGTGCGACAAGCTGGGCCGGAAAAAAATCTATCAGTGGGACATGCTCGTCTACGCGGTCGGCATGGCGCTGCTGGTCTTTGCCTTCGCGCCCTGGATGATCGTGGTCGGCTTCCTTATCGTTGGCGTCGCGGTTGGCGCCGACATCCCGGCATCCTGGTCGCTGATCGCGGAGCAGGCGCCCGATGACCGACGCGGCAAGCATTCAGGCGTCGCGCAGGTGCTGTGGTATCTGGGCCCGGTGGTCGTGCTGCTGCTGAGCCTGGCGCTGACCAGCCTTGGCGAATTGGGCGCGCGCATCGTCTTTGCTCATCTGTTGGTGATTGCCCTTGGCCTTACCTTCCTGCGGTCACGCATGAAGGAATCCGAACGCTGGGAAGCCGCGCAGAAGGAAGGCACACCCAAATTGCCGGTGTCCACGCTGTTCCAGCCTAAATATCTCGCCTCCATCCTGGGGCTGGTTGGCATGTATGGTTTCTGGAACCTGTGGGCGGGAACCAACGGCTTCTTCTTCCCCTATATCCTGCGCACGGTTGGCGCTGCCACACAGGCGCAGTCGGTTGCGATCCAGGCGCTGTCCTTTGCGATCGGCATGGTTTCCATCGGTCTCGTCTTCATGCGCTATGCCGACAAGGTGAACCAGCGCACGATGTTCGCGATTTCCGCGGTCATCCAGATCGTCGGCATGGCGTTGCTCGCCATCTTCCCGCTGACTATCCCGGTGGCGCTGCTCTACGTGTTCCTGCTCCAGTTCGGCGGCGGTTTCGGCGCGCAGAGCTTCTTCCAGCTGTGGAGTTCGGAGATGTTCCCGACGATGCTGCGGTCCACGGCGCAGGGGCTGTGTTTCGCCATCGTCCGCATCAGCCTTGGCATATTCAGCTTCTTCGTGCCGATGCTGAGCGCTACCGGCTTCACAACACTGGCGTGGATTTTGACAGGCTTCCTCGTCATAAGCGGCGTGATCGGCACCCTTTGGGCGCCACGTAACCAAGGCAAGTCGCTGGAACAGCTTGAAGCTGAACGGGCGGCTGCCTGATCAAGGGGGTTTGGGGACAATGCACGCGGAGGAACGCGAAAGGCTGATCATCGAAGCAATGGGCCTTACCGGCTTCGTCAGCTATCGCGCTCTGGAATCGCGGCTTGCGGCGTCCCCCGCCACCATCCGCCGCGACCTGACCCGCCTTGAGGAACAGGGGGTAATCCACCGCGTTCGTGGTGGTGCAAGGTTGACGGAAAGCCATGGCGGCAAGCCTGAAGGCGCCGCCCGGCTCGCGGGCACCCCCTTTGCCCAGTCGATCACGGAACATCTGTCGGAAAAGCGATCGATTGGGCGGGCCGCCGCCCAGCTATGCCAGCATGGCGAAGGCATCATGATCGACGGCGGCACGACGACGTTGCAGATGTGCCCGCATATCGGCGGCCTGGACCTGTCGGTGCTGACCAATTCGCTGCACATCGCCAATGCGCTGCTGCCTCAGTCGGGAACGCAGATATTGCTGCCTTCCGGGACATTGTTCAGGGAGCAGAACATCATTCTCGCGCCTGCGGGTGAAGAATCGATGCCGCGTTTCCATGCGCCAAAGCTTTTCATGGGCGCGGCGGCGGTGGGGCCACAGGGGGTGATGCAACAAGATGTCATTCTGGTTGCGGCCGAACGCCGCCTGATTGATCGGGCGGAACAGGTGATATTGCTGGTCGACAGTAGTAAATTCACCTCTTCATCGGGCGCGATCGTTTGCGGCTTGAATGAGGTGGATATCGTCGTGACGGATCCGGGCGTCGCACCGGCAGCGATGGCAATGCTGGATAAAGCCGGGGTGAGGGTGATCATCGCTGAAGTTTGATCACCAGTGCTGCATGCTATCATAGAACAGAGCGGGCGAGATATCCCGACAGCTTTTTCGGCCATCGCGGCATCTCGCCCGTTTATCTATTCAAAAATGCTTGATCGGGCGAGGATTACTCCTCGCCATTATCCTTCACGCCAACGGTCGGGACGTCGATGGTCTCCTTTTTGGAGCCGACGACTACTGCCTTCGAATCCACGTCGACCTTGGGAAGTTCTCCGCCCTTCACGCTGACTTCCGGAACATCGCCGCCAGATACGTCGGCCTTCCAGAAGCCGGTGGCAAACAGGATGCCGACAATTGCCAGAATGACGACCAGCACGATCGCAACAGTGCGCCCGCCGCTGCTCTTGTGAACGACCACGCGGTCTCCGGTATAGGGATCTTTATGTACTTCGGCCATCTTGTACCTCCTCCAGGTGGATATTGAACAGCTGGACCTTCAGCTTGTTCCGTCACCAGCCTAGAAGAAGCAGAGCGTCGCTCTCATCAGGTCACGCTGTTCAAATCCACTCCGCGCGTTTCGGGAGCGGCAGCCACGGCGACCAAGGTGAGGAGCAGACCACCTATCACATAGGCGGCGACCATGCCCGTTCCGCCGCTCGCCTTGTATAATGACAGGGCGATGATGGGGGCGAGAGACCCTGCCACGATGGAGGTCGCCTGATAGGCGATGCTGGCGCCCGAATAGCGCAGGCGCGTCGGGAAAAGTTCGGTGATCATCGCGCCCTGGGGCGCATACATGGCGCCGTGCGCTACCATCGCGATGGTGATTGCCAGTCCGACGGTCCAGATCGTTCCGCTGTCCAGCAGGGAGAAGAAGATCGTGAACCAGGCTGCAACGCATATCGCGCCCGCGCCATATACGAGCCTGCGTCCGATCCTGTCCGACAGTGCGGCGAAGAAGGGCATGGTCAGGCATTCAAGGGCAGAGCCGATCAGCACGGCGTTAAGGACGAGCGACCGGTCACCGCCCCTTATTTCGGTCCAATAGGTTATCGAGAAGGTCGCGGCGACATAGTAGCAGATATTCTCACCAAAGCGGAGCCCGGCTCCGGTGAGCAGGGCGCGGCCCTTGCGCCGGATTGCCTCTACGGCCGGGAAGCGCTCGACGCCGCCTGCGGCCGCTTCGCGGGCGAAAACCATGCTTTCCGAAACGGCGCGGCGGAGCCACCAACCCACCAGTACCAGCACGATCGACAGCAGGAACGGGATGCGCCAGCCCCAGGCCATGAAGTCCGCTTCCGTCAGCAGTGCGGATGATGTGGCGAATACGGCAGCGGCCAGTAGATTGCCTGCAGGGGCGCCGACCTGCGGCCAGCTGGTCCAAAAACCGCGTTGCGAAGCGGGCGCGACCTCCGCCACGATCAGGACCGCCCCGCCCCACTCCCCGCCGACGGCGAAGCCCTGAAGCAGCCGGAGTAGGACGAGCAATATCGGCGCCCAGGTTCCGATCTGCTGATAGGTCGGCAGCAAACCGATGGCCGTGGTCGACAGGCCCATGGTGAGCAGGCTGATCATGAGAAGCGTCTTGCGCCCGATCCGGTCGCCGAAGTGGCCGAAGACCACGCCGCCGAGCGGCCGGGCGAGGAAGCCGAGGGCATAGGTCGAGAAGGCGAGCAACGTGCCGGTCAATGGATCGAAAGACGGGAAGAACAGTCGATTGAACACCAGCGCCGAAGCCACGCCATAGATGAAGAAGTCGAACCATTCGATCATCGTGCCGATCAGACTGGCGCCCACGACCGTCCGTAGTTCGCGCTTGCTGACGCCAGATGTCGCCGCAACGGCCGGTTCGTTCGTCCCGGTCAGCATAGCCCCTCCTGCCCTTCCTGCTCCAAGACGCCTGCATAGAGGCGAACCGCCCGAGTGAACAAGGGCGTGAATTGGTAAAGCCTGATTATCGGGGAACCAATATTCGCTTGGGTCGTTGGAGACCGCCGGGATGGAATTAATAGCCCTGTATTGCAGGGTCTGGATGTTCGATCACGGAATGGGTCTATTGGGGGGAGCGAGCTTCCTGTGCGCTTGGAGCGTAACAGGGGCTCTTTTTTTAAAATGCAGCAAATCAAATCGTCGATCACGCAGGCCGGGCTTTATGCGGCGTTGGCCGTCCTGCTCGCGCTCCCCTTTCTCGCCGATATAATCTTTCCGTTGGGAACCGCCGTATGGGTGGCATATTTGCTGCCGCTCGTGCTGTCCTATGTTGCCCGGCGTCCACTAGTCCCGATCGTTGTTGCAACAGCCGCGACACTATTGATGATCGTCGGCTTCACCCTCGCCCCGGTCGGTGTCGATTCTCAAGTCGCCATCACCAACCGTTCGCTGGCGGGCGTGACCTGCTGGATTCTGGCGATTGTCGGCGTCCTGTTCATCCGCAACCGGCTCGCGATATCGCGGGAGGAATGGTTGCAAAATGGGCAAGTCGGCCTTGCCAAGGCAGTGGGCGGGGAGCAGCCGCTGGATACGCTGGCGTCAAGCGCTCTTACGTTCATGGCCGATTATCTTAAGGCGCAGGCAGGGGCGCTCTATATCGCCAATGGCGAAGGCTTCCGCCGCTACGCCACCTACGCCGTTCCCGCCGATGCGCCCCTGCCCGAACGCTTTTCGGTGGGAGACGGATTGCTCGGACAGGCGGTGAGTGATCGCCGCAGCTTTTTCCTGAAAGATGTGCCCGAGGGCTATCTGTCCTATGGATCGGCGCTGGGCCAATCAAAACCGGATAGTCTGCTGATCAGCACCACGCAGGCTGACGGCACGATCAATGCCGTCATGGAACTCGGACTTCCCAAGGACGCCGATGGCGATGCCCTGGCGTTGCTGGACAGGATCAGGGGGCAGTTGGGCGTCGCCATTCGTTCCGGCAAATATCGTGCGCGCCTGCGCGAATTGCTGGAGGAAACACAGCAGCAGGCGGAGGAATTGCAGGCGCAGAGCGAGGAGCTGCGCGCCAATAATGAGGAGTTGGAGCAGCAAAGCCGTCAGTTGCAGGAATCGGCCACAAGGCTGGAAACACAACAGGCGGAGCTGGAACAGACCAATGCCCAGCTGGAAGAACAGGCGCGGCAGCTGGAAATCCAGCGCGACGACCTGACGCGCACACAGCGGTCGCTGGAGAACCAAGCTGGCGAACTGGAACAGGCGAGCCACTATAAATCCGAGTTTTTGGCGAACATGAGCCATGAACTGCGCACCCCATTGAATTCGCTGTTGATCATGGCGAGGTTGCTGGCCGAAAATCGCGGTGGCAATCTTTCCCCCGACCAGGTCCGCCATGCCGAGACGATCGAAACGTCGGGCAATGACCTGCTGACCTTGATCAACGACATTCTCGACATTTCGAAGATCGAGGCAGGCAAGCTGGAATTGCAGCCCCGCCGCATGAGCATCCGCGCGCTCACCGAGAAGATGGAAGCGATATTCGCGCCCTCCGCCCAGTCCAAGGGGCTGACCTTTGACGCAAGCCCCTCCCCCAACGCGCCAGCCGAGATGGAAAGCGATCCTCAGCGGATCGAGCAAGTACTGAAGAATTTCCTGTCGAACGCGATCAAGTTCACCGAGCGCGGATCGGTCAAGCTGAGCGTGAACAGCACGCCCGATGGGCGCATTGCGTTTACCGTGCGCGACACAGGCGTCGGCATCCCGGCCGAGCAGCAGCAGGTGATTTTCGAAGCGTTCCGCCAAGCGGACGGCACGGTCAGCCGGAAATATGGCGGCACTGGCCTTGGCCTTTCCATTTCGCGTGAACTCGCCCGGTTGCTGGGAGGCGAAGTGCAGGTGGAAAGCACCGCAGGCGAAGGCAGCGCCTTCACGCTGATCCTGCCCGAGCGATATGACGGCGCGGCGGCGGCGGCGGCGGACAGGATACGGCCTGCCGAGCAGTTCCGATCCGCGCCATCCAACCCCAAGCCTAGCCGCCCGCGCCGAGGCCCCGCTGCGCAGGACGATCGCGAGAGATTGTCAGGCGACGCCCGCGTCATCCTGATCGTTGAGGATGATCCTGTTTTCGCCAAAATCCTCTGCGATGTGGCGCACGAACTGAATTTTCAGTGCCTGATCGCCAGCACCGCGGATGAGGGCGCTCTGATGGCGCGGCAATATGTGCCCAATGCCGTCATTCTGGACATGAACCTGCCCGATCATACCGGCCTGTCCGTGCTGGACCGGATCAAGCGGGACGTGCGCACCCGCCATATCCCAGTTCATGTGGTGTCGGTGGATGATGACAGTCAGGCAGCCCTTTCAAGCGGCGCCATCGGTTATCTGTTCAAGCCGGTGAAGCGCGACGCGCTGGTCGAGATGCTGGAAGGGCTGGAGGCACGCATGGCGCAGCGCATGCGTCGCGTGCTGGTGGTCGAGGACGATGCCCAGCAGGCCGAAAGCGTCAAGCTGTTACTGGCGTCGCGCGATGTCGAGACGGTGGAGGCGCATTCCGCCGCGCGATGTTTCGAACTGCTTGGCCGCGAAACATTCGACTGCATGGTGCTGGACCTCAACCTGCCCGACGCGTCCGGCCTCGACCTGCTGGAGCGTCTGAGCGCTGACGAAGCCGTCGGCTTCCCGCCCGTGATCGTCTACACCGGGCGCGACCTCGCCCAGGAAGAGGAGATGCGGCTGCGGCGCTACAGCAAGTCGATCATCGTCAAGGGCGCGAAGTCGCCCGAACGGCTGCTGGATGAGGTGACGCTGTTCCTGCATCAGGTCGTGTCGGACCTGCCCGAACCGCAACAGGCGCTGATCGCCAAGTCATTGAACCGCGACGCCGCGCTGGATGGACGCGAAATCTTGGTGGTTGAGGACGATATTCGCAACGTCTATGCCCTCACCTCCATATTCGAGCCGCATGGGGCGAAGGTACGTATCGCGCGCAACGGGCGCGAGGCGCTCCAGACGCTGGACGAGGCGGCGCGCGGGCTTTCCGATCCGGTCGATCTGGTGCTGATGGACGTGATGATGCCGGAAATGGACGGCCTGACCGCCACGCGCGAAATCCGCTCGCAGCCATGGGGCAGGCATATGCCGATCATCGCGCTGACCGCCAAGGCGATGGCGCGCGACCAGCAGGATTGCCTGGACGCGGGCGCGAACGACTATCTCGCCAAGCCGCTCGATGTCGACAAGCTGCTGAGCCTCACGCGCGTGTGGATGCCGCGATGAGCGAGGAGGTTTTCGCACCCCACGAGGAGCTGGAACTCGATTTGCTGCTTGAGGCGCTCTGGCGGCATTATCATTATGATTTTCGCGGCTATTCGCGTGGTTCGTTGCATCGACGCCTTGCTCGCGCGCAGCAGCGGCATGAATGCGAAAGCCTGTCGCAACTCCAGCATCTGCTGCTGCGCGACCCGGCGGTGTTTGCAGACCTTATGGGTTTCCTCACCATCCAGGTCAGCGAGATGTTCCGCGACCCGGCCTATTTCCGGGCACTGCGGGAAATGGTGGTGCCGCATTTGCGCACCTATCCTTCGCTCAAGATCTGGATCGCGGGCTGCGCCAATGGCGAGGAATTTTATTCACTGGCGATCCTGTTCCGGGAAGAAGGGCTGGAGGATCGCACGATCTTTTATTGCACGGACATCAGCCCCGCCGCGCTCAAGAAGGCGGAGGCCGGAATCTATGATCTCGACCGCATCGCGCAGTTCACGGAAAATCACCGGCTGGCTGGCGGCAAGCAATCGCTGTCCGACTATTATACCGCAGCCTATGGCGCGGCGGTGTTCGACAAGACGCTGCGCCGTCGCGCGGTGTTCGCCGAACATAATCTCGCCAGTGACGAAGTGTTTGCCGAAGTGCAGCTGGTGTCGAGCCGCAATGTGCTGATCTATTTCGATCGGGAATTGCAGGACCGTGCGCTTGGGCTGTTCGGCGGATCGCTGGTGCGCGGCGGGTTCCTCGGGCTTGGGTCGAAGGAAACGCTACGTTTTTCCCGATATTCCGAAGCGTTTGCCGACTTCCACGAGGCTGAAAAAATCTACCGCCGCAACGTCAAGGATATGGAGGATCTGCGCCATGCCGCCTGAAAAGCCCAAGATCCTGGCTGTCGATGATGTTGAGGAAAATCTGACGGCGCTGGATGCCCTGTTCGCCGGGGAAGGCGTCGAATTGCTCAAGGCGCGTTCAGGGGTGCAGGCACTCGAACTGCTGCTGGTGCATGATGTCGCGCTGGCCCTGCTGGACGTGCAGATGCCGGGCATGGACGGCTTTGAACTCGCCGAACTGATGCGCGGCACCGAACGGACACGCAGGGTCCCGATCATATTCCTGACGGCGGTCGCGACCGATGAACGGCGCCGCTTTCGCGGCTATGAGGCAGGCGCGGTCGATTATCTGCTGAAGCCGGTCGATGCACATATCCTGCGTAACAAGACGGCGGTTTTCGTCGAGCTATTCGAGCAGCGGCAGGAACTGGCCCGGCAGCGCGACGAGATTGCCGCCGCGCTCGCCCGGCTGCATGCCCATAGTGACAATTCCCCGCTGGCGATCATCGAATTCGATGCCGGGCGGCACATCGTGGCCTGGTCCAACGGGGCAGAGCGGCTGTTTGGATGGCGGGCGCCCGAAGTCGCTGGCTTCAAGGCGGACGAGCTGAAATGGATCGACCCGGAAGACGAGGCCACGTTCGACAGCCTGATGAGTGACCTTATCGCCGGGCGATCCGTTCGCGCGGTCCAGCATCTGCGCATGCGGACGGCCGAGGGGCCGACGCTGGAATGCGAATGCTATTGCTCTGCGCTGCTCAATGGTCAGGGGCGGCTCGTGTCGGTCAACGTCCAGGTGCTGGACGTCACTGAAAGGAAGCGGGCCGAGGATACGCAGCGCCTGCTGATCGGAGAACTCAACCATCGGGTTAAAAACACCCTCGCCTCGGTTCAGGCGATCGCGGTGCAGACATTGCGGCATTCGTCGGGTCCGTCGGACTTTGCTCCAACCTTCACCGGGCGCATCCATGCCCTCGCCCGCGCGCACTCATTGCTGAGCAGCACGACATGGCAAGGCGCGTCGCTGCGGGAACTGGTCAATGGGCAGATCGACATTGGCGCTATCGATCTTGGGCAGCTGACCATCGAGGGGCCGGAACTGGAACTGGCGCCTGAACTGGCTTTGCACGTCGCACTCATCCTGCATGAGCTGGTGACCAACGCGCATAAATATGGCGCGCTTTGCATCCCGGCGGGGACGGTTTCGCTATCGTGGAAGATGGAGCGGGACCGGCTGTCGATACGCTGGGTGGAAAGCGGCGGGCCGCCCGTCGCTCCACCATCACGCAGAGGGTTTGGCACGGCCCTCATCGAACGCAGCCTGAAGGCGGAAGGCGGGCAGGCGAGCGTGGAATATCAGGAGAGCGGGGTTTGCTGGACCATGACGCTGCCGTGCGGGCCACGGATCAGCCGGATCAATACCGCCAGTTCCGTCTTGAACGTGAG
The DNA here is from genome assembly GCF_977014255.1 of Sphingobium chungangianum. Lineage (NCBI taxonomy): Bacteria > Pseudomonadati > Pseudomonadota > Alphaproteobacteria > Sphingomonadales > Sphingobiaceae > Sphingobium > Sphingobium chungangianum. The sequence goes on along the minus strand of NZ_CDRNIV010000002.1, from coordinate 411,256 downwards.
CGAAGAGGCATTGGCTGTGCAAGGCGGCGCGATAGCGGGGCGCAGTTTCCTCATCATTGAGGACGAACCGCTTGTGGCGATGGAGATTGCCAGCATTTTGGAGGATGGCGCGGCCGCCGTGACCATAGCGGGATGTGCGCAAGAGGCTCTGGCGTTGATGCAGCATGCGGATTTCGACGCCGCGCTGCTGGATGGCAATCTGCAAGGCATGCCGGTTGATGATGTGGCGGCTGCGCTGTCGGAAAGGGAGATACCTTTCGCCTTCGTCACAGGATATGGGCGCGAGAGCCTGCCTGAACAGTTTCAGGATCGGCTGCTGATCAGCAAACCTTTTGATCCCAAGGCATTACTGCACTGTAGTGGCAAGCTGTGTGAGGAAAATAGCGGGGCTGTTTCAGGCGGGCTCGACAGTCAGTTCGGCGATTTCGAACAGGAAACTGCGCCACCCGCGCATCTTTGAAGCCTCCTCTGCCGCCGCGCGTTTCCTCTTCGCTTCGGCGAGCGATTTGACATGTCCCCAGAATATTTCCGTTTTGCCATTCTCCAGTTCCGCAACGATCCGCCAATAATGGGTGAAGGGGTCGGTCGTCGGCCCGATCCGCTTCACATATCCATCCGGCATCGTTGCTGTCAGATATTGTCTTTTCCGCTTCGCCATGCCCTTTCCTACCATAGATGGTGCAAATTAGCGCAACAGCCACCATGTAGGGGGCATGGAAAAATTCACTGCCTCTTCACTGCAACGCCATCGGCTATCGCCTGCGGCTCACTGCCCGGTGCGCGCATGAACGAGAGCATCGCTTATATCGGCCTGCTGGCTGACGAAGAGATCGAACTGGACAGCGCCGGCTTGATGCTGAGCGCTCTTGACCATGAAGGGATCGACGTCGATCCCTATCTGGCCTTGCTGCGCGAGATCGGCGATGCGATCGAGGCGGAACGAGCGGACATCGACGACGATGATCTGCAAACGGGAGCAGCACAGGGTGCCCTTCTCGCGCATATATTCAGCGGCCAGTTCGGCTTTGAAGGCGATAGCCTGACGTACGACGCACCTTTGAATGGCGACATGATCAGGGTGCTGGATCGTCGGCGGGGATTGCCGGTCAGCCTTTCCATCCTTTATGTCGCCGCCGCCCGACGCGCCGGATGGCAAGCGCATGCGCTGAACACGCCCGGCCATGTCCTGGTCAGCATCGGGCCTGATGAGGACATGGCCATCATCGATCCTTTCCGCAGCGGCGCGCTGGTGCAGGCCGGGCAAGTGGCCGGGCTTCTCACGGTCGCCGCGTCGACGGGCAGGCAAGACGTTTCGACCCTTGAGCCGATGTCGAACCGCATGACACTTGTGCGCCTGCTCCTCAATCAGGCCACTCGGGCGGAACAGGCGAGCGACACATGGCGGGCCTGCTCGATTTATGAGCGCATGACGGTGGTTGCACCCGAACATGATGCAGGCTGGTGGGCGCTTGCCCGACTGCAGTTGGAACATGGCGAGGTGGAAGCCGCCCGTGGGAGCCTGTGCGCCCTGCTGGAGATCAGCCGGGACCCTGAGCGCCGCCGCTATGTTGCTGCAGCGCTCAGCCGGTTATCCGGCCAATCTCCGGCGTGAGTGATCGGGCGAGAGGATCTTGGCCATGAGACTCACGCCACTTGTTCAATCCCTCTTCAAGTCATTCCCCGCGCGTTCCATAGCGGCGCCCGCATCTTCCTTCGCTTCCCGGGCTTCGCGCCTTGCATCCTGTGTGGCGTTACTCGTCGCCGCACCGATCTCGTTCGTGCCCCTGTCGATCGCCCGCTCGGCATGATCGAGACCATTGTCGATCTTCGCTCCTGCCTGATCGACCGCCCGGCTGACGTCATTGCCAATCGCCGATCCCGCATTCTCGAGGCTGTCAGCTGCCTTTTCCGAGCAGGCGGACAGGCCCATCCCCGCGACAATCACCAAAGCGGCCACAATTGATGCTTTCATGCTTCCCTCATCTTGCTGTCAAACGCATGAGCCAAACCGTTAGCCAGCCTTATGGTTGCCTTTGGATCAGCGGCTGCGTAGGCCGGAAACCATCGATCGATCCGCGTCGGGGATCAGCCCCTCCAGCACCCGCCAGAAGCCCGTCACCGACCCCTGCCCCGCCTGCGCATAAGCCGCCGCCATCTTTTCACGCAGCGCGCGAAACAATTCGGCCTCCAGCATCTTACCCGACGCGCTGAGCCGCAACAGCTTCTGCCGCCGGTCGCTCGCCCCCTGCCGCGTTTCAATATAGCCACGCTCTATAAGGTCATTGAGCACCCGCCCCAGCGACTGCTTGGTGATGGACAGTAGGCGCAGCAACTCCTTCACCGTCAGGTCCGGCTGACGCGAAATAAAATACAGCGCGCGGTGATGCGCACGCCCCAGCCCCTGTGCCGCAAGTCCGTCATCGATCGACCGGGTAAGCGCGGAATAGCCGAAATACAGCATCTCGATCCCCCGTCGAATCTCATCCTCCCGCAGGAAGAGAGGCGACGCAGGTGTGATCTGCGAAACCGGTGCGTTGGCGGGCGAACTGTTTGCATTCATGCGAGGCGTCCAGGAAGATTTCGAAGCCCGCATATTGGCGAAGCCATAGTGACATGACTAGGCTTTCCTTTCGCGCAACAGACGCTATATGCCGTCCCGCGCGGCGGTCGCCGCACACATGCTGGGGCGTCGCCAAGCGGTAAGGCAGCGGCTTTTGATGCCGCCATGCGCAGGTTCGAATCCTGCCGCCCCAGCCAGTTTGAGATTCACGTTACTTTTCAGTATGTTAGAGCGATTTTTCGCTGCTCCGTGTGACAGTTTCGTGTGACAGGATCGAGTGACAATCTTCCGTTTTTACCGGCCCTTCGTTCGAACGGCTAGAGGCGACCAAACCTGTGACTGACTCGGAACATCGCCAGCAGAACGGCGGCCAGTCCACGCCGTGGAGTATAGCACCGAGATTAATCAAGCAGACGCGGTTGCTTAGGTGCAGGGATATGCGCCAAGACCTCCTCTACCGCATGCTCAGTCTTGAGGCCGCTGGTGCCGAGCCACTGATCCATGCGCACCCTGCAAACTAGAAAGTCGTTAGCGGAGAAGACCTCTTCCGAGTTGGCAATCCGCTCCCAAAATGCCCGATCCTCAATCTCCGCCATTATCGCTTGCGCGCCGCTCGACAGCCGCCATTTCTTCCCTTGCTCGAAGTAGAGCCGCTTGATCTGGTAGGTCGCCTCGAACCGGCTTGTGGACGTCGGATCGGAACTACCAGTTGCCTTGAACGCCGCCGCTTCGGTAGCCTTGATCTGCTCGGTCGTCTTTCCTGGCTGTTCCTCGAAGCGGATAACATCGATGCCGTCGTCGCGTAGGGGTTCAGTGAACCGCTCAAGAGGCTGCCGCACCTGTGGTTCGTCAGCAATGCGCCCCACAGCAGGAGGAACGATTAGCGCGTCGCCATCAGCGGTTTCCAGCCGCGTGTTGCCGTCCTCTAGGACGATCTTGCCAGCGACCTTGTGACCCTTCAGCCAGCGAACGGTCTGGATTAGGCCTTTCACTCCGTCCCTGAGATTGAAACCAAGGGTGGAAAGGATGAAGCTGGTAGTCGCTCCCTCTGGCGTCATGACCCACGCCTTGGCTGCGTCCCATGCACTGCTGAAGTCAATGACGATCCCAACGTCGAAGCTGCCGCGTCGCACGTCTGACTGGACGCGCACCTTGATCCGCCCCGGCTCGCCAGTGATGATCGCGTCCGAGGCTTCGATCAACTTGCCAAGGGCCAGCAGCGACGATGCCAATTGGGAGACGTCCATCTCGCCATCCTCGACAGATGGCCCATCATAGATGACCCGCATGTGTGACTTCGCCATCAATCAATCCCCCTGCGCACCCTGATGCCCTAACTCACTCTAGGTGAACACGGAAAAAGTAGGGGAACGCCCGAGAATGGTCTGAACCATCCCGAACGCTCCCCCGCAGCCACCTAAGCCCAACCCTCAGGAAAACTTCATCCATTATCCGTCCCCGCTCGGCGCGATCCAGCGCCTTGCGATCCCCGCACCTAATGCAGCAATAGTGCCGCCCGTCTCTCTTGCTGCGGTCGATCCAGAAGAACTGCACAGGCTTCGCCTGCTGGCACCCATGACACCATTTAGCCCCCCTGCGGGACCGCGACGGGTATCTTCTTCGGGGCATCGGCCTCCTATGCTGACGGTGGTAAGAAAAACCCGCCAAACTCAGCCGTAAGACAGCATGAGGGCGGGTTAAGGGTGTGAGGCCCTCAAGGCCGCCAACGCGCTTTCACTCATCGGTTCACCGCAATTTCGACTCAGCTGGACGCGGGGAAAGAGGGAAAACTCGCAGAAATACGTGACGACCTTCCCGGTAGTCAGATAGTCAGGCTAAGCGAACTTTTATTATTGATGACCAGTGACTTACGGCGATCTAGATGGAGTCCCCTCAACAACAGAGGGGGCAAGCATGCTTACATGGTACATCACACGCGGCGACGTCGACGGAACCCCGGCCGAGATTGGTTGGCGCGGCCGAAAGCTCAGATGGGCATCGCTTGACCGCGAGGAGGCGGAGCAAGCGAACTACCTTGCTCATGGCGATTGGCTGGAGGTTGACGGTCGATGGCTGGCCTATCATCGGGAGCGGCAAGCCAACCCAGCTTATCATCATTGGGCAAGATTTGGGATCGCGTTCGGCAAGCGGTTCTGGCTGTGGGCGGCCGAATGGCCGAACGCGGCTTATGATATGCCAGAGGCAGAGGCGGCGCGGGAGCGAGACGCTGTAGAGCGTAGGACCCGATTGGCCCGTGCGACCCGATAGGCTAACTCTACGGGTGTGAGGGTCGCCCGTGGACCGGCCCTTTTATGAACTGTCAGTCAGCAACGAGGGGGAAGCTCTGCTGAAAAGTGCCGAAATGGATGAGTATCCGCTGCGCCCAGTGGATTTTGTGCTGACGGCCAGCGATCCCCATTGCTCTAGCCGTTGCATCTTCGCAATCGAACGTGAGCGCGCGTAACTCCCCCACACATTCGGTCTCAATGGCGTCCTTCTCGCGCGTCCATCGTTCGACTTGCTCAAGTGTGGGAAGGCTGGTCAATACGATCTCGGACTGGAGGGATTGCCACCGCTTCAACCATTGCGCGTGGGCAGCGCCCTGCGGAGCCAGCTTCAGCACGACCTGCGCGAGTGAGATGAAAGCCACCAGCGCCGCCCCTATTTTTGAAATCCAATGTTGATTTCCGGTGAGATGTGACCCGGGATTTCCACCGAGAACTGACCCGCCTGATAGTTATGTTTCGATTGTCATTGGTGGGTCAAGATGATGTTTCTCCTTTTCGGGTTTGGCTTGCTGGGCCGAGCTGTTCTTGAAGCGGAAGCTGTCGTTTCCGGTTTCCAGTATGTGGCAGTGGTGGGTGAGGCGATCGAGGAGCGCGGTGGTCATTTTTGCGTCACCGAACACGCTGGCCCATTCGCTGAAGCTCAGGTTCGTGGTGATGACGACGCTGGTGCGCTCATAAAGTTTGCTGAGCAGATGGAAGAGCAGCGCGCCGCCTGATGCGCTGAACGGCAGATAGCCGAGCTCATCGAGGATCACGAGGTCGGAGTGGATCAGGCGATTGGCGATCTGCCCGGCTCTGCCCTGGGCCTTTTCCTGTTCGAGGGCGTTGACCAGTTCGACCGTGGAGAAGAAGCGGACCCGTTTTCGGTGCTGCTCGATGGCCCGTACGCCGAGCGCCGTAGCGACGTGGGTCTTGCCGGTGCCCGGACCGCCGACCAGCACGATATTGTCGGCGACGTCGATAAAGTCGCAGCGATGCAGCTGCCGGACCAGCGCCTCGTTGACCTCACTGCTGACAAAGTCGAAGCCCGCCAGATCGCGATAGGCCGGGAACCGCGCCACCTTGAGCTGATAGGCGACGGACCGGACCTCTCGCTCGGCCGTTTCGGCTTTCAGCAACTGGGACAGGATCGGCACCGCCGCCTCGAAGGCCGGTGCGCCCTGAGCCATGAGATCGGCGACGGCCTGCGCCATGCCATGCATTTTCAGGCTGCGCAGCATGACGACGATGGCACCGCTGGCGGGATCATGACGCATGGCGGTTCTCCCGGCGCAGGGCGTCATAGCGCTCGACATTGGCCATCGGTTCGCTGGCCAGCCTCAGCGCCTGCGGCGCCGTGACCGGTGGCGTCGAGATCGGCTTTCCATCGAGCAGCCGATGCAGCAGGTTGAGGATATGGGTCTTGGTCGGAACACCCGCATCGAGCGCTATCGCGACGGCGGTCAGGACGGCCTGTTCGTCGTGATGCAGGACCAGCGCCAGGATCTCGACCATTTCCCTGTCGCCGCCGGGATTGCGCAGCAGATGCCGTTGCAGCCGCTGGAAGGGATCGGGCAGGTCGAGGAACGGCGCCCCATTGCGCAGCGCGCCGGGCTTGCGCTGGACAACCGCGAGATAATGCCGCCAGTCATAGACCGTATGCCCCGGGCCATCATGGGACCGGTCGATGATGCGCCGATGCTCACATATGATCTGTCCCTCGGCGACGACCAGGAAGCGGTCAGGATAGACCCGCAGGCTGACGGGCCGATTGGCGAAGGACGCCGGCACACTGTAACGGTTGCGCTCCAGATGCACGAGGCAGGTCGGCGAGACCCGCTTGCCATGTTCGACAAAGCCGTCGAACGGCCTGCCCACCGGCATCAGGCATTGCGCCTCATCGGCCCAGGCATCGGCGACAGAGCCTGGCTCGATTCCATGCGGGATGTCCTGCCATAGCGCCTTGCAGCGCTGTTCCAGCCACAGGTTGAGGGCATCAAGGCTCTCGGCCTGCGGCGTGGGTTGCCACAGGCGATGCCGTGCATCCTGGACGTTCTTCTCGACCTGTCCCTTCTCCCAGCCTGCTGCCGGATTACAGAACTCGGCCTCGAACAGGTAATGGCTGACCATCGTGAGGAAGCGGGTGTTGACGTTACGCTCCTTGCCGCGCCCGACCTTGTCGACGGCGGTACGCATATTGTCGTAAATCCCCCGGCGCGGCACCCCGCCCAGCACGCGGAACGCATGATTATGGGCGTCGAACAGCATCTCATGGGTCTGAAGAAGATAGGCCCGCAGGGTGAAGGCCCGGCTGTGGCTGAGCTTGAAGTGCGCCACCTGCAGCTTTGTGCGCACGCCGTCGAGGATCGCCCAGTCCTCGCTCCAGTCGAACTGGAACGCTTCTCCTGGGGCAAAGGATAGCGGCACGAATGTCCCGCGGCCGCTCATCTGCTGCTGACGGCGATAGGCATCGTGCCACGCCCGCGCGAAGGCCGCGACCCGGCCATAGGAACCGTCATAGCCCAGACTCACCAGATCGGCGTGCAACTGCTTGATCGTGCGCTTCTGCTTGCGCGAGCGAGCCATCTCCCGTTGCAGCCAGGCCGACAGTCGTTCCGCAAACGGATCCAGCTTGCTCGCCCGCTCGGGCACCTTGAACTGCGGTTCGATCGTATCTGACCGCAGATATTTACGGATCGTATTCCGTGACAGTCCTGTGCGCCGGACAATCTCGCGGATCGATAGATGATCGCGGTAATGCCAGCGCCGGATAACGCTCAATAACGCCATGTCCAACACTCCATGATCCCCCGCTCGCCAAAGCCAGGGGTGAGTTCAACATGGGTCACTTCTCGATGGAAATTTATGCCCTTCCCGGGTCACATCTCACCGGAAATCAACACCTTATGACCCGAAGGGCGGCGTAGCCAACATCAACGGGATCAGGCCGGTCCGCACGCGCAAACACAAGGTGACGACGGACAGCCACCATCGTTTGGGTGTCGCAGCGAACTGGCTGGACGGCGACTTCGCCGCCGATGCGCCCAACCGTAAATGGGCCGGCGACATCACCTATATCTGGACATCCGAACGCTGGCTCTACCTTGCCGTCATCCTAGATCTGCATAGCCGTCGCGTCGTGGGCTGGGCTGTCAGCGACAGGATGAAGAAGGATTTGGCGATCAGGGCACTGGATATGGCGGTACGCCTGCGCCAGCCACCAGAGGGCTGCCTTTTCCATTCGGATCGCGGCAGCCAATATTGTTCTTACGATTATCAGAAAAAGCTGCAGGCCTATGGCCTGCGTCCATCAATGAGCGGCAAGGGTAATTGTTACGACAATGCCTCCGTCGAGACGTTCTTCAAATCCCTGAAGGCGGAACTCATCTGGCGGCAGCGCTGGCCAACGCGACGGCAGGCAGAAGCTGCCATCTTCCAATACATCAACGGCTTCTACAACGCCCGTCGTCGCCATTCATATCTGGGCGGCATTAGCCCGCTCGCCTTCGAAGCCAAGGTGGCATAATGAGATAAGTGACCGGCACAAAACCGTTACATGTCCAGTGCACCAACATGCGCGCCGAGGACGTCACCGACACGCTGGACCTCGCCCTGGCGGCTTCCGGCTGCGACAGCGCCACGGTGCTGCACAAGCCGCGGCTGCTCAGCGACAACGGGCCGAACTACATCGCAAGTGAACTGGCCGAATACATCGAGGCCAACAAGATGAGCCATGTGCGCGGCGCCCCGATGCATCCGCAGACCCAGGGCAAGATCGAGCGCTGGCACCAGACCCCGAAGAACCGCATCCTGCTGGAAAACTACTTCCTGCCCGGCGACCTCGAGGCCCAGATCGAAGCCTTCGTCGAGCACTACAACCACCAGCGCTACCACGAAAGCCTGGCCAACGTGACACCCGCCGATGCCTACTTCGGCAGAGCGCCGGCCATCATCAAACAGCGTGACAGGATCAAGCAGCAGACCATCGAACATCGGCGCTTGCAGCACCGCAAGCTCGCCGCCTAACATCCAACCCCAGACGAAGCCCGCACTCCGCTAATCTACGCCGCGAGCTGCGCCAAATGTTCTGACGACGGACAATGAAGCCTATAGTCAGATAGCTTCTGCACCGAAGATGTCCACGCTGGGGTCTTGCCCGTATCACGGCGGAGACTCGCCACTTCGGAAGCGCGCCAGGCCACAGCATAGCCGACCCGTTCTGGAACCTACGCCCGATCCAGCGTACGGCTGATACTGACGGCCCATGCTTTAAAACGATAACCCCGCTCATTAGGGGGCGGGGCGGCGGTGATCAGTTGAGGTCGCTGATTGCGAAACCGAGCTCCACAGCTGTAGAACTCACTGTCGTCCAGCGGTCATGACATTGAACTCGGTCCAAGCAAACCCCCTGACATTGCAAAAAATTACAGCTCGTTATAAAGGTCTTTCGGGAGCTATATGAGGACCCCGTAACAGGAAGGGCAATATGTCTACGTCCGCCTGGTCGTCAAATCCTGCCACCCAGGTAACCATCGAAAGAATGCCGTGGCGGCGGAGCAGTCGGATCGCTTCGCGGTCGCTGGCCGTCGCGCCCCCCTTTCTGATCGGCTTCAACGTCGCCTCGTCCGTATTCTCCATTCCCATCAGGAACCGCTCGAACCCGGCCTTCTTGTAAAGGTGAAGAATGTCCGCATCGCGGACGATGTCGTCAGCCCGGGTTGATCCAACCAGCGTCACCGATATGTCCTCGGCGATCAGTGCTTCCAGAAAGGCCTTCCATGGCTTCCTGCCAGCGCTGGGATTCTCGTCCGCGAAATTGAACACCTCCGCGTCATGATCACGATGGAGCCGTGCAATTTCTCGAGCGAGCAGAACCGGATCGCGGTGGCGCCAGCGCGTCCAGAAGCCACGTTGACCGCAATAGTTGCACAGATGAGGGCATCCTCGGGAAAACTGGACCACGACCGCGCGCTTGCCACCCCAATAGCTGTAGCGCGCATGATCGATGAGTTCCCAACCTACGCGATAGGCGTCCAGATCGGTGATCACGGGCGCTGCCTCGGTAGCGACAGGCACCCCATCCTGGCGATAGGCGATACCGGGAACCTCCTTCAGAGGTTCGTTTCGCGAAATTGCCTGCATCAGGCGGCGGCCCGTCTCTTCGCCTTCTCCCCGCACAATCGCGTGGACATGCGGTTCCTGCGCGAGAATTTCGCGCCAGAAATAGGTCGGGTGAACGCCGCCATAAATTATGGCGGCCTTGGGCAGTGCCAACGAAACGGCGGCCGACACCCTTGAAATGATCGGGTGTCCCGATGATGAACCGGAATGACCGAACAGGACCGCGTCCGGCGAACGCCGAACGACCTCCGCAATGAGATCGTCCAGCGGCATCGGACCAAACTCAGCGTCGATCAGTTCCACGCGGTGGCCATCATCGATGAGGGGGCCACCCACACAGAGCAAGCCGAAGGGAGGCAGTTGCTCCTTGGGGATGCGGCTTCCGATTGCCGGATGGGGGACGTTCACCAGAAGGATATACAAATTAGCGACTCTCGGCCTCTATTAATCTTCGTCTGTCATGGGGTGGTCAAGGGATGATGAACATCCGAAGGAGAAACGATGGATAAACTGGGGGCCAGATTGGTCCAATATCGGGTGCTGGCAGATCATCGCCTCCATTTCGGCAGGCTCTATTTCCTAGTGATCGCGACCAACCTCGCGATCGTGGCCGGCGCCGCAACGGCGATTGCGATCAGTCGGCCTTCATGGTGGATCGCCGTGCGATTCATAGCGGGCATTGTGTTGGTGGGCACCAGCTTTATTGCGCACCGTCTCCATCATCAAGAGGAGAGCTATGCCGCCGCACTCCGGACAATCGAGCAGGAAGAAGGCAGCATGCTCATATTTTCCAGCGCAGGCAGCTTCGGCGCTCGTCGGCTGGTGGCGATTGCCCTCGGCGCGGCTGGCCTGCTGATATCGTGCGAGGCGGGCCTCCATCTGATTTGAGTTGCCAACCGGATTCAGGCCTATGCGATCGTTCCAACGTGCATATAGGAATCGTAGCCACCGTTTTCTCCTGCGGCCACATTGGCCGATGGAGATGTGTCATGGGACATTCAGTATATGACCCCGCTTTTGGAGAACGCCCCGCCTGGAACGCCGGCAGGAAGGTTGGTTCGAAGCGCGCCTTGAAGCCAAAGCAGATTTGGGAGATTCGCTTCTGGCTCGATAGAGAGAGGCGACTCCGCGATCGCGCCCTTTTCGATCTTGCGATCGACAGCAAGCTGCGCGGCTGCGACATTGTCAAGATCAGGATTGGAGACCTGGTGAGCGGTGGCGCGGTGCGCTCGCGCGCAATCGTTATTCAGCAAAAGACGGGTCGCCCGGTGCAGTTTGAGTTGACGGACACGACCCGGGCCAGCCTTTTGGCATGGCTCGAACGCCGAGGAGGATCGGTCGATGATTTTGCTTCCCAAGCCGAACAGATCACGCGAACCACCTCAGCACCCGGCAATATGCCCGGTTGGTGGATGAGTGGGTCACCGGGGTCGGTCTGCGGGCAGAGGAGTATGGCACGCACTCTCTGCGTAGAACAAAGGCGTCCATCATTTATAAGGCGACGGGCAATCTTTGCGCAGTCCAAATCTTGCTCGGGCATACCAAGATCGAGAACACGGTCCGATATCTCGGCGTCGATGTAGAGGATGCCCTTACGTTGGCAGAAGGCATCGAAATTTAATTGTAGGAGCTCGGCCCGTCCGGTCGCGCGAGCCGAGTCCCAATTGTTACACCCTATGGGAATGACCGGTTTCAGGATGCAGCTAGCCCCGCCTAAGCGACCGACTTTGGCGCGTAGCTGCCGGTCTGCTCAATGAACCGGGGATGGCGGGTTTCGGCAAAAGCAGCCGTTCTGGCTTTGGTGGGGGAACGGCCCGACTTGGTCGCTTCTTGCCGAAAGCTCGTGGGACATTGCCGCCGTTCCAGGTTCCTAGATTGAATGACGGCTTACGGCGAGAGCAGACGCTCCCGCCAAGCGCAGCGTCCGCCAGCGCTTTGCTGCTTCTGCAGTACTGAGGTTGGCCTGGACGAACTTGACCCCGCCGATCGGCCCAGAACCTTGGCGCCACCGCTGATGGCCACGCGCTTGCCTGCAAACTCGGTCGGATCAGCCTTGATCGTCATATCGTGACCTTGTGTTTTCAGTGACGCTGCTGTTACGAGCACAGAATGAAAAGGCGCGGACCATACGCGAAAGGACAGGAACGGCGGGACGAAATCCTGCGTGCCGCCGTCGAGGTCATCAGCCGCGAGGGATATCGCGGTGCATCGCTAAGCCAGATCGGACGCAGTATCGGGATCGATGGCGCGCACATCATCTACTATTTCTCGTCGCGCGAAGTTCTGCTGCAGGAAGTGCTGCGCATGTGGGACGAGGGCAATGTCGCCAGCCTGACAGCTGACAAGGATATCTTCGCCTCGCTGGTGGAAACGGCCCGACGCAACACGGCAACGCCAGGCCTGGTCCAACTCTACACCGCCTTCGCGGCCGAAGCTGCCGATCCGTCACATCCGGCGCACGACTTCTTCGGCGCTCGTTTCACCGCGCTGCAGGGATACATCGCAGATGAAATCCGCAAGCGGCAGGCAGCGGGCACCGTCACGCCGACGCTCCACGCCGATCATGCCGCAATGATGCTGATCGCGCAGTCAGATGGCTTGCAGGTGCGCTGGCTGGTTGATCGGTCGATCGATATGGCGGCAGCGCTGGCAACCGAGATCGATCTGCTCCTTGGAAATGCGGACGGACGGCGATGAGCGACCCGTCCCACCCATTGTCCGACGTCAACACGCTCGTCGGACGGCTGGCAACCGCAATTCATTCGAAGCGATAATCTTTCTCAGTGCAATGCGGTCCGACGCTTATTTTATCGTTCGGAGATAAGCGATCAACGCTGCCCTATTCGCCGCGTTGGCCACATTCATCGGCATACGTGTGCCCGGCGCGAATTTGACGGGAGCCGCAAGGAAGGCGTCCAGATTCTGCTCTGTCCACTTGTCCCCCTGCTTCGCCTTTAGGCCGCTGGAATAGGTAAAATCGGGCCGGCTCGCAATCTTGCGTCCCACCACGTCTTTCAGCGCGGGTGCCAGCGGTGTGCTGACCGCAGGCTTGTGGCACATCGCGCACTGGGACTGAAACAGCTTGGCGCCATCGGCCGCAAGCGCGGGTGACGCTACAGCAACGAGGGACAGGCTGATCAACAGGGTATAAGGTGACATACAGCCTTCTTTCATTTCGTGGGCAGTGCAAAGGCGACATAGGCGGAGCCTTGCCGCGCCTTCGGATTGCGCTGGTTACTTGTGGCGATCACGATGAACTGGCGACCGCCGGACATGAATGTCGTAGGCGTGGCTACACCGGCATAAGGAAGCACGGTCTGCCAGAGCAGGCGTCCGGTGCGGCTATCGAAGGCGCGGAATTTGCGATCATAGATCGTCGCCCCGATAAAGAGCAGGCCGGAGTTGGTGATGAGCGGGCCGCCATAATTTTCGCTTCCGGTCGGCGGCTCGCCTTTGGCGATGAGTTCGGGATATTCGCCCAGCGGAATCTTCCAGAGATATTTGCCGCTGTTGAGATCAATGGCGTTTAGCGTGCCCCAAGGCGGCGCGACGGCGGGGTAGCCGTCGACGTCCACGAACTTGCGGTAACCGGTGAGATAATAGGGCGAACGCGCGGGCTTCGCATCGGCGGGAGCGGCAACCTCCCGCTTGTCCGAGGCGCCGGCCTGTTCCTGTTCGCCGAGCAAATAGGAAGTGATCGCGCTGCGATCGGCAGCGGATATCTGCGGGAAGCCGGGCATACGTCCCCGCCCCTGCTGGATGATCTCGTTGATTTTGGCCGCCGAAAGCTGCTTGCCCACATCAACCAGGCCCGGGAAAGCGGGCGGCGAACCCTTGAGATCCTGACCATGGCAAGCCGCGCACTGCTCCTGATAGAGTCCGGCTCCGCGCGCTGGTGTAGTCATTGCGGCGGCAGGAGTCGCCTTGCGGGCCGCAAGCTGGCCGGTCCAGGCGATGTCATTGCTGTTGATGAACAGGATCCCACGCTTGCGATCGATCGCGGGACCACCCCATTCGGCCCCTCCGTCAAAACCGGGGAAAATCACGGTCGGCGCCTTCGTCGTGAACGGGATGAACGGTCCCTCGCTCCGCATCTTCGCAAAGGCTTTCACAGCCGCCTCGTGCGCCTCTGGCGTACGTTTGGTCAGCATATCGGCTGTCAGGCGCTGCCGCGCGAACGGGGCAGGCGTGGTGACGAACGGCTGAGTGGGAGAGGCGAACTCGCCCGGCATATCGCTGGCCGGAACGGGGCGCTCTTCAATCGGAAAGACCGGCTTTCCGGTCACGCGGTCGAGGATATAGAGGAAGCCCTGCTTGGACGGCTGCACCACGGCGTCGATGCGCCGTCCGCTGCGCGTAACGGTGAGCAGTGCAGGCGGGCTGGACAGGTCGCGATCCCACAAATCGTGACGAACGGCCTGGAAGTGCCAAAGCCGCTTGCCGGTGCGCGCGTCGAGTGCCAGCAGCGAGTTGGCGAAGAGATTGTCGCCCTTGCGGTCCGCGCCGTAAAAGTCGTCCACCGCCGATCCAGTCGGCACGTAGACGATCCCGCGCTTTTCATCGAGCGCCATCCCGGCCCACGCATTGGCGCCGCCTGCATCCTTCCACGCGTCCTCGGGCCAGCTGTCATGCCCCACCTCCCCGGGATGGGGAATGGTATTGAAGGACCAGCGCAACTGCCCGGTCCGCACGTCATAGGCGCGGATGGTCCCGGGCGCGGCAGGGCGCGTTTCCGATGTGCGGAAACCGACGATGATGAGGTCGCCAAACACCATCCCAGGCGACGTCAGGAAAGTTGCCATCGTCGCGGGATCGCGCCCCAGATTCTCCCGCAGATCGACGGCGCCACCCTTGCCGAAAGCCGCAATCGGCTTGCCACTATCCGGGTCGAGCGCGATCAGCGTGCTCCCGAGGGAAGAAAAAAGCCGGCGTTCCGCGCCGTCCTGCCAATAGGAAAGGCCGCGAACAGGCTGTTGGCCCCTTACCGCCGCGCTGGACTTCCAGATTTCGTCCCCGGTTTCCGGGTCGAGCGCGGCGACCTGCTGGGTTGGCGTGACAATATAGAGGCGGCCGTCTCGAAACAGCGGGGTGGTCTGCAATCCACCCGCGCCGGTTTCATAGGTCCATGCAACTTGCAGCTGGGCGACGTTGGCGGGTTTAATCTGATCGAGCGCATAAAAGTGGTCGCCCGCTTGATCCTGCCCCAGCGACACCCCGGACCCCTGCGTGGACCCTGTGAGGGTGGCGACGCCTCCGGTGGTGCAGGCGGCCAGGCCAAGGGCGCCAAGGATCGCCATTTTTGGCGACGGGCGCTTTGTGGTAGCGAAAAGGGTCACGCCCTACCCCCCGTTTCCGCCGAGGCGCGCTTCAGGCCGAGCAGTTGCCGATTGCGGTCCGCGTCAACGCCGCTTGCGGCAAAGTCGTCGAACGCACGATCGGTCACGCGGATGATATGGTCGCGAATGAACGACGCGCCCTGCCTTGCCCCTTCCTCCGGGTGAAGGAGCGCGCATTCCCATTCCAACACCGCCCAGCCGGGATAATCGTTCGCTGCCATCTTGGAGAAGATGGCGTCGAAATCGACCTGCCCATGGCCCGGTGAGCGGAAACGCCCGGGCCGATCGACCCAGCCCTGATAGCCGCCATAGACGCCCGACCGGCCATCGGCACGAAATTCGGCATCCTTCACATGGAATGCGCGGATGCGCTCATGGTAAAGGTCGATGAACGCCAGATAGTCCAGTTGTTGCAGGACGAAATGGCTGGGATCGTAAAGGATATTGGCGCGGTGATGACCGCCCACTGCGTCCAGGAACCGCTCGAACGTCGCGCCGTCATGCAAATCCTCACCGGGGTGGATTTCATAGCAGAGATCGACCCCGGCATCCTCGAACGCGTCAAGGATCGGATGCCAGCGCTTCGCCAGTTCCGCGAACGCCTCCTCGATCAGTCCAGCGGGGCGTTGAGGCCAGGGATAAACATAGGGCCAGGCCAGCGCGCCTGAGAAAGTAGCGTGCGCGCTCAGGCCCAGCCGCCGGCTGGCGGCAGCGGCGGCGCGCATCTGCGACACGACCCATTCTTGCCGAGCGGACGGATTGCCCCTCACTTCCGGCGGCGCGAACCCGTCGAACAGCGCGTCATAGGCCGGATGTACTGCCACCAGCTGGCCTTGCAGATGGGTGGAAAGTTCGGTGATCGCCAGCCCGCGATCCGCCAACATGCCCTTCACATCGTCGCAATAAGTCTGGCTTTCGGCGCCCAATGCGACGTCGAACAGTCCGCCCACGCCGGTGGGAATTTGCAGACCCGCATAGCCAAGATCGGCGGCCCAACTGGCGAGGTTTTCGAGCGTATCGAACGGCGGCTTGTCACCCACGAACTGCGCCAGGAAGATGCCCGGTCCCTTGATGGTCTTCATTACGCCACGTCTCCGATGGAAACCCAAGTCGACCCGTTGCTGCTCGAACGCACCGCCGCTGTCACGAAGGCGAGGCTCCGTACGCCATTGTCGATGTCCGGCAACGGCGCGCTGAGGGGACGGCCTTGGATGAGGTCGGCGAAATCGCGATAAAGTGTAGCGAACGCCTCGATAAAGCCTTCGGGATGGCCAGTCGGCAGGCGGGACGCCGCCAGGCTCGACCCGCCAAGATAGGGCGCGCCGCTGTGCAAAATCTGCGTGGGGCCGTCCGCCGGGTTGACGATCAACCGATCGGGCTGTTCATGGCTCCAGTCCAGCCCCGCCTTTTCACCATAAACGCGCAGGCGCAGCCCGTTGCGGTCACCGGTCGCGACCTGTGACGTCACCAGCACGCCCGGCGCGCCGCCCTCCAGCTTCATCAGAGCGTTGCAGTCATCGTCCAGCACCCGCCCCTCCACCAGAGCCGACAGGCTGACACACAGGCTTTCGACCCGTATCCCGGTGACGAACTCCACCAGATCGAAGGCATGGACGCCGATGTCGCCGCTGCATCCGCCCGCTCCCGCGAGATGGGGGTCGACGCGCCACGCGGCCTGCTTGTTGCTCGCATCGTCGCCCGTGGCGAGCCAGCCTTGGCTATATTCCACGACCACCTTGCGCACCCGGCCGATGTCGCCCCGCTCCACCATTTCCCGCGCCTGACGGATCATGGCATAGCCGGTATAGGTGTAGGTCAGCGCATAATGCGCGCGCGCCGACCCGACGATGTCCCGCAACTCCAGCGCCTCAGCCAGGGTCGCCGTGGCGGGCTTGTCGCTGATGACATGCAGTCCCGCCGCCAAAGCCGCCCGCGCGACGGGCAGATGCAGGTGATTAGGGGTGACGATCGCCACAGCCTCCACCCCGTCCTCGCGGCCTGCCTCCTGAGCGATCATGGTCTGAAAGTCAGGATATCCCCGCGCCTCGTCCAGCGCCCAGCCTCGCGCAGCGCTCCGCGATTTTTCTGCGTCACGGCTAAACGCGCCCGCGACAAGGCGGAAGCGGCCATCAAGTTCGGCAGCCATCTTGTGAATCGGGCCGATGAAGGCATCGGGGCCGCCTCCGACCATGGCGAGGCGGATCGGACGTGTTGCACCGGTCATAAGTCAGTTATCCTCCGATTTCGCTACCGGCGCGGGGCCTCGCTGAGCGGGGCGAAAGGCTACCGCCAGCAGTAGCGCACCAAACAAAGCAAGCCCCGTCGGCACCATGAACAGGGTCGAATAATCAACCTCGGGCGGGACCAGCGCGGTTCCCGGACGGATGGTCAACCGCGCGACCAGCATCGGGAACAGGAAGCTGGCGACCACATTGCCGACGCCCAGGATCAACAGGTTGAAAAGCCCCTGCGCGCTCACCCGCACATCCTTTGGAAAGGCGTCATCGACGAAGATGTATACGGTTGCAAAGAAGAAGGCGTAGCAGACGCCATGCAGCAACTGAACCGCGACCACCGCCGTCACGCTGTCAGGGAATAACGCAAAGACACCGAACCGCGCGGCATGGCCCAGAATGCCGACGATCATCGTGGTGCGCCAGCCTAGCCGGGCAAGCACGACCCCCAACACGCCCATCGTCACCACCTCGGCCACTTGGCCGAGGCTCAGCACGACCATCGACAGATTGCCCGCAATGCCCACCCGGTTAGTCAAAAAGGCGTCGGACACGACGAAATAGCCGTTGTGGACCGCGGAATCGATGAAGGTGACGATGAACAGCACCAGGATCGCGGGCTGCCGGAGCAGGCCGAATGTTTCACGCCATGCGAGCGAATCCGAATTACGGTCCCGACACGGCGGCGTATGAGGCAGCGTCAGGGAATACAGCGCCATTGCAAAGGACGCGATGGCCGATACGACCAAAATCCACCGCACCTGCGTCACGTCCGCATGGGCGCTCAACAGGAAGATGAACGGCCAGCTGGCAATGACCCAACCGACGGTGCCGCCCATGCGTACCTTACCAAAGTCGCGAGCCGGATCGCGCAGGTTGGCAAAGCTGATCGTGTTGGCGACCGACAGCGTCGGCACATAGAGCAGGCTGTACCCCAGGAAGAACAGGAAGAAGGGAAGAAACGCAGTCGAGAAGGCCGCGCCCAACAGACAAGCGCCGCCGATCGCATGGCTGAACGCCAGCATCCGTTCTGCCGCGAAATTGCGGTCGGCGAACTGGTTGGAAAAGAAGATGCCGAGGATCGACGCGATGCCCCAGCAACTGCCGACCAGCGCCTGCTGGCTCGCGGTGAAGCCGAGCATGGTCATATAGGGAAACAGCTTGGGCGCCCAGGCGCCCCACACCGCCATTTGCAGCGCCATCATGATGAACAGGCGTACGCGTAGTCCTCGCACCCCGGCCACGGGGACATTGGTTATGGGCAGTACCGCGTTCATATGTGCCATCCGCACGATACCTCGCTGCCGCAGCAAACGCTCTTCACTACACTATCCACGGCCACCCCCGCCCCCATCGATGAAAAGGCGCAAATCTATAGACGGGTGAATTTTTAAGGCAACTAAATTTAATACTGATGGATGATGCCGATCTCGCATCAAAGGTCGGCCGCTACGGCGCGCATTGTGCGCGGTCACAGCGTGCGCCGTTCCCTGAGAAATATTTCAGCAGGTTCACGGCGACCAGGCGAAGCGGCATTCCGGTATCACCGCTGACCAGCCGCCCTGCAGTCATGTTTCCGCCCCTTAGCCGTCCAGCCGACCGCGTTTTGGAGCAGCGTTAGATAGCGCGGGTCCGAATAGGTTTGGGGAAGATGACCGATGGCGGAATAGAAAACGCGTCCCCGTCCGACACAGCGTGTCCATGCGATCGGATGATCGCCCATGCGTAGATCCCACCCCGGCATTCCGACCGGATCGTAGCTTTTTTCATCGAGCGTCGCGAGGATGGTTGAGCCGGTGGCGCGAGGGTTGCTGGTGAAGGAATACCATTCATCGGCTATCTGCCAGCGCTTAGCGCGATCGCACCGCCTGCGCCCCGGGGCTGATTGCGCACGACCGGTTCTAGGTACCCAGCTCTGGTTCCGAACGACGGAGAATGGTGCTTGGCTGGCGGGCTGCTGTTAAATGTTTGAACAGCTGGTTCCGGCATGAGCCGACATCCCCACTGAATATCGGAACGTCTTACATTGGTCGAGAGCCGCCTGGATAGCTGCCGGTCCGCGTGCCGACCGCTCCTCAGTTCAGCAGATCCCCCGGCGCGATCCCGAATGGCACCGCCAGCTTCTCAACCACGGTGATGGTGGGATTGCGCCGCCCGCGCTCGATGTCGCTCACATAGGTGCGGTGGATTTCGGCGCGGTCGGCATAATCCTCTTGGCTCCAGCCCTTCTCCTCCCGGAGGCGGCGAACATTAGATCCAAGGCGCGCGCGAATATCCACCGCAATCTTAAAGCGCCCATGTCACTGATTGATCTACAGACGATCAGTGACATTTGCCTTGACTTCCCTTGGGCTGAGAGCGTGTGTGTCCGTTACTGATTGTCGACAGGAGACGCACTGTGAGGCTGGAATTAACGAGTGAAATCAATCTCACATCGGGAGGGAGCAGAGGATGTCCACTGCCGGAGCGGGCCGCTTTCCCTCAGTACGGTCCTAGTCCTGTGACTCAGATGATCCCCCTGCCCGCCCGCAAGGCACTTGGCGCGCCCTTCCTGCTCGGGACGGATGGAACGAGCCACAAGCTGGAGCCGGTCGAACTCGGATCGGCGGGTGGGTTCAAGGAGGCGTGGCTACAGCAGCTGATCCACGACCATCCTGAAATCCTCCCCATCGCGCAGATTGAACCGGGCTTTGGCGCACCCATCGCGGTGGTACGGGAGATGGCCTGCGGGCACGGCTTCATCGACAATCTCTTTATCACCCCCCGGGACGACATCGTGCTGGTGGAAACCAAGCTATGGCGTAATCCGCAGGCGCGCCGCGAGGTGATCGCGCAGGCACTTGATTATGTCGCGGCGCTGATGACGATGGATTATGCCAGCTTCGAAGCCGCAGCCGCGAAGGCTGGGCTGACGACGACATCGCTCCATGCCTTGGTTGCTGACCAAGCCGACGCGCTCGAAGAGAGCGCCTTCTTCGAGGTACTGACTTTTGCATCCATGCCTCCATCCGAGAGGCAGACATTCAACTACGAATTGACGACAAGCCCATATCATCGAGCGCGAGACGAAGTAGCTCTGTCATAGCCGATCGCGCCCCGTCCGCGTCTCTCGCCGCAATAGCTGCAAATACTGCTTCATGTTCACCGATCGGATCGCGCGGATGCGCAAACTTCATCTGCTTGAAACGCGTCGTCCAGGTGAGCGCGGCGCCCACCGAACTAGACAAAGATGCAAGCGGCTCATTATCGCTCGCTTCCAGGATGGCGCCATGGAAACGCTGATCCGCTTCTCGGCCGCTCTCCGTCGATAAGTCGTACCGCGCCATTGCTTCAAGCGCCGCACGCATTTTTTCCAATTGCTCGGGCGAGCGCCGTGTAGCTGCCCATGCCGCCGCCGCAGGCTCGATCAATCCACGAAGCTCAAACAAGTCCCGAACGAAGCGCTCATCAGGGTGATCTGATGAGAACATCCAGGCAAGGATGTCCGGATCCAACACATTCCATCGGGAACGAAGCGTCACACGCGTTCCGGCTTTGGGCCTGCTTTCGAGCAGGCCCTTTGCCGTTAAAATGCGCATCGCCTCCCGATAGGCGGTCCGAGACACGCCGAGAGCCTGCGCCTCTTCTATCTCCGCCCCGAAACCATAGCCTGGAGGGTGCTCACCCGAAACGATGGCTATGCCGATCTGCCGCGCGAGTGCCTGATGGATTCGCAACCTCTTGGCTTCTTCCTGAGGCTGCATCCCGAGCCATTCTCCGTAGTAAAATTGTCCGGTGGTTTTGTAGGGGCATTTTTGCGGTAAAGATATGCATTGCGACTGACGAGACGGTCAGCTCCGCGCCTGGTATGTCGCCGCGTTGGCAGCATGCCGACGCCGAACAGGCAGGCCTAGCGCGTGCTGGTCATAACACCCTCACTTTAGCCAATCCTTCTTCGGCTGCTTCCATCAGAGGATTGCGAAGTGGCATGGTGAAGGCATCCGCCTCAATTTCGAATATATCGCCCGCGCGCGTTTCCACCTGGTCGGTAAAGGAGAGGGTCGCCGTGCCGAAGAAATGCACATGCACGTCGCCGGCACGTCTGAACAAGTCATATTTGAAATGATGATGCTCAAGATTCTCGATGCTGTGAGACATGTTCGTCTCGCCAGAAAAGAAACTACTTTCCCACAAGATCGCACCGTCGCGGATAATCCTGCTGGCGCCGCGAACATCGGCGGGCAGGTCGCCCAGCAGCAATTCCGCGCCCAGCGACGCCTGACGTAGCTTGGAATGGGCGAGCCAGAGATAATTGACCCGTTCGGTCACATGGTCCGAAAACTCATTCCCGATTGAAAAGCCCAGGCGAACCGGCGTACCATCCGGCGCATTGAAGTAGATGCCGGCGATTTCCGGCTCCTCGCCCCCATCTCCCGCGAAAGCAGGTTTGCGGAAAGGTGCGCCCGGCGGCACCAGGATCGACCCGTCGCCCTTGTAGAACCATTCGGGCTGCACACCCTCAGTTCCGGCGGCTGGCTTTCCACCCTCCTCGCCCATCAGGAACATGCGCATGGAATCGGTGGCCTGACCGGCGGCGGCGGCCTTGTGCATCTTGTCGCGGCCTTCGGCGGAGCCCAGATGCGTGAGGCCGGTGCCGCTGACCAGCAAATGCGCGGGATCTTCATGATCGATCGGTGGCAGCAAGGTAACAGCGGCCAAATCGATCGAAGCCCCTGCGCGTTCCTCGGCAAGAGCGGCAAGCGTGGTGGACGACGCCAACGCATCGCCAGCCAGCATCCGCACGGAAGCCGTGTCACGCACGATCAGGGCTGCTCCGCTCTCGTCCAGAGCGGCTACGCCGCGCCGGCCATCCTGTTCATATTGGACGAGGGAACGGATCATTGGGCAATCTCCATCTTGCCATCAAGGCGGCGCGGCAAGCGCCAGGGATTACCGTCCTGCAATGGCGGCGGGATCAGCTCCGCGCCGATATCCTGAAAGCAGACCGGCCGCAGAAAGCGCGACATGGCGAGGGTGCCGACCGACGTGGACCGTCCGTCCGTGGTGGCGGGGAACGGACCGCCATGAACCATCGCCCAGGTCACTTCGACACCCGTTGGCCAGCCGTTCGCCAGGACCCTGCCCGCCTTTTGCGCAAGAAGCGGGAGTATGGCGGCCGCGTCGGCAGCATCGGAATCCTCCATGTGGATCGTTGCGGTCAACTGCCCCTCCAGTCCAGAGATGACCTGCGTCAGCGCATCGACATCCTTGCAACGGATCACCACGGACGATGCACCGAACACCTCTTCGGCAAGGGCCGGTTCAAGAGCGATTTGCTCAGCGCGGCTTTCGAACAACGCCGCACCGGCACGCCCTTCCGGGGCTTGGGCCTGTGCGATCAACCTGGCGCCCGGCATGGTCTCCAGCTTGGCTACGCCATTGGTGAAGGCGGCTCGAATGGCGGGCGTCAGCATTACCAGCGGCGACGCCTCGCTGACGGCCGAAGTGGCCGAAGCGAGGAAGCGGTCGAGGTCCGGTCCGTCGATCGCGATGACCAGTCCGGGATTCGTGCAAAACTGTCCTGCCCCCTGCGTCAGAGAGCCCACAAATGCCGTCCCAAGCGTCTCGGCGCGGGTTTTGAGAGCGCCCGGCATCAATATGACGGGATTGACCGCGCTCATTTCGGCATAAACAGGGATAGGTTCAGGACGCCGGGCCGCTATCTCGGCGAGCGCAAGTCCGCCCGCCCGCGATCCTGTAAAGCCGACCGCGCGGATGCGAGGATCGGCCACAACGGCAGCGCCAAGCGCATTGCCAGTGCCGGGCAGATAGGAAAAAACGCCCGGATGAAGACCGCAGTCCGTCACAGCTTGGGTCACGGCGCGAGCGATGAGCTCTCCGGTTCCGGGGTGACCCGGATGCCCCTTGGCCACCACCGGACATCCCGCCGCGAGCGCCGACGCGGTATCGCCGCCAGCCACGGAAAAAGCGAGCGGGAAATTGGACGCGCCGAACACCGCTACCGGGCCGAGCGGCACATTCATGCGGCGAAGGTCGGGACGCGGCGGGGCGCGATCCGGCAAGGCGCGATCGATCGTCACGTCGAGCCAGTAGCCGGCCCGCAATTCGGAGGCGAACAGCCGGAGCTGCCCGGTAGTGCGTCCGCGCTCACCTTCCAGACGCATGCGGGGCAAGCCCGTTTCCGCCATAGCCGTTTCGATAAGCGAATCGCCGATGGCGTCGATCCGCTCGGCAACGGCTTCGAGAAAGCGCGCTCTTGCGTCCGGCGTCAGGGCGGCAAAGGATGGCGCCGCATCAGCCGCCAGAGCGCATGCGTCCGCGACGTCCTCTGGCGAGGCTTGTGAATAGCTCTGGGCAAGTGGCAGATCCGTTGTCGGATCGATACCCTTGAACCGCTCTTCCTGCTGGCGTGCGTCGCCGCCCACCAGAACGCTGCCGTCGATCACTTGTGCATTCTCCATCAATGATTGTCGCGGGGCAGGCCCAAGGTCCGCGAGGTCGGATAGGGATAGCCGCCCTTGCCAAGCCGACACTCCGCCAAGCTGGGGTCAAAGTTCAGGCGGCGCTCAAGCGGGACGGTCGTCTCCATATTCTCGGAGTTGTCGAACCAGGCGGTTGATCGGCCTCCGTGGGTGCTGGCGGTCATTGCAGTCTTTCTTGAGCGGCGTCGGGCGATTGACGCCGTCAAGGATCATATATACTCATACTAATTAAATATCAACGAGCGGACGTGCCTTGGCCAATCCATTGAACTTGAATGTTCGGCATCTCACGCGAGGGGGCAGCGCCCTGTTGCGAAACAGTTTTTTCTTGACGGCGGCATGTGAGCTATATGTGCCGTTCTGCGTGCTTGGGGGCAGTAGGTCGGCCAATGCGCTCGCAATGGAGACCGCAATCGCATGACCAAGCGTCTTCTCATCGCGCTGCTGGCGCTGATCAGCACCGTAGCCCCGGCATCGGCCGCGACACTGGATTGCCCGCTGCGCGACGCGCCATTCTCGCTCGCGTCACCGTTCATGGAC
Source organism: Sphingobium chungangianum (assembly GCF_977014255.1). Classification (NCBI taxonomy): domain Bacteria; kingdom Pseudomonadati; phylum Pseudomonadota; class Alphaproteobacteria; order Sphingomonadales; family Sphingobiaceae; genus Sphingobium; species Sphingobium chungangianum. The sequence continues at coordinate 386,716 of NZ_CDRNIV010000002.1, read as the reverse complement.
ATATTGCTGAACCCCGCGGCGCGCGCCGCTGTCGAAACGGAAGCGCCGGGCATCCTCGCGAAGCTGCCGCCGATGTTCACGAGCACCACCGCGCCCAGTTTTTCGGCGATTCTTTCAATGCGCGAAGCCGGGGCGATGCTGCGGATCAGCGCGGACAAGATGGCCAGCATAGCGGATCGGCTGAAGGCCATCAGCGTGACGGATGCGGATCGCGTAGCGCGCTGCGCCCGCTATGACGACGACCGGCCGACCTTCATCCTGCCCAAGGGCAAGCCGCGCATCCTGTTGTTCGAAAAGATGACCGGATTTCGCGACGGCCCCTCGGTGGAGGCCGCCCATGCGGCGTTCCTCGACATGGCGAAGCGTCACGGCTGGGCGATGGTGGCCACGGATCGCGGCGGCGCGATCTCTCCGGCGATCCTCAGCCGGTTCGATGCCGTGATATGGAACAACGTCAGCGGCGATGTGCTGACCCTGACCCAGCGCGAGGCGCTCAAGTCTTATATCGAGCGCGGCGGCGGCTTCGTCGCGGTCCATGGTTCAGCCGGGGACCCCGCCTATTTCTGGGACTGGTATGCGGACACACTGATCGGCGCGCGGTTCATCGGTCATCCGATGGGGCCGCAATTTCAGGATGCGCAAATCCGGCTGGATGATCCGAAACATCCGGTCGCAGCCGGGCTGCCGACGGCATGGACGATGAAAGACGAATGGTATTCCTTCAAGGCAAGCCCTCGCCTGTCGGGAGCCCATGTCCTCGCCACGTTGGATGAAGGCAGCTATTCGCCGATCGGCATGATGAAGCAGGACCTGCGCATGGGGGATCATCCCATCGCATGGACCCGCTGCGTCGGCCGGGGGCGATCCTTTTATTCGGCGATCGGCCATCGGCCGCAGACCTATTCCGACCCAACCTACCGGACGATGCTGGAAAGCGCGATCTCCTGGGCCGTGGCCAGGAAACCCTGCGCGCGTCCTGCCCCAAGCCGATAGGGATGCATGGCCCGGCGATCGCCAACTCGTCGGCCCGGACAGGACGGCACTGGATTGACGCCTTCTGGTGCCGGATATACTCATACTAATAAACAAGCGGTGGAGAGCTTTCAGCGAATGGCCTTGTGACGTCCCAACTGGGCTCGGGCATCATTGCGAGCAGCCGCCGCCGCGACACCGACAATGAATTGCAGGAGTATAGAGCGATGAACGTGCGATTTGGCGCTGGTCTTTCCCGGCGGACGCTCCTGCGCCTGTCGGTGAGCGCCGCAGTGCTGATCCCTGCTTCCCGCGCGTTTTCCCTTGTCCCTCGCCTACCGCCCGCCCCGTTGACGCTCGACCGTCGGGGCCAAGTTTTCGACGATGGATGGAGCTTCCTGCTCGGCGACGGCGCGGACGTTGCGAAGCCCGCCTATGACGATTCGGCATGGCGCCGGGTCGAGTTGCCGCATGACTGGAGCATTGAGGACCGTCCGGGAAGCGATCCAGCCCTCAATGCGGTGCTTCGCTCGGTCGATAGCGCCCCCTTGTGGCAGAAGGTGCCGTCGAAGGACGTGCCCCGCCTCATCGGCCCGTTCGATGCCGGATTGAACGACAATCTGGGCTATGCCCGCAGCGCCAGCGGCGCGCCCACCGGCTTCACCGTCGGTGGCGTCGGCTGGTATCGCAAGCGCTTCAAATTGCCGCCGCTTAGCCCTGACGCCCGCGTCCAGATCGTCTTCGACGGCGTTCACATGAATGCCCAGGTCTGGTTGAACGGCGTCCTGCTCGGCCAGCGGCCCAACGGATATGTCCCCTTCGCATACGATCTGACCCCGCACCTTTCACCATCAGGCGACAATGTGCTGGCGGTGCGCGCGGCCAATATCGGCCGCAACAGCCGCTGGTATGCGGGCTCGGGCATTTACCGGCATGTGTGGCTCGACATCACGCGCGCGTTCCGTTTCGAACAATGGGGCGTTACGGTCACCACACCCAGCGTGTCGCAAGAAAAGGCCACCGTGGAGGTCGTGACCCGGATCGAGGGATCGCAGACCGGCGGCATGGTGACGACCCGCATCCTCGACGATGCAGGAAAAGCCGTCGCCGAAAAGACCGTGGCGGCCGGTGACCGTGTGACAACGTCGCTGGAAATGGCACGTCCCCGGCTGTGGTCGCCGGACGCGCCCCATCTCTATCAGGTGGAATGCACGTTGCAGGCGGGCGGCGAAGTCATCGATCGGATGACGGCTCCCCTCGGCATCCGCCGGGTCGAGATCGACGCCCAGAATGGCCTGCGCATCAACGGCAAGCCATATAAGTTGCGTGGCGGCTGTGTTCACCACGACAACGGCATCCTTGGCGCCGTGGCGATCGACCGCGCGGAATATCGCAAGGTCGAAATGCTCAAGGCGCGAGGTTTCAACGCGCTCCGGACATCGCACAATCCACCCTCTCCCGCCTTTCTCGACGCCTGCGACCGGCTCGGCATACTGGTGATGGAGGAATCCTTCGACATGTGGCGGGTGGCCAAGAATCCGGACGACTACAGCCTTTATTTCGATGGCTGGTGGCAGCGGGATCTGGAGGCGATGGTCCGGCGCGACGGCAATCATCCTAGCGTAATCATGTGGAGCTTCGGCAACGAGATCCCCGAGCGCGGCCAGCCTGAAGGCGTTGCGATAGCGAAAATGTTGAGCGACGAGTTGCACCGGCTTGACCCGACCCGTCCGGTGACGCAGGCGATCAACGGCAGCCCCGGCCCCGATGTGACCGGTCCGGATGGACGACCGGATCAGGCCGCCGCCCAGTTCCTCGACGTTGCCGGCTATAATTATAAGTTCAGCAACTACGAACGAGACCATGCAAAATTCCCCGACAGGGTCATGGTGGGAACGGAAAGCTTCCCGGCCGACGTGGACAAGGTGTGGCGCCTCACCGATCGCTCGCCATACCTGATCGGCGACTTCGTATGGACGGCAATGGATTATCTGGGCGAGGCGGCGATCGGCCGCACGCTCCTGTCCGGAGAGACGTTCGGCCCGGATGAATATCCGTGGTTCGGGGCGTCCTGCGGCGATCTCGACCTGATCGGCCAACAGCGGCCGCAGTCGCTCGCCCGCGACGTTATTTGGGGCCTCAGCCCACTTGAGGTTGCGGTCCAGCGGCCGATCCCGGAAGGCAAGCAGGAGCGGCCTTTCCTGTGGGGCTGGCGCGATGAGCTTGAAAGCTGGACCTGGCCGGGTGCCGAGGGCAAGCCGCTCGACGTAAGCATCTTCACTCCTGCTGACCGCGTCACGATCGAACTGAATGGCAAGATGATCGAGGACCGGGCGATGACACCCGAAAATACATCCTCAGCGCGGATCCCAGTGGTCTATCAGCCCGGACGGCTGATGGTGACCGCCTATTTGGCAGGGCGAAAGATCGGAAGCCGCAAATTGGAGACTGCGGGCGCTGCAGCAGCCCTGCGGCTGAAGCTCGATCGTTCCAAGATAGCCGCGGACCGGAACGATCTCGCCCATGTCACCGTGGAGGTCGTCGACGCGAACGGCCGGTTGGTGCCTGACGCCGCGCATGTTTTGCGGCTCTCCCTGAACGGAAGCGGCGAACTTGCCGCATTCGGCAACGCCAACCCGCGCGGCTTGGCGAGCTTCCGGCAACCGGTGGCGAAAAGCTGGCATGGCCGCGCACTGGCGATCATCCGGCCCACCGCCTCAGGCACCACGACCATCAGTGTCGGATCGGAAGGATTGCGGAGCGCTCAGGTCAGGCTGTCAGTCGTCGGCAAGAGCTGAACGGCCAGAAGCCTGCGGAGCATGCTGACCACCTATTTTCATGGCGCCGCAATTTCCGTGGATATAGTCCGCGAAAATCTCCGCCAACTTGACGGCTCGCCCGCTCTTGGCGTGATCTATCGGCATTGCCCGCCGGCCCGGGATTAAACGATGGCTCATGACAGCCGCAACTGCCAGCTCCAGTTCGTCGTTTGCCGGACCGATGCCGGTGGAACTTAAACCCACCTATCCATGTGCTGACCCACCGCCTCCTTCGCTCGCCAACCCTGAGCTTACCGCGACTCGCAGCTGCGGATGTTGGCCCCAAGGGCTGAATTCTGGTCAAGATTGTACCGGTAACCCGAAGCGTCCCCGTTGCGGCGACATTAGCTGGAACTGACAAGAAAGTTTCAACCCAGGCCGCAATCGAATGTCTGCTTTCAAGCGCAAGGAATCGCGATTGGACGACGAGAAGTGGCGCAAAGCCGCCGTCGGTGCTGGTCGGCCCGCTTGTGCGTTGCGATGCCGACAAGATGGTTGTCCTCAAAACGTCTTTAGGGCTAGATTGAGGCCTGATCAGACCCTGTTCCCCTTTGACTCTTATGGACGAGCACCCAGCAACGATCATCTTAAAGCGGCACGCTGCGGGTGCAGATGTACGCTGGAGTACGATGTCAGACGAAGGCTCGCGAGCTTCCAGGCCAGCTGAATGATAGGGTAGCGGAGCCAACTACTAGGACCGATCGACATTCAGCGTAGCCAGATCATGGCAGCGGCGAGATGTACTAAGCCGGCAAAGTGGGCGGTGCGCCGATCGTAGCGGGTAGCGAAGCGTCTGAAATGCTTGAGGCGACCAAAGCATCGCTCGATCCGGTTGCGGTGCTTGTAGATAGCGGTGTCATGCGGGATGAAGACCTTGCGATTTCGCTTCGACGGGATCACCGCCTGCGTCTTCATGTCGGCGATATGTTCGCGTAAATCATTGCAGTCATAGGCTTTATCAGCGAGTACGGCCCCGGCCTTCTGGCCTTCCAGAAGATCGGGAGCGGCGGTGACGTCGCTGGCCTGCCCGGGCGTGATACGAAGGCGCAATGGCCGACCGAACGTGTCCGCCAGCATGTGGATATTGGTCGTCAGTCCACCTCGGGAACGCCCCAGCGCCTGGTCCTTGCCCCCCCTTTTCCGGTCGCTGCCTGTTGGTGGGCGCGGACGATGGTGCTGTCGATCGTCAGATATTGGTTGTCCCGGTCGGCGGTCAGCGTGTTGAGCACCCGTTCCCAGACACCCGCATGGCACCACCTGCTGAAACGCCGATGGACCGTCTTCCACCGACCGTAGCGCTCCGGCAGGTCGCACCAGTGCGCGCCCGAGCGCAGCACCCACAAACATCCGTTCACGAACAAGCGGTTATCCGATCCCGTCCGCCCCGGATCGCTCGCCTTGCCAGGCAGAAGTGGCGAAACCCTCGCCCATTGCGCCTCATTCAATTCGTACCGTTTGATCCCCATCATCCGCTCCGCGCCTCAACACGGAGCCCCATGAGTCAGACATCACGCCTTTTGTGAATCCTGAATCTCGATCCGGCCTAGGGCAATGGCAGCCCGTCAGGATAGGTCCGCGCGTAGCCGCGCGGACTGGCCGGCCCGCCGAAGCCCATGGCGCTCCAGGCGGAGGGATGCGCCCAATGCGCCGAGACGATGTCGGGCAGCACGCGCCACGCCCACAGCAGGGCTGGATTGACGCCCGCCCAGCCGGCGGTGAGCGCCCGTCCCTCGCGCATGTCGGTCAGCAGCATGTCGATCTGCCCGCCCGTCAGCTGCGCGAAAAGGAGCGCTCCACCGCGCGCGCGCCTCCGCCTCCAGCCCTGCGAGCGCGAGACGCCATACTGCCTGGGTCTGCGGCATTCTTGCGGGGCGATAGCCGTCGCTGCCATTGTCCGCGATCTTCTGGAGGAGAAGGGCGACGGTATTCGTGGGCGTCCGCCCTTCCGGTTCGGGCGCGACATGCGCGACCAGCACATGCAAGGTTTCCAGTTCGGCGACCCCAAGCGCTTCAACGGCTTCGCGCATCGCCAGACGCTCGTCGATCACGGCCCGGGTCTGCCTGTTCCAGCTTAGGCTGCCGCGCTTGGAGAGCACGTCATAATCCGGGAAAGGATCAGCCACGCATTGCCCTCTCCATCATTTTCAGCGCTCCAAGCCCTGTGAGGGCCAGCCCCGTGAATGAGGGCGGCGCAGGCAGCGGCAACCAAATATTCGGCGCACGCCCCATTGCCGCAGTCGTTCCCAAAAGAAATCGCTCACGGTCTGCGTCATGGCAGCTCTCCAGGTCAGATGTCGGGGCGGTTAAGGGATAACGGATCGCCGACCCGTGCGTTCCCCAGTCTGATCAGGAGAAAAACAGGATGGGCGAAGCGATAGGTTCACGCCTCTGGGTCATTCCGGAGGGCTATATCCCCGGAGGCGAGGGGGCCCGCGCAGACCGAGCGCTTGCCAGCCATGAAGCGGCCTGCATGCTTAATACATCGGACGAGCGGGCGAATGTGGAGATCATGCTCTACTTCACGGATTGCGAGCCCGTCGGCCCCTATCGCGTCAGCCTGGAAGCGCGGCGGACGCTGCATCTGCGGTTCAACGACCTTGATGATCCGCAGCCGGTCCCGCTGGACACGGATTATGCCAGCGTCATCCGGTCCGAGGTGCCGATCGTGGTGCAGCATACGCGGCTCGACGCCCGGCCAGAAGCGATAGCGCTGCTGTCGACCATCGCCTTCCCCGGCTGATCAGGCGGGTCCGGATCGGTCGATAAGGCCACTGTCGAGCAAGGGCGCGGCATCGATGTCCTGTGCGTCCATCAGCATGGCCAGCCGCTCCACTGCCGCCAGCACCATCGCCTGTTCCCAAGAAGGCAGGCAGTCAAACCGCTCCGTGAATGTGGTTTGCAGCAGGTCGGGAGCATCGGCCAGCGCCGCGATGCCGGGCGGAAGCGTGGTCAGGATGAACTGCCGCTTGTCCCGTTCATTGCGTTGGCGCTGGACAAAGCCCAGTTCCTGAAGCCGATCGACGACCGTGGTGATGGTCGCCTGGCTGAATTGCAGCGCCTGCGCGATCTCACTGGGCGTGGCCGAATCGCGGGAGGCGATTTCGCGCAGGACGAGCCATTGCGAAGGGGTCAGGCCGGTTGCGTTGGCGAGGCGGCGGCTGCCGATTTCAGTGGCGCGCAGGACGCGGCGGAGAGCGCGGAGTGTGAGAGAGGCGATGTCGGAACTCATGAAGGAAACATAGAAAAGACGGGGGTTTGAGGCCATGCAAATTGCTTCGATAGACAAAGTATTTTTATGGTTTCTTTATGCGCCGAAGAACCGCAAAGCGGCCTGTGGGTTGAAAAATGCGGGAAATTGCTTTAAATGCCAGTCTCGTATCAAGGGGTGGATCAAGCATACCGTAGAATTATAATTCGGGAGATAAAGCATATTTAGGTCAGAATCCGATGCGGCGACGAGGCCGTCACGGACATTTGCGCGCCTTTCGCCTGCGCGTTCATCCAGTTTCCTGTTCCGCAATCCCGCCGCGACGGACGGTCCTGCGGTGACCGAACTGATAGCGCAATGCCCGCCGCTCGATCCCAATTCGGCCTATTGCAACCTTCTGCAATGCACGCATTTCACCGACAGCTGCGTGATTGCCGAGCAAAACGGGGCCTTGGCCGGATGGGTTTCGGGATACCGGCCGCCGTCCGAGCCGGACAGCTTCTTCGTCTGGCAGGTCGCCGTCGCGCCCGCCGCCCGAGGACAACGGCTGGGCGGCCGCATGATCGAGGCGCTGCTGAGCCGCCCGTCTGCGGACGGCGTGACCCATCTCATCACCACGGTGACCGACGACAATATGCCGTCCTGGGCCTTGTTCGAAGGCCTGGCGAAACAGTGGAGCACCGCCCTTTCGAAAAGCGCCCTGTTCCATCGCGAGACCCATTTTGCCGGTGCCCATGCAACCGAATGGCTTGCCCGCATCGGCCCGCTGCCGCGCATGAGCGGTGGCACAGCACAAGGAGAAATGGCGATATGATCACCACCCTTCCCCGACCCACAAGTCGAAAACCCGACATCACGGTGTACGAGCGGCGCGAGTCCGCCGTGCGCAGCTACGCCCGTTCCATGCCGCGCCAGTTCAACGTGGCGCAAGACGTCTGGATGCATGATAATCAAGGGGGCCGCTATCTTGACTTCCTCTCGGGATGTTCAACCCTCAATTACGGTCATAACCACCCGGTTCTGAAACAGGCGCTGCTCGACTATATTGCGTCCGACGGGATCGCTCACGGTCTCGATCTGCACACCGATGCCAAGGCGGACTTCCTGACGACGCTGGAGAGCGTGATCCTGAAGCCGCGAGGGCTGGATTATCGGGCGATGTTTACCGGTCCGACCGGCACCAACGCGGTAGAGGCGGCGATCAAGCTTGCCCGCAAGGTGACGGGGCGTGAACTGGTGATCGCCTTCACCAATGGTTTCCACGGCATGACGCTGGGCGCGCTTGCCTGCACGGGCAATGCCGCCAAGCGGGGTGGCGCGGGTGTGCCGCTCTCCCACGTCGCGCATGAGCCCTATGACGGCTATCACGGCCCAGAGGTAGACACCGCCGATCTGTTGGAGCGGCGCTTGTCCGATCCATCGAGCGGCCTGGACGCCCCGGCGGCGATATTGGTCGAAACCGTGCAGGGCGAAGGCGGCCTCAACGCCGCGTCCCCCGAATGGCTGCGCAAGATCAGCGCCATCGCCAAGCGCCACGGCGCATTGATGATCGTGGACGACATACAGGCGGGCTGTGGCCGCACCGGCGGCTTCTTCAGCTTCGAAGGCATGGGCTTCACGCCCGACATCGTGACGCTGGCAAAATCGCTTTCGGGCATGGGGCTGCCGTTCGCGCTGACACTGCTCAAGCCGGAACTCGACCAGTGGGCGCCGGGGGAACATAATGGCACGTTCCGGGGCAACAACCACGCCTTCGTGACCGCCACCGCCGCGCTGCGCCATTTCTGGAGCGATGGCCAGTTCCAGCAGGACATCTCCCGCCGTGGAACGCTGATCGCGCGCCGGTTGGAAGCGATGGCGGCGGAACATGGCCTGTCCACGCGCGGGCGGGGCATGATGCGCGGCATCGACGTCGGATCGGGCGAAATTGCCGCCGCCGTCACCGCCGCTTGCTTCGATCGCGGCCTCATCATCGAAACCAGCGGCGCGCATGACGAGATCGTCAAGATCCTCGCCCCGCTCGTCATAGACGATGCCCAGCTTTCGGCAGGGATCGACATATTGGAAACTTGCGTCCGTGAAGCGCTGGCCGTCCCGTACGGCGTCGCCGCGGAATAATGGAGATATCATGATTGTTCGCAAACTTCAGGACATCCGTAAGTCCGACAGGAACGTGAAGTCGGAACAGTGGGAAAGCGCACGCTTGCTGCTGAAGGACGATGATATGGGATTCTCGTTCCACATCACGACCATGTATGCTGGCGAAGAAATCCACATGCACTACCAGAACCATCTGGAAGCGGTACTGGTGCTGAAAGGCAATGGCACGATCGAGGATCTGGGCACCGGCATCACGCATCAGCTGGCGTCGGGCGTCATGTATGCGCTCAATGCCCATGACAAGCATATCGTGCGGCCCGACACCGATATCCTTTGCGCCTGCGTCTTTAATCCGCCGGTGACGGGTAAGGAAGTGCATGACGAAAACGGCGCCTATCCAGCCGAGGCGGAGATGGTCCGCGAGGCCGCTCTTAGTAATTGAACCTGACAAATAGGGGGAAGTCCCTTGCAAGACATCTACCCATCCCGCCATGCGAAGATGGCGGAGTTTTTACCGCGCCTAGACCCGGTCGTTCACAGCGACTGGAACGAGGACGCGCCCATCAGCATGAGCCAGGCCGAACAGTTCGACCGTGACGGCTACCTGGTGTTGGAAGACCTATTTTCCGAAGGCGAGGTCGCCTTCCTCCAGCGCGAAGCTGGCAAGCTGTTGTCAGACCCTGACGCGCTGGAAGAAGAGACAGTCATCAGCGAACCGGGCAGCCGGGAAATTCGTTCTATCTTCCGGATTCACGCGCAGAGCCAAGTCGTCGCGCGGCTCGCGGCCGACGAGAGGCTGGCCGATGTCGCGCGATTCCTGTTGGGCGATGAGGTCTATATTCACCAGACTCGCCTCAACTATAAGCCCGGATTCCAGGGCAAGGAATTCTATTGGCACAGCGATTTCGAAACCTGGCATGTGGAAGATGGAATGCCGCGTATGCGGGCATTGTCCATGTCGGTGCTGCTGGCTGAAAACATGGCCCACAACGGGCCGCTGATGCTGATCCCCGGATCGCACCGCAGCTTCCTGACTTGTGTCGGGCAAACGCCCGAAGACCATTATCGCGTGTCATTGAAGCGCCAGGAATATGGCGTGCCGGACGAAGACAGCCTGGCCGAGTTGGCGCACAAGCATGGTATTGTCGCGCCGACGGGCAAGCCGGGTTCGGTCGTCATCTTCGATTGCAACATCATGCACGGATCCAACGGGAACATCACGCCCTTCCCCCGCGCCAACGCCTTTCTGGTCTATAATGCCGTCAGCAACCGGCTGGGCACGCCCTTTGGCGTCGACAAGCCGCGCCCGGAGTTCATCGCGGCGCGCGGCGAGCCACAGCCAATCGTGCCCGAAACAGGTCCGCTGGCCGAGGAGACCCTGATATGAACGGCCATAGCGTCGAGAAGATCGGCGGCACGTCAATGGCCGAGACGGCCGCGCTGTTCGATAATGTGCTGATCGGAGGCCGAAAGGGAGCGGATCTCTATAACCGCATCTTCGTAGTGTCCGCCTATGCCGGGATGACCGACCTGCTGCTGGAGCATAAAAAGAGCGGGCAGCCGGGCGTCTATGGCCGCTTCGTCGCGGATGAAGGCGCGGACGGCTGGCGCGAAGCGATGGAAGCGGTGCGAACCGCCATGCAGTCGCGTAATGCGCAGATGTTCGCGCGGGCGGACAGCCGACGCGAAGCCGATGCCTTCGTCGATATGCGGATCGATGCCGCGGCGGCCTGCCTGAACGATCTGGCGCGGCTGCGCAGCCATGGGCGCTTCTGCGTCAAGGAGCAGCTGGCGACCGTGCGCGAAATGCTGGCGGGGCTGGGCGAGGCGCATAGCGCGCACAGCACCGCCCTGTTGCTGCGCGACCGGGGCGTCAATGCCGCCTTTGTGGATCTGACGCCGTGGCATCAGCAAAATATGCAGCAACTGGACGAGCGGATCATGACGGCGCTGGACCCGATCGACTTATCGTCCACCATGCCCATCGTCACCGGCTATGCGGGATGCAGCGAAGGCATGGTGCGCCGTTACGCGCGCGGCTATTCGGAAATGACCTTCTCGCGGATCGCGGTGCTGACCAACGCGCGCGAGGCGATCATCCACAAGGAATTCCATCTGTCGAGCGCCGACCCCAAGCTGGTCGGCACGGACAAGGCGCGCAAGATTGGCCGCACCAATTATGACGTCGCCGATCAGCTCGCCAATCTGGGCATGGAGGCGATCCATCCCGGCGCGGGCCGAGGCCTGCGCCAGACCAACATCCCGCTACGCGTGCGCAACACATTCGACCGGGAAGATGGCGGGACGCTGATCTGCGGCGATTATGTGTCCGATAGTCCGCGCGTCGAGATCGTGACGGGCATTCGTCATGCGCAGGTGCTCCAGTTCTTCGAGCAGGACATGGTCGGGGTGAAGGGCTATGACGCCGCCATATTGGAGGCGCTGACACGGCATGGCGCCTGGATCGTCAGCAAATCATCCAACGCCAATACCATTACGCATTACCTGTCGGCCGACGCGAAAACGATCAAGCGGGTGATCGACGATCTCCAGCAACGCTATCCGGATGCGTCGATCTCCGCCCATCCGGTGGCGATGGTGTCGGTGATCGGGAGCGACATATCCCGGCCTGCGCTGGTCGCCGATGCGCTGCGCGCGCTGGCCGATGAAGGCGTTGGCGTCATCGCGATGCAGCACCAGATCCGAAATGTCGATGTGCAGTTCATCGTCGATGTGGGGCATTATGATGCTGCCGTGCGGGCGCTGCACCACGCTTTGGTCGAACGCGAAGAGATGGCGGCGACGGGGAAGCGCGCCGCCTGATCGGCGGCTGATCGACCTGTCATGCTATTGGCCATCCAACCCGTGCGCAGCCTTTTGCTGTCCATCTTCATGCTGATGGCGGGCAGTGGGTTTCTGGCGACCCTGATCAGCCTGCGGCTCAATCGGGCGGGCAGTGGCACGATGACCATAGGCATCGTCGCCACCGCCTATTTTGGCGGGCTGATCATCGGGTCGCTGCGCGCGGGCGGCATAGTGCGGCGCGTGGGCCATATCCGCGCCTTTGCCGCTTTCGTCGCGCTGCTGTCGGCCAGCACATTATCCTATGCGCTGTGGACGCAACCGCTGTTCTGGATGCTGTTGCGGCTGATCGATGGCATCTGCGTCGCGGGCGTGTTCGTGTGTCTGGAAAGCTGGCTCAACGACCGCGCCGAGCCGGAGATGCGTGGCAGCGTGCTGGCGGCTTACATGGTCGCCCTCTATTCAGGGCAGGCGATCGGGCAATTGCTGTTGGGGGCGAGCGGGTCGCTGCCCGCCGTTCCTTTCCAGATCGCGTCGATCCTGATTTCGCTGGCCATCATCCCGCTATGCCTGACGCGCAGTTCCGCGCCTGCGCCTGTGGAGGCAAGCGCCTTTTCACTCCGATCCTTGCTGGCGGCATCGCCGCTGGGCGCTTGGGGCGCAGTGGCGACGGGGCTGATGCTGGGCGCATTTTATGGAATGGCGGCGGTGCATGTGCGGCGGCTGGGGCTGGACCTTGCCGAAACCGCGCATTTCATGATGATCGTCATTTTGGGCGGCGTTGCGTTGCAATGGCCGCTGGGGCGCTTGTCCGACCGGCACGACCGGCGTCGGGTGATCGTCGGCAGCTTTGCGGTGGCCGCGCTGGTCAGCGTCGCGCTGTCTCTGATCGGCGCAGGTGGCCTGCTGCTGATGAGCCTTGGCGCGTTGTTCGGGGGATTGAGCTTCGCGCTCTATCCACTGTGCGTGGCGCATTGCAACGACCGGCTGCTGGAAACGGAGCGGGTGGCGGCGAGCGGGCGGCTGGTGCTGCTCTATTCGATCGGTGCTGCGCTGGGGCCAGTGCTGGCGGCGGGCTTCATGACGGCGGCGGGCACCGGCGGGCTGTTCCTGTTCATCGCCTGCTGCGCGGGGCTCGCCATGATGGTCGGGCTATGGCGACAGCGCGCGTCCGAACCGGTGCCGGACCAGTATCAGCAGGAATTCCAGATCATGCCGCGCACTACGCCCATGGCCGCGCTGCTGGACCCGAACAGCGTCGATGAAGGGCAAACCACATGACCGCGATTTCCGCCACTGCCGCAGCCGATCCCGCGCCAAGCCAGGACGCCACGCTGCGCCGCGCGATTGCCGCGTCCGCCATGGGCAACGCGACCGAGTGGTTCGACTATGGTATTTATGCCTACGGCGTGACCTATATCTCCGCCGCGTTATTTCCCGGCAGCACGGAGGAAGCGGTGCTGTTCGCGCTGGCGACGTTCGCCATTTCCTTCCTGGTGCGCCCATTGGGTGGGCTGTTCTGGGGGCCGCTGGGCGATCGGCTGGGGCGCAAGTCAGTGCTGGCGCTGACCATATTGCTGATGTCGGGAGCGACGCTCTGTGTGGGGCTGATCCCCGATCATGCGACGATCGGCTTCTGGGCGCCGCTGCTGCTGATCCTGTTGCGCATGGTGCAGGGATTTTCGACCGGCGGCGAATATGGCGGGGCGGCGACCTTCATGGCGGAATATGCGCCCGATGATCGGCGCGGCTTTTACGGCAGCTTCCTGGAGTTCGGGACGCTGGCGGGGTTCTCGCTGGGCGCGGCTTTGATGCTGGGTTTCTCGCTGATGCTGGGGGATGCGGCGATGCATGCGTGGGGATGGCGCGTGCCTTTCCTTGTGGCGGCGCCGATGGGGCTGGTCGGCATGTACCTGCGCTCGAAGATGGAGGACACGCCCGTTTTCCGCGCGGCGGCGGCGCTGCATGACAGCGGGCCGCCCTCCCCCGGCCTGTCGCTGCTGATGCGGCGGCACTGGCGGCCGATGCTGGTGGTCGGCGGGTTGGTGGTCGCGCTCAATGTCGTGAACTACACGCTGCTCAGTTACATGCCGACCTATTTGCAGCGGCGGATCGGGCTGTCCAATGATGAGGCGCTGATCGTGCCGATCATCGGCATGCTGCTCATGATGGTGTTCCTGCCCTTTGCCGGCGCGCTGTCGGACAGGGTTGGGCGGCGGCCGATGTGGCGGGTGTCGCTGGTCGGGCTGCTAATCGCAGTGGTGCCGCTCTACATGCTGATGGCAACGGGGCTGGCGGGAGCGATCGCGGGCTTCGTCCTCTTGGGGCTCCTTTACGTGCCGCAGCTGGCGACGATTTCGGCGACCTTTCCGGCGCTGTTCCCGACACAGGTGCGCTTTGCGGGCTTCGCCATCGCCTATAATCTCGCGACCAGCATCTTTGGCGGGACGGCGCCCGCGATCGGCAGCGGTCTGATCAGCTACACCGGCAATGAGCTGATGCCGGCCTTCTACATGATCGCAGCCTGCATCGTCGGGCTGATCGCGCTGCGTTTCATGCCCGAAACGGCGGGCCGGTCCCTCTATGACGATCCCTTCGCGGAGAAGCAGGCTTGATTACCCACCTTCCGGTTTCCAACGACAGCATCTCGACCTTGACGCGCGGCTATGTGAACGAGCCGTGGATGCAGAGCGGGCTGGCGCTGCTGCTGCTCGGCATAGTCGCATGGGCGGCCAACTGGGTGGCCAAGCGCATCGTGCTGCGGCTACTGCTCCGCCTGCTCCATCACCTGCCCTTCCGTATTGAGGGGAAACATATCGGCGCGATCGTCGCGCGGCTGTCGAACATCGTCCCCGCGCTGGTGATACAGGTCGGCATTGGCACTGTTCCGCATCTGCCTGCGCAAGCCGTCACATTCGTCCGCAGCCTGTCCACCGCCTTCATCATCCTGACCATCGCGATCGCGCTCAGCGGCTTCCTGACGCTGCTCAATGACCTGTATCAGCGGCGCCCGAACGCCGCCAACCGGCCGATCAAGGGCTATGTGCAGTTGGGCAAGCTGCTGCTCTACGGCGCGGCGGCGATCCTGATCATCGCCGCGCTGATGGATCAATCGCCCCTGCTGCTGCTGTCGGGCCTGGGCGCGATGGCAGCGGTGCTGATGCTGGTGTTCAAGGACACGATCCTGTCGCTGGTGGCGTCGGTCCAGATCGGTTCCAACGACATGGTGCGCGTCGGCGACTGGATAGAGATGCCGCAGTTCAACGCGGATGGCGACGTGATCGACATCGCGCTGCACACGGTAAAGATCCAGAATTTCGACAAGACGATCACGACGATCCCGACCCATCGACTGATTTCCGACAGCTTCCGTAACTGGCGCGGCATGTCGCAATCGGGCGGGCGACGCATCATGCGCTCGCTGATGATCGACCAGCGCAGCGTCCGTTTTCTGGATGACAGTGACATTGAGACGATGGCGCAATTCGCAGTGCTGCAACCCTATCTCGAAGCGAAGAGACAGGAGATCGAGCGCTGGAATAGCGAGCAGGGCGCGGACGGCACCGTCAATGGCCGACGATTGACCAATGTCGGCACTTTCCGTGCCTATGTGCTGGCCTATCTGCAATCCCGCAGCGACATCGCGCAGGACAAGACGTTGCTGGTGCGTCAGCTCGCGCCTAGCGAGAACGGCCTGCCGATGGAAATCTATGCCTTCGCCACCAGCACGGTCTGGGATGAATATGAAGGCATTCAAGGCGACATATTCGACCACCTGATCGCCATCCTGCCTGAGTTCGACCTGCGACTGTTCCAGCGTCCGACCGGCGCCGACGTGACGGCATTGGCGACGGCCTAGGGGCCGATGTCGATCGCCTCTGGCTGTGACTTGCGGCCTGCGCCGGTGAAGCCCAGGCGCTGTGCGACTGCATCGTTCCAGCCATAGGGGTCCGCGCGGAAGGCGATGTCGCCCGAAGGCCTCATAAAGACATTGCGGTAGAGCAGGCGAACCGGAATCTCGCGCGGCAAAGCGACAAACTGCTCTTGCCCGGATTGACGCGCCGTCAGCCATTGATCGAGGACACCCTCATCGGACGCGAGCATCTCCGCAAAACCAAGCGCATCTTCGACCCGGACGCAGCCATGGCTGAGATGCCGTTCGCTCCTGTCGAACAGGGCGGGCGCGGACGTGTCGTGCAGATAGATGGCATGACGGTTGCGCATGTCGAACTTTACTTGCCCCAGCGCATTGTCCGGCCCCGGCTGCTGGACGATCCAGCCCCCGCGCATGACCATATTGTTGCGCTGGAGATAGGCGGCATCCACATGCGCCAGTTCCGTGTTCTGGATAGATTTGGGCACGGTCCACGTCGGATTGGCGACCAGCCGGAATATGGGTGAACCGAGCAACGGTGTCGGCCGATCGGGGCGGCCCGCAACCACTTTGCGCTGATCCACGACTACGCCATCGCGGATATATTGCAGGCGTGCGGCCGCGATGTTGACATCGATACGCGTCGCTGGCTGCGACCGGGGCATCCAGCGCCGCCGCTCCATCGCAACGGCAAGCGCGCGTGCACGGTCCGGTGCCCGCAGATTGAGGACGCTGAATGTGTCAGGGCCGATAATGCCATCTGCCGCTATGCCGTAGTCCTCCTGAAGGCGCTTGACCGCGCTTTCCATCGAGAAGGTGTAGAGCGCACCTTCATCGACAGTTGCCGGGCGCGACCCCGCGCCGACCCGGGACAGGAGATAGTCATTGTCCGCAAGCTGCGCCGCGATGGCAGGGATTCGAGCGTCCCGGTCGCCGACATGGATGAGCCCATCGTCGGGCAAAGGCTTGCGTGCATCTTCCAGCGCTTTGGCGGAATATTCGCGATAGGCCGTCGACAGTCGGCGATACTCGTCGGTCTGGGGCGCTAGGCTGGCGAGCCAAGCGCCAACTCCCTCTTCCTTCATGGCCCCTGCCAGTCCAGCGGGCACATCTGCCGCTGGCCTGGGCAAGGTGTAGATTTCGTGCAGGGAGGCGGGATTGACGACGCCGCGCGCGAGCGCCGATGCATAGGCGAGCGCAAGTCGGGTGAGCTTCAGTTCACGCTGGAGCGCGCTGTCGGACGCGGACGGCCGCGCGCCAAAGTTAATTTGATCAAGGCCATGTTGCGATCGCCGATCCAAAGCGCTGAGCAGTTCCTGTTCGGCCGTAAGTGACCAGCATGCGCGCCACCCCGCCACTTCATAGAAGCGACGGACATTTTCATCCCGGGCGGCGGCGCGCAGTTCCTCGCCCAACGCGGCAACGTCCATGGCCGTCGCGGAGGGGGGCTGGACAGCTGACAGCGCCGGACGATGTGGCAGACCGCTGGCGGAAATCGCGACAAAAGGCAGAAAGAAGGAGCGAAACTTCGAATTCCTCATTGTCGATGAACGGCTTGTCGACGATTTGGCTCCCTCCGCAGGCGGAACGAGCAGCCGCATCCCCGGTTATAGAATCAACGGCGACAATGATGGCACCGGACGGCTTGGCCGGATATCGCGTTCCCCGCCCCGGAACGATGCGGTGGACCCACCTCCGTTTTCACGGCGGGATATCGCACCGGCGACGAGGGAAAGGACCGCTATGTTCTTCGATAATTGGTGTGGTCTCTGGCGAGTGATGCTGGTGGGCACCGCCGCCTATGCCGCGTTGGTCATCGTGCTCCGGTTCAGCGGCAAGCGGACGCTGGCAAAGCTAAACGCATTCGATCTTGTCGTGACCGTGGCGCTCGGATCGACGCTTGCGACGGTGCTGCTGACCAAGGACGTCGCGCTGTTCGAGGGAATGGTTGCCTTTGTCTTGCTGGCGCTACTGCAATTTCTCGTTGCCTGGAGTGCGTGCCGCTTCCGCATTGTCGCGCGGTTCGCCAAATCCGATCCCAGGATCCTTCTTGCTGATGGCCATATTCTGGAAGATGCTCTGCGCGAGGAGCGCATATCGCCGGACGAGGTGAAGGCGGCCGTTCGCGGCGCGGGGGTGGGCGACCTTTCGGATGTAGCCGCGGTCGTGCTGGAAACAGACGGCAGCCTGAGCGTCATCGCGCGCGATCGTGCCGGGGCACGAACCGCATGGCCGCAGGAGCGTGGGTCGTGAAGGCTCGTCTGCTCCGCTTGGCCGATATGCTGCGGCAAAGCTACTGGTTCCTGCCCTCCATCATGGCCTGCGGCGCAATATTGCTGGCAGGAGGCATGATCTGGCTGGACAGTTATGAAGGCTCGGTTTGGATGGACCGCTTCGCCTGGTTGCGCGCCTCGCGGCCGAGCGGGGCGCGGCAGCTTCTGTCGGCGATAGGCGGTTCGATGATTACCGTCGCGGGCACTGTGTTTTCTGTCACGATTGCCGCCGTGGTCTATGCATCCGGCCAATATGGACCCCGCTTGCTCAGCAACTTCATGCGGGACCGGGGCAATCAGGTCACGCTCGGCACCTTCATCGCCACCTTCCTCTACTGCCTCATCGTCCTGCGAACGGTGCGTTCACCCGAGGAGTCCGGCGGCGTGGGCTTCGTGCCGAACATCGCCCTGCTGGTCGCGGTGCTGCTAGCGCTCTGCTCCATCGCCGTGCTGATCTTCTTCATCCATCACGTCCCCAGCAAGATCCACATCAACAATGTGATCGAGGATGTCGGGAAGCGCCTGCTTCGGGAGGTAGGCCATCGTTTCCCGCGCTTCCTTGGCGAACCCGCCGATCGGGGTCGTCACACAGGCGACACGATCGTGCCCGAACCCTTTCGGCAGGGTGGCGAAGCGGAAGCGGCTGCGCCGGTGCGGCTGGTGACGGCGAGCCATACGGGCTATATCCAACTGGTCCGTGACGAGGACCTGCTCCAGCTGGCGTCGGGCCATGATCTGGTGCTCCGCCTGCGCTACCAGCCCGGGGATTTCGTGCATGCCGGGCGCGCGCTGATCCTCGTCTTTCCAGCGGAGCGTTGCGATGAAGAGGCCAGCCAGGCGTTGGCCGACGCCTTTGCCATCGGATCGCAGCGCACGGCCTTGCAGGACCTGCGCTTTCTGATCGACGAGCTGGTCGAAATCGCGGCGCGGGCCCTGTCGCCGGGCATCAACGACCCGTTCACCGCGATCACCTGCCTGGACTGGCTCGGCGCGGCCATCTCTGACCTGTCGGGACGCGAGATCCCCTTCCATCTACGGCAGGATGCCGACGGGGCGCTGCGCGTCATCGCCCACCCGCAGCGCTTTGGGGATTTTCTCGAACGGAGCTTCGGCTCTCTGGCGCAATATTGCGCAGGCGACCGGGTGGCGGCTCTCCATTTCCTGAGTTCACTGGGCGAGGTGGCGGTCGCATGCGAGGACCGCGAAAGACTGGCGGCCGTCAGGACTCACATTGACAGGATCGCGGGGCTTGCCGGAAGCAAGCTGGACCGCCTGAACAGCCAGGTCGTAACCGATCGCGCCAACCTTTTGCGCGACGCCCTGGCCAAGCCCGATCACCGGCGAAGACTGCGCGATGACTTCAGCTGGTTGGGCGGCGCGGCGTGACCGTGCCGGGGACGAGACCAAGCGCAGGCCAGTTGCTGTGGGTGATCGCGCTGATCCTGATCCTGGCGGCTTTGCGGGCAAGCTATGCCGTGACTATGCCGATCCTATTCGCGGCGATCATCGTTGCGGCGTTATGGCCGCTCAAACTGTGGCTGGACAAGCGACTGCCGAGCTGGCTGAGCTGGCTGACGGTCGCAACGCTCGTCATCATCCTGACCGCCTTCGTCGCTGCGGTCTATCTCTCGCTTGGACAATTGATGAGCGTCCTGAGTGCTCAATGGTCCAAACTCGTGTCCCTCTACGATGCGGCAGCCAACAAGGCGCGGGATTGGGTGTCACATTCGACGCGCGGCTGCTCGATCAGCAACGCATCGTGGCACTCGCGCAGATGCTGGCGGCTAGCATTTACAGTTTCGTCACTTATACAGGGTTCGTCGGGCTGTTCGTGATCCTGAGGCTGCCTGAAGTGGCCCGCATGCAAGACAAGATGCGGGCCGAGCTGGAGTTGGAGACGCGTGGCCAATTGCGTTCGACTATGATCTCCATATCCGAGCAGGTGAGGCGCTATTTCAGCACGACGCTGGCGACAAGCCTGCTGACCGGGATGGCATCGACCCTGTGGGCTCTGGCAACCGGGCTGGACCTTCCGATTGTCTGGGGTCTGCTTAATTTCCTGCTGAACTTCGTTCCCGTCATCGGCAACATCATCGGCATCATTCCTCCGACACTCTATGCGGCGTTGCAATTTCACGGCATCGGCATGCCAGTCCTGGTGTTCGCAGGCTTTGCCGCGTTGCAGATCATCATCAGCAATTTCGTCTATCCGATCCTGCAGGGACGCCGCTTGTCGCTTTCGCCGCTCGTCATTGTCGTCGCCATGACCTTTTGGGGTTGGATGTGGGGCATCGCGGGGACGCTGATCGCCGTTCCCTTAACAACCTCGGTCGTCATCATATGCGATCATTTCGACAGGAGCCGGTGGGTCGCCAAGCTGCTTTCCGCCTGATCGTGCGAGGCGTGAACAGGGCTGCCGCAGAGCCGAGACAAAGGATAGTCTGGAGCGCCGCGACGGGAACATCGGACAGCCTTTCTCCGTTAGAGTGGTAGCTCCCACGATAAACGGATGTACCATGCTGAACGCTGCGTCGCCCGCCCGCGCCCGATCACAATGGGCTACCACAATCGTCGGATGCCTGATCGGCATGATCGGCCTTGCGCTTGCCATTGGCGGGACATGGCTGCTGATCCTTGGCGGGTCGCCCTATTATCTGATCACGGGCGTGGCGATGATCGCCTCGGGCTGGCTGCTGTACAGCCGCCGGATGTTGGGCGCGTGGCTCTATGTCGCTGTGGTCGCGGCAACGCTTGTCTGGGCTTTTTGGGAAGTCGGCGCAAACGGCTGGGCGCTCGTTCCCCGCGTGATCGCGCCGCTGATCTTGTTGGTCGCCGTTCTGCTCGTCATGCCGCTAATGTCATTTCGCGCGGATCGCTGGAAGCTGGCAGGCGGGGCGATTGCCGCCGTCATCCTCCTGACTACCGTCACCGGCTTCACGCTGAGCGAGGTCAACGAACATGAGGTGCTGGCTGCCCTTCCCGCCGCATCCACCATGATGAGCGACCCGGCACTGCGACAAGCGGGTGCCGACTGGCCCGCCTACGGGGGATCGGAAAGCGCCCGGCGCTTCACGCCCCTGACGCAGATCACGCCCACTAATGTCTCCTCGCTGGAGCAAGTCTGGCTGACGCACACGCGCGACCTGCCGTCAAAGGCTGCCAAGGGGACCTATGGCGCGGAGAACACGCCGCTGAAGGTCGGCAACATGCTCTATGTCTGCACGCCCAAGAGCATCGTCGTCGCGCTCGATCCAGCGACCGGACATCAACGCTGGCGTTTTGATCCGCGTGTGCCCGACACGGCCATTCCCTATACCGCCGCCTGCCGGGGCGTCAGCTATTATGAGGTGCCCGGCGCGGCGGCGGGCCAGGCCTGCGACAGGAGGATCATCTGGGGGACGCTGGACGCGCGCCTGTTCGCGATAGACGCGCAAACCGGAAGGCCGTGTGAGGATTTCGGATCGAACGGACAGGTCGATACAAAGATCGGCATGGGCGAAACGCCCGCCGGCTATGTCTCGATCAACTCACCTCCGACCATCGTGCGCGGCGTCGTTGTGACGGGGCATCAGGTGCTGGACGGGCAGGATCGCTGGGCGCCTTCCGGGGTGATCCGGGGTTTCGATGCCGTGACGGGCAAGCTGCGCTGGGCATGGGACATGATGCATCCCGACTGGGATGGCTATCCCCCGCCGGGACAGACCTGGGCGCGCGGCACGCCCAACATGTGGACGATCGCAAGCGGCGACGAGCAACTGGGCCTTGTCTATCTGCCCATGGGCAATGCGGCCGCAGACTATTATAGCGGCCTGCGCCGTCCGCCGGAGAATTTCTATGCGACCTCGCTGGTGGCGCTCGACGTCGGCAGCGGCAAGCCGCGTTGGCGGTTCCAGGCCGTGCGCAAGGATGTGTGGGATTATGACTTTGGTGCGCAGGCGACGCTGGTCGATTATCGCGGCACACCCGCACTGGTCCTGCCAAGCAAGCAGGGCGACATCTACATCCTCGACCGCCGCACCGGAAAACCGCTGACGCCAGTGGGGGTGATGCGCGCGCCGGTCGGCGGCGTCGAGCCGGGGCAGCGCTCGCCGGTCCAGATCTATTCCGGCTGGCACACGCTGCGTAAACCGGATCTTACCGAACGCGACATGTGGGGCATGTCGCCGATCGACCAGATGATCTGCCGGATCCAGTTCCGCCAAGCGAACTACAAGGGCTTCTACACGCCGCCCGAGAGCAACAGGCGGTCCATCCAATATCCAGGCTATAATGGCGGGACGGATTGGGGCGGCATTGCCGTCGATCCCCGCCGCGGCGTGATCGTTGCCAACTATAACGACATGCCAAACTATGTGCGTCTGGTCCCTCGCAAGGAGGCGAACAAAAAAGGATGGGCGCCGCGCCAGCAGGCGCGGGGCAAAATCGGCGGGGCGGAGGGAGCGGGCGATCCGCAGGCCCATACTCCCTATGCGATCGACGTGAATGCTGGATGGCGGCTGCAATTCACCGGCATGCTATGCAAGCAGCCGCCCTATGGCGGCATTCGCGCGATTGACATGGCGAGCGGCCGGACGATTTGGGATCGGCCCTTTGGCACTGCACGAACAAATGGTCCTTTCGGCATACCCTCGATGCTGCCGATCACCATCGGCACGCCCAATAATGGCGGCGCAGTCGTGACCGCGAGCGGTCTCATTTTCATCGCTGCGGCGACTGACAACCTGATCCGCGCCATCGACCTCGCCACGGGCAGAACCCTTTGGCAACGGAAACTGCCTGCCGGAGGCCAGGCGACACCAATGGTTTACGAGGCGCGTGGGCGCGAATATCTCGTGATCTATGCGGGCGGCCACCATTTCATGGAGACGCCAGTGGGAGATTCTGTCGTCGCTTATGCTCTTCCATAAGCTGAGGTCGGCACCGCCCAACAGCCTCTAGATCACCAGATCGGATTGCAGTGCGCAGGCTGCGGCATCATAACAAGATGCGCTGTGAGCGCAGTTTCGGTCGTACTCATTCCCTAGATGTGCAGGTCATGCACGGCTTCCACCCCCTGCAACTGCTGAAGCTCCTGAAGCACCTTCCCTGTATCGATTCCCGCCGGTGAGGCTGAGGCTTATGGCAGTGGCTTCGCGCAGCAGGCCACAGGTCGTCCAGACTATGACCGCCACGATGATGAGGCTGACCACGGGGTCCAGCCAGTCCCAGCCGGTGAGACGAATAGTAAGCCCCGCGACGACAACGCCCGCCGAAACGGCCGCGTCCGCAGCCATGTGAAGGAAGGCGCCTTGAATGTTGATGTCGCCCTTCCGACCGGACGTGAACAGCAGCGCCGTCGCGGCATTGATGGCGATGCCGATGCCCGCGACGATCATCACTATATTGCCTGCGACGGGCTGGGGATCGCCAAAGCGCTGAAGGTCTTCGACGGCGATTGCCCCTGCCGCCAGCATTAGCAGGATGCCGTTCGCGAGCGCCGCGAGGATCGATGTGCCAGTCAATCCATAGGTGTACCGCCGGCTGGGCAATTTCCGCCCGAGGATGATCGCAGCCCATGCGATGCCAAGGCCCGCGACGTCACTCAGATTATGCCCCGCGTCCGCGAGCAAGGCGAGCGAGCGGCTGGTCAGACCATAGACGACCTCGGTAGCCACAAAGGCGACGTTGAGACAATGCCGATCGCAAAAGCCCTGCAGAAGCTGGCGGGTGCATGGGCATGTCCACCTGCGCCAGACGAATGCTCATGTTCGCCCTGATCGTGCCGATGGGCATGAGCGTCAGCCATTCTCATCTCCCAGCAAGCTTGCTCATCAGAGGGAATGCAACGCCTCCGGTCTCGTTCCGCCTCCAACGCGCAGGCGCCGCTTCAGCCTAAAATGGGAAGAACCAGTGGATCGCGGTCACCGCCGCCGCCCAGGTGATGAGGTTGAGAGGAAGGCCGACCTTGGTAAAATCGAGATAGCTGTATCCCGCCATCTGATAGACCAGAACATTGGTCTGATAGCCAAAGGGCGTCGCAAAGGCCGCGCTGCCCGCCATCATCACCGCGACGAGGAATGGACGGGGGCTGACGCTGAGGCTTTCCGCCAGCGCAACGGCGACCGGAGTGACGAGCACGGCGACCGTTGCATTCGACAAGAGCTCCGTCAGCACCAGCGTTGCCCCATAGAGGAGGATCAGCGCGCCCAGCGGGCCGAACAGCCCAACCCTGGCCACCAGCGCATTGGTCGCAGCGGCGGCAAGCCCCGTCTGCTCCAGGGCGATGCCGATGACGACCATGCCCACGATCAGCATCAGTATTTCCGGCCGCAGTCCGCCATAGGCTTCCTCCGGCCGGATCACGCGCAGAAGAATCAGCAGTACCGCGCCCGCGAAGGCTGAGGCAGCGATCGGGGCGATGTCGAGAGCGGCAAGGGTGATGACGCCTACGAAGATCGCCGTCGATGCCACAGCCTTGGTGGGCGCCAACGGCCGTTTCACGGCGAAGTCTTCCGCGTCCCCGATCATGTCGCCAGCAAGATCAACGTGACTGACATGGTGCGGGAGCGCGGCCTCCAACCGCTCAAGCGTTGCCGGCAGCGGCCTGGCCAGCAGCCGGCCGGAAAAGAAGAAGAGGTAAAGACCCCCGGCAGCAGCGACTACCAGACCGACGGGCGTGATCTCGAAGATCGAAAATGGCGGCTGGCCCGAAGATCGCGCCATGTCATCGACGAGGAGGTTGGTCGAGGTGCCGATCAGCGTACAGCAGCCGCCCAGCACCGCGACATAAGAAAGTGGCATCAAAAAGCGCTTGGGATCGAGCTTCAATGATTTCGCCACGTCACGCACCACGGGCGCGGATAGGACGACTATAGGAGTGTTGTTAAGAAAGCCAGATGCGCCGCCGCAAAGCGCAATGAGCAGCCAGATGCCGAGCGCCCCGATCCGGCGGCACAGCGCCACCGCCTTGGCGATCAGCAAGTCGAGCAGACCGGACAATTCCATCGCGTGGGCGATAACGAAAAGCGAAGCGAGAGCGATGATTGCCGGGCTGCCGAACGCGCCCTGGACCTCGCTCGGCCGCACAGCGCCTGTCAGCAGCAGCAGCGCCGCCCCGGCGAGAGCGACCACATCAGCGCGCACCTTGTCCCATATCAGCGCGGCGACGACGCCGCAGAGCACGAAAAGGGTGACAAGTTGCTCAAGCGTCATCGGCTTCGGCTAGCATAAAGGGACCGCCAAGGCAGGAAAAATACAAAAAGTTGGCGATTTGAAAGGCAAGGGGTCAATTTACCGGACGCTATATGATAGCTCTGTTCCATGGCAGAACAGAATATCCGGTTGAGCATCCTGTCCCATCTGATTGCGACTGGGGCTGGTGCAGCGCTGACCTTTTTGCTCGTCAACCAGCATTCCGCGCGTCAGACGGTCGAACCCAGGCAGGCCGCTCAGGAGCCAAAAGCGGTCGTCCAGGTGCCGAAAATTCCGGTCGTTCCCACACCGCCGCCTCCGCTTGGCCGTGCAGAATTGCTGGCGGCGGCGGCCGCCGCGACGGATGCCGTGGCGAGCGGCACCGCCCTGCCCCCGGCCAACGCGGCGCTCATCGGACGATCGTTCATCCTGCGCATGCCGTTCGGTTGCGGCGGCGAGATGAGCGATGAGGAGCAGCAGGAACGATGGGCGGGATGGACGTTCAACCCCAAGAGCCGGGCTTTAAAGCTGACAGTGCGCGCAGCCGAATTCGCCAAAGCGGAGTGGATAAAGCAGCTGGCCGGTGAAATGACCTTTGATGCGGTCGAAGGCTTCTGGATAGGGCGCCCATGGACAAGCGCGGATCGGTGTGGGTCGGGCGGCAATGCATCGTCCAATGTCGTTCTGAGTGAGCCGAACCAGCGGCTGGCGATCGCCCAATTCTACGCCCCGGAAGGATCACGCACCTTGCGGCGGGGCGATCGCCCCTATTCCTCGACCGTGAAACTGGACGAGGGCCAATCCCCCTCACCGGCCGGTTATCAGATTCAGCTGGAAGGCAAGCTGTCCGGCTTCCCCGACGGGCAGCCGGTCCATTGCGTACAGCAGGATTCAGCCGTCGCCCCGCGCTGCCTCATCGCAGTGCAGTTTACGCGCGTCGCCTTCTTCGCTCCCGGTCAGGACAACGCCATCGTCGAGTGGCGCTGAGTTAAGACGTAGCGCGCCACCAGTGTGCAGGGCTGAGGCGCGCGTCCTCAGGCGGCCGTCAACCCGCCTTGGAGCTCTGCGCCAGAACCTGAGCGGAGGGCCTGTTGGCCGCGTCCACCGTGCCGTCCGCTATCATCGCCTTCGACATGGTCGCCGCTTCAGCCTTGAGTGCGGCATCCTCGCTGGTCTGGCTGGCGCCGATAAGCGCGGCGAGCAGCAGGTTGCGGTTTACCGCATTGGTCTGTTCAGCGACCGCCTTGCGGGCCAGGGGAACAGCTTCGGCATAGAGCGGCGCGGCTCCTGCCTTGTCCTGCTTGCCCAGCTTGAAATTGGCCGTTTGGATGAGGATACCGGTCAGTACGCCCCTGCTCTGCGCGTCGGTGGGCTTGGCCTGCACAACTTGCCTCCAGTAAGGCAAGCTCTCTTCATAGAGCGGCGCGACGGCGTCCAGTTTCTGTAGGGCGGCGTTGGCCGCCGCCGCTGCGTAGAGCGCATTGGCGAGGAAATTGACGTTCTCGATCTTGCCGGGCTGGGTCTTGACCGCATCACGGATCGCCGGAAGCGCGACTTCATATTTCGCAAGAGCGGTCGCATTGTCGCCCTTCTGTTGCGCCTGCTGGCCCGCGGTGAAGTCCGTGACCGCCTTGTTGAAGGCAGCAATCTGCGCCTGGCTGAGCGCGGGCGCGGGGGTCGCAGCCGGGGTTGCGGCAGGAGCTTGCGCCGCGGGGGCGGTTTCCTGCGCGGCGGCCGGCAACGCGGCGGAAAGGAAGAGGGTGGTGAGGAAAGCCTTATGCATTGTTCTTCTCCGGGTGGGTAGGACGTTCACGGGTTTCAACTCCGAGACGCGACCACGGTTGCTTTAAGAAATGTCAGGTCGCCAATAGGGTGATCGGCTCCAAAGGCGGGAAAATGGCGTCGATGATCTTCGACGCCAAAGCATCCAGATGATAGGGTTTTGGCAAGACTGGTCCAAACTGCCGCAGGTCGTCGGGAAGCTCTTGGCCTCCCAATCCGCCGGACGTGATCAATATTCGAGTGCCGGGCCAACGACTGCTGACCTGCCGCGCCAGATCGAACCCGTCCTGCTGGCCCGGCATGTTCACGTCCGTGAACAACAGATCGACCAAGCCATCCAGCCGATGAAGGATGCCGAGCGCCTCTTCAACGTCCTGTGCGGCAAAGACGGTAAATTCCTGATCGATCAGGAATTCGCACACATTCATGCTGACCAGAGCCTCATCTTCGACGACGAGGATGATAACGGGCCTTGGGAAGCGGGGCCTGCCCGTCAGTCCTGCCATCGCAAACCGACCATCCGGCTTCATGCCATCCCTACAGATTTTGCGCAGCGTCTCATGAGTGCAATATCCCCAACCCAGGCTCGGGAGGATGAGGGCTGAGGTTGAGGCATAAGTGGCGGCACAAAATTCAGTGGTCTCATCATCGGGGCCGCTGGCCCAGGCATTTCTTCTGACCTATCTAAGCACCCTGTGCAGTAAAGCGTTATTATAGCTTTTATATGCATGGACCGGACTGGAGGGACTGACTAAGCTTGGAAATGCCTCCTCCCTGCCGTTTATCACCAGATCAGTGTCCATGATCGACCGCCAACATCCAGGGGTGCCTTCGTCCATGGGGGCCGCGCCGCGCACGCTTGACTGCCGAGCGTTAATACTGGCGGCCGCTATCGTCCTTCCATCCTGGTTCATCGCCATATATGCGCAGCCAGGTCTTGGCCGCGTCGCGGCGGCGTTATTCTTCGTCCTTGGGGTGGTAATCTGCGGTGCGCTGGGCGGGCTTGGCGCGGCACTTTTGGCCGCGACAGCGGCATTCCTGCTCTATAATTTCTACCTGGTCGAGCCAGCTTTCAGTTTCCAGATCTCCACCGGCCGCGACATCATTCCCTTGCTCCTGTTCAGCCTGTGCGCCGTGGTCGCTGGCGTCCTCGCGGCCCGGCTGAAGGATCGGGCCAATGCGGCGAATTCCAGCAACCGACAACTAAGCAGTCTGCTCGCCATCAGCCAGTCGCTTCAGTCAGCAATGCGCGTGTCCGATATTGCCACGGCGCTCAATGAACATCTGTCCGAAGGTATCGGCACGACAGCAACGCTCTTCCTGGTCAGGGACGGCTCGTTCGATGCAGTCACGGATCGACCGGATGACAGCGGCGGACTTCAACTTGTCACGGACGCGGCCAGATTTCGCGATGGCCAGCGGGAAAATGGTCCCTACACGGTTTGTCGCCTCGACAGCAGTGCCGGTTTCGAGGGAGCCGTTCTGTTTGAGCATGACCCCTCACAGCGGCTTGAGAGCGCTTTCATGTCGGCGCTAGCCAATTTGATCGTCCTGGCGGTCGAACGCGCCGCTCTTTCAGAAAGCCATGCCGAGCGCCGAGCGCAAGCCCGCACCGAAGAGCTCAAGACCGCGCTCCTATCCTCTGTCAGCCACGACTTTCGAACACCTCTGACCGCGATCAGCGCCTCCGCATCAAGCCTCATCGAATTTCGCAAGAAGTTGGAGCCTGCCGCAGCCGAGCGCCTGCTGCGGGGCATCGTCAATGAATGCGAGCGTCTGAACCGCTACACCTCCAATCTGCTGGAAATGAGCCGCTTGGAGGCAGGTCAGTCATTGGCTCGCAGGCAGACGTTGGGCGTTGCCGACACCATCGGCGCGGTAGTGCAAAGGATCCGTTCACGAGCTGGCTGCCGGGACATCGTGCGGCAGTTGAGCGGCGATGATCTTCTGGTCACCGTCGATGCGGCCATGTTCGAACTTGTGCTCGTGAACGTGCTCGACAACGCGATCATCTACAGCGAAGACGGAACGCGGATACAAGTCAATGTCGTCCGCGAGGGTGACTATTGCGTGATCACCGTGGCGGACGAGGGCCAGGGCATACCGCCCGACGATCTCGAGCGCGTGTTCACCCGCTTTTACCGCGTCTCCCGACCTCGCGCCTCACCACGGGGCAGCGGGCTCGGCCTTGCAATCGCGAAGGGGTTCACAGAAGCGCTTGGAGGCCGGATCAGGGCTGACTCTCCCGGTAGGGAAGGCCGCGGCACCACCATCACGATCATGCTCCCCCTCGCCACAGAAAACCTCGCCAAAGAAAACGCAGCCTCATGACCACCCCACACATCCTTGTTGTCGATGACGAGCCCTCGCTGGTCGACGTGCTCAAATCCGTTCTGGAAGCAGCTGGCTACATCATTACTGTCGCGCACGACGCGCGGGACGCCATGTCCGCCATCGAATCCGTGGAATTCGATCTGATTTTGCTCGACCTCGGCCTGCCCGACATCGACGGCAAGACGCTCCTTCAGCGCATCCGGCTCGACCAGGACGTGCCGATCATCGTCATTTCCGCGCGGCATCAGGAGGAGGAAAAGATCGGTGCTCTCGACGAGGGCGCGGACGATTATGTCAACAAGCCGTTCGAAATTGGCGAGTTGATGGCGCGGATGCGCGCAGCGATTCGACGTCATTCGCTAAACAAGACGGAGGCATCGACCTATTGCGCCGGCGGGCTGGCAATCGATCTTTCGACGCGCCGGGTGACGCTGGGGGGAGAACCGGTCAAGCTGTCGCCGAAGGAATATGATCTTCTCCAGACATTGGCGCGAAAGGCCGGACAGGTCGTGACCCATAAGCGATTGCTGGCAGCAGGCTGGGGAGCAGAGGCAACCGACACCCAATATCTGCGCGTCTACATCGGCCTCCTGCGCCAAAAGATCGAGCAGGATCCTTCCGATCCCAGTCTCCTTCTTACCGAACCGGGTGTCGGATACCGCCTGATCGCGGCCAGCTGACGTGAGTCGCCTGATCGTCGTTTCCAACCGGGTCCAGCCGACGAGCCTTCATGATGGCGGGGGCAGCCAAGGTGGGCTTTCTGTCGCGCTTTCCGCAGCGCTGCGAGAGGTCGGCGGGATCTGGTTCGGCTGGTC
This sequence comes from Sphingobium chungangianum, assembly GCF_977014255.1. Taxonomy (NCBI): domain Bacteria; kingdom Pseudomonadati; phylum Pseudomonadota; class Alphaproteobacteria; order Sphingomonadales; family Sphingobiaceae; genus Sphingobium; species Sphingobium chungangianum. The sequence goes on along the minus strand of NZ_CDRNIV010000002.1, from coordinate 356,567 downwards.
AGGCGAAGTAACAGAGAACTACACCGGAGGCATGCACTTCGAAAATCCCTACAGCTGCGAAGAGGTTTCCGAGGCGATCATTCAGGCGCTGGCGATGCCCCTGCAGGAACGCCAGCGACGCTGGCGCCAACTGAACGACACCGTCTGTTCTCAGGATGCAGCCTGGTGGCGCAAAATGTTCATCAACTTCCTGAGCGCAGAGCCTGTAGCACTACCCATCAGATCATGACCCGGCGGAGCCGAGAAAGCTTGTTGCTCCTTCCACTGTCATGGCGCCGTCGACGCAGGGAAGGTGCACCAAATTTTCGAGGAAAGGATTTTCGGGAAGTCGCTGCCGCGCCATCCTAATCGCCGTCTGCACAGCGACGGGCGCCGCGTCAGTCCGTCCTGATGATAGCGCGCGTGACATTGCCCATGAGCCGCATGCGGGTCGGGATCGGCACGCGCGTGCTCGCGATCATCACCGCCACGGCATAGCGATGACCTTCGGGCGAGACGAGAACCCCCACATCGTTATAGCCTGTGGAGAGGTTGCCCAGTTCCTGCCCCGTCCCTGTCTTGTGCGCCAGCGTCCAGCCGCCGCGAAGCCCCGACCGAAGGCGAAGCGGGCCGGTCCTGCTCGCGCGCATCAGGCTGAGAAGATGTCGCGTTGAAGCTGCGCTCAGCAGCTTCCCCTTCTTGAGCAGCATCAGGCCCTTGGTGATGCCGTCGGCCGATGCTCCGTCATAGGGAGCGGCAAGATAGCGCTTCAGGGCTCGGTTGCGGGCGGCATAGGGCATGGCTGCGCGCGCTTTCAAAAAGCCCCAGCCGCCTGCCCATTCGGGTCGCCACTCCAGCCCTGCCGTTTTCGCCTGGAGCTTGCGCTCTCCAGGACCGAAGCCGACATCGTCTATGCCCTTGCGCGCGAGCATGGCGCGGATCGCCTGGGGACCGCCCACTTTCCACAGCAGAACATCATTGCAGCTGTTGGCGCTGCGCGTCAGCGCCATTTTCAGCAGATGGCCGATCGTCGTGCGATAACCGGCCTTCGTCACGAGAGGCCGAATGGGCTGATGGAAGACGGTCAGGTCGGATTTCCTGACGGTCACAGGATCTGACAAGGATAATTTGCCGTGATCGACCGCATCCATGACCGCAATCGCCACCCACAATTTGCTGACGCTCTGTTGCGGGACGAGCCGGTCTCCGTTGAACGACACGGTCCAGCCCTCATCCATGTCGCGCACCGAAATGCCAACCTGCCCGTTAAATGCTTCGCCCAGACCCTGCACCGCGTTGAGAAGGTCGGCGGGAGGCTGCGGACGCTCCGCTGCGGTTGGCTCTGCCGCCTTCGTGAGATGTTTTACAGAAGCTGCGTGAGCGGCGGACTCGAGGCGCGCCCCGGGCGCGCAGCTCATGAGCAACGACAATAGCAAGGGAGCCGTGAAAAAGCGGCTTGGATGAGCGACCGGCAATGTAAACCCTCTTCGCGCAAGTTGGAGGAAGCAGGCTGAGCAAGCCCATCGATCCGAATGGATCGCCGCCGTTGCGATGATTTGACCGCGGTGGCGCAGACAATCTGATAAACCCTGATGCTGGAGTTTTTCAATGGCTTGGCCTAAGATTGTTCCCGACGACGCTCCTGTCCGGTCATTATCCGCCGAGATCCGCATTCATTTGTCGAGGATAGCTCATGCCCAGAATTTTCCACGCAGCCGCTCCTTTGCTTTTTCTGACCGCCTTCCCGGTCGTCGCATCGAGCAGCGGCCAATCGGTGGCAGCTTCGACCGTTGCCGCACCGGAATTTTCACCCCGGCAAATTCATGCCTATGCGTCCGCCCTGTTGGAGATTCAGAAGATGAGGCAGGTCGTCTCCGCACGCGCGGCGAAACTGGAGCCGGGCAAGGCTGCCCTGCTCAAGAGCGAGGCGAAGGCCGAAATGATCCGCATCGTGCAGAAACACGGGCTGGAGTTGAAGAACTTCAACGCGATCAGCGCCAAGGTCGAGCAGCAGCGCAAGCTTCGGCATCAGGTAAAGCAGCTCATGATGGAACAGCTTCTTTCCACCTGAACTGGTCTGGCTCCTTCAGGGATACTTCAACGGACTTTCGACAATCGCGCAGCCCTGCCGTTACAATCAGGATCATAGCGCGCAAGTGACATGTAAGGAGGTAATCATGGGCCGACCTTTCTTTCTCATGCTCTTGGCGGCGGCGGTGCCCAGCCCCGGCCACACCGCAGAGCCGACGCGAGAAATTCCCGCTTTTTTCTCGGGCAATCAACTGTTCGAAATCTGCTCAAATCCCAATTACGGCCAATGCTCCATGTACGTCGCTGGCGTCATCGACGGAATTTTCCTCGCTGACGGCGAGGGCGGCAGGCAGTCGCTGTGCCGTAGCGCAATCACCAACCAAGGTGCGGCGGAACTGGTGCTGAGCAAGCTCTCAGATGACACCGCCTTGCGTGACCTCTCCGCCGCAGCCGCCGTTCGGGCAGCGGTCGCTGATCGACTATCCTGCCCGGTTTCCCCTATCCTCGCCAAACATTCCTGATCGCATCCACCTCAACGGTTCAGCCACTATTTGCACGGATGCGCACCGGCACGGATTTGGCGGCCGGCGTCTTTGACAGCTTATCGTGGTGCGAGAGCGGCACCAGCGGGTTCATCTCTGGATAATAGGCCGCGACACATCCGCGCGGCAGGGAAAAGGGCGTCACGGTCAGACCGCCCACTTCCCGATGCACCCCATCTTGCGCATCGCTGACCAGCGCCACTACCTGCCCCTCCGTCAGGCCCGCACGGGCGATCTCTTCCGGGCTCATGAGCAGCACGTCGCGTGTGCCCTCAACGCCGCGCAGGCGATCGGAATAGCCGTATATGGTGGTGTTGAACTGGTCGTTGGATCGCAGCGTGATGAGCCGATATCGGCCCGGCGCGTCTTCGAAGCCGCAGCTCGATAGCGTGGTGGGCACGGTGAAGTCGGCCTTGCCGCTCTCGGTTTTCCAGATGCGCTCGCGCGCCTCGTTTCCGCGATAGAAGCCGCCGGGGGTGAATAGCCGATTGTTGAAATCGGTGAACTTGTCGGGATAACTCGCCTCTATGAGATCGCGCACCTTGCCATAGTCGCCGACCCATTCGTCCCACTTGACCTTAGGATTGTCGGGCAGCGTTTCCCTTGCGATGCCGGCGACGATCGCCAGTTCGGAAAGCAGATGCTCGCTTGCGGGCTTACGCTTGCCGACCGAGCCATGAACGCAGGACAGGCTGTCCTCGATCGTCACGGTCTGCGGGCCGCTCGACTGCGTATCCGCTTCCGACCGGCCGAGGCAGGGCAGCAGATAAGCGACCTCGCCATTGAGGAGGTGGCTGCGGTTGAGTTTCGTGGCGATCTGGACGGTAAGGCGCATTGTCGGCCAGGCTGCCTCCATCTTCTCCCGTTCCGGAATGGCGCGCACGAAATTGCCGCCGAGGCTGACGAATGCCTTTACCTTGCCCGCGATGATCCCTTCACAGGCTTCCACCGTGTTCATGCCCTTTTCCATCGGCGGATCGAAATCGAACAACTTCTTCAGCCGGTCGTTGGGGACCAGTTCCGGCTTTTCGGATATGCCAACGGTGCGCTGACCCTGCACGTTGGAATGGCCGCGCACCGGCGAGACCCCCGCCCCTTCCCGCCCGATATTGCCGCGCATCAAGAGCAGGTTCACCAGCATGCCGATGGTCTGCGATCCATGGACATGCTGGGTAACTCCCATGCCGTAGATGCCGATGACCTTCTCCGCATCGCAATAGATGTCGGCCGCCGCCTCCAGATCCGCGCGGGACAGGCCTGACTCCTGCTCGATCTCTTCCCAGCTGGTGCCGCTGGCGCAGGCGACAAACTCGTCGAAGCCATGACAATGCTGCTCGATAAAGGCTGTGTCGATCAGGTGGCGCTTGTCGCGCGCGAACAGCTCGGCATCGCGCGCGAGAACGTGCTTGCACAGGCCCATGATGGCGGCAATGTCCCCGCCGGGACGAACCTGGAAATACAATTCGGAAATCTGCGTCCGCTTGCCGGTCAGCATTTGCGTCGGGCTCTGCGGATTGATGAAGCTGATGAGTCCCTCTTCCCGGACCGGGTTGAAGGTAACGATGCGGCAGCCGCGCTTCACCGCCTCCTGGAGCGGATGGAGGAAGCGGGGGCTGTTGGAGCCGGTATTCTGGCCGAAAAAGAAAATGGCATCGCATTTTTCAAAATCGCTCAGTACGCAAGTGCCGACCGGCGAACCCGTCACCTTCTTGAGGCCGACAGAAGTGGTTTCGTGGCACATGTTGGAACTGTCGGGCAGATTATTGTGCCCATAGAGACGGGCGAACAGGGCATACAGATAGGCGGTTTCCAGGCTGGCTCTGCCCGATGTGTAGAATACGGTCGATTTGGGATCGAGCGCGCGCAGTTCCGCGCCGATCTCGCGGAATGCTTCCGACCAGCTGACCGGACGATAGCGGTCGCTCACCGGATCGTAGCGCATAGGATGAGTCAGTCGGCCCTGCTGCTCAAGATCATGATCGCGCCATTCCTTGAGTTCCGATACGCTGTGCTTTTCGAAGAAGTCCGGCGTGCATCGGCGGCTCGTCAACTCCCACAAGGTCGCCTTCGCACCATTCTCGCAAAATTCGAAGGCATGTGGATGGGCAGGCTTCGTCCAGGCGCAGGATACGCACATGAAACCGCCCGGCTTGTTCTGCCGCCGCAATGTTTCAAGAACTGCCGGAGAGTCCAGTTCCTTGCCGAAGATGCGCGTGATGCCCTGGAGAGAGCCCCAGCCACCTGCCGGTCCATCATAATGCACCGTGTCATCTTCGGGCTTGCTCATGATGCACTCTCCTGATGATTAAGCCGGGACCGCGATCGCCTGCTGGCGCAGCAGACAATGCCCGTGGCTTCAGAAATATCCCGACCACAGTTCACCTACCCATCCATCCGCGCGTCAGATAGTCCGACGCCGACAGCGTCATCATCATGATCAGCCAGATGCCTGCCGCCAGCATGGCCAGCCGGGCGATCGCGCCTTCCTTGCGCATCTCCATAAAGAACCAGAGGATGAGTGCCGCCTTGGCGAAGGCGATGACGTAACTGATCCAGGGCTTGGCGGCCCCAAGCGGCAGGTGCGCGGCGATCACGGTCGTGGAGAGCAGCAGCAGCAGCGCCGCCCAGACGAGCGCGAGCCGGATGAACGGCGTCCTCACGAAACCCCCGGCAGATACAGGGTGGGATAGAGAAAGACCCAGATGATATCGACAAGGTGCCAGTAGAGCGCGACATTGCCGATCAGCACGGCGTTTCGGTCCTTCCGCGCGGCGCGACGGACCGCCGCAAGCCCGAGCAGCGTGATCCCGCCGATGACATGTAGCGCGTGCAGGCCCGTGCTCACGAAATAGAAGTTCATGAACAGCTGCTGCGTCCGGCTTTCGAAATGTGCATTGGTAAGGCCCGGAACCAGCCCTTCGCGATATTCACCAAAATATTCGTAGCCCTTGATCCCCAGGAACAGCAGCGCGAGCAGGATCGCGACGGCCAATGCCAGCCCCGCCAGCCGCGCTCCGCCGCTTCGCGCCGCCTCGACCGCGACAGCGACCATCAGGCTGGAGGTCAGAAGAACCCCCGTGTTGGCGGTGCCGAGCCAGACCTTCAGATGCGCGGAAGAGGCGACATAGTCCGCCGGGTGGAGGAGCCGCAGCGCCATGGCGGCCGCAAACAACCCGCCAAACAGCATCGCTTCGCTCGCGAGAAAGATGATCATGCCTAGCCGGTCGGCCTCTCGCTGGCGCGCCATCTCGTGAAAGGGTTCGTGCAGGGCGCGCTGGTCAGGCATTGGCACGGCTCGCGGGATGTTCGAGCGGATAGTCGTATGGGCCACGCACAACCACCGGCTGCTCGGTGAAATTATGCTTGGGCGGGGGCGAGGATGTCGTCCATTCCAGTCCGGTCGCGCCCCAGGGATTGGCCGGCGCGCGCGGCCCGCGTCTCAATGACCAGAGCAGGTAGCAGGCGGGCATGGCGTAGCCGACGGCGAGCAGCGCCGCACCCGCCGAGGAGAAGACCTGGAGCAGCTGGAACTCCGGCGGATAGACATGGTAGCGGCGCGGCATTCCTTCATAGCCCAGCATGAATTGCGGGAAGAAGGTGAGGTTGAAGCCGACCAGGATGACGATCGCGGCGATGCGCGCCAGCGTCTCATTATACAGGCGCCCGGTGATCTTGGGCCACCAATAATGGAGCGCGCCGAAGAAGGCCGTCACCGTCCCGCCGACCATGATGTAGTGGAAATGGGCGACAACGAAATAGGTGTCGTGGACATGCACGTCGATCGCCAGCATCGCCAGCATGAGGCCTGTCAGCCCGCCCGCGACGAACAGGCCGATGAAGCCCATCGCAAAGAGCAGCGGCGCGTCGATCATGATGTCGCCCTTGTAGAGGGTCGCGGTCCAGTTATAGACCTTGATCGCGGACGGCACGGCGACAGCGATCGACAAGAAGGAAAAGACCGCGCTCGCGTAGAGGGACTGGCCCGACACGAACATGTGATGGCCCCACACCAGAAAGCCGATCACGGCGATGGCGATGGAGGCGATGGCTACGAACCAATAGCCGAAAATGCGCTTATGCGCCGCCGATGTGATTAGTTCGCTGATGACGCCCATCGCGGGCAGCACCATGATGTAGACGGCGGGGTGGCTGTAGAACCAGAAGAGATGCTGGAACAGCAGCGGATCGCCGCCCAGCGCCGGATCGAACACGCCGATGCCGAACAGCCGCTCTGCCGCGACCAGCAGCAGCGTGATCGCGGCTGGCTGGGAGTCATAGGTCCCGATCCTTGCACGCGGATTGCGATCATAGGAGATTGCGAAATAAGCTTTGAAATTGTCGCTCAGGTCCCGCTGGATCTGTCCGCGCACGCCAAAGAATTTCTGCGCATTCGTGTCTGGACCGGCCGCGTTCTTCCACCAGCCATCCGAATAGTCGAGCATGCCCGAAATACGAAACTGCGTCTTGTCATCCAGCGGACCGCCGACAGCGGCCTCCAGGCGCTTCTGATCATAGTTGCCGATCGTGGCCGACACGAAACCTTCAAACTGCTCTGTCGGCTTCTTGGTGATGAAGTTGGCGAGGCCGCCAGTGGAATTTCGACCGAACAGCGTCCCCTGCGGGCCACGCAGAATTTCTACACGCTCCAGATCATAGACCGGGAAGTTGGTTTCATAAGGCGAGCTGACATAGATATCGTCGAAATAGATGGCGTTGGGCGATTCCTGATTGGTCGAAAAGTCGGTCGCCGCGACGCCCCGCATCGTCAGATTGCCGTTCAGCCCTGAACCGCCGCTCGATTCAAGCACGACGCCGGGAACTTTGGAAGCCAGTTCAGTGGCCGACTGGACCCCCATCGCCTGCATCTGGTCGGACGAGAAGGCAGAGATCGAAAGGCCGACCTTGTCCAGCCGCTGCTCACGGCGCTGCGCGGTCACCACAATGTCACCGCCCAAGCCATCGGGCTGGGGAGCACTCGCATTGGCGTCCTTTCCACCCTGTTGGGCCATAGCATAGGCAGGAACCATGCAGATACCGATTGCCAGCGCTGCTATCGAAGCCCGCATCGCGCGCGCACCGCATGTCTGGAAAAGATCTTGCCCTTTATTCAAGGATTGCAAAGCATAGAAGCTGTTGTGATAAGCCATTGGATAAACCCCCGGATCGTTGTTGGGCGAGGTCCCGGTCGCCTAATTTGAGACGGCCTAGAGGATCAGGCGGAAGAAACTATCATACAATACCCTGCGAAGGGTAGCTATGCTTGCCTGAACAGTGCTCGCTTGCCGTCGGGAAACGGATAGCTCTTTTATTACCGCGGCTTCCGCTCCAGTTGCTCTGGATTGCTTCCCGCTCCCGACTGCCGCAGCAGCGCTTTGCGGAGGCGGTGCAAGCAAAACCAGGTTCCAGCCAATATGAGCGGCGTCGCGACGGACACGATCGCCGAAGCGTGGAGAGCAGGCGCGAAGGGCTCGATTCCCTCAAGCATATGCCCCAGCAGCGACACGCCATAATAGCTGATGGCGACCACGGACAATCCCTCCACCAACTGCTGAAGTCTCAGGGTCATGCTGGTGTTTTGTTCGAGCGAGGCCAGAAGTCTTGCGTTCTGATTTTCGATCCGCGTTTCGATCCGGGTCCTCAGCAAACTGGAAAGATGGGCCGCCAGATTGGCGATCTGCCGTGACCTTTTGGTGAAACTCGCACATGTGCGCACCGCTGGAAGAAAGCGGCGTTGCGTGAAATCAGTGAGCGACTGGCATCCCCTTATCGGCCGGGGAGCCAGTTCGGCCAGCCGCTCATCAACCAGCTGAGCATATGCTGCGGTCGCACTCATTCTATAGTTTGTTGCGCCAGCGAGGGCGCCGATTTCCAATGAGAGCTGACACAGCTCGCTCAGTAGATCGTCGTCGCGGACTTCTGGATGACTCAGCAGTTGACCAAGGTCCCCCAGCTTCGCCTCTGCTTCATGCAGCAATCGCGATTGCGCCTGGGCCACCGGCAAACCCATAAGGGCCAGATTGCGGTAATTTCCTAGTTCCTGAAACCGCTGCACGGTACGCGTGAGGTCGCCGTCACTGGCGCCATTTGCGGCTACCAGAAGCCTGCCATAGCCTTCGGGGCCGATACGAAAATCGGACCAGATGCGAATACCGTCGCCCACATGGCAGGATATCAATTCATCGCCGACGAACGCCATATCCTCCAAGCGTGCCTGAGCATTCTCCTCGTCTTCGACGATCTTGATCCTGGTTGCGCGTATCGCGGCGCCCGGCAATTTTTCCATTTTCGAAACAGCGTGGTACGCCGATTCCGACTGGCCGGAGTCTATAAAAAAGAGTGACGGTGCTTGCTTCGCTGTGACGCTCCCAAGTGTAGGCTATCCCGCTATGCAGCGTTCCCGAAACATGGCTGGCGCCGGTTAGGCAAGCCGGATTCCCGCTGAACTGGGCGACAAAATCGCGTTCCCGCGCCCGATCGCCTTCATCCAGAATGTTGAGTATCTGCACGATCTCCATCGGCGCTGAAAGCCTCGGCCAGCGCCGCAAATGCATTTCTTCGACGACCCGCTTGCGGAGATCATGTTCTCTCATGCTCCTCGTCCCCTCATTTGCCCATCCTACCAACGCCTTTCTCGCAACGGCGCATCCGCAGATTTGTGCTGTTCATCCAATTAGATGGAAAGGTGCTGGGCTTGATCCGCATCCCAAATCAGTTCTGGGTACAGAAGCCCGCCATCGGTTCACCATGACGAATATATAGCTGGTGAGTGCTGGCCATGCTCCTACCCTCATCGGAGTAGTTGCCGGATTACAGTCGGAGACTTTACCTTCTGCCATTGCTGCCCTTGAGATATGCGGCGTGCGAGAAGTAGGGTTACGAGAGACGGATGCCACACGTCTAACTGACGGTGGCCCAAATCAGCCGCATTTCCCGTTCGCGCGGCCTTTAAATGGCCCATGCCCCCCTAGCCGGCCTGCACAGGTACTACCCCGAGCGGGGTATTGTTACACCAGTCCATCATCAGCACTATGCCATCTCTAGAATAGATTTTCTCTTGATGGGTGCGTCGTTCCAATGGCGGATAAACAGTTTGCCGGACGATCAAACGCTCCGATTAAAATTTACAGACCTGGTGCCGGGCGATGACTTGAGAGACCGGCGTACCTCTTCACATGCGCATGTGAATACCTCTGCGCACTCGCCATATCGCAGACATCTGGAGTGTTTTTCGTGACGTCATATCCGAGTTCCGCCGAAGTCGTAATCGTAGGTGGCGGCATCGCAGGATGCTCCATAGCTTACCATTTGACCAAGCTGGGCATTTCCGACGTTGTGCTATGCGAGCGCAAGCAACTGACCTGTGGCACAACCTGGCATGCCGCCGGACTGGTGACCCAGCTCCGCGCAAACCGGCGGATGACAGAGCTTGCCTATTATACGGGGCAGCTGTTCGGACAGCTGGAAGCCGAGACGGGCATGGCAACCGGTTATATGCAGCGGGGTTCGCTGCGCCTCGCCAAGACGCCCGAGCGGCTCGAAGAGCTTGCCCGCGGGGCATCAATGGGACGGAATTTCGGCTTGCCTGTCGAACCTGTCACTCCCGGCCAGATCAAGGAGCGCTGGTCGCCGGTAAACATCGACGGCATCGTCGGCGGTTTCTGGTTCCCCAATGACGGTCAGGTCAATCCCATCGACGTAACGATGGCTTATGCAAAGGGCGCGCGCATGGGCGGCGCCAAGATCCTTGAGCAATGCCTCGTCAAGAACATCATCGTCGAAGGCGGCAAGGCCGTCGGCGTCATGACCGAGCAAGGCGAAATCCGGGCGAAGAAGGTCGTCATCACCGGCGGCATGTGGTCGCGCGATCTGGCGGCGCAAATCGGCGTAAGCCTGCCCCTGCATGCCGCAGAGCATTTCTACATCGTCACCGAGGCTATCCCGGAACTTCCGCGCAACCTGCCTGTCATGTTCGTCACTGACGAGCACGCCTATTATAAGGAGGATGCAGGGAAGCTCCTGCTCGGCTGCTTTGAGCCGAACGCCAAGCCTTGGGGCATGAACGGCATCTCACCCGATTTCTGTTTCGATACGCTGCCCGAAGATTTCGACCATTTCGAACCGATCCTCGAACTCGCGGTGAACCGTGTGCCGCTGCTGGCCAATGCGGGTATCCAGCTGTTTTTCAACGGACCTGAGAGCTTCACCCCCGACGACCGCTACCTGCTGGGCGAAACGCCAGAGGTGCGCGGCCTGTTCACCGCTTGTGGCTTCAACTCGGTAGGCATCTTGTCTTCGGGCGGCGTCGGCAAGGTTCTTGCGGACTGGATAAACGACGGCATGCCCCCCGTGGAGTTGGTCGATGTCGATGTCCGTCGCACGGTCTCGTTCCAGACCAACAAGAAATATCTTCACGACCGGACGACAGAAACACTCGGCGCAATGTACAACATGCATTGGCCCAACCTGCAGATGGAGACCGCCCGCAACGTTCGACGCAGCCCCTTCCACGATCGCCTGATCGCCAAGGGCGCATGGATGACCGAAATGAATGGGTATGAACGACCCGGCTTCTTCGGCATCGCAGGAACAACACCGAAGGTGGAATATTCCTATCATAAGCCAAGCTGGTTCGAAGACACTGCTGCCGAATGCCGCAACACGGCCGAGAATGTTTCAGTCTTCGACCTAAGCTGCTACGTCAAATATCTGATGGAGGGCCGCGACGCCCTCAAGGTGCTCAACAAACTTTCCGCCAATGAAATCGACGTCCCGGTCGGCAAGCTGGTCTATACCCAGTGGCTCAATCCCAAGGGTGGCATCGAGGCCGACGTCACCATCACGCGCCTGTCAGAAACATCCTTCATGATCGTCACGATCGCTGCGTCCCAGCGCCGTGACATGGCTTGGCTAAAGCGGCATATCCCGGATGACGCGCATGCCCATGTGGTCGACATCACGTCTGGAATGCCGATGCTGGCCGTGATGGGACCCAAGTCACGCGAACTGCTGCAGAAGATTTCGCCCGCCGACTTCTCCAACGAAGCTTTTCCTTTCGGCACCAGCCAGGAAATCGACCTCGGCTACGCGAAGGTCCGCGCCAGCCGCGTCACCTTTGTGGGTGAACTGGGTTGGGAACTCTACATGCCGGCTGAGTTCGCCCAGCATGTGTATGATGTCCTTGTCGAAGCGGGAACGGAGTTCGGACTTCGCGACGCTGGCTTTTTCGCCCTCAACTCCCTCCGCATGGAAAAGGGCTATCGCCACTGGGCGCACGACATCGGCGAGGAGGATACGCCGCTGGAGGGCGGCCTGGGTTTCGCGGTCGCGCTGGACAAGCCGGGCGGCTTCATCGGCCGAGACGCACTTCTGCGTCAGAAGGAAGCAGGCAAGCTCACCAAACGCCTCATCCAGTTCAAGCTGAAGGATCCCGACGCGCCGTTCGTCTTCCACAACGAACCGCTGTGGATCGGTGACCGGATAGTCGGCGACATCTCTTCGGGAGCTTATGGCCATCGCATCGGGGCTTCGCTGGGGATGGGCTATGTCCATCACGAGGATGGCGTCGACAAGGCGTTTCTGGAAGCGAGTAGCTTCGAGGTCGAGATTGCATGGAAGCGGCATGAGGTGGAGGCGCAGTTAGGCCCCTGGTATGATCCAAAGGGCCTGCGCATCAAGGCGTGAGCCGCTCAAGCCAGCATTCTCGCAACAACAGCTGCACCCATTGAAGGCGCTTTAGCGTCGCCGGGAGGATATCATGCGCATTCTCGTTCCCGTGAAGCGAGTCATAGATTTCAATGTAAGGCCCAGGGTCAAGGCGGACGGAAGCGGCGTTGACCTTGCCAACGTCAAGATGGCCATGAACCCCTTCGACGAAATCGCCCTTGAGGAAGCGATCCGCCTCAAGGAATCGGGTCAGGCGGCCGAGGTCATCGCCGTTTCCATCGGCCCCGCCAAGGCGCAGGACACCCTACGTACGGCATTGGCCATGGGGGCGGATCGCGCCATCCTTGTCGAGACCGACGCGGAAGTCGAACCGCTCGCCGTCGCGAAAATTCTGAAAGAGATCGTGGCGGAGACCGACCCAGGTCTCGTCATCCTCGGAAAACAGGCGATCGACGACGATGCAAACCAGACCGGCCAGATGCTCGCGGGCCTGCTGGGCCGACCGCAGGGCGCCTTTGCGAGCCGGATCAGCGTCGATGGCGACGCAATCGAGGTGACGCGGGAGATCGACGGTGGCCAGGAAACGGTAAGGCTACCCCTTCCAGCGATCATCACTGCCGATCTCAGGCTGAACGATCCTCGCTACGCCTCACTTCCCAACATCATGAAGGCGAAAAAGCAGCCGGTCGCGATAAAGAGTCCGGCAGATTACGGGGTGGATTGCACCCCGCGCATCAAGACCCTGAAGCTGGCCGAGCCGCCTGCCCGCTCCGCCGGTATCAAAGTCACCGATACGGACGCTCTGGCCGTCAAAATCAAGGAAATGGGAGTTGCCTGAGATGAGAACTCTCCTTTTGGTCGAGCATGACAATGGCGCGGTTAAGGACGCCACCCTGCCCGCCGTCACGGCCGCTGCCAAACTCGGCCCCGTCGACCTGCTGGTGGCCGGATTTGCGTGCCGCGCCGTAGCAGAGGCGGCTGCACGTATCACGGGCGTCGATAAAGTCCTTCTGGCCGATCACGCCTGTTACGAGCACGCGTTGCCGGAGAATGTCGCGCCGCTGGTGGCGGCCCTCATGACCGACCACGACGCATTTCTCGCCCCAGCGACAAGCATGGGGAAGAGTGTGGCGCCACGCGTCGCCGCGCTGCTCGATGTCATGCAGATTTCGGAGATCCTCTCCGTGGAAGGAGAAAGAATCTTCACCCGCGCGATCTACGCCGGAAATGTCATCGCGACCGTCGAATCCACAGATTCCAAGCTGGTGATCACCGTGCGGGGTTCGGCCTTTCCCATGGCACCCACGACAGGCGGTTCCGCCGCCATCGAGGAGGTTTCCATCGGGGCGGACGCCGGTCTGTCCACTTTTGTGGGTGCGGAAATCGCAAAGCTGGAACGCCCTGAACTCACCTCCGCCAAGATAGTGGTTTCCGGCGGTCGCGCGCTCAAGGATGCGGAAACGTTCGAGCAGATCATCATGCCATTGGCCGACAAGCTCGGCGCGGGCGTAGGCGCCAGCCGCGCCGCCGTCGACGCGGGCTATGCGCCCAACGACTATCAGGTGGGGCAAACGGGCAAGATCGTTGCTCCCGAACTTTATATCGCGGTCGGCATATCGGGCGCGATACAGCATCTGGCTGGCATGAAGGACAGCAAGACCATCATCGCCATCAATCAGGATGTGGACGCGCCGATTTTTCAGGTCGCCGATATCGGGCTCGTCGCCGATCTTTTCACCGCCGTCCCTGTACTGACCGCAAAGCTGTGAAGCCCACGCCGCGCAACTGGGCATAGAATTTTGGAGAAGAATGTGACGACCGATATCCTCACCGTATCCTGTCCGTCAAAGCGCGGGATCGTGGCCGCCATTTCCAGCTACCTGGCAAGCCAGGGTTGCAGCATCTCGGATTCATCGCAATTCGATGATGTGGAAACCGGCACCTTCTTCATGCGGGTCAGCTTCATCTCCGAAGAGGGGAAGGCGCTTTCGGAGATCGCGGAGGGCTTCACGCCGATCGGCGCAGAATGGAATATGAATTTCGAGTTTCATGATTCCACAGTCAGGATGAAGGTCATCCTGATGGTGTCCCGCTTTGGACATTGCCTGAATGACATTCTGTATCGATGGAAGATCGGCATGCTGCCGATCGACATCGTGGGCGTCATCTCCAACCATTTCGATTACCAGCATCTTGTGCTCAGTCACGACCTGCCGTTTCACCATATCAAGGTGACCAAGGATAATAAGGCTGAAGCCGAAGCCGAACTGATGGCAATCGTCGAGCGCACGCAAGCCGATCTCATCGTCCTTGCCCGCTATATGCAGGTGCTTTCGGACGAACTGTGCCGCAGGATGCCGGGCCGGGTCATCAACATCCATCACAGTTTCCTGCCGGGATTCAAGGGGGCGAAGCCCTATCACCAGGCCCACAAGCGCGGCGTGAAACTCATCGGCGCCACCGCCCATTACGTTACCGCGGAACTGGATGAAGGCCCGATCATCGAGCAGGAAACGATAGCCGTTACACATGCCCAGAGCGCCGACGATTATGTATCCATTGGACGGGATGTGGAGAGCCGCACATTGGCCCGCGCGATCCACGCCCACATACATCATCGGGTATTCGTAAATGGCGACCGGACGATCGTTTTTCCCGCCAGTCCAGGCAGCTACGCCGCCGATCGCGTGGGCTGACATCGCCGTCGGCGTCCTGCCGTCCACAACACCCGACAAGGCTGACCATGGCGAAGATCATCGACGGCAAAATGATGGCCGAGGACATTCTGGAGACCGTTCGCCTCGACGTGGACGCCTTCCGGACGCGCTGTGGTATCGCGCCCACCTTGGCGGTCATTCTGGTGGGCGATGATCCGGCGAGCCATGTCTATGTCTCGCGCAAGTTGAAGGCCTCCAAGCGGGTCGGCATAGCGTCGATCGAGCGACGCCTGCCGAGCGAAACGACCCAGGACGCCCTTCTGGCAGAGATCGATGCGCTGAACATCGATCCCTCCGTGCATGGCATATTGGTCCAGCTACCGCTGCCGAAGCATATTGACGCAGCGACCGTGCTGGACCGCATTTGCCCGTCGAAGGACGTGGACGGCTTCCACCCCGTAAATGTTGGCCGACTGTCTACGGGCACTCAGGGACTGATCCCCTGCACGCCACTCGGTTGTCTTCTTCTGCTTGAAAGCGTGGTGCAAGACTTTTGCGGCCTCAAGGCAGTCGTCATCGGAAAGTCCAACATCGTCGGCAAGCCTGTCGCCCTGCTTTTGCTGGAAAGAGAATGCACCGTCACCGTCACGCACATCAACACGCGTAATCTGCCGTCCATCGTCTCAACCGCCGACATCGTGATCGTGGCCGCAGGCAGTCCCGGCCTGGTGCGCGGCGGCTGGGTCAAGCCCGGAGCGATCGTGATAGATATCGGCATCAACAAGATTATCGACAAGGATGGCCGGAGCATCATCGTGGGTGATGCGGTGACTTCCGAGCTGGATCACGCCGCGGCCGTCACCCCTGTGCCCGGCGGCGTCGGACCCATGACCATCGCATGTCTCCTGTCGAATACCGTCCGCGCAGCCAATATGATGACGGCTGGCTCCTCACCGGACGTTCAACGGACCATATCCGTCCCTCGCGTGGCTTAGTGGCCGCACGAGCAGTCAGGGCAAGTCAGTTGCTGCGGGGCACCTGCCCATGTTGAAGCAACGGATCGGCATCCAGGCCGACATTCACTTCCCCAACCACGTCGATGAACAGCGAAAACAGCTCCAGCGCGCTTCCCCTTGTGCTTTATCCAGCGCGCATCTTCCTTGTTGTTGCCCCCTAGTCACCTGGAACTGAAGTAAGCATCATTGTATGGTGCCTATGTCGATCAGGCGGCGGAGGCATGAGAGATGGTGGGTAGGCAAGCGGATTTGGTGGTTTTGAGCGCGGCGGACCGGTCCTTTCTCGAAGGTCAGGTCCGGCGTCGCAAAGCACCGCGTTCCCTATCCGACCGGTGCCGAATGGTTCTGCTCTGTGCGGAGGGGCTGCAGAGCAAGGAGGTGGCCGCACGCCTCAATGTCCACGAGCATACGGTGGGCAAATGGCGGCGTCGGTTCGTGCAGGATGGCATTGAAGGGCTGGCCGATGAGTGATCGGCAAGTGCTACAAACGGCACCGCGCAACCGAGTTCCTCGACTTCCTCAAGCGGATCGATGCCGAGATGCCCAAGGGACCAGACGTGCACCTTGTGATGGACAACTATGCCACTCACAAGACACCGAAGATCAAGGCCTAGCTGGCGCGACGTCCGCACTGGCATGTCCACTTCACACCAACATCGGCCTCTTGGATCAATCAGGTTGAGCGTTGGTTCGCCGAATTGACGCGCAAGCAGTTGCAGCGCGGTGTCCACCGGTCGACGGCAGAACTCGAAGCTGACATCATGCATTCATTGCGGCTCACAAGGAAAACCCCAAGCCCTACAAATGGGTGAAGTCAGCCGACGAAATCCTCGCCTCGGTCAAACGCTTCTGCCAAAAAATAATGAACCGAACTTCGGATTCAGGTGACTAGGGGGCCGATTCATTATGTCGCAACCATATGCGGATGGAAGCGAGTTGGACTGAGGCGAGGAAGTTGTTGTCGCGCTTGTCGTATCGGGTGGCACCGCTGGGCTTGATGTTGGCCCATACGCCGCGCGCGACCATCTCGGTCCTGAGCGCGGCCGTTACAAGTCCAGAAAGGATTCCATCTGCTCAAAAACGCCCTAGGTGCGCCGTCAGATCAAGCGACATCAAACTCTTCCGCCAGCCCTGCCGCCTCAGCGGACTGCGCAATCCATAATTTGAACCGGCCAGCCTCGATCAAGGGCTTCAGATCGACGCCGATGAAGGCAAGGTCTGCGGCCCGCAAATCCAGCGTCACCTGTTGCGATTGGCCCGGCGCCAGTTCGACATGCCGGTAGGCCTTCAGCTCACGGATCGGCTGGGTGACGGATGCGACGACATCCTGTACGTAGAGTTGCACCAATTCCCGGGCAGCATATTGCCCATGGTTGCTGACCGTCACCGTGACGCGCAACTGGCCATCCATCCCGATTTTCTTGGAGGAAAGGACGAGATCGGAATAGCTGATCTTTCCATAGGTCAGGCCATGGCCGAATGGAAAGCGCGCCTCATATTTCGACGTGATATAGCGCGTGTTGTTTGGGCGGCCCGGCCGCCGGTGCGCATAATAATAGGGCACCTGCCCCGCCGAGATGGGGAAGCTGACCGGCAGGCGGCCGGACGGGCCAGTCGCGCCGAACAGGATATCGGCAGTGGCATTGCCCGTTTCGGAGCCCAGAAACCAGGTGACCAGAATCGCCGGAGCATCAAGGATCGCCCCTTCCAATGCCAGTGCCCTTCCATTCCGCAAGGCGACTATCATCGGCTTGCCGACTGCGGCGACCGCCTCTGCAAGGGCCTTTTGCGCGGGGGGCACGACAATCAGATCGCGCGATGCGGCCTCGCCCGACATCGCTTCGCGTTCTCCCACTGCAAGGATGACGATGTCAGCGGCACGGGCAACTGCGACGGCGGCGTCGATACCGCCTTCAATGGGGCTGGTAATATCGCTGCCCTTTACGATGCTGACCATCGAGGCGTCGGCAACGGCCGTCCGCACCGCGCTAGCCAGATCGACTGCTTCCTTGTTGTCCGCAAACAGCGTCCAGGGACCGTGCAAGTTGCTCGGCCCCTCGGCAAACGGCCCGATGATGGCGATGCGCTTGCCCTTGCGTGGCAGGGGCAGCAAATCTCCCTCATTCTTCAACATAACGATCGATCGTCTGGCTGCCTCGCGCGCGAGCGACAGCGCAGGCTTCGTGCGCATGCGCGTCTGCTGGCGTTTCAGGTCCATGCGCCGGAACGGATCCTCGAACAGGCCAAGCTGTTCCTTCAGCGCGAGGACGCGGCCGACCGCCTCATCGACCCGTTCCATCGGCACTTCGCCCGCCTGCACCAGCGAGGGCAGATGGTCGCGATAGATGCCACTCGCCATGCTCATGTCGAGTCCGGCCATGATTGCGATCCGCGCGGCGTCGCGGGCGTCGGCGGCCAAACCACGGGCCGCGATCTCCACATCGCCGTTATAGTCGCCAACGACCAGTCCATCGAACCCCATCTCGCCGCGCAATATGTCGGTCAGATATTCGCGGCCACCATGAATGGGACGCCCCGCGATATCCTCAAACGCGGCCATGACGGTGGCGCAGCCCGCGTCGATGGCTGCCTGAAACGGCGGAAGATAGACTTCCCGTAGCGTCCGCTCCGAAATGTCGGCTGTATTATAATCCAGCCCACTTTCCGCAGCGCCATAAGCGACGAAATGCTTCATGCACGCAGCAACCGATGCATCGTTCGAGAGCGAACGGCCCTGAAATCCCCGCGTCCGGGCGCGGGCCATATCCATGGACAGAAGCACATCTTCGCCAGCGCCTTCGACTGTCCGGCCCCAACGGGCATCGCGGCCCACATCGACCATCGGTGCGAAGACCCAGTCGAACCCGGTTGCCGCCATCTCCTCCGCTGCTGCACGGGCAGTGCGCTCGGCAAGGTCGGGGTCGAAACTCGCCGCCTCAGCCAGTGGAACCGGGAAAACCGTGCGATAGCCGTGAATGACATCGCCCGCGAAGATCATGGGGATGCCGAGCCGTCCCTTCATCGCGGCAGCCTGCAACTTGCGATGCGCATCCACGCCAAAGCCGTTGAAAACGCCGCCCAATCGTCCCGCCTGCGCGTCGCCAACAAGATTTTCGACATTCTTGACTGCGGCAGCGGGGTTGATCTTGGCTGCGGCGGCGGAGGTCCAGGGGGTTGGCATCAGCGTCAGCTGCCCCGCCTTCTCTTCGATCGTCATCTGCGCAATCAGCGATTTCACGCGGCTCGACAGCGGGCGGCGTACGGCCCCCATCGCCGCAGGGATGCCCGATGCCTGCCATGCGAAAAGGCATGCGGAGCTAATCAGGACAGATCGGCGGCTGATGGTGGTATCGCGGAACATCTCGGGCAAACTCCAATAAAAAAGGCAGGTGTGGCGAGCGCTCTTTACGAGCTGATTTCCTTGCCGTCGGCGCAGCGCGGTCCTTCCAGCCAGCCGCCCAAGCGATCGCGCCAGCGATCATATCGGGATGCTTCGGCTCCTACCCTTAGCCATCATCGCCTCGGCCGTCTCTCTCCCACTAGATTAGTGTCGTTCAGCAGCGAGCAAGGCATACTCATACATCTACATGCAAGTAAACAGTCTCGTTGCATTTTTTCGAGTTCCTGTTAGATGTACTGCCATTCGTTGATGGAGAGTTGGATGATGAAGAAATTGATTTTAGCCGCGACAGTCCTGGCTATGGCCCCCCTCCCCGCTTTCGCTCAAACGGCTTATTCAAGCTCGACGACGGAAATCGGCACGCTGCTGGACGATCCTGCGGCAAAGGCTATTCTGGAAAGGCATGTTCCTGGCATGACCACCAACGACCAGGTCGATATGGCCCGGTCGATGACGCTGAAGGATATCCAACAATATTCGCCCGATCAGATCACCGACAAGGTGCTTACCGAAATCGACGCAGACCTTGCCAAGCTGAAGGCTAAGTAAGGCTGGAGCGTTTTCGAAGCAGATGAAGTCGCCTGCTGGCTTGGAGGACGCGGAAAACAAAAGATAAATAGAGCATAATCCGATTCAACGTGATCGGTTTATGCTCTATTCGGTGGGCCGGGGATGAATATCCGGCCAGTCCTGCTCGTGCCGTTTAAGGCATCACCAACTTTCCCTGCCGCGCAGCAGAACGTCTACGGCTTGTGAAGCAAATTCCGCTGCTTCGGCTGGACGGATGGTCCGTACCGTTTCCTCGGTCCTGCGCCACCCCTGTATCATGCTCAACAATTGTATAGCCGTTCGCCTGGGGTCCTTTGGAGGTACAGGATCGTTCCGCGTACCTCTTATTATTTCCTCGGTCAGAAATTCGACTTCGTAGTTATAGCCTACCTGATAGAATGTTTCAGCAATTTCAGGAAATCGGTGCGCTGTTGTTGCAATTAACTGGCTAAATTTCTGAACTTCAGGACTGGCGAGCATATGGATAAACGTTTGCGCGTGTCGCCGCAGACTTTCCGGAAACTCTTCTGGTGTGTCACTATTACGTCTGCTGGCTTCGTCAGACCATGTACGGACACGATCTTCGACGACTGCCCTCATCAGTGCATCCTTGGTCGAATGCCGAATATATAGGGTTCTTTTTGAAACCCCCGCAGCTTGTGCCACGGCTTCCATCGAGGTGGTTTCGTAACCGACCGAAAGGAATAATTCCTTCGCTGCCGATAAAATAGCCTCTTCGATCTCGCCCGCCTGTTTATTCGGTGGGCGTCCCATGCGTCTAACGGGCGCGCTTCCGGAATTAGATTCTGCGCCTCTCCCTGAACCGCATTTCTTCGCTTCCTTCACCCGCATGT
The DNA here is from genome assembly GCF_977014255.1 of Sphingobium chungangianum. NCBI lineage: Bacteria > Pseudomonadati > Pseudomonadota > Alphaproteobacteria > Sphingomonadales > Sphingobiaceae > Sphingobium > Sphingobium chungangianum. Next base: position 335,876 of record NZ_CDRNIV010000002.1, on the reverse strand, counting down.
CCCGTTTTCGTTAGGCGTATCCACTTATGAACATATCGCTTGAGCAGCAAGCCGTCCAAGGTCGATGGACGGCCTGCATTCAACAAAGCAGATCAGGCCGTCAATTCGATCAGGGCCAAACCTTCAGGCGGCAGATCCAGCGTCAGGACGCCCTGCCCGTCCAGGCGCCGCGTTTCCGGCGGAGCGAGTTCGGCCGATCGGCGAATCTGCTCGATCTGGTCCTTTTTGGGATATTGCGGCGAACCCAGCTCGCGCCATTTGGGAAGAGGCGAACCCCGCTCCTGATCGACATAGCTGACTTGCACGGTCTTGCCCGGAGCGGCTCCCTTGAGTTTGACCTCGATTTTTTTACGCTCTCCCGTGACGATCCGCTGGTTGCTCATGCCTGGGATGCCCGCAGGCTGCTTCACCTCGGCCAGGTTCCACACCAAAGCCGCTGCCCCGTTTCGCGTCTTGCTCGCCAGAGTCGGCCCCGTCGCTGCCAGTCGCCGCTGGCCGAGCCGGTGCAACAATTTGTAGCTATTGAAAGCCGGTCGCGCGATGCCGCGTTGGGCCAGCATGCCCCACCCACCATCACCTTCCTTAAGGATGAAGTTGGGGAAGTTGATTTCCTCAAACACATTGCTGATGCACCATTGCGCCATGGCATGGCAGTAGGGCAGGCAATTGCTGATGATATGCGCAATCATCGCCGGGCTGTCTGACGACCATTCTGACAGCCATAGTTCGGCGCCCTTGTATCGCGTCGCGTCGATCTGGCTTCTGACCTTGGCCATGGCCGCCGGAATCACGTCTTTGTGAGGATAGCGATTGGCCTCGCCGAACAGCTCCTTCTGATCGTCCCCGGCATAGATGTGCGTTGACACGAAATCGACAGGCAGATTTTCCTGCGCACAGAAGCCCAGGAACTCGGGAATCCACTGCGCCGCCGCAGAAGATGGCCCGCCGACGCGCAGCTTGGGATCAACTTCCTTGATTGCCCGTGCTGCGGCTTTGTACATGGCGAAATAGTCAGCCTGCGTGCCGCTGAAGAACCAGTTGAGATTGGGCTCGTTCCAGACCTCGAAATACCATTGGCGCACCGCAGAGGCCCCGTAACGATCCAGCAAGTGACGCACGAAAACCTGAATGAAGGCGCCCCACGCCTCTGGAGAGGTCGGTGGACTGATGTTGGCATCATAGGTGAAATTGAGCTTCTTATTCGCGCTGGCGAGCTTCTTGGGCATGAAGCTCAATTCGACAAAGGGCTGGACACCTCTTGCCAGCACGCCGTCATAGACATCATCGACGTTCTGGAAGTTGGGGTCCTTGCCGTTCATGCCGCCAGGCCAGACACCCAGATCATCGTTGAAGATGCCGTGGAAACGTACGCGCTCAAGCCCCGTTTCATTATGGAAGCGCTCGAGATCGTGGCGCCAGCTTTCGCGCAGCGTTACGGACGCACGATCCGATCCGGCGCAACGGGACCAGATATGATCAAGCGCACCCGCGTCGCGGCGCAGATCGATCTCGACATGTTCGGTAGCAATTTGCCCAAACGCTGGCCTGGCCACAGCAGAAGCTGCCAAAGCTGCCGCACCGGCCCCAATTATTTCTCGGCGATCCCACATCACTTTTACTCCTCAGGCAGCCGCGTTACGGCGCCCTCTCCAACTTCGCCGATCAAACGACCGTGAGCTTTACCGATTTCAGGCTGGCTGAACTCGACCCCGCGTGGATGGTGAAAGTTCCCGGTTCGACGACATAAGCCATATCGATGTTCCAGAAGGCCAGGCTATCGGGATCAAGACTGAACTTTACCGTGCGTTTCTCGCCGGGCTTCAATGTCACACGTTCAAACCCCCGCAGTTCCAAAACCGGGCGCGGCACGGAACTTACATCGTCACGAACATAGAGCTGGACTACCTCATCGCCCGTTCTGGGACCGCTATTGGTGACATCCACTTCCACTATGGCCGTTTCCCCGATTGCGATCGTGGATTTCGCGAGGCGAGGCGCGGAAATGTCGAATGTCGTGTAGCTGAGGCCATAGCCGAAGGGGAAGAGCGGCGTTATTTTGTTCTCAACATAGCGCTTGCCCGTCTTGGCCGATGGATGCTGATTGTAGAACATCGGCAGGTCACCGACCGAGCGCGGGAAAGTGACCGGCAGCTTCCCGCCCGGGTTGATCTTCCCAAACAGCACATCGGCGAACGCATTCCCGCCTTCCTGTCCAAGGTACCAGCCCTCGATCAAAGCATTGGCCTTCTCAGCCAAGCGATTGACCGAAAGAGGGCGTCCATTGATCAACAAGGCGATTATGGGTTTCCCCGTCGCGATCATGGCTTCGACCAGCGCATCCTGATCGCCGAAGAGGTTGAGGGTGTTGCGATCGCCCGGCGCACCTCCGTGAATCGCTTCTCGCGTGATTTCCGGAACGTCGCCAACGACGAGCAGTATTACATCCGCCCGCTTTGCAACCTCCACTGCCTGAATGATGCGCGCGGCGTTCTCAGCAGGATCGGGATACCGGGCAGCCCGAGCCGGCAAATGCTGGCCGGTTGGGTCAGGCTTGATGATCTGAACACCTTCAGCATGTTCGACGGATACCGCCGGACCAGCAGCCGCTTTCACACCTTCCAAAATCCCCACGGCTTGAGCGTTCACCGAGGAATATCCACCAAACAACGGCTCGACCGCATTGGGTCCGATCACCGCAATCCTTTGCGGCCTGGCGGTATTGATCGGCAATAGGCCGTCATTCTTGAGGAGCACTATCGATTTCTGCGCAACTTTGCGGGCAAGCGCCTTACTCGCCGGCGCATTGACCTGGCGCAGCGCGCGCGGTTTGCTGACATAGGGATTTTCAAACAGACCAGCTTCAAATTTCAGCGCCAGAATGCGGGAAACAGCTACATCCAGACTCGCTTCGGGGATGCGCCCGGAACGCACCAATTCGGGTAAACGGGCGTAGGCTTGGCCCTCAGGCAATTCAGCATCGACGCCCGCATGGATCGCCATCACCGCAGCCTCATCATCATTCGCTGCCATATAATGTTGGGTGACGAGATTGGTGATGCCGCCATAGTCGCTGAAATAGGCGCCGCGAAAACCCAGTCGCTCCCGGCCCGTGCGCTGAAGCAGTTCATAACTGGCATGTGAGGGAACGCCCTCAAGCTCGTTATAGGACGGCATGATGACGGCCGGGTCGGTTTTCTTGATCACCTGGGCAAAGGGCACGAGGAAATTTTCGCGCAGCGTCCGCTCGCTCATGTCGGCCGGCGCGGTATTAAGCCCACCCTCGGGCGCCCCGTGTATGAAATGCTTGAGCGTCACGAATACCTTGTCCGCCGCCAAGGGGCGTGTCCCCTGCTGGCCACGCACGGACGCGATACCCATTTGACTCACCAGATAGGGATCTTCGCTGAAAAACTCCTCCACCCGGCCGAATCGTGGATCACGGGCCAGGTCGAGGACGGGACTAAGCGCAACCGTTGCGCCCCGCATCCGAGCCTCGCGCCCTGCAAGTTCATAAGCCTGTTGCACCAAAGCTGGGTCCCACGTACTGCCCAGGCCCAGCGGAATTGGGAAGATCGTCGCGTCCCTCGCCTTAAGACCATGAGCCGTCTCCTCATGGAACAGTGCGGGAATGCCCAGACGCGTATTTTCGACCAGATGTCGTTGAATGGCGTTGACGAGGTCGATCGTCTCTCCAGGTGAACGGTAATTGTCCCTGGCTACACGCGCCGTTCCGTTGGTATCACTCGGGTTACCGATCTGACCGATGCCGTTCACGAAAACCTGCTTGGCCTTCTCCGGCGAAAATAGGTCGCCCTCTAGAAACAGCGATTTTGTGTAGGCGATCGACCGCATCTGCGCGGCTTTTTCTTCCAAAGTCATCCGGCTCAACAAATCGCGTACGCGCTCTTCGATGGGAGCTTTCGCGTCGCGATATCGGGGCTTGCCCGCAACGTCGGCCATGGCCGTAACTGGCATCGCCAGAGCGGTCGAAGCGATGAACATGCGCCGCGTAAGGGCGAGCCGGTCAGCCAAGGAATCCTCCGTTCAAAAAGTCATAGGCGTCCCGCAACGCAGTGGGCGGATCGTCATATGAAAATCTTACAACAGGAAGAGGGGAAAAGTAAACATGGCCGTACCATTATATCCATGCGCCAACGATTTTTCCAGCGTCGGAGCACGAAAAGGCCCGCCAGCGCATAACGCTGGCGGGAGTGGAGAGTTTAGAAACGGAACGACCCGGAGATACCGAACTCCCGTGGATTGGTGAGGTTCACAGAGCGATATCCTGAATTCGAAGATCACACCAGGACCGCCCAGGACGTTGTTCCCGGTGATAGTCGCATTGTTGATGCTGATGTTAGTGACCTTGTTCTGATTCAGCAGGTTGCGGACAAAAGCTGATACTTCCCACTTTTTCGTATCTCCACCTCGCAAACCGACGAACAGGTTGATGAGTTCGCGATGAGGATAACGGTACTGCTGATTATAAGAATAAACGCTCGGGCGATAGGTGATCAGGCCACGAATGAACGGCTGGATCGGCCCAGTTCCGAAGCGGTATTCGCTGTTCGCAGTGAGGCTGAAATCAGGCACGTCCGCAAGACGCGAGTTGCGCTGACAATAGCTAACGTTGTTGACTCCGCCGAATGCCGGATTGGGAACAACGATGGACTGATTGGTCACCGGATCCACCGTGTTGCACGGCAGGAGCGCATTTTTATAACGCGCCTTCACGTACGACATGCTGACTGAGACGTCCCAATTGTCCGTCGGCCGCCCCGCGAGCGTCGCCTCGACGCCCTTGACCGTAGCTTTGCCGTTATAATTATAATCAGCATTGGTGTCGACGGTGCCATCCGGCGGTCCAGCGAAGAAGCCAGGAAAGGGCTGGCTTCCCTGATCAGTAGCTATGCCAGTGAAGCGGGAGATGAAATTATCAAACTTCTGATAGAAGGCAGCCACATCGAGCGACAGGCGACGATCGAAGAAAGCCGACTTAAGCCCAACTTCAAAAGTATCCGCATGCTCCGCTTTGCTGATTGCCAGATCCTGGCTGACATTCTGCGGTACACCGACGCCTGCCGTCGGAGCACGGAATGAACGCCCATATGCTCCGTAGACGGTGAGATCCGGGGTAGCTTTGTAAGTCAGCGTGGCAGATCCAGTGAATGGATGCGATTTCTTCTCGAAATCTACGATCGGGAATGTTCCAGCGCCCGGAATGGAGATGGTTGCGAACTGCTTTCCGCTGATAACCGAATAACGGCCCGCCGCTTCAAAGGTCAGCTTGTCAGTAGGCTGGAGTCGAACGCTGCCCGCCACAGAGTAGCTTTCACCACTAACAGGTATGTTGATCACGCCGGGGACAGGAAAAATGGGAAGCACAGGAACGGGGACACCGGGTACGCTGGGAATGTAATCCAACGGTTTATCGACTGTCACATTGCCGGTATTCTTGCTGTAAGTACCGCCGATCGTCCAGTTGAAGAAGCCATCCTTGTTGGACATCAACCGCAGTTCACCAGAGTCGACATTATAGGGCGTACGCGTGATCTGGGTTGGCGCATAGTTGTGGATCGCATTCCCCGCGTCAAACTCCCCATATTGGGTGAGTTTGGTCTCCTGATGTCCGCCGACGAATGACAGGGTGACGGGACCCAGATCATATTTCGCATCCAGGGTGAGCAGATGGCTATTATTAATGAAGCGGCTGCGCCCTTCTGCCAAGGTATAGCGATCATCCAATCCGACCGGCGGATTGCCAATTACAGGATTGCCCGGACCAAAGACCTGCGGGTACAGAATATTATCAGCATTCAGATACTGATACATCACGTTGATGTCGAAGCCGTCCGTCGGCTGAAACGCAACCGACAGCCGGGCGCTTTCGGTTCGACTTTGCGAACGGTCGCCACGAACGATATTGCGCACCTGGTTCAAACGGTTGCCATCGACCAGCATCGAGGCTCGTATGGCAAGCTTGTCCTCGATTACCGGCAGCGATACGCCGCCCTGCACGTTGTAGCCGGCATCTTCGGTCGCGCTGCCCTGCACATAGCCCTCGATCTTATTGAGGTTCGCGCGGCGGGTCCGAATGGTAATCGCACCCGATGGAGCCGTACGGCCGCGCAGGCCGCCCTGCGGTCCGCGCAAGACTTCGATCTGATCGATGTCGTAAATAGCAGTGAAAGCCGTTTGCGCATCGATTGGAACTTCGTTGAAATAAAGATCAACTGCCGGCCCGGTCCCCTGGTCAGGGTCGAAGTTTACGCCACGCAGAGTTGCGGAGTTCGCGCGACCATTGTCGTTGCGCAGCTCAAGGCCCGGAGCAAGCTGCTGCACATCCTTGACATCGAAAATTTTAAGGCGTTCGATCTGCTCGCCTGTCGCGACGTTGATGCTCATCGGAACATTCTGCAACGACTCGGCCCGGCGTGTCGCGGTCACGACGATTTCGGCGCTGGATTGATTAGCCCCTGTCGAGACGTTGCCATTCGCTTCCTGAGCCCAGACGGGCGCCGACAGGCCGCAAGCTGCGCTGGTTGCGAGCAATAGCGACAATGTGTGTGTACGCAAATTCCTTTGCATCATCCTCTCCCCATAGATTGTTCAAACTTAACATTTCACGTCTGGCTGGACTTTGCCGAAAGCACCGCTTTTCAGCTTCACCCAAAAAGCGCAAACTTAACCAATACTGCTGTGTCGCCGCACATGACCTGAGAAACCGCTGTCGCTTGACGTGCCTAAGCGCGCTTTGCACTTGACACCTACGCCTCTTAGGACAGGCTTTGGTAGCGCTATCTTTATAATCGAAGCGTAACGGTAGCCTCTCGTTGATTCCCCTTTTTTTGTGTGACGGAAGAATCCTGACGCAACCAAGTGCAAAAGTAAACTGGGCCGGAGATTTTTTTCTGGGTGTTGCTATTTGCCAACAAAAGCAGTGGCTCGACGAGCCCTTAACCATTTCCGCTCACCCATGCAGTTTACCTAGCGCCGAAACCTAAGAATGGGGCTTGCTTCCGTTCCTAGTGGCGCGAAACGACGTCACTGCCGCAAAGCTTTCCCCCGGCTTTAGCCATTTGACGTCATCAGGTGAAGAGTTGAGAGCGTTAGTTGCGTGGCTAACTGGCTCGACGCAGATAAAATTTTGTCCCTCCGGCGTGTAGACTACCGTATGAGGCAGCGCATCTCCTGGTTGGATTACGAGCGACAAATTACGGGAAGGCCATGCAACCGACAAAATCCCCTGCCGGTTCGTGTAAACTGTATCCACTCGGCGCTCTTCCACGTTGCGGCCGTCCCACCAATCAATTGCCCGCTCTTTAAGATCCAAGTCTTGCGGGAGACAGTCTCCATCATTTCGCCACTCGCCATGATGCAGCCCATAATAGACCGTGTTGCAATCCCGAGGGAAATAAGGATGAAGTCCCAGTCCTGCGGGCATCAGGCTTTGACCATGATTTATTATTTGCAGCCCGATCGTTAGCCCTTCCTCCGTTAGTTCAAACTGCTGCTCGGCATAATATGGCCAGGGCCATTCCCCTTCCAAATAATGATGGCCAAGCGTCACGCTGTTCACATCAGAGTGTTCAACAGTCCAAGACGCCAGCCATCCAAATCCATGCAGTGTATGCGGATGGTCTGAACCGGGGAAGTTCGGTCTCAGCTGCACTTCGCGCCCATTGGCCTGGAAGCGGCCAAAGGCGATCCGGTTTGAAAAGGGCAGTAATGGAAAACAGGCAACGTCCAATATTGTAGGACCGCAGGCGGGGCGAAGCAACGCTTCACCCTGCCACTCGAACGCCAAGATCGAGCCCCCACGTTCCGGCTCCAACAAAAGGCGGTAATCGCCTGCTCGGATTTCCATCAGAAGCGGTTCACCATATTTTCCAGCCACTCCTGGCGGCCCGATCGCAACTGCGGCGCCAGATCGCGGGAAACCGCAATGTCGGCGATCGAAGCGAGCGTCGCATTATTGGAATGAACGGCCTGCCCCAAATCTTCCTTCCAGCCAGAATAGCGTTCCGCACGGAACGCATCGACGCGCCCGTCCTCGATGATCGCCGCCGCCTTGATGAGCGCATGCGCGACCGTGTCGATCCCGCCAATGTGGCCGTGGAAAAGATCGACCGCGTCTACGCTCTGCCTCCGCACCTTTGCGTCGAAATTGAAGCCCCCGTCATTAAAGCCTTCCGCGCGGATAATCTCCAGCATGGCCAGGGTCAGCTCCTCGACCGAATTGGGAAATTGGTCCGTGTCCCATCCATTTTGGTGATCGCCGCGGTTTGCATCGATCGATCCAAAGAGGCCAAGCGCCCGTGCCATGGCGATTTCATGCTCAAATGTGTGGCCTGATAAAGTGGCGTGGTTCGCCTCAATGTTCACGCGAACTTCGCCTTCCAGGCCGAAGCGCTTCAAGAAGCCGTAAACGGTCTGAGTATCGAAATCATATTGATGCTTGGTCGGCTCGTGCGGCTTGGGCTCAATCAGGATCGTTCCTTTGAAGCCAATGCGATGTTTATGATCGACGACCAGGCTCAAGAAACGGCCGAAATTTTCCTGCTCAATGCCGATTTCCGTATTGAGGATCGTATCATAACCTTCGCGACCGCCCCACAATACATAGTTGGCTCCGCCCAAACGATGGGTGGCTTCCAACGCGTCTCGAACCTGGCTCGCGGCCCAGGCGTAGACTTCGGGATCCGGATTGGTTGCCGCGCCCGCCATATAGCGGGGATGGCTGAACAGGTTAGCCGTGCCCCACAACAGCTTGCGGCCATGCTGGGCCTGCAGTTGCTCCAGATGATCAACCGCCTCGGCAAAACTTTTCCGAAAATCGCCGATCGTGTCGGCATCCGCCATCACATCGACATCGTGGAAGCAGTAGAAAGGCACGTCCAGCTTTTCGATGAAAGAGAGCGCTGCCTCTCGCTTCGATCGCGCCGCCGACGCGTCGTTGGCACCTGCATGCCAGGGGCGCCGGAAGGTGCCGCCGCCGAAAACATCGCTCCCCGGCCAGCAGAAGCTGTGCCAGAAGCACACGGCGAAGCGCAGATGGTCTTCCATGCGCTTGCCCAATATGACGCGATCCTTGTCGTACCAGCGGTAGGCAAGGTCATTGGCGCTTTCCGGCCCTTCATAGCCGATGGTCGGGAATTCAGCGAAATAACTGGCGGACACGAATTTCTCCTTACAAAGACTTGAGGGCCGAATAGGCCGCTCTGAAGCGGGCAAGCCGCGGCGCGAGACGATCGGCGAGCGCCGCATCGGGTTCTATGACGTCCGAAATAGATGGGCGGGTACAAGCTTCAGCGGCGCTTGCTCCGGTCACGGCCATGAGGGCAAGCTTAGCCGCCCCCAGCGCAGGCCCCACTTCTCCACCTTCCAAATAGGCAAGGCGCACGTTCAATGCGGCTGAGATGATCGAACCCCAATAGCGCGATCGTGCGCCGCCGCCGATGACCGCAAGCTCCTCGATCGTCGTACCCGCCTGGCGCAGTACGGCAATACCGTCTGCGTGCGCAAAGGCCACGCCTTCCAGAACAGCCGCTGCGATGCGCTTTCGATCCGTTTCATTGTCGATACCCAGCACAGCGCCGCGAATATGCGAGTCATTGTGTGGCGTACGCTCGCCCGAAAGATACGGTAAAAACAGTTCAGGCCCCACTCCGCTGCCAGCCTCTTGCGCCAACGCAAAGAAATCCGCGGGGCCGTCCGCCCCTACCGCCTTCACGCCCCAGTCGATGCAGGACGCGGCGGACAAATGTACGCTCATCTGGTGCCACATCGCTGGCAGGCAGTGGCAGAAGGCATGTACCGCTCCATCGGGGTTCGGCCGAAACGCGCTTGTAGCGACGAAAATCACGCCTGAAGTGCCAAGCGACAACAGTGCGTCCCCTTCGTTGACCACTCCAATGCCAGCGGCGCCCGCTGCGTTGTCACCACCCCCAGCCGCCACGGGCACGGCAGCCATGCCCCACCGCGCGGCCACTTCGGGACGCAACACGCCCGTGATCCCATTGCCCTCGAAAAGGACAGGCATATGCTGCCGCGAAAGCCCGGTGGCGGCCAGCATAACGTCGCTCCAGTCGCGTGCCCCCACATCAAGCCACAATGTCCCGGCGCTATCCGACAGATCGGACGCCATCTCGCCGGTCATGCAAAGGCGCACATAATCCTTGGGCAGCAGCACCTTGTGGACCCGATCGAAAACTTCAGGCTCATGCTCCCTCACCCACATCAACTTTGGCGCGGTGAAGCCTGGCATGGCAAGATTCCCCGTAATCGCGCGCGATTCCGGAATCTCCTCCTCTAGCTTTCGGCATAATTGGAAGCTGCGTCCATCATTCCACAGGATGGCGGGGCGAAGCGGCTTATGGTCCGCCCCCAGCAGCGTCGCGCCATGCATTTGCCCGGCGAGTCCGATGCCCTGCACCCCTGCGCGTAAGTCATCAGGCAGCGCAAGAATGGCGGCTTCGGTTGCCTGCCACCAGTCCTGGGGATCTTGCTCAGACCATAAAGGGAAAGGCCGTGATACATTTAACGGCGCGTTCCCAGTCGCCAGCACTTTGCCATCCTGCGCGGCTATCACGGCTTTAACGCCCGATGTTCCAATATCTATGCCGAGAAACATCTCGCTACACCCTCTCCTAACCTGCGTAGGTAGCGCTAACATCTGTCATCATGCAAGAGGCTTGCTCAACCTCTCCCTTCCGAATAGGCGATGCAAAAGGGGAAATGCAGAAGATGGTCGTCAAAAGAGGTTCGCGCCGCAGAACCGAAGGACCCACAGTTGCCGATGTCGCGCACGCGGCGGGCGTGTCCCCAATGACCGTGTCCCGCGTTATCAACCATGATCAGCGGGTGAAGGACACGACTCGCAAAAAGGTCGAAGTGGCCGTTGCCGCCTTGGGTTATGTCCCGAACGCTGCAGCACGCGCTTTGGCGGGGGCACGGCAATGCCGCATCGTCTTGCTATACGGCAATCCCAGCGCCGCCTATCTAAGCGAATTTCTTCTCGGAAGCCTCGGCTCTGCCCGAGAGAATGATGTCGAACTGATCGTCGATAAAATTGACCCGCTGGAAAAGCCCGTCATGCTCGCTGCCAGACTTGTCGCACACAGGGTCGATGCGGTGTTATTGCCGCCGCCGCTCTGCGACGACGCGGAACTGCTCAGCGCTCTGCAAAAATGCGGTCTCGCGGCCGCTCAGGTTGCATCCGGACAGCCAGCGCCTTCCTCTCATGCCGTGCTCATAGATGATGAGGAAGCGGCGTTCACAATGACTCAGCATATCCTGGCGCGCGGACATCGCCGTATCGGGTTCGTCGCAGGCGACCCCAACCAAACCGCCAGTCATCTGCGGCGACAAGGCTATGAACGCGCTTTGCATTTGGCGGGGATCAAGCCGGACAAGAAGTTGGTCGCGCAGGGAAATTTCACCTACCGAGGCGGGCTTTCCGGAGCAGCCACGCTACTCGACATCACATCGCCGCCCAGCGCCATCTTCGCAGCCAATGACGACATGGCGGCGGGCGTGGTGAGCGCCGCGCACCAGCGCGGATTGGATGTGCCCAGCGATCTCACCGTTTGCGGGTTCGACGATACCGCCATCGCCACGACAATATGGCCCGAACTCACCACGATACGCCAACCGATTTCGGCTATGGCCAGCGTTGCGATCGAAATTCTTGCCCAGGCCGTGCGATCCAAGCGCCCCTTGGCGCGCGCTCAGCCTCAACATGTAAAACTTGATTACGAACTGGTCGTCCGCGGATCTGATGCAGCGCCTCAGCTAAAGACTTGACCACGTCCACAACTTCGCCATGGTAGCGCTCACAATAGGAGAGGTTCAGCTATGCATCGGGTTGCACAGGAGCGGGTCAATCTGGCTTTGATCGGCCGTATAGTCGCGGTTGCCACGATCGGCGGCTTCATGTTCGGATATGACTCCGGGGCAATCAACGGCACGCAGGAGGGGCTTCGCCACACCTTCGGACTTGACGAGGCTCAGCTTGGCCTGACGGTCAGCGCTTTGTTGCCAGGCTGTGCATTGGGCGCCTTCCTCGCGGGCCGCTTCGCGGATATCTGGGGCCGTCGTACCGTCATGATCGTCGCGGCGATCCTCTTCATCATCAGCGCCGTCGCCTCCGGCGGAGCATTCAGCGCAACAGTCCTCGCCATCGCCCGCTTCTTCGCTGGAATGGCGGTGGGCGCGGCAAGCGTCCTTTCCCCCGCCTACATCAGCGAAGTTACGCCCGCGCATATACGCGGAAGGCTGTCCAGCATGCAGCAGGTGATGATCATCTCGGGTCTGACCGGAGCCTTTTTCGCCAATTATTATCTCGCGGGCATCGCGGGATCCTCGCTTGGAACGGCTTGGGCCGGGCAGCCTGCCTGGAGATGGATGTTCTGGGTTCAAGCCATACCGGCCCTATTATTCCTGGTGGCGCTATTCGGCATCCCGGAAAGCCCCCGCTTCCTAATCGCCAAGGGGCGACTGCAACAGGCCAGGCTGGTTCTGGATCGCCTGCTCGGCCCACAAGCCGCAGCCGAGAAAATGAACGAAATTAGCGCATCGCTTTCTCACGATCACCAGCCCAGCCTGGCCGATATTCGCAAGCCGGGCGGCGGTTGGCGCAAGATCGTCTGGGTCGGCATTGGCCTGGCCGTGTTCCAGCAACTCGTCGGGATCAATGTCGTCTTCTATTACGGCGCGGTACTCTGGCAGGCCGTGGGTTTCACAGAAAGCGACGCACTAAAGATCAATATCGCGTCTGGGGCCGTGTCGATCCTCGCATGCCTCGTATCGATCCTGCTCATCGACCGGATCGGGCGGCGGCCGCTTTTGCTGATCGGCTCGGCAGGCATGACAGCCACGCTCGCAACGCTGGCCTGGTGCTTTGGCAATGCGGCCATGGTCGACGGCGCCCTTCGCTTGCCGGCAGGGCTGGGCCTCGTCGCGCTGCTCGCTGCCAACATTTACGTGATATTCTTCAACCTCAGTTGGGGTCCGGTCATGTGGGTCATGCTTGGCGAAATGTTTCCCAACCAGATGCGCGGGTCGGCCCTCGCCGTGGCGGGTGCTGCGCAGTGGCTCGCGAACTTTCTTGTCAGTTCAAGCTTCCCTTGGCTGGCGAAGAATATCGGGCTGCCCGTCACCTATGGCGCATATACCACCTTTGCCCTGCTATCCCTGCTGTTCGTCTTTATGACGGTTCAGGAAACCAAGGGGATAGAGTTGGAGGCGATGCAGGGATAGCGGGTTGCCCAAAGCCTGGCGACCTCTGGATCGCCAGGCCGCTACCGCCAACCGTCATGGCGACGCCGTTTAACGGTCATCGGAGCAAGTGCGTATAGATGGCCGCGCTGTATAAATGTGCTTAACTGCATATTTTACAACACAGCCAACTTGCTGATGCGGGCAAATGCGGCCTCAAGGCAATGCGCTCTGGGCCGCCGTGCAGTTCGGCCCAGAGCGCAGCACCGATGCGGCGAGAATCCCTCAATCCGCACGGCAAACATGATCCAAATAGTGGTCATCTCGATTCGACCGATGCTCAACATAAGCAATCCGGCAATTAAGTAAACGCTCTGGTAGCATTAGCGCGTTGCTCCGGCGTGCTATCAAACCCAACGGCTTTAGTCCGACCTCGCCAGCGACCGCGCGGCACGGCGTCCGGAGAAGACGCAATCCGCAACCGACAAGCCGCTGACATAAATATTGGAGCAGATGCCGACAGCATTCCGGCCGGCCGCATAAAGTCCGCGGATCGGCTCACCCTCTTCGTTCAAGACTGCGCCACTATGCTCCTGCACCTTGAGGCCTCCCAGCGTCAGAACGGGGAGGAAACCCAATTTGGCGTCGATGGACATGTTGATGGCGTAAAAAGGCGCTTTGACGATCGGCACGATATCCTCGGAGGCTTTCCCTAGTGGGTCGACCACCCCTGTTTCGGCGAGCCGATTATAGTCGGCGACCGCTGCTTCAAGACCTTCCGGCGCGATCCCGCACTTTCCGGCCAGGCTCTTGATCGAGCCTGCCTTTTTCGACCCCAGGAGCATGGCGGCTAGTGCGGGGTAACGCTGAAAGCCCAGAATGGCCTTGCTCTTCGACTGGAGCTTGGCCGTTCGATAGCCATCATCGTCCAGGATGATCCAGCACACACCCTCATGATCTTCCACCATCGGCATACCGATAGACGCGCCATAGAGCATCTCGTTGACATATCGCTGGCCCTGCCGGTTTACGACCATGCCCTGCGCCCAGGCGATGGGCGGGTTGATGAAACGCCAAGCGCTGACATGCTGAAGGCGCGATACGTCACCGCCCGCGCTCTGCCCGAGCCGAATACCGCTTCCATCATCGCCGGGAGTGCCAAGCGGCATGCCCTTGAGATACTTGGGCGCATAATGCTCAACCATCTTTCGATTGAAAATGAAGCCGCCCGCCGCAAGGCATACGCCGCGACGCGCACGAATCACGCGCTTAACACCCGCCTTACGCTCCAAAGCCGCCGCTTTTTTAAACAGCCGTGACGCCAGGTGCGCGATGATGGGGGCGCCCGGCATCGAGGGCGGCAGGCGAAGTACCATAGCCGTCGCGCGACGCATCAAGACGTCATAGCGCTTCCCCTCGGCGGTGCCGGGCTGCATCTGGATGGCAACCACGCCGACCACGCGACCATTGTGATCCATCACGAGCTGCCTCACCTTGGTGGAGGGCAAGGACTTGATCCCCAAACGCTCCGCTGACTTCCGCAGCGGATCATAAAGACCTTTCCCGTATCCCATCGGTGCATCCAGCTTGTCGACCAGGGCGCGATGCCCTCTCGGAGCAGGTTTCGCCACGGCCTTGTAGTTGGGCGCAAGGCTGTTGTCGGAATGATAGAGGGAATAGTCGGTGTGCGGATAGCTTGTCTTTTTCTCATAGACGCGCCCCGCGAAACGGACGCCATGTCCGGCCAGCCAACGCGCCGTATCTGCGCTCTCTTCGCAGAAGATCCGGAGCGTTTGGTCGCTGACAACGCCTTGGGTCTCCAAACGAAGATAGCTGAACATGTCTTCAACGCTGTCCTCGACACCTGCATCCAACTGAGCCGGCGTGCCGCCGCCTCCGTAGAATATGCCTCCGTTGATGCGCGTCGCGCCTCCTCCATCCGCACGATCGATGGCCAGGACCGACATGCCCTCTTCATGCGCCTGGATCGCTGCCGCGACGCCCGCGCCGCCATAGCCCACGATGATCACATCTTCTGCGCCGTCCCATTCGAAGGCGTCAGCATCCTCGATGACAAGCGGCGCTTCGACGTCGCTGTTCCAATGGGGGTCGCCAGGGCGAGGTTCACCGTGCGGACGAGTCATAATTGATCTCCTGAATCTCCCTCCCCTATAAATGGACATTAATGTATATTTCAATTGGCATTCACAAATCCCGGGGCTAAGTCGCATTTCTTAGAACGGCGAAAGGAACTAAAATGGCAGCAACTGGAAAGCTGGTCCTGGTGACGGGCGCGACAGGCAATATGGGCAGAGCCGTTGTCCATGCACTTTCGCAAATGCCCGCATTGACCGTCCGCGTACTCGTGCGTCCAGAAGAGAAATCTCATCCCGTTATTCGCCGCCTGCAAAAGCAGCATAGCGTGGATTTTGCATGGGGCGACCTCACCGACGCCGCCTCCGTGGACCGGGCAGTCGCTGGCGTGGACATGGTCCTGCACATGGGCGCTCTCGTGTCCCCTCTCGCCGACGAACTCCCGCCCGCTGTCGTTGAAAAGGTGAATGTCGGCGGTACGCAAAATGTCGTGAACGCCATCCGAAGCCAGCCCAATGCTGATCAGATCCGCCTTGTCTACATCGGCACGGTGGCACAGACCGGCAGCCGCAATCCTCCAGTCCATTGGGGACGTACCGGCGATCCGATCTGCATCGGCTATAACGGGCATTATGCTGGCACCAAGGCCCGTGCAGAGGCGATCGTAGCCGAGTCCGGCCTTAAATATTGGGTCTCGATCCGCCAGACCGGTATGGCCCATTACGACATGTGGAAGACCCAGGGGCCGATCATGTTCCATAACCCTCCTAACGGAGTCATGGAGTGGTCAACCGTGGAGGACTCGGCGCGCTTGATGGCAGCGTTGTGCAGCGATGACGTTCCAGAGAATTTCTGGCGTCACTTCTATAATATTGGCGGCGGAGAATCCGCGCGGCTCGTCAACCATCAGTTGATGGTCAAGATGATGGCCGCCATGGGCGTCAAGGATTTCCGGCGCATTCTCAATCCAAAATGGCTGGCAACGCGAAATTTCCATGGACAGTGGTATCTCGATTCCGATCGTTTGGAAGAGCTCGTGCCCTATCGGCGTTTTTCGATCGACGACTTTTTCACCGAACTACCCCGTCGCATTCCCTGGGTGGTCCGCACCATAATGCGCTTGTTCCCAGGCCTTGCCCGCAAGCAGATTCGTGCGGTTGCGGAGGGTTCTGGGGGGCCTGCCAGCTGGATCCGCACCAATGACAGGGAGCATATCAACGCCTATTTCGGATCGCGCGAGGCATGGGAAAAAATTCCCGATGACTGGGATGACTTCCCATTGGCGCAGCCTTCGCAAGACCCGATAGCGCTCGATCATGGCTATGACGATTCCAAGCCGAAGAACGAATGGGCAGCCGAGGATCTTCGCGGCGCCGCTGACTTCCGCGGGGCCAAATGCCATGCAAGCAAGGTTGATGACCCATTCTCTCCCGTAGATTGGGAATGCAGTCTTGGCCACCGCTTCACCATGTCGCCCAACCTCTATCTGGCGGGCGGCCATTGGTGTCCCACCTGCCAGACCGATATCGGCAGTTATCCGCTAGTTGCCGCGTCGAATCCATTTTTCGCTCAAATCTGGCCGGGACCATCCGCTCAGACAACGGCTGCAAACACGCCCGCCCATCTCGACTGAAAGACCCCATGAAGAAAAATCTTCTTCTTTTCGCGGCCCTCACCGCTCTCTCTGCAACCTCTTTGGCGGCAATCCCTGCGCGCAAGAACGCGCCCGCTGTCGCACCGCGCTACAGTAGCTCGAGTACGCCCATCGGCACGCTGCTGGATGATCCTCGCACACGCGCAATCGTGGACAGGCATATCCCCAACACATCGACCGACAGCAGGATCTTCCTCGCACGCGGCCTAACGCTGAAAGGAATCCAGCGCTTCTCCCAGGGCAAGATCAGCGACAGGCAGCTGGCTGCAATTGATAAGGATCTCGCCAAATTTAGATAACGGGTCGATTTCAGCATCTCATTGCCATGGCGATGCTCCTATATCAGAAGGCACTGATGACCCGTCGAACCGCCACTCCAGCAAAGCTTGCCCTCAAGAGAGGGCGTCCCTCGTCAACGGAGGTGGCGCTGATCGAGCAAGCCATTCTTGGCACCGCCCGAGGCATGTTTCTGGTCGATGGGTTCGATGGCGTTTCTATGGAGAAGATTGCCGCGGCGACCGGCATAACCCGCACCACACTTTACGCCCGCTACGCGACCAAGGCGGATCTTTTCCGTGCGGTCGTGAGGGAAACGCTGGCCCGCTGGTATGCGGTTTCCCGAGTCAAATCCACCCATGGCGTTACCGATCTGAGAGAGGTTCTGCACCTACGCGTTGCCGACATGGCGTCTCTGTTGGTCGATCCCCTCTTTCGCGGACTTCATTCGTTAATTCTTCTCAATCGCCATCGCTTTCCAGATCTCGCGCCACTGATGCACGAACTGGGTTATCTCAACGCAGTTCGGCTGCTGGCGGAGGATATTCGCGCCGCTGCGCACAGGGACGCGATCCCCGTGGAGCGACCAGAGGCGGTCGCCGAGCACATTCTCACATCGGTATATGGCTGGTTTTTACAGTATGACCTCGTTCGCAAGCTCTCCGCAAAAGATATCGAGACACATGGGAAGAAGATAGTGGATCTCATATTGTTCGCCCGCGAACAATGGTGATCCCGTCCCTCTGACTGGTTCGAACTGCTTCCATGTTACAGGCGTTTTGGTCCTATTCGCGTTAAAGGCCTTTATGGCAACGCGAGCCCTCCATCCTCACTATTAAGCCGCGGCGTATCGGCAGCAGCGGCGCTCACGTAAAGCAGCACGAAAACACGATCAGAGCGCAGCATATGCTCTCCCCTGGAGGAGTGCTTGTCACTCGTTCCTAAGGCAAATTTGAAAAGGCACGCGGCGGCCAAGGTCTTCCCCATGGCTCAAAAAGTAAACAATAACGTTGCATTTAATAGAGCTAAGATCCATGGTCGGCTCATCAATTTCGGGGAAATTGCCCGTCAGGATGGGCTTGGCTTGCGAGTGGTGAAAATCTATGGATGACAAGATGTGGACGCGCCGTGAATTCTCCGCGATGGGGGGCGCGATGGGCGTGGCGGCTCTGACTTCTCCGGCCTGGGCCGCACGTCCGACAATTTCATCGATATCGATATCCGAAAAGACGCCGGTCCTCTCGATCATATTTGGTCGCGCTGCATGGGCTCAGATCGTGCTGCCATCACTCTTCGGGAGCCATGGCGCAAGGACTTGGCGCGGTTCAAGAATGAGGCCGGTCTGCAACGCATCCGTTTTCACGGCATCTTCAATGACGAGATGGGGGTCGGAGCAAATGGTAATTTCCAGAACGTCGATGCCGTATATGATGGCCTGCTAGAACGTGGCGTCCAGCCGTTCGTCGAACTCAGTTTCATGCCCCGCTCGTTGGCAAGCGGAGCGAAGGAATTTGGCTTTTACCGCGCCAATGTAACTCCACCCTCATCGTTGGACAAATGGGCGGAACTCGTCGGGAAGTTCGTCCGCCATCTCGTTCAGCGCTATGGCGCCGAGGAAGTGCGACAATGGTATTTTGAGGTCTGGAACGAACCAAATCTGAAATCCTGGTTTTGGACTGGAACGCAGGAGGAATATTTCGCGCTTTATAAGGCAGCTGCTCAGGCAGTGAAGGCGGTCGATCCTTCTTTGAAGGTGGGGGGGCCTGCAACATCGGCAATACAGTGGATTCCGCAGTTCCTCCAATTCTGTGCACAGAATAATCTGCCGGTCGATTTCGTTTCGACCCATGTCTATCCCGGAGACGATCAGGCCGTGATTTTCGGGAAAGCAGGTCTGCATAAGGAGTATGATGTGGTGCCTGCCGCAGCCGCGCTGGCCCGGAAACAGATCGATGCCACCCGCTATAAGGGGACGGCATTGTGGATCAATGAATGGTCATCCGATAGCCCGGCCATGATCGCCCACGCCATCAAAGAGAGCCTCCCCCACTGCCAGGCTATGTGCCAGTGGCAGATCAGCGGCGAGTATGAAGAGAATATGGTTGCCAACTGGATCTTCAAGGAAGGTCAGAACGGTTGGGGCATGCTCGCCCGGGGGAGCGTGGCCAAGCCGGAATTCAACACTTACAAGCTGCTACATCGGCTTGGCGACCGCAGATTGGCCGCGAAGGGTCCTGCGCTGGCGTCGCGCACGCGGGACGGCGGGTGCGCGGCTTTGGTCTGGAACCTCGCAGACGTCCAGCAGGCCCCGGGCATCCCAGGCGCCAGCAGGGAGCGCCGGATCATCGGCGACCGCAAGACGCTAACCGTTCGGCTGCAGGGCGCCGCTGCCGCCCAAGCCGTCCAGGTCAGCTATGTCGATCAGGAGCGCGGATCTCCTTATCCAGCTTGGCGCGCCATGGGATCGCCGCAATATCCCACCCGCGAGCAGTTAGATACCATTCGCAGGGCAGCGGAACTGGCGGCCCCTGAAAGGATGACGCTAGATGAGCATGCTCAGCTTACGCTCGACTTGCCGCCGGAGGGTGTAGCACTTATCGAGCTTGTCTGAGAGCCTAGGGCATCTGACGCTCCAGCCGTACTGGGCCTATCAACCCCGATGGCGGCACTGGCGTAGAGGCGGTGTAGGGTGTGGCGCCGAAGGGCGTTCCGCCCGGCCCTACTGTGTCGAACACGCTACGCGGCTGCTTGATGCCTAGGCTTGCCGCGTCCTCATGCGTGAAGGCGATCCGTTTCGTCACGCCGGCTTGACGGTCACCAACGACGCGATTGACCCACAAGTTGCTGACCCGAACCTCAATCTTGTTGCGCCCGGTCTTCAGCAGGTTGGTAACATCAACGCGGTATGGCGCCGTCCACACAATGCCCGCCGAACGGCCGTTGACCAGCACTTCGGCGACCACCTCAACCGTGCCGAGATCGAGTTGCAAGCGCCCGCCATCCTGCATCCAGGACCGCGGCACCCGGAGCGTCCGGCTATAGTTGGCAGTGCCGGAAAAATACTTCACCCCAGGGTCAACGTCCTTGCTCAGGTCGCGCAACCGGCCGAGTTCGAGCTTTGCCGGTGCGCCTCGGTCGGGCGGGAACGCGATCGACCATTTATCAGACACATCAGCCAGTGGCTGAACGGTTGGGACTGGAAGCTGCTGGCTTTCCGGACCACCGTTGCGGAACATCACAAAGGTTGAGCCGAAGGGGGCAAGCGGGATATCGACCAGAGTGCGGCCCTTCTCATACCGATAGCTTGCAGGTCGTGCCTGGCCGCTTACAGGATCCCAAATCTCTGCGGTCTTGCCCGTCACCCGGAAGGCGGCGACCACCGTCTGCGCTTTGTTGTGACTATTCGAGACGAAATAGATGTCGCGGTCCGATGTCTGGCGATGCCTGAAACGGATTGCGCCGTCCGCCTGTCCGCCCACGATTTCGAAATCGGCCGTTACCCCTTCCGCTGCCAACGGAGCGGCAAGGCTATTCGTTGCGTAAACCTTACCTGCCCCTACCGTGTGAGCGCCAGATGCCATCGGCCAAAGCTCAGTTATGATGGCGCGGACCTGCTCCGGGTCGTCGCTGAGGCTTGGTGAGCCCTGGGGCCTGTCACCCACGAGGATCGCGCCGTCATGGACAAGAGAGCGCAGGCGTTCGAGCGTTGGCAAGGTGAGCCACCGCGTTTGGCCACTCATGTAAAGAAGCCGCCAGGACATGTCGTCCGGCGTAACGAGACGTCCGTCCTTCACCGCGAGGCGAGTTTTGAGCGCATCGGCGTTCACATAATCATATTGCAACCCGTCCGGCACGGCAGGTGGATTTTCGCCGAAAAGCCCGGTGATCGAGGCGCCCTCGCCGTAGAAGATCGCCACGTCGTTCACCGCATGCCCCTGTTGCAACAGGTACGAGGCGCGACCGAGATAGCTGATCCAGGGGCCTGCCTGTTCCGCCCAAGTGTCGTTGCGGTTGAACCAGTGGCCGAAGGGACCGAGCACCAGCCCAGGCGCCTTGCCGATCAGTGGCTGATGCACCGAACTGTGCAGGATGAACCGGTTGATGCCCGCAACCATCATCAGGTCGGCGTCCGGCTTCAACATACGCGGCGCGATCGACCAGGGCGAGCCGCTGGCGGTCAGCGCTTCTGCGGCGACGATGTTCTGGCCCCAAATATTGGCGACGGAAGCGGATTCGCGGATGTCGGCGAAAGGGCCAGGCTGGAAGACGCCGGGCGTCCGCTTGTGCCAGAATGCCGCCATCGGCACGTCCGCCGACGCCTTCATCTCCATCCCGTCACCCATGGCGGCGGGGCGGCCTTCATGCGATTCGCCGTAGCGGATCATGCCGACCTTGTGCAGTTCGGCAGTCAGGGTGTCGTAATGCTCGGTCTTCAGCAGGTCCTGCAGCGTGCGGCGGAAATCCCACAGGAAACGGTCGCTCGCCTCGGCGCTGTCCACCACATAGCCTGCCAGCACCGGCAGAAACGGCGTGGCGTCGTAGCCGCGCAGGCGCTGGAATTTTTCCAGAATGGCGGGCGTCCAATTCGCTTCCCCCGCTTCCCAGCTGTCGAAGATCATGTTGGTGACGCCGCCAGCGCCCAGCCGCCCGCCGCTCGCCTGGCGATAGCGGTCAAGATATTGGGTAATGTAGCTGGTCACGTCCGCGCCGCTGAGCTTGTCCACCTCCAGCCCGGAACCGGAAGGCTGAGCTGGAGCGTTGCGTTGGCCGGTCAGGGAGTAGCCGATGCGCAGGATGGTCCATTCACCCATTGGCGGAGTCCAGTCCAAGGTGCCGTCGGGGCGCATGCGGGATGTGAGGTCGATGACCTCCCGCCCGCGGATCGCGCCCTGCCCGCCCGGTGTGGCCAGGGAGTAATAGTCGGACGACAGCGCGAAACCGGCCTTGGTTTCCCATGCGTTGACCATCGGGGCACCGCGCAGAACCAGCTCCGATACCAGCAGCTTGCCGCCGGGAGGCCCCGCCATGCTCGCGCCGCCAATCTTGGCTTTGGGACCCGCCCCTGCCGGAACCAGTACCCGGAACCAGCGCGCGGTCGTCGTCGGCACGGTAGCGGTCCGTTGCGGGCCTGCCGTTTCGATCATCCCGACCTGATTCCAGCTGCGGCCGTCATTGCTTGCTTCCAGCCGTGCACCCGACCCAAGGCCCGCACCGCCGCGACCTCCGAAATGGGCGTAGCCGCCGGTTGCGGTCGTGACCGCACGGACGGTGACGGCGCGACCATAGTCAAATCGCAGCCAGGCATCGCCATCGGGGCCGGGGGTCAACTCCGTGCTTTTCACGACATCGCCGTCGCTCAACATCTGCGCGGTGAAGTTGCCACCGCTGGCGCTGACCGTGGGGGTCGGCAGCTTCGCGCCATTGGACGTGCGGAACGCCACCAGTTTCGCATCGCGGTAGAACGTCTTTACGCCAAGCCCGCTGGCATTGTTCTGAAACAGTCCTGCGGAACCCGGCGGTTGGACGAGCTGGCCGGTGAAGCGTCGTCCCCCGATGACCGGGGTCTCGCTCCACACATATTTCTTCATGCCCTGTTCGGGTTTGACCCAAGGGCCGCCGCTCTCGCTCCAACCGGGCGAACCGGCGATCCCGATGTCGAAGCCTTTGCGAATGCTTCGCTCCACGGCTTCGCCGAACATCGCCTTCCAGCCATCGCTCATGTAGGGAAGCGGCGTTTCCACCACGCGCGGGGCGCCCAAGTCCACGTCGAAAGCCTGATACCCGCCCAGGCCGATGCGCTCCATCCAGTCGAGGTCGGCGGCGATGCCCGCGGAACTGATCTGCCCGCTGTTCCAGTGCCACCACACTCTGGGCTTGGCCGCTAGCGGCGGAGCGCGGAAACCATCAAGCAAGGTGTCCGACGCCAAGGCCGCGTGAGATGTGGTGAAATACAGTGCCGCAGCGCAGGCAAGCTTCAACGCCTTTGAATTTGCCATCTTATTCTCCCTGCATCCTTAGCCCCGCACGCTCGCATTACTGCGCTGCCTCGCCAGATTTTTCCAGAAGCAGGCCATACTCCACCGTC
Organism: Sphingobium chungangianum; assembly: GCF_977014255.1. NCBI lineage: Bacteria > Pseudomonadati > Pseudomonadota > Alphaproteobacteria > Sphingomonadales > Sphingobiaceae > Sphingobium > Sphingobium chungangianum. The sequence goes on along the minus strand of NZ_CDRNIV010000002.1, from coordinate 312,549 downwards.
GGATTAATGCAACGTATCTGTATACTTATTTGCCAGCCTGGCCTATGTCACCGGGTATCTGACGCATCAGTGGGGTAGTCTTGTGGGAAGTTCGGCACGAAACGGGGCGGTATGTAAGGCTCTGCACTGGGTAACGGCGAGCCTGTCCGTCATGGCGTTGGTCCCGTTCGTCCCGGCAGAGGCAGCAGGCAGGTCGCGCATGGCGACCTATGCAAATCCTATTGATCTACCCTATCGTTACCAGACGCCCGTCAAGATTCCGCAAATCCAGCTCAAGCTCGGCGAAGCCTATCGGGAAGCGGCCGATCCCACGATCATCACATATAAAGGCCTGTACTACCTCTTCGCGTCGCATTCGAAGGGCTATTGGCATTCGCCAGACCTCCAGCACTGGACTTTCGTGGAAGCGAGCGGCTACGCCGTGGACAAGTTCGCTCCGACCGTCGTCGTGATCCGGGGCCGGATGTATTTGGCCACAAGCGAAAGTACGCGCCGCATCTGGACGACCGACGATCCAAAGTCCGGGCGCTGGTATGAAGCCGCGGTCATCGAACAGCGTTATGAGGATCCGGACATGTTCCTCGACGATGATGGCCGCCTGTACATGTACAGCGGTCTGGCATCGAAAGGTCCGCTCCGCGTGGATGAACTCGACACCACCACCTTCCGCGTGATCAGAACCGCGCAGATATCGCAGTCCCGTGACAAGGATGGTCGCGGGTGGGAGGTGCCGGGCGACAATAATGAAAAGCCCGGCGCGCCATCCTTCGTCGAAGGATCGTGGATGACCAAGCATGACGGTCGCTATTATCTGGAATATTCCGCGCCAGGCACCGAGTTCAAGACCTATGCTAACGGCGTCCTCGTTGCGGACGATCCGATGGGGCCATTCGTCTATCAGGATTACAGCCCCTTCGCTGTAAAGCCCACCGGCTTCATTACCGGCGCGGGGCATGGCAACACCTTCAAGGATGCGACGGGACGGTGGTGGCACGCAGGCACCATGACTATCTCGCAGCGCCATATTTTCGAACGGCGGCTGGGACTGTTCCCGGCCCGTTTTACACGGACGGGCGAAGTTCTGTCGGATACCTATCTGGGGGATTATCCGCGTTACTTCAGCGGCAATCGTGACCTGACGGGATGGATGCTTCTGTCGCGCGGCAAGGCTGCCACCGCGTCCTCCACACTGGACGGTTTTCCGGTTGAAAACGCCGTCGATGAGGATTCGAGGACATTGTGGTCGGCGCGATCGGGCGGTGAAGAATGGTTCCAGATCGATCTGGGATCGAAAAAGCGCATCGAAGCGATTCAGATCAACTTTGCCGATCAGGGCAGCCAGGGCCGCGGGATCAGCCGGGATAGCTACCGCTATGTGCTGGAACTGTCGGATGATGGCCAACGCTGGCGCACAGCTATCGACCACGCCCACGATGGGCGTGACGCGCCGCATGACTATCAGGTGCTGCCCCAAGCGCAGAACGCCCGTTTCGTGCGGCTGCGCAATGTACAGGCGCCGGACGGCGGCAACTTCTCTCTCTACGACCTGCGCGTGTTCGGTAAAGGAACAGGCCGACGCCCTGGGCGCGTATCCGCGGTGAAGGCGAGCCGAAGCGCAGCGGACCCCCGGCGCGTGACGGTTACTTGGCAGGCGGCCCCCGGCGCCGAATTTCATATCGTTCGCGTCGGGCGTCGCCCCGATCTGATGAACCAAAATTTTCAGGTCTACGACGGGTTGACGTCGCTGGAGATTGGCAGCCTGAACCTTGGGAAGGGTTATTGCGTCGCCGTCGACGCGGTAAACGAAGTCGGCATTGCGCGCTCGATCTCTACTCGCTGTTTCGACTGACGTTACTGCGCGATGCAGGCGCTGCAGCAACCTGTAGCCAGCGGGGATCGGAAACGCATAATCTGGTCGCCGATTGGATCGCGTGGACGAACGGAATTCTACGTTCGCCGGACCTCTGCCGATCCAACTATGCCGGTTTAGCAGCACGGCTTGGACGATCGCTTGTGGCCGTCAAGACCTTCAAATCGAGCAAGCCATTTGTCCAATCGCATGCGTCTGGACTTGTAACGGTGGTCATCTTCTGGCTCAATCAGTGAGTCCTTCTCTGATTGGGGCCTTTGGGTCAAGCTGCATCCTCAGTATCGTGACCGCTCCCATGGATCACTTGCTTCTCTCCGCGATCGACGCTTGGTCGCCGCATAATGGGGTTAGAAGAACGAGGCGCTTCAATCTGAGCCTCGACCTTCAGACATGCTGAGGTTCTGGACTCACTGCGAAGTCGGCTCGCCCATCGTCCCCATGGGAACGATCGCTTCCCACCCGGCTTGGGCGGAAACTGATTTATCTCCTCACACAGCCGCGACCGCCGACGCTTTACCCCAGCGGAAGTCGGTTTGATCGGTCCACATGCGATGTAAAATGACGGCGAGCTTTCGTGCGACGGCGACGCGTGCCTTTGCCAATCCGCGGCGTTGCGCGATGCGCATGCCCCACGCTTTCAGTGTCGACCATTTCGTGCAGCGCGTCAGCAATGTATGCGCGGCTTCGTAGAGAGCGGTGCGAGCGAGTTCGTCCCCACATCGACTTATGCGGCCCTGAATGTCCGTTTCGCCTGATTGGTAGCGGCGCGGCGTAAGACCGAAATGCGCCCCGACGTCGCGTGACCGCCGGAAGCGTTCAGGCTGATCAACCGTCGCGCGAAAAGTCAGCGCAGTAAGCGGTCCAACTCCAGGTACCGTCATCAGCCGGCGACAGACAGGTTCGACACGAACGGCATCCAGAACCCGCTTTGTCAGACGTGCAAGTTCAATGGCCATCGTCGCTAGGATAGCCAGTAATGGTTCGACAATGTCTGTGATGCCAGCATCCGCCGAGGCGAGCTCTCTGGCGCGCGGTGCGAACATTTTCCGACCAGGCGTGCCGAGCTTTAGCCCTGCCTCGCGTAAGACCGCACGGACCTCGTTCTCAATGTCGCGCTGCTTGTTCAGCACCATCCGCCGAGCACCAAGCAGCGCGCGGGCAGAGCGGCACGGCGGGCTCTTCACATGTACTGCCCGATACCATCCTGTGCGGATGATTTGAGCCAGGCCGCGAGCATCATTACGATCACTCTTATTGGGCATTGCGCCCATTGCGGCCTTAGCCGCGCGAGTTTCGATACACAGCACCGGAAGCCCGGCTCGGGCCATCCCCTGATGCAGCCAGGATGCCAGTGAACAGGCCTCAAGACCAATACGCTCGATCGGTAAGTCGAGTGCGGCGAAGGCATCGATTAAGGCAGCGGGGTCGCTCGACGCGCGAAGTTCGCGTTCGATCTTGCCTACCTCATCGACGATACAGATCGCTGTCTCTTCCAACGAAACATCCAGTCCGGCATAGTAGCGCATGGTTGCTCCTCCTTATGGTTGTGGCCGCTCAACACGGACCACGTCTTACCATTTTGCGAGGAGCAGCCACCCAAGCGATTCAGGGTCGGCCCCAATCACCCCATCTGATCTTAATAAAGCAGTCTGGCAGTAGACACCCTATTTCTCACGTTCCGCCTTCTGCCGGGTGACCCGCGCGCCTTCAAGGAACAGGTCCACGGCATCAACGGCCCAGTCGCGCCGCTCCTGGCTATCAAGACCGCCCTCCCCCAGGGTCGCAGCACGAAGGGGGGTGCCGAGGACCATATCCTGGAGCATCAGCATGGCCCGTCGCGGGTCACTGCAGGCAAGTTCCCCAGCGCTCACGGCGTCGGCAATCAGCACGAACATCATTTCGCGTCCGGGAAAGCTGGCATCGTTGTCGGCCAGACGGGCGAGTTCGGGAAAACGCTTTGCCTCCCCCATGATGATCGCGGTCATCATCACCATCTTCGGGTCGAGCATCGCATCCAGCGCCTGTATGGCTACCGCGATCAGGCTGTTGCGCAGTGACAATCCTTTTGGAGCGGGCGTCGAGAAACGTTCGCGTAGCAATGCGTCGCTGACTGCGATGAACAATCGTTCCTTACTGCCAAAGCGCGCATGGACCGTTTGCTTGCTCGTTCCTGCCGCCGCCGCGATTGCCGCGATACTGGTCTTGCTAAAGCCCTGCTTGAGGAACGCAGCCTCAGCGGCGGCGAGGATCGCCTTGGTCAAACGCGCCGCCTCTGCGATGCCGGGTCGGCCTCCCCTGCGAGCTGTGGGCTTTATGCCCGGCAAAGCTGAATTTGACCGGCTCATCTGATCGCCAATGGCATAAATAACGCGGGCCGGTAAAGCGGGCATGTCGCCCCGGACATGGGCAACTGGTGATTTACTTGACCATCGGACAAGTTTATCTTTATGACCATGTTTGACTGTCATCACCAATCAGGTGCGGCAGCGCCCAGAGGATGGAGGCGACAGATGGCAAGCCCGATGAACCCCGAAGCGGCCGGATTTATCCCGCCGGACCCTTGGGGGCTTCGCGCGCCCGCGCCGGTGCCGACGTCCGGCGGCGCGATCACCGATTGGGGACTTGCCATTGATGCCCCCCTCCAGATCGACGAACCCGACACGCATGCGTGGCAGGGCGAAGCCGATATGATTGTTGTCGGGCTGGGCGGAGCTGGAGTTGCGGCCGCGTTGGAAGGCCTTGAGCAGGGCCTCTCCGTAATCGCGCTCGACCTGTATGAGGGCGGCGGTTCGACCGCGGCCAATGGTGGTGTCTATTACGCTGGCGGTGGCACGTCCATACAGCAGGAGGCGGGCGTCGAGGACGACGCAAAGCTTATGGAGGATTATCTCCGGTTCGAGGTCGGCAACGTCGTCGCGCCCGATACGCTGCGCGATTTTTGCGAGACAAGCGCCGACACATTCGAGTGGCTGCGCCGACATGGCGCGCCGTTCAGCGCCGCCTTTTATTCTAAAAAGACATCTTATCCACCGCTCGACAAGTTTCTCTACCACCCCGATAGCAGCCTTGCTGGACCGTTCCGCGATTTTACCCGACCGGCGGCGCGCGGGCATCGCACGGTGCATCGCAATGGCAAGAACCCCTTTGGTCTTGGCGTGGGCATTTACGGTCCGCTCAAGGCGGCGGCCCTTGCGCGCGGACTGGACTTCCAGACCCATGCCGACGTACGCCAACTTGCGCTGGACAGGGCGGGCCGCGTCATAGGCGTTCGCGTCGAGCGGCTGGCCGATCCTGCCATACGCGAACGACACTCGAAACTCGTGGCCAAGGCCAACAAATGGCTCTCCATGCTCCCATCGACGCTGCCGGGCGCACAGGTAACAGTATCGATCGGCTACAGGCTCCTCCGCAGGGCGGATGAACTGGCGTCTGCTGCGCGAAGCAGCGTATGGCTGCGTGCCCGCAAGGGCGTGGTGCTGAGTGCAGGCGGCTTTATCTGCAACAAGGCGATGATGCAGCATTTCGCCCCTCATGTCGCAGCGGCACTGCCGAACGGCACGCTCGGTGACAATGGCAGTGGCATCATGCTGGGCGTATCGGCAGGCGGGGAAACCGGGCTGATGGAGCGTGTGTCTGCCTGGCGCTTCCTCTCACCGCCGCAGGCGTGGGGGCGGGCCATGGTCGTCGATGGTGAAGGACGCCGCTATGTGAACGAGACATGGTATGGCGCGCGCATCGGCGACGGGATGGTCGAGCGACATGGCGGGCGCGCCTACATCATCATGGATCGTAAGCTATGGCGGCAGTCGCTCAAGGACGCGTTCGGTGAAGGCGTGCTGACGTTCCAGCGAGATATCACCCTCATCAACGGCCTGTTCGGCGCGAAAAAAGCCGCAACGCCGGAGGCCTTGGCCAAAAAAATGGGCTTTTCACCGGCCCGCTTCGCGGAATCGTTGGCGGCCTATAACAGCGCCGCGCGCGGCGAGAAGCCGGATGCGTTCCACAAGGCGCCCGAGGAAATGGCCGAACTGGCCACAGGCCCGTTCTATGCGGTAGATGCCTCGACCGACGCGCGGCTGTTTCCCTTGTCCTGCATGACGGTGGGCGGTCTGCTGGTGGATGAGGCCAGCGGCGCGGTGAAGGCATTGGCGGGCGGGGTCGTACCGGGGCTGTACGCCGCCGGGCGCACCGCCATCGGTATCTGCTCCAATCTTTATGTGAGCGGACTCAGCTTCGCCGATTGCATATATTCCGGTCGTCGGGCAGCGCGCGCCATCGCCGAAGATCACAGTAGCTAGAGTGACGAGGTGGCTGCGCCTATGCCAGCGCTTGCTCCAGTGATCACCGCAGTTTTGCCGCTCAGGCGTGCCATTCTCGCAACCTTTTCAAAAGTTGTAAAAATGCGCCGGATTGTCCACCAGGATGCGGTTGCGCACCGTTTCGTCGGGCACCCACTCGGCGAGCAGGTCGAGCAGTCCCGATACCGTGGGCATTGGCCGCCATTGCGCGACGTGGGGCCAGTCCGATCCCCAGACGCAGCGGTCGGGCGCGGCGGCGACCAACGCTTGGGCGAAGGGAATGGAATCGCGATAGTTCGGCTGTTCCGACATGCGGAAGGCGTCGGAAATCTTGACCCATCCGCCGTCGGCGACGAGTTGGACCAGCGTCTGGAAACCCGGATGATCGATGCCCGCTGTGTAAGGGATGTGCCCCATATGATCGATGATCCAGGGGCAGCGAAGACGGGCGATGCGCGGGGCGAGATCCATGAGGTTCCGGCCGTCGAGCAGGAGTTGGAGATGCCAGCCCATCTCACAGGCTAGCGCATCGAACCGCTCCAGATCCTTGAAGCCTATTCCTCCGCCGTAGAGCCCCCCGCCATCGCGGATGAAGTCGTTGAGGCGAAGGCCGCGCACTCCCGCTTCATGCGCTTCGGCATAGGCTCGGCCGGGTAGATCGGCGGGCATCACGGCAACGCCACGCAGCCGCTCGCGATGCGCTGACAGGGTCTCACAGAGCAGCCGATTGTCCGTTCCGTGCACGCTGACCTGGATGAGGACGCCCTTGGCAAAGCCGACGGCATCCAGCATCGCCAGATAGGCCTCCGCACTCGCAGGCGGCGGGGTATAGGACCGTTCCGCCGCAAATGGATAGTCGGGCGGCGCGCCGATGACATGGCAATGGGTGTCGATCGCGCCTGCGGGCATCACGAAGCGGGTTGGCGGGCTCTGCTCAGCTGGCGGGCCGGGGCAAGGACGCGGCTGGCTGATATCTGTCATATGGCTGCTCCATCCGTACGGTGGAGATAGTCCGGTCCAAGCTCATCGAGCGAGTTGGTGCCGAGCATCGCCATGTTCCGGTCGATCTCCGCACGGAGCAGCCCGATGGCGTGGCGCACCCCCGCTTCCCCATGAACCGCCGCAGCATAGAGGAAGGGACGGCCGATCAGTACCATGCGCGCACCGAGCGCAATGGCCTTCAATATGTCGCTGCCGCGCCGGAAGCCGCTGTCGATCAGGACGGGCATGTCACCTGCGGCAGCGACGGCAGCGGGCAAGGCGTCGAGCGTGCCGATGGCGCCATCGAGCTGCCGCCCGCCATGGTTCGACAGGATGATCGCGTCGGCGCCAACGCTGCGGGCGAGGCCGACATCTTCGGCGTGAAGCAGCCCCTTTATGACCAGATTGCCGCGCCAGCGATCACGAATATGCCTGATCCCGTCCCAGGTCAGCCGGTCGCGCTGTCCGAAACTGCGCTCGGCATTGCGGGCGATCACGGGGGCGCCACGTGACGCGCTGGAATTTTCGAACGCTGGCATGCCGTGGCGGAGCAGCGTCGGCGCAAATGTGCCGAGCAGCCAGCGGGGATGCAGCAGGCCATCCAGCGCCAGTCGAAGAGAAGGCTTGAGGGGCGTGGAGAACCGTTCGCGGATCAAATTCTCGCGGTTACCCAGAACGGGTACGTCGACGGAAATGACGAGCGTTCCGAAACCCGCAGCGGCTACGCGGTCGACCACGCCATCGATCCAGTCCCGATCGGCAGGCAGATAGGCCTGGAACCAGCAAGAGGGCGAGACGGCGCGCACCTCCTCCAGCCGGATAAGCGACGTCGCGCTGAGCAGCATCGGCACATTTTCGGCATGCGCAGCCCGTGCGAGCGCGATGTCGCCGCGCATGGCGACCAGCGCGGACAGCCCCATCGGCGCTATGCCGAACGGGGAAGACCAGTTCTCACCGAACAAGGAGGCGTGCTGGCTGCGGCCCGCCATGTCCCGCAAAGCGCGCGGGACGAAAGTGACGCGGCGCATCGCTTCCCGATTGGCCGATACGGTCAGATTATCCTCACATGCCCCCGCGACATAGCCGAACAACGGGCGTGGCAGATGCGCGTACGCAAGGGCTTCATAGTCGCCAAGCGAAAGGACGCGTGCTGCCTTTCGCTTCATCCGGGCCGATGGCTCGGCTTGCCGCCTATTCAACCCTGATCCTCCCCATATTCTCATGTTCCTGCGTCGCGGCAAAATAGCTCCACAGTGGCGTTCATAGTCATAGAACAGCTATCGCCACCTATGCCGGATCGATATGTCCGAACCGCGCTGGCACCAGAAAATCAATATTGCAGCTGCGCCTTCCAGACGCCGCTATCCACCAGATGCTTGATCTCTTCTCGCACCAGCCGAACGATGATCCGCGTTGAACGGGTCAACTGCTCCTCTCGGGGCATGCCGAGCACCAGCTGGCGAACAACGGGCGGATTACCGATCGGTGCGTAGCGCAGGATGCCAGCGTCGACTTCCCGGTTCAAGGATGAGAGCGGCAACACAGTGTAGCCGAGACCAAACTCAACAAGCTCTTTGAGCACCAGGAACGAGTCTGCTTCAAATCGAACATTGAGTGGCACGCCGACCTTGCGCGCCGCGGCCTCCACGATCAGGCGAAGGCCGTGCGACTGGCTAGGCAGCACGATGGGGAGCTTGACGAGTTCCTGTACAGGGATTCGCGTCGCGGGATCGAGGTCGGAGGAAGACGGGCCTACGAGCACCAGCTCCTCGTAAAGCATTTCCGCGACGTTCATCTGGAAATCGGAAGCCGGGCCGTAAAGCAGCGCGACGTCGATCTCCCCCCTTTGCAGCCAGTCGATGAGGTGCCCTGCATAGCCCTCGACGATCCGCAGCGAGATGTTGGGCGCCTGCTCCGCGACGCGGCGGGCAAGCCGCCCGGCCAGAATATAGCTGACCGTAGGCGGAACGCCGAGGGCAATCTGGCCGCCCCCCTCCGCAGAGCGGTTTCGTATGTCATCAAAGGCCTGCCGGACTTGTCGTACTGGCCCTGCGATATGCTGGCGCAATTCCTCACCAGCCGGGGTGAGCTGCATGCCCCTGCGGTGGCGGTAGAAAAGCGGCGTGCCAGCCTCTTCCTCCAGGATGCGCATCTGGCGGCTGAGGGCAGGCTGAGCAATCCGCATCCTGTCAGCTGCCCGGCTGAGTGATCCGAGTTCAGCGATTTTCAGGAAATGTTCAAGCCGCCGGAAGTCCACCTGCTCACACCCTTTTTATCATGCCTAACCGACATAGCTGGACGCGTAGATTGTTCCTATTGGTTTAGCAAATCCCGCAATAGGCTTTGCGAAATCCACTTCGAGGACCGCATGTCAGCCATTAGTGAGACGGAAACGGGGGCGCACGCCGACTCCCCCTGGGCACCGATAATCTTTGACGCCTTGCAACAGGCGAATGTTCGGCAGGTCAGCTATGTTCCGGACGCAGGCCATGCGCGCCTGATCCGCATGTGCAGCGCCGCCGAAACCATGAAGACCATCGTCCTCACCACCGAGGAAGAGGGCATCGCTCTTTGCACCGGCGCCTGGCTGGGCGGGGAGCGCAGCGCTCTCCTCATGCAGTCGAGCGGCGTTGGCAACTGCATCAACATGCTCTCGCTGCTGGCGAGCTGCCGTGTGCCGTTCCTGACCATCGTCACGATGCGCGGCGAGTTTCAGGAGTTCAATCCGTGGCAGGTCTCGATGGGCCGGGCGACGCCCGCCGCGCTTGAGATCATGGGCGTCACCACCATCCGCATCGACCGGCTGGAAGACCTCGCCCCCATGATGGCTTCCGCCGCCACCATGGCGTTTGAAAGCGATCAGCCGATCGCCATCCTGTTGTCGCAAAGCATGCTGGGAGCCAAGAAATGGCTGAAGTAAACCGTCTCCACCGCCGCCCGGCGGTCGCGGCCCTGCTCGCTGATCGCAAGGATATGCTGATTGTCACGGGCCTTGGCTCTCCCACCTATGACGTGTTCGCGGCGGGCGATCATCCCGGCAACTTCTACCTCTGGGGCGCGATGGGCGGCGCGGCGCTGACCGGGCTAGGCCTGGCTCTGGCACAGCCGGATCGGCCAGTGACGGTGGTCACTGGCGATGGCGAGCAGTTGATGGGCATTGGCGGCCTTGCCACCATCGCTGTGCAGCAGCCGAAGAACCTGTCGATCGTCGTGCTGGACAACGGCCATTATGGCGAGACGGGCGGCCAGATGAGCCATGCGGGCGCAGGCATCAACCTGGCCGAACTGGCGCGCGTCTGCGGCTTCACCGAATGTTTCGAGATCACGGACGAGGCTGGCATTGCCCGGGCGCGTGAAGCGATCGGCACCATCGGCGAAGGGCCGCGCTTGATCGTCATCCGCATTGTCCATGAAGAAACGCCGCGTGCCCTGCCCGCGCGCGACGGTGTATGGCTGAAGGCGCGCATGCGGGAGCATCTAGGCTTTGGGCCAAACTGAAGCAGCAGCCCACGTCGGCTTGGGGAGAATATGTGATGGCTGATGATCTGGTCCGGTTCCGCAATCTGCTGGCGGGTAGCGTGCGCGACGCAACGGGCGGCGAATGGCTTGAGAGCCTTGATCCTGCGACGGGTGAGGCATGGGCGCTTATCCCCCGTTGCACCTCTGCCGACGTCGATTCAGCGGTGGAGGCGGCGCGCACCGCCTTCCGCTCGCTCGAGTGGCGCGGCCTGACAGCAACCGCGCGTGGTACCCTGCTCTACCGCTTTGCCGACATACTGGCTGAAGAAACCGAGCGGCTGGCGCAGCTCGAAACGCACGACAATGGCAAGCTGATCGTGGAGATGCGCGCGCAGCTTGGCTATCTCCCCGCCTACTACCGCTATTTTGCTGGTCTGGCCGACAAGATTGAGGGCCATGTGCTGCCCATCGACAAGCCGTCGATGCATGCCTTTACCCGCCGCGAGCCGCTAGGCGTGATCGCCTGCATCACGCCGTGGAACTCACCGCTTTTGCTGCTTGCGTGGAAGCTGGCGCCGTTGCTGGCGGCAGGCAATACGGCTGTCATCAAGCCGTCCGAACATGCCTCCTGCTCGACCCTCGCCTTTGTCGAGCTGTTCGAACGCGCGGGGTTCCCGGCGGGCGTGGTCAATACCGTGACCGGCCTGCCCCAGGAGTGCGGCGAGCCCTTGGTCAAGCATCCCGACATTGCCAAGATCGCCTTCACCGGAGGCGAGCCCGGCGGCATTGCGGTCTATCGCTCCGCTGCCGAAAACCTGAAGAAGGTTACGCTGGAACTGGGCGGCAAGTCGCCCAACATCATCTTCGGCGATGCGGACCTTGAGCGCGCAGTCTATGGCGCGGTGTCCGGCATATTCGCGGCATCGGGTCAAACCTGCATCGCGGGATCGCGTCTGCTCGTGCAGCGCGACGTCCATGACGAGGTGGTGGAGCGCCTGATCGCCTTGGCAGGCACGGCCCGTATCGGCGATCCGAAGCTTGCCGATACGCAGGTCGGGCCGGTGACAACCCTGGCGCAGCGGGGCAAGGTGCTCGATCACATCGCGGGCGCGCGTCAATCAGGCGCGGAGTGCGTGCTGGGGGGCGGGCGGCCCACGATTGCAGGCTTGGAGGGTGGCTGGTTCGTGCAGCCCACTATCTTTACCGGCGTCGACAACCAGATGCCAATCGCGCGCGAGGAAGTGTTCGGGCCGGTGCTCGCCATCATCCCGTTCGATGATGAGGAGGAGGCGCTGTCGATCGCGAATGACAGCCCTTATGGTCTCGCCGCTGGGGTATGGACGCAAGATATTGGCCGCGCCATCCGCATGTCGGAACGGGTCGAAGCAGGCACCGTCTGGGTCAACACCTATCGCGCCGTCAGTTTCATGGCGCCCTTCGGCGGCATGAAGCGCAGCGGCATCGGGCGCGAAAACGGGCAGGAGGCGATGGACGAATATCTCCAGACCAAGAGCGTGTGGATCGACCTTGGCTCGCCCGTGTCAAACCCCTTCGTCATCCGCTGAGATGATGAAAATCACGGAAGCCTTGGCGAACTTTTGTGCCACCGTCTCGATTTCTTCCCTCCCGCCAGAAGTTGTCGAGCGCACCCCCCTCCTCCTGCTCGACCTCATCGGCAGCATCGCGCGCGCGGTGAGGCGGCAGTGGCTCCACCTTTGCTCGCAACGGTGGCCGCAATGGGCATGAGCAATGGCACCGCGCGAGTGTTTGGTGATGCGGCGGGCTATGCTCCGGCGGGCGCAGCGTTGCTCAATGGCGCACTCGGGAACGACAAGGCGGACGCGCTCGCCACGGCTGCACTTGATCTCGCCTCTCTGCCGGACGTTGGAAAGCTCACGACTCTGACGGCATAAGGTGAGGCTAGCGGGTTTCCACTCGCGCCTGCATCGCCAGCCCACCCGCATGATCAACAGCGGCCAAGTCGCGCCCCGACAACCCCAGCGTGAACGGCTCGCCCGCAAAAATCGGCCGTTGCGCGCGGAAGGAGAAGCTCGCCACCTGCGCGGCCGGGGTGTGGCGCAGGAAATGATCCATCAGCAAGGTCGCGATGAAGGGGCCATGGACGACCAATCCGGGATACCCTTCGACATCCCGGGTATAGGAAAGGTCATAATGAATGCGGTGCGCGTTGAAGGTAAGGGCGGAGAAGCGGAAAAGCTGCACCGGGTCGATCGTTACAACACGCGCTACGGGCGGGATCGAAGTCACCGTTTCGGGCGGAAGAGGAGTCCCACTCCGCCCGGCTTCGCGATAAACGATGTCCTGCTCTTCCTCGACGCAGACTTGGCCGTCCACCTTCAACAGGTGACGCAGGGTGACAAAGCGCATGCGTCCGGAGCGGCCCTGCTTGTCATTGACCGCGATCGCGCTCGTCTCACGCTCCACTTTGCTGCCGAGCATGATCGGTGCAAGGAAGCGGACACGGCTGCCCGCCCACATCCGGCGGGGCAGGCCATCATCCTCCCGCAGCGGATGTCCATCCGGCCCGATACCGGACTGCCGCGTATCCGGCGGAAACAGCAGCCAGTGCGCGAGCAGCGGCAATTCGCCCTCCCGCCACGGCGGCGTGTCATGATCCAGCAGCGCGGCGAGCAAGTGCGCCTGACGAGCGGCGGCTATATCGGTGCGATGTTCGGCCGCTTCGCTCACAGGAACTCCACGCGGATCGCTTCGTCATCGCCGCCCAAAGCCGGAACTGGCAGCGCGACCGCTTCCTCGCCATCCCACCTTATGGGCGAGGCTGGCAAGGCGACTGGCCCCGTCGGCGTTTCGGCGGTGACGCGGCGAAGCTGACTGTGCCGCGACAGGCCGTCGACGCCGTTCAGCCGCGCCCACGCGGTTCCAGCCGCCTCCAACCGGGCGATCAGCGCGTCCGGCATTTCGGCTGCAAAGACACGGCCGACCAGCGCATCCAGCTCAGGGCGATTGGCGCAACGCAGCGTGTTGGACGCGTAGCGCGGGTCAGTCGCAAGGCTCGCATCGCCGAGCACCGTGGCGCAGAACTTCGCCCATTCCCGCTCATTCTGGATCGACACGACGATCTGCGATCCGTCGGCGGTCGGGAATGCACCATAGGGCGCTATCGAGGGATGCTTCAGCCCGGCGCGCGACGGAGCCTTGCCGCCATAATCATAATGCAGCAGCGGCACCGTCATCCAGTCGGCCAGCCCGTCGAACAGAGACACGGCGATGCCCCGCCCCTTGCCCGTCTGCTCCCGCTCGATCAGCGCCTGGAGGATCGCGGCATGCGCGTTCATCCCGCAGGCGATGTCGGCGACCGACACGCCCACGCGCGCGGGATCGTCGGCCGTGCCGGTGATGCTCGCCAGCCCGGCTTCGCACTGTATCAGGAAGTCATAGGCCTTCATCCCCGCCGCTTCGCCGCTTTCGCCATAGCCGGTGATGTCGCAGGTGATGAGGCGCGGATAGCGGGCGCGCAGATCAGCCGATCCGAACCCCGACCGTGCCGCCGCACCGGGCGCAAGATTCTGGACGAACACGTCTGCCTTCGACAGCATCCGTTCGACCAGCGCCGCGTCGGTCGGGTCTTTGAGGTCAATGCGCAACGACTGCTTGCCACGGTTGAGCCAGACGAAATAGGCGCTCTCGCCATGCACGACAGAGTCATAGCCGCGTGCGAAATCACCCTCCGCCCGCTCCAGCTTGATGACTCGCGCGCCAGCCTCGGCAAGGCGGCTGGTGCACAATGGGGCTGCCACCGCTTGTTCCAGCGAGACGACCAACAAGCCTTCCAGCACTTTGCTCATCAGAAGCTCTTCGGCAGGCCCAGCACATGTGTTGCCACATGGCTGAGGATCAGGTTCGTCGAGATCGGCGCGACCTGATAAAGGCGCGTTTCGCGGAACTTGCGTTCAATGTCATATTCTTCCGCGAAGCCGAATCCGCCATGGGTCTGGACGCACATGTCGGCGGCAAACCAGGATGCTTCGGACGCCAGCATCTTAGCCATGTTCGCCTCCGTGCCCGGCTGCACGCCCGCATCGAACAGCGCTGCCGCTTTATCCACCATGGCAGCGGCGGCGGTCGTCTGCACATAGGCGCGCGCGATCGGGAACTGGATACCCTGGTTCTGGCCGATCGGACGACCGAATACCGACCTGTCCTTCGCATAAGCACTGGCGCGATCGATAAAGAAGCGCGCGTCGCCGATACATTCGGACGCGATCAGGATGCGTTCGGCGTTCATGCCCGACAGGATGTAGCGGAAGCCCTTTCCTTCCTCGCCGATCAAATTCTCCGCTGGCACCCGCAGATCGTCGAAGAACAGCTCCGTAGTCGCATGGTTCAGCATCGTCCGGATCGGCCGGATGGTAAGGCCATTGTCGACGGCTTCGCGCATGTCGACCAGCAGAACGCTGATCCCATCGGTCGGCTTGGCACATTCCTCGCGCGGCGTGGTGCGCACCAGCAGCACCATTAGATCGGAATGTTCAGCGCGGCTGATCCAGATCTTCTGCCCGTTGACGACATAGTCATCGCCGTCTCGCTTGGCGAATGTCCGAATGCGGGTGGTATCAGTGCCGCTCGTCGGCTCGGTGACGCCGAATGCCTGTAGGCGCAGTTCCCCCGACGCGATCTTGGGCAAATAGCGCGCTTTCTGCTCCTCCGACCCATGCCGCAGGACGGTGCCCATGGTGTACATTTGCGCATGCGCCGCGCCACCATTGCAGCCGGAGCGGTGCACCTCCTCCAGCACTGCCGTCGCGGCAGCCAGCCCAAGTCCCGAGCCGCCATATTCTTCCGGGATGAGGACAGATAGCCAACCCTCGCTGGCCAGCGCGGTCACGAACTCCGTGGGATAGCGCCGCTCAGCATCCAGCTCCTGCCAATAGGCTCCGGGGAACCGCGCACAAAGACGGCGAATGCCCTCACGAATGTCTGAAAACGTCTCTTCCTGTGCGGCAGTGCCCATTTCAATCCCGATAAATGCGATTTTGTAAGACACTATCTGCCATCGGCCTACGCCGAAAAGTACAGAAATCGCACTGAGCTATGCAAAGCCTGTATGCAAAAGCGGATAAACGACGACCAGCTTACGGAAGCCACCTTGGCTAAAGCCGTCCCCGGCCAAGGCCTCGCCAAACTGGGAAGGTCGATTACCAAAGCGGGAGTGGCAACGCCATTCCACATCCTGCTATTGAGCGGTCAAATTTCTGATCGCAACGATTTCAAGCCACAAACCAAGGAGCGCCGACTTTGGCAAAACCATTATTAAGGTGCCGGAATGGTAGGGCGAGAGGCAAAAGTCGATGAAACTTCATCAATTGCGCGCGCTAGCGGAGGTTGCCAGGGCCGGAAGCATCCAGCGTGCAGCGCGCGCCATGCATGTTTCGCAGCCCGCGCTGAGTAAATCGATCCGCGAATTGGAGCGCCAGCTCGGCGTATCGCTAGTTGTCCGCAATGTGCAGGGTGCCACCTTGACACCTTTTGGTGCAATCCTGGCAAAACGCCATGACAGCATTCAGAAGGAGCTGGATAAAGCCCATGAGGAAGTCGACTGGCTGAAGGGTACGCTGGGAGGGCGGTTGCTGATCGGCATTTCACCGCCGATTGCAGGCACGAATATCGCGGATGTATTTGCTAGCTTTCGCGAGCGCCAACCGTCTGTGGAACTGGCTTTGCTAGAATTGAGACCTGCACATATTTTTGATGCGGTGCGCAGCGGAACACTCGATCTCGGCATCGTCCACCATTATGGCAGTTTGGATCTCGCGGGTCTGCAATACGCTGCGTTGAGAAGCTATCCGACGATGCTGGCGGTGGGAGGACAAGGCCCTATACTGCCCCAGACGATCGACCAGCTGATGGCGCTTGAATGGATCACCGGCGACTTGGCCGACTATCATCATGGATATATCCCCGTCCTCGCCGACCGGCTGGGCTGTAATGTTCCAAAGCGGATTTCCCGTTGCACGTCTATTGCAGTTTATTTCAAGCTTGCAGAGCAACAGGCGCTCATCAGTCATTGGGCCGATATCAAGAATGCGCATCTTGATCACAGGTTCGAGAGTGGCGCGCTGACTAAGGTTGATCTCGGCATTGACCTGCCTGAAATGCATATTGCGCTTATTCAAAGGGACGAAGAGCTGCTGACACCTAGCGGCGCGCTGTTGGCTAAGGCCATCCGCGCGTCCCTGCAATAGCGCTATCACTCCAGGTTATAGGGATGAACAGACGATAAGGGCGCGGTTCGGCGGGCGCGGATATGTTGCTCTGCATCCATAATCAGAACCGGAGGAAACTATGAAGCGCATCGCCGCTCTCACCACCTTGACACTGCTGCTCTCGTCGGCGGGAGCCCTTGCGGCGACGACCGCCGTCCCCAGGGTGCCAGACCCCAACGGCGGTGGAGACAACAAAGCAGTGATTGACCGGATGCTGGAAGGCGCAATGCCCCGGTTGGAAGCGCTTTATCGCGATATCCACCAGCATCCTGAACTTGGCTTCCAAGAGCGCAGAACGGCGAAGTTGCTGGCCAAGAACATGCGCGCGCTCGGCTTCGACGTGACAGAGAATGTAGGCAAGACAGGCGTAGTCGCCATTTACCGGAATGGACCCGGGCCGGTGACACTGGTGCGAACTGAAATGGACGCATTGCCAATGGAGGAAAAGACGGGACTTACTTTCTCCAGCCGCGCAAAGGCTGAGCTTGATGGCAAGCAGAGCTTCGTAGCGCACAGCTGCGGCCACGATGTACACATGGCGTGGTGGGTCGGCACGGCGCAGGCGCTGGTTTCGATGAAGCATCGATGGCGCGGCACATTGCTCTTCATCGCCCAGCCCGCCGAAGAACCATTGGGTGGTGCCAAGGCGATGTTGGATGACGGCCTCTTCTCCCGCTTCCCCAAGCCGGATTATGCGCTAGCGGCGCATGTTGGCGGCGGCTTGCCGCTTGGCGCAGTCGTGATGAAGGATGGAGTCATCCTATCTGCGTCCGACGCGTTGGAAATCACCTTCAACGGTCGTGGCGCGCACGGATCGGCGCCCAGTTCGTCCATCGACCCGATCGTCATGGGCGCGCATTTCGTCAGCGACGTACAGACAATTATCAGCCGACAGAAGGAAGCGGCGACGTTTGGCGTCCTCACGGTCGGCGCTTTTCACGCAGGCAGCGTCGGCAACATCATCCCGGACACAGCGAAGCTCCGACTTAGCCTGCGTTCCTTCACGCCGGAGGTGCGCGCCCTCCTGCTTAGCGGCGTGAATAGGACCGCGCGTGCGGTATCGCTCATGGCAGGCGCACCGGCACCAACGATCACCCAGCTGAACGGAACGGCATCAACGCTCAATGATGTCAGCCTTATGGGCAAGATCGCCCCCATTTTGAAGGCTGCATTCGGCTCTGGCGTGATCTCGATCCCGGCAAGTGCCCCTGGCTTTTCGGGTAGCGAGGATTTTTCCGAATTCGCTGCAAGGGGCATCCCCTCCGCCTATCTCATGGTCGGAGGCGACCGGCCCGAAACACTTGCCGATTATAAGGCGCGCGGGATGGCGCCGCCCACCAACCATTCGCCACTCTATGCACCGGCAGCATCGGCAGCGATCCGCAATGGCGCAACGGCGCTAATCCTATCGGTGCTGGCCCTGAACGCGGATACAAATCGCTGAACCGCTCCGCTGGCGGTTTCTGCTCGCATGGTTTCCGACCGATATCTGCGGATCAAATGGAGAAACGGATGTTCGGCTCGAAGCGCCACCGGCCCCATTGGGCGATGGCGCTTCGCCTTACTCAACTACCGAAATGATATCGGATCGATACGCCGTACATTCGGGGCTCCCCATATATGTACGAGTTGAAGCCATTCTGATAGGATACGCCCTGGCTACTGATGATATACTTTACGTTGGTAAGGTTGGTTGCGAACGCGCCGAGGTCAAAGTTCGATCCTGCGACATTCTGCCACTGCAAGTTCATGCTGAGCAAGCCATAACCATCTCCCGGGCCGCACTGGACTGACCCAGCATAGGCACCCGAATTCAGGCGGGGGCAGTTTCCGCCGATATAGGCGAACGGTTCGTCGACCGGCGCCTTGGAAGGCGACGTGTATTGGGCGTCGATATAGGAATAGGTAGCGGAAATGCTGACCTTTCCGATGGACTCATCCAGCGGCAGATCCACCCTGCCGGTAATGCTGAACTGGTTCTTCGGCGTGAACTGGAAAGGTATGCCAGTCAGGACGCACTGGCCCGTTGCGCCATTGAACGGAACGCCCACGCCGCAATCGAAGCCGGGCGGCAGGCCGAAGGCGGGAATGCCGTCAGGAAACAGCGATGGCGTTGCATATTTGTCATATTTCGCAGCGATGTGCGAATAGGTTCCCGATAGCGTGAGCCAGCTAGCGGGCCGCAACTCGCCTTCGAACTCCACACCCTGGATATGTGCTTTCCCCGCATTGCTGGTCTGCGCGCCAAAGACCTGTTGCCCATTATAGAAATAGGCGGTGCCTCCTGTCCTCTGCAGATCCTTATAATCCGTGTAGTAGTAATTGATATTCGTGCGGATCGGAATGCTGCCGATGTGCCAATCGGCTTTTATGCCTGCTTCATAAGCCGTCACGAATTCGGGCTGGAACGAACGTAGTTCAGGCGCGGGCGTTGCAGTGCCGACGCCGCCTGTCTTGTATCCACGACTGACCTTTGCGTACAACAACACATTCTTGTCGACATTGTAGTCGAGGCCCGCCGTCCAGTTTGGCGCCTTGAATTTGGCGCTCGATGACGTAACCGGAGCGTCAGGGAGGCCGAAGTTTGAGAAGGCCGTCAGCTTGTCCCATGTATAGCGATAGCCGACTGTCAACCGTAGTCCATCAAGACTGTCAGAGAAACTGCCGAACGATAACGTTCCCTGCGCATAAAGCGCTTTGCTGTCTGAACTTTGACCTCTTCTTGTCGGATTAGACGCGCTGACAAGCTGCGGACCTGTCGGCTTAACATTCTGGTAGTAAGCGCCTACCGTGAAGTTGAGCGCGTCTTCACCCAAATTGCCTTGAATCTGAGGTTCGATCGAATATTGGCGTGCGTCAGTGTAATAGTTATATTTCGAAAATCCACCCGGACTAATCTCATCCCCCCCGATCAAAGTTCCGCCTTGTGCGGATGGCGGCCTGTGATCGTCAGGATAACCGTCACCATCAAAAGGCGCGCTGTTCTTCAGATGCTGATAATTGGCGATGTTGCGGAAGGTCAAAGCATCCGTGAGTTCTGCCGAAAAGATATCTGTCACGGAGAAATAGCGCGTGCGTTCGCTAAAGAGCAGTGGGCTAAGGGCTACCGAACGGATACCGCGATCAATCTGCTGCTGCAGATATGTGCTGAACGCCAGCCCCGTCTGAGGATCGACACCGTCGGGAACCGCGTTGAGCACCGTCCCGGTGCCATGTTCCTGAACGCGAGCGAAGGTCGCGAGAAGATAATTCTCAACCCCCTCCGCCGGGCGCCAAGTTAAGCCTGCGCGGAATGAATAACGGTTGCGATTGTCCAAGTCTGTGTCAGTGGTGATCTCGTGCGTAAAGCCGTCCCGCTTTTGATAAATGCCGGCGACACGCAGCAAGAGTTTGTCTTCAACAATTGGCACGTTGACAGCACCGCGCAATTCGATCGAATCGTAATTGCCATATTGGATCTGGCCATAGCCTTCGAGCCGATCGGTTGGACGCTGCGGCTCGAACAAGACGGCGCCGCCTGTCGTGTTGCGGCCGAACAGCGTGCCTTGCGGCCCGCGCAGTACCTGCAGGCTGGCGAGGTCATAATAATTGAGGCCGCCACCATTCTGCGCATTATTGCGCTGATCGGCGATGATCGGAACCTCGGCCGAATAAAGCACCACGCCTGGGGCTGCATTGAAAGTCGCGCCTTGGCCACGGATGGTCACGTTCTCGCTATTGCGCTGCTGGCCAGAGCCGCCGACAACGAGCGACGGTACTTGTCCGAGCAAGTCCTGCGTGTTTGAAATATTTCGCTGCGTGAGCGAGCCAGCATCAAAGGCAGTGGCAGAGATCGGGACATTTTGAAGCCGTTCGGCCCGCCTGCGTGCCGTCACGATGATTTCCGACAGACCGGAGGCCGCAGGACCGCTTGCCGCTGCCGTGGGCTCACCCGGTCCCGTCGACGTCTGAGCAAAGGCCGTTCCAGCGCAGCCTGCGAGAGCTACACTCCCCATCAAGGTGCGAACGAGAAATAGATGTCGCGCAATCATGAAATCTCCCCTTTTTGCCTGGTCATACTTTTCGAATATTTTTCTATCATCGACTGGACATGATAGTTATAAAGATAATCGTATATCCATCGATGTAAAAGTTCATGCCATTAACCAGAATGGTTATGACTTGAATAACGTCAGAATTATCAATCACGAATCGATTTACGAACTTATCAGCTCTTATCTTAAACTTAGTAAGATCTCTCCGACTCGGAGATCTGATCATCAGCGGATGGAGTCTTTCCTTTCTAACTCTCCGTGATATCTGCGCCTTTCCTATACCTCCCCGCTGAGCAACGTGTGCCCGCGCCAAATACTTGGTGGATGACAAGATTTTGTCAATGGGGAAAATCAGATGCCCCGGACGATCGTCAGGGAGAAGTGCGATTTGCGCGTCTCACCGCGAGCCCACTGGGTCTCCCTGATCTATTACCCCATTTCCGTTTCGTCGGTTGATCGCCGCCCAGCCAGAGATATAAGCGGCCCATGAACGATGACCCTATTGGAACCAAGCGCCGGAAACCTGGCGTCTATTCGCGCGGAGCCGAAACGGTGAACGCCATCCTTAAGGCGGCGCTGCATGTATTGGTCGAGGAAGGCGCCAGCGCCTTTACGCTCCAACGCATCGCTACCGAATGCGGTTTGAAGGTCGGTCACGTCAATCATCACTTTCCGCGCAAGGAGCTGTTGGTCGAGGTCCTGCTCGACGAGATTCTTGTTGCGGGGGAAGCCCAGGTCAACGGGGCGATGGAACAGCCCAGTCTTTCCGCGGAGGACGGGCTAGCGCGGTTGATCGCCCATATTCTTGATGACGTCAGCACGAAGGAGACCGCGCATCTGTTTACCGAGCTTTGGGCCATGGCCAACCATAACAAATTGGTGGCGGATAGGCTGGGAGCACTGCATCGCCATGTCCATCGGATGATCACCTCTTTCGTGGAGCGGTTGAACCCCGCGTTGAGCCATGAGGATGCGGCAGTGGTAGCCATATTCATATATGGCGCGACGGATGGAATGACGATGTTTTCGGGCTTTGGGCGGCCATGGGCATCCGACATGCCCGGCGTCAAGAATATCGCGGTCAAGGGCTTGGTAGAGCTAGCAAAAACGATCACTCCGCGAGACATATCGAAACTCCCCAAGACAGGCGCTAAATCCCCGGCCAAGCAGGGCTGACGCGCAGGGCGCCAAACGGAAATGGGATGATCAGAAACACGGCCTTTTCAGGCCTGCCTCTGCGTGCGCGTGAGAAATGCGCACTGCTCAAAAAACGGTCATTGACAAAACTTGGTGATTGCCAAATATTCAGACATGCTTCTGACGACGGAATTGCCCGGCGGCAGGAGTCGTAGTTTCACGACGCAAGGCGAAAGTCGGCACCGCAGCCAAACTGCGCACCGGCTGCAGTTTCGATCGTCCTCATCGTTAGATGGATGAACTGAAGAAAGATGTTCCGGGCAATAGAATGATATTGTTCTGAATAAGATAATTTCGAGAGGTGATATGGGTATTCAGGACAAGCTGGATCGCTCGCAATACACGGTGTCTATGGACGATTATGCCGAAGGCATTGCAACACGGCTGAAGTTATTGATCGAAACCGATCCGCAAGTCGCGGCAGCGATACCGGACCCTGCAATCAACACTGCAAAGCGGCGCAGCGGTCTCGGTTTCGCCCAGATCGTGGCGATTTGCATGGAGGGCTATGCTGACCGACCTGCATTGGCCGAGCGCGCGGTGGAACTGAAGGTCGATCCCGCGACCGGGCGCACCACGCGGGAGATCCAGAAGCATTTCGAAACGACAAGCTACGCCACGTTATGGGACCGGGCGCGTCGACTTGCCGCCTTCTGGCACAATAATCCTGATCAGTCGCTGGGAGCCGATGAGTTTCTCTGCCTTCTTGCCTTTGGCAGCGTGGACTTTGCGACGGTCGATCTTGCCGCGATCCACAATGGGGCAGTGGCGGTTCCCCTTCAGGCCAATGGCGCGTTCCAGCAATCGCTGTCCATCTTCAACGAGGTGGCGCCCAGTTGGCTGGCGGTCAGCCTGAAATATATCGAAACGGCCGCCGAACTGGTCATCCAGGGCCATCGTCCGCGCGGTGTGCTGCTGTTCGATTATCATCCGGAGGTTGATGACGAGCGCGAGCGGTTCGAGGCCGCCCGGGCAAAGCTCGCCGATGCGGGTCTGTCGCATTTGCTGGTCACGCTGGAAACGGCTCTGGCGGAGGGCAGCGCGATGCCGGCCGCGCCACTGTTCGATAAGGCGGACGGAGAGCGGCTCTCCACCATCTACTACACATCAGGAAGCACCGGCCTGCCCAAGGGCGCGATGCTGCCTGAGCGGATGATCAAGCAGCTGTGGCTCGTCGATTCGCCCATGCCGATGATCAACCTCATCTACATGCCGATGAACCACACGTCAGGGCGGAGCATCGTCTTCTCGCTGCTGGGGTTGGGCGGCATCGGCTATTTCACGGGCAAGAAGGACCTGTCCGAACTGTTTGACGACATGCGCATTTGTCGGCCGAGCTACATGATGCTGGTCCCGCGCGTGTGCGAAATGATTTACCAGCAATATCAGGTCGCGCTCGACCGGCGATCCGTACCCGGCGCGGACCTGGACACGGTCAAGGCCGAGTTGCTGCGCGAAACGCGCGATATTCTCCTGGGCGGGCGGCTGCTCGTCGCTTCATTCGCCTCGGCCCCGCTCGCCCCTGAACTATCGCAGTTCATGGAAGAATGTCTGGGCTACAAGCTCGGCAATAATTATGGCGCCACCGAAGTCGCCGCGGTGCTGACCGACAACCGGGTCGTTCGTCCGCCAGTGATCGACTATAAGCTGGATGACGTGCCTGAGCTTGGCTATTTCAAGACCGATAAGCCTTATCCGCGCGGTGAGTTGCGGATCAAGACGTCGAGCATCATGCTTGGTTATTACAAGCGACCTGATGTGACCGCCGAAGTTTTCGACGAAGACGGATATTACAAGACCGGCGACATCATGCAGGAGATCGCACCCGACCATCTGGTGTACATCGATCGCCGCAACAATGTGCTGAAGCTCGCGCAGGGCGAGTTCGTCGCCATTGCCCGGTTGGAGGCGATCTTCACCAACGGCGATCCGCTCATCCGGCAAGTCTATCTATACGGCAGCAGCGAGCGCGCATTTCTGGTGGGTGTCTTTGTGCCCAATGAAGCGACGCTCCAGCAGATGGGCATCGCCGATGACCCGGCTGCGATCAAGGACGCGTTGCGCGAAGCGATCCAGAACATCGCACGCGCCGAACAGTTGCAACCTTATGAAGTGCCGCGCGACTTCATCGTCGAGCATGAGCCCTTCAGCGCAGAGAACGGCCTGCTGGCGGGCATCGGCAAATATCAGCGGCCCAAGTTCAAGGAACGCTATACCGGCGCGCTCGAAGCCGTTTACGACAGGATCGCGGCAAGCCAGCAGGATGAGCTTGAGGCGCTGCGCCGTGAAGGCAAGGAGCTTCCCGTGCTCGAAGCCGTCGCCCGCGCCGTCAAGGCGACGCTCGGATTGGAGGATGTCGATCTTTCCAAGCGGATGAGCTTCTCCGATCTGGGTGGAGACTCGCTCTCGGCCGTGTCCTGCTCGCTGCTGCTTGAAGATATTTACGGCATCGATGTGCCGGTATCGGTCATCAACAGCCCTGCCGGAAGCATGCAGGACCTCGCCCAGTTCATCGAACGGGGTCGAAGTGGCGAGGCGAAGGGAACGACCTTTGCTTCGGTGCACGGAGCCGGTGCGAAGGAGATCCGCGCGAGCGACTTGACGGTGGATCGCTTCATCGATGGCAGTGTCCTCGACGCGGCGCGCAACGCCTCGCCTCCTTCGACGGAAGTGCGGACAGTTTTCCTCACCGGAGCGAACGGCTTTTTGGGGCGGTTCCTCGGCCTGGAATGGCTGGAGCGCATGGCCGACATAGGCGGCAAGCTGATCTGCGTCGCGCGTGGTCGCGACGCAGCAGCGGCACGGCAGCGCATCGCGCAGGTCTTCAGCAGCGACCCGCAACTTAAGAGCCGCTTCGAGGCACTCGCCGACGCGCATCTGGAGGTTCTGGCAGGCGATCTTGGCGAACCGCAGCTTGGCCTTGCCGATGCCGATTGGAAGCGGTTGGCCCAGGATGTGGATCTGATCGTCCATCCAGGCGCACTGGTGAACCACGTCCTGCCCTATCATCAGCTGTTCGGCCCCAATGTCGCAGGCACGGCGGAGGTCATCCGCTTGGGCATCACGCATAGGCTAAAGCCCATCAACAATGTCTCGACCGTGGCGGCGGCCCATACGCCGGACGGCGTGATGATCGACGAAGACGCCGACGTGCGCACGACGTCCCCCGTCCGGCCGCTGTCGAGCGAGGGCTATGCCGATGGCTATGCCAACAGCAAATGGGCGGCTGAGGTTCTGTTGCGGGATGCGCATGATCGCTTCGGCCTGCCGGTTGCGACCTTCCGCTCAGACATGATCCTGGCGCACAGCCGTTATGAAGGGCAACTCAACGTCCCCGACATGTTCACCCGCTTGCTGCTCAGCATCGTGGTTACGGGGCTGGCGCCGCAGTCATTCTACAGCGGCACGGCCAAGCCCCATTATCCCGGGCTGCCGGTGGACTTCACGGCAGAGGCCATCGCCGTCCTGGGGGCCAAGGCGACGAGCGGCTATCGTACCTACCATGTCATCAATTCCCATGATGACGGCATTTCGCTGGACAGCTTCGTCGACTGGATCGACGCCGCCGGATATCCGGTCCAACGGATCGAGGATTACGCCGACTGGCTCGAACGTTTCGGCACCGCCATGCGTGCGCTGCCCGAGGATCGGCGGCAACATTCGTCGCTGCCGCTGCTGCACCAGCTGCAATATCAGATGCCGGGAGAATTCGGGACCAGTGTTCCTTCCGCCCGCTTCCGCGCGGATGTGATCCGGCATGAAGTGGGCGCTGCCAAGGATGTCCCGCATCTGTCGCGCGAACTGATCGGCAAATATCTGGCTGACCTCTCCGGTCTCGGCCTCATCTAAGGACAATAGACACAGTCATGACCAAATTGACCAAAGGCTATGCCGCGCTGGCCTCCGATACCGATCTGGAGCCCTTCTCCTTCGCCCGCCGGGATCTTCGTGCCGACGACGTGGCGATCGATATCCTCTATTGCGGCGTGTGCCATTCTGACCTGCATCACGTCCGCAATCACGGCGGGTATGTCACCTATCCGACTGTTCCTGGCCACGAGATCGTTGGCCGGGTGGCGGCTGTCGGGAGCAGCGTCAGCAAATTCCAGCCCGGCGACATGGTTGGGGTGGGCTGCTATGTGGACTCCTGCCAGAAGTGCAAGCCATGCAACGCGGGCGAAGAACCCTATTGCGTGGAATATGCCACGCCCACCTATGGGTTCGCGGATCGGCATGACGGCATGCCATCGCAAGGCGGCTATTCCGAAAATATCGTCGTGTCGGAAAAATTCACGGTACGCATCCCCGACGGCCTGGACCCGAAGGCGGCAGCGCCGCTGCTGTGCGCAGGCATCACCACTTATTCGCCGTTGCGTCACTGGAAGGTCGGCGCGGAACACAAGGTGGCGGTCGTAGGCCTTGGCGGCCTGGGTCATATGGGCCTGAAGTTCGCCAAGGCGATGGGCGCGGAAGTGACGCTGTTCACTCGCAGCCCCGACAAGGAGGAAGAAGCGCGCCGCCTAGGCGCGGACCATGTCGTGCTGTCAACTGACGAGGCGCAGATGGCGGCGGCGGCCAACAGCTTTGACTTCATCCTCGACACTGTTCCCAACGCGCATGACGTGAATCCCTATGTCGCGACACTTGCGTGGAACGGGACACTCATCCTGCTGGGACTGCTCGGCCCGATCGATCCGCCGCTGCACAATGTGTCGCTGATGATGGGCCGCAAGTCGGTCGCCAGCTCCAATGTCGGCGGGATCGCCGAAACCCAGGAGATGCTGGATTTCTGCGCAGCCCATGGCATCGCGAGCGACATCGAACTGATCGACATTCAGGACATCAATGCCGCCTATGAGCGCATGGAAAAGGGCGACGTGCGTTACCGATTCGTCATCGATAACGCATCGTTACGGGAAAAATGAGGCAGCTATTGTGAGCAAAGGTAGCCGCTCGTCACAGTTGACGTGACGGCTACGCTCGCCTTCTCCACTTTTTTGGGATCGCCATAATATGAGCAGCCTTGCGCAACGGCGCGCCGCCGCTGACCCGAACAGGCGGACAGCGCGCATGATGCTCGTCCGGGCATTTCTCGCGCAGAACACAGCCACAGGGTGCGCGTTTGGCGGCTTTGCGGTCAGCATATTGGCGATTCAGGCCCGTTTCGACACGACGCGGAGCATGGCCGCGATGGTCCTTGCCCTCACGGTGCTGGCGATGAGCGGGCTGGGTCTGATCGTCGCGGGAATGATTTCCCGGATCGGCCTGCGCAACACCATGATGACCGGTGCTGTGCTTTCGATAACGGGCTATCTTCTGCTTGCCTTGGTGCAATCGATTGAGGCTACACTTATCGTATGCACGCTCGCGATCGGCCCTGGCGCTTCTCTGCTCGGAGGCTTGCCGCCTAGTATATTGGCCGGGAATTGGCATCCACAGGCGCGAGGAAGGGCGGTCGGGATTGCGTATATTCCGCTATTCGTCACTGTCATTCCCCTGCTCGGCCTTGCAGTCATACAAAGATTTGGTCTGCCGGCATTCTTCGTGACCCTAGCGGTACTGCACATTTTGCTCCTGCCCGTACTGCTGGGCATTTCGGAGCCACCGCAGAGCGATTGCCCCGAAAGCGCCACAGTGGCTGCGGGCTCACGACCTTCCATCCTCTCGCATCCGCTGTTCTGGGGGGTGTTGATCGGCGAGGGTGTCCTTCAGGCGAGTACCATCACCGGGTCTGCCCATATCGTTGCCATCGCAACCGAATATGGGGTCGCGGCCCGCTGGGGAGCGCTGCTCCTGTCCATCAAGGGCTTTGCGAGCATATTCGGGTCCATCCTGGCAGGACTGGCTTGTGATAAATTTGGCCCCGCGCGCACATTGAGTGCTGCCGGTGCAGGATTGACCGTCAGTTGGATCCTAATTTCAGCAAGTGGCTGGTTTCCAGCATTGGCGCTGGCGATGATCATCATGGGCATATCGGGAGCGGCCATTTTCCCGTTGGTTGCGGTTCTTGTCGCCCAGATATTCGGGGTAGCGGCATTTCCGCGCACTATAGGATTTCTGGGCGCTTTCACCCTGCCTTTCACGTTCGGCGCTCCAGCCGCAGGTTGGCTGCGCGACACGACGAACAACTATCATGTGGCTATGTTGCTGCTCATGGCTCTATCTTTCGGCGCGGCTATCAACTTTGCTTGGATGAGCCGGACACAGGGTGGTAGAGCCTTGGCGTCGTGAAGATTCTCATCCTTGCTCTTACCTTCGAAAATTAAGCAGAAGCGCTGGGCTATACGCCACATACAAGTGCTGGCGGTTGGGGACGCAGGATAAAGGCAAGGCGGAAGCGGCCTGATCAAAGGGGAATGGTGGAATGAAGACCCGGATTACCGAGCTTACTGGCACGCGCTATCCCATCATCCAGGGTGGCATGCAGTGGGTGGGCCGCGCCGAGTTGGCTTCGGCGGTGTCCAATGCTGGTGGCCTCGGCATCCTGACGGCGCTGACGCAGCCGACGCCTGAAGCGCTGGCGGCCGAGATCGAGCGGTGCCGCACGATGACGGACAAGCCGTTCGGCGTGAACCTGACCATATTGCCGACCGCGCAGCCGGTTCCCTACGAAGCCTATGCCGAAGTCATTGCTGGATCGGGCGTTGGCGTGGTCGAGACAGCCGGGCGCAGTCCCGCCGAGTTCATCGCTCGTTTCAAGCAGGCGGGCGTCAAGATCGTGCATAAATGCACCGCCGTCCGCCACGCGCTGTCGGCCCAGCGTGCAGGCGTCGATGCCGTGTCGATCGACGGGTTCGAAGCGGCGGGTCATCCGGGCGAGGATGATATTCCGGGCATGGTTCTGATCCCCGCTGCGGCGCGGGCGCTGGACATCCCGATCCTGGCGGCGGGCGGCATGGCGACCGGGCGCAGCATGGCGGCGGCTCTGGCCCTGGGCGCGGAGGGTGTGACCATGGGCACCCGTTTCATGCTGACCAAGGAAGCGCCGATCCATGAGGCGATCAAGCAGGCGGTGGTGCAGGGAACGGAGCGCGATACGACGCTGATCTTCCGCCAGCTACGCAACACGGCGCGCGTCTTCCGCAATGCCGTCGCCGAGGAGGTGAACGTCAAGGAACGGGAGCCCGGTGCTACCTTCGAAGATATTCGGCCGCTGGTCGCCGGTGCGCGGGGACGCGCTGCGCTGGAGAGTGGCGAAGTGGATGGCGGGCTGGTCTGGGCCGGGCTTGGCATCGGCCTGATGGACGATATTCCGACATGCGCCGAACTGATCGAGCGCATCGTGGGCGAATGCCGCGAGGCGCTGGGCCGCGCCGTGGCGCTGACCGGGGAGACAGATCCGCCTATGGGATAAGGCGCTGCGACTGCTCAGACCGGCACATGGCTCGCGAAAAGCGCCATCGCTCCTCGCGAGCCTGTTTCCTGCAAAATCAACCGCCGTTCTGGCTCAGCTGAAGCATGTGACCCTCCGGATCGGCAACAAAGGCAACCTGCATGCCGCCCATGCCGGGAACTTCCCGCGCTGGCTCCAGAACACGTCCACCGGCTTTTTCCACCCGGGCGATCAGATCGGCAATATCCTTCGTTGCCAGGCCTAGGATCAACTCGTTTGCGGCAGGCGTCTGGGTGTCGTGGAACTGAGCAAGAATGAACAGCGGCCCACCCTCGTAGGTCGGCATAAACACGACTTCGCTGACTTTCCGCTCATTGATTTCCGTTTCAACGCGGTTCATCTCGACCAGACCGATGGCCGAGGAATAGAAGGACACCGCCTTGTCGAGGTCCTTGACCTGGAGTTTGGTGAACATGAAATCGGTGTTGCCGTTCTTGCCAAAGGGTATAGCCATGTTTTATCTCCTATTCTGACATTCCCGCACAGCGATTGACTGGTCGCCGAACTGCGTGAAGCGGTGGGTGAAGCCGCCCTCAGGCGGCTTCGTCCATTGCATCGGGCGGGATGTTCGTAGGACCGCCAATATCATAGACCGTGGCCAGAAGTCCGACGAATGCATTGTCGTTCATGGGATCGGTCGGCACTTCGAACTGGACACCACGCTTCTTCATGTCCTCGATCAGCATGTTGATCGCCTGCTCATGGGTGATGTCGTCTCGGTGATCGTAGGTCAGCTTGAAATCGTCCATATCCTTGAACAGGCGTGCGCCCCAATGGACGAGGAAGCGCATTTCCTCTTCCGGCACCTTCTGGGTGACCTTACCAAAAGTTTCGATCTGCCAACCGGTCGGATCCTGCGCATCAGGGCCAAAGGTCGAACTGATGTCGAGCCCTTGCGGCCTGCGCATGGCGACCGGGCCCGCAGCCTGTCCATGGTGGAACGTCATTTCGTTTTCGACGACCACCGCACGGCCCCACATGGGGGCGTTGATCTGCATGGCCTCACCGCTCGGCCCATCAGGCCAGCAGTTGAAGCCGCCGCCGATCTTACCTTTATAATACCAGGCGATCACCTGGCCCTTCTTCGAGCGCCAGCGATTGAACAGGCAGGACTTCGCCATGGTCAGCAGCAGCCAGAGCGGCGTGTTTTCCATCGTCAAACCACGGAAGACCGTGCCATCCAGATGGGGTGGCCCGCCAAGGGGGGTTGGTCCCTGGATATTGAAGAGGAAGGTCTCCGGCTCGGCATATTGGCAGTCGTAATAATTACGCACCAGCTCGAGAAAGCGGGAGTTGTAATAGCAATCCTCGATCTCCGGGTAGAAGCAGGTGCCCCCCCGCGCCAAATATCCTCGAAATCCGGGATAGATACCAATCATGTCCCAGGTCAGCTTGACCCCTTCCGGCAATTGCTTGTCTGCGCCTGAAGTCGTGGCGATAACCTCCTCTGGCGTCTTGAAGTTTTCCGCCAGCATCAACGGCCAAGGACCATTGTTACGAGCAACACTCAACAAACGCGCATGCTGATCGTCCGTATAAGCTTTATCGATCAACTGCGGCGGTGCAACAGGGCGGAATTGCTCTGCGAGATCACGAAGCATCATCTAGTCTCCCAATATCATTCGATTGTCATCCGTTTCCTGTTTACGGAAGCGGATCAGATGGTCAGCATTTCCATTTCGCGCGGTGCGGGCTTAACGGCATCATCGGCGGGCGTGACGTTGAAGTCTTCTTCGCGGGGCGAGCGCAGGACATGCCAGATGCGCGAGTTGTGGCGCGGGATGGCCAGGATGACCTTCTTCTGCCCGTCGGCGCCCTTGTCGCGATAATAGCCATGGGCGCTGCCGCACTGGACCCAGGCGGTCTTGGCCAGGTTCGCATCGACATCGTCGATGAACGCCTGCGTCGCCTCTGGCGAGACATCGAAGGACGACAGATGATCGTCCACCATCCATTGCAGCAGTTCGATGATATAATGGACCTGCTGCTCGCTCACCACCGCATGGTTGGCGACCAGATAGCTGTAGGGCGCGCCCATGAAGACGAAGTTGGGGAAGCCGGTGATCAGCATGCCTTCATAGGAGAAGGGATGCGGGTCGAACGCGTCCGTCAAAGTTTCGCCGCCGACGCCGCGAATGTCGAACTGCCGCCCGAAATGCAGATTATAGCCGGTCGACAGCAGCAGCACGTCGCATTCGATCCGCGTGCCGTCGGCCAGGATCACCCCCTCCTGCTCGGCCTCGGCCAATTCGCCACGCACGATCGACACATTGGGCTTTTTGAGCGTGTCGTAAAAGCCGCAATCCAGGATCGGCCGCTTGGCGAACACCGGGAAGTTGGGTGTCAGCAATTCCACCATCTCCGGATCGTCCGGGAAATGACTCTTCAGATAGCCTTCGCACATCATGCGCATGCCGTCGTTGATCGGGCCAAAGCCGCCCGTCTTCGCGGCATAGTCCTCATCCTTCATGATCATGCCGTGCATGTCGCGCATCTGGCTGTGCAGGCTTTGCAGACGCTTCCACTGCGCGACGAAGGGCACATATTCCATCGCCCAGCGCTCGATTTCGGCCACCGGCGCATGCGCCTGCGGATTGGGGATGATATGTTCCGGCTGGCGCTGCACGATCACCAGTTCGCCAACCTTGTCGGCAATGGCCGTCGCCACCTGTACGCCCGAACAGCCCGTGCCGACCAGGACGACCTTCTTGCCCGTCAGATCGACCGAATGGTCCCAGGCGGCCGAATGAATGACCGGCCCCTTGAAGCTGTCGAGATTCTTCACCTTGGGATAATTGGGATTGTTGTTGGGTCCCACCGCCATGATGAGGACGTTGCACTCATGGCTTTCCGGCTTGCCGTTCCGGACCGCCTTCACCGTCCAGATCTTGCGCTTCTCGTCCCATTCCGCACCCTCGACCCAGGTGCCGAACCGGATCCGGTCGCGAAGGCCATATTTGTCGGTGACGCGATCCAGATAGGACAGGAATTCCTGGCCGCGCGGGTAGAATTGCGTCCAGGAAGCATTGGGCTCGAAGGAGAAGGAATAGATGCGGCTCGGCGTATCGACCGCCGCGCCCGGATAGGTGTTGGTCAGCCAGTTGCCGCCGACCGTGTCCATCGCCTCCAGCACGGTGAAGTCAAATCCCGCCTGCTGCAATTTGATGGCTGCGTTGATGCCCATCATGCCCGCGCCCACGACCAGCACCTTGAAATCGGCGGGCGGAACATCGGCAGCCTTGCGAATGCGCGTGTCGGTGGTGAACCCGGCATGCTGGAACGCGACATCCACCGACATTTCGGGAAGGTCCTGACCCAGCAGCAAACGGCTCATCCGCTTGAACATCGGCCGGTCCAGCTGTGGCATGACCGGAGGCTTCCCGGCCTTTACCGCCACGCGCAGGCGATCGCGGATCTCGGCGACCACGGCCGGATCGATGGCAGGCCGTTCTTCATGCGCATGGATATCGACGAACGTCTCGATCAGATCTTCCTGGCGGCCGTCGATCGCATCCCAATAGTGGTTCAGCAGCGTCCGATTGCCGGTCATCTGGATCAACGCCATCAGCGCCATGGTGGGGTCCAGCGCATCGATCGCGGCATCGACCCTGGCATTCATGTCCAGCACCCGTTCGTGCATCCCATTTCTCCTCTTATGTGTCCGCTTTCGGACTCGATGAGAATATATTACACATTAGTGTGTAATTGGTCAATGACATTCCCCGAAGTCATTTGGCGATCAGCCCAGGATCATCCGCCGCTGAAGCTCACCGAGGACTCCGTCTCGCCATTCATTGGGGGCGTTGCGCCAAAATAGCGATGCCGCCCCCAAGCTGGTGCCAGCAAAAGCTCCATCCCCATTTTCGGTGTCGGATCAATTGGTGAGCCCATATGGTAACTTCACGTTAGACATGCGGGCGCTGTCCATGAAATGCCAATTCAATCTGTGAAAAATTTTCGACATTGGCAGTGTTTCCGATGGAGCTTGTCGGCAACGTTAGTTGCGAACAACTATCCATCTCTCATTATGGACTCAATGGCATATGGAACCATCCGCTGTCGGACGGCCCGCTGCGAATTAGCAACGTCCGTCTCGCCAGCTTTTTAGACAAATAGGGTTCGTCGCTCGGTTAAAGGAATTCTCTCGCATGTCACTCGCCCCCGCCATTGCCTCCCCTTCCTCTCCCGTCATCATCACCGGTGGCGCATCAGGCATAGGCCTTGCGTCCGCTCATGCGCTGGCCGTCATTGGCCGCCCTGTTGCTCTGTGGGACATCGACGGCGACAAGGCGTCGGCAGCGGCCCGCGCCATCGCGGAGGTACATGGCACAGCGTCCACGGGCATTGCGATTGATCTGCGTGAACTTGGTGGCATCGAAGCTGCCTTGGCGGCGACGCGGAAAGCGATCGGCAGGCCGGGCGGACTGGTCCATGCTGCTGGCGTTGTTGATACAGCATCGCTGGACGGGCTGACGGCGGAAAGCTGGGACAGCGGGATCGCGATTCATCTCCGCTCCCTCGCTTTCATCGTTCAGGCGCTCCATCAGGATCTGGCGGCGCAGCCGGGCTCCGCAATCGTGGCGATAGCTTCCATCAACGCAACTCTCGGCAATGCCATGAACCCGATCTATAGCGCGGCGAAAGGCGGAATATTGTCGCTCGTAAGATCACTGGCCGATCGGCTGGCTCAAGATGGCGTCCGCATCAATTCGGTATCACCGGGCCAGATCATGACGCCCATGATGCGTCCCGCAGTCGAAGCTCTGCCCCATGGGCATTTCGAAAAGCGTATCCTGCTCAATCGTCTTGGCGATCCAGAGGAAGTGGCGCGGGTTGTACGCTTCCTTTTGTCCGATGAGGCAAGCTATATCACCGCGTCGGAAATTGTCGTCGATGGCGGCAACATCTCCTCCCAAAGGGGATGAGCATAAGGATCGCGGTTTCCTTCCCGATGGCGGCGCATTCTTCCCGAATGCCACGCCCCTTCCCCACCATCCATTGCCCAGACCCTGCGGCAATATGCTCCGCGCATCATAGCCCTCTGCAACGGCGGTCAGGCCGGTAGAGGGATGATCATTCTATCGGGTAGCCAGAACGAGGACATTTGACCCTCGTTCATAAATGAAACGTAGTTGTTTACATTACCGACCTCGCACACTAAAACCGCCCCTAATGATGTAGCTTACAGGGCTGCGCTCGCCATGCCGACGACCGGACAAGGCCTGTCACGCCTGGCCCAGTGGCAAGTAGCAAGGCCTACGAATGGTCTTGCCTGAAACGGGCCTAATGAAAGTCGACGAGGAGATCACGTGCGCCACCCCTTCCGTTATCTGACGCTCATGCTTTGCGGCGTTACGCTCGCTGGACAGGCTACCGCTGGTGAAATACCGCGCCTGCGCACGGAAAATGGCCGCCATGCGCTGATGGTTGACGGCAAGCCCTATCTGATGCTGGGCGCGCAGGTTCATAATTCCAGCAATTATCCTTCGGTACTGCCGCAGGTGTGGCCGGTGATGCAGGCGTTGAGCGCCAACACGATCGAGATTCCGGTCGCTTGGGAACAGTTCGAACCGACCGAAGGCAAATTCGATTATAGCTGGGTCGATACGCTGCTGACCCAGGCCCGCCAGAACGACATGCGCGTCGTGCTGCTATGGTTTGGCAGCTGGAAGAATGGAGAATCAACCTACACGCCGGAATGGGTGAAGAGCGATACCAAGCGCTTCCCCCGCCTGATGCGCCGCGATGGCCGCCCGACAATGACCTTGTCGCCGTTGGGCGAAGAGACGCTCAAGGCGGATCGCAAGGCCTTCACGGCACTGATGCGGCACTTGCGTGAGGCGGACGCCAAGCACACGGTGATCATGGTCCAGGTCGAAAATGAGATCGGCAGCCATGGGGTCGCGCGTGATTATTCGGCCGCAGCAGAGCAACTGTTCGCGCAGCCAGTGCCTGAAGATGTCCGCGTCGCGTCCGGCAAGCCTGCGGGTACTTGGACGGAAGCCTTCGGCAAGGAGGCGGATCAGGCATTTGCGGCATGGACCTATGCGCGCTTCGTCCAGCAGGTTGCCGTCGCGGGCAAGGCCGAGAAGAACCTTCCCCTCTACACGAACGCAGCAGTGTTCGACGCCACGGGGACGGCCATGGCGGCTCAGGTTGCGAGCGGAGGCCCCAATTGGAATGTGTTGCCCATATGGAAAACCGTTGCGCCCGCGCTAGACCTCATAGGTCCTGATCTCTATCTGCCCTTGGAGAAGACCTATCTAGGCCTGCTGGATCGTTATACCCGCCCTGACAATGCACTATTCGTTCCGGAAACGAGCAACGCGACTTGGGCAGCGCGCTACTTCTGGTCGGCACTAGGTCGTGGAGCTATTGGCTACGCGCCGTTCGGCATGGATGCGACCAGCTATTCAAACTATCCGCTGGGTGCACGGAAGCTGGACGCAGCCACGATCGAAGCCTTTGCCGCTCCCTATCGCCTGTTCCGTCCAATCGCGAGCGACTGGGCGGCGATCGCCAGCAAAAGCTCCACTTGGGGCACTGCGAAGAATAGCGCGGGCGAAGACTCCACCACTATGGGCAGCTGGAAGATTTCGGTGACCTACGGTCACAACAACTTCGACGTGCCCGCCTGGCCAGGCATGGAACCGCCGCCCTGGGCCAAGGAACCGGTCGGCGGAGGGGTCGTTGCTCAGTTGGCTCCCAACGAATTTTTGGTCGCGGGACAATATAGCCGGTTCCAGTTCACGCCCACGGATTCGGCTGTCAACGGGCAGGTCCTCAGCGCGGAAGAAGGGACGTTCGTGAACGGCCAGTGGGAAGCACGGCGCCGCTGGAACGGCGACCAGATTTCCTACGGCTTCAATTTCAACGAAAAGCCTGCGCTCCTTCGCATAAAATTATCCACCTATTGAGGCTCAAGGTTGGGGGCGGCCCGTCCGCCGCCCCCTCACGGCTGGTCACCAGACCAAATTCGGGTTGGGCCTTTTGCAGACGGCAGATCCGATCATCGAGAACCGGTGATTCATTGCCACTGCATCGATGCTTCCGCAGTATCAGCGATTTGTACGCCGTTAATACCCAACTTCCTGCGGGCTTGGTCGGGCGTCAACGCCAATACATCTTCGTAGCGCATCATATAAATCGGGTCGGATTCGCGACCGACCCTGGCACCCCGTTCCACAGCATTCTGCACCACCAACCAGGTCTGAGGATAATGGAGAACCGCGCGGGTAATGATGCGCGTCGAACCGAGAATGGAGAAGACCGAAAGCTCGCCCGCCAACTCCGGACTCATGTGCATGAACAAATTGGTGAGCCGCATATAATAAGGCACCAGCTCTCCGATGAAATCGAAACCCCCACCGCCCAATATATGTTCGAAATCGTGGGTTTGCCCGGCGCGTAGCTGGAAATATTCGAAATCATTGCGTGGGGTAAATGGCGGCACGATATCGACCTGAAGGTCATTGCCCGTCAGTTGCCCGTAGAAGATGCCGCCTACCGTGTCCGGCTCATAATGTTTGAGGTCGTCTCGCCCAAAGGTTGAGACGAAGCCTTCACGGAACCATGCGTCGAGGTCTGGATTCTTCTGCCGCTCCGCCGCGAACAGGGCGTTGATATGGTCGATGTCCTGCACCTCGCGCAGGATCTGGACGAGCTGGATGGAATCCGAAGGGGTCGGCACATCAGGTCCATTGCGTCGCAGCAAATGTGTCGCCACCCAATCCCGGACTCGCGCATCATTCAGATAGCGGGAAGAACTGATAAGCACGCTACTGTCGGTTTCCACCGACCTCATGCCTTTCATTAAATAAGAATAGTCGGCCATTTCAACGGACTCCATGGGATGGGTCAGACCCGGCGATCGTGGCGGCCAGATCGGGAGGAACGGGAACGGGAAAGCGCATAAGCATTTGCGCCATTCCCTTTGCGGCCGGATCGAGCCGGGTGCTGGCATTGATGCCCCCTGCCAGAGCATCATGAACCACGAAATTGAGCGCATGCAGCCCCGGCGCGTCATAGCGATCGACGTGTGGAAGCTTATTTCCCGGCGCAAGATGACGATACCAATCCGCGACCGCCTCTGGCGTCAGCGCCAGGCGTAACCATGGCAAATATTCCGGCTCGCGCGCGATGACAGCTACGTTGAACAAATGCCCCTTGTCGCCACTGCGCGCCCAGGCGAGGCGGATCAGGTCCACCGCAACCACGCCCGGCGGCGCTTCAGGAATGGGCTGCGACGCTTGAGGCAGGATCGAGACAGGCTCGCCCTCAGGTACGGACACAGGCCATGTCTCACCACGAACAGTCACCTGCGGCACGATCCCCTTCTTGTCGACGAGGAACAGGAATATCTCGGTCTTGGGCAGTACGGTGGTAGCAAGATTGATGGTGGTGCCGACCGCCATGCCGCTGATACCTGCCCATTGTTCGCGGGCAAATATATCTGTCCCACGGCGATCGGGGTGATCGACGACCATCTTGCAAATGACTTCCCGCGCCTCACGGCCGCCACCATGAGGTCCGAAGCTGGCTCCTTCACCGATGATGACCGTGTCGGTATCCGTGAAATCGGCCAGATTATGAGCACGCAGCAGCGCCCTGCCGCGCGCATATAGTGCCTCTGCCTGCCGCATGGCCTTTTCTGCGGCGTCCTCGCCAAGGATTGGCTGGTACGCGACGGCCCGCCATCCGCCGTCCGACGTGATGCACACCTTGTAGCTGTCGGTGGGCGGGCGCCCTTTTGCGCCGGTCACCTTCACCCGATCCTTGCCCTGCTGCTCCAGCTTCACGCCACTGAAGTCGCAGCGGACATCGGCCACGATATAGTCGGCTGGATCGCTTACCTCATAAAGCAGCTGTTCGGCGACGGTGCCGATGGACACCAGACCGCCCGTGCCCTCCGGCTTGGTAATGATTATCGTCCCGTCCGCATGACATTCGCCAACCGGGAAACCGATATTCGCCCAATCCGGAACCTCGCGCCAATCGGTGAAGGTGCCTCCGGTGACCTGCGCTCCACACTCCAGCAAATGACCCGCCAGCGTCCCGGCCGCCAACAGGTCGAAATCCCCTGCCCCCCAACCGAATTCGTGGATCAGTGGTCCCAGCACTATGGCACTGTCCACCACACGCCCGGTGATGACGATGTCCGCGCCCTTGTCCAGCGCCGCCGCGATGGGAAAGGCACCGAGATAAGCATTGGCGCTGATGATGTTTTCCGGGAAAGCAGCACCAGTAAACATGTCGCGATGCCCGGCGGCCCTCAACTGCTCGACCCTTGCGCGCAGATCGTCGCCCTCGACATAGGCAACGGTAAGGGAAAGACCCTCCTCATCGATCATGCGCTCCAGCGCGGCGGCCAGCCCCGCCGGATTGACGCCACCTGCGTTGGCGACCACCTTCACGCCCTGAGCCGCGATCTGGCGCAGATGAGGTCCGACATGGGCGGTCAGGAAATCAGTGCCAAATCCGGCAGTCGGATCGGCGGCCTGCATCCGGCCGAAAATGCCCATCGAACCTTCGGCCAGATAATCGAAGACCAGATAGTCGAGGTGCCCGCCATCCAGCAACTGCGGTACGGACAATGCGGTATCGGAAAAGGATGCGGTCGCCCCGCCTATTCTGACGATCTTATCTGACGCGGCGGTCATGGCATCCTCTCCATCATTTTCTGTCTGGAAGGATATAGGAACGGGTGGCGAATGAATGTCACAAAGGTTACATTTGAACTATGAAAAAGAGCGAACATGCATCGGCACTCCGCCTGTTGCGCAGCACGGACTGGCTGCGGGAGTATCCTGCGGCGTTGGCGGAGGAGCTTCTGGCGCACGGTCGGGTCATTCATCTGGACACGGGCCAATGGGCGCAGGCGCAAGGGGATGATCGAAGCGGCCTTTTCGTGGTGATCGACGGATTATTTCATTCCTTCTGCACCGCGCCGGGCGACAGGCAGGTGATGATCGGCCCATCCGGCCCCGGATCGGTGCTGGGCCATGCGACACGGTTCAGCGGCGGCCCTCGGTTAGTGACCGCTATATCGGTTGAACCAAGCATGTTGCTGGAAATCAGGGAGAGCGCGCTGGAACGGATTGCCGAGAAGTGCCCTGAAATCTGGCGGGCTATCGCCGACTTTGCTTACACCAATATGCGCCGGACCCTCCATATGCTCGCTGAGTTGATGGCGCTGCCGCCCCGGCAACGCATCGCTTCGCGCCTGCTGGCTTCGGCAGTCGCGTCAGATGACGGACTCGTCGTCCGGCTCAGCCAGCAGGCATTGGGGGAGATGATCGGCGTCACGCGCAAGACAATTAACCTGCATCTCGCCGCGTTCGAGCGGGTGGGGCTGATCCGGCTGGGCTATGGCCGTATCGAACTGACCGACGCTGATGGGTTACGCGGCGTGGCGGCAGCGGACTGACGCTACAGAACACCCCAGTGCTGTCCCACCCGGGCAGCTGGCAGCAGAAGATGGCGGATCAGCACCTCATATTTCCGGTTGAACGAGACAGGTTCCGGCTTTTCCAACGGGAAGGGTAAGGCGTGCATGGCATCGCGCGCCAGCGCGTCCGCCATGATCTTGCCCATCAGCGGCGCCATGACATTGCCCCAGGCATTGAAATACATGAGGCCAAAGACATTGTTCGCCAATTCGAACACGCCCGGAAATTGCGCCTTTCGCATCGCGACACGGCCGGTCCAATAATCCTCCATCTCAATTCCCATGCCGCGAGCTTCTGGCCAGACCCGGTGCAACCATCGCAATTGGGATCGGAAATGCCATGCCGCATCATGGGCACCCCCAACACGAGGAATGGAGGAGAGGATCAATCGGTTGTGGCAATCGCGGACCATCGGATTAAGATCGACCGGCGCCTGCGCGAACGTGCCCCCGCCGGGCAGGATGATATCCAGTGCTTCGGGCGGCAGAGGCTTTGTCGTCAATGCATAGGCGGTCAGGGGATAGAAGGCTTTACGAAACGCCGGTTCAATGGCCCCTGGATAGGCTGCAGTGCAGAAGATCACGCGATCAGCCAGCACGCTGCCGCTCCGGGTCCGCACCCGCCACCGGCCCTGCGCCGGTTCAAGTGACAGAGCTTCGCTGTCTCCATGAATTTGCGCGCCCAGCCGGGCCGCCGTCGCGATCATGCCGTTGGTGAAGAGATAGGGGTTCACCCGCCCGCCATCTTCAAAGATCACGCCAAAGGGATAGGCGTTTGATCCGGTTCGCGCCTTCATTTCCGCGCTGGACGCAACCGTCAGCCGCTGAAGTCCGCTCGTCTCCAGATAGGCGAAGGTCCGGACGAAGGCGTCAAAGGCCCTCCGTGTCTTCATGCCATTGATATAGCCTGAGCGAACCGCGTCGCAGTCGATCCCAAATCGGGCGGAAAGATCGAAGGGGATG
Organism: Sphingobium chungangianum; assembly: GCF_977014255.1. Lineage (NCBI taxonomy): Bacteria > Pseudomonadati > Pseudomonadota > Alphaproteobacteria > Sphingomonadales > Sphingobiaceae > Sphingobium > Sphingobium chungangianum. Next base: position 271,662 of record NZ_CDRNIV010000002.1, on the reverse strand, counting down.
GTGTGATGCTCGCGAAACAGTTCCAGGAAGTGCTTTCCACCGTCCGGAAAGCGCTCGAACAGCTTTATGTCGCGCAGGATCGGCAGCACATGACCGGCATTACGCCCGGAGGCGCCCCAGCCGGGCTGTCGTGCCTCCAGCACGGCCACGCCGATCCCCGCCTCCGCCAAGTGAAGCGCTAGAGAAGCGCCCGCCAGCCCGGCGCCGATCACCACGACATCAGTCGAAACATCATCCAACAGGCTCGGCCATGCTCTCGCCAGCCCCTGTGGTTTTGTCCAGCCGCTGCTCGCTACAGGCACTTCCCCCCGTTCATAGGCTTCGTTGTTCGACATGATCATATTTCCAGACAGAGGGTGGATTCATCGCGCGCAGGTCTTGCACGGCAGAAAGTCGAGGCGCAGGCGGCGAGCAGGCAAAGCGCCGCGATGACGAGTATCGGCCGGGAATATCCACCGGTCGCTTCATAGGCCCAGCCCATGATCGCCGGTGCCAGCGCGGCGAGAAAGCCATTCACCGTGAAGACGATCCCCAACATCGTGGCATAAGCCCGCTGCCCGATAATTTCGCCCAGCAACATCGAACCGGCCTGCGCGGGTAATCCTGCAACGCCGCCCCAGCACAGGATGAACAGCAGAATAGCACCATAGCCGTGCCCGACGCCGAGCAGCGCCAATGTGCCCACGCTTTGAATTAGCAGGATCAGCGGCAGGAGAATGCGCCCGCTCACCCGATCGGACAGGTGACCGCCTATCATCAGGCCAGGAAGGCTCATGAAATTGGCGACGCCGAAAAGGGTGACGGCATCGCTACCCGAAAAGCCGGTCTTGCGCAGATAGGCGATGAGGTTGAACAATATCGCGTTCATTCCGAACTGGCTGATTGTCAGGACCAGGGTCAATATCCAGAAGGCGGGCAGTTTCAGTCCCTGTTCTACCGTGAGGCCCGACGCCTGATGCTCATGACGTTGGCCGCCGTTGATCCTACGGGGAAGGCGACACAAGAGAGGCAGGCCGATCAGGGCGACGACTGATCCGAAAATCCAGAAAGACTGCCGCCATCCCGCAGCGTCGATCAGCCAACGGCTGGCAACCGGCATGGTGGAGCTGGCAAGAGCGCTGGCCCCAATGAACAGCGCCACCGCCAATCCCCTTCGCCGATGAAAGCATTGCGAAATCACGGCGATGCCCGGCACGATCGTCGCGACGCCCGTGCCGATGCCCGACAGTGCCATTGCCGCCATGAATTCGGCCAGAGACCCTACGAACCCGGCCGCCACCCAGCCGCACAGGGCAATGCTCACACCGACGAGAAACAGCCCCCTCACCCCCAAACGCCGCATGAGCGCGCCGACGCTCAGATTGCCGATGCTCATGCCAAGCAGCAGCATGACCGGCCCGCCACCCATTGACGCTTCGCTCCAGCCAAAATGTGCCTGCATCACAGACACATAGATGCTGAGCGACGTCAGCATGCCCCCGATCAGCAGAAAACCGATCGTCGAGAGGATGAGCAGCAGTCCCCACGGCTCATCTGGGGACATCGCCTCTCCTTCCGACACCGCATTCTGCCCGGTCGCCTGCATATATAATCTCTCATGTTCCATGAAATGGCACTTGAACCGGGCACTGGCGGCCCGATATGGGTCGCGCATGACGCGCGGCAACATCCGCCCCGGAGGGCGCACCGAAAGGGTCAGGCAGAGCGTTGCCGCGACCGTTCTTCACCTCATCAAGAGCGGGGCGACCGAGTTTTCGATGCTGGATGTGGCGGAACAGTCCGGCATTGCGCGATCGACCATCTATGCACGTTGGCCCAGCAAAGAGGCGCTGATCGCAGAGGCGTTGACGACACATAATTCGACGTTCCAGGTCGAACCCGGGTCCGACTGGCGCGATCATCTGCGCGCGATTGCCACGGCATTTCGCGACTTCTCCTCGGAACCGGATGAAATCGCCATCAATGGCCTGATCGCCAGCCTTGGACCCGGCTTCCTCAACGAGGAAACGAGGCGTCAGTGGCTGTCCATCTCGCATGACATGGGGGAACCGCTTCGTGAGGCGCAGCGCGCGGGATTGATCCGCCCCGATGTGGACATCACGATGGTGATCGCGACATTGTTCACATCGATAGCGGGCCTGATCGTGATCGCGAAGGACCGGCCGGATGACGATCATCTGGAGCAACTGACGAACCTGCTGATCAGGGGATGCGAGATCCCCGGGGTGAAAGGCTGACTTGCCGACAGCCGGGGAGAAGGCTCGCCCTTCCCCCGGCTGCCGATCGCTCAATAAGTGAACTTCGCATCCACCCCGAATGTGCGCTTTTTCTTGAACGAGGCGCTGCCATAGCCAAGGCTGCCGAAGTCGATGCCGAAATCGATATTGCGCTGATTGGAGAGGTTGTCGCCCCACACGCCGACGTCCAGCTTGCCTCCACCCGCGGCAATATCCGCCAGCGAAATGCGGGCACGCAGATTATGATCCGGGCGAGACCGGATATCGCGATTGAACAGGTTCAATCGATCGATCGTGAACCAGTAAACCGTACTGCGATAGGCATAGTCGGCGCGCAGCGACAACTTTCCAATGGGCAGACCGTAATCATATTGAACGCCGATATGCGTGTTGAGCTTCGCCGCTTGCGACAGGCGTGCTTCGGACGCGACATTGACCAGCTCATTGGTCGCAGGATCACGATAAAGATAGCTTTTATATTTGGGCGATGTGTAGCCCAACGACGCATCTATCGTCAGTCCCTGCACCGGAATGGCGGTGATTTCGGCCTCAACACCCCGATATGCCACGCGTCCCGCATTGACGATCGCCGAAGTCGCACCGCCCGTGCCAGCCAGAAATTGCGAGATCTGAAGGTCGCGGTAATCGACATAGAAAGCGGACAAATTGGTCCGTAGCATATGGTCGAACCACTCACCCTTCAGCCCCGCCTCATATGCGACCACCTTCTCTGGCGCGAAGACATTGATCTCCGAAGCGGAAGGATTGATGCCGCCCGACCGGAAACCACTGGACACACGGACATAGCCCATCAAATCCTGCCGAAGTCGGTAATTAGCCGACGTCAGCCATGAAAGATTGCGATAGGAAACCTGCCCATCCAGATTGGGCTGTACATCGCCCGCCAGCGTCAGCCATTTCTTGTCACGCGTATAGCGAACCCCGCCCGTTAGTTCGAGGCCGCTGCCTTCCGGCGTGTAGCTGATCTGGCCGAACAGCGCATAGGAACGCGCTTTGCCCGAAAATGCCTGCAAGGGGGAGAGGTTGACGCCGGCGTCGCCGCCCGGCAGCACAAAGGTCAGCTGCTGATAATTGGCTTCGGAAGACTTCTCGCTGAAATAGAATGCGCCGCCGACATATTTGAATTCACCGGCTTCACCCAGCAATTGCACTTCCTGCGAAAACTGATGCTGGCGTTGCGTCGTGTAACCATCATAGGGCGTAACCGGCTGCACCCCGGTCGGCACGACAGTGCCATCGACGAACAGGATCGGGCTAAGCGTAAAGCCGCGCAGCGTGCCATTGCCCGACAGGCCGTTCGCGCCATCCTGGCGGTAGGAGCGATAGGCTGTGATCGACTTGATCGCGAGTTCCGGGATCAGCTGATAGTTCAGTGTCAACGCATGGCCATAGACTCTCGCCTTCACCCCGAAGGTAGGATTGCCATTCAGGTCGAGCGCGGGCTGCTGTTCGCCCTTGCGCAGTCCGTCCGCGCCAATCTGGAAAGATGAGCCCCCGAACAGCGGCGACGCACCAAAATAGTTGCGCACATCGTCGGTGGCATTGACGACCTGGAAGAAGGCCGGAATGCCGGTGCGCGTGTTGTAGTCGAAACCATAGTTGACGGTCAGGTCACCAAAGTCTCCCTGAACCGCAGCCGTGACGGCTTCGCTGTTGAGCGCGCCCGGGTCCTGGTTGGACGGCGCCAGGACATTGTCGAAATAGCCGTCGCGCTGCCGGTGCATATAGGAAACGGACGCCTTGATCGGCATTCCAGCAATATATCCGGTATCGAAGCGCGCCCGAGCATACCAGTCGTCAAAACTGCCATAGCCTGCCTTGCCTTCGAAGCCTGCATGATCGGCAGGCTTGCGGCTGATCAGTTGGACGGCGCCGCCAACACTGTTACGACCGAACAACGTCCCCTGTGGACCGCGCAGCACTTCGATCCGTTCCAGATCGACCAGATCGAAAACCGCGCCGGCCGATCGGGCGATGTAGACGCCGTCCAGATAGATGCCGACCCCCTGCTCGGACACCGCGCTGGGCGACGCGTTGCCGATGCCGCGAATGAACACCGATGCGGCGGTGATCGACGCGGGCTGCTGGCTGATGCCCAGATTAGGGGTGAATTGAGCCGTAGCAACGACGTCGCGGATGTTCAGCCTGTCCAGCAATTCGCCAGACATCGCGGTCACGGCGACTGGCGTGTTCTGGAGGTTTTCGCGTGTCCGCCGCGCCGTCACTACAATGGTTTCCAGACGGGAGACCTCGCCCTGCGCGACCGGTGTCGCGGCCTGCTCCTGTGGTGCGGCCGCCCACGCCGGGGTCGCGCTCCATGCCACCCCCGCCAGCAACGCGTAGCGCGAACAGAGTCCAACTCTCATGCCAATACTCCCCTATTTTATGGACTCGTCTGAGCCCGTTCCTGTTCTTGGCGACGGCAATTGGCACAGCGTTTTTTATTTAACAAGACATTTTGTATCGTTTATGACAAAGCGCATTGGTCGCAGCGGATCGCCGCGCGGAGGAGGAGAAGACATGTCTGATATTGAAGGCGCCGAAAGCTATGGATTGTGTGAAGCGAAGGTGGTGGGCGAACTTTTGTTCTGCTCCGGCCAGATCGGTGTGGAGGCCGACGGAACCGTGCCCGCTGACCCGTCACGGCAGTTTGCGCTCGCCTTCGATGCGCTAGCCGAAGTCCTTGCGCGTCATGGAAGCAAGGCGAGCGATATCGTTGACCTCACCACCTTCCATGTCGGCTTCCCCGACCATATGGACGCATTCATGGCCGCCAAGGCCAGCTTCCTGAATGGCGCCATTTGCTGCTGGACGGCGGTGGGCGTCGCGGCGCTCGGCTATCCGGGCTCGCTCGTAGAGATCAAGGCCATCGCAAGCCTGCCCAATCCTGCACGCTGAAATGACGAGGGAGGAAATTCGTGAAGACCGCTGAAGAGTTTGATTATATCGTGGTCGGCGCTGGTTCGGCCGGATGTGTCCTTGCCAACCGGCTTTCCGCCGACCCGGCGATCAAGGTCCTTTTGCTTGAGGCAGGTGGACGGGACATCAATCCGTTGATCCACATGCCTGCGGGTTTCTTCCCGATGCTTCAGGCCGGAATGGTCAGTTGGAAGTATCAAACCGCGCCCCAGAAGCATCTGGACAACCGCGTCCTCAATGATGCGCGCGGCAAGGTTCTGGGCGGCAGCAGTTCGATCAACGGCATGTGCTACAGCCGGGGCAGCCCCGAAATCTTCGACCTGTGGGCTGACCTTGGCAACAGCGGCTGGTCCTATTCGGATGTCCTGCCCTATTTCAAACGGGCGGAATGCAGTTGGCGTGGGGAGAATGAATTTCACGGCGGCAGCGGTCCTCTGCCGGTGACGCACGCAAAGGTGACCAACCCGGGCCACAAGGCATGGCTTGAAGCCGCGCAGCAGGCAGGCTTCCCCTATAGCGACGACCATAATGGCGCCGCGCCGGAGGGTTTCGGTCCATGCGAATATACGATCCGCAAAGGCCGCCGAATGAGCACGGCGGTCACCTATCTTCGGCCCGCAAACAAGCGGCCGAACCTGACGGTTCGTACGAAAGCCCACGTCACCCGCATCATTATGGACGGCCATCGTGCGGTAGGAGTCGAATATCGCCAGAAAGGCCGTATCGCACAGGCTCGCGCCGTTCGCGAGGTCATCAGTAGCGGCGGTACTTTCCAGTCAGCCCAATTGCTCATGCTGTCGGGCATCGGCGATGGCGACCATCTCCGGTCGATCGGGATCAGAGCGGTTGCAGACCTCAAGGGCGTCGGTCAGAATCTGCACGACCATATCGGCTCTCAGGTTCAGATAATCAGTCCCGAACCGGTGTCGGATTATAAGTTCATCTCGAACCCCTTGCGGATCGCGGCGGCAGGTTTGCGCTACATGACGACGCACACCGGGCCGCTTGCGGGCTTCAGCACGGACGTCATCGCCTATCTGCGATCAGGTGCGCCAGGGCATGACGAACTTGACCTCAAATATTATTTCCTGCCGATCCTGTCGGGTGAGGGCGCGCAGATCGTTCGCCAACATGGCTTTACCAATCTCGTCATCCTGACTCGCCCGGAAAGCCGCGGGGAGTTGAAGTTGCGATCGTCCGATCCGTTCGCGCAGCCGATCATCGACGCTAACTATCTCGCTGAGGAGCGCGACCGCGATGCCCTGCGGCGCGGCGTTCGGATAGCGCGGGAAATCTTCAAGCAACCTGCCTACGCCAAATATCGCGGCGAGGAATATCACCCGGGCGCTCATTGTTCTACCGACGCGGAGCTTGATGCCTTTTTTCGACGGGACTGCCACGTCAATTACGAAGCGGTGGGCACCTGCCGCATGGGTCATGACGATATGGCGGTAGTCGATGATCAACTGCGTGTGCATGGCATTGACGGGCTACGCGTGGTCGATGGTTCCGTCATGCCGCGGATCACTACAGGCGATCCTAATGCCTCGATCATCATGATCGCGGAAAAGGCCGCGGAGATGATGCTGAATGGGTGAAAGTTGCAGCTCGCATGAAGACATCAAATTGAGGGCGCAATCGTGCTCACCTCTTTTCGGGATCAAATCATGGAAAACGCATTTGCCACATTCGAACGACGTCTCGCGGCCGCAGAAGACCGGTTAGAGATTATCGATCTGGAAGCAGAATATTCCCGCGCCTGGGATAGCGGAGACACAGATGGTTGGGCGGACGTCTTCACCCCGGACGGAGTGTTCGAGATTACCAAATCCGGCGACCAGCCAACCCGCCTAGTGACAGGAACAGAGGAACTTGCGGGGTTTTGCGCGGAAGTCAGTGAATATTATCAGGGGCTCCATTTTAACACCGCACCCCGCCTTCGCGTTGATGGAGACATGGCTTGGGGCCACGTGTCCACTTCCAGTGGATCGGCATCTTCCGGCCCGGGGCAAGGCATAGCGGCCAACGCCACGCGGCTGGCTACTATCAGGTGACCTACCGTCGGCTCGAAATCGGCTGGCGTATTCAACGGCGCGTCGAAACACAAATCAGCGGAAACATCGTCGAAGCCTTCGACCCGGTGATCGCCGTTATGAGTCGCGACGCTTTCAGGAAATGTTGAATATGACCCGTTGATCCAGACGGCAGGTCAAACGCCGATGAACGCCACACGACTGTCCTGCGACCTTGCAGCCTCACGCTCGCGCGCCTGTTCCAGCGCTTCATGATTGTCCCCGATCCAGTCACAAATCTGGCTGACGGTCCCCAGGAACCCCCTGCCCAGATCCGTCAGCCGATATTCCACGCTCGGCGGCATGGTCGGTCGGACCTCCCTTGACACCATCCCGAAACGCTCAAGTTCGCGCAGCGTCTGGGTCAGCATCTTGGAGCTGATAGGCGCTGCGCAGCGCTTGAGATCGGAAAAGCGCATCACGCCATCACCCAGTCTGTAGGTGACGAGCATCGTCCACTTGTTCCCGACCAGTTCGAGAATCTCCAAGGCGGTTTGCGGGTCTACTTTAGTATCCATGAGATACTTAATACCTAATCGGTGCCTTGTTGCAAATCGAAACTAGAATCGGTAGCCCTCTTTCATCAGGAGGCGCGAGGCGCCCGTGGAGAGGAAGCTATCATGAAAATTCTTGTTATCGGCGGCACCGGCATGATCGGCGGCCATGCGGCCCTTCATCTTGCTTCGCAGGGGCATGATGTTACCGTCTCGGGCCGCAAGCCCCCGCAACAAAGCACTGAATTGTCGCGCCTGCCTTTTTTGCAGGGCGATTATGTTGAGGGTAGCTTCACGACGCAGGACTTAACCGGCTTTGACGCCATCGTCTTCGCGGCGGGCAACGACATCCGCCATGTTCCGCAAGGGGCCGATTATGACGCTCATGTCCTGCGCGCGAACGCCGAAGCGGTGCCGCAGTTCGCCGCACTCGCCAAGCAGGCAGGCGTCCGGCACTTCATCCATATCGGCAGCTTCTACCCGCATATTGCGCCGGAACTGCTGGAAACAAATGTCTATATCCGCGCCCGTAAGCTCGCCACCGACGGTATTGCCGCGCTGGCGGACGACAGCTTCCACGTCGTCAGCCTGGATGCGCCGTTCGTTGTTGGCACCGTTCCGGGCATGAGCTTGCCGATGTTCGAAGCCTACACCCGCTATGCCGAAGGACAGCTTGGCATCCCGCCTTTCGGCCCTGCTGGCGGCACCAACTTCATTTCCACCCAGTCCTTGTCGGAAGCTATCCAGGCCGCTCTGGAACGGGGCGAAAATGGCAAAGCCTATCTGGTCGGCGACGAAAATCTGAGTTTCGCGGACTATTTCAAGCTGTTCTTCCAAGCCGCCGGGAATGGTGTGGATGTGCCTTCGCTGGATCAGGAACATCCCATGTTGCCGGACGCCGCCATCTTCACCGGGCGCGGGAACATGGTGCGGTACGAGCCTGACGCCCAGACGATGTCTGACCTTCGCTACCGCCGCAAAGACGTCGCGCGTGCGGTGAAGGAAGTCGTCGATCAGTTCCGGTCGGCAAAATGAGCATTGCTCCTTTGGCAGGCAAGACTGCGGTCGTTACGGGGGGCAGCGGCGGTATCGGCACGGCTTGCGCACGGGCGCTGGCTGCCGATGGCGCGCGCGTGCTCATCACGGGGCGCAGGCACGAAGCGCTGAACGCAGCGCGCACCCGCATAATCGGCGATTTTCCGGACGCCCAGGTCGCGACCTTCGCTGGTGATGCTACCTCCGAAAAGGATGTCGGCGACGCGCTTGCGCAGGCCTATGACATGGCAGATCGCCTCGATATTCTGGTGCCTGCGGTCGGAGGGGGCGGCTTCGGCCCCTTCCTCTCGACCAGTGTAGAGGATTTGCGCCGGGATCTTGACCTCAACATCACCAGCGCTTTCATCGCGATGCAGGCCGGAGCCAGGTTAATGCGCGAAGGCGGGTCGATCGTGTGCATATCGTCCACGGCCGCGACCCTCCCCTTCCCCGCGCTCGCTACCTATTGCGCCAGCAAAGCCGGGCTGGAAGCATTGATCCGGACGGTGGCGGACGAACTGGGCGCGCTCGGCATCCGCGTGAACGCGGTTCGCCCCGGCCTCACCCGCAGCGACGCGACGGCGGACATGTTCGCCAGCCCGGCGGTCATCGATCGCTTTCTGGAGCAAACGCCGCTCAAACGGACGGGAGAGCCGGAAGATATCGCGGCGGCGGTGGCCTATCTCGCCAGCCCCGCTGCGTCCTGGGTCACCGGGCAATCCTTCGCAGTCGATGGCGGACAGGAACTGCGGCGCAATCCGGACCTACTGGGCGGCGCCTGATCAACGGACAGAATAATCAAGGACAGGATGATGCTGGATTTCACGGGCAAGACGGTTTTGGTGACTGGCGGCGGCGCGGGGATCGGACGCGCCTGCGCCGACGCTTTTGCACGGCAAGGCGCACAGGTCTTCATTGCGGAGATCGATCCGGAACGCTGCGCCAATTTCACCGTCGGTAGGGCAATCCAATGCGACGTCAACGATCCACAACAGGTTGATGCACTGGCCGACCGGCTGAAACAGGAAACGGGCGGCAAGCTCGATATCCTTGTGAACAATGTCGGCCATTTCCTTCATGCCAAAGCATTTTCCGATCTCTCACGCGATGAGATGCAGGAAATTGTCGGCCTCAACCTGATCAGCCTCATGCACGTGACGAACCGCCTGCTCCCGCTACTGAAGGCATCGGCCCCCGGCAGTTCGATCATCAACATAACCTCCATCGAAGCCTATCGCGGCATTCCCAACTGCTCCGTCTATGCCGCCGCCAAATGGGGGATAACGGGCTTCACCAAGAGCCTCGCGCTCGAACTCGCGCCGCTCGGCATCAGGGTGAATGACATCGCGCCGGAAACCACGGACACACCCCAAACCCCGATCAATTATATGGTGCCGCCGGAAAACCGCGAACATGTGCAAAGATGGGTGCCGCTCGGCCGCTTCGGCCATCCGGACGACTGCGCAGGTGCAGCGCTTTACCTCGCCAGCCCGCTCGCGTCCTGGGTCACGGGAACAGCCATCAATGTCGATGGCGGTTCGCTGGCAGCGGCCGGATGGATTCGTGATATAAACGGGACGTGGACCAACATGCCGATCGTTACTGGCAACGGAATGAACTTGTGAGCGGCGCGATGAACAAGCTGATCGATGAGGCAGCACTCCGGCGCACGGCGGAAATCTACGCTCAGGGTGCGGATCGGAAGGACAAGCAGCTGTGGCGATCCGTGCTGGCGAATGACTGCCGGATTGAAGGGCCGGGCTTCGTCACAGAAGGGCTGGAGGCGACATTGATGTCGATCGACGGACTCGCGCAGATGTTCCGCTCGACCTTCCACCGCATCCATAACCAGACAGTTATGATCGACGGTGATAGGGCCAGCGGTGAGACCTATTGCACCGCCGATCATTTGCTCAACGACGCGGACCAGATTTTGCGCTGGACGATCCGTTATCTCGATGAATGGCGTCGTGATGGGGACGCGTGGCGCTTTACCCGGCGTAAGCTCGAACTGTTGTGGGAGGAAATGGTGCCCGTGACGGTTCGTCACGGCTAACGCAAATCCCAATTCATTGGGAAGCAATCAAAATCGCGCTACACATGTTGGACCATGTCCAGCCCGGATCATATACCGCATCGTCGGCGTTATAGACCCCGGCAACAAAGTGGAATGCGATGAACGAAAGACGTGCCTGCATAAACGCGATAGGTTGCGCCGTTCCTGACCAGGATGTGCATTCCCCTTTCATTCGATGGGCCAGTCAGCAATTAGTGGATGAACGGGCGCGCAGCCTGTTCGTCCGCATGGCAGAGCGCAGCGGCATCAATCATCGCTGGTCGGTCCTTCCCCAAGTGGACGCGGAAGCCTCACCTGTCGATCCCGGCGGCTTTTATGCGGACGCCATGCCTTCGACATCGCAACGCATGCAACTCTATCATCGCTACGCCCCTGAATTGGCCCTGCGAGCCATCGACGCCTTGCGCGCAAAGATAGTTCTCGATGGCATTACCCATCTGGTCGTTGCCAGTTGCACCGGCTTCGTCGCTCCCGGCGTCGATCAGATCATCGCCGACGCGCTGGGTCTGGTCGGTGTGGAGCGGACACTTGTAGGTTTCATGGGCTGTTACGCAGCGGTCGCGGCGCTTCGGACTGCGCGGCATATCGTGCGGTCGGAACCCGATGCGCGCGTACTGGTGGTCACCGTCGAACTGTCGTCGCTTCACCTTCAGCGGGAACAGCAGGTCGAAAGATTGCTGATGATGCTGCAATTCGGCGATGGCGCAGCGGCGGCACTGGTTAGCGCGCAGAATCGCGGTTTCGCGATGGATGCGCCCTTCGCGATAAATCTGGAGGGTTCTGCCGATCTTATCCGGTGGGAGATAGGCGACGCCGGTTTCGTCATGCACCTTTCCGGTGAAGTTCCGAGCCGCATTCAGACCGCTCTACGAGACAACGGCGTCAGGGACCGGATTTGCGGTTCGACTGATCCCGCATCGGTCGCGAATTGGGCGGTTCATGCCGGGGGCCGTTCCATATTGGACGCAGTCGAAAACGGCATGGACCTGCAACCCGATGCTCTGGCTGTGTCTCGCGGCATCCTCGCGCGCCACGGCAACATGTCGTCCGCAACGCTGATGTTTATCCTGAGCGATCTGCTCGATGAAGGGAGCCACGGCCCCGGCGTCGCGCTCGCCTTCGGACCGGGCGTCGCTGCGGAAGGATTCCGCTTTTCGCGAGCCGGATGATGACGGGATTGGCCAAGCTGGAGGCGCTCATCATAGGCGGCGGCCCGGCTGGCTCGGCCGCTGCCATCACGCTTGCCCGTGCCGGAATGAGGCCGCATCTGGTGGAACGCCATGCCGCTGCCCCCGCTGGCGTATGCGGCGGCTTTCTCGGCTGGGACGCGATCGCTGGCCTTATGGAATTGGGGGTGGACCCCTGGAAACTTGGGGCGCGGCCCATAAGCCGCTTCAGGCTCATCACGGGGACACGCTGCGTCGAAGCCGCCCTGCCCGCCACCGCCGGCGGTATTTCCCGCCAGGTCCTGGACAATGCCCTTATCGAGGCAGCGGCCGACGCCGGTGCTATTGTCAGCCGAGGCCGAACAGCTCGCACAGCCGATCCAGATAGCCGCGCCGTGCGTTTCGACAATGGCGAGACGCTTACCGCAGACGCCCTGTTCATAGGCGTCGGCAAGCATGAGCTGCGCGGCGTCGCCCGGGATTTCTCAAGCTCATCGGTCGGGCTACGCACCTCCCTCCCTGCGTCCTCCGAATTGCATGGCGCACTGTCGGGCTTCGTTGAACTGCACCTGTTCGATAAAGGCTATGCAGGACTGCTGTTGCAGGAGGATGGATCGATCAACGTCTGCCTGTCGGTAAGCAGAGATCGGCTCACTACGGCGGGGAGCGTTCCCGCGCTGCTGGACGAGTTGCAACAGGAGGCGCCACTGCTCAGCGAACGACTTCAAGGCATCCCCGCCCATTTCGATGCTGTCGCGGGTGTTCCCTATGGCTGGCGCGCGCCGCAAAGCCACAAAGGCGTCTTTCGCATCGGCGATCAGAGCGCCGTCATAGCCTCCCTCGCAGGCGACGGTATCGCCATCGCCCTGGCCAGCGGAACGAGCGCCGCCGGAGCAATGCTGGCCGCAGGACCTGAAGGCTCACCGGCATGGCAGGACAAGTGGCGGCGGCAATGCGCGCGGCCTGTCGGCATTGCCGAAGCCCTGCGCCATGGCGCCGCAGCGCCGCTGACCCGTAAAATCCTCATGTCGCTCTTACGGTTCGCGCCCGGACTGGGAACGGGCGCCGCATCCCTCACCCGTATCAGGAAAGGTTGACCGGCGTCTCCCGCACACGCTCCACGCATAGGCGAAAGGCAAAACGGCGCACTATCCGCACCTGATCCTCGGATATGCCGGCCTGCGCCAGCAGGTCGATCCACTCCTGCCGACGGAAGGATCGGGCGATCGATAATTGACCATCTTCCCGCACGATCCTGTGGACGCGCAGCAGCCGCGCCAGAATGGGAAAGCCCCAATGTGCAAAGCCATGGCGGTGCAGGTCGCAGATCAACCAGCCCATCCGCGCATTCGCCTCCATATGACGCAGGAAAGTCATCAGCTGCGCGTCGGTCATATGATGCGTGACCTGGCTTGAAATGATGAAGTCGAACGGCTCCGGCTGATCGAGATAATCGCCAGCCCGATAATCGATCGACAGGTCGGACGGGGTCGCATGCCGCGCCGCCTGCAAACTCTTTTCATTCAGGTCCACGCCTATCAGCTCGGCATCGATACCCCGGCGCCGCGCCCATCGGGCAATCGCGCGCAGAACGTCGCCGTCGCCAAATCCGACATCGAGCAGGCGGAAATGTCTTGCCGGTCCCACTGCACGTTGGAGGAAGGCGATGGTGGGCCAGGCTGTAAACGTCCATCGGTTGACCCGGGCCAGATCGTGAAGCACCCGCTCATATACGGCCGGATCGAGATCGGGCGCGTCCATCTGCTCTTCCTGACGCGATCTTGTGATGAGCTTTGCCATGTCTCGTCTTCTCCCGCGATCATTCTACCACGGAGAAAGCAGTTGATGCGCCACAGTTTTTGTCTCACCGTGCAAAGGACGGGGCGGATAGGAGTATGACAATGTTGGCGGCTTCCCTCCTCTTGCTCGCCTCTTCGGCTGCGGTTCCTGCAACCGACGTAGCCGGTCTATGGGTGACGGATGACGGCAAGGGCCTTGTCAGGATCGAGCCGTGCGGCGCAAAACTGTGCGGCCGGATCGTGCGAGTGCTCGATACGGGTGCCGATGTCCCCAAGACAGACGTCCACAACCCGAATCCTCGCCTTCGCTCGCAGCCTCTGGCGGGTCTTCTCACCCTCTGGGATTTCAGCCGGTCCGGTTCCACATGGACAGGCGGGCGGGCCTATGATCCGAAAAGCGGCAAGAGCTATCGCTCGTCACTGGCGCGCAACCCTGACGGATCGCTGAAGCTCACCGGCTGCGTGCTCTTCATCTGTGAATCGCGGCGTTGGACCCGAGGCGGCTAGACCGCTTCCCACTGGAATATCCCATACCGCATCGCCCCTGTACGTAAGGCAAGGATGAGGCGCGGAAGGCTCAATATGAAATCGCGGCTCATCGTGGCGCGGCCAAGCGCAAGCCGACGAATGTCCCGGTCGCTCAACACGCTCTTCGCCAAACGACCAAGGCATATCGACCAGGTCCGGCGCACCTCCCGGCTGATGTCCCGATGATCCATCAGGCGAAATCCAGCGTCAGAGGCCAATGTCAGATAATCTTCCCGGCTTCCCATGCTGGGCAACCTGCCCTCCTTGCATATCGGCAGCAGCAAATGCCGCACCTCCCACGCAGAAGCCCCCTCCCCCTCCAGCCAGGCGCACACGACCAAGCGGCCGCCCGGCCGCAATATGCGCCGTGCCTCGGCGAAGAAGCGCGGCTTATCCGTCATATGCTCGGAACTCTCGATCGCATAAGCGCGGTCGAACGACGCCGATTCCAGGCCGTTGTCCAACCAGTCCCGCACCACACAGCTGAAGCGCGGCGAACGCTCTTGCGCAATTGCGTGCTGGGCCGCCGATAGCGTCAGGCCGACGATCGACACATCATGGCGTGTCAGGATATCGGCCGCCGTCGCCCCATATCCGCAACCAATGTCGCAAATACGGTGCCCAGCCTCTATGCCAAGCCTTTGCTCCACCGTGGCCACCAGTTCGGCAGCGGCCTGCTCAGGCGTTTCGGTCCCGGTGCGCCAATATCCGTGGTGAACATGATCGCCCCAGATGCGACGATAGGCGAGGTCAAGCTCATCATAGTGAAGCGCGACGCTGCGGGACGTTGGCGCATGGTCGGGAACAATCATGCGGTTCAGGGCACCGGCCGATCCGCATGCGTCGCGGTCAGGAAAGACGGATAGATCATCGTGACGGAAGCCGCAGCGATGATGACGAGCGCAGCGATCAACGCGGTTCCGCTACTCAACCTCCCCCGATTGCGCGCATAAAGCACCAGGCCGAGCAGGGCCGCAGCGATCAGGATGATGATGGCAGTAAGTCCGGTTAGCGACATCGATCAAACTCCTGAAAATGAGGAAGATCGGTCCCTCGTGCAGGGATCGCAAAGATTGCAATTACCGATGCGGCGATTCGTTCCGGGTGTCGTCCCCAACTGGTGCTGCGGTTGCAGAGGCCGGGACCGCCACATCTGACCTTCGCGATGCCGGATCGGGTGCACGCAGGCTGGTATAAGCTATCAGCGCGGCCAGAGCCAGACCCGCAGCAACGATCGCCCACAGCCATCGCTTGGCATTTCGCCGCTGCCGCCGCTCTTCATCCTTGGGCATCAGCTCACCTTTCTCCGCGCTTTAATTAATCGAACGGCGGTTGAACCAGTTCCGGCAGATAAGGACGACTATTATGAATGATCGCAATGCACATCTCGCAATTGCATGTGCGCTCAGGCAGGCAGTGGCTCGATCCGGTCGAAGCCCCTTGCGTTCCCCCCGCGATAGGCAGAACATCGCTCCGTCAGAAGAACCGTCTTCGCCACGAAAGACGGGATGAGGAGAGCAAGGATGAGCGGCACGCAATCGCGCTCCATTGCGCTGATCGGCCCCGCCGGAGCGGGTAAAACCAGCCTCGCGGAAGCTATCATGCACATCAGCGGGGCTGTTTCGCGACAGGGATCGGTCGAAGCTGGCACCAGCGTCGGCGATGCAAGTCCGGAAGCGCGAGAGCGGGGAAGCTCCACCGAACTCAACCTCATGCAGTTCGAATGGATGGGAGATCATTTCTCCCTCGTCGATATTCCAGGCTCGCCCAGCTTTGCCGATGACGCGGCCATCGCTCTCAATGCGGTCGATCTCGCCATCGTCGTCATCGATCCCGACCCGGCCCGCGCCCCTCTGGCAGAGCCCACACTGCGCAAGCTCGAACGCGCAGGCGTTCCGCACGCCCTGTTCGTCAATAAGATCGAGCAGGCGCGTGGCAGCATCCAGGATCTGCTTACGGCCCTCGCCCCGATGAGCGCCGCCGCGCTCGTCGCCCGGCAGATTCCGATCCGGTCGGGCGATCGGGTCGACGGCTTCGTCGATCTCGCGCTGGAACGGGCCTATCATTATGAGACAGGCAAGCAATCGCAGCAAATCGCGCTCGCCGAAGAGTTGAAGGCTGATGAAAGCCAGGCACGCTTCCATATGCTGGAACAACTGGCCGATCATGACGACGTCTTGCTTGAACAGCTCCTGTCGGACGAACAGCCAAGCCTTCAAACCATCTTCGCCGATCTCGCACAGGAAACCGCGAGTGGCCTCATCGTGCCGGTGCTGTTCGGCTCCGCCGCCAATGGCTTTGGTATCCGGCGTCTGCTCAAGATGCTGCGGCACGACACACGTGACCCCGCGAAGACGGCGGAGCGGCTAGGCATCACCGGAGCAGCGGCACAGGTGCTGAAGATTTCCCATGCGGCAACGGTAGGCCGCCTGGCGATCGCGCGCCTGTTCGGCGGCAATTTGCAGGACGGCGCCGATCTCCAGGACAATGGTGGACAATCCCTGCGCGCCGGCGGGATATTTTCGCTTCAGGGCATTGCCACGACCAAGATCGCTACCGCCGAACCGGGCGCGATCGTCGGCATTGCCAAGATCGACACGGTCAAGGCAGGTGACCTGATCGGCATCGCGACCAAACCCGGCGGCGACGGGCTGCTCGCTGATCGACCGGCAACCAATTGCGCTGTGGCGATCGCCGCGAAGGATCATAAGGACGAGGTGCGCCTGTCCACCGCTCTCAATCGACTGGCGGAGGAAGATCATGCCCTTCACTGGAGCCAGGACGAAGCATCACGAGAAACCTTGCTTCACGGCGTGAGTGACGAGCATCTGAACGTCGCGCTGGCCCGTCTGAAGCGCCGCTATGGCGTGGCCGTATCGGTGCAGCCGCCGACAATCGCCTACAGGGAATCGATCCGAAAAGCGGTCACGCAACGCGGGCGGCACAAAAAACAGTCCGGCGGGCACGGCCAGTTCGGTGATGTCGTGCTGGAAGTGCGCCCCCTTGAGCGGGGAGAGGGCCTTCGCTTCGAGGAACGGATCACGGGGGGCGCGATACCCAAGCAATGGATTCCGGCGGTTGAAAAAGGCGTGCATGACGCCCAGGCAAAAGGTCCGCTCGGCTTTCCCGTCGTCGATGTTGCGGCGACTTTGGTCGATGGCTCCTTTCATAGCGTCGACAGCTCCGAACTCGCTTTCCGCACCGCCGGACGGATAGCGATGAGCGACGCACTGGCGGCTGCGTCCCCCTATCTGCTGGAACCCGTCGCGCATGTGACGATCATGACTCCAGGCTCCGCCTCATCCCGCATCACCTCCGCCGTGGCCTCCCGCCGTGGCCAGATGCTGCGGATGACGAGCCGCGAAGGCTGGTCGGCTTGGGATGTGATTGAAGTCCTGTTACCAGAAGCAGGGCTGCAAGGGCTGGAGGCGGAAATCCGTTCGATGAGCCAGGGCATGGCTCATTTCGAAGCGCATTTCGATCATCTTGCGGAAGTCGCGCCGAAACTCGCCAACAGCATCGTCCAGCGTGTCAAGGAGCCCGCCTGATCACGCAGGCAGATGCTGCCGCGCCCAACTGACGATCGCGGCCATCGGCATGACGCCCGCATTGCGCGCAATTTCCCGTCCCTTGTGGACGATCACCAGCGAAGGAATGCTGCGTATCGCATAGCGGGCGGCGAGATCGGCTTCCGCTTCCGTATCAATCTTCCCCAGCCGGGCATGTGGTTCCAGCTGCGCGGCGGCGGCCTCGAAAGCTGGCGCCATCTGGCGACAGGGACCGCACCAGCTCGCCCAGAAATCGATGATGAGCGGAACGTCGCTGCTCACCGCATGCTGCGAAAAATTGGCGCTGTTCAGCGTCACCGGCCGACCCTGGAACAATGCCTGCTTGCACCGCCCGCAACGCCCCTCGCCCAACCGTTCCTTCGGCACACGGTTCAGCGTAGCGCAGGCCGGGCAACTGATCACAAGGGGTCCGTCCATGCTGTAATGGCCTTCTGTTTAGGCCGCCAGCCCGCGTGATCGAAGCAAGGCATCGACTTCTGGCGCGCGTCCGGCGAAAGCCCGAAAATTCTCGGCTGCGGAACGGCTGGCGCCCGCCGCCAATATCTCGCGACGGAAGGCGGTGGCGCCTCCCCCGGCAGATCGGCATGAGAGAATATCTCGAAAGCGTCGGCCGACAGAAGTTCAGCCCACAGATAGGAATAATAGCCCGCCGCATATCCGCCCGCAAAAATATGGCTGAACGCATGGGCAAAGCGGTTCCATTCGGGCGGATGAACAACAGCCACCGCCGCCCGCACCTGTTCCAGCGTCTGCAACACCCGCGCGCCCTGCGCCGGATCATAGTCGCGATGGAGCAGGAGGTCGAAGGTCGCAAACTCGATCTGGCGCAACAATGCCAGCCCCGCCTGAAACTGCCGCGCAGCAAGCAGCCGGTCAAACAGAGGTTCAGGCAACGGCTCGCCCGTGTCCACATGCCCGGACAGGCCGATCAGCGTGTCCTTTTCCCAGGCGAAATTCTCCATGAACTGGCTGGGCAACTCGACCGCATCCCATTCGACGCCGGAAATGCCGCCGACCGACGGCAGATCGACCTCCGTCAGCAGATGGTGCAGCACATGGCCAAATTCATGGAACAGCGTCACCACATCATTATGCGTCACCAACGAGGGACGATCGCCCGCAGGCGGTGCGAAGTTGGTGGTCAGATAGGCAATCGGCCGGTGAAAGGCATCGGCATCCCGGAACCGCGCCCGGCACACATCCATCCACGCCCCGCCGCGCTTACCAGCCCGCGCGAACAGGTCGAGATAGACCCCCGCCACAATCTCGCCGCTCGCATCCAGCACGTCATAGAACAGGACATCGGGATGCCAGGTGGAAACAGCTTCCCGCTCTATCAGGCGCACATCGAAAAGCCGCTCGATCAGTTTCTGCGTACCTGCCAGCACACGAGGCAGCGGGAAATAGGCTTTCAGCGCTTCCTGATCGACCCCATGCAACGTCCGCCGCATCGCTTCGGCGACGTAGGACAGGTCCCACGGATAAAGTCCGGTCAAACCAAAATGCTCAGCGGCAAAGGCTCGCGCCTCCTCCAGTTCCTTCTCGCCGACAGGACGAGCGCGCTTGGCGAGGTCAGCCAGAAAGACCAGCGCCTCGTCTGCATCCGCCGCCATCTTGGTTTCAAGCGAGTGCGCGGCGGAATCGTTGAAGCCCAATATCTGCGCTGCTTCATGCCGCAGCGCCATGATCTGGTCGATCCGCTCGCTATTATCATGGCTGCGGTCATCCGACTGATCGGACGCGCGCGTATTGTGGGCGCGATAAACCCGCTCCCGCAGCGCCCGATCGTCGGCGTGAAGCAGGATCGCCAGCACGCTGGGCTGGCGCAGAGTGATCAACCAACCCGGCAGGCCCTTTTCCTGCGCATAGGCGGCAAGAATGGCCTTGTCGCTTTCCGGCACCCCGGCCAGCGCCGCCTCGTCGGTCACATGCTCGCTCCACGCTTCCGTCGCGTCCAGCACGGCATTTCCAAAGCGGGTGCTAAGGTCGCTCAGCGCCACGCCAATGTCGAGGAAGCGCTGGCGGGCATCCCCCTCCAAAGCTACGCCTGCCAGACGGAAGGCACGCAGCGCCAATTCGACGGCCCGTTTCTGCGCAGGACCCAAATCGGCAAAATCGGACCGATCGGCCACGCGCGCGACCGCATCATGATGCGCCCGGTTCTGCCCCGCCTCCATCAGGTAAGCCGTCATCAAGGCCTGTGCCGAAGCGTGTGCTTCCCGTAATTCCGGCGTGTCGGCTACCCCCGCAAGATGGCCAATAGGCGACCATGTACGCGACAGGAGAAAGTCCGCCCGTTCCGCCGCCAATATGACGTTGCCGAAGTCATCAGCTTGCCCAGACGTAATCTGCTCGATCGCCGCGCGGTGCTGGTCAATCCCTTCCTCTATGGCGGGAACCACATGTGCTGCCTCGATGGCGGCGAAATCGGGCAGGTCGGTATCGGCAAGGAGGGGGTTGAGCGAAGTCATGGCTACTCTTGGCTGGGGCAGCCCAAACGGGCTAGGGAAGCCCCTTAATTGGGCCATGACACCCTGCTCTTCAAGCTCTCTGTCGCTACCTCGCCGACACAATCTTAGCGAGCGTCCACCCCGTTGATCGCCAGGACCGACATGACAAGAGCGGTCGTCCCGCTAGCGGATAGCCGATCCGCCACTGGCGCATAGAGCGGAGAATGGTTGGTGGGCGGCGTGATCACCTCGCGCCGCTTTTTTTTACCTGGCCAGTAATTCCACAACCTCGATCAGATGCCCCTCGGCATCGGTCACGAAGGCGACCTTCACACCATGAGCTTCCCTGACTTCAATCGGCTGCACAACGTTGCCGCCAGCCTTTTGGACCCGCTCGACAAATGCCTCAAGGTCGCTCGTCTGGAATCCCAGGATCACCTCATCCCGTGCGGGGGCATCCCGATCCAGAAACTTGAACAAAACGAAGGTAGCGCCGCCTTCGCCCGTAGCATTGAACAGGATTTCATCGATTTGCCGATCGCCGACCGTATCCTGAATCCGCGCCATTTCAACCAGGCCCGCGACATCCTTGTAGAAGGCGGCGGTGCCCTCCAGGTCTTGCACCACAAGCTTTGTAAAACCAAAATGCGAGGTCATTCATCCTACTCCACGAAAGATACAAGAAAAGGGCCAGTGGATGGTCTCCACTGGCCCTCTGTGATCCTAAACGAACGACAGGATCAAGATTAGAACCGGAACATTCCGGTCAGGCCGAATTCGCGCGGATTGGTGACATTCACCGTGCGATAGCCGGAATCATAAGGGATTCCCGCGGCCGTATTGATCTGGGCGGTGCCCAGGTTGGTGTTGGTGATCCGCTTCTGGTTAAGCAGGTTCTTTACGAAGGCCGTAAGCTCGAACCGATCGTCTTCCGTGCGGAAGCCCGCAAAAACGTTCAGCAGGGTGCGCGAACGGTAGTCATAATCGACCTGGTCAGCATAGAAGCCCGGACGATAGTTCACGAGCGCCCGTACAAACGGCGTAAACTCACCCATCGGGAAACGGATTTCCGTATTCGCGGTGAGGGTGAAGTCCGGCGTTTGGGACAGGCGACCGTTGGTCACGCAATAGCTGACATTGCCCGGGCCAGTGATGACGGGTGAAGGAGCGTCCTGGTTGGGAACGCCCGTACCTGCGTAGTCATTGCAAGGTACGCGAGCATCTTCGAAACGCGCACGAACATAGGATGCGCTAATGCCCAAGTTCCAATTATCGTTGATGCGACCATCGATGGAAGCTTCCACGCCCTTGATCTTGGCATCGCCATTATAATTGAAGTCGAAGCCGCCGTTGGTCGGTTCTCCAGGGGCGATCGCCGTTCCATTGACACTGCAGGCCCCGTTCAATTCAGGGCAGTTATACTGGATGCCCGTGAACCGGCTCAGATAATTTTCAAGCGTCTGGTAAAACGCCGATACTGTGAAATTCACCCGGTTGTCGAACAGCTTGCCCTTCAGACCGGCTTCGAAAGAATCGGTCTTTTCGGGTTGTGTACGGATCAGGTCCCGGCTCACCCCCGCGGGAACAGCGACCCCCGTGCTACCGGCCCGATAGGAGTGGCCATAGGCCAAATACACGTTGAGGCGCGGATTGAACTCATAGGAAACCGTCAGGCCGCCTGTCAGAGGCTTGTTCGTAAACCGCTGCAGATCAGCAGGAACGCCTTCCTCAAATCGTTCAAAAGGACGAATTGGAGGAGTAGATAGAGCATAACCCGGAGAAGTCAGGAAGATGTCCGTCGTTTGCACATTCTTGATAATGGAATAGCGCAAACCGCCTTCGATCGAGAAGCCGTTGGAACGGTAACGCAAATTGCCGTTGAACGACCATGTCTGCGCATTCACCGGAGTGAACACCTCTGTATCGATCGGCAGATACACGCCAAACGCGACAGGAAGCGGAGTAAAGAACTGGTCTGCTCGCTGATTGGTCACAACGGTGCCAGTCTGCTTCGTGTAGAACGCACCTACACCCCAGCCGAAACCTTCCTTGTTGTTGGACGCCAGGCGCAGTTCCGCCGAGTCCACCTTATAGGGCGTGTCAATGGTAGACGTTTGCACATAATCGGGGATCGCGTTGCCCGTGTCGAGATCGCGTTCCGCCTTCAGCCTGCTGTACTGGTGAGCGCCTGCGAAGGACAAGGTGGCCGGACCAAGATCATAATCGAAGGCCAGATTGACGATGTGGCTCTCATTCTGGTTGCGGAACCGGCCGTCCGACACCGCAGCGTAATCCGCCTCAGAAAGAGCCGGCCCCGACGGGTTAAAGCCGTCCGGCACATTGCCAGCACCGACAACCTGCTGAAACTGGCTGTTGTCCGCAAACAGATACTGGTAGCTCAGATAGGCAGTGAAGTCGCTGCTCGGCCGCCAGCCCAGCGTTACGCGCGCGCTTTCAGTGCGGCTGCGTGAGCGCTCGCCCGTCGTGATGTTGCGGACGTTGTTCAGGCGGTTGCCATCGACCAAGCCAGCGACGCGGATCGCAAGCGTGTCGTTGAAAGGCAGGGAAACGCCAGCCTGCACGTTGTAGCCATCGCGCGAGGTAGCGGTCGCCTGCGCGTAGCCCTCGATTTCGTCGAAGTTCGGGCGGCGGGTCGCGATGGTGATGGAGCCAGCCGGCGAAGACAGACCGCGCAGCAAGCCCTGCGGACCACGCAGCACTTCGATCTGCTGAATGTCATAAAGAGCGGTATAGACGGTCTGCGCGTCGGTCGGGATTTCGTTGTAATATACCTGAACCGCCGGGCTGGTGCCCTGATCGGGATCGAAGGTCACGCCACGCAGGGTGGTTGTGTTGTTGCGGCCCGAGGTGTTGGTCAGTTCAAGACCAGGTGCAAGCTGCTGCACGTCCTTCGCGTCGAAAATGTTGAACTTCTGGAGCTGTTCGCCGGTCGCGACGTTGACGGCCATCGGCACCGACTGGAGCGATCTTGACTCGCGCGTCGCAGTGACGACGATTTCAGCCGTTCCATCCGCTTCGCCGCTGGCGACATCCTGCGCCCAGGCAGCGACGGGGACGATCAGCGCCGCGCCGCACAACAACGCAGAGATTCCATTCACCTTCTTCATGACGTCCTTTCCTTGATTAGCAGGGACTTGGTCCCAACGATGTTGAGGGCCGCTAACGGTCGTGCGGCCACCCCGCAATCCGGTGAGTCATGTTTTGTAAATTTTCGCACGAACCCGTGCTTTATGGGCAACAGTGAGGTTAGGCCATTTCCCTAATTTACGTCTAAAATCTGACCTATGCATACGCATACAGATGAACCGATTTTCATCTTATAGCTTTCTTCGTTGACACGATGGCTGTTCACCTGTCCCCGTCAGGGAGAGCATATCAACTACATCCTTGTTATTGGTACGGCAAAGTGCGATTACAACGGTCTTGTTCGAGGGAGCCGTATGACTGACAGCCGCAAGACAATTTTCCTGACCGGGGCCACCGGCAATATGGGCCGCGAAACGGTGAAGCGCATTGCGGAAAAGGCGGACACGCTGCGCCTGCGAATATTGGTAAGGCCAGAGGAAAAGTCCCACCCCGTCGTCAAGGACGTTCAGCGCCGTGGCTTGGCTGAGGTGATATGGGGCGACCTCACCGACCCTATGTCGATCCGTAAGGGGGTCGAGGGCGCCGATGTCGTGCTTCATGTCGGCGCGCTGGTGTCACCGCTTGCGGATCGCCTTCCGGCCGAGCTTGTGACCCGCGTCAACGTCGGCGGCGCGCAGAATATCGTCGATGCGATCCACGCGGTGGGCGATCCCAAGCAGACACGGCTCATCTATATCGGCACCGTCGCCGAAACCGGCAGCCGCAATGCACCTGTGCATTGGGGACGGACAGGCGATCCGATCAAGATCAGCGCCTATGATCATTATGCCGTTACAAAGACACAGGCGGAAGCGATCGTCGCACAGAGCGGCATCACCCATTGGGCATCGGTGCGCCAAAGCGGGATGGCGCATTTCGAAATGTGGAAGATTTTCGATCCGATCATGTTCCACAATCCGCTCAATGGCGTGTTCGAATGGTCTACCGCCAATGACAGCGGCCGCTTGATGGCGGCACTGTGCGGCGACGATGTGCCCGCCGCATTCTGGCGCAATTTCTATAATCTGGGCGGCGGCGCGTCATCGCGCGTGGTGAATCATGAGTTCATGGAGAAATCCATGCCCAACTACCGCAAGGTGCTGAAACCGCACTGGTTTGCCACCCGCAATTTCCACGGCCAATGGTATGCTGACTCCGACCGGCTCGAAGCCTTGGTGCCCTTCCGCGAACAATCGCTCGATGAGTATTTCCACGAAGCCCCGCGGCATATGCCGTGGATCGCCCGCATGGTGCCCAAGCTGATGCCGGGTGTCGTTTCAAAACAGATCGAAAAGCTGGCCAACGGGCCAGACGGCAGCCTCAACTGGTTCGTCACCAATAATGAAGCCAAGATCCGCGCTTATTTCGGATCGCGCGCGGCATGGGAAGCCATTCCCCGCAATTGGGACGACTTCCACTTCGCCCAGCCTTCGCGGGAACCGGCCTTGCTCGATCATGGCTATGATGAAAGCCGTTCGCCGGAAGATTGGCGGATCGATGATTTGAAGGCAGCGGCGGAATATCGCGGCGGCAAATATCTCGGCAACTCTTTCGATGGCCCGGACGTACCCGTGGAATGGCAGTCCGCTGTAGGCCATCGCTTCACGATGACGCCACGTCTATACCTCCAGGGCGGTCATTGGTGCCCCGTCATCATGCTCGATACCACCGCCTATGAAGCGGAAGCGGCGCGCAATCCCTTCTTCGCGCAGGTATGGGGCGACGCCGCCGGTTGAGCGGGACCAGATAGAAGGAGAGGTGGGATGAAAAATCAGCTCAAGTGCTTGGCTATCGCATGGATCTTGGGCGCCACGGCGGCCAATGCGCAGTTGTCGGCCCCGTCGGAATTGCAGCAGGCGATACCGCTTGGCACCGGCCTCGTGCCCGGTGGCAACGGCCCTGAAATCTGGTTCGGCAAGTCCGGCAACATGAGCGTCCGCAATACCAGCGAAGCCGCCTTGCTGCCTGTCCTCCCCGACCCGGCAAAAGCGACCGGCACCGCCATGGTCATTGCGCCGGGCGGCGGCTTCATGACGCTTTCCTGGGATCATGAGGGGATGGAGGTCGCTCGCCTGCTGGCCGATCAGGGCATCGCCGCCTTCGTGCTCAAATACCGGCTGGACCCGACCCCGCGCGACTGGCCAGCTTTCGGCAAGATGATGCAGGGCAGAATGACCGAATGGGTCGGCAAGCCCGGTGAAGGTCTGCGCATCGTCACGCCCCCTTATGCGATCGCCGATGGGATCGCGGCGCTGAAGCTCGTCCGCGCGCGCGCAGCCAAATGGCATGTCGATCCGACCAAGGTCGGCATGATCGGCTTTTCTGCCGGAGCGCGAACGACGATCCGCGTGACCATCGACGCGTCGCCCGCCGACCGTCCCGCCTTTTCCGTCATGCTCTATCCACCGATGGAAAAGGTGGACGTACCGGCCGACGCGCCCCCCGCCTTCGTGGCTATGGCGACCGATGATCCGCTGTCAGGACGCGCGGGCTATGCACTCATCGAAAGCTGGATTGCTGCTCGCCGCCCAATCGAGTTCCACGCCTATCAACGTGGCGGTCATGGTTTCGGCCTGGGTGATAAGGGCACGGCCACGCAAGGTTGGACCGAAGCGTTGTTCCGCTGGATCGACCTCAACGGCTTCGGGGCAAAGGAAGCACCGAAGCGCTGAGTTCGCTGTCCCGCTCAGCGCACCGGCACCTTCAGCTTGGTGGTGGCGCGGGTCAGCGGATAACGCTTGCCATTCCACCGGAAATCGCCCGGCAACCCCGTCGGCCGGGTGATCTCGGCATTCAAGGTGCTTCCCGAAATCCGGTAGCGGACGCTGACCGGCCCCTGAGGCGTGGCAGCGGTTGCGGACAGGCTCTTGAGCGATCCCAACGCGGGCTCAACCTTCAGCCGCGCATAGCCCGGCGCATCAGGCCCAATCCCGGCCACGATACCCAGCAGATCTGCACTCGGGTGCGCACTCCAGGCATGGCTGTCCGATCGCGTCGATTGGCCCTTGCCCCCCTGCCCCGCGTCATCGCGCTCTTCCGGCCAGGTCGTGTAATGCATCGTCAGCAGATCACGCCACGTCTTGAGCATGTCGAGATAACGGTCGCTCCTGTCCGCGTGGACCAGCGCCTGCGCCAGATACCAGGAGAAATAATAGCTGACGCTCGTGATCCCTTCGGGCGCGTCTATCCCTTTGCCCGGCACCATTATCCGGTCAATGATGGCCCCGGCCTCGTCGCGGCTCGCAACATCATAAAGGACAGCCAGCGCGTTCATATGCTGGCTGAATCGGTCACCGTCAGGATTGTCGGCATAAAGACCCCGCGCCGGAAGCCAGCACCGGTTGCGGATCGCCGCCTTCACCGTCTCGGCTCGCGCGGCATAGCGCTGCGCCTGGCTGGCGTCGCCAAAGGCTGCCTCGATCGCTGCCCCCTGCTGGAGAGCGCCGAGCCAGCTGACGCTCATCAAACAGCTTTCATCCGTCTTGCCATAGGAGGGAAAGATGGTCCGGTCAGTCGCGGGCTGGCCGACCCAATCGATGAAATTCCATTGCGGGTTCTTACCCAATAGGCCACTCGGACGGCGGTAGGTTTCGAACCAGTCCAGAACACGGCGCATGCGCGGGATGTTACGGACGATGGGCGCGGGATCGGGCTGGCGCAATCGCCAGTCATCCAGTATGCCGACCCACATCAGCGCGAAGGGCGCGATCACATTATTGCCGCGCGTCGGCCAGGCCCCTTCCATAAGCCCGCCGTCGACATCGGACGCAGCAAAGGCATCGATCGCCTGCTCGGCCAGACGAGGGTCACCCGACACGGCATAGGAAATCAGCATCTGAAGGCGCGTGTCGCCCGCATATTGCAGTTGTTCCCAATAGGCCGTGTCCATATAGGTTTCATGCGCATCGATCCGCGCCGTGCGCCATCCTATATCGAAAATCCGTGCAAGTTCAGGATCATCGCTTTGGAACTTACCGACTTGTTGGAACGGATAGCCCGTCTCGTACGCGCGCAGCCCCTCCAGCACCAACGGCTGATCCTTGGTCTCGACCGTGATTTCGGCATAACGCCATGTCCGCCACCATAGCGGGGCAAAACTGCGCTTTTCTCCGTCGGCGATGAAGCTGTCCCAAATGCCGCTCGGCTTGCGATCCTCGATCAGGTTGCGGTCGCCCTTGCGGCCCTGCGCATCGTACAGCGCCTCGGTCCACAGCAGCTTGATCGCCGCACCCTTGCCGCCGGACACGTCCAACTGAGGATAGGCCGACACCATCGCATCGCGCTGAATAAGCAACGTCGCCTTGCTGTTGGCCGGGATCGTCACCGCCCGCGCGGGAAAGGCCATGGCAGCAGGCAGGTCAGTCCGTACCACCTTGCCCGCTGCCACAGGCGTGTAGGATTGCTGCGGCAGGCGGTCGGCCACCAGCGTACGCTTCGCCGCATCGGGAGCGGGAATAGCGTTCTGCCAGCCCTCGCCCTTCTCCTGCGGCCCGGCGGCATCGAAATCAGCCTTCGCCGCATCGATCTTCTCGGGGTTGCCCGCGACATAATACCATCGCTTCACCTGCCCCCAGCCATTGGCGAAGCCACGACCCTGGTCGCGCTTCACCCGCCACCCCTGCCGGTCAGTCGAAAGCTCCGCCGCCTTGCCTTCGCCGATCAGGCGAAACCCGGTCGCGACGCTCTGTTGGAACAGCGGCGCAGTATTGGTGAATAGCGAACTGCCCTGAGCCGCCGAAACCTGCGCGGGCGTGGCATTGGCGGGCAGCTTCAGTGGCTGGACACCGTTCCACACCGTCGCCGCGATGACGTTGACGCCTCGCTTCATATAGGGCGCAAGGTCGATGCTCTCCTCGCGCCAATGGGCGATGTCGCCCGTCGAAGGCCCCGCCGCCACACGTGCGCCATTCACAAATAATATGAACCTATTATCAGCCGTTACTCGTACCTTATAAGAGCTTGGTTTGCCGGGCAGGTCGAGCGCACGACGGAAATGCAGGACGATCGGGCGCACCGTCGGCCCCGCCTCCGCATGGCTGATCCAGCCCTCAGCGCTCCCCGTCTGAGCGATAGCGGCGGGCGCAGCGCCCAACATCAGCGAAGCAGCCAGCAATGCGCTCATCCTCATCATTTCTTCTCCAGCGAAAGGGCGCGGACCAGCGCCGCATCGAGCGCGGCATTGAATTGCTGGGATATGGCCGCGCGCGGGACGATCAGCTGAAACCCATGGAAAGCGCCCGGTATCACCAGCAATTCGGTAGGGACGTCCGCATCGATCAGGCGGCGAGCAAACTCCACATCCTCGTCCACGAACAGGTCGATGGACCCGACCCCGATAAAGGTCGGCGGAAGCCCTTTGAGGTTCTTCACCCGCGCAGGCACCGCGCCTTCAGGCTGAGTGGCAGCGCCAGGCCGCCGCCCAAGCAGCGCCTGCCAGCCCTTCCGGTTCCACTCCGCCGTCCAGATCAGCTGGCCGATATGCGGCGGCACTGGACGCGAAGAACCAGTCCGGTCGTCCAGCATGGGGTAGATAAGCGCCTGAAACGCGACCGGCACCTCGCCCCTGTCACGCGCCGCAATCGTCAGCATGGCAGCCAAGCCGCCACCCGCGCTTTCACCCATGACGACAATCCGACCCGGATCGACGCCCAACGCGGCGGCATTGCCATGCAGCCATTTCAAACCCGCATAGGCATCTTCCAGAGGTCCGGGGAAATGCGTCTCCGGCGCCAACCGATATTGCACCGACACGATCACACAGTTCAGCCGCTCGGCCAGGCTCTTGAGCGCGGGCAGATTGTCCCGCGCATCGCCGCCGATGAAACCGCCACCATGAACGAAGAAGATGGCGCCGCGCGGCGCCCCCTGCTCGGCACCAGCGTTCACGACATAGACCGGCACCGGCGGATGTCCGCGCGATCCGGGTGCCTGCCGCTCCTCAACCCCTGCGGGCAGTGGGCCGGGCTTGGCAGGCTTGTACATCGCCCCGCTGCGCTGCGCCTGCATGATGCCGCGCGCGACCGGCCGCAACTCCGGATTGACCGACTTCAATCCTGCTTCTGAAGAAGGTACGACCGGCGCCGCTGCAATCAGCAGGCAGGATGCGATCGCGGCTGCGAAACGCCGCCCTCTCACCGTTGCGCCTCCAGCTTCGCTGGCCCGACCCATCCGGCCGGAACCGGCTTCAGCTTCTTGTAGATCGTGTCCTTGGGATCGATCATCGCATTCTGGGGTACGTTGGCGACAGCAACGCTGATGTCATTCTTGCCCACGCGAACCAGCTTCGTCACATCGACGCGAAACGGTGCGCTGAACAGGGTGGGCAGGCTTTGTCCGTTGACCGTCACCGTGGCGACGTCATGCACTTCGCCCAGATCCAGCATCACGCTTGTTCCCTTGGTCAGCCAGCCCGCATCGACATCGATCGTGCGCATGTAGGTTCCCGTCCCTGCAAAGCGCGCCAGTTCAGGCACCTGCTGCCAGTCCTTCAGGCTGATAGAGGCGAAATCCTGGCTATAGGGCTTGCGCTGGACATGGCCGGTCGCCTGAAGCCGCCATCCATCCATGGGCAGCGTCATGCTGGCCACGGTAGCGGATGCCGGAACGGTGACAGCCTGCGTCGTTGGATCGAGCATCAGGAGCGCGCTTTCCCCCGCCGCCAGGCTAAGAGGCACGTCGGTCGCCTGCCCAGCGACGCGCGCCGACACAGGCGCAACCGTGCCGTTCATCGCATTCCACCGCGTCACGCCCCCCACCTCGGGCAGCGTCAGCGTCACCTGCCGTGCGACCTCTCCTCTGTTGTACACAAAGGTCGCCGTGCGGCCGTCGATCTTCCGCTGAACGAAGTAAAGATCGGCAGCGTCACCGGAAAAGCGCAGATTGGCCGGAATCGCCGCTGCCCGCAGAGCATCGGTCACACCAGCGGCGGGAACGATCTTCGCTCCGGATTTCAGCGCGGCGGCGACTGCCTTCTTCACCCTCGCATCACGCTGGCGAGCCTGGGCGAGCCCTTCATCCCGGCTCGGCTCTCGATCGGTGAAGAAAACCGGCAGTCCCGCCTTGGCAAAACGCGCGATCGCCTCGGCTGTCTCTGCCTGAATGCCGTCGATCGGCGGCAACACCAGCACCGGATAGCGTTGGCCGCCCTGCGAAACGAGCTGCTTCCCTTCGATCCGCGCATGAGCGATCGAATCCGGGTTGATCCGGTCGAAATCATAGCCTCCCGCCAGGAACGCCTTTTCCGCTGCCTGCTTGCCCGCGCCGTCATCCTCGATGCCGACATAATAGCCGTAGCGGCCATAGAAATAGGCGACCGGAACCACCGCCTCACCTGCTTGCATGACGGCCTGCAATCGGCCGATATAGCCCGCCAAAGGCTTCATTGCGGGCCAGATCGGATTGGTCTCGTTCAACATGTTGGAAAAGCCGCCAGCGAACGGGCTTGGCTGGAAAGCGTGCCAGCCGGGCCAATCGTCGGCATGGAAGCGATAATTATAACCGTGCAGGATCATGGAGTTGACGCCGCCCGCCATGAAGGCATCGACCCGCCGCCGCATTTCGTCGGGCGTCACATCATAGGGGCGATTCCCCCATGCCAGACTTTCCGCCGATACGATTGGACGCCCATAGAGATGCGCACCCGACCGGGCCATCCGCATGAAAAAAGGATCGCCTGAACCGGGCAAATCCTCGGTCTCGGGTATATCGACCAGACCATATCCCCGGATCGTATCGAAAGCGCCGCCATGCGCCTGGAACTTGGCCTTCAGCCCATGCGCATGATTCCATGCCACGAAAGGCTGGATGAACCCCTCGATCATCATGTCTGAAACCGTGCGGCGATAGTCGGCGCGAACCCGTTCCGCCACATCGCTGTTCGCCGTGTCGAAATAGGGCGGCGACCAATGCTCGCTCCACGCCTGCATCCAACCGGGCTGGACAACGAAGGGCAGATAGGGCGTCAGGTCATAGCCGCGCCTCCTCCTGAACTGTTGCAGTAATTCAGGTCCCCACTGAATATCCTGCATCAATTCCAGGCTGTCCACGAATGTCGATCGGATTCCGACCGGGTCATTCCCCAACGGATCACCGACGCGCGCCGCATGCGCCGCAAAGGCTTGCGGGTTCATATGATCCAGTATCAGCTGCGGCCCCTGCCCGGCCGCGCCTAGCACACCGACGTCGGAGGCATATTGGCGGAACACGAAGATTTGCCAGTCGCCGGGCGGCGGCGTCCAATCGAGCGTGCCATCATCATGCAACTTGCTGGTCAGGAGCACGCTGCTTGCCGGGTCCAGCGTGCCTGCCGTCACCACATCCCGCCACGGCGTCAATGTCATGCCCATCGCGCCCGGCACGGCAGGGTGAAGCACGGGCGCATTGCCCTTGACCGCAACGACCGCGACGGTGCGCGCGCGGCCCTCCATCCTCTTGCCCCAGTCTGCTACCTTCGGGTCCTTGACGCGCGCATCGAACATACTGAGCGCGCCCAGCCGCTTTGTGCGCTTGGGTATATTGAGCTTGATCGGACCGGCCTCGCCGCCCCTGACCTGGGTGCTGGCCATGGCGAGTTCGGTGAACGCCAGTTCCGGCGGGATGGCAAAGCCTCCGCCGGACGGCCAGGACGAACCCAGCGTATAGTCCAGCGTCAGGCCCAACGCCTTCGCCGCCTCCCCCGCGGCACGGACATGGGCAAAGAAGGACGGCTCGGCATATTGATCGACGCGTGCCTTCTCGTCCGGCGTAAGCGTCACGAAATTGGGCGTGAACGACTGAATCTCCGCACCGGCAAATCCGGTGTCCGCCATCAGCTTCAGCTCACGCTGCAATTCCTGATCCGTCACCGCATCGCCCGGCCACCACCAACGCAGCCGGGGCCGAGCATCGACGGGCGGGCTCTGGAAATGATCGTCCAGCGGACCTGCAAAAGCCGGAGCCTCGACAAGTGCAAGCATAGCTGTTGCCGCCAGCAGGCAGTTCTTCATCAAACGCTTCGCTGTCATGGCTCAGGGCCTCCGGATCATGCGGTTCAGCCGCGCCGTGCCGGTCAGCACCGGATCCGCGGCGGATGTGCCCACCTCTACCTTGACGTCACCCGCGGGCACCACCCAACGCTGCGCCTTTGCATCGAAGTCCGCGATCACGCGCATGTCTGCCGTAACCGTGACTTCCTTACTTTCGCCGGGCTTGAGATTGGGCTTCGCCCACCCGATCAACCGCTTGGCCTTGCCCGGCCGGGTGACGTAGACCTGCGGCACGTCCGCACCGTCCCGCTGACCCTCATTCACCACGGTGAAGCGGACAGACAGCGCCTTTCCGCCCGTGACCTTCAGCCCTTCATAGCGGAACTGCGTGTAACTGAGACCGTATCCGAAAGGATAAAGCGGCTTCAGTCCCTTCTTGTCGAACCAGCGATAACCGGCGTCCGATCCTTCCGGATAGACGATGTCGAACGGCTTCAAACCCGCCTGAAGACCATAGACGGCCCGCGTTTCCTTATCCGCTGGCGCCGCGTCGGAGCCAGGAAGCACTGGATTGGGCAACTGATCGACGGAGGCGGGGAAGGTCACGGGCAGATGACCGGACGGGTTCACCTTTCCGGTCAGAACCCGCGCAATGGCAGCGCCGCCACGCTGGCCACCATACCATGCCGACAGGATGGCCGGGACCTTGGCCTGCCAGGGCATCAGGACAGGGTTGCCGGTTTCCAGTACGACGACGGTCTTTCCGTTCGCGCTTGCCACCGCGTCGATCAGGTCGTCCTGACCCTCGCCCAGCGACAGGTCCTTATGGTCGATGGCCTCGGTCGCGTACTTCTCCGCGAAAACGACAACGATGTCGGCCGACTTCGCTGCCTGGACAGCGGCTGGCACATCCTTGCCGTCCAGATAGCTGACGGCCGCATTCGGAAACTCGGCGCGCAGCGCATCGAGCGGAGCCGTGCCCCCATAGCCGCGACGGGCAAAGCCAGCGGCAGGGCCGCTTTCCGCGCCCTTGGAAACGCGCTTCAGTCCACCCACGGGATTAACCTGGCTCGAACCGCCGCCGCTCGGCACGCCAACATCGGCATTGCCTCCGACCACCAGGATCGTCTTCGCCGAAGCGGCCAGCGGCAAGATGCCACCCTCATTGCGCAGCAGGACGATCCCCTGTTCCGCCGCACGCTGCGCTACCTCGGCGTTGGCGTCATAATCGATCGACTGGCCCGGCTGTAGCGGCTTGTCGGCCACGCCATGGGCATAGATGGCGTAGAGCACGCGTCCGGCCGCCTTGTCGACCGCCGACTGCGGCACCTTCCCCGCCTTGACCGCTTCCACCATCAGGTCGGAAAAATAGCGCTTGCCGTCGATCTGTTCGCCTGATTGCTGGTCGAGGCCGGCGATGATGGCCTCGGTGGAATGCACCGCGCCCCAGTCCGACATCACATAACCCTTGAAGCCCCAATCACGCCGCAGCACGTCGTTTAGCAGGAAAGGGTGCTCACAAGCGAAAGTACCGCCAATGCGATTATAGCCGCACATCACCGAACCGGGATTGCCGCGTTCCATGCCGATCTGGAAAGCCAGCAGATCGCTCTCGCGCATCGCCTGCTCATCCATGTTCACCGATGCGATGTTGCGACCGGTTTCCTGATTGTTGAGCGCGAAATGCTTGATCGTGCCGATGATGTCGTTGGACTGCACGCCACTGATCTGACTTCCGACCAGTTCCCCAGCCAGCATCGGGTCTTCGCCCAGATATTCGAAATTGCGGCCGCCGCGCGGATCGCGCACCAGATTGACGCCGCCCACCAGCATCACGTTGAAACCCTTGGCCCGCGCCTCCGCGCCGATCATCGCACCGCCCGCGCGGGCGATTTCCGGATCCCATGTGGACGCAAGCGAAAGCCCTGAGGGCAATGCCGTCGCGACATCGCCCTTGCGCATTTCCATCAGGTTGGACACACCAAGGCTTGCGTCGCTTTCCACCAGCGTAGGAACGCCGAGGCGCTCCACGCCTTCGATATATCCTGCGCTGACGGGCACTCCCTGCGGGCGCTTCGACACAGGGACGAGGCCCGACATAGGGCCGTGGATGAGCCGGATTTTCTCTTCACCCGTCATTTTGGACAGGGTCTCAGCGGCTCTGCGCTCGGGTGAATTCCGGGTATCGCGGGCATATCCCCCGACCGGCGTCAGCATCATCCCCGCGGCAGCAAGCAACAGGATGGATGAGGAATTCTTCATGATGTGCAGCCTCTCCGCTGGGGGGACATTTTCCGATTGTCGGCAGTTTACATTCTTACGTTCCAGGAGCGCACACGTCAATATTCGATCGGTGTCGTTCGATTTATTTCAGAAGGCCATTGCTTCCGCCCATGGCTTGAGTCAGAGATGCGGTCATGCCAGCCACAAAGACCGAGAAAGCATTCACCCCAAAACGCGGTCGACCCGACGCGAAACAGGTCGCCGCGATCGATCGCGCTATCTTGGCCACCGCCACCCGGATGTTCCTGGAACTGGGTTATGACGGCGTGGCGATGGAAAATATCGCTGCGGCCACCGGCGTTTCCAAGGGTACGCTCTATGCCCGCTATCCCTCGAAGGAAGCGTTGTTCACGACCGTCATCCATGATCGCGTCAAGCAATGGTCGCTTATATCGGCAAGCCAAGATCATTTGCTGACCGATGACATTGCCGAACGCCTCCACCATCACGCGCAAGTGATCGCGCGGTCACTGCTTCAGCAGGAAGTGCACGCGTTCCAGCTCTTGACGCTCGCCAATCGTGAACGCTTCCCCGAACTGGCCCGCGCCATGTACGAAGCAGGCTATCTCTACATCGTGCGCCTTATCAGCGACGACATCAGCCAGGCCGCCGTGCGCGACGGCATTCCTGCCCGCGATCCTTCCGCGATCGCTCGACAGCTTGTAGCCGCCATCACCGGGTGGGAATTGCAGGAAAGCAGCGCTGGTCCGATCGTCGAAGCCGAACTGTTAGGCGCCGCCCGGAAAACCGTCGATCTTTTGATGGCGGCCCGCAAAAGCTGGTGACTTGAATTTAGCACGACATCGTGCGATATAGGAAATATCACAAACGGAGGATCCTGTTCCATGCGATTTTTGATTCTTGCTGCCGCTGCTCTGTCGCTCGCCACTCCGGCGCTGGCGGAAACTGCTGCTACCGCCAAGTACACCTCTGCCGACACCGAACTGGGTGTCCTGCTCGACAACCCCGCTGCTAAGGCGATTGTCGAGAAGTATATTCCCGGCATGACCAGCAATGATCAGGTCGACATGGCCCGCGCCATGACGCTGAAGGCGATTCAGCAATATGCGCCTGACGATGTCACCGACGCCCGTCTGGCGGCGATCGACGCCGATCTGGCCAAGCTGCCCTAACGGCAAAAGCTCAGGCATTATTGAGGGAAAAGGGCGCGCAAGCGCCCTTTTTCTGTTGGGCACCCCTACCGCCACATAAAAGAAAGGGCCGGTTTGTGGCCGGCCCAGGTAGGTGTAGGAGAGTGCCTAAAAGGCGCACCTAATTGAACATGCATGTTCGATAAGTCAAGCGACCGGCGAGCACCTGTCAACATTTCCATCATATGGGAAAAGGATCGTCATCCCCCGGCTGACGCGGCGTCACCAGACGCGCGGCCCTTGGCGCGATCCATCTTTCGATGCTTTCGACGATCTCATAGATCACCGGCACGAAGATCAGCGACAACGCCGTTGACGTGATGAGGCCGCCGATCACCGCCAGCGCCATCGGCTGGCGAAATTCCGCGCCTTCGCCAATGCCCAACGCGGTCGGCAGCATGCCCGCCGCCATCGCCACCGTCGTCATGACGATCGGTCGCGCACGTTCGCGGCATGCATTGCGCAGCGCCTCCGTCATCGGCGTCCCCGCCCGCTCCTCCTCGATCGCAAATTCCACCAGCAGGATCGAATTCTTCGCGCACAGGCCCAGCAGCATCAGCAGGCCGATCATCGCGGGCAAATCCAGCGTCTTGCCGAACAGCGTCAGTGCAGCAAAGGCACCCAGCAGCGACAGCGGAAGCGCGGCCAGAATGACCACCGGTTTGAAGAAGCCCTTGAACAGCAGCACCAGCACCGAAAAGGTCAGCCCGATGCCCCCCACGATCGCCAGCATGAAGCCGCCAAACAGCTCGGACATCGCTTCCGAATCGCCCGTCTTCGCTTCCTGGACCCCGTTGGGCAGGTTACGCATGACTGGCAATGCGTTCACTTCCTGCAAAGCCTGACCCAATGTCCGCCCGGCGACCAGATCCGCCTCCACCGACACGCGCCGCTCCCGGTCATAGCGCACAATCTTGCCGGGTCCCGCCTTGAACCGAATATCCGCAACGGCCGACAAGGGCGTCGTCTGCCCATCGATGGTCGGCACGCGAAGGTTCGCGATCGTCTCCAGATCCTGACGCGATCCTTCCGGCAGGCGGACGCGGATCGGCACGCGCTCGTCGCCATCCGAATATTTCGCCACGCTGGCGTCGATGTCGCCGATAGTCGCGATGCGCAGCACCTGGGCCAGCGTCCGGCTATCGACGTTAAGGCGCGACGCCTCCTCCGGCCGGGGCGTCACGATCAACTCCGGGCCTGCGGGCGGCGGCGCCGGGCGTGGGTCGGAAATCGACCGCACGTTGCGCATCTGCCGCAACAGTTCGATTTGCGTGCGCTCCAACGCCTGTCCATCCTCCCCGGCCAGCACGATGTTGACGCCAGCCGAACCGAACGTGCCCTGATTGGACAGGCGCACGTCCGGAATATCGCGCAATTTCGGCCTTATGATCTGCCGGAACTCGTCCGTCGTGACGTCGCGATCATGTTTCAGCACCACCGTCAGCGTTCCCGTGCGCATATCGTCGCCCGCGCTGAAGCCGCCGGACGTTGACCCCACCTGGGCAAAGACCCTTTCCACAGCGGGCTCCGCCGACAGCATGCGGGTCGCGTCGTTGACCGCCCGCGCCATGTCCTCACGCGTCGCGCCGGGCGGCCCCTGCACCGCGATGTAGAGATAGCCCGGATTGCCGACCGGCTGAAATCCCACCGGAGTAAGGCTCGCCAGCAGGAGCGACAGAAGGAAAATCCCGCCACCGATCGCCATGGTCATCCATCGGTGTGCCAAGGCCCAATCCAATATGCGGCCGTAAATCGGGTTTACGGGCCGCTTTTCCCGATGCACCCGATCCTTGAGCGGCACGAGGAAATAGGCCGCCATCAGCGGCGTCAGCAAACGCGCCACAACCAGCGAGAAGAGCACCGCGACAGCCACGGTCAAACCGAACTCGCGGAAAAACTGCCCCGCCTGCCCCGGAATCAGCGAGACCGGCGCGAACACAGCGATGATCGTCGCGGTCGTGGCGATCACCGCCAGACCGATGGCATCCGCGCCGATCAACGCGGCGCGATAAGGCGTCTCGCCAGTCTCGATCCGCTTCTCGATATTCTCGACCTCCACGATCGCGTCATCGACCAGGATGCCGATCACCAATGTCAGCGCCAGCAGCGTGATGCTGTTGAGGCTGAACCCCATGGCCGACATCAGGACGAAAGTGGGGATCAGGGATAACGGCATGGCCACCGCCGCGATGATCGTCGCGCGCCAGTTGCGCAGGAAGAGGTAGACGACGATCACCGCCAGAAAGATGCCCTCGATCAGCACATGCTGGGTCGATGCAAAGGTCCGCCGTGTCGAATCCACCGTGGACACCAGCTTGGTGAAGGTGACGCCCGGATGCTCGGCGTGAAGCTGGGCTATGGCCTTCACCGCCCGGTCCTCGACACTGATGTCGCTCGCTTCGCGCGTCTTGCTGATCTGGATCGCGGTCACGGGCCTGCCGTCCAACCGCGCAAACCCGCGCTGTTCGGCCGCGCCATCGCCAATTTCGGCAATGTCGCCCAAGCGGACATAACGCCCCTGAACCGGGATCGCCAGGTCGCGCAACCTGTCGATGGTCGTTGATGAGCCGAGAACACGGATCGTCTGTTCGACCGCCCCCACATCGGCACGGCCACCCGGATCGTCACTGTGGAACGCGGCAAGCGCGTTGTTCACCTGCGGCGCGGTCACGCCCCGTGCCGCCATGCGCTGCGCATCCAGCACGATGTTGATTTCACGGTTCGCGCCGCCGATGCGGTGAACCTGCGCCACGCCTTGTTGGGCCTGCAATGCGCGCGTGACCACCTTGTCGACGAAGCGCGACAATTCCGTGTTGCCCATCGCGGGCGCACTGACCGCATATGTCAGGATCGGCGCGGCATCGATGTCCAGGCGCTGCACCAGCGGCGGGTCGATCCCCGGCGGCAAATCGATGCGCGCGCGCTCCACTGCGGTACGGACATCGTCCGTCGCCTTCTGCATGTCGCTGTGCAGCTCGAACTCGACCGTCGTCGTGGACGATCCCAGCACGGCCGTGGAGCTTATATGCTTGACCCCCGCCACGCTGCTCAACGCATTTTCGATCGGCCGGGTGATCTGGTTCTCGACTTCGCTGGGTGCCGCACCATTTTGCGTCACCGTCACGCTGACGACAGGGAAGTTGACGTTGGGGAACTGCTTTATGGGCAAGCCGATATACGCCACGATCCCCGCGATCGTCAGCAGGATGAACAGCGAAACGACCGGGATCGGATTGCGGATGGCCCAGGCGGAAATGCGCATGGTTACTTGCCCCTGCCAGCGGCGATCCGCACCCGGTCACCCTCCAGTAGAAAAGCGCCGCCGCCCAGCACCGCCCGCACGCCGGGCTTCGCGCCGCTCAATATCTCGACCATGCCACCCGCGCGCCGCCCTGTCCGCACCGAAGCGCGATGAACCCGGTCGGCCTTGTCGAGCAACAGCATATAGGCGCCGTCGGCATCATAATGCACCGCGGCTTCAGGCGCGGCCAACACCGTGCCGCTGGCTTTGACGAACTCCGCCTTGGCAAAGCCGCCGGGGCGCAATTGCGGGTTCACCGGCAAGGCGATGCGCGCGCTCGAAAGCCCCGTCTGATTATCGACGCGCGCGCCCAGCAGCCTGATCTTGCCCGATAGCCTGGTGCCCGACGCCAATGTGACCGTAGCGGGATCACCGATGGAAAGCGTTCCCATGGCCGCTTCAGCAACCTCGGCATCCAATTCAACCAGATCGTCGCGCGCAATGGTGAACAGCACCGTGCCCGATGCGGACGGCTCGCCCGGACGTGCCGATCGCTGGAGAACACGGCCTGCCACGGGCGATCGGATGATCAACCGGCTTTGGCGGGTCAGCAGGTCGTCAAGCTGCGCCTTCGCAACGCCCACGGCGGCCTGCGCCGATCGCGCGGCAATGCGCCGCTGGTCGATCGCCTCCTGCGACAGCACGCCCTGATTGTCGAGGCCCGCCACGCGGCCCGCGTCCATGCGAGCTCTCTCATACGCAACCTGCTGCTGGCTCAACTGCGCGCGCGCCTGATCGATCTGCGAACGCAGCAGCGTATCGTCCAGCACCGCCAATACCTGTCCCGCGCCCACCCTGGCGTCTTCTTCCACCAGCACGCGCGCGATGCGGTAGCCCGAAAGCTCCGGCGCGACCGCCACCTCCTCGCGCGGGATCAGGCGGCCTGAGGCGCTGAGGCCCCCTTCCAGCGCTCGATGATCGACCATGGCCACCGTCACGGTCGGCGGCGGCGGCTCCTTCGCCGCTTCCTTGCCCCCACCGCAGGCGGCAAGCAGCAGGGCGAGGGGAAGCGCCATGGCAAAGGGACGCGGCTTGAAGGTCACGGCATTTCCTTGGATTGAATAGGCAGGGCGACCGGCGGCTGTTCAGGCGCCGTCGCGGGATCATCCGGGCTCCACCCGCCGCCCAGCGCACGGAACGCGCCAACGGCATTGCCCAGCGCCTGTGTCCGCGCATTGGTAAGGGCACGGCGCGCGGCCCGCCACGTCTGTTCCGCCTGGATCAAGGTAGTAAGGTCAGTCAGCCCGGCTCTATAGCCCTTGCGCCCGGCATCAAACGCAAAGCGCGCCCGTTCCTCGGCAAGGCCAAGGTCGGCGAGCCGCACCCGATCGGCGGCGACCAGCGCCAGCGCGATGTCGGCATCCCGGAAGGCCGCCTGCACCGCCGCCTCATAGCTCACCACGGCGCGTTCGCCCTGCGCCTCCGTCGCGCGCAATTGCGCCATCAGGCGCGTACGGTCCAGAATCGGCAGGCTCAATCCGGCGGCGATGTACCAGAGGCTCGAAATGCCGCCTGCCACCCCGGAGGTGCGGCTGATGCTGCCATTGCCCTGAAGCGTGAAGCGGGGGAACAGCGCCAACCTGTCGACCTTGACGGCGCTCGTCGCTGCCGCAACCCGCGCCTCGGCGGCCAATATATCCGGCCGCCGCGTCAGCAGCGTCGCGGGCAGCATCGGCGGGACCGGCGGCGCCGTATCGAGCCGCGCCTCTATCGGCAGGCTATCGGTCGGGGCGTCCGGCGTTCCGATCAGGACCAGCAAGGACCGCTTGGCATTTCGCAGCGCCGTCTCGATCCGCGTCAGCTCTGCCTGCGCCGTTGCTGCGTCGCCTTCCAGCCGAGCCGTTTCCGAAGCCGCCACCAGCCCGCGATCCCGGCCGAGCTGCGAGGCTCGCTCCAATTCTCTCGCGATCCGCAGCCCCTCCTGCGCGTCGTCGCGTTGGACAGCCAGCCCTCGCGCCTCGAACAGCGCGCTCGCGACATCGGCGGCCAGGCTCAAGCGAGCCGCATGATAATCATAGGCCGCCGCCACATAGGTCGCCCGCGCCCCTTGCCCGATCGCGCCCAGCCTGCCGAACAGGTCGAGTTCCCAGCTGGGGCTGAAGGCCAGCGACTGGCTGTCACTGCGCGCGGTGGACCCGAACAGATCGGTGCCCGACAGCTGGCTGCCATCCTGTATCTTGGCCGATCCGCTGATGGCGCCTGTCGGCAGGCGCTGCGACAGCGATTGATCGCGAATCGCGCGCGCCTCGCGCAGCCGGAAATAGGCTGAACGGGCGTCGGTATTCTGCGCCAGCGCCTGTTCCACAAATGCGGAAAGTTGCGCGTCGTTGAAACGGCTCCACCAACGGTCCAGCCTTTCCTCGGCGGCCGGGGCAGGTGCCGTTTCGAACCGCTCGGGCAACGCGATCCTGGGTCGCGCGAGTTCGATCGACGGCGCGCAGGCCGACAGCAGCGCACAGAGCATAAACGAGGAACGGCGCGGGCCAGAAAGCGGCAAGCGGAATGACTCCAACCTTGATCGACAGCGACACGGATAGCGCGGCGACAAAAAGAAACAAGATTGTTTATTTTCAACCGGAGCTTTTTTTGCCAATGCTTTCCTTCATGGTTTCCACTCCCCCCATCCGCCGCCCCGGCCGCCCCCGCCGCGAAGAAAGCGGCGACGTCGAGCAGCGCCTGGTCGATACCGCCATGCAGCTGCTCGTCGAACATGGGCCGAACCTCACGATGAACTCGATCATCGCCGCATCCGGCCTGTCGCGGAAAACCGTCTACGCCCATTATCCCAACAAATCCGCGCTATTTGCCGCAGTCGTCCGGCAAATGCTGAATTATGGGCTGGAGCCCATGATCGTCCCTCCCTGCTCAGACTGGCAGGAAAGCCTGCTCGCATTCGTGCAGGGGTGCCTTGTCGAAGTGTGCGAACCCTATGCCACCGGCATGCGCCGTCTATTGATGCTAAACCCCTCCTTCATGGAAGAAGCCCGCCCTCATATCGAACAGGTCGTCGTGCGCCGCTATCTCGATCCGATGATCGCATTTCTACAGTCGCTGGTCGACCGGGGAACCATCCCCGATCAGGATGTGGCCTTCGCGGCTGAGTCTCTCACCAGCCTCATCCTCTCTGAATCCCATCGCCGCTTTTTCCAGGGCGAGGCCGAAAACCGCATCGACCCGGCCCATCTCAATGCTCATGCACGCCGTTTGACCGGCCTGTTTTGCGGCGGCATCTTGGCGCCAACGCAAAGCTGCTGACAGAAGGTTAGGGTTACACTTCCCGTTCGGCCCATCCAACCGGCCAAGCAATTTTGCTCATCCGGTTCATTTCGCACGTCGCCGTTCAGAAAAGCGTTGCCAGCGTTGTCCACTCGAATATAGTGCACGAAACGGCCCAAATTAACGAGAGCCGTTTAACAGCAACACCCTCAGGGGAGGATTATCGATGCGAATTAAGCGTGTCTCACGCGCAGCGCTTCTGTGCGCTGGCGTTTCTGCTTTTGCTGTACCCGCGCTGGCTTATGCCCAGACCGGAGCTGAAAATAGCTCAAGCGACATCATCGTAACCGCCACGCGCCGGGCGGAAAAACTTCAGGACGTGCCGATGTCGGTGAACGTCGCAACTGGCGAACAGCTTGAAAAATTCAAGATCTTCGACATCAAGGACGTCTCCCAACTCGCACCGGGCTTGGAACTGACCAACACGACCGGCCGTAACAACACCACGACCCTGCGCGGCGTCACTTTCGACCCTGATCAGGGTACCGGACCCGCAGTCCAAGTCTATTATAACGAAATTCCGACGGACGCGCAGACAGTCTTCACTGCAATCTACGACATCCAGCAGATCGAAGTGCTGCGCGGTCCGCAGGGGCTGCTCCGCGGCCTGTCAGCGCCAGCCGGTGCGATAACGATCGCTACTCGCAAGCCCGTATTCGACCGCATCGAAGGGAATTTACAGGTCACCGGCACCGACCGACATGCTTACAACGTTCAGGGCGGCGTTTCTCTGCCTTTCTCCGATACACTAGCTATCCGCGTAGCGGGTGTGGTCGATGGCAACCGCCTCAATCAGGTGCGAAACGTGAATAGTGGTGAATA
The DNA here is from genome assembly GCF_977014255.1 of Sphingobium chungangianum. Taxonomy (NCBI): domain Bacteria; kingdom Pseudomonadati; phylum Pseudomonadota; class Alphaproteobacteria; order Sphingomonadales; family Sphingobiaceae; genus Sphingobium; species Sphingobium chungangianum. The sequence goes on along the minus strand of NZ_CDRNIV010000002.1, from coordinate 228,352 downwards.
TTCGCGCAGCCGTACGGAAAGCGCGCGCGTTACCCTTGGTTGGCAACCCAGCACCGACTTCACCGCTTACCTGACCTATCAATATCTGCAGGCGGACAATCGAATATTTCAGCAGGTGGTCGGTAACGGCAATACCCCGCTGGGCATTTACGGCACAGTATTTGGTATACCGTCAATCTTCGTGCCTCCAGCATTTGGGGGCGGTCCCTTCGCTACAGACACGAGCGTAACGTCCGGTCCACCGCTGAGCGTTTCCGATCGCGGTTCGGTGCAGGAAGGCATCTTCCGCAGTCAGAACGAAACGCACCTAGTCAATCTCCAGTTCGACTATGACCTCGGGCCTGCGACACTCTCCTTCGTCGGAGCACATCAGTATAGCAAGTTGAAGATTTCGCGTGACCTGGATGTTGCCAACGCCATTCCCGGCTACGTTCAGCCTTCGAATGTAGTGACGCCTTACAAGGTCGATACCGCCGAACTGCGTTTAAGCTCGAACAATGATGAAGGTCTTGGCTGGGGTGTTGGCGCGTTCTATTCGAAGCAAACTGGCACCACAACAGTTGCCCAAGACAGCAGCCTGCTTCTCTACACCGTAGCACCTACCGCGCAAGTCAACCCGCCTTGTGCATTGGTCGGCGGGGCAGCCGCCGGTTGTCCGGGAGACTTCGCGCCCTATACAATTCCCAATCAGTTGCCTCTCACGGCTTTGGTAACTGTGCCTGTGTACGCGCAGACATGGTCATTCAGCGGAAACCTAAGATACAAGGCTGGTCCGCTAACTATCCAAGGCGGTCTACGCTATTCGATCATTAAGAATGTGCAGACGACGCAGCAAGGGCTCTCCGGCTTCATCAATTCACCGCCGGTAGAAATCATCCCGACATCACTTCAACGCACCCGGAACACTCCGATCACTGGAGGTGCGACTATCAACTATGAAGTGACACCAGAACTGAATGTCTATGCCGCATATGGCCATTCCTTCCGTCAAGGTAGTACAAAGGTCGCGGGTCCGGCTGTTGTATCCGCCGATCTCATTCAGACGCGGCCGGAAAAGACAGACTCGGTCGAAGTGGGCTTGAAGGGAGCGCTATTTGATCGGAAGCTGAATTACACCGTTGCGGCATTCTATCAGAAACTCGATGGTTTTCTCAGCCGTTTCAACAGCATTTTCTGGTCCTCGCCCACCAATCCAGGTCAAACTACCGGCGGTTTTGACTTCAACTATAATGGCGATGCTACGATTAAGGGTATTGAGGCATCAATCGATGCGCGCCCAACACCGAACTGGGACCTGAACGTTGCCGCAGCCTATACGAAGGCGAGATGGGATAACGCCAGATTGCCCTGCAATGACTATGCGGGTACTGGAACACCCAACACTACGGGTCTGCCAGCCGTCACTGGAACCGGCAATGTTAGTTACTGCAATATAAGCGATAGGTTAGCGAATACGCCTGACTTCAGCTTGAACGCCAACACGGAAATGCGTTTCCCTATGGATAGCGTCACGCCATTCGTGCGGGGCCTGCTCACCTATACGCCCAGCTACAACTGGTGGCAGTCGCAATACCGCTTCAAGCATCGTGAACTCGTCAACTTGTTTGTCGGCGTACGTTCAAACGACGACAAGTGGGAACTCGACATTTTCGCGAAGAATGTGCTCAACCAGAACCGGATTACCAATATCGGACTGGGTGAAGTACAGACCAATGCTGTCGTCGCAGGCGCATTCCAGTCGGGCTACAGCGTAGTCAATGTCATGAACCCACGTGAATTTGGTGCCACCCTCAACTTCAAGTGGTAAATACAGGCTGGCCTCCATGCTCCTCGCGGAGCGTGGAGGCCTCCATCTTAAAAAATGTGTGGGGTCCTCGATCCGGAACCAGTCAGCATTTTCTAACACATGCCCTTCACGCCGTCTCATGGCGCTTCAAGGTAGCGCTAGCTTCAACGACCCCAATCCTAGCCGCTATTTTGATGGCAAGCCTTATCTTGCCATAGCTTCTGGCCGAAACATGGCGGTCCCGCCTTCATGTCGATAAGCAGTCGGCGAATGACCCGTCCATGCGCGGAACGCCTGACGGAAAGCATCTGAATCGCAATAGTCGAGCCTGGCCGCTATATCCTCGATCGATATCTCTGTTCGGCGCAGTAAATGCAGCGCCAGTTCGCGGCGGCAGCTTTCGCGCACCTGGCGATAGCTTGTTCCTTCACGCGCCAACTGGCGGCGAAGCGTAGCTTCGCTTCCTCCAAGCCTGCTCACGATCTCACCAAAGGAAGGCAGCCGCCTGTCATTTTTGAGCGCTGCCATCGCAATGCCGCGAACGCGTATCTCGGTTGGCGTTCGGTCCGCTTCCTGAGGGTTGGAAACGAACAGAAGATTGCTGAGCGGCCGACGATGATGGTCTTCCCAGCTACGCATTACGGGATAATCCAGCAGAGACGCACTGAAATCAAAGCCGCTCCAGCCTTCGTTCAGGCGCACCGGAAACGGCAAGGCTGGCAGGCTCAACGCCTCGACTGTTTCCGGAGCATGGTTCAACCAGGCATTGCGTGCTTGGATCGCATGATCGATCAGCCAACCAAATAGGCCATGTATTTCCATCACACCGAAAAGGTCGATCAAGCAGCCCGCTGACGTCGATCCGCCGGTTCGCATCGCTTCCAATTGAAGTTCAGCCCTGTCCCCATAGGTCCGCAGCGCCATCTTGCCACATCGCCAGTCGATGGCTTCAAAACAATCGCAGCAACGCATTATCGCTTCACGCAAGGTTCGTGCGCTCGTCAGGCTGTACATTATGACGCGCCAATCACATGGGCCTAGCCCCCGGCGTCCTATCATCACCGCGTCCCGGCGCGCCAGTTCGTTAATCGCCTGGCTGGTCATCCGCGCAAGATCGGCAACCGGCAAGGTTCTCAATGAACTTCCCCCATCGACCGACCGGCCTACATGGGCAAAAAGTGGTTCAGTGGACCCGAACGCTTCGGCATAAATGGCGAGCACGCGCTCAGCCACGCTCTCGGCAAGATGCCATTCGCCGGATTCCGTCTGTAATGGCCGCATTGATACTTCCCTTGATTTTCGATCAACCTAGTCGATCCGGCACCCAGGATAAATCTTTCTGTTTCCGGTGTTGGCGCAGAATGGATGCGCGAAATTGCCGCGCCACATGATCGATTTTGGGGTGGTGGCAAAATGCAGGAAGAGTCATGAAATCTGAAGCACCCGCCTAAAGCGGCATTAGAGAGGAATATATGAAGGGCAGATTGGGATCGACCGACGGTCGGCCGACCAGAACATATATGGCCCTGCCCCTGATCGCGGCGTCCCTCATCGGCGCCGACGCGCCCACCGGCGGTGAAACCGGCGTCCACGCCTTCGTACTCAGCAATGTCTATCTTGCCCAGGGTGGGGAGAAAGACAGCTGTCCCGTGCCCGATAGCGGGGACCTCGATCGATTCTATGCCATGCTGCCGCCTGCCGAGCAGACCAAATATGCCGGTAAGGAGAAACGGCAGGAACTTGAGCAGCGGATGAACGAATATTTCAAATTCCGCAGAATATTTCTTCGCGGCGACCGCTCATCTTCCGTGATCTTCCCGCCGGGTTATGATCCAAAGGCAGAGCCGACGCAGGAGCTGGCGGCGGCGATCGGCGCCCTGAACGGTTTACCCAAAGGCGCCGGGCGGCTCGCCTTCCAGAAGCGGGAAGTGGTTTACAGCGCCTGCTCCAACCCCGCCGATTTCCCGGCCTTGGCGAAGAACTTCAAAACCTATGAGGGCAAGGTTGCCGCCGGTATCAACCTGGATGGCAAGGCAGGAAAGTTGGATTTCGAAGGGCCAGATGGCACGAACGGCGTCGATAACCGGCTTTGGCGCGCCGTCGGCTGCGTTTCCACATTCCGCGAAAACGGCAAGGAAGTAGTTGCGGGTAAGACCATGATCTCGGCCCGGGCGCCCACTGTAATCGAGCTTCGCGGGGTCGACAGCCTTCAGGATGACCCTGAAGTGAGCGTCACCATTCTTGCTGTCAGTGAACCGCTGACCCGCGACGGCCGTGGCGGCCCGCTGGCGCGCGCCACCTTTACGCCCGATCCCGATCCCCGGCTTCGTGCCACAGTCTCAGGCCGCATTACAGGCGGCGTCCTGACGACGGACCCCGTCGATCTGACCATGAACTACAAAGAACAGATAGTGGATGCACCGCGCCACATCCGGGCGCCCGGCTCCGCGCCAAATTCAGTCCTGACGGCTCGATAGAAGGCAGCATCTTTGGCTATTACACGCTGGACAGCTTCTATGACTCCATCGAACAGATGACGCAGAATGGTGCCAATCTGACGCGAGTATCCTGCCCCGGTATTCGCAAGGCGATCGATCGTTTCGCCGACGGCTATCGTGATCCGCGCACCGGCCGCTTCACTGCCATATCGTCGGCCTATGATTTCGTCGGCGTAAAAGCCTTCCTTGCTGCGCCCAGCCAAGTCGCACAAAGTGAGGTGCGTCCATGAAGGTCCGCGCCCTTCCCTCGCTCGCCCTAGCTGGCGCCTGCCTCACCCTTGGGCTCAGCATCGCCCTCAATGGAGCGCGCGCCGACGAAACGCACGCGGACACACCTCCCAGCCAGATCCGGCGATTGACGGAAAGCCAGTATCGCAGCGTCATCGCCGATATTTTCGGCCCCGACATCAAGATTGTCGGCCGGTTCGAACCAGACCTGCGCATCGACGGACTTCAGGCGGTCGGCACGAGCGCAGTCTCCGTCACGGCAGCGGGCCTAGAACAATATGAGACGTTAGCCCGCAGCATCGCGACGCAGGTGACGGACGAGCAGCATCGCCAAAAACTGATCGGTTGCGCACCCACTCCCGTGGACAAGGATGGCTCAGCGTGTGCCCGCCAGTTTATTCAACGTGTCGGCTCACAGCTTTACCGACGCCCCTTGAGCGAGGGCGAAGTTGCGGCTCTTACAAGGTCAGCGACAGAGGCGACCGCTACGCTCGGGAATTTTCACGCAGGTCTGGCGGCAACGCTAGGCGGAATGCTGACCAGCCCCGAATTTCTGCTCCGCATAGATCGCCCCGCTCCCTCCCGCCGGAGCGTCGATGCATGGTCGAAGGCAAGCCGCCTGTCCTTCCTGTTGTGGAACAGTGCACCCGACCAGACATTGCTCGACGAAGCACGCAGCGGCGCGCTCGACACCCAGGCAGGACTTGCCAAGGCCGTCGATCGCCTGATCGCCTCGCCACGGTTCCATGAAGGTGTTCGCGCCTTCTTCACCGACTATCTCCGCTTGGACGGAATGGACGATCTGGCGAAGGACACCCTTATCTATCCCGCCTATTCGCAGGCCGTCGGCACTTCGCTGCGAGATCAGACGCTGCGCACCATCAACTGGTTGCTGGTGGATCGAAAGGGCGACTATCGTGACCTTTTCACGACGCGGTCCATCGCAATGAACCGCACGCTCGGCCCGATCTACGACGTGCCGGTGACAAAGCCTGACTGGTATATTTATGAATTTCCGCAAGGTGATCCGCGAACCGGGCTGCTCACCCATGCCAGCCTGCTTTCGCAGCATTCGCATCCGGGCCGCACCTCACCGACACTTCGCGGGGTAGCGCTGCGCGAGATATTCCTTTGCGAAAAGATCCCTGCCCCGCCCGCCAACGTCAATTTCGCGGTGGTGCAGAATGTCGACAACCCGACGCTCAAGACGACCCGCGCCCGGCTTCAGGCGCACCTTGATGACGAGGAATGCGCCAGCTGCCACCGCCGCACCGATCCTATAGGCTTGGGGCTGGAACAGTTCGACGGCGTCGGCCAGTTCCGAAAGGTCGAACATGACGAGGTGATCGACGTCACCGGCGATTTCGAAAAGCAGGCCTACAACGGCGCCGCTGCTCTTGGGCAACTGTTCCACGACAGCCCGCGCGTCAGCAGTTGCCTCGTCCAGTCGGCATGGCGCTACGCCAATGGACGCAATCCGGCGGAAGCAGACGGAGCCGGGATAGCACGCCTCAGCCAGGGCTTCTCGGCGGGCGGCTATCGCTTCCCATCCCTTATGCGCGCGATCGCGCTGGACCCCGCATTTTACGCCATGCCGCGCCTTGCTCCTGAAAGTCGCGTGGCAACGGTTCGCAGATCGAAGGAGACTGGCTGATGTTGATGAATGGAACGACACGGCGCGGTTTCCTGCTGCGCGGAATATTGGGTGGCGGTGCAGTCACGCTGGGATTGCCCCTGCTCGACGCCTTTCTCGACAATAACGGCACGGCCTTCGCCGCGACCCTGGGTGGCGGGCGCCTGCCCGTGCGCTTCGGCACATGGTTCTGGGGATGCGGGATGATCCCGGATCGCTGGCAGCCAAAGTCCATGGGGGCCGATTACGACCTGCCGCCACAACTTGCGCCCATTGCTGCCGTGAAGCAGCATGTAAGCGTCCTGACCGGGTTCGACGTGATGCTGGACGGCAAGGGCAATCTGCCTCATCTGTCGGGCAACACCGCCGTCCGCACGGGTGCGCCCGCAGACGATTGGCTCGCCATTCGGGCGCCTACGCTTGACGTGCTAGTCGGCGATGCGATTGGCGGCGGCTCCTTCTTCCGTTCGCTCGACCTGTCGGCGGACGGCAATGCACGCACCAGCTATTCATTCCGCGACGGACGCAGCATGAATGCCGCCACGCCCAGCCCTGTCGAATTCTACCGCAAGATTTTCGGGCCGGATTTCAACGATCCCAACAAGGCCGATTTCAAACCCGATCCACGCATCATGGTGCGCCGGAGCGTATTGTCCGGGGTTACCGAACAACGCCGCGCGCTGGAAGCCAATCTGGGCGCGACCGACAAGGCCCGTCTGGACCAATATTTCACCTCTGTCCGCGAGATGGAAGGAAAGCTCGCGCTACAGTTGCAGAAACCCCCGCCGGCCGAAGCCTGCGTCGTACCCGCCGAAGCACCGGCCATGTCAGGCGACATCACCGATGTCCAGCAGCGGAAGATCAATCACAAGCTGATGGCGCAGATGCTGGCCATGGCACTGGCCTGCAACCAGACCCGCGTGTTCAACATGAACTTCTCGACAGCGGCATCCGATCTGCGTCAGGCGGGACAGACGACGGGGTATCACCAGAACACGCACGAAGAAATGATCGACCGGGCCATCGGGTATCAACCGACCGTGGATTTCTTCGCCACCCGCAGCATGGAAGCCTGGGCGGATTTCGTGTCGGCGCTCGCAGCGATCAAGGAAGGCGACGGCACCCTGCTCGACAACACACTGGTATTTGCGCATTCGGACGTATCCTATGCCAAGAACCATGATGTTCTGGGCATTCCGGTGATGCTGGCCGGGCGCGCAGGAGGAAAGATCAAATCCGGCATCCACGTCCATGGCAATGGAGAGTCGATCAGCCGTGTCGGCTTGACACTCCAACAGGTTATGGGAATTTCGGTCAACTCGTGGGGCATGGATGCCATGAATACGAAGCGGCCCATCGGTGAAATATTGGCGTGACGATCACAGAAAGAATGAGGCAGAATATGAAGCTTCCCTACTCCCTGGCTTTGGCAACCGTCGGCTTGGCCGCGAGCTACGCCGCCTATGCCGCCACACCTGCGGTCACCAACGCGATCAAGGCGCGCCAGGCCAGCTACAAGGAGATTGGCGGAGCTTTCAAAAGCATCAATGATGAGCTGAAGTCCGGATCACCCGACATGAACAGCGTCCGCCCGCTGACGCGTGATATCGCCACTCGCGCCGCTTTGCTGCCCAAATATTTCCCAAAGGGCAGCGGCCCGGAATCGGGCATCAAGACGCGCGCCAAAGCCGAAATCTGGAAGGATAACGCTGCCTTTGTGAAGCTTCAGGGCGACATGATCACGGCTGCAAAGGCCCTGGATGCCGCCGCCGCCAGCGGCAATGTCGCTGGCCTTGGCGCGGCGCGCACCAGCCTGGGCGGCACCTGCAAAAGCTGCCACGATCGTTTCCGCGCGGAGCTTTGATGGTGGATGCGGAAGTGAGCGGCGCGCCGGTGCGCCTGCGTATCTGGGATCTGCCGATCCGCCTGTTTCACTGGACGCTGGTGCCGCTGCTGGGTTTCGCCTGGTGGACGGCTGAAGAACGCATGCTGGATTGGCATCGGCTTGCCGGTTACAGCATTTTCGCGCTGCTGCTCTTCCGCCTGATCTGGGGTTTCGCGGGGAGCAGCACGGCGCGTTTCTCCAACTTCGTTGGCGGTCCATCGACCCTGCTTCGCTATGTCCGCGGCCACATGTTCAACCGGGCCGCCACGCCAGCAGCTGGCCATAATCCGGTTGGCGGCTGGAGTGTGATCGCCATGATCACCATCCTCGCGGTGCAGGTGGGGCTCGGCTTCTTTTCCGTGGATATCGACGGCATGGAGTCCGGCCCCTTTTCCTATCTGGTCGATTTCGAAACCGGCCGGGTCGCTGCGGAATGGCACGCCTTCATCTTCAACGCCATTCTTGCCCTCACGGCTGTTCATGTCGTCGCCGTTCTTTTCTACCTCGTCCATCGGCGCGACAATCTTGTCGGACCAATGATCAGCGGAACGCGGAAATGGTCAGGAGATCAGCCAACGCTGCGGTTCGCATCGGCCTGGTCCGCGCTTATTCTCTTCCTGCTGGTTGCGGGCGGAACGTGGTTGCTGATCGCCCAGTTCGGCCGGGCGTGACACGCAACCTACGCTAATGCGCTATAAGAAAGGCCCTCTGCGCAGTCAGCGCAGAGGGCCTTTCTCCCATTTCACACAGTTCGTCTGAATATCCATCTCAAGCCTTGAGATGCTTCGCCAAATGCTTGTTCATTTCGAACATGCTAGCCTTCTTGCCTCCGAATATCTTTTCCAGCTTGTCATCGGCCAGTATCTCTCGCTTGTCCTTTGGATTTTGGAGGTCATTCGCCTTTATGTAGGCCCAGATCTTCTTGACCACTTCGCTTCGCGGAATCTTGCTATCGCCAATAATGTCGGCCAGCTCAGGAGAGGGCGTAACCGGCGCGGTGATCCCTCCTCGCGCGCCATCGGTGACCTTGCCTGTCTTTTTCACCTTGGCGACAGCCGCTTTGGTTTCCTTTTCGCCACGCTGCTCACGAGTCTGCGCCATGAACTTCTCCCTTGCTGATCGCTCGCGGGTTGATGATCATGCCAAGTCATGAGGGACGAAAAAGTTGCTTGTCATGTGACAATCAAGGCTCCTTTCTCGCGGCATCGGCCACATAAGCATCCCGCTCGCCAGGCGGTTGGTCGACCGCCCGTGCCGCCCTGCGCCCTTTGCTTCAGTCCAGCAGCAGGTGCATGCGACCCGTCGCGATGGGCTTGTCCCGATCCGCCTGCCAGCAAATCGCATCGGCGTTCACCACCCTTCGCCCCACACGGATGAGCCGGGCCTGCGCATAGCTGTCCACCATCAGCCCACCACGCAGGAAGTCGAACGACATGTTGATCGGCTTGGGCCAAGGCTCCCTCCGATCCTGCGCGACGGCCTCAAGACATGCGAGTTCCAGCAGACTGGCGATGACGCCGCCATATAGAAACCCCGACCGCCCTTCGAGCGACGGAGCAGCGGGCATCATGAGGACGGCCGTTTCGCCATCCAGCGCAACGCTCCGGATGCCCAGCATCTGCGCATAGGGGGTGCGAACGATCATGACTCGTCCGTGAAGAAGAAGCTGGCGGTTGCCGTGGCGATCGGCGCCTTTGGGTCACCATCATGAACGTCACAACGGGTGAAAGCGACCTTGCGCGTTAAATGATGGCAATGGGCGCGCGCATGAAGGCTGTGCCCTGCCCTTGCTGGCCGCAGATAATCGATATGCAGGTCAAGCGTAGCCATCCCCCGCCACTGGCGCGTACGCGCGATGATGGCGGAACCTGCTGCCGCATCGACTAGCGATATGATCGGCCCGGAGGATACCAGGCCAGCGTCCGCATCTATCAGAAATCCGGGAGCGAAGGGACACGCCAGTTCCGCCCAATCCGGTCCATGATCGACATTATAGATGCCCAGCAACGCATGATGCCCCCGCGGCGGCAGGTTCTTCAATCGCTCGAAGGCATCTTCCTCCTCCACCGTTCAGGCGTTCCCGCGCGGTTCACGCGGCAGGCCCAGCCCCCGCTCCGCGATCAGGTTGCGCTGAATCTGGTTGGTGCCACCGTAAATGGTGTCGGCGCGAGAGAAGAGGAACAGGTTAGGCAGCGTATCCCATTCATATTCTGCGTGATCGCTGATCTCGCCGACTTGGCCCAGCACGTCCATGGCGAGTTCCCCAAGGTCGCGGCGCCAGCTGGCCCACTGAATCTTGTAGGTCAGCGCAGCGCCATCGATCGTGGAATGATCGGTTTGCGACAACATGCGCAACGCCCCGTAACGCATCAGGCGCAGGCCCACTTCCGCTTTGGCGAGGCGCTGACGGATCAAGGGATCATTCGCTGCTCCATTGGCCTTGGCCGCCGCGATGATCTCGTCAAGTTCATTGCGGAACCCCATTTGCTGACCCAGCGTCGACACGCCCCGCTCAAAGGCCAGCAGGCCCATCGCGATCCGCCACCCATCGCCCACCGCGCCGATCAGGCTGTCGGCCGGACACCGCGCGTCAGTGAAGAAGGTTTCGTTGAACTCCGCATCACCATTGATCTGGCGGATACCGCGTATCTCGATACCCGGCTGATCGATCGGCATCATCAGGAAGGTGAGGCCCTTCGGCCCCTGCGATCCCTCTTCCGTACGCGTCACAACGAAGATCCAGTCGGAAATATGGGCAAGGCTCGTCCAGATCTTCTGGCCGTTCACCACCCATTCGCCGTCTTCAAGCCGCGCCTTCGTCCGCACGCTCGCAAGGTCCGAACCGGCATTGGGCTCCGAAAAGCCCTGACAGAAAATGGTCTTGCCGCCCGCAATGTCCGGCAGAAAGCGCTGCTTCTGCTCCTCGGTGCCGAATGTCAGAATTGTGGGACCAGCAAGCTCGATGCCGATATGATTGACGCGCCCCGGAACACCCGCCCGGGCATATTCCTCGGCAAAGATCACCTGCTGCGCCAATGTCGCGTCACGCCCGCCCCATTGCGATGGCCAACCGATGCAGGACCAGCGGTGCGCGGCAAGCTGCTGCTCCCACTCCTTGCGCCGTTCCGGGCTGCCGGTCAGCTTGGTGATGCCCTTGATGTCACGAAATTCGCCCGCCATCTGGCCATTCAGCCAGTCGGCGCATTCCTGCCGGAACAGTTCTTCTTCTGGGGAGAATCCGAGTTTCATGCCGCTTCTCCCAGGATCATCATGGCGATCTTCTCACGATGCCAGACATTATTACCAAGCATCGTCTGCAGCGCACGGGCGCGCTTGAAAAACAGATGCGCGTCATGCTCCCAGGTAAAGCCGATGCCGCCGTGCAACTGGATCATATCACCGGCGCAGCGGAAATAGGTGTCGGTGGCAAAGGATTTGGCGGCATGAATGGCCATCTCCGCCTCTTCGGCGCTCTCATCCACGGCACAGGCAGCCCAATAGACTGCCGACCGCGCCTGCTCGATCTCCACCATCATGTCCGCCAGCCTGTGCTTGTATGCCTGGAAAGACCCGATCGGCCGACCGAACTGGATACGCTCCTTGGAATAGTCAACAGTCCGGTCGAGGCACGCCTGCGCGCCGCCCAGCGCCTCCGCAGCCGCCGCGATGAACCCAGCGCGATGGACAGCGGCCAGCGCAGCTTCCGGATCGGCAAGCCGCTCGCCCGCCACATTGTCCAGCTGCACATGAGCCAAGGGACGGGTCTGGTCCATGCTCGTTTGACTCGCCACGCTGACGCCCGGGGCGTCCGCGCGGACAATCCAGACCTGCCGCATGTCCGTCACCACGATCATATCGGCAGCGGCGCCATGGGCAACGAAACGCGATCCGCCCGTCAGCCGATCGCCATCCGACCGGATGTCCGAACCATAGAAATAACCGCCAATCACCTCGCCAGAGATCAGGCGCGGCAGCCACTGGTCCTGCTGCTCCGAGTCACCGCCAGCTGCGATGGCCTGCGCAGCCTGCGCCAAGCTGCTCAGCATAGGCAATGCCGCCACCCGAGCGCCTGCCGCTTCCGCGATGATCGCCAGCTCCACCATGCCCAGACCTGCACCGCCAGCGCTTTCCGGCAGTCCGATGCCGGAGAGCCCCAGTTCCTGGCAGAAAGCCTGCCAAAGCGCCCGATCGATGCCGTCGCCCGCCATCGCCTTGCGCGTGCGCTCGCTGGTGGCATTTTCGGCGAAGAAGCTGCGCGCCGTCTCCGCGATCATTTGTTGTTCGTCGGTAAATGCGAATTCCATCTCGGCCGCCTTTAATATGGGCGGAGATCCTGCCCCGGCACCCGGCGGTGCGAGACATCAGCCATCCAATGACGCGGCGGCTCTCCTGCCATTGACGATCGGCAGCCACATACTGCCAAACGCCGTTCACGTCCTGCTATATGAGGTTATTTTCCTTTTCAAGCACTCATATGCGGAATTTTAAAATATTTAAATTCCGAATTTAACTGTTCACTTGAACCTTACAAGCTGCTGACCATCTGCGCGTCCGTGATCCGAACGACGCGGTTGCTGAACTTGACAGTCCTGACAGCCAGGGAGGTTTCGACATGATTTACCCCCTCCATCGACAGGATCTGCCCCGACGCCATCTTGTGAAGGTTGTCGAGGTCATCATACAGGCACGTAGCCATGATGTTGCACGGCCCCAATGTGATCATCACGGCCTTCACCAGCGGTATATGCGCTATGTCGCGCGCGATCTGGCGGACATGGCTGACATCCGCCTGTACCGCGACGAAAGCCACATTGGTTGCCTTCTCCAGCTTCAACCCTGTCAGGGCGGTGAAAGCGATCAGCTTTTCCTGCTGCAACCGCTTGATGCGGCCCCTGACCGTGCCCTCATTCACGCCCAGATCGGCCGCGATCTTGCGGTTGGACACGCGCGCATCCTGCGCCAATATGTCGATCAGCTGGTGATCCAGCTCGTCGAGGTCCGGCCTTCTCATGCAAGCCTCCTGCGATCGATGGGAGCGGTATCCAGGCCATAGCGGACAATGTCGAGCCCAATCGCGGGTGTCATCGATCTTATTCCCCGCACCTTCGACAAACGATCCGTGATCAGTGAGGGAAGCTCATCAATGTCACGGAGCGTCAGGAGCAGGCTAATCTCATAATTACCCGTCACCAGATGCGCAGCGAAGACTTCAGGAAATACAGCCAGTTCTTCCGCAACGTCCAATGCCGACCGCCCACTCACCTGCACCGCCAGGTGGATCAGGACATGATAGCCATGCACCGCAAAGTCGGACACGGCTACAACGCGCAGCATGCCCGCATCCTCCATCCGCCGAATGCGCGTCGAAACGGTGGAAGCAATCAGGTTGAGGGATTCCGCGATCTGCTGATTGGTGGCCCGGCCATTTTGCCGCAGCTGTTCGACAATCTTCCGGTCCGTCTCGTCGAACGCAAACGTCTCGCTCATATACCCACTCAACCTCTTTCAACCGCTGCTCTTGCCAGCAAAGGGCCAGAAGGTCGAATCGAAAGCGCATCCTCCGGCCAGCAACATCGCGAGCGCCACCTTAGGGTTGGAAGCAGGGCACATGCCTTCAGTCTCGCAAAAGCGATCCGCCATTCACATGCCAGAGCTGGCCATTGACCCATTCCCCATCGTCGGACGCGAGGAACGCGACCGCACCCGCGATGTCGTCGGGCTTGCCAAGGCGACGGTGGGGCAAATTCTCCAGCATATTGTCCACATAATCCTGCGTCAGATGCTGCGCGACCGCTTCAGTCAAAACCACGCCAGGGCAAATGCCGTTGGCGCGTATACCCTGCTTGCCGAACTTGCGGGCCACGTGCCGGACGAGCGCATGCAGCGCATTCTTCGTCATGGGATAGGCGACCTGCATTGGGTTGCCCGAAATCGCTGCGCCGGAGGAGGTGTAGATCATCGCGCCACCCCCACGCTCCAACAGCACTGGAAGCGCCGCCTGCGTCGCCAGGAAATGGCTCTTGGCATTGATCGCGAAGGACCGATCCAGCACCTCTTCCGAACAGTTCAGCACATCGATGTCGCCTTCGGTGCCGCCCGCCAGATTGCTGTGGTAGAAGTCGAGCCGCCCGAACTCGGACAAGGCGGCCTCAACGATCGCCGCCTGAGACGCCGCCTTCGTGCCGTCAAGCACCACGCCTATCGCCCGTCCGCCCTGCTCGCGAATGGAGCGCGCGGTCTCTTGCGCCCACTCGCCGACAATGTCGCCGATCACGACTGATGCGCCCTCAGCCACTAACCGCCGCGCCGTGGCCGCGCCGATACCGCGCCCGCCGCCTGCGACGATCCCCGCCTTGCCTTCCAATCCGCGCATCATATTCTCCAATATATCAAATCGCCGGACGCCTGTTCTTCCAGGGCGCAGCACTTTCCAGCTGCCCCGCAAGCCTGAACAGCAGCGCCTCGTCGCCATAGCGTCCCATGAACATCACCCCGATCGGCAGACCCGTCGATGACATGGCGAGCGGCACCGACATGGCAGGCTGCCCGGTCATGTTCGCAACCTGGGTAAAGGGCGAGAAGACAGCAGCGCGCTGTCCCCACGCCGCAAAATCGACATCAGGGGTCAGGTTGATCTGCCCCAGCTTCAGCGGCGGAGCGGCCAATGTCGGCGAAAGGATCACATCATAATTCGCCATGAACTGCGCCATGGCAATCGCCGCTGCCTGCAGCGTGTTGTTGGCTCGGGCAAAGTCCATGCCGGTCGCCTTCTGCCCATAGCCCACAAAGCCCAGCGTAATCGGCTCCAGCACATCCGGCCCGATCGCGATGCCCGTCGCCTTCGCTCGATCCATCATGTCCGCAGCCACGGACGAACCGATCAGCACGAAACTCGCCGCGCCCATCGCCGCAATATCCAGCTTCGGCGCGGCTTCCTCGACATGATGGCCCAGGCTTTCGCACAACCGCGCCGCCTTGCGCGCCGCTTCCACGCATTCCGGGTCGACCGGCGATCCAGCAGGCGCATGCAGCATCAACGCTATCCGCAACCGCCCCGGCGCCTTCCCGACTAGCGACAGGAAAGTCTCGCCCGGCGTCGGCGCTGCATAGCGGCCGCCCGGCTCTGGACCCTGCGTCGCATCCAATATGGCGGCGGAATCCCGAACGCTGCGGGTGACGGCATGATGCACTGACAGTCCACCCCAGCCTTCGGTGCGCGGCGGCCCCATCGGTACGCGCCCACGGCTGGGCTTCAGGCCAAAGAGGCCGCAACAGGACGCCGGGATGCGGATCGACCCGCCCCCGTCAGTCGCGTGAGCGGCGGGCAGAACCCCCGCAGCCACCGCTGCCGCCGCACCCCCTGACGATCCGCCCGTAATCCGGCTCACGTCCCACGGGTTGCGCGTGTCCCCGGTCAGCTTGTTCTCGGTCGTCCCGGTCAGGCCCAGTTCCGGCACCGTCGTCTTGCCGAATATGACAAAGCCCGCCTTCTCAATGCGTCGCACCAGCTCGGAGGTTACCTCAGGCTTGTATCCCTTGTAGAAGCGGCTCCCATTCTCGGTCGGCAGCCCCGCAATATAGGTGTTGAGGTCCTTCAGCAGCCAAGGAACGCCGCTAAACGGCCCTTGCGGCAAACCCTTGACGATCGCAGCGCGGCCATAGTCATAATGTTTCTGCGCCATGAAGTTGAACCGCGGGTTCAGCACCTCCGCCTTCCCGATCGCCGCCTCCAGCAACTCGCCGGGCGACACCTGCTTCTGGGCGACAAGTTCAGCCAGACCCATGGCGTCGTGCGTGTCGAGCAGGTTCGCGGACGGTGTGCGGGCCTTTGTCGTCCCCGCGATGCCCAATAGAGCCGCTGCGCCGACGCTCGCCATGCCCTCGCGGCGTGTCATGTCCATTCCTCTCACTCCCACGCCGTCTTTAACCCGGTGTTCCTGCGAAGGCAGAAACCCAGTCCCGCCTTGGCCCTGTCCCGCAACCAATCTGGACTCCTGCCAGCGCAGGAGCACGTCACTTCGTTCAGCTACGCCGCGTTCTGATCCGCATAATAGCGGGCATAATATTTGCGGAACTGCGGGATCGGGCCATCACCATCGCAGATGATCGGGTTCGGCTCGAACTTCTGCCGGTCCCACACGACCTTGTCCTGATCGAACTGCTTGCAGATGTCGCGGATGATCGCCTTGGCAACGCCTGCCCGCTCGCCTTCAGCCTGCGCCTTGGGCTGAGTGAAGCAGAAGCGGACATGCACATGATCGAGTTCGACCGGAGCCAGGCAGGCAACCAGCAGCGTCTCCGAAATGCCGGTAAAGCGCGTCCAGCTTTGCCCCGGCCCCATCGTGTCATAGCTGATGCAGCCATCCACCTCACCCCACGGCGTGCCCATCTTGGCCTTCACGTCCGCGCCACGGCCCCAGTCGCCCCAGCGCAGTTCGCCCAACGGCACATTGGCAGTCCCGTGAATGAAGCGGAAATGCGCAACGTCCACGCCATTTTCCGCCATATTCTGAAGGGAACCCCAGACATTCCACTCATGAACCTCATAATCGGTCCATTCAGGGTCGCTCGCCTCGGGCAGTACCGCCACGTCAAACAGCGGCGCTTCATCCTGCGGATGATACCAGGCCCAGATAAAACGGTTCGCTTCGGTGATGTGCCAGTTGCGCGTGCACTTGCGCTTCACCTGCGGCGGGATATTGCGAGCATAGGGCACGTCCTTCACTACCGCCTCGTCGCCGTCATAGCGCCAGGCGTGAAAGGGGCATTCCAGCAGATTGCCATGCACCTTGCCGCCATGGCCCATATGCGCGCCCAGATGCTTGCAATAGGCGTCCAGCATGCGGACCTTGCCATCCTCGCCGCGCCAGATCGCCAGATCCTTGGAGAAATAGCGCAGCGGCTTCACTTCGCCGACCTGCAATTCCGAGGACAAGAGGATCGGATACCAGCCAAAAGGAATGCCGATATCCAGGTTGCGCTCTTCGATTGATGCGCGGTCCTTTACTTCGGCCAGCCGCCAATCGAGCAGGTCCTGCCCCTTCAGCTTCTCAAGTATCTGCCATACGGCAACCGGCGGGGTGCGCGCGTCGGATGCGGCGGCGGTTTCAGGGTTCGACATGGAAAGGCTCCGTCAGATTATTTGAGGTCAAAGACCTTGATGGCGTTTTCGCGCAGGAATTTCGGCCATACTTCGTCCTTGAAGGGGACATTCTGCATGTCGCTGAATATCCTCTCCAGGCTTAGACCCATCGGGAAGTATCCGGCGTAGATGATCTTGTCCGCGCCACGCGTGTTGGCGTAGTCGATGATCGCCTTGGGATAATGTTTGGGCGCGAAGGCGCTTGTCGAATAATAGAGGTTCGGCCATTTGAGCATCAGCTTTACCGCCAAAGCCTCCCACGGCTCCGCGCCATGACGCATGACGACTTTCAGGTCAGGGAAGAACCAGCACACTTCATCCAGATGCTCAACCTTCTGCGTTTCCATCGGAATACGCGGCCCCGGAATACCGGCATTGAGCAGCACGGGCAGACCCAGCTCGGCGGCAACCGTATAGAGCGGGAACATATATTTGTGATTGATCGCCACCTGTGGCAGCGTGCCCGCCGGGAACACGCTGATCGCCGACAGGCCGACTTCGGCATGGATGCGCTTGATCCGGCGAACTTCCTCCATACCCTTGTTGGGGTCACAGGGCAGGTCGAAGAAGAAACGATCCCCGAACATTTCCTTGGCGCGATAGGATGTGGGATTGTCGTTCCACCCGACAAGCGCCTTGTCGATGCCATATTGGTCCATCTGCTCCACAGTCCAGGACACGAAGTCATCGACCTTGCCGGTCTGTGGAATGTCCTTGAACATATATTGCGCGGGCATCGCGAATTGCTGAAGCGTCTGCTGGTCCTTGATCAACGGCCGGAAGGGATCGAACCAGGCGGAACGATCTTCCGCGTCGGGAATACCCAGCATGCAATCGATTATCTTTATGTCCTTGGGCATGCCCATGGGAACTCTCCTGTTCAGTTGTTTTCGGCCAGCTCGGGCCAGAGCGCACGAAGCGCGATCTTGTTGATTTTCTGCGACTGGTTGCGCGGCAGGGGCTTGGCCGAAAAGGCGACGCGCACCGGCGCCTTATAGGGTGCAAGCCTGCCCGCCACCCAATCGATGATGCTGCGTTCATCCAGACCATCCGCCTGAACCACCGCGACCAGCGCCTCGCCCAGTCGATCGTCCGCGATCCCAAAGGTCGCGCATTCGGTGATCTGCGGCATTTCGCTGAGGACGCGCTCGACTTCGGCGCAATAGATATTCTCGCCGCCTGAAATCACCATGTCCTTGGCGCGGTCGACGATGAAGATATAGCCTTCCTCATCCTGATAGCCGATGTCGCCAGTGCGCAGCCAGCCATCGGGCGTAAGGCTCTTTGCCGTATCCTCCGGCCTGTTCCAGTAGCCATTCATGATCATGGCACTGCGCACGATGATCTCGCCGGTTTCATTCGGACCACAGACCGCGCCGTCCTCCCGCTCGATCCGCAAGTCTACCAGCGGCAACACTCGTCCCGCCGAAGCACGAGCCGCCAGAAAGTCCGCCCCCACGGCTTGGGCGATCGCGCCCGACGTTTCCGTCATGCCATAGCCGGTCCCTATCATCGCATGCGGGCAGAGCTTGCGCACTTCCTCAAGCAGGTTGAGCGGCAGCGCCTGCCCGCCCGATCCGATGTTCCGCACGGAACTAAGGTCAGCCTCCTTGCTTCGCGCGCGATGCACCATGTCCCACAACATGGTGGGGACGGTGGAAAGCTGCGTCACCCGTTCCCGCTCGATCAGGCGCACGGCCTCTTCCGCGTCCCAGCGGCGCATGACGACGATCTTGCCGCCCGACAGGAATGGCGCAAGGAAGCCAGCGCCCAACCCCGAAATGTGGAAAAGCGGATAAACCAGCAAAATAGCCTGAGGCGGCACCTGCGCGGCGATGGCTTCCACCGGAGCCCCATATTCGCGCGCCATATTGTGCAGCACCATCATTCCGGTCAGCTGCGTGCCCAGCAATCCGGTAATCAGGCTGCGGTGGGAAAGCACCGCGCCCTTTACCCGCCCGGTCGTTCCCGACGTGAACAATATGGCGCACGGATCGCCCGGTCCCGCCGCCGCATCGTTCGCGATCGGTGACGTCTCATCCGCCAACGGCTGCGTCACATCGATCAGACGCCCCGCATAGCCTTCGTCGCGCAGCAACGCCGCTCTTTCAGTGTCCGCCAGAACAAGGTCCGGCGTGACCTCTTCGACCATGGTATGAAGTTCGGCGGGCGACCCGCGGCTGTTGAGCAACGCCGCAACGCCGCCCTGCTTCACAACCGCCAGAAACGCCACCATCCATTCCGCGCGGTTGCGCATGCAGATCGCGACCCGCTGCCCCCGCTCTATACCCAATCGGGCGGCCAGTTGATCCCGCCAAGCGAACATGTCCGCAAAGCTCAGCCGCCGCTCGCCTGCTGGCCCGTCGAAATCAACGATACAGATCTGCTCTCCGAAGCGGCGCGCGCCTTCTATCAATTGATTGAGGTCCGACGGCGCGTTCACGAAAAAACGCAGCCCATCCTGCTCGCCAATTTCAAAGGGCGTGCCTGGCGCGGTGACTGTCGCGAAAATTGGGTCGATCTTGCTCATGCTATCCTTGGGGATCACTCTACCGCCGTGGAATTTTCTCGACGGGAGTTTTCGCCGGAGCCGCAGCCCCGCTCATTCCCGACATCCTCTATCCTCGACTCGTCGCCTGCTTTTGTTGAGGCCAACTTTATTCCGTCATTCGCGTAATTCAACAATATTATTTTTCCGCACATTTCAGACAGCCGTTCATGCTGCTTCCGCAAGCGAGGAAGTCGCTGAAATACCCTGAAACCAAAATGATTTTCGCGCAATATCGGCTTGGACACTAGCGGATCGCGATACCATTCCCATGCTCTCATATATCCGTTACGAGCCCCTGAAACATCCATATTCGGAATTTATAGATTTACAAATTACGAATTCTGAATGATCCTGAGTCGCATCGCACCGGTCTCGGCAAGAGTGTGATTCTGTTTAGGTGAGGTTCTGGACGTCGAATGAGCGAGGATTTTCAAGGCCGCGTCGCCATCATCACGGGCGGCAGCGATGGCATCGGCCTCGCGACCGCCACCTTGTTGGCACAGCGCGGCGCGCAGGTCGTCATTTGCGGCCGCAGGCAGGCGCTACTCGACAGCGCGCGCGACAGCATCTCTGCACAAGGCGGCCGGATCGAAGCAATCCAGCTCGACGTCACTGACACCGATGCCCTTGCGGCGATGGTCGAAGGCACCGCGCAAAAATATGGGCGCCTCGACATGCTGGTGAACAATGCCATGTCCACCCATTATGCGCCGATCAGCAAACTGACGCTGGAACATTGGCGCAAGGATTTTGCCGTCAACAGCGACGCCGCCTTCGTCAGCACTAAGGCCGCCCTGAAAATGATGGCTCAGGCGGGCAAGGGATCGATCGTCAACATCGCCTCGACCTGCGGCATCCGCGCGACCGTGAACATGGCAAGCTATTCCGCCTCAAAGGCTGCGCTCGTCCACTTCACCGCCGCCGCCGCGATGGAGGCTGCGCCACTCGGAATCAGGATAAACGCGATCATTCCCGGCCAGGTGCAAACCGCGCCGACTGAACTGTTCTCGGCACGCGCAGCAGACACAGCCGCCCGTACAACGGCCGCCATACCCATGCAGCGTGGGGGCCAGCCCGAAGAATTGGCTCATGCCATCGTCTTCATGCTGTCCGACGCTGCAAGTTACATCACGGGAACAGCTCTACCCGTCGATGGCGGGAAGGCGGCTCAACTTTACATGCCCAGCTAAGGCCCAAACCAGCGGCATCCAGAACTGAATAGTCGAACACACGCAAATAGACTTCAGCGCGGTCGCATTCGTCACAACTAAAAACCTTATTATATCTATGGGAGAGATATTGATGGCCAAGACATATACATGTGCAGCGCTACATCTGATCATCGGGGTCAGCGGCCTGGCTCTTGCCAGCCAATCAATGGCGCAGACCACCGCGACACCTTCGGAGCCGGGCCTCGACGAAATCGTCGTCACTGCCCAGAAGCGCGCCCAGAATCTTCAGGATGTCCCCATCGCCATCAGCGCGATCAGTTCCGAAAAGGTGGAACAGCTCGGCATTCGCGATAGCCGGGACCTGAGCGGCCTTGCGCCCAACGTCGTCGTGACGCAGGGCACCACCAGCAACAGCGCGGCCGTCTTTTCCATGCGCGGCATCTCGAACGGCGGCAGCGAGAGCTTCGGCATCGATGCAGCCAACGGCCTTTACGTGGATGGCGTGTATATCGCGCGCGGCGGCGCCATGGGCCTCAGCGTCATGGACATTGAGCGGGTGGAGGTGCTGCGCGGGCCGCAGGGCACCCTGTTCGGCCGCAACACGACGGGCGGTGCGATCCACTTCATTTCCCGCGCGCCCTCATCCACCTTCCGGCTGAAGGCGGAAGCTGGCTACGGCAATTTCAACGCGTGGAACGGCAAGATCTCCGTCGATCCGGGTGAGATTGCAGGCATCTCGACCACCTTCTCCTACAGCCATAGCGAACGTGACGGGGTTATCGACAACATCCTGCAACCCCGCAACTCCCGCGATCCGGGTGCGCGCAAGTCAGATGCGTTTCGCGCTGGCGCCAAAATCGACCTGGGCGGGACCGGCAGCATCCAATATGTTTTCGACTGGAACCGTATCAAGGGCACGCCGCTCCCCTTCATCCTGACCCACGTGGCGGATGGTACGCCCAACGCCCCGATCACTGTCGATGGTCGGCTGGCGGTGGTGACGCAGCAGGCGCCGGTAGCCCAATATCTGGCGGGAGCAACCTTCGCGGACCCGGAATGCGCGGCACTGGCGGTCCCCTCGCGCACCTATCGTCATAAGGTCTGCAACAACATCCTCAGCAGCGCTACCGACAAGACCTGGGGCCATAATCTGCAAGTCCAGAATGATTTTGGCGGCTTCAAGGTCAAGACAACGACCGGCTATCGTTTCTGGAACAGCGATGGCATTACCGATCTAGACGGAATCGGCGCGTTTAGTGGCCCGGCCTTCTCCAACGCAACACTGTTCAACGGCATGCCTGCATCGCTATTGCAGTTCATTCCGACTATACCGGCAGCAGCCATACCGTTCATCTCCGCAGCGCCTGTGCCGACAATCAGCCAGGATCTCTTCTCTGTCGACAATCGGCGGCGGCACAAGCAATTCAGCCAGGAAGTTGAAATTTCCGGCGACAGCAGTTCGCTGGACTGGGTCGTCGGCGGCTTCTACTTCTGGGAGAAGGGGTCCGAGAATGGTCGTCAAAATAGCGGCTTCATCCTCGACACCAATTCGGTCTTCCTCGCCAATTTCGGTCCTCTTGGACCGGGCTTCGCCGCAGCCAATCCGGCCCGTTACCGGCTCGTCCAGACGCTTGCCCGGCTTAACTACACGACATCGAGCGAGAGCACCGCACTCTACGGCCAGTTCACCTTCTATCCGGGTGGTCGTGACAGCGGCATCCGCCTGACGGCTGGCGGCCGATACACCTGGGACGAAAAGAAGATGATCCGTCTCCAGAACGGTGCGGCGCCGCCTCCCGTCCCCGAATATGGCGCTGCGAAGTTCAGCAAGTTCACCTGGAACCTGATGGCCGGCTACGATGTCGCCGATGGCATCAACCTCTATGCCCGCGCCGCCACCGGCTATCGCTCGGGTGGCTTTAATTCTCAGGACCCCGCGCTCACCGGCACCAACCAGCTGGGCAGCTTCGAACCGGAGAAGGTGACCTCCTACGAAATCGGGGCAAAGACGGAATTGTTCAACCGCCGCCTGCGCCTGAACGTCGCGGCCTATCACAACATCTACGACAATCTGGCTGTCATCGGCCCCGTCACCGACGCTCCAGCGGGCACGTTCGCCACCCGTATCATCAACGCGGGCAAGGTCGTTTATAACGGCGTGGAAGCAGAAGCGCAGGCAGTCCTTTCCGACAATTTCTCGATCGATGGCAGCATCGGCTATATCGACATAAAATATAAGGAGTTTCTCGCCGGACAGTCGCCTGTGACCGGGGAGCCGCCGGTCAACATCGCGTCGATCGCAACGCCCGGCTATACGTCACCCCTGACCGCCAATGTGGCACTGAACGCGCAGTTCCCGCTGAACTGGGGCAATGCCACCCTGCGCGGCCGGATCGGCTATACACATGAAGACGGCAAATATAATTTCAGCAGCAGCCTCGGTTCGCCGTTCAACGAACAGATCAAGGGCGATAATATCGACCTGATCGATGCACAGATCAGCGTTGACGGCATTCCGCTGGGGACGGGCGAAGGCGAAGTCCGCCTGTGGGTGAAGAACCTCACCAACGCGAAGGATTTTGCTCGCGGCATCGACTTCGGCCAGCTCGGCTATGCGGGGGGATATTATGCCGAACCGCGGACCTACGGCATCACCGTCGGCGCGAAATTCTAACGCTTTCCGGGGCCATCCCGCCCTCCCATGCCCCGCCTCCTCCCGGAGGCGGGGCCTTTTTTCTGCCTGACCTCGGCGATCATTTCACTTCGCATTCAGCCTCATTGCGCTAAAACAAGAAACCGACCTATCGCGAAGGGATACGCCGAACTTGCTGAAATCATTGGCCGCCGCATCCTTTCTTGTCCTGTCTTCAGGCTTCGTTGCGACAGCCAATGCCGAAACCTATTATGTCAGTTCGACGCAGGGCGACGACAGCTTCAACGGCACCGCACCAACGCAGCCGTGGCGCTCTCTCTCCCGCCTATCGACTTTCCCGCTGCAACCGGGCGATCAGGTCAAGCTGATGGCGGGATCGGTATGGCGGGAGCCTCTTACCCTCACCCGTTCCGGAAGTGAAAAGGCACCCATCACCGTCACCTCTGACGGAACAGGCCCCCGCGCGCGCATTGACGCAGGCGGAGTGTCTCCCCATGCCGTCGGCATCATCAATGCCGATTATGTGACGGTCAGCGGCCTCGAAATCACGAACGACAGCCCGCTTCCCGCCCACCGCACCGGCCTTCTCATATCGGCGGAGGATCGCGGCATCACGCGCGGTATCCGTATTCGCGACATGTACATTCACGATGTGCGCGGGACCAACGACCGAAAGGATAATGGCGGCATAGTCTTCCGCGCCACCGGGCAAAAGCTACCCACCCGTTTCGACGACCTTATCATCGAACGCAACATAGTCTGGCGCGTCGATCGATCCGGCATAGCCGGGATCAGCGATCAGGTGACATCCTCCAACTGGTTTCCCAGCGAAAAGGTCGTCATCCGCGACAATTATGTGGAGGATGTGGGCGGCGACGGCATCGTGCCGCGCGGCACCAATGGCGCGCTCATCGAACATAATATCGTGCGTTATGCGGGCAGCCGCGCGCCCGGCTATAATGCAGGCATCTGGCAGTGGAGCACGGACAACAGCCTGATACAGCTCAATGAGGCCGCCTATACCCGAACCCGCTACGATGGTCAGGGCTTCGATTCCGATTTCAACTCCCGCCGCACCACGTTCCTCTATAACTACAGCCATGACAATGCAGGCGGCTTTTTGCTCATCTGTTCGCCCGGCCAGGATGACATCGCCAATATCGGCAACCACGGGACAGTCGCGCGCTTCAACGTCAGCCGCAATGACGGAACACGCATATTCCAGATCGCGGGCAATGTGTCGGACGCGCTAATCGAGAAAAATGTCGTCCATGTTGGCAAGGCCATGGACGTCCAGATGGTCGTCGCGACCCAATGGGACGGATGGGCGCGCGCCATCCGCTTCCGCAGCAATGTGTTCAAGGTTGCGGGGACCGCCCGCTACGGCAGCGAGATTGGGCGCAACGGCCCTGACTATCTGATCAAGGCGGGCTTTGACCCAGTGGAGTCTTTCCGGTTCAAGGGCAACAGCTATCTGGGCAGCCACATCGATGCCCCCGATGACGGCGCCGCCCAGATCGAAACCAGCTATGAAGAAAAGCCTGCTGACTGGCAGGTCCCCGTTTTCGACCCCGCCAAACCGGACGGCTTTCCCGAATATATCGCAAGCCATCGGCTCTGGATGCTGGGAATGCTGCGCCGCGAACTTGGAACTTTCGTGAAACTGAAGCAGCCCCGCCGCCTTCATGTTTCAGAAGTGCGGAGGTAGAGCATCTTGGCCACGCCACCTCTCTATGACATGCTGATCGTCGGCGGAGGGATAAATGGTGTCGGCATCGCGCGCGATGCGGCTGGGCGGGGCTACCGGCTCCTTCTGGTGGAACAGGACGATCTTGCCAGCCAAACCTCGTCCGCGTCGACCAAGTTGATCCACGGCGGCTTGCGCTACCTCGAATATGGCGAGTTTCGGCTGGTCCGTGAATCCCTGATCGAACGGGAACGGCTTTGGCGCATGGCGCCTCACATCATCTGGCCGCTTGCCTTCCTGATGCCGCAGAACCTCTCGACGCGCCCGGCATGGTTGGTGCGCCTCGGTCTCTTTATCTACGATCATCTCGGCGGACGGAAAAAGCTGCCCGGAACACGCACGATCGCGCTCGATCGATCGCCTTTGGGAAACAGCCTTGCAAACCGCAAGGGACGCGGCTTCCTCTATTCGGACTGCTGGGTCGAGGACAGCCGCCTGGTGGTGCTGAACGCGATGGACGCCGCCAAACGCGGCGCGCAAATTGAGACCCGCACACGCCTGCTCCACGCCCGCCGGGATGGTTCAGTCTGGTCGGCCACCATCGAGGATGCGCATGGCGTGAAAGAAGTGCGCTCCCGCATATTGGTCAATGCCGCAGGTCCATGGGTCGCCGACATCATCGCCCGCTCCGGCCTAGAGAGTCAGCGGAAAGTCCGCCTTGTAAAGGGCAGTCACATCGTCGTGCCGCGCCTCCATGAAGGGGACCATGCCCTCACGCTTCAGCATATTGACGGCCGCATCATCTTCGCCATTCCCTATGAGCATCGCTTCACGCTGATCGGCACGACCGAGCAAGAGTGGCACGATCCACCGGGCAAGCCACAAATCAGTCAGACCGAGACCGACTATCTGCTGGGCGTCGCAAACAGCTATTTCGCCCGGAAAATCGCCCGCGAAGACATAATCTGGTCCTATTCAGGCATCCGCCCGCTTTATGACGATCAGGCAGGCAATGCCTCCGCCGTCACCCGCGACTATGTCCTCGACCTCGACAGCGAAGGCGCTCCCCTTCTCAGCATCTTCGGCGGCAAGATCACCACCTACCGGAAACTGGCCGAGCAGGCACTCGACCTTCTCGCGTCGCAGGGAATCGAGACACGGGGCGCTTGGACCGCGAACGCACCGCTTCCGGGCGGGGACATGCCCGACGGGGACTTCAACGCCTTCGTGCAAGAATTGGAGCGCGAATATCCCGCCCTGCCCCATTCGCTCCTCCACCGCCTTGCCCGCGCCTACGGCACATGCGCGCTGAAGCTGCTGGGCGCAGCTGAAACGCTGGACGATCTGGGGGGGATGTTCGGCAGCGACCTCAGCCGTGCCGAAGTCGACTATCTTGTCAGGGAAGAATGGGCACAGACCCCAGAGGACATTCTCTACCGCCGCAGCAAGCTCGGCCTACACTTGACGCCGGAAGCCAGCGAGGCGCTTGCCCGCTATCTCGACGGTCCTATTTCGTGCCGATCCGACGTCCGGAATGAGTGAAGCACAGCGCCCCCAGGTGAGGAGATGGGTCTTTGGGACGCTGTGCTTCTCTCCCACAGTGCGACCCGAGGGAGATGAGGCAGTGCGACATGGCGGGACTATCCCGCACATGATCGCGGTATGTCTGTAACCGGGACCGGCAGGCTCGATCGATATCCTGCGCCAGCCCGAACGGATGACTAATTTAGTCCCGACGGCAAATCGCGTGGCCAGGCGGCCCAAATTTCAGGAATGGAGAAAAAGGGATAAGCGGTTTCATCGCGTCATGTCCTGTTTCGGTAACCCCGCTGTCTCAATCAAGAGACCGGAAGCTTTGCGTCCTGCCGTCACCAGCAGTTTGCCTTTTCGTCAGATCACTCGCCGCAGCGCGCTTCTCTGCCTTGGGGATTATTTAACCGAATTATCGCGTCAGGTCAAACATTTGTGGCCAAAAAAAGATGTGGCCTGATAACTTCGCCGACGATCCATCTGTAGTTGTTCATCTCTTCCCACCACCCCCCCAGGCCCTTCCCCGGAACGGTCTGAACCGATAACAGCATCATGCGGCGCCAGCGAAACAGGTGGGATAAGGAATGACGGATCAGTTGATCATCTTCGTGCAAAATGGCGTCGGCCGCATCCGCCTGAACCGGCCAAGGGCGATCCATGCGCTGACGACCGAAATGTGCGCCGCCATGATCGACGCCCTGCTCGCCTGGCGTCACGATGATGATGTGTCCGCCGTCATGCTCGATCACGCCCCATCCCCCGATGGCGACCCCAAATTGTCACGCGGCTTCTGCGCAGGCGGCGACATCGCCATGATCGCCAACAGCGCGAAAGGCGACTTTTCGGACGCGGAGCGCTTCTTCCACACCGAGTATCGGCTGAACCATCTGCTGTTCACATATGAAAAGCCCATCATCGCCTTCATCGACGGCATAGTCATGGGCGGAGGCGTCGGCATATCCGATCCGGCGCGCTTCCGCATCGCGACCGAGCGAACCGTCTACGCCATGCCCGAAACAGGCATCGGCCTTTTCCCTGACGTCGGCGGTGGCTGGTTCCTGCCGCGCATGCCTGGCCGCACCGGCACATGGCTCGCCACCACCGGAGCCCGCATCAATGGAGCGGACTGCGCAGCGATCGGCATCGCCACCCACTATATGACCTCGGAAAAGCTCGACGCGGTCAAGGCCCGGATTATCGCCGACCCCGACGGCATCGGCGAAATCCTAGACGAGATGAGCGACCCACCGCCCCCCTCCCCCTGGGAAGCACAGCGGGCCAACATTGACCGGCTGTTCGCCTCCAACCACTACGAAGACATCCTCGCCGCGCTGCGCACCGACGGATCGGAATGGGCGCGCGCGCAGCTGGCGGTCCTCGCCACCAAATCGCCCCAGACGATCAAGGTCGCCCTGCGGCAAATGGCAGAGGGAGCGGCCTTTACCGACTTCGCGGCCAACATGCGCAATGAATATCGCATCGCCTGCCACGTCATCCGCCACCCCGACTTCATCGAAGGCGTACGCGCCGTCATCTTCGACAAGGACAATGCGCCGAAATGGAACCCGGCCACTCCCGAAGAGGTGCCGAATGCGCTTATCGACAGCATCTTCGCACCACTCGCCCCGGACAGGGAATGGACGCCGCTTCCCGAACTCGGAGAGTGAACGGGCCTTAATCGGGGGTCCCGCTCTAAGCCCCGCCAATCAATCACACATCCCAAACGCCGCTAGCCGCCGCATCCTGCGCATATTCGGAAAAGCGTCTCGGTTTCCGGCCTAATACCCGCTCAACATCATCCGTGACATAGGCCAACTTGCCGTCGGCGATACCAGAATAGGTATAGGCATATTCTTCAGGCAAACCGTTCGACAGGATCGACTCCCGAAATGTGTCGAAGGGAATGGGGGTGAAGCTGATCTTCCGTCCCGTCGCCTTCGTCAACGCGTCGGCGGCGGCTTCAAAGCCTATCGATTCCGGCCCGGTCAGCTCATAAACCTGTCCACTATGTCGACCGTCCAATAACGCCGCTGCCGCGACAGCAGCGACATCTTCGATATCGATAAACGGCTCGGTCGCGTCACCGACCGGCAGCACGATCTCGCCCGCCAGCACCGCGTCGAGGAAGAACATTTCCGAGAAATTCTGCATGAACCATGCCGGACGAACGACTGTCCAGTCCGCCGCACTCGCCCTGAATCCGCCTTCAACCGCATCCAGAAATGCCTCATCCGCTCGCCCGGAAAGCAGCACCTGCCGCTTTACCCCGCAATCCAGCGCAAGCTTTGCAAGCCGCCCAATCTGCGCGCCAGCATCGGGATGCGTATTGTCATGATGCGCGATATAAAGGCCATCCGCGCCCTCCAGCAGCGGTTTCCAGCTGGCCTCATCTTCCCACAGAAACGGCTGTTCCGCGCTCCGCGAACCAATGCGGACGGTGTGACCAAGATTCGCCAGACGATCGGCCAGACGACGACCCGTCTTGCCGGTGCCGCCGACGATGAGAATGGTCGATTTCTGGCTCATTTCTATCCCCTCGGCTGCCATCAGCATATCAATTACAACGATGAATGTAACCTGGCACCCGCTTTGTCCACGAAGAGTTACTATACTGGCCGCTTTCCCGGCGACTGGCGCGTTAGCCAAGGACAGGCTATCAGCCCGTCATGAGCGAGGATATCCGCCACATTCTCGATCGCCTGCGCACGCCGCCCGACAATGTCGTGGCCCGCGCCCGTCGCATGGTTGAGGCTTATGTGCCGGAGGATCGCCGTGGCCCCGGTTGGGATCGCCACTGGCGCGAACTGGAAGCCTATATAGAATTGCCGGGCCGCTGGATCGGCGGAGAGAAAGCCGAAGATGACGTCTGATAAAATCACCGACCTTCTCGTCGCTCGCCTTGTTCGCGACCACGGCCGCAGCAAGCATCACTGGCGCAAGGTACTCGGTGCTGTCCGCCTCTACAGCCGCGCCACCCATCCGCATTGCAACTGGACGATCACACCAACGGGCACCTTCCATGAGGTTTCGGTGATCGAAGGGCTGATGGATGACCTTAGAATGCGATATCCGGTGATCAGCGGCTGAATCAGGCCGATCTCATCAACTGCCTGCTTGCGTATTAACTGGCGGTGCCAGCGGGTTGGGATCCTTCACATCGCCTTTTTCGATCCTTTTCTCCGCTTCGCCGCTTTCCTGATCGCCACCGGCCAGCGGTGATCCCCGTTCCGGCGGCGGTGTATCGTCCCGGCCCTTTGTGGGTTCGTCCGATGATTGGCCGCTCTTCCTGTCCTGCTGCATCGACTTTTCCTTTTGCTGTTATCCTTGATCAACGCCGCGACAGCAGCAGATATCCTTGAGCGAAGCTGGCGCTAACTTCGGCATGTCGGTTAGCCCGGCACCCCAATGCCATCGAAGGCGTTCAGCCACCATGGCACGCGCGCTCAAGGTCTATCGCACCCCTATCGGCTTCCACGACGCCTATGTCGCTACGCCCAGTCAAAAGGCGGCGCTGGAAGCGTGGGGCGCCGACGCCAATCTTTTCGCGCGCGGTTCTGCCGAGCAAGTCACCGAAGCAGAATTAATGCGGGAACCCCTCGCCAATCCCGGCAAGGTCATCAAACGACCACGCGGCAGTGAGGCGGAACATTTGGCCTCCCTTGCCAAATCACCGCAGCAACCCGGCGGGGCGAAATCCCGTCCGGGAAAAGCGACTCCTCCCAACTCCCCGCCGAAGCGCGCATCCCCTGCAACACCACGACCCAGTCGTGAACCACTCGACAGGGCGGAAGAAGCCCTCGCCCTGCAGGAGGAAGAAGACAGGGCGGCGTTGAAAAAACTCAAAGAGAAACAGGCACAGCTTCGCGCCCAAATCGAACAGCTGCGCAAGCAGCAGCAGGCCGCCTATCGGCAGTTGGCTGACCGCGTGGACAACGAACGCCGCAAATATGACACCGCGCTCGAACGCTGGCGCGCGTCATGATCGATCAACCCGCCAAAAAGATAAGGATTTTTACCGCTTTCCGCCAACAGCTTGGCACCAGATCGACTTTGCATCGTTATCGTCATTCAGGAGGGGTCTTGAATGGACGCCCGTGAAGAGATTGTTGCGATAGGGCTGCTGACGCAGAACGATATTCATCGGCTTGGCGAAAGTTTTTCCCGGCTGTTCCCGCTCCCGCGCGACGGCGCCTTCGACGACCTGATAAGGGCGATCGATGAAGCAGACCGCGAAAAGGACCGCCGTCCCAAACCATGATTGGCCGCCCATTGTCCCGGCCCACACAGGGCTAAAGGAAAGTCGGGTCCGGCTGTAAAGCTTCGACCTTATAATGGTCGGGGCAACCGGACCCGGTTCCACGAAATTTGGGGATCTCGCGGAAGCCGCAGGCTCCCCGAGCACCGGCGACTGAGCAGCATTCTACAATGGTGCGCCTCCGCGAACACTGACGCTTAATGCTGCAAGTCCGGCGATTTGGGACGACGCCAAATCTCCTTTAGGAGAGTTGACGGAAAGCCACGCTATCCCCATGGAATCGCGCCTGACTATCCCGATATCAGCAGGGCTTGAGCAGGCCGCCGCTGTGCCGTTATGACGCAACCATGCGATCCTCCCTTTTGCCGCTCCTGCCTGCCCTGTTCATCGCTGGGTGCGCTTCATACCAGCCCGTATCGGACACGCCGGTTCGTGTCGGGCCGCCCTATACGGTGCGCGGCGTCACCTATGTTCCCGCCCAACAACCGGGCTATGATGAAGTCGGCTATGCCAGCTGGTATGGAACTGAATCAGGCAACCGTACAGCGCGCGGAGAGAAGTTCCGGCCGGGCGGGATCAGCGCGGCCCATCCCACCTTGCCGCTGCCTTCCTATGTAGAGGTGACGGAGCTTGGCAGCGGCCGAACCGTGCTGGTTCGCGTCAACGATCGGGGTCCCTTCACGCGCGGGCGGATCATCGACCTTTCCCGAGGGGCGGCGGAAGCACTCGGAATACGCAATCAGGGGCAAAGCGCCGTGCGCGTCAGGCTTGCCGAGCCCCGCGAGAAGGATCGCCAGCGCCTGCGCAAAGGCAAGGAAGCGAGCGAACGGCCGCCGCTCACCGGCGAAGCCCTTGCCGCGCAACGCCGCCGCCTTCTTGCACCGCACTGAATTTGGCCTCGCCTTGACCGCCAACCGCTGTATAGCGGCATATATACCTTAAGCGTCAGGCGTCGCATGCATCGGTTCCTTGTTCTGCTCCTTCTGCTCATTACCGGCTTTGCGGTTGAACCCGCTGAAGCGCGCGAACGCGGGCCTTTGGTATTGGCCGCCGCCAGTCTCCAGGAATCGCTGACCGCCGCCGCCGATGCCTGGACGGCGCAGGGGCATGACCGGCCAGTCCTGTCCTTCGCCGCGTCTTCCGCGCTCGCCCGGCAAATAGAGGCCGGGGCGCCTGCGGACCTGTTTTTATCGGCGGATGAACCTTGGATGGACGCCATCGCCGCGAAAGGGCTCGTCCGCCGTGGCACCCGTGTTCCGCTGCTTACCAACCGCCTCGTCTTGATCGCTCCAGCGGGCAGCGGCACGAAAATGGCGATCCGCCGTGGATTCCCTCTCGCCCGTGCGATCGGCACTGGCCGCCTCGCAATGGCTGACCCGGACAGCGTTCCTGCCGGAAAATATGGCAAGGCGGCGCTTGTGGCACTCGGCGTCTGGCCAGCGATATCCGGTAAAGTGGCGGCGGCGGAAAACGTCCGGGCGGCTCTTGCAATGGTGGAGCGGCAGCAGGCGCCTTTTGGCATCGTCTATGAAACCGATGCACGGGCCACGACCGCCGTCCGTATAGTGGGCATCTTTCCTGCGGCCAGCCACCCGAAAATTACCTATCCACTGGCACTGTTAAGCCGCTCCACCCATCCCGAAGCGGCAGGATTTCACCGCTTTCTCCTGTCGCCACGCGGCAAGGCGATCTTCCACCGCTACGGCTTTGGAACGCATTGACGGTGACCGTCCTCAGCCCGGAAGAATGGGAGATCGTCCAGCTGTCCCTGAAGGTCAGCTTCGCGGCCATGCTCTTCGCTCTCCCCTTGGCCTTCGCCCTCGCCTGGGTCCTCGCGCGCTGGCGCTTTCCCGGCAAGCTGCTGCTCGACGCGGCGGTTCACCTCCCGCTTGTCCTGCCGCCGGTAGTGATCGGTTGGCTGTTGCTCCTTACCCTCGGACCTGCCGGACCTGTAGGAAGCATTATGGAACGCTGGTTCGGTGTGACCGTCATGTTCCGCTGGACCGGCGCCGCCATCGCTGCGGGCATCATGGCCCTCCCCCTGATGGTGCGCGCCATCCGCCTGTCGATCGAAGCCGTAGATCACCGCCTGGAAGAAGCCGCCCAAACCCTCGGCGCCAGCCCCGCCTGGTGCTTCCTCACGATCCTCCTCCCCCTGTCTCTACCCGGATTAGCTGCGGCATTCATTCTTGGTTTTGCGCGATCGCTCGGCGAATTCGGCGCGACCATCAGCTTTGTCTCAAACATCCCCGGAGAAACACGCACCCTGTCGCTCGCCATCTACAGCGCCCTCCAGATCCCCGGCGCCGACGCCGTCGTATGGCGGCTCGCCGTGATTTCGATCTGCCTTTCTCTCGGCGCACTGTTGCTTTCAGAAGCGCTCAGCCGCCGGGTATCGGCGGATAGGTCCAGCCATGTCCTTTGACATCGACGTCCGCAAGGTTCTCGGCCCCACCCTCGTTACGGCGCGCTTTGCAGCATCAGATGGCATCATCCTGCTCTGGGGAACCTCCGGCGTAGGGAAGACCTCGATCCTCAACATGATCGCTGGTCTGCTGCGCCCGGATCAGGGTCATATCAGCGTCGATGGAGAAATATTGTTCGATGCCGATGCCGCCATCGATCTGCCCTCCCATCGTCGTCGCATCGGATATGTTTTCCAGGATGGCCGCCTTTTCCCCCATCTTCGGGTGCGGGCGAACCTGCTCTATGGCTATCGGCTTGCGACGCCGCAGGACAGATGGATGTCTCTACAAGCGGTCGTCGATTTTCTCGGGATTGAGCATCTGCTCAGCCGCTGGCCACGCACATTGTCGGGCGGCGAAGCACAACGCGTTGCCATTGGCCGCGCTCTGCTGTCTGGCGCCCGAGCATTGCTCATGGACGAGCCTCTCGCCTCCATAGACCCCGCTCGCCGGGAAGACATTATGGATGTCGTCCTGCGCATACGGGACGAGCTTCGGCTCCCGATAATCTATGTCACCCATAATCCAGACGAAGCCGACCGTCTGGCAACGCGAAAGATCGAACTTACGCCTTCATTTCGATAAGGGCGACCAGCCCGCCATCGTCCGCATTCATCAGCCGGACGGACGCGTCGAAGGTGAGCGCCAGTGACCGCGCTATAGTGAGGCCGATGCCCGTGCCGGGCCGCCCGCCCGGCTGCCCTGAAGCCCCGCGCGTAAATGGTTCAAACATCTGATCTAGTTGTTCCGGCGGTATGCCCGGCCCCTTGTCACGGATGTGGATGACAAGTCGGCATCCCTGGCGGAAGCATCCGATTTCGGCCGCGCCACCATATTTGAGGGCGTTACTGACCAGATTAGTGATGCATCGGCTCAGTGCATTGGGCTTGGCCCGGATCGTCCCGCCAC
The DNA here is from genome assembly GCF_977014255.1 of Sphingobium chungangianum. Taxonomy (NCBI): domain Bacteria; kingdom Pseudomonadati; phylum Pseudomonadota; class Alphaproteobacteria; order Sphingomonadales; family Sphingobiaceae; genus Sphingobium; species Sphingobium chungangianum. Next base: position 193,958 of record NZ_CDRNIV010000002.1, on the reverse strand, counting down.
ACCCTCCCGCGAACCGCAATGGAGCACCCAGATCCTGCGCATCCTCGACCATGCTTTCCAGCATGGAATCGATATCGATGACGGACCATTCTTCCTGCGTCTCGGTACTAGCGGCGAGATCGAGTCCTTCCTTGACCAAAGTCTGCATGGCCTGATGGTCCTGCAACAGCCGCGCACGCAACTCCTCATTTTCAACGAGTTCAAGCCGTAACCTTAGCCGAGTGAGCGGCGTCTGCAGATCATGGCTGATGGCCGCCAGCAATTGCGTACGCTCGGCAAAACCAGCACGCGCGCGCCGTTGCATGAGGTTGAAGGTCGATAGCGCCGCACGTACTTCCTCAGGCCCATTTTCCGGGATTTCCTCCGGGTCGAGCGACAGGGAGAAGGACTCCGCCGCATGCTCAAGGCGCCGCAGCGGTTGGGTCACGATCCGTGACACGATGATAGCAAGACCAGCAGATGCGACAATGATCAGGAGCATATAGAGCGGGTTGGCCATCATACTGGGCGGACGCTCCATGCGCGGCAGGTTGAGCGCCATGGACCGCCGAGCACCAGTGCTATCGGTAAATCGCACGATCCAGCAGGACGGGCGCGGCGTGTTGACCACCCCAGCGGCGCCCGCCGATGGATCATAACGCAGGCGCGGAAAGCAAAATCCTGCAGGAACCTGGCTAGCCTCCGGGTTCGACCCGGGGCCGAACCGCGCCCTGAGCGCTTTTGCAAGCTCAGCATCCGGTTCAGCCACTGCAATGCCCTCCGGTGCCAACGCCGCGCCCATGATCTGCTGGGCCGCCAGCATGGCCTCCACCCGTTTAGGATCACGCTGAAGGCGATGACCGATGTCCTCGGCGCTCGCCACCACCCGCTGCATGCGCCATTGCTGAAAGTCATGGCTCCTACTCTGTTCAGCAATCAGCAAAGCCAGCATCGCTGCCAACGACATGCCAATCGTCAGCAGCAGGAATATCTGTCCTGTCAGCGAGCGCAAAAAGCCTCGAACACGGCTCCAAAGACGCTCAATCATTCGTAGGACACCGGACTGGCGAGTACATACCCTTCGCCACGCACCGTCAGGATGAGTTCCTCACCCCCCGGCATGGTCGCCAGTTTCTGTCTCAATCGGCTCACCTGTAGATCGGTCGAGCGGTCGAATGCAGCAGTCGCTCGACGTTCAGGCACAAGGCTTTCCCGTGAGAGGACCACATTGGGCTCCTCGATAAACCGGGACAGCAAACGGAACTCCGCAGACGAAAGCATCACCAGTCGGCCGTCTTCAGCGATCAGCCTGCGCTGGAAGAGATCGAGGCGCCAGGGACCGAAGCTGGCGATGCGCACGCCTTTGTCGCGCTGCCGGTCGGGTTCGTCAGCATGGGACCGGCGTAACAGGTTGCGTATGCGAACGAGCAATTCGCGCGGCTCGAACGGCTTTGTGAGATAGTCATCCGCTCCCAGTTCCAACCCGAGCACCCGGTCGACCGCGCTGCCTCTGGCGGATACCATGATGATGGGGACGTCATTTCCTTCGGCCCGCAACTCCCGGCACAGGGTGAGCCCGTCACCGTCCGGAAGGTTGAGGTCAAGCACGATGAGGTCGGCCGCATGCACCGAAAGGGCCTGATAAAGCTCTCCCAAGCTGCCTGCGGCTACCACCTCATAATGTTCCTGCCGCAGCTGCTGAACAATCAGGTCCCGAATATCGGGGTCGTCATCGACTACGATCAGGCGTGCTTGGCGGCTGTTCATCTGGTCAGGCATCGCCGCCTTTTACGGTGTTCAGCATTAAAAGTCTGCCTTCCTCAGAGCCTCTGATACGCGCTGATACATTCCGACATATTGCGATGCACAATGGCACATGTTCGGCCTTTTCAAACTCCTGCCGAGAAGCGAATAGGGAGCGTCGGAGCCTGCCAGATAGCTGGCCCGTCCTTCACCCGGCGCTCCCCCTCCCCCTGCGCCGGGTGAAGTTTCCGCTCTGCTGAACCCCGCCACTGGATCACCTGCCGCCATGCCGCTGCGCTCTGCACTCTCCTCATCCCGCTACGCTCAATTAAGCGCGGCCTTTTGTTTGCTCGCAACCGCATGCAGCCAAAGCAAACCGCCTGAGAAAAAGCAGGTCGAAGTGGGCGTAGTCACGCTTCAGGCGCAGGACGTTACCGTATCGACTGAGCTACCCGGACGCACCGCTTCGACGTTGATGTCCGAAGTGCGGCCTCAAGTTGCTGGGGTCGTTCAGAAGCGCCTCTTTACCGAAGGCTCCTATGTGCATGCGGGCCAGCCATTATATCAGATTGATCCGTCCCTCTACCGCGCCTCTCGCGATGAAGCGCAAGCTTCGCTAGCCAATGCGCAGGCGACAGCGGTCGCGGCGCAAGCCAAGGCGCGCCGCTATCAGGCGCTCGGGCAGACAGAGGCCGTGAGCGCGCAGGAGCGGGACGACGTGGTGGCATCTTCGCGGCAAGCAAGCGCCGCCATTCAACAAGCGCGCGCGTCGCTTCAGACTGCCAGCATAAACCTGCGCTTCACCGAAGTTCGGGCACCGATCAGCGGGCGCATTGGCCGTTCTTCGGTCACGCCCGGCGCATTGGTCACAGCCAGTCAAGCTGCCCCCCTCGCCACGATCCAGCAGCTTGACCCCATCTTTGTCGACATCACCCAGTCCAGCGCGCAGCTCCTGGCGCTGCGCCGCAATCTGGCCGCGGGTAAAGCACTGCCCGCCAGTGCCAACATCCGGCTGAAACTGGACGACGGCAGCGACTATCCGCTCGAAGGCCGCATAGAATTCGCCGAGCCTATCGTCGATCCCAATAGCGGCACCATAACCCTGCGCGCACGCTTCCCCAATCCTGACAGTCTTCTCCTTCCCGGCATGTTCGTACGCGTCGTGGCCCCGCAGGCCGTCATACCCAAAGGCATACTTGCGCCCCAACAGGGGATCAGCCGCGATCCCAAGGGCAATGCCACCGCGCTTGTCGTCAATCGCGCTAACAAGGTGGAGCAACGTACCGTCACCACGGCGCAGGCGATAGGCGACAAATGGCTCGTGACCGCAGGCCTCAAGTCCGGTGATCGGCTGATCGTCGAAGGAACGGACAAGGTGAAACCGGGCGATACCGTCCGCTCCGCAACCGTCGGCCAAGGGAGCTAGGTCCTCCGATGCTCAGCCGCTTTTTCATCGATCGGCCAATCTTCGCCTGGGTGATCGCGATCGGCATCATGCTGGCTGGACTTGGCGCCATGCTGTCGCTGCCTATTGCTCAGTATCCAGATATCGCGCCGCCTGCGGTCAACATCAGAGCAAATTATCCAGGCGCTTCGGCCGATACTGTAGAGACAAGCGTCACGCAGGTCATCGAGCAGCAACTGACTGGCATCGATGGCCTGATGTATTTCTCCTCGACATCCACCGCCAATGGCCAGTCGCGTATCACTGTCACCTTTGACAAAGGCACCGACCCCGATACTGCGCAGGTCCAGGTTCAAAATAAGGTGCAGCAGGCGTTAAGCCGGTTGCCCAACGCAGTTCAGCAGCAGGGCCTGACCGTCACTAAATCGCAGACCGATTTCCTGATGCTGGTTGCGCTGTACGATCGTACCGATCGAGCCACCCAGACTGATATCTCCGATTACCTGGTCAATAATTTTCAGGACCCCATCTCCCGCCTGGAAGGTATCGGCGATGTTCAGATTTTTGGATCCCAATATGCCATGCGCATATGGCTGGATCCCTACAAACTCGCCACCGTCAAGCTCATGCCGTCGGACGTCGAAAACGCGATCCGGTCGCAGAATGTCGAGGTTTCCGCCGGTCAGATCGGCGCCGATCCGGCGCCCGCCGGACAGCAACTGAATGCCACCGTTCGCGCGCGTGCACGCCTCCAGACTCCCGAACAGTTTCGCAACATCATAGTGAAAACTGAAAGCGATGGGTCCGTCGTTCACCTGTCCGATGTTGCTCGGGTCGAACTTGGGAACGAAAGTTACACCTTTTCAGCCGCGTTGAACGGACATCCTGGATCGGGCATCGCGCTCCAACTCGCGCCCGGCGCCGACGCTCTGAAGACCGCCGAACTCGTCAAGGCAAAGGTCGCCGAGCTGTCCACGAACCTGCCACATGGGTACAGCATCGCATTCCCGCGCGATACGACACCCTTCATCCGGCTTTCCGTGGATGAGGTCATCAAGACACTTATCGAAGCCGTCGGGCTGGTCGTCGTGGTCATGTTCGTCTTTCTGCAAAGCTGGCGCGCGACGCTGATCCCGGCGGTGGCGGTGCCTGTCGTCCTGCTCGGGACCTTCGGCGTGCTCGCCCTTTTCGGCTATTCCATCAACACGCTCACCCTGTTCGGCATGGTGTTGTCCATCGGCCTTCTGGTCGATGACGCGATCGTAGTCGTCGAGAATGTCGAACGGCTGATGCACGATGAGGGGCTTGACGCCCGCGCCGCCACAATCAAATCGATGGAAGAGATAGGCAGTGCGCTGGTCGGCATAGCCCTTGTCCTTTCGGCCGTTCTCCTGCCCATGGCCTTCTTCGGCGGTTCGACGGGGGTTATTTACCGGCAGTTCTCCATCACCATTGTGTCCTCCATGCTTCTGTCCGTGGTGGTTGCGCTCATCCTGTCGCCCGCCCTGTGCGCCACATTGTTGAAATCGGCCAGTGAGGAGCGCCGTCACCAGGGATGGGCGGGCCGGTTCAACCGCTGGTTTGGGCGCGTGACCGGCGGCTATATGCGGCGGCTTGAGGCAATCATGCATCGGCGCGCCCTCTTCTGGACAATCTATCTGCTGATACTGGGCGTCCTTGCGCTGATCTTCGTTCGCCTGCCGACCAGCTTCCTCCCCGTAGAGGATCAGGGACAGGTCATGGTGCAGATGACCCTTCCCGCTGGCGCCAAGTCCACGCGAACCGCGCAAGTGGTCGAGAGTGTTCGCAGCTATTTCCAAAGCGAAGAAGGAAATAACGTCGGCAACATATTCATCGCCCAAGGTTTCAGTTTTGCAGGACAGGGCGAAAATACCGCGCAGGGTTTCATCAATCTCAATCCTTGGGAAGACCGGAAGGGTAAGACGAACAGCGCGACCGAGATCGCGAACCGCGCTACAAAGCAGCTCGCAGCCGTACGTGATGCGAAAATTCTGGCCATGACGCCGCCCGCCATCCGTGGCCTGGGCCAGTCGAACGGCTTTACCTTCGAGCTGCTCAACACAGGCGGCCTCAGCCGAGACAAGTTCCTGGCCGTGCGCAACCAGCTGCTCGCTGCAGCTTCGCAAAGCCCTCTGCTCGCGGGTGTGCGTGCCGCTACGCTTGAGGACACGCCCCAGTTGAAGGTCGATATCGATAATGAAAAGCTTGCTGTGCTTGGACTTACACAAAATGATGTGGACGATGTTCTAAGTTCCGCCTGGGGAAGCAGCTATATCAACGACTTCATTGATCGCGGACGCGTAAAACGCGTCTTTATGCAGGCAGACGCGCCTTATCGAGCTTTGCCGACCGACATTGAAAACTGGCAAGTGCGCTCTGCCGCCACGGGCGAAATGGTTCCATTCTCCGCTTTCGCCACCACCCATTGGGAAATGGGTCCGACAACAGTGTCGCGCTTCAACGGCCAATCTTCCTATGAAATACAGGGACAGGCCGCACCCGGCGCGAGTTCGGGAGAGGCCATGGATGAAATGGTGCGTTTGCAGCAGCAATTGCCGACCGGAACCAGTTATGCTTGGAGCGGCCTTTCCTATCAGGAACAATTGTCTGGCGGACAGGCGCCCTTGCTTTATTCTCTCTCCGTGCTGGTTGTCTTTCTCTGCCTCGCTGCGCTTTATGAAAGCTGGTCGGTGCCGCTCGCAGTATTGTTCGTAATCCCGCTGGGCCTGATCGGGGCAGTCGTCGCGGTGTGGGCGCGCGGGCTGGAGAATAATGTATTCTTCCAGGTAGGCCTCCTCACCACGATGGGGCTGGCGGCCAAGAACGCAATTCTCATCGTTGAATTCGCCGAGTTTGCCTATCGCGATGGCAAGGACGCGATGAGCGCGGCGATCGAAGCGGCCAGGCTCCGTTTCCGACCGATCATAATGACCTCGCTCGCCTTCATTGCGGGCGTTATGCCGCTGGCGCTCGCTCATGGCGCTGGCGCACAAAGCCGCATCGCCATCGGCACGGCGGTTGCTGGCGGCATGCTGACCGGAACCTTGCTTGCCATCTTTTATGTGCCGCTGTTTTTCTTCACGATCATGCGGCTTTTCAGACGCAAGGACCATTCATCTGTCACCGGATCGGAGGTGCCCGCATGAGGCGCTTGCTCCCCCTCGGCCTGTCCGTGACGCTGACCGCCTGCAATCTGGCACCCGCATATGAGCGGCCCACCGCGCCCGTTCCGCCCGCCTGGCCAAATGGATCCGCATATTCAGCCGCCCTTCCTACAGAAGTGGCAGGTTTGCCCTGGACGGCTTTGGTCGGCGACGAACGGCTGCGTACGATCATTGATCGGGCGCTGATCAACAATCGGGATCTTCGCGTAACTCTGGCCAACCTTCTCGCGGCGCGCGCCCAATATCGCATTCAGCGGGCCGCGCAGATGCCTACGGTTACGGCGGATGCCAACGCGACGCTCACGCACCGGAATGACCAGCGTCAGGACAATTACAGCGTGGACATCGGTTTTAGCGCTTTCGAAATCGATCTGTTCAGCCGCCTGCGGAACTTGAGTGAATCCGCCCTTCAATCCTATCTCGCAAGCCAGGAGGGCGCGCGCGCCGCGCGCATCGCGCTCGTGGCGGAAACCGCCAGCGCCTATGCAACGCTTGCTGCGGACCAGCAATTGCTTGCCGTAGCTCGCGACACGCTCAGCAGCGCCGAACGGACGCTCGCGCTTACACGATCGCTCAACGGAGTCGGTCTTTCCGGCAAGCTCGACGTCCATCAGGCGGAAACGATCGTCGAACAGGCGAGGTCCGATGTCGCGGCCGCAGTTACGCAGGTAGCGCAGGATCGCAACGCGCTGGATCTGCTCGCCGGGGCGCCGGTAGAAGAAGCTCTGCTCCCGCTATCCCTATCCGCTCTAATCAGCTCGACTGCGCAAGTTCCTGCCGGGACTTCGTCCGAAATCCTGCTCCAGCGGCCAGATGTGCTGCAGGCCGAACATCAATTACAGGCTGCGAATGCGAATATCGGCGCTGCACGGGCCGCGATGTTCCCGAAGATCAGCCTGACGTCAGCGATCGGCGTCGCCAGTTCAGCACTGTCGTCGCTTTTCACTGGCGGCGCATTCAGTTGGACAGCTGCTCCATCGGCGAGCCTTCCCATCTTCGGTGGCGGTGTGAAAGCCAATATCGAATATAGTAAGGCGCAACAGCAGGCCGCAATTGCCAGCTACGAGAATGCCATCCAGAGCGCCTTTCGTGAAGTCGCCGACGCCTTGGCACGCGGAGGCACCATAGGCGAACAGCAGCGGGCTCAGCGAGCTCTGGTCGCGTCGAATGAGAATGCCTACGCCTTGTCCGAACAGCGTTATCGGGCGGGTATCGATCCGTTTCTGACAACACTCGTGAACCAACGCTCGCTATATTCCGCCCGACGGAGCGCGATCGCGACGGACCTTGAACTGTTGCTAAATCGTATATCCCTCTATCGCGCAATCGGTGCCGATTTTTAAGAGTTTTACTCGGTTGAGCCCCTAATGGTGACGGGCCGTATGGCTGCAACGCCGTCACCTCCCTCTCCACCGAGTTCGGTCAAGCCGGGCCAACTGACTTTAGGTGCGACAGTTTCCTTGCCGTTCGCTTTGACGAAATGAGCTTCGAGCCACGCCGCGTTCTGTGCGGCATGGCTCGATCCTCACATTGGTAGTCCTCAGCTTTGATTATCAGGCGCTGACCTGCACTTCGCTGATAAGGGCCAGTAACTGCTGAGCATGTTCCTTTCGGCAAATGAGCAGGTCAGGCAGATACACATTTGCCTGATTGTAGATCAGCGGGCTGCCATCAATCCGCGAGCAGTGCAGGCCATGCGCCTTCGCCACGGCGACGGGTGCCATGCTGTCCCATTCATATTGGCCGCCGGAATGCAGGTAAATGTCTGCCTGTCCCAATATCACCGCCATCGCCTTGGCGCCGGCCGAGCCCATCGGAACAAGTTCGGCGCCCAGCTTTTCCGCAACCGCGACAGCTTCGGCGGCCGGGCGAGTGCGGCTGACCACCATGCGTAGCTTCTCGGGTGCAGGCGGGATCGGCTGCGGCTGATCCGAACGAACTATTGTACCCTTCCCTGTTCCGGTCAGGTCAAGGCCCGGCAGCGCTACAGCGCCGATCTCTGGCCGCCCATCGATCGCCAGCCCGACATGGACCGCCCAATCGGATCGCTCCTCGCCATATTCGCGGGTGCCATCGACAGGATCAACGATCCAGACGCGGCTTTGGCTCAGCCGCTCGGCATTGTCCTTCTCTTCCTCTGACAACAACCCGTCCTCGCCCCGTTGTTCACGCAGGGCGTGAACAAGGAACTGGTTGGCCGTTTGATCGCCCGCCTTGCCCAGCGCCTTGGCGCTGAACATGCCGCTGGCGCGCACCTCAAGCAGGATGCGCCCAGCGGTTTCGGCAAGATGCGCCGCAAGGTCGGCGTCACTCATGCCGCCGCTCATGGGATCAGCCTGGCGACGATGGCGTCGGCCGCTTCCTCGGCGGTCATGGCCGTAGTGTCGATGCGGATTTCCGGGTCCTCTGGAGGCTCATAGGGGCTGTCTATGCCGGTGAAGTTCTTGAGATCCCCGGCACGCGCCTTCTTGTAGAGGCCCTTGACGTCCCGTGCCTCTGCTTCAGCAAGCGGCGTATCGATGTGCACCTCGATGAACTCGCCCGGCTGCATCATCTGCCGCACCATTTCGCGCTCCGACCGGAAGGGCGAGATGAAGGCGGTAATGACGATCAGGCCCGCGTCGGTCATCAGCTTGGCAACCTCGCCCACGCGGCGGATATTCTCTACGCGGTCGGCATCGGTGAAGCCCAGATCCTTGTTCAGGCCGTGGCGTACATTGTCGCCATCCAGCAGGAAAGTGTGCCGGTTCATCCGCGCCAGTCTCTTTTCCACCAGATTGGCGATGGTCGACTTGCCCGCGCCAGAAAGCCCGGTGAACCACAGCACGGCAGGCTTCTGGTTCTTGAGGCCCGCATGGAACTCACGGGTAACGTCGGTCGCCTGCCAGTGGACATTCTGCGCCCGCCGCAGCGAGAAGTGCAGCATGCCCGCCGCCACGGTGGCGTTCGTGATCTTGTCGATCAGGATGAAGCCGCCCAGCGTCCGGTTCTGCTCATAGGACTCGAACACGATCTGCTTATCGGTGGACAGATTAGCGACACCGATGGCGTTGAGGTCCAGCGTCTTGGCCGCCAGATGCTCCATCGTGTTAACGTTCACCTGATATTTCGGGTGCTGCACCGTCGCGGTGACGGTCTGCGTCCCGATCTTCAGCCAATAAGGACGGCCCGGCAGCATTTCCTCGTCAGCCATCCACACGATGGTGGCTTCGAACTGGTCGGCAGCCTGCGGAGGATTGTCGGCCAGCGCGATGACGTCGCCGCGCGAGCAGTCGATCTCGTCAGCGAAGCAGATCGTCACCGACTGCCCCGCGACAGCCTGATCCAGATCGCCGTCCAGCGTCACAATACGCGTCACCGTGCTGGTCTTGCCCGAAGGCAGCACGCGGATCGCATCGCCCGGCTTCACGGTGCCGGTGGCAATCAGGCCGGAAAAGCCGCGGAAGTCGAGGTTCGGGCGGTTGACCCATTGCACGGGCATGCGGAACGGCTTTTCCGCGTCGGTCGCGCTGTTGACTTCGACGGTTTCCAGATGCTCGATCAGCGCCGGACCCTTGTACCAGGGCGTGTTCTCCGAAGGGCCAGTAATATTGTCGCCCTTGAAGCCGGAAATCGGCATCGGCACGAAATGCTGAATGCCGATCGAGCGCGCGAATTCAGTATAATCCTTGACGATACCGTCATAGACCGCCTGGTCATAATCGACCAAGTCCATCTTGTTCACCGCCAGCACGATATTCTTGATGCCGATCAGATGCGCCAGATAGCTGTGGCGCTTCGTCTGCGTGAGCACGCCCTTGCGCGCGTCGATCAGGATGACGGCGAGATCGGCGGTCGATGCGCCGGTCACCATGTTGCGCGTATATTGTTCGTGGCCGGGGGTATCGGCGACAATGAACTTGCGCTTTTCGGTCCCGAAGAAGCGATAAGCCACGTCGATCGTGATGCCCTGCTCGCGCTCGGCGGCGAGGCCATCGACCAGCAGCGCGAAGTCGATTTCCTGGCCCTGCGTGCCGACCTTCTTGGAGTCCGCCTCCAGTGCCGCCAGCTGATCCTCGAAGATCATCTTGCTGTCATAAAGCAGGCGGCCAATCAGGGTGGACTTCCCATCGTCCACCGACCCGCAGGTGATGAAGCGCAGCATCGTCTTGTGCTCATGCACCTTCAGATATTCGTCGATGTCCTCTGAGATGAGGGCGTCGGTCTTGTAAATGGGTTCGTCGAGAGTGTCGGTCATGTCATCTGTCCCGTCATCCCAGCGCAAGCTGGGATCTCGTTGATCTGGGGGAAGGGCCGAGCCTCAAATGGTCTACCAGGAGGCCCGAGATCCCAGCCTGCGCTGGGGCTGACGCTTCGGAACGCTTGCGCATCCCGTGGCGCGTCAGAAATACCCTTCCTGTTTCTTCTTCTCCATGCCCGCGCCGCCTGCATCCTTGTCGATAGCGCGGCCCTGGCGTTCGGACGTGGTGGTCAGCAGCGTTTCCTGGATGACCTCGGGCAGCGTCTTGGCCTCGCTCTCCACTGCGCCGGTCAGCGGGTAGCAGCCCAGCGTGCGGAAACGGATCGATCGCATCACCGGCGTCTCGCCTTCCTTCAGCGGGAAGCGTTCGTCATCGACCATCAGCAGCATGCCGTCGCGCTCAACGGTCGGGCGCTGCTCGGCGAAATAGAGCGGCACGATCGGCACATTGTTGAGGTGGATATACTGCCAGATGTCCAGCTCGGTCCAGTTGCTGATCGGGAAGACGCGGATGCTCTCACCCTTGTTCTTCTTGGCGTTGTAGAGGTTCCACAGTTCCGGCCGCTGGTTCTTCGGGTCCCAGCCATGCGAGGCGGTACGGAAGGAGAAGATGCGCTCCTTGGCGCGGCTCTTTTCCTCGTCACGGCGTGCGCCGCCAAAGGCTGCGTCGAAGCCATAAAGGTCGAGCGCCTGCTTCAGACCTTCGGTTTTCCACATGTCGGTGTGCAGCGCGCCGTGGTCGAACGGGTTGATCCCGCGCTCCTGCGCTTCCGGATTGTGATAGACCAGCAGCTCCATGCCGCTTTCCTTGGCCATGCGATCGCGCAGCTTGTACATTTCCTGGAACTTCCACGTCGTATCGACGTGCAGCAGGGGAAATGGCGGCGGCGAGGGATAGAATGCCTTGCGGGCCAGATGCAGCATCACCGCGCTGTCCTTGCCCACGCTGTATAACATGACTGGCTTTTCAGCCTCGGCCACAACCTCTCTCAGAATATGTATGCTCTCCGCTTCCAGGCGCGCCAGGTGGGTGAGCGTTTTTGTATCTGTCATCGTCTTGTCCAGCCTTTCGCAGACCCAGATGACAGAAGGCGCGAATCATCAAACCTCCCAGATGGGAGAGAGATATTTCTTCCATTGCCGCACTACGAAAATTTAATCAGCGGCAAGAGCGCGAGCCGACTTTTCAGGCATTTTGAGGCGACGCTTCGTCTTCACCCAACCTCAGTTCCACCTCATAGCCAGAGATGATCCGCTCCAGTGTTGTGCAATAATCGCCAAGGATTTCCGGTAGCGGTCCCCAATTTTCAGTCTCGTACTCAGGGAGTTGGATCAGCACCTCCCTCCGCATCATGCTGATCGCAGCACCGATCACAACCTGATTTATCTCGATATAAACGTTCAGGGCCACAGCAGGAGGAAGCCCCCTCGCCTCCAGCATCGTGAGTACCCTCTGCGAATAGTCGAACGAATGCTGTTCGGGTTCTTTTCCAATCAGATTGGTGATGAGGTGAGGCAGGGACCGGAAGAGACGATAGGTAACTGTCGCATGTTCGCGCAATATATCCTGCCAACTCTGTCCTTCATCCTTGATCAACGCTTGCCCTACTAGACGCTGTGCCACGAGTTGCAGCAGATGTTCCCGCCCCCGCACATAGCCATATAGCGTGGCGACACCGGTATTCAGCCTTTCGGCAACCAGAACTCATCTCCAGCTTGGCGATGCCGACCTCGCAGGCGGCATCGACAATCATTTCCAGCGTCAGCCTTCGGGGACGCCCTACCGTCCGTTTCGCCTGCCTCGGCATTCCGCTCTCCAAATTCGATTTCAACGCGATTCTAGCGCGCCTGTTTATATTGACAACGTTTCCCTACATTTTTGCACGAACTGGTTGATCTATGGATAAATTATATCGATCGCCTCGTCTCGGCGGTCAGGCGTGTCCGCCCGCCACCGCACCGATCCGGTCGGCCGTTCGAGGCGCCGCCGTACCCGCCCCTCGCCGCTCCCCATGTGGAAGACATTAGCGGCGTCCTCGATCTGGCGGTCGCTCATCGTCATACGATCGCGCTGGTGCAGATAATCTCCCCAGGTCGGACAATGATAATGTTCGGTCCAGAGTTCGGGATCTGCGATGTCACGTGCCACGGACCAGCCAAAGGCACCACTTCGGAGGCGGGCGCTGCGCACCTTCTGCATCGCGGCATAGAAGTCGCGCGCCTTGTCAGTATCTACCCGATAATCGATTTCCACGACTATGGGACCACTGCGCGAGGTCAGTGCAAGGCCAACCTGCGGCTGATGACTGAGAATGCTTTGTTCCAATCCATCGGGGAGCGATCGCGCCAACGGAAAGACGAGACCGAGAATGGTGCTGAACACCATCGCTGCCCCCGACATCATCATCGCTTCACCTGTTCCTAGAGCGGTGGCGATCGAGCCCCACAGCCACGCACCCAGAGCGAGCCCACCCGTCAACGCCGAGCCATAGCAGGCAAGCGCGCGCGCCGTGACCCAACGCGGTGCTGACATTTGCACAGCGACGTTGAACTGTGCGACCAGGATCATCCAGGCAAAGCCCGCGACCAGCAGTGCCCCGCAAGTCAGAACGGTGTAGCTGCTGATCCCGGCGAGGATGATCATTGCGCCCAGTAATATCGACAACAATCCCGCAGCCTGCTCCGGCCGCAGACGCCGACGCACCAGATCAAGCCCGGTGGCGCCCAGCACCGCGCCCACGCCATAGGCGCCCAATAACAAGCCATAGGTGCTTGCCGACCCGTGCAGCAGGTCCTTTGCGATCAAAGGTGTGAGTGCGGACACTGATGCCCCCGCCAGACCCACGACATGTGTGCGGATAAGCACGACCCGGATTGGGGGCGAATGCACCGCATAGCGCACGCCCGAGACGATCGCCCGATCGATCCTTTCCGGGGGCAAGCGCGAAGGCTTATGTTCCCGCTGCCACATCAGGAAGGCAAGGATCAGCGGCAGATAGAAGAAAGCGTTGGCTGCAAAGGCCGCCATTGCGCCCAGCGAGGCAACGATGATGCCGCCGATCGCGGGGCCGAAGCTGCGCGCCACATTGTAGCTGATCGTGCCGAGGGCGATCGCGGCAGGCAGATGCTCGCCGCTTACCTGCTCACCGATCGAGGCTTGCCAGGCAGGCCCATATAAGGCGACCCCCGTGCCGATCAGGAAGCAGAAGAGCAGCAATGTCCAGGGAGAGAGCAGTTCCGCACCGGCAAGCAGCGTGAGGCAGATCGCCATCAGTGATGCGAAGACAAGGCCAGCCAGCGCCACCTTGCGCCGGTCGAACATGTCCGCGATCGCCCCAGCGGGCAACGCGACGAGCATCAACGGCAGCATGAGGGCCGTTTGGACCAGCGCCACCATCTGCGGCGACGAACTCAGCCGCGTCATAAGCCAAGCCGCACCGACGCCTTGTATAAGTTGCCCGAAGTTCGAAAAAAGGCTGGCGATCCAGATTGTGCGGTAGGTCCGCTGGCGCAATGGCTCCAAAAGGGCGAAGCGGCCCGCCCCTGAAGTCGCGGTTTCAGCTGTGGTTACGGCCTTGTCGCTCATCTGCCTTGGTCTCGTTTCACGCTGAACACTTGTCTTGTGCGGCACAGGGACAGAATATTGCTGAACGTCCTGGAGTTTTCCAGCAAGGGTTTCGATTTAAATAGACTTATGGCTATCAGGCAGCCGGGGGCTCACGCCAAGTTCAATCGCGACGGAATATAGGGGCGCGCTTTTCGAAGAAGGCAGCGAAGGCTTCCTGAGCCTCTTCGGATTCCAGCATCTGTTCAAAAAGCCGCGCCTCCTCTTCGATCCTGTCGAGCAGCGCGGCGGGATCGCCCTTTAGCAGCCGCCGGGTGGCCGCCAGTGCCTTGGGCGGCTTCTTCATGAGGGTGGCCGCCTTCGCTCGAGCGTGACCAAGCAGTTCCTCGGTGGGTATGATTGCGGTCACCAGACCTGAGCGGTCAGCGGTTTCGGCGTCCATTGGCTCCCCCAGCAACAACATCGCTGCCGCTTTTGCATGGCCCAGCGTTGCGGGCGCGAGCAGGCTTGAGCCAGCTTCCGGCACAATGCCCAGATTGACGAAGGGCATGATGAATCGCGCGTCGGGCGCCGCATAGACAAGGTCGCAATGGAACAGCATCGTCGTGCCCACGCCCACGGCCAGGCCCTGGACGGCAGCGATCAGCGGCTTGTCGAAGCTCGCAATGGCGCGGATGAATGCGAATGCAGCAGCGCCACCCTGCGGTCCTTGAGTAAAGTCCTTAAGGTCATTGCCTGCGCAGAAGGCGTCACCCTTTCCTGCGATCAGGACAGCGCCGATGTCGCTCCGCGCTGACGCGTCGGCAAGGGCTGCGGTCATGCTGTCGTACATGGCTGCGGTAAGCGCGTTCTTCTTATCGGGGCGATCGATGTGGATTTCCAGGACGCCGCCCTGTTCGATGATTTCGATCCCGTTGGTCATGACCGCCTCCGTTTCCTAAGCCCCCACTAATGTGTCGATCGGCCGGGCGTCTATCCTTTTTCCGTTAGACTGCCTACAGCCCTGGCATGAGCCGTCTACGGGAAATCGCCGACCCCTTCCTGCTGCTGCTGATCGCCATGGTAGCGCTGGCCTCCGTCCTTCCCGCGCGGGGCGAGGGTGCGCATATCGTTGGCATCCTTGCGGACGCTGGCATCGTGCTGCTGTTCTTCCTGCATGGGGCGAAGCTATCGCGCGAGGCGATTTGGGGCGGGGCGATGGCGTTTAAGCTGCATCTGGCGACGCTGGGAACGACATTCGCGCTGTTTCCGCTGATCGGGCTGGCGACGCAGGAGGTGGAGGCGATCCCCGGACAGATGCGAGCGGGGCTGCTGTTCCTGACGCTGCTGCCATCGACGGTGCAATCGTCGATCGCCTTCACGGCGATAGCGCGAGGCAATGTCGCGGCGGCGGTGGTGAGTGCGTCCTTTTCCAACTTGCTGGGGATCGTTCTGACGCCGTTGCTGGTGGCGCTGCTGATGCAGAAGAGCGTCGGGGGGACCGGCGGTCTGATTTCCCTGTCGGCGGTGGAGGGGATTGTATTGCAGTTGCTGCTGCCTTTCCTGCTGGGCCATATGGCGCGGCCGTGGATTGGCGGCTTTGTGTCGCGGCACAAGGCGATGCTGGGGCGAGTGGATCGGGGTTCGATCCTGCTGATCGTCTATTCGGCGTTCAGTGCCGCAGTGGTCGAGGGACTGTGGCATAAGGTGTCGCGGGAAGAACTGTTGTTGCTGGCGCTGTTGTCGATTGCGATTTTGGTGGTGGTGCTGCTGTTCACATGGGGTCTGGGGCGCTTGCTGGGATTGTCGCGGGAAGATGCGGTCGTTCTGCAATTTTGTGGGTCGAAGAAGAGTTTGGCGACGGGGGTGCCGATTGCCGGAATTTTGTTTCCAGCAAGTGCGGCGGGACCGATATTGTTGCCGTTGATGTTGTTTCACCAGATTCAGTTGATGGTTTGTGCGGGACTGGCGCGGCGTTATGGAAGTCGTGAAGGAAATGGCGAATAGAACGGGATTTTCCGAAGGCCCGTGAGTTGTTGTACATATGTATAAGTATGACGCGGTCATTATCGGGGGCGGGCATAATGGGCTGGTGTGCGCATTCTATCTGGCGCGCGCGGGTTACCGGGTCCGCATATTGGAGCGGCGGCACGTCGTAGGCGGCGCGGCGGTGACGGAGGAGTTTCATCCCGGTTTCCGCAATTCGGTCGCCAGCTACACCGTAAGCCTGCTGCATCCCAAGGTCATCGCGGACATGGCACTAGCCGACCATGGCTATCGCGTGATCGAGCGGCCGATCGCCAATTTCCTGCCGCAGCCGGACGGACGCTATCTGAAAGTGGGCGGCGGCATCGAAAAGACGCAGGCGGAGTTCGCAAAGTTCAGCGCGAAGGATGCGGCCGCCCTGCCCCATTATCAGGACGCGCTGGAGGTAATAGCGGACCTGCTGCGCGACATGATGCTGAAGGCTCCGCCCAACTCGGGCGACGGACTGTCCATGCTGACGGCGGCATTGTCGCAGGGGCGGCGCGCCGGCGCATTGTCGCTGGACGAGCAGCGCGACATGCTGGACCTGTTCCTGAAATCGGCGCGCGCCTTTCTGGACGGCTGGTTTGAGAGCGAGGCGGTGAAGGCGGCCTTCGCCTTTGACGCGGTGGTCGGCAATTATGCATCGCCCGATACGCCGGGCAGCGCCTATGTCCTGCTGCACCATGTCATGGGACAGGTGAACGGCAAGAAGGGCGCATGGGGCCATTGCGTCGGCGGCATGGGCGCGATCACGCAGATCATGGCGAAGGTCGTCCGCGCGATGGGCGTGGAGATCAGCGTGGAAGCGCCGGTCGAGCGAGTGCTGGTGGACGGCGGGCGGGCCGTCGGCGTCAGGCTGGAAAGCGGGGAAGAAGTCATGGCGTCGGCGGTGATCGCCAATGTCGGCCCAAAGCTATTGTACGAACGGATGATGGACCCGGCCGATCTGCCGCCCGATTTCCGCAAGCGCATCCGGGGGTTCAGGACGGCGTCGGGCAGTTTCCGCATGAATGTCGCGTTGTCGGCGCTGCCCGACTTTTCCTGCCTGCCGGGACCGGGCGAGCATTTGCAGGCCGGGATCATCATCGCGCCGGACATGGACTATATGGACCGCGCCTTTATCGATGCGAAGGCACGGGGCTGGTCATCCGCGCCGATCGTCGAAATGCTGATCCCGTCGATCATCGACGACAGCCTGGCGCCGCCGGGATGCCATGTGGCGAGCCTGTTCTGCCAACAGTTCGCGCCGCAGCTACCCGATGGCCGAAACTGGGACGAGGCGCGGGGGCAAGCGGCGGACGACGTGATCGCGACGGTGGACGCTTATGCGCCCGGCTTTGCGGCGTCCGTGATCGCGCGGGACATATTGTCGCCGCTGGACCTTGAACGGAAGTTCGGGATGGTGGGTGGCGACATCATGCATGGCGCGATGACGCTGGACCAATTGTGGGCGGCACGGCCGGTGCTGGGCCATGCCGGTTATCGCGGACCTGCCGAGGGGCTCTATATGTGCGGCGCGGGCGCCCATCCGGGCGGCGGAGTGACGGGCGCGCCGGGGCATAATGCCGCGCGTGTCGTAATGAAGGACATGGCGCTGGGCGGACGGCTCCGGCGGCGGAAACGTGCCGATTGAGACTGCCGATAGGGGACTCGAGTCTGCGCCCAATGGTCAGGCATGAAGGCGCGCGGAGAGAGATTCGCGCGCCACGAGCAGGCGCATGGACCTCGCCAACCCCCAAAATATCTCGAATCCGGCACGAAAATATCGGTTAATGGGCAAAAACACCCCTAGTTGCGGGCGATGAGACAGGTTAAGACCCGTCGTCCACGAAAGGGAGACGATCGATGAACAATACCGAACTCGCCGAAGCAGTTGCAGCCGAGCATGGCCTGACCAAGGCCGACGCCCGCAAATATGTGGACGGCGTGTTTGCCGCTATCGCTGGCGCCGCTGCCAAGGGTGACGAAGTTTCGCTGAGCGGCTTTGGGAAGTTCAAGGTCAAGGATCAGCCGGCACGTGAAGGCCGCAATCCGTCGACCGGCGCAACCATCCAGATCGCAGCATCGAAGAAGCTGACCTTCACGCCCGCAAAGGCGGTCAAGGATCAACTGAACGGCTAACAGGCCGGGCGCCCCTTCCGGCAAGGAACGGGGCGCCGCGAATGTTACGATTGCATGACGTGCAATCGACATGCCGATCTAAACAATTGTCAGGAGAGGGTCGCGGCGGCAAATGCCGCCCTGCCTTTCAGGCATCCTCTCCTAAAACTCATTAGGCCGGTCCTTTTTGGACCGGCCCTTTTTTTGGCCCGCAGCGCGACGGCCGGTTACTTTCGGCGATGGCGGCGTATTTTGGATGCGTATTCCGCGGTCCTCCCCTGGCGACAATATATAAGATGGTTACGGCCCAAATTGTGGGTAGAGCCGCGTTCAATCAACATCTTCACCCATCATGTCGATAATGAGATGGGACAAGATCAGCCCTCTAGTAAGGGCGCCACAGCAGCGGAACATCAGAAGCGTCCATCATAGGGACAGATATCGCCACACTAAAGAAGTGAAGGTGATTTACATTTGAGTTGAAAGCGCGCAGAAGGTCGCCACAGTTATTCAGTGCGGAGAAGCGTGCCAATGTCTGAAAATTCGCAGCCCGACATCACGACGCTCACAGTTCAGCTTTTGAGTGCGTTTGTCTCCAACAATTCGGTTACGAGCGAGGGGCTCGCCGAGCTTATCCGGACAACCCGGATCGCCTTGACTGAAGATCCGGCGGCGGAGTTTGCCGATGCGCAGGCAGCGACTTACACACCGGCCGTTTCCGTTCGCAAAAGCCTGTCGTCACCCGACCACATCCTGAGCATGATCGACGGCAAGCCGTACAAGACGCTGAAGCGCCATTTGGCGACGAATGGCCTTTCGCCGGACGAATATCGCCAGCGCTACAATCTGCCCAAATCCTATCCGCTGGTTGCGCCCAGCTATTCCGAAGCGCGCCGCGCCGTTGCCACGCGCCTTGGCCTGGGACGCAAACCCGCGACAGCGAACGGCGTGAAGGCAGCCGCACCCCAGCAGGCAGATGCAGGCGCCAAGGCCGCGCCGAAAGCACCCGGTGCCGCTGCAAGCGCCAAGGCGCCCGCGGGCAAGGCGGCGAAGGTTGCAAAGCCCGCCAAGGCAGCGGCGAAGCCCGCCGCAAAGCCCGCCGCCGCTTCGGCAAAGGCGGCTGACGGCGCGCAGCCGAAGGCGGCCAAGGCAGCACGCAAGCCTCGCGCAAAGGCGGCAACGGCCGGAGCAGAAGCCAAGAGCTGACGCTCCTTTCTTTTCCGAGATAATGGACGGGCCGTTGCGGTTGGCGCAATGGCCCGTTCTTCGTCAGTCGATGGTCAGTCGTCCGCAGCGGTTACGCGTACCGGTACATGGCCCACCCGCTTGGCGAGTTCGGCCGCATCGGTCAGTTGCAAACGTCCCGAACGCAGGATGACATCGCCACGCCGCCGCATCTGTTGCAGGGTGCGGTTGACGTGAACGGACGTCAGGCCGAGGGCATCGGCAAGGGCGTTCTGCGTCAGCGGCCATGCAAAGCTGCCCTCGCTCACCAGACCGCACAGCGCCAGACGGTCGCGCAATTCCAGCATGAGATCCGCGATCCGTTCCTCCGCGCTGAGGCGGCCGAGGCGCGTGATCTGG
Source organism: Sphingobium chungangianum (assembly GCF_977014255.1). Lineage (NCBI taxonomy): Bacteria > Pseudomonadati > Pseudomonadota > Alphaproteobacteria > Sphingomonadales > Sphingobiaceae > Sphingobium > Sphingobium chungangianum. The sequence continues at coordinate 174,150 of NZ_CDRNIV010000002.1, read as the reverse complement.
GCAAGCAGATAGGCTTCGTCCAGGGCGTGGCTTATTCGATAGGCCTGCTGAAGCGCCGGGGAGCCGATGGACGGCGCGGCGCAGACCGTCAGCTGGCTGAGGGCGACGACGGTCGATACCGACAAGGGGCGGTCATGATGGCAATTGCCGATGAGGTCGCCGGGCAGGATTATGCTCATGATCTGCCGCCGTCCATCGGGCAGGAAGCGCGTTCGAGCGGCCCAGCCATTGAGGATCAGCAGCGGGTTCGAAATAGGCGCGCCCTCCGCGATCAGTTCGCGCGCGGGCTTTAATATGCGGCTGCGCAGGGCGGCATCGGCCAGCGCCGCCTCCGCATCCTGATCGAGAGGGGCAAGCGCGGAAAGCCTGCGGATGGCGGGGCGCGCCGGAGCGGACAGGCGGGTGATGACGGTCATGGCTGGACGACCGGGTTGATGACAGCGCGTTTGCCGATCAACCGCGCCATCGCGAACGGCTTTTTGAACCGGGGCGCATCAATGGACCGCAAGCCGCTTTTAATTGTCATGGATAGCGGCAAGTACTTCATTGGGAATGCCTGTCCCATTTCACCGACCTCCAGAAGCATCGATTTTGCCTGCAAAGGTTAATATGAACGGATGGGAAACGATGTTGGAGGCGAAAGGGTCCACATGTGGTGGTCAACCTGGACCGGTTCGTCTTAAGCCAGGCAAGCAAGTTTTGTCTTTCGCCCGGTGGCGATGGAGCATTGCCCGCGTCAGCACATGCGTGTCATTGGGGCCTGACAAAGAAGCGTCGAACGCGGGGAATTAGAGCGTCGCGCCTTTTATCTGGATCACTCAACCCCGTTCGGGCTGAGCTTGTCGAAGCCCTTACCTTTCTAAAAAGAAGGAAAGCCCTTCGACAAGCTCAGGGCGAACGGTAACAGAGGAAGATTTTGATTTAAGGCACGATGCTCTAAGCAGAGTATCGACGGACGCCGTGGGCCTGTTCCATCGGTGGTGCGGTCGGGGCGGTCAGAGACCAAGTTCTCCCTGCCGCGGGCGCACTGGCGCGGATATTGGCGGGGAAAGCGGCGGCTGCACGGGCGGCATGGCGGCGGACGCTATCAGAATGCGAGCGAGGCCTGTCAGCGTGTAGACGGCCTGCCGCTGTGCGCCGCGATTATGGTGATCGACGCGGTAGCCCTGATAATGACGGCGCAGCAAGCCCGCCGCGACCATTTCCGATACGGCGCGGCTAAGGTTGGTCTTGCCCGAAGCGCGGACCCGCAGCTTCACCTCCTCTTCGACCGCGAGGCTGGCGGCGTCGGGATCGGCGGGAAGACGCCCCTGTACGGCAAGTTCGGCTCGCACGCGCGCGGTCAGCGCCATGCGGCGGGGATCGCGGCCGCCCATGGGGGTCAATGCATCGCACAGCCAGTCGCGCAGGGGCCGCAAGCCGCCCTCTTTCGCCACTAACGGTCCTGCGCTGCCGTCCGGGCGCGCCGCCTCGGCAATCAGGGTCAGCAGCATGAAGGCGTAACGTGGCCGCGTGCTGACATGGGCAAGCCGGTCCAGCAGCGCAGAAAGATCGCCACTGGAGGAAGAAGGAGGCTTGATCGAACCGTGAAACATAACGGGGATGAATCAAGCACAGGTGGAGGCCAATGTGAATCCCTTGTGTTGGGAATTGGTCGCTTTTGTCGCGAATGACACTTTGCCCGAGGGTAAAGTGTCATTGTTGGCACTTTGGTCGTGGGGTAGTTGAGGGAAAGTGAATGGCGATCAGTGGAGGCCTGAGCCGCCCCCGCTCAGTTCCTTGGCGATGGAGCCGACCATGTCCTTGGCGTCGCCGAACAGCATCTGGGTGTTGCTGTTATAGTAGATCGGATTGTCGATCCCGGCGAAGCCCGCGTTCATCGAGCGTTTGATCACGAACACCGACTTGGCGCGGTCCGCTTCGATGATCGGCATGCCCGCGATCGCGCTCTGCGGATCGTCGCGCGCCGACGGGTTCACGGTGTCGTTCGCGCCGATGATCACCGCCACGTCCGCCTGCGGCAGTTCGGGGTTGATGTCGTCGAGATCGACCAGCTGTTCGTAAGGAACGTTGGCTTCGGCAAGCAGCACGTTCATGTGGCCGGGCATGCGGCCTGCCACCGGATGGATCGCGAACTTGACGTCTACGCCCTTCTTGGTGAGCGCCTGATACAGCTCGCTAACCTTGTGCTGCGCCTGCGCGACCGCCATGCCATAGCCGGGGATGATGACAACGCTGCTGGCATTTTCCAGCTGCATCGCCGCTTCTTCAGCCGAAGCCGAGCGCACCACCCGGTCATCCTTGCCGCCAGCGACGCCCGCGACCACCTTGCCAAAGCCGCCGAACATGACGTTGGCAAAGCTGCGGTTCATCGCCTTGCACATCACCAGCGCCAGGATGAAGCCCGATGCGCCATCGAGCGCACCCGCGACGATCAGCAGCTTGTTGCCCAGCGCAAAGCCCATGGCGGATGCTGCAAGACCCGCATAGCTGTTCAAGAGCGCGATCACGGTCGGCATGTCCGCGCCGCCGATCGGGATCACCAGCAATATGCCGAACAGCAGCGCTAGGCCCGCGAACAGCGGGAACAGCCAGGTCTGCGTCGGGTCAAGCGCCAGCGTCACGCCGATCGCCACCGTCGCCAGCGCCACCGCGCCATTGACGATGCGCTGGCCGGGGAAGGACACCGGGCGGCTGCCCATCAGTTCCTGCAGCTTGGCAAAGGCGATGATCGAGGCCGTGCAGGTCAGGAAACCCAGCAGCATCTCGAACATCAGCGCCCACAGGATGAAGCCGCCCGCATATTCCGCATGGGCGTGCTTGTAATATTCAGCGGCACCGATCAGGCCGACGGCCAGCGCGCCAAAGGCGTGGGAGATGGCGGTTCGCTGCGGGATCGCCGTCATCGGCATCAGCAGCGCCATCGGGATGCCCGCCGCCGCGCCCGCGATCATCGCGATGATGATCAGGTTGTAATCAACGACCTCATGCTGGACGAGCGCGCCGATGATGGCGATGATCATGCCGATCTCGCCCGCGCGCACGCCACGACGGGCGGTCGAAGGATGGCTCATCCACATCAGCGACAGGATGAACAGGGCAGACGCGACAATCGCCGCGAAGGGTACAAAGGCGTCCATCTGTTACTTCCCCCGCGGCTTGAACATCTTGAGCATGCGATCGGTGATCATGAACCCGCTGACCAGATTCACCGTCGCGCAGAACACCGCGATGAAGCCCAGCGTCTTCGCCAGAGGCGTCGCCCCCGCCTCACCTGTAATCGTGATCGCCCCCACAATCACCACCGCCGCAATCGCATTGGTCAGCGACATCAACGGCGAGTGCAAAAGCGGCGATACCTTCTTGATCAGCTGAAAACCCAAAAAGGCCGCCAATATGAAGACGAACAGATAATCTGCATTGAAAGCGTTCACTGACTTATCCCCTGTGTTCAGGCCGCCGCTGCCTGCACGAAGCGCGGGTGGACGATCTCGCCATGGCGGGTCAGCGTTACCGCTTCGATCAGCGCGTCGTCGGCGGGCATCGTCAACCTCTTTTCCGCCTTGTCCCAATAGGCTTCGATGAAATTATAGCAGTTGCGCGCGAACAGGTTCGACGCGTCCACGGCGACCCTCGCCGCTCCATCGACAAGCCCGATGAGCTTGACGCCATGACGCAGCACCATTTCCCCGGCGATGACACCTTCGACATTGCCGCCGTTTTCGGCGGCCAGATCGACGATCACGCTGCCCGGTTTCATGCTTGCGATCTGCGCGTCGCGGATCAGGCGCGGAGCGGGCCGTCCGGGGATGAGGGCGGTCGTGACGACCATGTCCTGCCCGGCGATATGCCCGCTGACCAAGGCCGCCTGACGCTGCCGATAGGCTTCGCTCATTTCCCCGGCATAGCCGCCCACCGCTGCGGTCAACTGGTCGCCGTCCTGAATCTCTTCGAATATGGGCTTGGCGCCCAGAGACATGATCTGCTCGCGTGTTTCGGGCCGCACATCGGTGGCGGATACGACCGCGCCCAGTCGCCGCGCGGTCGCGATCGCCTGAAGACCCGCGACGCCCACACCCATGACGAACGCCTTGGCCGCCGCGATCGACCCCGCGGCCGTCGTCATCATCGGCAGGCAGCGATTGAGTTCGGTCGTGGCCCGCGCAACGGCATGATAGCCAGCGAGATTGGCCTGGCTGGACAGTATATCCATTGCCTGCGCGCGGGTCGTGCGGGGGAGCAGTTCAAGCGCCATCGCTTCCACCCCCAGATCGGCATAGGCGGCCATCCTGCCCGGATCGGCAAAGGGCGCCAAGCCACCGACCAGCTTCGTTCCCGGACGAACCCCGAGCAGTTCGGCGGCAGCCGGAGGACGCACCGTGACCACGACATCCGCCTGCGCCAGCGCTTCCTTGCGATCCACGATCAGGGCACCCTGCGCGGCATAGGCGTCATCGGAGAAACCCGCCGCAAGACCTGCGCCGCTTTCGACCAGCGTCGACAGGCCGAGCTTTGCATATCGGGCGACAATCGAAGGCGTCATGGCTACACGATGTTCACCAGCCACCTGTCCGGCCAGGACGGAAATATTTACCATCGATCCTCTCTCTGCCTCAGTCAGCCGGACAACGATCACCGCAGCTGATATGCCTCGCTATGCGGGAGTAGCCCGATTCAGCCTTCGCGGGCCGCGCCAGTGATACATGTTATCTGACATATGTCAATTATCGATGCAGCCCACGCAGGTGTGTGTGCAGTGGGCCGTCATGGAGCAGGCGCCGTCATGAAGACCGGCGCCTGCCCAAAGGTTCAAAGCGAAATGCCGCCGTCGACGCAGGTGATCTGCCCGGTGACATAGGACGCCTGTTCAGACGAAAGGTAGAGCACCATGCTGGCAAGCTCCTCGCCCCGACCCGGCCGATTGCCCAGGCGAATGCGGCTGGTCATCCATTCCAGCGCTTCGGCCCCAGCGTCGCCGCCGGTCATGGCACGACCCGGATCATCGAGCGAAGCCTCCGTCTTGTCGATCGCGCCCATGCCGAAGTTGAACCAGCCCAGGCGGACGACATTCGCGCGCACTCCGTAGACAGCTTCTTCCGCCGCGAGATAAAGCGCCATGCTTTCCAGACCCGCCTTTGGCACCGCCGACTGACCGTCGCGATCGAAGCGACGGGCGTTGCCGAAGCTGGTGCAAACAGTGATGACGCCCTTATTGGCGCGCATCTGTTCCTTTGTCGCGCTGATCACATTGAAGAAACCGAACAGTTCAGTCTTGACGAGAAATTCCATGAAGCTGGGCTTCACGTCGGCCAGTTGCAGAGCGTTGTCCCACATCGGCCCGGACGCATAGATGACCGTGTGGATATGACCGAAACGCTTCACCACGCCGCTGATACATTGTTCGACAGCCTGCAAGTCGGTTATGTCCAGCTTGCTGGCAGATGCCGTTACCCCTTCGCTTTCCAGTTCATTCACCAACGCATTCGCCTTGGTTTCATTGCTGTTGTAGGTGAAGGCGATATTGGCGCCAGTCTTTGCAAAGGCGCGCACGATCGCCGACCCCGCGCCGCCGGTTCCGCCGATGATGAACACGGCACCTTCGCGCCGCACCGTCAAATTATAGGTCATTTTTCCTCTCCATAAGTCCGCGTTGCAAGCACCCAATCCGCCAGCGAACGCCCGTCAGCGCCAAAGGTGTTGGCATATTACCTGACGGTTGTCGTTCATTTAGTCAATGACCAATGCGCTGTCCCGCCACCCAAAGGGCCGCCTCCCCAACCCCATCCAGTCGATGCCGCCATTTATCAATTTGACGAATGGAGGCATATTCGTTAGCAGACATTTGTCGTTTGTCGAGAAATCAGCGACGGAGGAGCAGGGCATGAGCCGCTCCGGGTAGAGGATGAATGATCATCAAAAGGTCACCAAAAGCGCTGCATAGCGGAGGGCCAGATCGCTCAATGGCCGGGAAATACGCTGGTTTTCGGACCTGCGGCATGTCCCTGGCCACCGGCGGCCGACACGGTCCAAAGCCGTCGGCAAAGATCGGATCCCTCGCGCGATTACCCTCACCGTCGAATCAATCATCTGACAATTGTCTTTGAAGGAAGCAACGCCATGAGTGATTTTATCTTCACACCCGCCCTCGCGATCACGCAGATCGCTTTTGTGGTGCCGGACGCCATCGAAGCGGCCCGCGCCCATTCCCGCCGTTATGGATCGGGACCGTTCTGGGCCGTCGAACATTATCCGCTTCATGTGCATCGCTATCGCGGCAAGGACAGCGTCATCGACGTCACCTCCGTCTATGGTCAGTGGGGCAATATCACCGCCGAATTCGTGCAGCAGCATGATGATGAACCGTCCGCCTATCGCGATCTTGTGAAGAAGGGCGAGTCGCGGATTCATCATTTCGCCATGTTCGTCGATGATCTGGACAAGCGGATGGCTCAATATGAAGCTGAAGGCTGCGAGGCTGCTCTTTATGGCGAAACCTTCCCCAATGGTATGGGCCGCTACGCTATCATGGATACGTCGAAACAACTTGGCGTGATGACTGAACTTTATGAAGAAGAAGGCACCCGTCCCTTCTACGACCATATGAAGAAGTCCGCGGAAGGATTTGATGGCACCGATCCGATCCGCCGGATGCAGTTCACCGACCTTTAAGACGAGGTGGAGCCGCCCCGACAGCTAACAGGTCGGGGCGGCTGCTGCATGTAGCAAACAGGTTGTTCAGGCGGTGCCCACTCAGCACTGCCCCCGCCGAAGCAAAGTAGGGAGGGTAGCCAGCGCTACCCTCCCTTTCTGCATTCCCTGCGCGTTTGCGGACGGAAGCAATGCTCCCGCCCGCACCGCTGTGTCGTTGTCAGCTGCTCAGATGCGCCGTGGCACGCGCGGCCACCTCGCCCAGTTCGGACAGGATCGGGTTGCGGCGGAGCGTGAGCCCGCCATTTACCTGAAGATTCTGGCCGGTCATGAAACATTCGTCGGATGCCAGCCACACAACGGCAGCCGCAATATCTTCGCGTGTGCCAAGGCGGCCGAGCGGATATTCCTTTGCAAAGGCGTCGATCAGTTCCTTTACCCTGAAGCTGTCGCCAGCCATCGGCGTTTCGGTCAGGCCCGGCGAAATGGAGTTCGCCCGAATGCCGCGCGCGCCATATTCATTGGCCACGGTACGGATCACATGGTCGATTCCGGCCTTGGTGCCCATATAGGCGGCGTGATTTTCGAGCATGATGGTCGCCGTTGCGGAGGAAATCTGAATGATCGATCCGCCCTGCCCCATTACCCGCAACATCGCCTGGATGAAGAAGAAGGGGCCTTTGAACTGGATGTCCATGATCTTGTCGAGATCAGCCTCCGTCGTTTCATGGGTCGGCTTCATCAGCCCCCAGCCAGTCGCGTTCACCGCGACGTCCAGTTTGCCATAGGTTTTGACGGCAAAGTCAGCGGCGGCATCGACATCGGCCTTGCTGGTGATGTCCATCAATATGAAGCTGCCGCCGATCTCTGCCGCGAGCTTGCGCAACGGCTCTTCGTGACGACCGGTCACGACGACCTTCGCGCCTTCCTGGGCGAGGCGCTCGGCGATCTTCTGGGCCATGTTCTGTTCGCCCGCGGCGCCGGTGACCAGTGCTACTTTTCCTTCAAGCCTCATATTCAACTCCTGGGATTTTCGGTGCCCCGCCGCAGCCTGATGAAAAGCGAAAAAGGCCGGGCCGCCTCGCCAGGCTGACGAGGCGGCCCGCCATGTCGTGTCAGAAGCGCGCGGTCAGCGACGCCCCCCAGGTCCGGCCCGGCGACGGGTTGGCCCAGTCGATGAAGGTGAATACCGCCTCGCCCGACGTGTAACCGTCGTACGTGGTGTTGTCGGTCACGTTCTTGACGAAGCCCGAGACTTCGAGCGTGGTGTTGCCACTCACCGGGAATTCGTAGCGTACACCGAGGTCGATCTTTGTCACCGGCGGGATCGACGCACGCGGGTCGTTGATCACGTCCGTTTGGTACCGCGACGTATGGAACAGGGCCGCGTTCAGGCCGATGGTCCCCGGACCGGCGTCGAAGCTGTAGTCCGAAATCAGACCACCGGTCCATTTCGGGGTGCGCCGCAGCTTCAATCCGGAAAGGTCTGTCGTTCCCTGCCCCAGATTACCGATGAAGTTCAGATACTTCGCTTCGAGATAGCCGAGCGATCCGGAGATCGTCCACCCCCGCATCGGCGCAACGGCCAATTCGGCTTCGAGGCCCTGATAGCGAGCCTTGGCGGCGTTCAGGGTGTTGGTGACGTTCGTGGTTCCGACGACCTGCAGGATATTTTCCTGCTTGTCGCTCAGCGTGTTGTGGAACGCGGAAAGGTTCAGGCGAACCCGGTTATTGAGGAATTCAGTCTTGAGGCCGACCTCGAACGCATCCATCGTTTCGGGCAAATAGGCCTGTGTTGCGGTGACCAGGTTGCCAGGACGACCGTTGAAGCCGCCGGTGTTGTAACCACGGCTGTATTGGGCATAGGCCATGACGTCGGGCGTAAACTTGTATTGCAGGTTCACCTTCGGCGTAAACTTTTTGAACTTGGCGCGCCCTGCAACGCTTCCGACCAGCGGCCCGATAACATCATTGTCCCGCACGGTAGAAAATACGGGGTCCCACAAACTATAGGCAGTCGTCTTCCTGTCCCAGGTCTGACGGGCACCAACCGACAACTGCAGTTTTTCGGTGATGTCATAGTCCGCCTGGAAGAACAAGGCGAAGGTCTTGTTTGTCTGATGCGTATCGTAGCGGTTGAGTGAATTGAGGAAGCCTACGCCCGGCGGAGTCGAGAAAGTCGGCAAGCCGTTCGTGAGGATCGGACTCCCCGTGGTGAGAAACCCGTCGGGCAGCATCGACACGTCAAGCGACGGATCTTGCACCTCCGTATAGGAGTAGTTCATGTAAAATGCGCCGGCAACGACGTTGAACGGCCCCTCGAACGACGTTGCGAAGCGGGCCTCCTGCGAGAACTGCTTGGCATCGACCCGGGCCTTGTCGCGGAACAGCGCAAAGCGGGTTGCGTCGAAATCGCTGGTCTGCCGTTCGTGGAACTCGCGATAGCCGGTCAGCGAAACGAATTTGACCTGATCGGTCAAATCGTACGACACTTCACCGGTCACCGCAGTCATGCGCAGAGATGCGGGAAGCTGGGTCGTTTCGACGACATTCTTGCCCTTGTCGAGATTGGCAAGCGGGCCGCAGACGATGCTCGTCGCCGGATTGTAACAGGTCGCGTTTGCGCCACCGACATAGCCCGGCAACGGATAAGGGATGAAATCTGGGACGTTAAGGGGCGTATAGGGCGGAATCTGGCTGTCGTTTTCCAGCCGGTCGAATGCCAAATAGATGTTCAGGCGATCGGTGGGGGTTGCAACAGCGGCGAGCGAGTATTGCCGGACATCACGATCGCCCTCCCGTCCGCCGGTCACGATGTTGCGGAACTGGCCATTATCCTTGCGCACCGAAACGGTCGCCTTGACCGCAAGCACGTCCTTGATCACCGGGGCCATGATGTAGCCTTCGTAGTCGTTCTGGCCGAAGCTGCCCACCGTTAAGCGCACCTTGCCCGTCGTGTCCGCCGACGGGTCGGGCCGGAGGCGGATCACGTTGATCACCCCGCCGGTCGTGTTCTTGCCGTTCAGAACGCCCTGCGGGCCGCGCAGAACCTCCACGCGCTGGACATCGAACGCATCGATGAGCGCGCCGCGCTGGAACGCGATCGGAATGCCATCGAGCGTGATGCCGATACCGGCCTCGACGCTGGGCAGCACGTCCTGAATGGAAATGCCGCGCAAGCTGATCTGGGGCACGTCGACGGCTGCGCCGGAACGCGTGACAGTCATGCCCGGCACGAGGCCGCGGAGGCCGGTCAGACCGTCGATGCGGGCCTTTTGAAGCGTGTCATTGCTGAACGCGGAAACGGAGACGGGCACACTTTGAAGTGGCTCGGCGCGCTTTTGCGCGGTTACGATGATGTCCGAAAGTCCTTCGGATTGCTGCGGCTGATTGGCTGCGGTCGCGTCCGGCGCTTGCTGCGGCTCCGCGGCCAATGCCGCCTGAAAGCCGCCCAACGCAGTTGCGATCGCTATCGCCGACGAAAATGCCAGGCCTCGCATATGCCCTCCCCATTCAACGTTGATTATGATCCGATGTAGCCGCGACTCTTTTTGAATCGACTTGTCGCTACACAAGTGTGCTAGCTAACTGCTTTTCGCCGGAGGGTCAACAGTGAAGCATGCGCAGCAAGCGCTTGTGAGCATTTTTATCTGACATATGACGGTTATTTTTTTCATTTCGTGGCGGGTTAAGCGGCTATCCCTGTCACGCGAGCGACCAGTCTTTGATGCATCATGTCGTCGCTTGAATATCAGACGTTCGTCATTTATCGTACGAATGTGCGGTGAGAGCCTAGCTCCGACCGCGATCGCAAGGAGTGGATATCAGATGAGCGTTTATCTTCAGGCAACGTTGGAACTCGATTATGAGACGCTTCCCGTCTTTTTGAACATAGTTCCTGAGATGAAGCGCATCGCCGAAGGCGCGGGTTGGGAGATGATCGCCGGGCTCGTCACCAAGATCGGGCGGGCCAATACCGTCATCCATCTTTGGAAATTGCCCGACATGAATGCTTTCGATGCCGGCATCCAGGCCATGGCGAGCGCGCCTGAAGGTGGCAAAATCTATCAGGAAATCTGCCGGAGCGGTGCGAAGGAAACGCTAATCTTCGCTGATGCAGCGCCCTATTCACCGGCGCATTGACGCAGAGCTGAAAATGAAACGGCGGGAGGCTTAGAGCTTCCCGCCGTTTCTTGTAGTGATGCTTCCCGGTCGCAGTGACCGGGGACGGTCGCTAATTACAGCTGATCGAGCTCCGCCATTATGTCTTGCGGCAAGACTGTCATGCAGGCCTGCGCATTGGCATAAACCTGTTCGGGCTTGGTTGCCCCGGCGATCACGGATGAGACGAAGGGCTTTGCGGCGAGCCAGCCGAGGGCCAGCTTCACCATCGGAATGCTCGATTTGCGGGAAATCTCCCCGAGACGGCTGACCTTCTCAAACCTTTCAGGTGTCAGGAACTTGTCGAAGAAAGGTATCTGCCTGAGGGTTTCCAGACGGCCCGAACTGTCGTCGCCACCCAGATATTTGCCCGTCAGCAACCCGTTGGCGAGGGGGAAGTAAGGCAGAAATCCGACGCCATTGGCGACCATCAAGGGCGCAAGTTCGCTTTCGACATCGCGTGCCAGCAGGCTGTATTCGGATTGGCATGATATGAAAGCCGCACGATTGCTGGCTCCGGCTGCGTCCAGTGCTTCGGCCAGCTGGGCGGCACTGTGGTTCGCACAGCCGACATAGCGCACCTTGCCCTCCTGAATCAGCTGGTCGAATGCGGCCAGCGTTTCGCTAATGGGCACCTTCGGATCGGGATAATGCAGTTGGTAGAGATCGACATAATCAGTGCCCAAATTGGCAAGGCTCTCTTCCAACGCCTGCCGTACATAGGCAGGGGCCGCACCCTGATTGTCGTCGCTGTCGCCAACCTTGTCGCCGACTTTCGTGGCGATGATCACGGAATCCCGGCGACCGCGAAAAGCTTCGCCGAGGATGCGTTCCGATTCCCCCGGAGGGAAGCCATAGTTATTCGCGGTGTCGAAGAAGTTGATGCCGGCATCCAGTGCAGCCGAGATCACCTCAAGGGATTTTTCCTTGTCGAGGAACCAGCCGAAATTATTGCAGCCAAGACCGGCAATAGAGACTTTAAGGTCGGATTTCCCGAGATTACGCTTTTCCATGTCGAGAATATCCCCTTCAGGGTTGGCCATATATGTATCGGATGGGATCGGACCCGTCCCAGCCTTCGGCGGCATCGCGCACCATCTTGTAAAAGTCGCTGACAACGGCCTCTTCATAGAATTCGGTCAGCATGCCGAACTCCTTGCGCGTGTCCATCATCGCATAGGGGCTGGGTTTGGAGTCGCCGAGCGGTGACACGACGGAATAGAGGATGTTATCAAAGCCCTTGCTTTCATAATCCTTGATCGCCGCGTGAATGTCGTCAACGAACACCGTCATGTGGTGCAGGCCGGGACCACCTGTCGGATAAAGTTCACTATAGGCCGATGGCGTGTCACAATGCTGTTCCACCAGTTCGACCATCACGTCGCCCCATTGGCCGACGACACCTGTCGTATCGAGGTCGATTTCCTTGCCGCGATAGGTTTGCAGGTCATGGGGAAGGTGCGCGAGCACAAAGAAGGGGCCAGAGCCGAAGCGGGCCATGTGTCGGCGCGCCCATTCGATCGCGTCCGGTACAACGAATGCGATCTGCCGCACCTTCTTGAGTTGGCCTGAAACAGGGTCCAGGAACATCGAGCCTCTCCTTTTAATCGGCAATCGTCAGTTCGCCGCCCGAGGGTGCGGGCGCAGGTTTTTTGCATTTCGGCAACCGCTGACCGAAGCTGCCACGCCTATCGGCGCTGCGGACGCGTACGCCCGCAGCGCCGTTCGTCATTCAGCGGCGATGGACATCCCATTTTCGGCGATCAGTTGATCGATGCGGTCGTGATAGTGGGAAATCCGCTTTTCCTGACCAGCCAGTTCCGCGCCATTCCACCCGCGCGAATGCATGCCGCGCTGCTGCGCCTCCATGATACCGGCATCGCCATCGAGCGTGATGCCAAGGCTTCCTTCGCCGAAGTTGCGCCATTCGCGTTCTACAGGCGCACGCACGGTGTCGGCAACGCCGCCCGCCGAGGTCAGCATCTTGGTAAAGAAATCCTCTGAACCCGTCGCATAGAACCAGGTGTCGAAGGTGCATTTTTCCGGGTCGGTCGGATGCGGCCAAGCGCGCAGGAACAGCATGCCGTCCGAAAAACAGGTCAGCGTCAGGTTGGGGAAGATCGAATAGAGGAAGGTATCCGTCAGCTGCGCGTCTTCCATCCGATCATAATGGCTATGGCCGCGCTCGACGCCCAGCTTCCGCTTTTGCGCGATGATCGCTTCCCGGATAGCCAGCGGCTTGTCCTTGAAATCTTCCGGCTGCAATTCCCAGGTCTTGAGATCCTGAATCAGATACTCGTCGATCGCCAGCTTGCCGTCAGGCAGATAGCGCGAAGGCTGGCTGCCCGGCGTCACAAGGCGCGCATGGCCGTTCTTCAGCGTTTCGATGACCGCCGTCACATAATAGGGCTCGTTCACATACAGCCCCTCCGGATGCGCGGTGGGGATGTGATATGTTTCGCGGAAATTGTCCGAAATAATCTTCCAGTTGCAGGGCATCCGCACCGATATAGCCTGGGTGCAGTGCATCTGCTCGAAGGGATAGCGCGCCAACGGCTCGTACAGTTCGCCCAGATATTCCTTGAGAGGCATGGGGTTGGCGTCCATGTTCACCCAGACGAAGCTGGCGAAGGTCTCGCTGTTGATCTCGGCGAGCCGCTTGCGTCCGCATGGGGAGCCCGCAGAGAAGTCCTCCGGGTCCTGCGCGCCGATGCATTCGCCTTCCAGCGACCATTTCCAGCTATGATAGGCGCAGGTGAAGGATGGCATGGACCCTTCCGCCACGGACACCAGCTTGTTCCCGCGATGCTGACACACATTATAGAAGGCCTTGATGCTGCCATCTTCCTGACGCACCACAAGGATGGATTCCGTGCCAACCTCTTCCACCAGGAAGTCGCCCGGCTCAGGGATCTGGTCTTCGCGGCACACCACGAGCCAGCTCTTGGTCCAGACCGCATCCCACTCCCGCCCCGCGAAGTCGCGGTCGAAATAGCGCCAACCCTGAAGTTTCGAAGACCGTCCGGCTCCCGCCTCGGCGACCAGATTTTCCGTCATTTCCATCTCCTGTCGATTCAATCCAGGCGCATCCCGGCGCGCTGATCCTGTTTCCAATCGTCCAGCTACATCCAACGGCCCGCTTTACGCGCACCAGGCAAAAGGCGGCCAGGTTCCGGACGATCATGCATAACGGACATTTGTCCGTCAATAGCGGAGTATCCTTCCCTCGCGGAGTCCACGCCTTTACGGCAGACCCCGCGCAAGATTTATCCTTGTGACGGCTTGTCCACCGCCTGGGCGATCTTCATCGCCAGATCTTCAGCAACCGGCTTCAGCATTGGTCCCAGCAGCAGGTTGAGGACCGGCCCGGTCGCTCCGCCCGCCTGAACGTTCAGCCGGAAAGTAATCTGCGTGTTTGGATCGCCCGCATCTGCCACGGGCGTTGCCGCTTGCACATCGACACTGTTGGTGACGCGCCGCAGCAACCAGCGGGACAGGCGTTCCCACAATCTGCTCAGCCAGCCGCCGGAAGGAGAATGCGCGGGGACGGCGGCGGGTGGCGCGGCATTCGGCATGCCGCCGCCCAGATCGATCGCCAGAAACTCGCCCGAGCCGGTGACAGGCTCCTGCAGACCCTGCATCACGAAGGTGACGCGGGTAGGCTCGTTCCATTCCGTGACCTGGACCTTGAACTCCGCGCTGCGGGTCAGGCCGCCCAGCTCGCCCTTCACAACCCAGATGGATTCATCGCGGTTGATCTTCTCGTGGCGCTGATACCCTGTGAGGAACGGCGCCCAATTGTCCATGTCCTCGACGAAATTCCAGACCTGAGGCAGGGAGGCGGTGACCGTTGTGGTATGTTCGACTTCGGGCAATGTCGCCTCCTTTTCAGAACCTGTTGACGCTGGACGCCGCCTCGCGTCCGGCGATGTGGCCGAAGACCAGGCCCGGCCCGATCGTGGCCCCGGCGCCCGGATAGGCCATGCCGGTGAACCCGCCGGAGACGTTCCCCGCGGCGTAAAGGCCGGGGATGCGGCCGCCCCTGACGTTCACCACTTCCGACTTGGCGTTGATCTTCGGCCCGCCCTTTGTGCCAAGCACACCGGAATAGACACGGCAGGCGTAGAAGGGGCCTTGCTGGATCGGCCCCAGCGATTGGAGTGCTCCTTCGCGTGACGGGTCGCCATAATGGCGGTCATATTTGCTCCGACCACGGTGGAAGTCGGGGTCCTCGCCCCGTTCGACATTCGCGTTGAAACGCGTGACCGTGTCTTCAAGGCCATCGGGATTTACGCCGATTTTCTCGGCCAGTTCGCGCAGCGTCGGCGCGGATTCGAGCCATGCCGGAATCGGATCGCCAGGATAGCGCGTGCCGAACGGATATTTGTCGAGGAAAGTCGAATCGAGGATGATCCAGGCGGGCAGGTTCGGATAGTCGAACGCCACTGGGTCGAAGTTGCGGAAGGAGCGGCCAACGTCATTATAATTATGGGCTTCGTTGACGAAGCGCTTGCCCGCGCGGTTGACCATGATCGAACCGGGCGAGGCTCTTTCGCCGACCACCATGCGGTTGAGCTGCTGCCCTTCATATTCGTCACCCGGAATGCGGATCATCGGCATCCACCAGGCTTCATGGGCATTGGCCATGCTCGCCTGCGCCTCGGCCGCCATGATCAGGCCGTCGCCCTCATTGAAAGGCGGGCTGAGCGGACCTTCGATGGGAGCGCCCATCAGGTCGGTCGCCATGTCCTTGTTCCATTCAAAGCCACCGCTTGCCAGAATGACGGCGCGGCGGGCGCCGATCCGGACCATGCGGCCATCCTGTTCGACCTCAATACCGACAATGGCGCCATCGTCGATCACCAGACGGCGGCCACGGGCGTTGCGGCGAAACTCCACGCCCTTGTCCACCGCGCCCTTGATGAGGCCAGCCATCAGCGCCATGCCGGTGCCCACCATGCCCTTGGCAAGGCGGTCGCCGATGATTTCGGGGTCCAGCATATTGGTCCCGTCATCGATGTCGGTCATCGCGACAGGCAGCGGGAAGCAGGGGGCCGAACGCAGGTGCGCGCGCAGTTCACCCAACTCGCCCGCCGGGAACAGGCCGGGGCTTACGGAGCGGCCGAAGGTGCCGCCGGGATGTTCTGGGTGATAGTCAGGCGTCTTGAGCGCCCGGAACGCCAGCTGGGTCTCTTGCTCAAGGTAACGCAACACGCCCGGCGCTTCATCGACATAGGTTTCGGCCAGTTCGATGTCCATTTTGCCGAGCGAAAGGCTGCGAAGATAGGTGAGCGCCTGTTCGCGCGAGTCGGTCGTTCCCACCTCGTGCATGTGGTGATTGTTGGGGATCCACGGCACGCCGCCCGACACGGCGCTCGTCCCGCCCAGCTTGTCGCTGCGCTCCAGCACCAGCGTCTTGCAACCGCGATGCTGTGCCGCGATCGCCGCCGACACGCCCGCCGCGCCGGAGCCCATGACCACCACGTCGAAAACCTCATCCCATACCGGCATTATAGCTCTCCAGTCGCTCGCGGTTCGCGCCGCTTCCTATGTCGTTTGCACTTGTCACGCATGGCTGCGTCCCTTGATCAGGTCCGCCGCCTTTTCGCCAATCATGATGGCGGGCATGTTCGTATTTCCGCCGACGAGCGTCGGCATCACCGACGTGTCGGCTACTCGTAGCCCGCCAATGCCCCTGACCCGCAGGCGGGCATCGACGACGCTGTCATCGTCCGATCCCATCTTGCACGTACCGGCCGTGTGATAGTCCGCACTTGCGTTGGCACGGATGAAGGCGTCGATCTGGCTGTCAGTCTGTACGGACGCGCCCGGCGACAATTCATCGCCGCGATAGGGATCGAAGGCGGCCTGGCCGAAAATCTGGCGGCACACTCGGATGCCATTGCGGAAATCGACCATGTCCCGGGCATCGCTGAGGTAGCGGTGATCCACGACCGGCGCGGCCTGCGGGTCGGGCGAGGCCAGCGTCACATGGCCACGGCTGTGGGGCCGGACGACGCAGACATGCGCCATGAAGCCGTGGCGCGGCATCAGGCCTGTCAGCGTGTCATTCATCAGCGCCAGCACCAGCGAGAGCTTTATGTCCGGCTCAGCGAGGTCCGGTTGCGATCGCACATAGGCGACCGCTTCCATGCCGGTGCTGGCGAGCGGCCCCGTGCGGAAAGCCAGATATTGCGCAAAGGCCAGCGCCCCCTTCAGCGGGCTGACATATTGATAGTGGGATACCGGCTGCGTCACCGCCTGCTTTACATAGGTGGACAGATGGTCCTGAAGATTCTGACCGACGCCGGGCAGATTATGGACCGGGTCGACGCCGACCTGCGACAGGGCCGAAGCGTCACCGATGCCGGACAGCATCAGAAGCTGGGGCGAATTGATGCCGCCGCCGCAGAGGATCACCTCGCCTCCTGCACGAAGGTCCAGTTCCTGCCCTTTTTCACGGATGCGAACGCCGACGGCGCGGCCATTTTCGACCAGTATCTTGAGCACTTGCGCGCCCAGACGCACCTCCAGGTTCGAGCGCGAGCGGAACGGCTTTATGTAGGCGGTCGCCGCGCTCCACCGGCGGCCCCGGCTGACGAACATGTCGACGGGACCGGCGCCATCGCGAACCGCGCCGTTGGTGTCGTCATTATAAGGGTAGCCAGCTTCTTCGCAGGCTTGCAGGAACGCCTTGGCGAGTGGATTGTGGACGCCGGGGCGGCTGATCCTGACCGGCCCGGAGTGACCGTGCCACCGCGCATCGCCGCCCGGCTCGTAACTTTCGGCCCGCTTGAAATAGGGTAGCACGTCCTCATAGGACCAGCCGGAATTGCCCAGCGCCGCCCACCGATCGTAATCGCTCGGCGTGCCTCGATCATAGATCATGCCGTTGATCGAGCTGCCGCCGCCCAGAACCTTGCCACGGGGCAGGAAAAGGACGCGGTCGTTCAGCTCTTCCTGCGGCGCGCTCCTGTAGTTCCAGCTATGCTTGCCCGACGTCAAAAGCGGCATCAGCCCGCCGGGCGCATGGATGAGGGGATCACGGTCAGCGCCCCCCGCCTCAAGCAGGATTACCTTGTGGCGGCTGTCTTCCGACAAACGGTTGGCGACGGCACAGCCCGCCGCTCCCGCGCCGACAACGATATAGTCCGCGTTCAATGGCCGCACTCCGGCAACGAGATCCGTCCATCGTTAAGGGGAGCCGCGCCGCAACAGCCGACCATCGCACAGTGGCGGAAATGCAAATGACCTTGCAACGATCCTACTCCTCCAGGACGCATTTCGCCCCAATTTTTCCCCGGACGCCGTGATGCGCCCCGATCCACTTTATGCGACCCTTGTCACATTACGCAATGGCGGCCGACCGCAGCTGTCTCAACTTACCTCCGCAGGCACCGCGACCTCTACCTGGCCATCCACGACACGTGTTTCAAACGTGCGGAGCGGCTTGTCCGTCAGCTGACCCTTGGGATTTCCGGTTCGCAGGTCGAAGGGCATGCCATGTTCGGGGCACAGCACCATGCAGCGCCTGATGCGTCCGGCTGCCAGGGAAAAAGCGCGATGCGTGCATTCATTTTGCACACAGAAAAACTCTCCGTCCGCATGACACAGCAGAAGGTCCAAGCCGTTCACTGTTATCGGCTTGCTGCTGTTGTTCGGCAGATCGGCGGCCGCAGCGACGGGAAGGAAGTCGGCGCTCATGCTATGGTCAAGCCTCCATCAACGACAAATTCGGCACCCGTCACATAGGACGCCTCTTGCGATGCCAGGAACAGGGACATGTTCGCGACATCTTCCGGTCGGCCCAAGCGACCGAGCGGGATCGGCGCAGTGGCGGCGTCGATAGCGGCCGGATCGCCCTGAAGCAATTGGTCGACCATCGGCGTTTCGATCGTGCCGGGATGCACAGAATTGCACCGGATGCCATAGGGCGCTTCATCGAGCGCGACACTTTTGGTCAGCGCACGAACGGCCCCCTTGGTAGCGGCATAAGCAGCGCTTCTGTGAACGCCCGTCAATGCGGCAATGGACGAGATATTGACGATGGAACCGCCGCCATTGGCGCGCATGTGCGGGATCACCGCCTGGCAACCCAGGAACGTGCCCCGCAAATTGATTTCGAAAAGGCGGTCAAGCATGGCAACGGGTGTGTCAGAAACATATGCCGCATGATAGATGCCCGCATTGTTCACGAGAATGTCGATGTGCCCGAACCGTTTGAGGGCTTCGGCTGCGAGTTCCTGCCATCCCTCCTCCTGACGGACATCCTGCGATCGGGACAACGCAATGCCGCCTTCCTGCGTGATGGATGCCGCGACCGCCGCAGCACCCGCTTCGTCAAGGTCCGTCAGGATCACCGACGCACCTTCCCGAGCGAACAGGCGGGCGGTTGCCGCGCCCATGCCGTGCATCGAGCCAGCGCCTGTGATAATTGCCGTCTTGCCAGACAGTCGACTGCCCAACGCACCTCTCCCTACAGCCCGCTCCATAACCGGCGTGATCGATCACCACAGCCTTTCAGAGACAGACAAATGTCACATAAGAACCATCTATCGCGCCAGCGGAAAGCTGTAAAGCGATATCGTGCGCTAGGATACTATTTTTGCAACATCGGAGTTGACAGCCGTTGTCGAACCGACTTCACTTGAAACCTCACCCCGCTATGATATGGTTCAATGATGAAAAAACAGGGACTGGCGCCGCTCAAAGGTAAAGCGGAGAAAATATCGGCGAAGATCAAACCTCACAGTTTGAAAACCGATTCCGAGCCCAATACCCTTCAGTTTCTTCAAAGCGAGTTGCTTTCCGAACGGGAGAAGCTGGGGCAGCGCGCGCCGGGCAGAGCCCGCGTCGACCGGATCATCGAAGCGACGATTGAACTGCTCAAGGCGCATAAGCCAGCTGACATCTCCATCGCCATGATCGCCGACCATGGCGGCATCACCCGGACATCCATCTATTCCCACTTCGCCAGCGTCGAGGAGATATTGGGCCAGATCGCCATCCGCTTCGTCCAGCAGACTGGCGTCGAAGTTGAACGCTATGTTCGGCGGCGCAAGCCGGAAAGCCTGGAGCAATTGGTCACGTTGATGATCAAGGGAATCCAGGATTATTTCAACCAACCCAGTCCAGCAAAGCCGGGCGCCCTCGCCCGTCACATTCCGTTCGAATCCCGCCATTTGGTGCGGGATTTCGACAAGGTTGCCGCCCTGCCCTACCATACTTTGTGGCATACGGGCTGGGCGATCGAACCACTGTCGGAAGAAGACCCGTTTCGTACCCTTGTCATCATCCAGTCAGCCATTTTCGAAGCCAGCATCCAGCAGCAGGGCAAGATCACGGATCTGGCGGTAAAGCAGGCGACAGAAGTCGCGCTGGATTTTCTCGCTCGGGCCGAAGCGCGTTACGGTGCGGCGCCGGAAGAAACCACGACCGCAGAGCTCACGCCGGAAGACAGAATAATGGCGGCCGCCCGAACCCTGGCCGCGCACGACGACCCGGCACTCATTGAGATGGCCACGGCGCAGATCGAATTGCTCGCGTCCACGGTCACCAAATTGGCGGCCAAGCCCGCGGCGAGGCGTCGCAAGAAAGCGTGAATTGAGCAATGCCGACGCTGTGTCGGCACTTTCGCTGAGGGTCCCCGGCGCTGAAGTTCCCCGGCCCAGCGTACACGACTGCTGGGCGGGTGGCGGTGAAGGACGAGTTGTTCGCCTTCGCATCACCGCCGCATCTCCGTAACCCGGCATCCGTCCGATTACGGCATTGTTCCGCGCCCATGATGCCGACGCGGTGAGCGGCGGCGCCGCTCCCTTGCCCCCTTTTGCCCTTGCTTTTCAACGCCCGACAAGCGTCAGATATTGGTCGGCGATCACCGGCTTGGTCCTACGGCCTATTATCCAACTTTCCATTATGTCCGGAATGGGTTTTCATATGATCCGTGGCTGTCCCAGGACGAGCCATCGGTAATCAGATTTATAGTCGCGCGAAAAATGACGCGACAAACGGAAAACCGACAACAGACATAAATGGAGGGGATAACATGCGGACCTTTACAGGAACTTCGCTACTGGCGCTCAGTTTGGGCGTGATGGCACCCGGCAATGCCTTGGCGCAAGCTTCAGGCGGATCGACACAGTCATCGTCGGCGGAACTGGCGGACATCATCGTCACCGCCCAGAAACGGGCCGTGCCGTTGCAGGATGTCCCCGTCGCCGTGACGGCTTTCACCGGCGAGGCTATGCGCGCGTCCAACCTGGATGCGTTGACCGGGCTGCGCGGCATGGTGCCGGGCATGACGATCTCGCGCTCCGGCGCTGCGCTCAACACGCCGCAGATCAGCTTGCGCGGCATCTCGCTTCAAGATCCCAACCGCGCCGTTGAATCCGGCATCGGTTTCACCATCGACGGCATTCCGCTGGCATTTCAACGCGGTACGCTGCTCGACGCGTTCGACATCGAACGACTGGAGATTTTGCGTGGTCCGCAGGGCCTGCTGTTTGGTCGCAACACGACGGGCGGAACGGTGAACGTCATCCGCTCCCGTCCCGATCCCGACGCTCCCACAAGCGGCAGGCTGCGCGCGACGGTGGGCAGTTTCGGACGAACGGACTTTGAAGGTGTCGTGATGGCGCCGATCATCCCCGGCCTTTTGGCGGTCAAGGGCGCGATCGCGATCAAGAAGCATAATGGCGAGTTCCGCAACAGCATCACCGGCGATCGCGAAGGCAAACGCGATATGCGGGATTATATGCTGTCGCTGGTCGCTACCCCTTCAGATCGGACCAGCATCTACCTTTCGCTGGAGCGGATGGAGGATGATAGCGAAGTGCCGCCCTATGTGCCGGTCCTGACCCCCGACCTTATTCCGCTGACCGGCCCCAAGCTGCTGACGGCCAATGGTCTGGGCACGCTGGGATATCCGACTTATGTCACCGGGCAGAATATACAATGCCTCAATCCTGCAACCTCGATCGTTTGCAGGCCGCTCAGCAAAAAGCGTAATGATGTCGAGACGACGCAGTTTCCGGCCTATTACAATCTTAATGCAGTGACGCTGGAGGTCGCGCACGAACTTGATGGCGTCAAGTTGGTCAGCCTGTCGGGTTATCGCGAGGACGAAGAAGATCAGCTTGGTGACTTTGACGCGACCCGTTTTGCGATACAGCGTAACGACAAGCGGGAAAGCTCCTGGCAGTTTTCGCAGGAGCTGCGTGCGGAAACGCAGTTCGACGGCCCGATCAACTTCGTGGCTGGCGCCTTCTTCATCGAATATGCGTTCACCGCGCGGCAGTTCCCGTCGGTCGATTTTGCCGGACTGTCGGCGACTACCGCGCCGGGCACGGCCTACTTCAACTCGCTCAACGCCTATCGCATCCGGCAAAAGAGCCGTTCCTTCGCCTTATTCTTCCAGGGTGACTGGGACATCACGGACAAGCTGCGCCTGACGGCGGGTGCGCGGCAGACATGGGATCGCAAGCAGACGAACTTCACGCTGTGGGGAAGGCTACAGCAGCCGATCCGCGATCAGTTCGTGCTTGGCCCGCAGCAAGGGCCGGTGAGCGCCTCGGTCAAGTTCGACGAGCTGACGCCGCGCATCGGGTTGCAATATAAGATCCAGCCCGACCTGCTGGTCTACGCCAACTGGAGCCGGGGCTATAATGCGGGCGGGTTCAACGGCCGCGCGGGAAGCATCGTCAACGCCGTCATTCCCTATCGTCCTGAAATCATGGATGCCTATGAAGTCGGCTTCAAGAGCGAATGGTTCAACCATCGGGTTCGCCTGAACGTCGCGGCATTCCACAACACGCTGAAGGACAAGCAGGAAGATGTCCTGACGGTCGCACCGGGCGGCGGCATTGTTACGGCGACGGTGAATGCAGCCAAGGCCCGATACAAGGGCGTGGAGGGCGAGCTGGCAGTGGTCCCTGTCGCCGGATGGACGATCACCGGATCGGCGGGCTATCTGGACGCGAAATATCTGAGTTTCGTCGGGAACCTTGCGGGTCAGGGCCTTGCGGACCTCTCGGACCTGAAGCTGCGCCGTACGCCTAAATGGACCGCGGGCCTGATCTCCGACTATGCTTTCGATCTGGGGGCAGGCCGAGCGGGACTTAATGCCGCGCTCTATTACACGTCGCGTTACGAAACGAGCGTTCTCAATGATCCACGCGGGTCTATTCCCCCGGTGACCAAGGTCGACCTGGCCATGCGCTACCAGTTCCCGGTGCATGACAAGCTGAACATGACGCTGACTGGCTTCGTCAAGAATGTGACGAACAACACCACTTATGACGGATTCACGTCCAGCAACACGATCGGGTCGTTCATCGACTTCGCGATCCCGTCGGTCGGCAGGACCTGGGCGTGTCCTTGGCGGCAGACTTCTGATGGGGTTGGAAGAACTCATCCCGCGCAATGAGAGGATGGCGCTGTTGCAGAATTGCTGGGTCGTGGCGGACCTGGACGATGCGATGGAGCGGTGGCTGTCCATGGGGGTCGGGCCGTTTTTCCGGCGCGACTCCGACTATCCTGACGCATTGTATCGCGGGCGGCCCGAGCCGCTCGCTTTCAAGGCGGCGCTGGCGCAGGCGGGGCCGGTTCAGATCGAACTGATCCAGCAGACGAGCAAGGGGCCGTCCGCCTATCGCGACATGGTTCCCGAAGGCCAGATCGGCTTTCATCACATGTGCCGGATAGTTCACAATGTCGGCGAAGAAATCGGGCGCCTGAGAGCGCGAGGCATAGAGATGGCGAGCGAGTTCCGGTCGGTCGGCGGGGCGCAGGTCGCCTATGCCGACACCCGCAATGAACTGGGCTGCATGCTGGAACTGGTGCCCGCAGAGCCGGTGTTGATCAACCTGTTCCGCGACGTGGCGCAAGCCGCGCAAGATTGGGACGGGACTGATCCCGTCCGCATGCTGGAACTTAAAGACGGCCCGGCCGCACAAGTGGGAGGATCACAGTGAAGACAGAGGCAGCCAAGACGCTGGACGAAGTTACGTTCGCGACGACGGCGGATGTTGTAATCGCGGGGCTGGGAGGGGCTGGCGCTTCCGCCGCGATTGCCGCGGCCGAAGCGGGCGCAGAGGTTTTGGTCATTGAAAGGACGTCTGGCGGGGGAGGCTCCACCGCCATGTCCGGTGGGTTCATCTATCTGGGCGGCGGCACGCCTCCGCAAAAGGCCAATGGCTTTGCCGACACGCCGGAGAATATGGCCCGGTTTTTAAAGGCCACGCAGCCGAAGGCGGCCGTGGACAAGATCGAGGCCTATTGCGAGGGTAGCGTCGGCCATTATGACTGGCTGATGTCGCTGGGCGTCACGTTCAACGAACGCTATTTCGACGGCAAGCATTTCCACCCCCATAGCGATGAAACGCTGGTGTGGACCGGAAGCGAAGCCTGCTGGCCATTGTCTGAAGCGGCGGAGCCTTTCCCGCGTGGTCACAAGCCGGGCGGCGGATTTGTCGGGCATCTGCTGTTCGACCGGTTGCTCCAGCGCCTGCATGAACTCAAGGTGCGCGTCGTCTACGATGCAGCGGTCAACGCGCTGGTCCGGGACGACGCAGGCGCGGTCGTTGGCGTCCAGTATCGGCAGGAAGGCCGCAACATGGCGGTGGCGGCGCGCAAGGGCGTGGTGCTGGCGACCGGCGGTTGCGAGTGGGACCGGGAACTCGGCCTTGCCCATGGATCGAAAGCTGGGCGGGAGGGCATCGCTCCGCTGGGCGTGCCGACTGCCGACGGATCAGGCATAGCGCTGGGCCAGAGCATGGACGCGGCGACCGTCGGGCTGGATCAGAGCATGATTACATCGCCCTTCTATCCGCCCGCCAGCCTGGTCAAAGGCATATTGGTGAACAGCGCGGGCCGCCGCTTCGTGGCGGAGGACGTCTATCACGCCTGGTCGACCGACGCGATTTTGAACCAGCCCGAGGGCAAGGCTTACCTGATCTGCGACAATGTCAATTTCGGACGGCCGGAGCTTGGAGACATCCGATCCGAGCGCAAGCATGAGGTCGTCGATGCCTGGGACAATATTCCGGAAATGGAAGCCGACCTTGGCATGCCTGAAGGGTCGCTGGTGGAGACGATCGGCAATTATAATCGCTATGCCGCGACAGGATATGATGAGGAATTCCGCAAGAATCCCAAATGGCTCGCCCCGATTTCGGAGATACCCTATGCCGCGATCGATTGTTCGGTAGGTTCGGCCTATTTCTGCTGCATCAGCCTGGGCGGTGTTGACACTGACGTCGATGGGCGGGCGCTGAAAGCCGATGGCACGCCTGTTCCCGGCCTTTACGCGGTTGGTCAGGTGGCCCCCAATCTGTCGGTCGAAGGCTGGGGCTATGCGAGCGGTCTGCTGATCGGCGGCGCGACCTTCTTCGGACGCAGGGCGGGCAAGGCCGCCGCCGCCGAACCCCTCCGCCACGCTCTCGATCCCGGGTCGAAGCGCCCCGAATTACCGGCAGATGTCGCCTGATCACGCGCGAACGATCGGCCGCCCCTCATATACCTATCATTTTAGGAGCATTTCATGACATCCACCCCGACGGCCAATCTCTACGAAAGACTGGAAGAAGATCCCTGGCGCTTTCTGGAACTGAGCCAGGAGGAACTGTTCGACCTGGATTATGCCGAGGTCGAAAAGATCCAGCTCGCCCTGTTCCAGCGGCGGTTCCGCGATTTGAAGCCCAAATTGCGCGCGCTCCAGCGTCTGGCCGAGGAAGTCGGGCTAGAGGAAATCAGCGGGTTCGATGACCTCACACGTCTGGCGATGCCGCACACCATGTTCAAATCCTATTCCGCGCTGGACGTGCAGAAAGCGCGCTTCGACAAGCTGACCCGCTGGCTTCAGGCGCTTACGACGCACGACCTATCCGGCGTTCATGCCGAACATTGCGAGTTGATCGAGCAATGGTTGCTGGAAGTAGAGCGTTCGACGCCGCTGCGGCCGGTCACCTCATCGGGAACGAGCGGCAAGATTTCGCTCTTCCCCCTCAGTACCGTCGAAGAAACCCTGTTCGTTGACAAGAACACCTATATCGTCGAGCCATATCGCGACGAACCGGGTATTTACGCAAAGAGCGGCGAATATGTTTTCGTCTGTCCCTGGCCTTCGCGTTACGGCCGTCACAACATCCCGCTCATCATGCGTGTCCTGAAGGAAAATTGCTACGACGGCCGGGAGGACATGTTCATCACGCTGGACGACGGCACGCTGACCGCTGACGAGATGTGGTTGAACGGACGGCTGCAACGGGCGCAGGCGCTGGGCGAGGAATTGGAGCTGAGTCCGGCCGAGCAGGCAATCGCCAGTGCGCTCGCAACTCGTGCGTCCAATGCGGACGAACGGTGGACCCGCTTCATCGAGAATGCCGTGGTTGGCCTTAAAGGTCAGAAGGTCATGTTCTACGGGGCTCTCATGAACCTCTACCTCATGGCCGAGGCGTGCCGGAAGATGGACATCTTCGTCGAATGGCATCCCGATTCCATGATCATGACCGGCGGCGGGAGCAAAGGGTTCAACTTCCCCGAAGGGTGGCGCGATGTCGTCGCCGAACGCTTCCCGCATCATGTGCCGGGCCGCGTCAAGGAAGTCTACGGCATGACCGAATCCAGCTCGACAGCGGTTTGCTGCCCCCATGACAAGCTGCATCCCCTGCCCTGGGGCATCACGCACCTGATGGACCCGGCGACCGGCCAGTCGCTGCCGCGCACCGGCACGCAGACAGGACGCATGGTCGTGTTCGATCCCATGCCCACCACCTTCTGGGCCGGGGTCATCACGGGCGATCAGGTGACGGTCCATTTCGACGGCGGATGCGCATGCGGGCGCAAGGGTCCGTTCATGGACAATGACATCAACCGCATTTCGGAACTGAATGGCGGGGACGACAAGATCGTGTGCGCCCGGACGCCGCAGGCCTTCCAGAGCCTGGAAGATTTCCTGGCCAAGGCGTCCTGATCCAATCTGTCTCGGAGTATCGAAGATGAAAGAATATACTATCCCGCTCATCATCCGGGGCCGCATCATAGAAGATGACCTGGTCCGCTTTGAAGGGCGCCGGGGAGAAATCGCGTTCCTGACCCCCGATGTGAACAAATATCTGGACCAGATCGTTCTGCGCAACGGCGCTGACCTTCAGGATTATTATTCCGTCGGCCTGGACAATATTCTCGACTTCCTGGAGGAATTGGGCCGCAGGCTGCACCCGGACACAAATCCCGACATTCGGTTGGCGCTGGAAATGAACATGCAGTCGTCGGGCCAGTCGCCCGACATATTGCGCACCGCCTATGTCTCCTTTGCTGCTAATCTGCGCCGGACCATCGTCGAGGAAGCCGTCGATCAGAATATCGGCCGCGACTATCTGGAAGGCTGGAAGGCGAGGCCACTGCACGATCGCGACGCGATGGTGCGCGCCTTTGGATCGCGCATCGTTCACCTGAACGCAGGCAATGCACCCAATGTGGCCTTGCACGCGGTGATCAACGGGGCCGTGCTGCGGTGTGACAATATCGTCAAAAGCCCGTCGAACGACCCCTTCACCGCCGTCGCCATCGCCAAGACGATGATCGCGATGGACCCCGACCATCCGATCACCCGCCACATGACCGTCGCCTATTGGAAGGGCGGCGACCTGGGCTTTGAGAAGAAGCTGTATGACACGCGCAACATCGACAAGATCGTTGCCTGGGGCGGCCCTGCGTCGATGAACCACATCCGCCAGCATCTGACCTCCGGCCTCGACCTGATCGCGCTCGATCCCAAGGTCAGCGCTTCGATCATTGGTGCGGAAGCGCTGGAATCAGAGGAGCAGATGGGCTGGGTCGCCCAGCAGCTGGCTAAGGATTTCGGCTATTTCAATCAGGAAGGCTGCGGCAACAGCCGCCTGGCCTATGTCGTGTGCGGCA
Organism: Sphingobium chungangianum; assembly: GCF_977014255.1. Classification (NCBI taxonomy): domain Bacteria; kingdom Pseudomonadati; phylum Pseudomonadota; class Alphaproteobacteria; order Sphingomonadales; family Sphingobiaceae; genus Sphingobium; species Sphingobium chungangianum. The sequence goes on along the minus strand of NZ_CDRNIV010000002.1, from coordinate 146,421 downwards.
GTGATGATGCGTCGCTCGACCGGCTGAACCGCTTCGGTCGGCTGGTGCATGAGGCGTTGCAGGCCCTGCCCGCCGCCTATAGCTCCCCCCACCCCGCGTTCGACCCGGTGCTGCGCGACGAGATAGAGGGCATCCGCTATTCCGACGATTATCGCGTGTTCGGCGTCAAGGCGAATGAGGGCGGCGTCATCGTGTCGCAGCAGGCGGAGGCGGTTGAGTTCAGCGACCGGATCGGCGGGCGCGTCATCAATATCATTCCCGTGCCGGACCTGGATGCAGCTGTTGCAGCCGTTACCATCCACACCCAGACGATCGGCATCTATCCCAATGCGGCGCAGGCGGAAATTGCCGATCGATGCATGTTGCGAGGGGCGCAACGCCTCTCACCACTGGGCTGCATCGCTTATGAAGGGCTGGGTTATCCGCATGACGCCATGGAAATCATGCGCAGGCTGGCCCGCTGGGGTGTTCGCGAGCAATTTGACGAAGCCGTTGCGGAGGCAGGCGCCGGGATGATGTGCGCCGCCTGACGAGGCGGGGCACATTGCATGAAGGGGAGCGGGATCATGGATTCTCCGATTGGCCGCTCAATATTACGATCTTCCCCGATCGGGCGGCTCCGGTCAAAGCTCCCCTTCCTTTTTAACGCACGATTAAAGCACCGCCGTCAAATTTGGCGGTATCGCTCGTCGATAAGCTGGACGGCCTCTTCTTCCCAATTGTCCAATATGTGACTGATCTGGTGGCCGATCTCCGACATGATCTGCCCCACCAGCATCGGTGAAAGGACAATGGAGATGATGGAAAAGGCCGCAACTTGCGGGTCGGTGTCCGCCCGATAATATCCCTGGCTCACCAATGTCCGGATCAATTCCTGCATCCGGATGAAGCTGCCTTGTGATTTCTTCTGCCGGTAGGAATGCCACACGGTCGAATAGGGGCGGAAACTTTCGATCAGGACCACGCTGGCCGTGCCCCGGTGAGTTTCCAGCACCTTCATCCAGGCACTGACGATCTTGCGCGTGGCGTCCTGGCAATCGGTCAGGAACAAGCTGTTGAGATCATTGAGTATCTGCGCGATGTCGCTGCTCAGATTATCCAGTGCCGCGTCGATCAGCCCGTTCTTGCCGTGATAATAATAGTGGATCATGCCGGCGTTGGTGCCGGCGGCTGATGCGATTTCCCGCGTCGTCAGATCCAGATGACTCTTGTTCCGCAAGCCATGCTCCATTGCATGGAGCAGTTCGTTCGACACTTCGCGGTTGTCGGAGACCGTAGGCCGACCACGCGCGGAACATGCGCCAGGGCGGGCGTCGCCTGCGTTCGTCATGGGTACCTCTCCATCACTTTATCGATGCAGTCACTCCCGCCGACATTGTCCCATGAAAGGAAGAGAGGCGCAACCGCTACCGAAGGTGGCAGCGCTGCGCCTCGCTCATGGGTCGGTTGATCTTACTGCGGAAGCTGGTGCAGCGCGCAGAGCTTGTTACCGTCCGGATCGCGCAGATAGGCAAGATATAGAGCCCCCATCGGCCCCTCGCGCACGCCCGGGGCGTCCTCAATGGGAACGCCGCCATTGGCTACCCCAGCCGCATGCCATGCGTCCGCCTGCTCAGGCCCCTGAACGGCGAAACCGATCGTGCCGCCATTGGCATGCGTTGCGGGCTGGCCGTCAATGGGCTTGGTGATCAACAGCGACAGGCCGTTGTGCATGTAGATCAGCCGTCCGTTATCATCGACGAAGGCCTGTGCGCCGCCAAGCGCTCCCAGCGTCGCGTCATAGAAGCGCTTTGATTTTTCTATGTCATTGCTGCCAAGCACGATGTGCGAAAACATGAAACTCTCTCCATAAAATGCCGTCCTTGCGGGCGGGAATGTGCAGATGGGAGCTGGGTTTATTTCGAAATAACCGACATTTGTCAATAACAGCATGGGCTGTAGATTGACAGATGTTAGTCAATCAACCATTCAGGCGGGAGCGAGCGCGTCCTGCTTCGCCTCTCGCAGGCAGGACTGAGCAGCCCTGCGGCCTGTGAACACGCAATCCGCGAGGGAAAGGCCGCTAATGTAGGTGCGCGATGGTATGCTTCCGGTGGCCCGCCCCGCAGCATAAAGGCCCGCTATGATGCTGCCATCGGCGCGCCGCACAGCGCCTGTCGCCTCTTCGAGCGCCAACCCTCCCAAAGTATGGAAGGTGATGAAGCTGTAACGGTTGGCGAGGGACACATTCATTGCGACATAGGGACCGTTGCCGAGCGACTTCAGATGATCCTTCAGCTTTGAAAAGTCGTCGTCATGCCGGTTGCGGACCATGTCTTCATAGCGGCGTACGGTTTGGCGCAGGCGATTGGGATTGATGCCGCATTTCTCCGCCAGAACGTCCAGATCCCTTGCGCGCTTGGTGCCGCCGAGCATGAGGTTCAGCATGGCGGGCGCGCCAAAGCGCATGAATGCGTCCAGACCGTCCGTTGCCACCTGGCGCATCGCCTTGCGAATGTCCTTGGTGGACATGATCAGCCACGCCTTGCCCTCCGGCTGGTCGGCAATGGCGCGGCCCAGCGTGCCGACATAGACGGCTTCGTTGGCGAACCGCTCCCCTGCCTGATTGACGAGAATGCCATCCAGCAACGCCGCCGGAGGAGATTGGACCCGGCCGACGAACATCGCGTCCATGCCCACGGTATCCGCGCCCAGCGCCGTGCCCAGCTGCACGGCCGTGCCATCGTCACCCAGAGTGCCGAGGCGCATCATGGTCTTGTAATGCTTGCTCAGCATGGGCGCATGTTGGCCGAGCATGTCGAGGTTGAAGACGAAACCGCCCGTCGAAAGGATAACGCCAGTCTTCGCTCTGATATAGCGCAACTGGCCATGTTCGCGCTCCATGACGCGTGCCGCCTTGCTCGCAGCCTCGGCCTTACTCTCCTTGAACGGAGCGGTAGGTGGGAACTTGTCGTAATATTTCTGATGCTCGGCATGTTTGGCGGCCGGAAGCTCCAGCGCAGCGACGCCGACGACGCGCCCGTCACTATCGACAACGAGGCTCTGAACGATCGTATGCAGCTTCTTGCGAATGGCTGACCGATCCGCGGTCTCGCGCAAGGCGCGATACAGCTTGTTACCCGTAAAGCCGCGCCCCAGCGTTCGGTGCCCTCGCGGTGCTGGCCGGGCGTCGCGGCAATAGGCCTCCACCTTCTCATTGCCGGAATATTGCAGGAAATAGCCCTCCGGCGGATAGGTCGTCTTTCCGGTGTAAAGTTTCGTCCCGAACACGACGCCATGCGACTGCAACCATTGCAGATTGCCAGCACTTTGATCGCAAAAGCGTTTCAGCGTCTCGGGCTGAACGACATCGCCGACCTCCAGCCGAAGATATTTCAGCATGTTGTCGGGATCGTCCTCAACGCCGTTTTGCCGTTGAATGTCGGTCCCTGCGGCATAAACGACGCCGCCGCTGAAGGCCGTTGCGCCACCGCCATTGAAGCGGTCTATGGCAATCACGCTGGCGCCGTTTTCCACCAGTTCGAGCGCTGCACAAATTCCCGCGCCGCCGTAACCCACGACGACAACGTCAGCCGTGTCGTCCCATTGGAACATGTCGGCATTGTCGATGGAAATCACCGGCTGACCATCTTGGGAAATCATTTCATCTCTCACGCCATCATTTCCTTCGAAGATATTTCCGCGCCGTAGTTCATCATCGATCCGCACAATCCGCTTTTCCGCAAGCGTCCGATTACAACCTCATGCCGCCGCTTGCCTGAATGATCTGTCCGGTGAGCCAGCCCGAGGCCGGAGATGCGAGGAACAGAACGATCTGCGCTATGTCGTCGGCGGTGCCGATACGGCCCAGCGCGGCCATGCTTTTGAACATGCGCATTGCCTCCTCACTGTCCCGATAGCCGTTGATGAGGTCGGTATCGACCGGTCCAGGGCGACAGCATTGACGCGAATATTGCGCGGCGCAAGCTCTACCGCCATCGAAACCGTGAACGAATTCACCGCCGCCTTGCTCATGGCATAGGCAAAGCCGGGCGGCTGCGCCATCAGCCCGCTCATCGACGAAATATTGACGATCGCGCCGCCATCATTGAAACGCTTCAACGCCTGTTGGGTGACCAGTATCGGCGACTTGAAGTTGACCCGATACATGCTGTCGATTTCTTCTTCATCGATCGTCGTGATCGGAGAGGTTCGTCCCGCGCCCGCATTATTGACCAGAATATCAAGTCGCCCTCCGGCCTGTTCGTCAAACTGCTGGAACAGCTGCCTCACTCCTTCGGAATGGCTAAGGTCCGCCTGTACAATCACCGCGTCGCCGCCTGCTTCGCGCACTTCGGCTGCCGTCCGCTCGGCGCCTTCACGGCGAGAAGAATAGTGCGCGACGATCCGCGCACCGCTTTGCGCCAGGGCAACGGCGATCTGCCGCCCGATGCCTCCCGAGGCGCCGGTCACCAGCGCAACCTTTCCGTCCAATACAGCCATTTTCGCACCTCTCCCAGTCAATTGCCCGAAACTTGAGGCCGGGCCAGCCGTCTTCGCAAGACGGCGTCTTACGGTATCATTACCTGACTAATGTCTGACAAACTGTCAATACTGCCCGCATATGTCCTTGATATGCGGTCGGGCTGACAGAGAAGGGAAAGGCCATTGTGTCCGCCAATCCGCCGTGTCATAGAAGCGTATATAAGACGAATGTCATTTAATTTCTGGAGAGGTCATGACTGAGGAGTTCGACTTCATCATTGTTGGCGCGGGCAGCGCCGGTTGCGTGCTTGCCAACAAGCTTTCCGAAAATCCATCGAATCGGGTGCTGCTTCTGGAGGCCGGTGGCGAGAACAAGCACATGTTCGTTCGCATGCCAAAGGGCGTGGCGAAGCTGGTCGGCGACCCGACATTCGCACAATATTTCCCTGTCCAGCAGCCGCGTGAAGAAGGACTGGACGCGAGCGAGATTTGGCTGCGGGGCAGAGGCCTGGGCGGTTCCTCCGCCATCAACGGCATGATCTATATCCGGGGCCAGCCTGAAGATTACGAGCAATGGGAGGAACGCGGCGCCAAGGGATGGGGCTGGAACACCATGCTGCGGTCCTTCAACGCGATCGAGGATCATGAGCTTGGCGCATCCAACGAGCATGGCGTCGGCGGCCCGGTGCATGTCTCGACCTCCAAGTTCCATTATCCGCTTGCAGACCGGATGATCGAGGCGGGCAAGCAAATGGGCTTGCCGCGCAACGACGATTTCAACGCCGGGAGCCGGGAAGGCGTCGGCTATTATCATTATAATATCAAGAACGGGCGCAGGCAGAGCGCGGCGGTCGCTTTTCTGGACCCGATACGCCATCGGCCCAATCTGGTGATCAGGACGGGCGTACAGGTGGACCGCATCATCATCGAACAGCGCCGGGCCAAGGGCGTCATGTGCAGGATCGGCGGGCGCAAGGCGGAGTTCCGCTGCCGGGGCGAAGTCATCGTGTCGGCAGGCGCGATCGCATCCCCCAAGCTGCTCCAGCTTTCGGGGATCGGACCAGCCGAGGATTTGAAAGCCGCAGGCGTCGATGTCATCGTGGACAGCCCGGACGTAGGCCGACGGATGCAGGAGCATCCCATCTACGGCATCAACTACGACTTGCAGGGCGAGAAGGGCCTGAATCATCGCTATCGCGGCCTGGGTCTGGCCCGTAGCCTGGCCGAATATTTCCTGTTCAAGGGCGGTCCGATGGCGACGGTCCCGCAGGAAGTCGGCATCTTTGCCCGCAGCCGTCCAAGCGTAACCCGTCCGGACATTCAGTGCTTCGTTGGTGGCGTCACCCTGGCGCAGGGCGAGGCGGATGTCGCGGTTCCGACCAACGGGGTCAACAAGACGCCTGGCATGATGATCGCCACGGCGATGCTGCGGGCCACCAGCGAGGGTTGTCTTACCATTACGTCGCCCAATGCCGACGATCCTTTGCGCATCCACCCCAACTGGCTGACGACGCAAGAGGATTGCGAGACAGCGGTCGCGATGGTGCGTTTCGTGCGCAAGTTGATGACGCAACCTGCCATCGCGCCCTTCGTGACTCGCGAGATCGCGCCGGGGCTGAACGGCAATGACAGCGATGACCAGATATTGACCGCCGTACGCCGTCATCTGAGCTGCGGCACCCATGCCGTGGCAACGTGCCGGATGGGCAGCGATGACGAATCCGTGGTCGATCCACGCACGCGCGTTCGCGGAGTGGATGGCCTGCGAGTGATCGACTGTTCGATCATGCCCAACCTGACCTCTGGCAATACCAACGCACCGGTAATGGCAATGGCCTGGCATGCGTCATCGCTGATCCTCGAAGACGCGCGCTGAAGGCGACGTAGGGCAGCCGCGCGCAAGACCCGCAAAGGGCGTGCGCGGCCAGCCATGGGATAGAATGCAGGAGAGATAATCGTGACGACCCAATGGGATGAGGAAACAGACGTTCTGGTGGTAGGCTCTGGCGCCGCCGGTTGCTCTGCGGCGCTGGCCGCCCGGACGGCTGGCGCAGAGGTGCTGCTGCTCGAACGCACGGATAAGCTGGGCGGCACGAGCGCGGTTTCAGGCGGCGTGCCGTGGATCCCCAACAACCATCATATGCAGGAGATCGGGCGCAGCGATTCCCGCGAACAGGCCCTCACCTATCTTCGCCGCATTTCGCTCGGCAAGATGGACGACGTCATGATCGAAACCTTTGTGGACACGGCGCCGCAGGTGCTGCTGTTCCTCGAAAAGGAGACCGATCTTCGCTTCCGCGCGCTCCAGATGCCGGACTATCATCCTGAATTTCCCGGCGGCAATATCGGCCGTTCGGTGACTGCGGGGATTTTCCCCGCTGGGCAGCTTGGCGAATTGCGTCCCGCGCTCCGGGCGAGCGCGCATTTCCCTATCCCCATTTCCATCGCCGATGTGGAGGACGGCATCAACGTGCTGGATTCCGAGATTATCGGCGGGCGCCTTAATGAAGATATGGTCGGCATGGGCGGCGCGTTGATGGCGGGCCTGCTCAAGGGCGCCATGGACCATGGCGTCCGGATCAGGCGCAATGTCCGCGTCCTGCGGCTTGTGCAGGAAGGCGATGTCGTGGTCGGCATAGAGGCGGACAATGACGGCAAGCCCCTGCGTATCGGCGCGAGGAAAGGGGTGATCCTAGCCTGCGGCGGGTATGAGTGGAACGAGGACATGACCCGGCAGTTCCTGCGCGGCCCGATGCATGGCCCCCACAGCCCGCCCTGGAACGAAGGCGATGGGCTGAAGATGGCGATCCAGGCAGGCGCGTCGCTCGGCAACATGTCGGAGGCATGGTGGCAGCCATCAGTGACGATACCGGGCGAAGAATATGACGGGCGGCCGCTCGTCCGGCTGACCGGCATCGAACGCTGCGGCCCCGGCTCTATCATCGTCAACCGGACAGGTCGCCGCTTCGTCAACGAAGCCTGCAACTACAATGACATCGGGCGAGTATTCCAAGCCTTCGACCCTGTGAACTTCGACTATCCCAACCTGCCCGCCTGGCACATCGTCAGCCAGGATTATATGGATCGCTTCCCCTTCCTGACGCGCTATCCGGGCGATCCGGTGCCATCCTGGATGGTGAGCGCCGACACGCTGGCCGAACTGGCGGGCAAGATCGGGGTCGATCCCGTCGGGCTGGAGGCGGAAGTCGCGCGCTTCAACGATAATGCCCGCAAAGGCGTCGATCCCGACTTCCATCGCGGCGAAAGCGTCTATGAACTATATTGGGGCGATGCACAGGCAGAGGGCGCCGCGAAGACGCTGGGGCCGCTCGAACGCGGTCCCTATTATGCGGTGGAAACCAAGATCGGAACGATCGGGACGAAAGGCGGCCCACGCACCAACGAGCGGGCCGAGGTGATGAGCCTTTCGGGCGGCATCGTCCCCGGCCTTTACGCAGCGGGCAACGCCATGGCGAGCATCATGGGCATGGCATATCCGGGCGGCGGTGCGACGCTCGGCCCCGCGCTGACCTTTGGCCACATTGCTGGCCGGGAAGCCGCGCGCGGATCAAACCGCTTCTGAACACCCTATTGAGCGGAAGCGGCCCTCCCCCTTCCCGCGATGTTGACGAAGGAATTTCATCATGAATGATCCGAAAATTGTCGCGACCTATTACACGATCGCGGGCGATGCTTATCCCGGCGCGCCGGTCGCCAGCCCTTTCCCGCTGGAACGGCGCGCCGCTGCGGCCGTTGCTGCGGGCTATTACGGCATGGGCCTGTCAGGCGATGATCTGGCCGCGAACGTTGCCTTGCATGGCACGGCGGGAATTCGCCGCATCCTGAACGACGCCGGTGTCCAGTTTCTGGAAATCGAGTGCCTGACCGACTGGTTCGCAAAGGGCGAAGCGCGGGCCGCTTCTGACAAGATGCGTCGCCTATGGCTGGACACAGCCGTCGAGATCGGGACCAAGCATATCAAGATCGTTGGGGACATCAGCGATAGCGGCGTATCGATGGAGACCATGGCCACCGACTTCCGGCTGCTCTGCGATCAGGCTGCGGAGGTGGGCGCCCATGTATCCATCGAAGTCTTTCCCCTGGCGAATATCCGCGACCTCAAGTCGGGGCGGCAACTCATCGAAATGGCCGGGACGGATAATGGCGGGTTGTTGATCGACATCTGGCACATGACGCGTCCGGGCATCCCCTATGAAGAGGTAGCCGCCCTTCCCCCCAGCTATATCAAGCATGTTGAACTGGACGACGCGGCTGCTGAAGTCGTTGGCGGTCTTTTCGACGATTCGACGGACAATCGCCTGCTGCCGGGCGAAGGCAGCTTCGATGTACCGGCATTTCTGCGAGCCATCGCGGCGACCGGCTATGACGGCTGCTACGGGATCGAGATATTGTCGCACGAATTCCGCGCCCTTGAGCCGGAGGAAGCAGCGAAGCGATCCTTCGACGCCGTCGCGCGGCAGTTCGCGCTGGCACGGGAAAATGCCTGATCGGCCGTGGCGGCGCCTTCAATCGGGCGCCGCTGCAAGGACCATATGACAGTTTCAGGAGGACAGGGTGTCCGAGCAGGATGGGATTGAAGAGACCGACGTCATCGTGATCGGCTCGGGCGCTGCGGGGCTAGCAGCTGCCCTAAGCGCGCGTCACGCGGGAGCAGATGTCGTCATTCTGGAACGTTCGGAAAAACTGGGCGGGACCACGGCGATGTCGGGGGGCGTCCCCTGGATTCCATGCAACCACCATATGCATGAAGTCGGGACCAGCGACAGCCGCGAGGCGGCGCTCACCTACATGCGCCGTCAGTCCTTGGGCCGCATGGATGACGAGATGATCGAAACCTATGTCGATCAGGGCGCAGACGTCATCAAATTCATCGAAGCACTGACGGACATTCGATTTAGGGCGCTCAAATGGCCCGATTATCATCCCGAGCTGCCCGGTGGGACATTCGGGCGGTCCCTGTCGGCGGGATTGTTTCCCGGGAACAAGCTGGGGGAATTACGGCCCAGATTGCGGAGCAGCCTGACCTTTCCCATTCCGGTGTCGAGCAACGACCTTGAGGACGGCGTCGATATCTTCGACCCTGCCATAATCGGGGACCGGCTGGAAAAGGGGCTGGTGGGCGTCGGCAACGCGCTTGTGGCGGGGCTAACCGCCAGCGTGGTTGAGAAGGGCGTGCGCATCCTGTTCGGCATGCGGGCGCAAAGCCTTGTTATGCATGAAGGCGCAGTCACGGGCGTGGCGGGCAGCAAGGGCGGCGAACCCTTCGAGATGCGCGCCCGGCGGGGCGTCATCATTGCCAGCGGTGGCTTTGAATGGAATGCCGGTCTGGTGAAGGACCTGCTGCGCGGCCCGCACGAAGGGGCGGCGAGTCCGCCGGACAATGAGGGCGATGGCCTGTTGATGGCGGCGGAGGCCGGGGCTGCCCTGGCGAACACCGATGAGGCGTGGTGGATGCCTATCATGAAGATTCCGGGCGAAGAATATGATGGCAATCCCGCTATCCGTTTTGCCGTGACAGAGCTGACGAAGCCAGGGTCGATCATGGTGAACCGCAAGGGACAGCGGTTCGTGAATGAAGCATGCAATTATAATGATCTTGGCCGCTCCTTTTTCCAGTTCGACGCTCAGACGTTCGACTATCCCAATCGGGAGGCGTGGATCATTTTCCATCAGGCCTATCTGGACAAATATCCTGTACTCACGCGTTACCCGGGCGATCCCTTGCCGAACTGGATGATACAGGCGGCGTCGCTGCGCGCCCTTGCCGAACAGATCGGCGTGGACGCCGATGGGCTGGAGCATACGGTCGAGCAGTTCAACAGATCAGCTCGGGAGGGCAATGACCCCGCCTTTCACCGGGGCGAGAGCCAATATGATCGCTACCATGGGGATTGGTCGCTGGAAGGCGCATTGCAAACCGTCGGGCCGCTGGATCAGGCGCCCTTTTACGCCTGCCGGGTCTATCCCGGGGTTCTAGGAACGAAGGGCGGCCCGAAAATCAGCGCAAGAGCGGAAGTGCAGAATTTGCGTGGAGGTAATATCCCCGGCCTTTATGCGGCTGGCAATGCCGCCGCGAGCATTACCGGCATGGCTTATCCCGGAGCGGGCGGAACGATCGGCCCGGCACTGGTCTTCGGCCATATCGCTGGCCGAGAGGCTGCGGTCAGGACGAACCGCAGATAGGCATCCCAAAAATAGATACATATATTTATCGTTCGCATGTTTACTTACTTGACAGCCGTCGTTGATGGTGCTGGAATGCGCTACCTGATAGAGGTGCAGCAATTAGCACCCAATGCGAAGCGGCCGAAAATGGTACTACTTCATAACAAGGTCAGACAAAGAAAACACAATATTCGCCTTGTCACACTTTCGGTCGAATAACTTATAATTATAATATTTAGTCGAGGGGAAGATCAATGAAGAAGAAGGCATTTTCGATCGTTGGTTTATTATTGGCGAGCGTGGCCCCTGCGCCCCTGCTTGCCCAGACGGATGCAGCCCCGCAAAGTGACGCCGCGTCGACTTCCTCGCCAGTCGGTCTCCAGGAGATCATCGTTACGGCTCAGCGCCGTAGCCAGAATTTGCAGGATGTCCCCGTCGCGGTAACGGCGTTTACGGGAGAAGCTCTGGAGACAAAAGGCATTTTCCGCGTGTCGGACCTTCAACAGGCCGACTCTTCACTGTTCGTCTCACAGATGTCCGGCGTTGTTGTGCCATTCCTGCGCGGCGTCGGAAATCCCGGTGCATCGACACCGGGTAATGAGGCAAGTGTTCCCGTCTACATTGACGATGTCTATTATTCACGTCTTGCGAGCGCCTATCTTGAACTGGCAAACATCGAACGCGTTGAAGTGCTAAAAGGCCCGCAAGGCACATTGTTCGGCCGCAATTCAACTGGCGGCCTGATGCAGGTATTCACGCGCGATCCCGGCGACACCACCGATCTTTCGGCAACGCTGGGCTATGCCAATTACGATACGATCAGCGGCAAGCTGTATGCGGCGACGCCGCTGGGTGAAGGCGTCGCCGCCGGAATCTCCTTCAGCGGTTTGAACCAGGGCGATGGATGGGGCAAAAACCTGTTCACCGGCAAGGATACGTACCGCCGCAAATTCTATAATATCCGATCGAAGGTCGTGTTTGAACCGAGCGACACGACAAAGATCCGCCTGAGCGGCTTTTATACCTATCAGCGGCAGAATCAGGGCAATTCGGTCCGTATCTATCCGGGAACGACCCGTGGCTATCCGCTGGGCTCACCACTTGAGGGCACCCAATATTTCGATCCGCCGGGCTTTTACGATATCAACGAGAATACCGAGATTTTCCATCGTCTGCGCGGTTGGGGTGGTGCGCTCAAAATCGACCAGGAACTGGGCTTTGCGGATTTCACCAGCATCACTTCCTACCGGAAAGCCAAGGAATTACTGAATTATGAGGGCGATCATACCGAATTGAACTGGCTGGCATTTCCGATCAAGATCGGAGACCGGCAGATTACCCAGGAACTTCAGTTGAAGTCTTTGCCTTCATCGAAGATCAGCTGGATATTGGGCCTTTTCTACATGAATTCGCGCACCGACGTGAATATCGCTCTCAATGGTGACGCCCTCACTCTGAACGGTCTTGCCAGCCAGAATATTGGTAGCCAGCAAAGGATCGAGTCTCTGGCTCCCTTCGCACAAGCGACCTTCCCCGTCGTGGATGACAAGACGAATGTCACGCTTGGCCTGCGCTACACGAAAGATCGCGTGGAAGGGAACGGCCGTGTTTCGCTGACACCGCTAGTTGGGGCCGACATTCCAGCTGGAAGCTATCATCAGGTCGCCAACTTCGACAAATGGACCTACAAAGTTTCAGTCGATCACAAATTTACCGACGATATCATGGCTTATGCGACATGGAGTCGCGGCTACAAGTCGGGTACGTTCAATACTATTCCGCTGGCCGCCCCGCCGACCAATCCGGAAACGGTGACGTCCTACGAGGCGGGTTTGAAGATGACCCTGTTCGATCGCAGGGTGCGCGCTAACTTTGCCGCGTTCCGCAACGACATCAAGGACCCGCAGGTCCAGCTCGTCCAGCTCGTGGACACGCCAGCTGGGCCGACACCCTTCGTCGCCTTTGCCAATGCGGACAAGGCGCGGACAAAAGGTTTCGAATTCGACACGACATTCCTGGTGACCGAGCGGTTGAGGCTCGACCTGGCGGGGCAGTATCTCTGGGCGAAATTCCTCAGCTTTGACAGTGCGCCGATCAACGTTCCCATCTTCGCCCCGCCTTGGGGCGTCGCCCTGGCGGTGGGCGATGTGGGTGGGAACAGGCTTTCCCAGACCCCGAAATGGAAAATCAACGCTGGCTTCAACTATGATCTGCCAACCTCTGTCGGTCAGTTCAGCTTTGCCGGTCAGATGTCCTATCGTTCCAACCTGAAGTGGGACCCCGACAACATTTTAACCGAACCGAAGCTGACCCTGTTCAACGGCAGCATCTCGTTCAAGCCGGAATTCAATGACAAGCTGACCTTCCGCTTGTGGGGCGCGAACCTCACCAACGAGAAATATTTCAACAACGAAATTCCGCAGACCGATACGCCCGCCGGTGATCTGGGCGGCGTTGGTGATCCGCGGACGTACGGGGTCGAAGTCCGCTTCGATCTCTGATCACGGGCGCCTGCATGGTTGCTGAAAAATAAAAGGATGACCCGCGCCAGGTTAAACTGGCGCGGGTCATGAACATAGCCGGTATCGCCATATCTATGGTCGACAGGGTGCCTTTGCGCCCTTTTCCCGCTTTTTGGAGGCGATTATGCTCCTGCACGAAGATTACCCCCACACAGTTCCAGCCCGAGCCTGGTTGCGTTGGAAAGAAAATTACTTCTGGGTCTTCATGGACCCCGATCGCGACCTATGCTGCCTTGCGCATAGTACGGCAGAGCCGACCTTTGACCGGGCTTTTGCATCTTTTACGGTGCTGCATAAGGGTGTGAAGGTCAGCCACAGCGGCGAGGTTCCCCTGCCCCAGCCGTTCGAACATCAGAAGCTGCTGCGCTATGGCAATCAGACGGTGCATTTCCTGAAGCCGCAGGAAGAGTTTCTTGTTGAATATGAGGACGAAAATGTTGCGGCATCGCTGCGGTTTACCCGGCGCATGCATCTGTTCGACTTCCTCGCCTGCGCGGACGTCAATCCTGACCAGTTCTCTATTTCAGAGAATACCGCGCTCGATAGATCCGGCTTTCGCCATCAGGGTCAGTGCATGAATGCCACCGGCAAGGTGACGTTCAAGACAGGTGAGCTTGCGGGCGTGTCTGTTGACGTGGATGGGTCGGGCTATCGCGACCACAGCTGGGGCATGCGCAATGACCAGATCGTGATGGATCACAATTGGTCCTTCTTCAATTTCCCGTCCATGGGCTTTCACCTTTTCACGGTGCGCAACATCGTTCGTCCTGAGAATATGACAGCCGAAGGCTATATTGCGCGGCCGGAGGGGAATGAGGTGATCAAGACGCTCAGAATCGAGAATGTCGGCGAAGGGCCGGAAGGGATGCCCGACAAGGTCATATTCCATACCATCACCCTCGGCGGCGAGAAATTCACCCTGACCGCTGATGTCGGCAACGCCTTCGCCCGCCTGCCGCTGCATTCGCAGAAGCCCGGTGATAAGGTCTATTATAATGTCGAAAATATGTGCCGGGTGCGATGTGAAGAGACCGGCGAGGAAGGCCTGGCAAATATCGAGATCGGCACATTGAAGGAGGTATGAAGCGCTGACGCGCCATCCGGCTGGAATATGCCGGATGGCGCGTGCCTCTAAGCCTCCCGTATGTGAGCGCCGGGGATCGTCCGTTCGTAGCAGCCGTAACCTTTCACCTTCCCGTTGAGGAGGAGGCTGACGGACTGCTCGTCAACCACGCGCGTCGGACCCGGATCGGTAGGATAGACACCGACATATGTGTCGTTGGGCGAGGCGAGCGACAGGTAGGAGCTGCCGTGGAATGCGGCCGTGTCGATGACCAGCGTGCCGTTCTCATAACTCAGCACCGTCCGGATCAGCTTTTGGTCGTCATCCACATGGTTGCATCGTTCGATCCGTTCGATCTTCGCTTCGAAGCTCTTGCCATCCTCGTAGATGACTGCCTCTGAAAACACGACCTGCTCGCCCTGATCGATCTCTGCATCGAAGAGCAGGAAGGACAAGCCGTTTTCAAAATAGCCCTGAAACCACTGATGGCTGTGCAGATTGCGGTTGTCGCGCCCGCCAAGGCTGTGATCCCGGTTGGCCATCGCGTTGAAAGAGAATTGCTCACTGCCGACGCGGATTGATCCGGAAAGAAGACCGGGCTGTTCGATGTGGCCAGCGGGGAGAAATTCCTGCAACGCGCCCACCTTATGGAGATCCCAGATGTCGGCCGTCGATGTGAAGGTCAGGTCGAACGAAGCAGGCGTGCGTCGTCCGTCTCCCACCAGCCCGTCGAGCATCTGGGCGGCGGGAACGCGCATCACGCCACCGTTGAAGCGGTAAGTCAGCTTGCGCCCAGGCTCCACGATCCGCACCGCCAGATGAGGGCCGCCCGGCCCGTCCTCAGCGGCATGGGCATTGCCGATCGCTCGATGGGCGATCACCGTGTTGTCGGGCAAGCGGATGATAACGACCTCACGAAAGAGGGTTAGGTCATGATGCCAACGGCCGATGTGGAACCAGAGGCCCACGCCCGATTGCGGATCGAACCCGGCGAGGCAGAAATTCTCGCTCCAATTGTCGATATCGGGAAAGGCGCCCTCCCAGGGCGTTTCCTTCAGCGGGATGTGCATGATCTTCTCCAACGCAGGGGGAGCGCCCACGCCTTTAGCGGACGGAGGGAAACACCGGCGCGCGCTTTTCGAGAAAGGCTGTCACGCCCTCTTCGAAATCAGCGTCGCCGACGCAGGCGACGATGCCGTCTGTTTCTGCATCAAGGACCTGCGCAAGGCTGCGCGCGGCCGCTTCATTGACCAGCTTTTTCGCGGCCACGACGGCGCGCTGCGGCGCCTGCGCGAGGCGGCGGGCGATCTTCATCGCTTCCCCTTCCAGCGCTTCTGCTTCAACGATCTTGTGGAGCATGCCCAACCGGTGCGCTTCAGCGGCATCGACCTTTGCCCCCGTCAGCAGCAGCATGCGGGCCATGCGCGTTCCCACCACCTGCGGAAGCACCGCTGTCACGCCGCCATCGGGACTGAGTCCGACACGCTGGTGGGCGAAGACGAAAGTCGCGCTTTCGTCGCCAATCGCATAGTCGGCGATCAGGGGGTAGAACAGTCCCGCGCCCGCGACCGCTCCCCGTACCGATGCAAGGATTGGCCGATCGAACGCGACGACGGCCTCCACCAAGTGTCGGGCCAATGGCAGCCGGCGAGCGAAATCCGCTTGCCGCACCGCCACCTCCTGCTTGATCGAGTCCGCAAAGCTCGCGACGTCGCCGCCTGCCGAAAAAACCTTGCCCTCGCCCCGGACCAGGATGCACCGCACGGTTCGATCCGCCTGTGCCGCGCGGAAGAGTTCGGTCATCAGCGGCACCATCGCCTTGGGGATGGCGTTGCCTTGTTGCGGCCGGTTGAATGACAGACGCAGGACGCCATCTTCCAAATCGACCAGATAGCTTTCGTCCGGCGCCGACTGAAGCATGCCCGATATTCCTTCCCTGCTGATCAGGCCAGCGCTTTGCGAACGGCTGCCTGGATCGTATCGGCGCTGGGCGCGAACGCCTGCTCCAGCGGTTTGGAAAATGGCACGGCGCAATAGGCTGCGCCTACGCGCTGGACCGGGCCTTTAAGCGTGCCCCACAGTTCCTCGGAGATGACCGATGCGATTTCGGCGCCGATGCCGAACTGCTTCACCGCCTCATGCACGACAACCGCCCGGCCGGTCTTGCGCACGGAGGCAAGCACGGTTTCACGATCCCAGGGCGAGATGGTGCGAAGATCGATGACCTCGACCGAAATCCCTTCCGTTGCCAGCATGTCGGCTACCGCGAGGCTTAGCGTTACCATCAGCGAATGCGCGATGATCGTCACATTGGCGCCTTCGCGAGCGATGCGCGCCTTGCCGATCGGCACCAGCTGCTTGGTCACCGGCGCGGGGGTCCAGTAGCTTGGCATATTCTCGATGAACAGCACCGGGTCGGGGTCGTCGATCGCCGCCCGTATCAGGCCATAGGCATCATCGGGGGTTGAAGGCGCGACCACCTTTATGCCTGCCGTATGGGCGAACCATGCCTCAAGATAGTCACTATGCTGGCCGCCGGTCGAGAAGCCCGACCCCGTCATGGTGCGGATGACCATCGGCACGCCGGTCTGGCCGCCCGACATGAAGCGAAGCTTTGCCGCATGGTTGAAGATCATGTCCATCGGGACCGCGATGAAGTTCATCAGCATGATCTCGGCCACCGGCTTGTACCCGCCCACGGCCGCGCCGATCGCCGCGCCGATGATCGCCTGTTCGGATATGGGGGTGGATTTGACGCGCTCTTCGCCGAAGCGGGTGGACAGACCCTTGGTCACGCCCATGACGCCGCCATCCTGCGGATCGGCAACATCTTCGCCAAGGACGATCACCTTGGAATCGGCCTCCATGGCATCGTGAAGCGCCAGGTTGATGGCTTCCACCATCGTCATCTTCTTGGGTTCGGTGTCCTGCGACGCGGGTGAAGCCTGCGCGGCGGATGCAGTGATTGTGTCGGTCATTGCCATTACCTCAAGCGATTTCTTCAGCGAACACGTCACGCTTCAGTTCGGCGACGTCTGGGAAGTCTGCGGCCATGGCGGCTTCGATCGCCGCCACGATCCGGCTGTCGGCATCCCGTTCGATCTCAGCCAGATCCGCTTCCGTCGCGATGCCTTCGGATAGCAGCCGGGCGCGCAGGACTGGCATCGGGTCCTTGGTCTGCGCCTCGGCATAGATGTTTTTATCCATGTAATGGCCCGCCTCACCGAGGATATGGCCATTGAAACGGAAGGTCATGGCCTCGATCAGCGTCGGCCCCTCCCCCGCCCGGGCACGTTCGATCGCGACCTTGGCAGCTCCGTACATCTCATCCGGGTCGTTCCCGTCCACGGTCACGCCGGGCATGCCGTAAGCCGCAGCCCGATCCGAGATGCGATCGATCGCGCGCGAATATTCGGGGGCCGTATGTTCGGCATAATGGTTGTTCTGGCACAGGAAAATGACAGGCAGCTTCCACACGGCGGCCATATTCATCGATTCATGGAAAGCGCCGATGTTGGTCGCCCCATCGCCAAAGTTCGCAACGGATACCCGGTTCCGGCCGTCGAGCT
This sequence comes from Sphingobium chungangianum, assembly GCF_977014255.1. Classification (NCBI taxonomy): domain Bacteria; kingdom Pseudomonadati; phylum Pseudomonadota; class Alphaproteobacteria; order Sphingomonadales; family Sphingobiaceae; genus Sphingobium; species Sphingobium chungangianum. The sequence continues at coordinate 128,617 of NZ_CDRNIV010000002.1, read as the reverse complement.
TCGCTGCCCAGCCAAGGCCGGTGGCGATCGGCATGGACGATCCCACGATGCCGGTCGTCACCATCATGCCCTTTCCAGGGCAGGTCAGGTGCATAGGCCCACCCTTGCCCTTGCACGTGCCGGTTACCTTGCCTGCAAGTTCCGCCCATAGCTCATCCAGAGGAAAACCCTTGGCGAGCATGTCGTGGATGCCGCGATAGATGGTGCAGATATAATCGTCATCATCCAGGCTGACGGAAATCGCCGAGGGGATGATTTCCTGCCCGCGTGGGCTGTAATAGGGCATCACCAGCTTGCCCGCCATCATCTGCTTGATGACATGTTCGTCATTCTGCTTGATGAGCGTTGCCTTGCGATAGATTTCCAGGAGCGTTGCCGCGTCTGGTTTTGGCCAATTGGACATGTCATCCACTCCAGCTGATTTTCTTAATAGGACTTCGGCAGATCCAGGACTTTTTCGGCGATGAAGCTCAGGATCAGTTGCTCGGTGATCGGCGCGATCCGCATCAGGATTGACTCGCGGAACAGCCTTTCCACCTGATATTCGGTCGAATAGCCCATGCCGCCATGCGTCATGACGGCGCGAGTGCAAGCGTCAAAGGCAGCGCGGCCGCCCAGGAACTTGCCCGCATTGGCCTCCGCGCCGCAGGATTTACCCGTGTCATACAGGTGCGCCGCCCGCATGATCATCCAGTAGGCGGATTCCAGATAGGTCCAGTTTTCCGCCAGTGGATGTTGGATGCCCTGATTCTGGCCGATATAGCGGCCGAACACCTTGCGCTCGCCGGCATATTTGGCCGCTCGCGCCAATGCTCCCCGGCCCAGCCCGACCGCCTCAATGCCAACGAGTATGCGTTCGGGATTGAGGCTGTGCAGGATATAGTGGAACCCCTTGCCCTCTTCGCCGATCCTGTCCTCGTCCGGCACAAAATAATCATCGATGAAGGTCGCGTTGGAATCCACCGCGTTCCGGCCCATCTTGGGGATACGGCGCACCTCAATCTGACTTTTGTCGAGGTCGGTGTAGAACAGCGTCATGCCGTCCGTGGGCTTCTTGCATTGTTCCTTGGGCGTCGTGCGGGTCAGCAGCAGGATTTTGTTCGCGACCTGCCCGGACGATGTCCAGATTTTGCGGCCAGTGACGCGATATCCGCCCGGCACCTTCGTCGCGAAGGTCTTGATGCTTGTGGTGTCGAGCCCGGCGTCCGGCTCCGTCACGCCGAAGCAGGCGCGATCCGTGCCCGCAATCAGCGGTTCGAGCATCCGCTTCTTCTGCTCGGCCGTGCCGTGAACCACCACGGCATGGGGGCCGAAGATGTTGAGGTGGATCGTGCTCGCCGCCGAATAGCCGCCTGCGCTTGCCGACACTTCGTGCATCATGATGGCGGCTTCGGTTACGCCCAGATTGGCGCCGCCAAATTCCTCCGGCATGGTGATGCCCAACCATCCGGCATCAGCCATCGCCTTGTGGAATTCGGATGGGAAGGTCTTTTCATCTTCGCAGCGGGACCAATAATCGTCGCCGAACTGGTCGCACACCTTCCGCACACTGTCACGGATGGCTTCCTGTTCTTCTGATAAGCTTATATCCACTGCACTGCTCTCTTTGCGCGGGGCTTGCCGATTCAAGCGCGCCCAAACATTGGTACGCGATATTACTATATGCTCCACTCCCTATGTCAAGCGCGCTGAGGGGTGGCGCGGAAAAGGATGGATTTTGACCTCCTGCAATGCGTCTGTTGATTAATATGTCATCGTACCATATGCATGCGCTCTAAAGAGGAGGCCAATGACAAACGCACGTCATATTTGGGCCGTGGCCGAAGCCTTGCAGCGAGAGGTCCGCCCCTTCGTCACCGACAGCGATGCACGCGCCACGCTGGACAATGGCATACGAGTCCTGACCGCTACGGCCAATGGATTGGAAATGGGGCCTTCTGCCTTCATGGACTCGCCCAGTCCGGTGCAGCTCGTTGACACAGACCGATTAGGAGGCCCCGCTGAAAACGCCGCCGCCTATCGAACGACGGGCGCGGTCATCACAGACGTGGCCGGATGTCTGGACCGGGGCGATCAACTTACCGCTTTCAGGGACGCGATAGCCGGTGAGCGCGGACTTCTGGAGTCAGCCGTCGCGCGCATGGACGATGTCGAGCGTGCGCCACCCCGGCAGATGGGAGCGGATAAGGACTCCATCGATCCCAAAAGATTGGAAGCCTATCTCCGACAGCGAACAGGACGCGAAGGATTGCGCGTCGATTCGTTCAAGCTGGTCGTCGGCGGCAGATCGCGCCAGACGGCGCTCCTTGGCCTAACAGATATGGGTGATCTGCCTGCCCGGCTGGTCATCCAGCGCGGCATCCCCAATCTTGCGACCGATGACAGCTTCCTGGACGAGCTGACACAGTTCAATTTGCTTGACCTGCTGCATAAGGCGGGCATGCGCGTGCCAGCCCCGGTTATGGTCGAAACGGACCCCGCGTGGCTCGATGCCCCCTTCATGCTGGTCGAGCATGCCCCGGGCACGACAGCGCAACCGGAATATTGGCTGCCAGTCGCTGACCGCAATGTAGTGCTGGATCTGGCCAGGCAGATGGCGATCCTGCACAAGCAGCCGGTCGAAGAGGTGGGACAGGGCCTGCGCCCTTCGCGCAGTTCATTCGACACTGAAAGCTGGCAGGCGGAACTGGCAGAGATGGCGAGCGAATGGCACGCCCTTGCCCGCTGGCCTTCCATTACCATGTCGGCCGCCATTTCCTGGCTGCGCGCCAATGTCGACTGTCTGGATGACCGGCGATCGATCGTCCACAATGACATGATTTTTCATAATGTTCTGGCTGAGAACGGCAACATCACCGCGGTTCTTGACTGGGAGCAGGCGGCGATCGGTCATCCGGGTGAGGACCTTGGCTATTGTTACCCGGTCGTAATCGCGGCGACTGACTGGGAAAGTTTCATGGATGCCTATCGCGCTGCGGGCGGCCTGGACATTCCGCAGAGGCAGATTGATTATTTCGCTCTACGTGCCGGATTACGGCTCATGAATCTGGTGCTCAAGGGCGGACGCGATACCTTTGAGAAGGGTCTGAGCGACGACATATTGGTTGCAAGCGCAGGGGCGCATTTCACCCAGCGGCTGATGCACCGCATCGCCCTGGTGTTGCATTCCGTGTTGGAGCGTTCGTGATGTCCCTCGTAGAACCGTTCGCGCTTCACGTTCCGCAGGAGCAGCTTGACGATCTGGGCCAGCGGCTGGAGCGGACGCGCTGGCCGGATGAGGAGCCTGTATCAGGCTGGGAACAGGGCGTCCCGTCAGCCCGGCTGCGGGTTCTGGTCGATCATTGGCGGACAAATTATGATTGGCGGAAATGCGAGGCGCTGCTTAACGGCCTTGGCCAGTTCCGCACGCGCATCGACGGGCTGGACATCCATTTCCTCCACATCCGTTCGGCCGAGCCGGACGCGATGCCGCTCCTGCTGACACATGGCTGGCCTGGTTCAGTGCTGGAGTTCCGCAACGTCATCGGCCCGCTGACCGATCCGCTTTCCCATGGCGGGAAGGCTTCAGACGCATTCCACCTCATCATACCCTCTCTCCCCGGTTATGGGTTTTCCGAAAAGCCTCCCGTCAGTGGTTGGGGAGTGGAACGGATCGCCAAAGCGTGGGCCGAGTTGATGCGGCGGTTAGGGTATGAGCGTTATGTGGCGCAGGGCGGCGACTGGGGTTCGTTGGTGACGATGTGCCTCGCGGTCGATGAACCTGCGGAGCTGGCGGCTGTCCACTTCAACATGCTCTCAATCGTTCCACCCGATCTGGGGACTCTCTCGATCCTGAAGCGCAGACGGCGCTGGAGTCGATGCGGCAGTTTAATGACGTGGAATCCGCCTATGCCCGGCTTCAGGCGACCAAGCCGCAAACGATCGGCTTTGCGCTGGCGGACTCCCCGATCGGCCAGGCAGCGTGGATTTATGAAAAGCTGCAACGCTGGTCCGATTGCGACGGCGTACCCGAAAGCGTCTTTTCTCTGGACGAGATGCTGGACAACATCACCCTTTATTGGCTGACCAACAGCGGCGCGTCGTCCGCGCGGCTTTATTGGGAAAGCATGAGCGGCTTCCGGCCCAGAAATGTCCGGGTGCCGCTGGGTTACAGCCACTTTCCGCGGGAGATCATCTGGCCTGCCCGCGCATGGGCGGACCGTTACTTTGAAAACATCATTCACTGGAACAATGTCGATAAGGGCGGCCACTTCGCCGCCTGGGAACAACCCGACATCTTCGTGCGCGAACTCCGCGACTGCTTCCGGGCGCTCCGCGGCTGACTGCATGTCCGGCGAAGCGCGATCCAATCACTGATATTGAGGGCATATAATGGCGTCTGAGAACATACTCCCCCTGACGGGCATCAGGGGAATCATCGCGCAGAAGATGAGTGAAAGTCTGCAAAAGACAGCCCAGCTCAGCTTCTTCTGCGACATTGACGCATCCGCGCTGGTCGCTGCGCGCAACAGTTGGAAAGCCGCCGACACGAAATTGGGCTATGAAGATCTGATCATCGCCGCACTGACATCCATCCTGCGCGATTTTCCCCTGTTCAATGCGGTGGAGACGGATCGCGGCGTGGAACCGCAGGAGCAGATTCACGTCGGTTGCGCGATCGCGCTGCCCGGCGCGCTGGTCGCACCGGCCATTTTCGATGCAGGCAACCTTTCCCTGCCCGACATTGCGGAGCGACGCGCGGACTTGGTGGCGCGGGCCAGGGTGAACAAGCTCACCATCGCCGAACTCACAGGCGCCACGGTGACGGTCACCAATCTGGGCCTGACGCGCGTCGAGCATTTCACGCCGATCCTCAGCTATCCTCAGCAAGCGATCATCGGCCTGGGGCGCATGACAGCGAAGCCTTGGGTAGCGGAAGATGGCGAGACCATAGTGGTGAGGCCGGTTATGGGCTTGTCGCTGACCGTCGATCACCGGATCATTGATGGCGCTCCTGCGGGCGATTTCCTCACCCGTTTGGCGCAGGAACTGGAAAGCGGCGCTGCCTTCTCTCCTCCTACGATCTGACCCGCAGCTGACAAGAAAGGGGCCGCGTATCATCCGATGCACGGCCCCTTTGGCCTTACCATGCCATTTCTGGCGAAATAGCGTGGCTCAGCCCCCCTTTTTGCCTTCAAGATAGAGATCCAGCTCAGCATAGAAATGCTGAATGCGGCGCTCCTGCTCGGAAAAGACGATGGTGCCGTTCAGTCCCTTTGATCGCATGCCGCGCTGCATCGTCACCATGTTGGCGATGTCCTGCTCGACCACTTCACCTGCCATGGGGTTTTCGTGGGTGGAACGACGGATCGGGGGGCGAACCTTGCCCGAAACATCGACGTCGTCCTCCACGCCCATATAGGCTGGCGGCCGCCGACCTTCCGCCAGCTTGGCAGACAAGACGAAGACGTCCTGATATCCGCGTTCCGGGTCGGTCGGATGAGGCCGGAACCGCTGGAGCAATATGCCTTCGGGATGCATGTTCATCGTCACGTTCGGGAACAGCGACGGGTTCCAGTCATCGGTCAGCTGATTGTCGGTATAGCCGGAATAATCCACGCCAAAGGGATTGTTCTCGCTCCGCTTGGCCTGCTGCAACGTCCGACGGACATGCCGCGCATCGCCTTTAAGCGCAGACATCTTCACGCCCGCTTCCTGAAGAAAATAGGCGAGACCGACATTGACGAAGCGATTGTCCGGCCAGCGAGGGCTGACAGAGCCTACCGAGAACAGATTGCGATTATGCCCGTTACGGTAGAAGTCGTACTGGACATAATGGTCATCGACATAGGGTTTGATCTGGGGATGCGTCGCGTGCGCGTGGTACGTCTCATTGAACGCCGAGTACATCGTCTTCCAGTTTGCGGGGATATCGACCGTCAAATGCTTGACGACGAACATCTCCTCAATCTTGTAGGAAGCCAGCATCGGCAGAAGATCGGCGTAATATTCCTCAAACGGCATCGGATTGGGATTCATGCTGACGAACACCAATCCGCCCCATTCCCTGACATGGACCGGGGTCAGGTCCAGGTTCTGGCACAGCGCCTCCTCGCGGAATGTCTCCCGGTCGGTCACGCGTACATTCTTACCGTTCAGGTTGAACCGCCAACTGTGCACGATGCAGGTAAAGGACGTGGCGCCGTGGCCGAAATCATCCTGTACCAGCTCATTCCCACGATGTTTGCATACATTGTAGAAGGCCGCCACGCCTTCCTTGTTGCGGACAATGATCATGGACTGCTTGCCGACGTCAAACCGGAACCAGTCGCCGACATTAGGGATATCGCTGGAAACCCCCGCCAGCAGCCAGACCTTGCTCCACAACCGCTCCTCCTCGGCCGCCATGACCGCCGGGTCGATGGACCTGCTGGTTTTGACGGTGCGATAATCAGCGATATTAGGATGGAGGTCTTCCAGACGCCAAGGCGACTTTTTTTCAAAGTCGGCGGTGACTTCCCCCGGCTCCAGGATAAAGCTTTCCGGATCAGACAGTTGTTCTTTAATCGGACGGTCGTTGAACCGGATTTCCGCGTAGCGAGCATTGGCCGCCATTTATCTTACTCCTGAGTACCCCCGGATCAGAACTGGACACGCTTCGTAAAGCCGCCGTCGATGACCAGATTGGCCCCCGTAACGTAGCCGGCTGCCGGGCTCGCGAGGAACGCGATCGACTTCGCAATCTCCTCCGGTGATCCCAGACGTCCCATCGGAATCTGGGCAACGATGCCGTTATAGAGGTCCGGCATGAGCGCCTTGGCCCCTTCCCAGTTGCCGCCTGGATAGCTGATCGGGCCGGGCGTCACCATGTTGACGCGCACGCCCTTCGCCGCCCAAACCTGCGACAGCTGCTTCCCGTAGGTGATCAGCGCCGCCTTGATAGCATTGAACGCCTGAGGCATCAGGAATGTCTCGATTGCAGCGGTGCTCGACATGAAGATGACAGAGCCAGCTTGCGACTTTTCAAGATATGGCTCGAGTGCTTCGCATGCATCGACCGCGCCCAGCATGTCGATACGATAGCTTTCGTCCCAGTCCATGGCGCCTTGCGCGCCCGATGAGCTGATCGAATGGATGAATATGTCGCACCCGCCAAGTTCTTCGGCAAGGCCCGTCAGCATCGCCTTATACCCTTCGCGATCCTCCAGCGTGAATTCTCGTGTGACGGCCTTGCCGCCCAACTCGCTGTTGAATTCCTCCAGCGCGTCTCCGTTGCGCGAGAAGAGGCCCAACTGCGCGCCTTCCGCAGCGAACAGTTCGGCGGCGGCGCGGCTGATCCCGCGGGTCGCGCCGCCCATGATGACCTTCAATCCTGACAAGCCCAGATCCATGAACCCTCTCCCATTTTTGGATAATGACGGGCAAAGCCGGACGACCGGCCTCTGCACCCAATCATCATTACTATGCTAGCATACTATTTTCAATAGCCGACATTAGTCATTTTTCCAGTAAAGTTGATCCATGCCTTCGCCAGCGTCGAAGCGCGCCTGAATCGCCTTCATGCTGGCCACGCTGTCGGGGTGCGCGAACAGCCCCTGGCTGATCAGCTGGTCGTTCTCGATGCCCTGGCTCTGGTTGAGGTCTTCCGCCTCACCCAGCATCTTCTTCATCCCGGCGACCGACTGCGGCGGGAGCGACGAGATATGCCGGGCGAGCGCAAGCGCCTCCTCGACTGCTTTGCCTTTCGGAACCACGCGATTGAGGCCGCCAAGCTCATATAGCCGTTGCGCGGTCAGGGGGCGCCCTGTCAGGACGACTTCGGCAGTGGCCGTCCGTCCTATCAGACGCATCAGGCGGGACGTTCCGCCGATCCCGGTGCCTGCGCCAATGGCTACTTCCGGCTGGCTGAAGCGCGCTTGCTCCTCAGCAACCCGCAGGTCGCATCCCCAGCCCAGCTCACAACCGCCGCCCGATGTGTCACCGTTGATCGCGGCAATCGTGACCGCAGGTCCACGGTTGAGAAGCTGAAGCGAGCGGAACCACCCGGCCGGGTCGCCGGTAGCGGCCTTCCCTTCGACCAGATTCACGATGTCGCTCAGATAGGCATGTTCGAGCCAATGCCCCTCCATGGATGACGCGAGCACGATGACGCGGGCCTTTTGCTCAATCGCCGCCTCCAACGCGTCCGCAAGCAGGCTCACCGTGGCGCAGGTGGTAAGGCTTCCCGATACGCCGCCATCGCCCACCGTGATCAATGCGATGCCCTCAGCGGGCCATTGCGTGTCCACATTTCCCTTCACGTGCTTCTCTCCTGATTCTGGCAGATCGCGTTTGAGTATCGCTCAACGCTCCTTGACAATCGTCACTACAATATGGCGCATAAACATACAAATGTCATTTATTGATGCAGGCAGGGCCATGATGCAAGATGATGAGACAAGGCCACCGCCAAACGTCGGCATGATTCGCAGCGGCATCCGGCACGAAACAAAGGGGGATGAGGGTGGCGAGAAGCAGTGACAAGATGAAGCGGGCGGAAAATCCGGATAACGACGCGCAACAATGCTCATTCCCGATGTTCAAGAAGACATTGGCATATCAGGCGCAATTGCTGGCCCGTATCACGCAAGCGGATTATCTTGAGAGAATCAGGATGACAGGAATAGCGCCCGCGCAAGCCTATGTTCTTGGAGAATTATGGCTGGAAGAACCTCTCTCTCAGGTAGAATTGTCGCGAAGACTCGAGATTGGCAAAGCCACAATCGGACAGACGCTTCAGAGGCTTGAGAAAGCAGGCATAATAGAGCGGCGGCGGGTCGCGGCCGATCGGCGACTGGTAATGGTCCATCTGACCGCCAAAGGGCAGACATTGCACCAGCCGTTGAAGATTGGCGCGGTGGAGCAGGACGAGCTGCTCGTGCGAAAGCTGGGGTCCGAACGAATCGCTATGCTGACGGACCTGCTGGAGGAATCAAACCGACTCCTGTCGGGCAGCTTGCCGCTCGGACAAACGGAGATATTGGAATGACGCAAATTCTGCGCCGTGCGCATATTTTTGCGGTCGATAGTATGCTAGCGTTCTAAATTATGTTATCTGGTTGTTACAAGGCCGAGCGAACCCAAGCATCCCTGGGAGAGAACATGAAGTTCGAGCATTATGAAACCCTGGCTTTCGAGCGTGAGGGACGGGTTTTGACCATCAGGATGAACCGCCCGGACGTGATGAACGCCGTCAGTTCCGCTCTCCATGAGGAAATGGCCCGCGTCTTCTTCGACGCTGCGGACGATCCCGAAAGCGACATCATCGTCCTGACCGGATCAGGCAACGCCTTTTCCGCAGGCGGCGACCTGGAGTGGCTGGAAGACCAGGCCGCAGGCCGCCGTGAACCATTCGTCAATGATGCAAAGAGCATGCGGCGCATCGTCATGGGCCTGCTCGACTGCCCTAAGCCGGTGATCGCAAAGGTAAATGGCGACGCGATCGGATTCGGCGCGTCCATTGCCCTATTGTGCGACATCGTCATCGCCGCCGATCATGCCCGGTTCGCCGATCCCCATGTCAAGCTGGGCCTCGTGGCCGGTGACGGGGGCGCCCTGATCTGGCCGCAACTGATCGGTTTCGGCAAGGCGAAGCATTATCTGCTGACCGGCGAGGCAATCGGCGCGGTGGAGGCGGAAAGATGCAATCTGATCAGCTTCGTGGTTCCGGCGGCCGAACTGGACGGCTATGTCGCCAAATATGCGGAACGCCTCGCTCGCGGCGCGCAATCGGCGATACGCTACACCAAATCGGTCACCAACATCGCCCTGCGGCAATTGTTCAGTTCGGTGTTCGAAGCTGGCGTCGCTTATGAAGGACTGGCGACCTACACCGCCGATTTCGGCGAAGCGTTGCGCGCGGTTCGGGAAAAGCGGCATCCGTCCTTCACTGGCCGTTGATCGCGGCTCGAAGGATTGGGCGCTTTCCATCTTGCGTTCCCCTGCATTACGTATGTATGCATATGGTATTGACACACACTATTTAGGGCTAGGTTGAGCCGATGGATCCCGCCTACAGTGAAGATGATAAGGCGTTCAGAGCTGAAATCCGAGCGTTTGTGGAAGCCAACCTTCCAGCGGAGCTCGCCCGGCGCGGCCGCCACGACTTTCATCCCCACCGCGAGGATCAGGCGGCCTGGACGCGCATTCTCGCCGAGCGGGGATGGTCGATGCCGCACTGGCCCGCCGCCCATGGCGGTCCCGGCTGGAGCGCGGTTCAGCGGTTCATCTTCGAGGATGAGACGCGCCGCGCCTATGCGCCAACCGCAGACCGGATCGGTGCCGAACTGGTCGCGCCTGTCATCTACACCTTTGGTTCCGAAGAGCAGCGGCAGGCCTATCTTCCCGGCATAAGGCTGGGCGAGACATTCTGGGCGCAGGGATTTTCGGAGCCGGGCGCGGGTTCCGATCTGTCCTCGCTGCGCACGCGCGCGGTGAGGGATGGCGACCATTATGTCGTCAACGGGCAAAAGACCTGGACCACCGAGGGTCATCATGCCGACATGATGTTCATGCTGGTGCGGTCCAACCCTGACGTCAAGCCGCAGGCTGGCATATCGTCGCTGGTCGTGGACCTGAAGACGCCCGGCATCACCCGCCGCCCGATCTGGACACTGGACGAGGGATTGACGGTCAACGAATTCTTCTTCGACGATGTGCGCGTGCCGGTGGAAAACCTCATCGGAGAGGAAGGGCAAGGCTGGACCCACGCCAAGTTCCTGCTGGGGAATGAACGCACCAATAGCGCCGAAGTCCCGCACACCCGGCGTGACATCGCGCAGCTTCGCGAAATCGCCCGTATCGAGAGGAAGAACGGGCGTCCGTTGATCGAAGACCCGCTCTTTCGCGCGAAGCTGGCCCGGATAGAGATCGACACGAAGTCGCTGGAAATCGCGGTGCTGCGCGCACTGACATCCGACAATCACGGCAGCGCGTCCGTCGCGTCTTTGGTCAAGGTTCGCGGGTCGGAACTGCGCCAGCGCGTGGCCGACCTCGCCGCCGAAGCCTTGGGCGATTATGGCATAGCCGTCAGCACCGATGGCGATGCGGAATATCCCCTGTACGATCAGGACCATGGCGTCAGCCCCACGCCGGAACATGGCATCGGCGTCGCGGCCAAGGCGATGTTCCGCCGCGCAACCACCATCTATGGCGGGGCGAACGAAATTCAGCGCACCCTGATCGCCAAGACCGTCCTGGAGCTGTGACATCATGGATTTCAACTATACAGCCGAGCAGGACGCTCTGCGGGACAGCGTCCGGCGCTTCGTCGAACGGGAATATGACTGGGAAAAGCGGTTCGCCATCATCCGATCGGCGGACGGAGCCGCGCCGGATCATTGGGGAGCCTTTGCCGAACTCGGCTGGCTGGGCGCGGGACTGACGGAAGAGGCGGGCGGTTTTGGCGGCGGCGTCACAGAAAATGCGCTGATAGCCGAGGAACTGGGGCGCGGTCTGGTGACCGAACCCTTTGTCGGCCATGTCCTCGCCACCCAATTGCTGGCGACCATTGGATCGGACAGGGCGAGCGCCATGCTCGCGGACCTGATCATGGGCGAGAAGCGCGCCGCTGTCGCCTTGCAGGAGCCTCAGGGGCGTGGCGACTGGCGGATTGTCGAAACGCGCGCGGAAGGTTCGGGGTCCTCGCGGCTCCTCACCGGGGTCAAATCTCTGGTCGAGGGCGCGAGCCACGCAGACTGGCTCCTCGTGACCGCTCGGCATGACGATCGGGTCGGCATTTATCTGGTTAAACAGGGTCAGGCTGGTGTCGATCTGCGCCCTTATCGTACCCTGGACAATCGGCGGGTCTGCGACATCCATCTGGAGGGTGCGTCAGCCGAATTACTCATGGAGGGCGCTGAGGCCGAACGTGCGGTCGCGCTGGCCGTTGATCATGCCATCCTTGCCGTTTGCGGCGAAGCGCTGGGCATCATGGACGCTGCGCTCTGGGCGACGCGCGATTATCTCAAGGTCCGCAAGCAGTTCGGCACGAGCATCGGCAATTTCCAGGCTCTTCAGCATCGCATGGCAGACATGCTGATAGAGGTGGAGATGACGCGCTCCGCGCTGTTCAATGCGCTGGGAGCGATGGAAGAAGAAGAGGCGATCAGGACCGCCGCCGTGTCAGCGGCCAAGGTTCAGGCGTCTACGGGAGGGCTGTTCGTCGGACAGCAGGCGATCCAGCTTCACGGCGGGATCGGCGTGACCGAGGAACTGAACATCAGCCACCATTATCGCCGCCTCTTCGTCATCGCGCGGCAGTTTGGCGACGCAGACCTGCATCTTGCTCGCTTTGCCCACGCTACGGATGAGGTGGAAGGTCGTTAGGATTGGGCAACATCGCGAAACCGGGCGACGTCCTGATTTCCCGCTTCACGCAGCGTGACGAGGCCCATCTCCTCGATCAGCCATTCCCCGTCTGCCAGCCGAAAGCCATAAGATAGCAGGCCCCAAAGCTCATGAAGCGGCGGCGTCAACTCTTCGCAACTGGCCCAGCCATAGCGTTTTGCCCGCAGGGTCGCATGTTCGGCCGTCACGGAAACGATCGGGTTGAGCAACATGTGGCAGGACATCTTGGCGGGAGGATTGAGCGACGCGATTCCTGCCACCAACTCGTCCACAGGCACGACCGCAGCCTCATCGCCTACCAGAACCCCTATCCTCACAATGACCATGGGCGTGAAACTGCGTCTTACGCGCCGCCAATCTTTCGCATCAACGGCTTCGTCGAGCGCATATGCGGCTTTCAAGACCGCTTCGATAGGGTTGGGATGGGTCATGGCGCGCTAACCGACATGCGCGCGCCCCAGCGGATCGCCCGCCGGATGACTTCCATATAGACTCGATTATCCCACGGTCCGACCTGCGGCTCAATCTCCGCGATAAAGGGTTGCATGTCATATCGTCCACAGCTGTGGCCCGGCGCCAGGAACAGCGCCTCGCCCGCGCCGTGACGATGCAGCACCGCTTGCGGACGCGGCGCATCCTCTAGCCATGGCCCCTTCACATAGCCGGGGGCATCGCCAGTATAGTGGGACTCGAGCAAGATTTCGCTCTCCCCTCGCAGTTCCAGAATATAGGGTTCGTCCACCACCTCGAAAGGCGGCAGGCCCGCTACGATCGGGTGGTCGGATACGGAGCGCACGGTAAAGGGCTGGGGCGCGAGGTGGGAGAGAAAGCGGCAGCCCAGCAAATCCATATAGGCCGGATGTCGGTCTGGCGTGTCCGTAAGACCGGGCAGTTTTATGCCGCCAATCTCCACCGCTGGGCCGGAAAACTCGATGTACGCCGCGCTGCCGTGGACGGCGAGCCATCTTCCGCCGCGCGCCAGGAATTGCTCCAGTTCTGACAGCGCTTCGCCAGTGGGGAAGATGTTCGTCGTGTAGGTCACCAGAAAATCAGCGGTCCTCAGCGCGTCCAGATCATGAAAATCGTTGGTGCATGTCGTCCTGATGCGCTCATGCTCCCCGAGCTGCTCCAGCAGGCGGCGGCGCACCATGTCGAAATCATGAAAGTTTCCACCAATTACGAGCAACGCCCGCACGATGCCGCTTGCCGGTTCATCCTTCATTGCTTTTCCCTTGCCATCGCTTCAGTTCCAGTTCGCCTGACCGCCATCCACCGGGATCGTCGCGCCGGTGATGTAGGCGGCATCTTCGCTCGCGAGGAAAAGGACCGCGCGTCCGATATCGGACTGGGGATCACCGATCCGCCGCATGGGGATGGTGGACAGATAGGCGTCCGGTCCCTCCGGCTTGGCGTCCAGCCAGGCGAGCATGGCGGGCGACCCGGCAAGTGGCGCGATATTGTTCACGCGGATGCCGTCTGGTCCCCATTCGGATGCCGCCGCCCGCGTTATTGCGCCGATCGCCTGTTTCGCGGCCGAATAGGCGGCGGTCCCGCTCGTGTCCCAGTTTACGGCGGTCGAAGAGACGATGTTGATGATCGCTCCGCCGCCGCGCCGCTTCATATGGGGATGAACCGCCTTCATCATGCGGAACGCCGCGAACGGTCCGCTCTCGAAGGTCAGCAAAAGCCCCTCATCATCGATGTCGAGCAGCGGCGCCAGCACCGCCTGCTGTGCATTGTTGACCAGAATATCGATGCCGCCATGCCGATCGGCGGCATAGGCGACGAAAGCCTCTATGTCCGCCGCGTTCCTCACATCGGCGGTTGGAGCCACATCCGACTGGCCGCCCGCAGCCGCTATCTCGGCTTGCACGGCGTCCAGCTTGGCCTTTGTGCGGCCTGCTAATATCACGAGCGCTCCGCCCGCCGCCAAAGCCAGGGCGATACCCCGCCCTACACCCTGCCCCGCTCCCGTGACGAGCGCGATCTTGCCGGTGATATTCATACGACTAACCTTTCTCTTCCCCCATCAATATTGCGCAGACTGACCACCATCGATCGGGATGACAGCGCCGTTCACGAATGATGAGTCGGCGGACAGCAGGAAGGCCACGACCGACGCGACCTCGTCTGGAGCGCCCATGCGGCGCATCGGATTATGCGCGACGAACTGCGCGGCAGCTTCCTGCCAGTCATCGGGATTTATCTGGCGCAGCGATGCTTCGACCAATGGCGTCAGAATAGCGCCCGGAGCAACCGCGTTGATGCCGAGGCCCATCGCGCCATATTCCAGCGCTGCGTTGCGGGTCAGGCCCACGATCGCATGCTTGCTGGCGGTGTAACCGGCCTGCCGCCCCGAGCCGCGAATACCCAGCGCGGAGGCGGTATTGACGATCCGGCCATGCCCCTGCCCCGCCATCACTTTCAGCACATGTTTCAGGCCCAGCAGGACACCTTTGGCATTGACCGCCATGATGCGATCGAAAAATTCGGCATCGACATCCTCGGTCGCCACCTGCCGGTCTTCGATGCCCGCATTGTTAAAGAAACCGTCGATCGTGCCGAAGCGGGCCACGGTCTTTTCCACATAGGTGCGCACCTGATCTTCCTGCGACACATCAGCTTGCGCCAGGAGAATTTCTGCCTCCGGACAAAGCTCCAGGATGGCGCCGTTCGTTTCTTCCAGACCCTTGGCGTTCACGTCGACCAACGCCAACTGCGCGCCATCCTGCGCACAGCGGATTGCTGCCGCCCGGCCAAGGCCCGAACCCGCGCCCGTGATGATGATGACCTTCCGTTCCAACCTTCCCATTGCCGCCTCTCCCACCGGGCCTTCCCCTGTCTGCTGAACATTGCCGCAGCCACCAATACACGACGTATGTCACTTTTATTCCTGTGACACCGCCCTCGGTGCTGACAGATGTTGCATAAACGATCTAAAGCATATAGTACGCATACGGATTAGATGCGTAAAGAGGCAAGGACGGGCTAGGCGTACGCGACGCTCGTTCGGCCACCGCGCACAAACATATTTCCTAGGTAAGCAAGGAAGAGGGCATGAGTTTTCTAGAAGGCAGAGTGGCGATCGTTACGGGCGGCGGGCGTGGTGTCGGCCGCACCTATGCGCTCAAGCTTGCACAGCATGGGGCGAAGGTCGTGGTCAACGATCTGGGCGGCGACGCAGCGGGCAGCGGCGGCGAGGATTTGACCCCCGCGCAAGAGGTCGTCAATGAGATCAAGGCTCTGGGCGGCGAGGCCATCATCAACGGCGGCGACGTTTCCAACTGGGATAATGCCCGGGAGATGGTCAGCCAGGCCGTCGAAACCTTCGGCCGCCTCGACATCCTCATCAACAATGCGGGCATCCTGCGCGACCGCATGCTGGTTAACATGACCGAGGAGGAATGGGACATCGTGGTCAAGGTGCATCTGAAGGGCACCTTCGCACCCACGCACCACGCCGCCAATTACTGGCGCACCGAAAGCAAGGCGGGGCGCCAGCCGGACGCCCGTGTCATCAACACCACGTCGCACTCGGCCCTGTTCGCCAATATCGGTCAGGCGAACTATGCCGCAGCCAAGGGCGGCATTGCGAGCTTCAGCCAGGTTGCCGCACGCGAATTGCAGCGGATCGGTGTCACCGTAAACGCTATCGCGCCGCGAGCGGAAACCCGCATGACGGCGGGGTTGCGCGAATGGACGCCCGAGCAGTTGGAACGCCGCGACCCCGAATGGATCGCGGGATTCGTCGCCTGGCTCGCCAGCGCCGAGGCAAGCAAGGTCAGTGGCCGCGTCTTCGAAGTCTGGGGTTACGGCATCACCGTCGCCGAAAGCTGGCAGCATGGTCCGAGCTGCGAAGCGTCGAAGGACCCGACCGTGCTCGGCGAACGCGTCTCCAAGATTTTGAAATTCGCGCGTTCGAACGCCGGGATCAACCCGGGCGAATGGCTCGACCCCTGATAGCAGGGTGACGGCGGCGGGCCGTCGAATGTCCGCCGCCTCTTTGGATGGGTAAGCTCGCAGGAATATCGCAATGTCTCTGGACGCTTTGTTTGAACCGCTGACGATTGGGTCGCTCGAAATTCCGAACCGGGTGGTCATGGCGCCCCTGACCCGTGCCCGTGCGGACGACCGGCACGTGCCCACCCCGCTTCAAGGCGAATATTACGCCCAGCGCGCGGACGCGGGCCTCATCATTTCCGAAGCGACTGCGGTCGATCCGCTCGGCATGGGCTGGTATCGCGCTCCGGGCATTTGGTCGGATGAGATGACGACAGGCTGGAAAGCCGTCACGCAGCGTGTCCATGCGGCGGGCGGGCGCATCTATTGCCAGCTGTGGCACATGGGCCGGTTGGTGCTGCCGGATTATATCGGCGGGCAGCAGCCGATTGCTCCGTCGCCCATTGCCGGGGAAGGCGAAACAATGGCGCCGCCTCCTGAAGACTATCAGGGCGGTTTCCTGCCGATGAAAGCTTATGTCGTCCCGCGCGAAATGACGGAGGCCGATATCGGCCAGCTTGTCGCCGCCTATGGCCGGGGAGCAAGAAACGCAAAGCGCGCGGGCTTCGATGGCGTCGAAATCCACGGCGCCAATGGCTATATCATCGACCAGTTCCTGCAATCGAAAAGCAACCATCGGCAGGATGGCTATGGCGGCAGTGTGGAAAACCGCGTCAGGCTGTTGCGTGAGGTCATCGATGCGGTGACGGCCGAGGTCGATCCCGCCCGAGTGGGCATTCGCGTCAGCCCTACCAGCGAGCGCAAGGGAATGGGCGATGCGGACCCGGGCGCTTTGACCGAGGCGATCGGCCGCCTCGCGCAGCAGAGCGGGCTTGCCTATATTCACCTGATCGAGCCCATCGCCTCGGGCTTCATGGAAAAGCCCGATTACCCGGTCATCGAACGGTTGCGCGCCGTCTTTTCAGGAACGATCATTCAGAATGGCAGCTTCGACGGCCCCGCTGCGGGCGACGCCATTGCCAAGGGCAAGGCGGACGCCATTTCCTTTGGCCGTCCCTACATCGCCAATCCTGACCTTGTGGCCCGGATAAGGCGCGGCCTTCCGCTCGCGGAGGCGAATTTCGACTATGCTTATGTCGGAGAGGAAAGGGGTTACACGGATTATCCTGCTTTCAGCGCATCGGGCTGTTCCGTCTGAGAAACGAATATCACAGCGATGGACGCGAACGTCGTTCATTCGCCACCATGCTAAATCGATCATCTTCGGCGTCACGGTAGCGCCGCCCAAGGAGAAAATATCATGTCGACTGAAATCCTGCTGCCCAAGCTGGGCTTTTCGATGAATGAAGGGCTGCTGTCCGAATGGCTCGTGGCCGATGGTGGGGTAGTAACGGCCGGAGAGCCGCTATTTGCCCTGGAAAGCGACAAGTCCACGCAGGAAGTGGAAGCACCTGCATCGGGCACGCTGAAGATTTTCAAGGAAGTCGGGGAAACCTATCCCGTGGGAACTGTGCTGGGCGAGATTATCTGACGAATTATTGATAGGAACTGTTTTCTCTGGAGAGGCGGCACAAAGCCGAAAATCATATGAAACGCACCGATAAGGTCATCATCACCTGCGCCGTCACGGGGTCGATCCATACGCCGAGCATGAGCCCCCATCTGCCGATCACTGCTGACCAGATCGCCGCTGAGGCGATCGCGGCGGCAGAGGCAGGAGCCGCGATGGTTCATCTGCACGCCCGCAATCCCGAAACCGGGCAGCCATCACAAGATCCCGAACTCTTCCGGCAGTTCCTCCCCCGGATCAAGCAGTCCACAGATGCCATCGTCAACATCACCACCGGCGGAGGTCTGGGCATGAGTTCTGGCTGACCGGCTGGCGCCCGCAAAGATATTCCGGCCCGAGGTCTGTTCGATGAACATGGGATCGGTGAACTTCAACATTTCCGGGGCAGGAGCCAAGATTTCGGATTGGCAATATGATTGGGAACTGCCCTATCTGGAAATGACCAAAGACTTTATCCTGTCGAACACCTTCGCCCAGATCGAACAGGCGATGACGCAATTGTCGGACCAGGGCACCCGGTTCGAGTTCGAATGCTATGACGTCGCGCATCTTTATAATCTTGCCCATTTCGTCGACCGTAAGATGGTGGAGCCGCCCTTCTTCATTCAGGGCGTGTTCGGCATATTGGGCGGCATTGGCCCCGATCCTGAAAATGTCATGCACATGAAGACGACGGCGGACAGGCTGTTCGGCGAGGACTTCATCTTTTCCGCGCTTGCCGCAGGAAAGCACCAGATGCGGCTCGTCACCTTGTCCGCGCTGCTGGGTGGATCGGTGCGCGTGGGTCTGGAAGACAGCCTTTATGCGGGCAGGGGCAAGCTGGCGACGTCCA
The DNA here is from genome assembly GCF_977014255.1 of Sphingobium chungangianum. Lineage (NCBI taxonomy): Bacteria > Pseudomonadati > Pseudomonadota > Alphaproteobacteria > Sphingomonadales > Sphingobiaceae > Sphingobium > Sphingobium chungangianum. The sequence continues at coordinate 109,889 of NZ_CDRNIV010000002.1, read as the reverse complement.
ACGCCGAACAGGTGGCGAAGATCCGCCGCGTGCTGGAAGAACTCAGCCTGACCGTGGCCACGCCGGACGAAGCCCGCGCCCTGATGCAGACAAAGGGTGGAGACGATGTCGCATTCTGACGGTGAAGCGATTGGCGGGCTGCTGGAGGAGGGTCTGGCGCTCGCGGAAGGGCCGCCGCTCGATGACAGCGGCCTCATCCTGCCGTCCGATTATCCTAACGTCGCCGCTGCCGTTTCGCCGGACAAATTGGCCATCCTATTCGGCGATCATAGCTGGACTTATGCCCAGCTGGATCGGGGCTGCGATGCGGTGGTCACGTTGCTTGGCGAGTATGGCGTCAAGCAGGGCGGCCGACTGGCCTATCTTGGCAAGAATAACGACCTCTTCTTCCTGATATTGATTGGCGCCATTCGCGCTGGCGCGGTCCTCGTCCCGATCAACTGGCGCAATACGGCTCCGGAAACGGCCTATGTGCTGGAGGATAGCGAGGTCAGCCTCGTCATTGCGGATAGCGAGTTCCTTCCGCTGCTCAAGGAAGCAGACACGCGAGGCCTTCCGACGCTAGTCGTGGATGAGGAGGGGCCGCGAGGTCTGCGAAGCCAGATCGCGGCGGCACAGCCAGCGCCTCGCTCGCCGTTGGACCCGCACGCTCCGTGTTTGCAACTCTATACCAGCGGCACCACGGGGCGGCCGAAAGGCGTGGTCACATCCCAATATGCGTTCGGCATCCACCGCCATGTCGAGAACGTGTCCGGCTATTTCGCCGACTGGGGCGATGACGAGGTTTTGCTGTCCCCCCTCCCCACCTTTCATATCGGCGGGATGTCCTGGGTATGCACAGCCTTGGTGCGCGGTGCGACTGTCCACATCATCGCCGACACAGCGCCTGCGACCATCCTGGACGCTTGCCTGGAATTTGGCGTTACCCGCACTTTCATCGTGCCGACGCTGGTGCGCGGGCTGATAGCAGAGATGGACGCGCGCAATGTGCGCGTGCCGACGCTGCGCGGCATCCACTATGGCGCCGCGTCGATGGACCCCGGTCTGCTCGAACGATCGGTCGATCGCTTCTCCTGCCACTTCCTGCAATATTACGGCATGACCGAAAACACCGGGACGATGTCGATCCTTGGGCCGCAAGAGCATGACATCCGTCGCCCTCATCTGCTCCGGTCGGTGGGGCGGCCTTTGCCCGGTTTCAGCGTTGCGATCCGCGATCCGCAGGGCCAACTTCTGCCCGTGGACCAGCCAGGCGAAATCTGGGTCAAATCGCCCAGCCTGCTGATCGAATATTGGAACAATCCGAAAGCAACGTCAGAAGCCTTGATCGACGGCTGGTATCGATCGGGTGACGGAGGAAGGCTGGACAAGGACGGTTATCTGTTCCTGACCGACCGGATCAAGGACATGATCGTTTCGGGCGGGGAGAATGTGTATCCGGCCGAGGTCGAGGCCGTGTTGCGCGATCATCCGGCCGTGATGGACTGCGCCGTGTTCGGATTGCCCCATCCCAAATGGGGCGAAGGCGTGACCGCGGCGGTAGAAGTTCGTCCGGGTCATGAACTCGATACGGAAGAGCTCATCGCCTTCGCGCGGCAGTCGCTGGCCGCCTACAAAATTCCGCGCCGGATCGAACTAGGCGTTGCGCTTCCCCGCACAGCGTCGGGGAAGGTCCAGCGCGGGCTGATCCGCAAGCAATTCCTGAGCGGGGAATAAGCCGGGCGTCGGCGCGCACGGAGCTAATCCGTGCGCGCCGCTCCTGCCCCTAAGCCTCGCTCACCTGCGCCGAGCAGCGATCGAGTACCACCACATCCCGTTCCGCCGCCACCGCGCGGAAACGCAGCTGGCCACCGCCCTGCTCGTAAAATTCAAAGCGGATCGTCTCGCCCGGCATGACCGGCTTGCTGAAGCGGACGAACATGCCCTTGAAGCGCGCCACGTCATTGCCGCAATAATGCGCCAGCACCGCGCGATTGGCCAAGCCCTTGGTGCACAGGCCATGCAGGATCGGCCGGTCGAACCCCGCCTTTCGTGCAATCGCTGGCTCTGCATGCAACGGATTCCAGTCCCCGCTCAAACGATAGATCAGGGCCTGTCCCGGACGGGTCGCAATTTCCACCACCGCATCGGGCTTTCCTTCCGGCACCGGGTCCGCCGCCGGGATGGCATTGCCGAAACCGCCCTCCCCACCATTGCCGCGCATGAACAGCGTCGATCGCACGGTCGCCAGATGATCCCCCGTGGCCGTATCATACAGCGCCTTCTCCTGATGGAGCAGCGCCCCGCGCCCCTCGCCTTTATCCTCGATCCCCGCCACGCGATATTCGCCCCTTATGGTGCCCGTCGGGGGCAGTGGCTTGTGCATCGTCAGATGCTGCTCAGCGTGCAGAATTTTCACCCAGTCGATGCCGAATTCCGGCCGTTGCGCCCAGAAGCCGGGATGGCAGAGGATGTTCGCAAAGCAGGGCAAGGAACGCAGGTCTTTTTCATAGACGAAGGGCAACTCTGCCTCATCAAGCGGGTCCAGACCATAGCCCAGCCCCAGCGCATGAAGGATCGTGTCGCGTTTGTCATAGGATTGGACGATGGGCTCAATCGTCAGGTTCCTGATTTTCTCAATGTCCAAGCGTCATCCCTCCAATGGCGTTTCAAGACCACTCAACAGCCCACTGGCGTTATATGGTGCGTTATAGTACCATACGCATTATATCTGATTTGACAACCTTTGGCACGGGGATATAGATTGCAGGGATACGAGTTATTGACGCCTGATATGGAGCTTGCGTGCCGGACTTTATTCCTCCGTTCAGCACCCGCCTGACGAACCGGCAGGTCATCCTTGCACGCCGTCCGGCGGCCAGCCCCGTCGCTGCCGATTTCGCCCGCAAAGACGTCAGCATTGCATCGCCCGAAGAGGGCCAATTTCTGGTGCGCAACCTCTATCTTGCGGCGGACCCGGTCCAGCGCGGTTGGGCGGCCAACGAGGCCCTCACGCCACTGGGTCAGCCGATGCGCGCGCTGGCGGTCGGCGTGGTCGTGGAAAGCCGCGATGATGGCATCCGATCAGGAGATGTGGTCTACGGCTTTTTCGGTTGGCAGGATTACAAGGTCGCGACACGCGGCGACCTGTTGTCGCACATCCCCCATCCGCGCGCGCCGCTTTCCGCCTATGCCGGGGTACTTGGCATGCCAGGCGTGACAGCGTGGCTCGCCTTGCAAGACATCGCGCCACCCTATGAGGGCGCGGCCATGCTTGTCTCAACGGCAGCGGGCACAGTGGGCAGTGTCGTGGGCCAGATCGGACAGCGCGCGGGCGCGTTCGTCGTCGGGCTCACCGGCAGCGATGAGAAGGTGGAAAGTTGCGTTCGCGACTATGGCTATGACGTCGCCTATAATTATAAGTCCGTCGATCTGGCGGCCACCCTTGCCGAGGCTCGCCCCGGCGGCTTCAATATATATTTCGACAATATTGGAGGCCCTATCCTGGACACCTCAATCCGCGCCATGGCCCGGCACGGACGGATCGTCCATTGCGGCACCGCCGCCACGCCCACCTGGAACCCTCCGCCCACCGGCCTTCGCAACGAGCGCGAGATATTGATGCGCGCTCTTGTCTGCGGTGGGTTCGTTATCTTCGATCATGTCGCCCGTTTTCCCGAAGCCGTGGAAAAGCTGAGCGACATGGTGCTGAACGGCGAACTCAAATTTCACGACCATGTCGAACCCGGCATCGACCGGGTCAGCGGCGCCCTTGAAGCGCTTTTTGCTGATAGCAACGCGCCCAAGACACTGGTCTATATTGGCGAGGATTAGCGGCTTCTGGAACTGCGCTCGCGTTCAGTCGGGCCGCCACTCGCCTATGGCAGGCCGCACCGGCTGAACGACGAAATCGCCCGTGAACACGCCTTCCTTGGTAAAGGGGTCGCCCGCGAGCAGCGCGCGGACTGCGGCCTCATCTTCAGCCTCCAAAAGGAAGGAACTGCCTTGAGGGCTTGAGTCCGGCTTGTCTCCATCCAGCATCGCGCCGGCGACTTTCACCGCAGCACCCTGTTCCAGCCAATAATCCAGATGGCGCTGCCGATGCTCCAGCCGAAGGGGTAGAGCGCCCGGCTTGTCGGCGGCCAGAACGATGAAAAACATGATCTTCCCGCCTTCCCGTCGCTGATTTTTAGTCTTCGCCCTCGATCAGGCTCGAACCACCCTGCTCTCGCAGGACATCCTTCAAATTCTGCTTCACCTGCAACAGCACTTCCTCGCACACTCCCCTGTCGGCGTCCGACACGCCTTCCAGGATACGGCGGTTCATCGTCGCGGCCAGTTCGATCATGAGGCCGATCACATCGAACCCCTTTTCCGTGATGAACACGCGCTTGGCCCGGCGATCATTGGCATCTGCCCGGCGTTCGACATGGCCCGACGCTTCAAGCCGATCTATCAACCCGCCGACGGTCACCTTGCCCACTTCCATCAGCCGGGCGAGATCGACCTGCATCATCCCGTCATTGCCTGCCCGCGACAAGGTGCTCAGCACCGACCATTGCGACCGGGTGATCCCGTAAGGCCGCATCAGCAAGTCCATCACGGTGCGCCGGATACGCGATACGTCATGAACCAGATAGCCGAACGTGAACTGTTTCGCTGAAGGCCGTTTCGGCGTCTTCTTTTTCGGTGCGGCAGCTTTCAGCGTGTTCGTCATTCTCACCATCCAGTTAAAGGCAATTCAGTGCATCAGCTTCACCTGATGCTCTATAATTCGCCCCACTATTGCAATAGCGTATGATAGCGAACCCGATGATCAGCAGGCGTATGATGTCTCATAGCCTCTCTATGCTGACCAACCATGATCTGGCAACCGCCTTCATTTGCCGAACAGGTCGCGGCCGATGATCTGCTTCATGACCTCCGCCGCGCCGCCCGCGATGCGGACGATGCGGGCGTCGATATAGGCTCGCGCGATCGGATATTCGGTCATATAGCCATAGCCGCCGAAAAATTGCAGGCATTGGTCCACGACCTTCACATGCAGGTTGGTGACCACCAGCTTCACCTTCGCCGCTTCGACGCCGGTCAACTCTCCTGCGAGGAAACGCTTGATGCACCAATCCGTGAAGGTCCGGGCTGACAAGATTTCGGCCGACAATTCTGCGAGCACGAACTGCGTGTTCTGGAAATCAGCCAGGGTCTGACCGAACATCTTGCGTTCGGCGGTATAGGCGACCGTCCATTCCAGCGCAGCTTCCGCCACGCAGATGCTACGCACCGCCTGCGTCAGCCTTTCCTGCGCCAGCTTGCCCATCATGATCCCGAAGCCGCCGCCCTCGCGGCCCAGAAGCCGCCAGGATTCCGCGCGCGCGTCCTCCAGGAAAATCTCCGACGTATCCTGTGCTTTCAGGCCAATCTTCTCAAGATTGCGGCCGCGTTTAAAGCCCGCTTGATGCGTGTCGATCGCGATCAGGCTGACGCCCTTGGCGCCCGCCGCCGGATCGGTCTTGCACGCGCAGACCATGATGTCGGCCAGCTGCCCGTTGGAAATATAGACCTTCTGCCCGTTCAGCACATAATCATCGCCCTCGCGAATGGCGCGGGTCCGGACTTCCTTTACGTCTGAACCAGCGCCCGGCTCGGTCAATCCAAGCGCGCCGATATACTCGCCCGCGACCATGCGGGGCAGGACCTCGCGCTTCAGCTCCTCGGTGCCTGCCGTCAGGATATAGGGCGCGACCATTTCCGAATGCACCATGAAACCGGGGCCGGTGATCCCCTTCTTCGCCAGTTCCTCGATAACGACGACATTGTAGAGCCAATCCGCGCCGAACCCGCCATATTCCTCAGGAATGTTGGGGCAAAGGATGCCTACCTCGCCCGCCCGCTTCCAAACCTCGCGGGGAACGACTTCGTCCTTTTCCCATTGATGATGGTTGGGAACCAGTTCCTCATCCACGAACCGGGCGACCGTTTCGCGAAATTGTTCATGCTCGGCGGAAAAGATGCCGCGTCCGCCTTCGCTGCTGTGCTGCACGTCAACCACGGCGCGCCTCATGCATTGCCAATGTTCTTTCCGCCTGTTTCAGGTGAGGGATGTCCAACATCTTGCCGTCGAGCCCCAATGTTCCGGCGTCAGGGTTGGCGGCGAAAAGGTCGACCACCCGCCGGGCGAAATCCACCTCATCAGACGATGGCGAGAAGCTTTCGTTGATGATGTCCACCTGCGCGGGATGTATCGCCACGCGGCCGGAAAAACCCTCGGCCCGCGACGCCTTGCATGAGGCGCGCAGACCGTCCGGATCACGAAAATCGACATAGAGCGTGTCCACCGCTTCGCCGCCCGCAGCGTGCGCGCCGAGCAGACAGAGCGAACGCACCATCTTGTAGGTGTGCGTCCATTCGCCATTCGCGTCGGTGTTGCCGCTCGCGCCGATAGCAGAACTCAGATCCTCCGCGCCCCATGTCAGCCCATATAACCGGTCCAGACCCGCCGCCGCATAATCGCCCAGCCGGAAGGGGGAGACTGCGGTTTCGGTCGCCACCGGCAGGATGCGGATCGAACCCTGTTTGACACCGGATGCGGCTTCCAGCGCGCTCAGATAATGGCTGACCTGCGCCACATCCTCCGGCCCGTTGACCTTGGGCAGCATGATGCCATCGGGCGCGACAGGCACGATCGCGGCCAAGTCTTCCAGAGTCCAGGGCGTGTCCAGCGGATTGACGCGCACCCACAGTTGAGACTTTCGTTCAGCGCGTGGACGTTCCTTGATGAAAGCGGGCACCATCTCCCGCGCCACTGGCTTGCGCGCGACGGCGACGGCGTCTTCCAGGTCGAGGATGAAGGCATCGGCAGCGACGCCATCGACCTTGCCCAGCTTCTTCTCGCTGTCGCCGGGGATGAACAGAAAAGATCGGATCGGCAGAGTCATGATGCAGGCCTTTTGAGCTGGAGGCCGGATCGCTTGCACGACGCCACCAGTTCATCCTTCTGATTATAGGCCTTGTGAAGGAATGTGACGATCCCGGCTTCGGGTCGCGACTTTGACTCGCGCAGATCGATGACCTCGCTCGTGACGTGAATGGTGTCCCCATGAAACAGAGGGTTCGGAAAGCGCACCTCGTCCCAGCCAAGGTTCGCGACCGCAGTACCCAGCGTCGTGTCCCCGACCGAAATGCCGACCATCAGGCCCAGCGTGAAGGCCGAATTGACCAGCCGCTGCCCGAAGGGCGTGCCCTTCATATATTCCTCATCCAGGTGCAGCAGCGCCGGATTATGGGTCATGCAGGAAAACAGAACATTGTCTGTTTCGGTGATGGTGCGCCGAATGGGATGGTTAAAGACCATGCCGACTTCAAGCTCGTCAAACCAGACTCCAGGCATCACGCAAGTCCCAGGATAGAGATGGCGGCGATGCCCTGATAGGGAACACCGCCCAGATTGTGCGTCAGTCCGATGGACGGGTTCGACAGCTGCCGCTCCCCTGCCCGGCCCAGCAACTGGCTGTAGACCTCATAGGCCATGCGCAGGCCCGAAGCGCCGATCGGGTGCCCGAAACATTTAAGGCCGCCGTCGATCTGGCATGGTATCGCGCCGTCCCTGTCATATCGGCCGTCCAATATGTCGAACACGGCGCGGCCATCCTCGGAAAAGCCAAGATCCTCCATCGTCACAAGTTCGGTGATGGAGAAACAGTCATGCACTTCGCTGAGGTTCACTTGGCGCTTGGGATCGGTGATCCCTGCTTCCTTATACGCCCGCGCCGCCGCGTTGCGGGTGGTGGCGACATAGCTGCCGTCCCACTCATTGGTCTGGGTCTCGCGGCCGGAACTGGTCGACAATTGCAATGCCTTGATCGTCACCAGGTCCGTCTTGCCCAGAGCCCGCGCGATTTCCGGCGTGGTGACGATCGCACAGGCCGCGCCATCCGACACGCCCGAACAGTCGAACAGGCCCAGCGGATCGGAGATCATCGGCGCGTTCATGATGGTTTCCATCGGCACCGCCTTCTGGAAATGCGCCTTGGGACTGTGCACGCCATTCTGGTGGCTTTTCCATGACACATGGCTGATGGCGCGCTTCAAGTCCTCCTTAGTCGTGCCATATTTCGCCCGGTAATAGGGCGCGAGCTGAGCAAAGCCGGCTGGTGCGGAACCCATCGGCATCCAAAGGTCGTTGAAGGTCCCTTTGAAGGCAGGAGGCAGGCCGCCAAAGCCCGTGTCCTTCAGCTTTTCCGACCCGATCGCCAGCGCGATATCCACCGCGCCCGACGCCACAGCATAAGCGGCTCCGCGCAGCGCTTCGGTTCCGGTCGCGCACATATTTTCGACGCGGCTCACGGGAATGCCTTCCAGACGCAGCGCCATCGCGGCGGGAATGGAGCTGTTGCCGACATTTACGCTATCGCCCCAGCAACCGAACCATGCCGCCTCGATCTGGTTGCGCGCGATCCCCGCATCGGCGAGCGCTTCCTCGAACGCTTCCTTCATCAGGTCAGCCGACCCCATGTCCCATCGTTCGCCGAATTTGGAGCAGCCCATCCCCAGAAGGGCCACCTTGTCCTTGATACCCGTCGCCATGTCGCGAACTCCTCAGGCCGCGCTCAGCGGCGTCGATTTCCAGAAGTAGCGGTTATATCCCCGCTGGCGGTCCTTCTCCTTGATGCGGAAGACCATGCGAACCTGATCGCCCGTGTCGATCCCGTCAGGGCCGATATCCACCATCTCCATCAGGACGCGCGCGCCATTGTCGAACTTGACGAAGCCGACCCACAACGGTGGTGAAGGATGATAGGACAGCCAGTCGGCGGTCGATGTCAGGACTTCCGCAGTCTTGTTCCTCAAGGGAACATCAGTGAACTGTTCCCCTGGGGCGTGACATTGCACGCAATATTGCATCTGGGGGAATTGAACCGCGCCACAACTTCCACACTTGCCAGCGTTGAAACCTTCGAGCTGAGCGGCGGAGCGATACTGCTCGGTCAGAGCCGTCTTAGCGCTCTTCTCCGAACGCATGCCCCATTCATTTTCGATCCCGCCGTAGAATGACAGCATCCGCAGATAGCTGTCCGTCCGCAAGCCATCCGCGATGGAGCCCGCGACGCCTCGCGCGGGGCGGACTGATGCGATTGCCTCTGTCGCCTGGAATATCAACACATCGGCACCCTGGCCGAAGCCGATCAGTAAGATCCGATCGCCCGGCTGCGCCTTTTCCAGCGTCGCTGAGAACATCAGCAGCGCATGGGCCGCGCCAGCATAACCTACACCGTCGTCCAAGGCTCCGGCTACAGCGCCTCCAAACTTCAGCGTTTTCGCCACCATGTCCGCCGCACCCTTCAGATAGGAGGGCATAACGAAATGCTGAATGTCGCCGATGGAGAGTTGCGCCTGATCCAGCGCCGCCCTGACAGCTTGGGGCACAATCTTCGCGTAACCTTCGTCGCGGACCCACCGTTCTTCCCAGCCATAATCGCTCTGGGCGTTCGCCGACCGGAAATGATCGACGAAAACTTCGGTGAGAGACGCTGATCCGATTAACCGCGCCACCACGTCACGGTCTGAAATCACAAAGGCAGCCGCCCCTGCGCCAAAGCTCATTTCCTGCGCACTGGCAGGCTTTGCAAAGGGATTGTCGGATGCGACCACAAGCGTCGCTTCCGCGCCCTTGAGCGCCTGTAGCAAGGCAGATGTTCCTGCCCGCTGTGAGCCAGCCGCATCCGACGTAGCGACACTCGCCGGGGCGCCGATCGCCCGCGCCATGATTGCCGCATTCTGAAGGTCGGCATAAGGCAGGCTGGTCGATGCCAGCCGTACGGCCTTTACGTTATCAAGGCTGGTATCAGCCAGGGCATCGCGGGCAGCTTCTACGCCCATGGTGATGGCGTCCTCATCCCAACTGGTGAACGCCCTGCTGCCTTTCGCCTGCCCACGCAGGCCAGGCGCCATCCAACCATGCGCTTCCGCTATCAAGGAACGATCCAGCCGAAGCCGGGGAACATAGGCGCCGTAGCGCGAAATGCCGAGTTGAGTCATTCACCTCACCTGCTCAAGGACGCGGCACCCTGCCGCCTGCCGTCGCTCACCGTGACGGCCATATTCAGCCGAAGACTCATTTAGTTCGCTAGATTACGTTACGCAAGGGTCTTATTCGATACAGTCGGCTTTACGACCGGATATTCGTGATATATATGACCGTATGCTTGCATACTTATGGAGGGATGCATGAAGATCCTTGTGCCCGTAAAGCGGGTCATTGACTATAATGTGAAGCCGCGCGTGAAGGCGGATGGGTCGGGCGTTGATCTGGCGAACGTCAAGATGAGCATGAACCCGTTCGACGAGATCGCGGTCGAGGAAGCCATTCGCCTAAAGGAAAAGGGCGTGGCGACTGAGGTCGTCGCCGTGTCGATCGGCGTTGCCAAGGCGCAGGAAACGCTGCGCACTGCCTTGGCGATGGGCGCGGATCGCGCGATCCTGATCCAGACCGATGACGAAGTCGAACCGCTGGGCGTCGCCAAGCTGCTCGCCAAGGTTCAGGAAGAGGAAGGCGCTGGCCTGATCATCCTGGGCAAGCAGGCGATCGACGATGACAGCAACCAGACCGGCCAGATGCTGGCCGCGCTGCTCAATCTGCCGCAGGGCACCTTTGCGTCGAAGGTCGAGGTTGAGGGCGACAAGGTCAGCGTGACCCGCGAAGTCGATGGCGGCCTGGAGACGGTGAAGCTCAACGTCCCCGCGATCGTCACCACCGACCTGCGTCTCAATGAGCCGCGCTATGCTTCGTTGCCCAACATCATGAAGGCGAAGAGCAAGCCGCTCGCGGCCAAGACGCCTGCTGACTATGGCGTGGACATCAGCGCCCGTCTGGAGACGCTGAAGGTCACCGAGCCCGCCAAGCGTTCGGCTGGCGTCAAGGTGGCCGATGTCGATGAACTGGTCGCGAAGCTGAAAGCTTTGGGCGTCGCCGCCTGACCATCATTCCAAGCCCGTTCGGGCTGAGCCTGTCGAAGCCTGCTTCCTTCTTTGAAGAGAAGAAAGACCCTTCGACAGGCTCAGGGCGAACGGGGATAGAGGATCGAGATTATGAAGACTCTGGTATGGGTTGAACATGAGGGCGGCGCCGTGAAGGACGCGACCCTTTCCGCCGTCACCGCTGCTGCGAAGCTGGGTGAAGTGCATCTGCTGGTCGCTGGCGCTGGCGTTGGCGGCGTGGGTGAAGCTGCCGCGAAGATCGCGGGCGTGGGCAAGGTCCATGTCGCCGATGACGCGGCTTTCGGTCACGCGCTGGCAGAGAATGTCGCGCCGCTGGTCGTTGAACTGATGGGCAGCCATGACGCCTTCGTCGCGCCTGCCACCAGCAACGGCAAGAATATCGCACCGCGCGTCGCGGCTCTGCTGGACGTGATGCAGATCAGCGACATTCTTTCGGTGGAGAGCGAAGATACCTTCACGCGCCCGATCTATGCGGGCAACGCGATCGCGACCGTCAAGTCGAAGGATGCGAAGAAGGTCATCACCGTGCGTGGCACCGCTTTCGAAAAGGCGGCTCGTGAGGGCGGTTCGGGCGCGGTGGAAGCCGTGGCTTCGACTGGCGACAAGGGCCTCAGCAGCTTCGTTGGTGCCGAGATCGCCAAGCAGGAGCGCCCGGAACTGACCAGTGCGAAAGTGATCGTTTCGGGTGGCCGTGCGCTGAAGGATGGCGAGACGTTCGAGCAGGTGATCTTCCCGCTGGCGGACAAGCTGGGCGCGGCGGTTGGCGCTTCGCGTGCGGCTGTCGATGCGGGTTATGTGCCGAACGATTATCAGGTTGGGCAGACTGGCAAGATCGTGGCGCCGGAAGTCTATATCGCTGTCGGTATTTCTGGCGCGATCCAGCATCTGGCGGGCATGAAGGACAGCAAGACCATCATCGCCATCAACAAGGATGAGGATGCGCCGATCTTCCAGGTCGCGGACATCGGCCTGGTGGGTGATCTGTTCAAGGTTGTGCCGGAGTTAAACCAGAAGCTTTGAAGCTTCCTTTTTTCAACACGCCAATGAGCCCTCGATCCTGTGACGAGGGCTCATTGCAACGCTGCCGCCGATTTCAGCGCAGGACAAGGATCAAAGCGGCTTCGCGCCTTTAGCTTTGCCCCTCAAATTCCTCCACCATCGCCTGACGGATCAGATACTTCTGCACCTTTCCTGTCACCGTTGTCGGAAACGCGTCAACGATCCGTATGAACCGGGGTATTTTATAGTGGGATATCTGGTTCACACAAAATGCCCTGACCTCATCTTCGGCCAGTTTTTCGTCGGCGCGCAATGTTATCCACGCACAGACTTCCTCCCCCATATGATCGTCCGGCACGCCCACGACGGAGACATCCTCGACGGCGGGGTGCATCCGCAGAAAATCCTCGATCTCGCGGGGATATATATTCTCCCCCCCACGAATGATCATGTCCTTTATCCGGCCGACGATGCTCCCATAGCCAGCGTCGTCCAGGACGGCCAGATCGCCGCTGTGCATCCATCCGTCTGAATCAACGGCTGCCGCCGTTTGTACGGGATCGTTCCAATATCCCATCATGACGGAATAGCCTCTCGTACATAATTCTCCCGGCGTCCCGCGCGGGACGATCGCGCCGTCGGCATCGACGATCTTGCATTCGAGGTGCGGTTGGACCGGGCCGATGGTGGTGGTTCGACGCTCAATCGAATCTCCGGGCACGGTCTGGAAACTGACGGGGCTGGTCTCCGTCATCCCATAGGCGATCGTCACATTTCGCATATTGAGGCGATCCACAACGTCCCGCATCAATGGCTCCGGACAAAGCGCCCCGGCCATGCACCCAGTGCGCAATGAGGACGTATCGGTCGCATCCGTCTCGAGCCGCGCCAGGACCGCAATGAACATCGTCGGAACGCCATATAGGGCGGTACAGCGTTCCTCCGCGACCGTACGCAGCACCGCCGCAGGATCGAACGCGCTCGACGGATAGATCATGGCCGATCCATGCGTGATGGCGGCAAGGTTGCCCATGACCATCCCGAAACAATGGTACAGCGGCACAGGTATGCAAATGCGGTCGCCGGGGGTCAGGCCCATGGCGCTGCCGACAAAATAGCCATTGTTAAGGATGCCACGATGGCTGAGCGTAGCGCCCTTCGGCAAACCTGTAGTGCCGCTGGTGAACTGAATGTTCACCGCGTCCTCCGCCCGAATTTGCGGCTCGATTGAACGCAGATGATCCAGAGACGGAGCCGACGATAGTAGGTCGTCAAACCGCAGCCAGCCCGGACGCGGCTGTTCACTGATAAGGATGGCCGCTTTGAGCGTCGGCAGCCGCTTTGCTTCCAATTGCCCCGGTACGCAGCCGGGCAGCTCCGGAGCCAGCGTCTCGATCATATCGGCATAGGCACTGGTCTTGAACCGTTCGGCTGCAATCAGCGCACGCAGGCCGACATTGTTGATTGTATATTCGACTTCCGACAATCGATAGGCGGGATTTATCGTTACCAGGATCAGACCGGCACGGGCTGCTGCGAACTGCGTCAAGGTCCACTCCGCGCAGTTAGGCGACCAGATGCCGATACGATCCCCAGGCTGCAAGCCGAGTTCCAAGAGACCGGCAGCCAGCTTATCGGCAAGGGTAAGTAGATCATCATAGGTCCAGCGGATATTCTGTTCCGCCGAAACCAAAGCATCGCGATCACCCCACCGAGCGGCAGCGTCCGCCAGAGCCTGTCCTATCGTCAAATCCAGAAGCGGGGGATCCGTTCTACCCCGGACGTAGCTGAGAGCGCTCACTTTCCACATCCCCTCAGGGCCACTGGCATACTCCTCTCGAATAGGCTGCGGTTCCGCAGCGACAAATTGCATAAGCACCTGATTGTCGCGGACAGCGTCGCCTCTGCAAGTATGCTACTGTTAGGCACTTGCCTGTGAACCGCCTCACCTTTCCGTTGCTTTGCGACTAAAGTCAGGCAATGTTCCTGAGCCGGGCAAGGATCGATAACCCGACAAATGACGGAGAGGCAACGGTGACGATGAGGCGATCATCCATTGACGCGCGCAGCGTTCCCCCTCTTGGCGCACAGGAGATGCAGGCGCATTTAAACAAAGTGCTGATGAGCCCCGTCTTTGAACGCAGTCCCCGTATGCAGCGATTTTTACGCTATCTCTGCGAGGAGATGTTCGCGGGGCGAGGATCGCTCCTGAAAGAATATAGTATTGCGCTTGGCGTTTTCGACAAGCCTCAGGATTTCGATCCCGGCACCAGCGCGACTGTCCGGGTGGAGGCAGGACGCCTCCGCCGCCTGCTGACAAGCTATCAGATCAACCATGGCCAATCCGACACCATTCAGATTGTCATTCCTAAAGGAGGATATGTCCCGAGCTTCCAACGCAAGACGGAACAATCGGAAATTGTTGAGCGAGACGATGACGCTCCTGGAAAGGCTGCGACCCCGGATTTACCTTCGCATATGGAACTGCGCAGGATAACGGTCTTATCCTGCTCTTTCCGGTTAAGAGGCATTTCCCAACTGACGGCCGAGTTCCTTGAAGAATTCGACCGCTTCCACGCATATTTTTCCTCGACCATGACGCAATTGGGCGGCGTCATGGAGAAGGGCGCAACGGTTCGGCTGACCGTTTATTTCGGCTGGCCCACCTCGCTGGAGGATGCTTCGGGACGGGCCATGACAGCGGCAACGGAAATCATTGCCTATGCGCGGCGTGAACATGGAGATAATTGTGAGGTTCGTGTAGCCATTGATACAGGCAATGTTCTCTCACGACCCTGCCTAGAACAGCCGCTGATATTGGGTGACGTACCCACCATCGCCCTACAGATAATCGATCACACGCCATCTAACGCAATTCTCGTTTCGGAAGAGACCCGCCGACATTCGCGCACCGCATTTGAAACCATTCCGGCTGGGGCAATCGAAGCAGAGGATGGGCACCAAATTCTTCTTTGGCGTCTTCTGAGTCCTAGATCGACAACATGCTTTCTAGCCAAGCAAGATGCTCCGTCGGCCGACATCATCGGCCGGGGTGCTGAATTGGACCTGCTAGGCAACCGTTGGCTCCTGGCTTCCGCCGGAGAGGGACAATCCGTCATCGTGGAAGGTGAAGCGGGTATCGGCAAATCCTGTTTGTCCGAAGCATTGATCAAACGGCTGCGGCCAAGGGGCTATCAAATCCGCCTGCAATGCTCTGCGCACCACAGCAACAGCGCACTTTATCCCGTTATCCAAATCCTCCGCCGGTTGATGGCAGGGAACGATCCATCAAACGCCGTGCTGGGTCGATTTCTTGAGCGAGTCGGTCTGGACGGGCCGATCAACAGGACACTGCTTCAAACATTGCTCGCTCAGGCGGATGTCGAAGAAAATATGGAGGACATCCTTCCGTCGGCGAGCGAAAAGAAAGAGAAGACGCTTCAGCTTCTGATCGCCATCCTTTCTGCCTTATGTAACCGCAGACCAGTTATCCTTCTTGTCGAAGACATACATTGGGCGGACCCCACGACGCTGGAGCTGATTGGATTTGCCGCGTCGGCATGCCAGGATTTACGGCTCTACCTGCTAATGACGGGCAGGTCAGGGTGCGCGGCGCTGTTTGGACCGGGACAACCGGTTACTGTTCTTCGTCTCACCCGATTATCCCGCCAGGATTGCAGCCGGATAATTGACGGCATTGCGGGGGATGCGGCGTTGCCAATCCCGGCGCGGGACACGATTATCGACAAAGCCGACGGGGTGCCGCTCTATCTGGAGGAACTGACGAAGCTCCTGCTCGCCCAGAATGTTGGGAAGGGCGATCTGTCGACAGTGCCCGATAGCCTGAACGACTTGCTGGCATCTCAGCTCGGCTGCATGGGCTTTGCACGCCGGGTTGCGCAGGTGGCTTCCATAATAGGACGGGACTTCCCTGGCGAGATATTGAGGGCTCTGGTCGGCGATGAAGATCAGCGGGTGGCCGCTGCGATCGACCAGCTGCTGGCCGCCGGCATTCTGACGCGCGGTCGCTCCAACGGCAAAGGTCGATATGCCTTTCGGCACGCGTTGCTCCGCGACGCGGCCTATACGTCGATGATGGACGCAGACCGTCAGGACCTGCATTCTCGAACTGCCGACATCCTGGTTGACTATTTCCCGGAAATAGCAGCCGATCACCCCGAAGTAATCGCTGGACATATGCGCCATGCGGCGCGTTTCGACGAGGCGGTATCCTTCTGGCTGGATGCTGGCCGCAAAGCGGCACAAAGATATGCGCTCGCTGAAGCAAGCGCGAACTATCGCGCGGCCATCGAAACCCTTGCATCGATTTCGCCAAGTATCGGACGAAGCGAACGTGAACTCGACGCTCTGTTGGAGCTGGGCGCGACTGTCCGGGAAGCGGAAGGCTATTACGCCCCCGACTTGAAGCAAATTTACCAGCGCGCGCACCTGCTGGCGAAGGAAGTCGGACGGCCTGAAGCACTGGCGGCTAGCCTGCATGGGCTTTGGACCGTAGCGGCGGGCCGTGGACGATGGAAGCATGCTGACCTGTTGGCGATCGAGTTCGACCAGTTCATTCATTCACTACGACCAAATGCCCGCCTGGAAGCGGAAGGAGGGCGCCTGCTGGGCGCTGGCGCAGCATTTCGGGGAGACTTTGCCGCAGCCCGAACGCACTTCGAGCGCGTTGTCGCGATCTATGATCCCGCGCAACACGGCCGCAGCTTCGGCTATGATCCCGGCGCGGCCTCTACGGCCTATCTTTCCTGGGTGCATTGGCACACCGGCAATCCTGAACAGGGGAGGCGAGAGGCTGAGCGCGCCTTGGCCATGGCGGAAACCCTTGGCCACCCGGCAACTTTGTCACTGGTGCTGGTGTGGCTGCTCTTCCACGCGGTTTGCGAAAGGGATTACGGCCGTATCCACACCTATAATGACCGGCTTCAGGAGCTATGCTCGCAGCAGCTTTGCCGGTTCTGGCAACCGTTCGGACGAGCATGTCTGTCATGGGCGTCGTTCCATTCGACGCGTGATCCGTCACATCTGGATCAGCTCCTGGCCCATACCAAGGCCTTCTCTGAGCATTATCTCACATCCTGCCTGCACCTGCTCGCCGCTGATATCTGCGACGAAATGGGCCATTACGAAAAAGGCCTGCACCATACCGGTTTGTCCGCGACGTTCATGGCCCAGCATGACGAGCGGATATGGGAAGCGGAATATTGGCGCTTGACCGGACAGTTGCACGCACGCTGGGGGCCGGACAAGAGCGAGGCGCGCCGTTGCCTGGAACAGGCGCTGACCATCGCGCGTCAGCAAAACGCGGTCACGCTGGAACAGCGGGCCATCGCCGGCCTGCAAGCTCTGTCGGGCGCGGATATCGGCCTCGTTGCCTGAGCTGCCGACGCTGACCACGAGATAATACCCGATGATCTGGGAAGCCCGCCTAGCTGCGGGATGATCCCCGGTCAGCCATAGGGCAGCAGGGACAATGGCATCTCTATAGGCGGCGCCTCCTCAACCGGAATGGGCCGGGTGTAAAATCGGCCGGTCTCGCCCGAGGGGAAAGGCGTGTCTATCCATTGCCTCGGCCGATCGGCAGGCACCACAGGCAACTCGATCGCCGATGGCCGTGCGGCATCGTGATGGATCGTCTGGCGCGCGATCCGATAATCTTTTGGAGCAGCGGTGGAAAGGTCGATGAAATCCTGGGGGTTCACCTCGCTGTTCGGATAATCGCTGCTCGAAATGACGATGCGAACGCGGTGCCCCTTTTTGAACAGGTTGCTGGTTGGCGCCAGCTCGATCTCATATCTTTCTACCGCATCCGGCATCAGCCCTTCCGGAGCCTTGCGCGATTTACGATAGCGCGCCCGCACCATGCCGCTCGCCAGATTGTAGGAACGGCCGTCCGGAAACAGGTCGATCAGCTTCACAAACCAGTCGCAGTCCGTTGCCGACGATTGCGCATGGAGGATGACCCGGATCGCGCCCGTCACCTCCATATCCTCTTCCAGCGTCGCCGTCGTATAGACAAGAATATCCGGCCGATGGTCATTCGGCCGTTGATCCGCAGGCCCACCGTGCAACGAATGCCCGCCCAGCGAAGGCACAGGATTAGCAGGATCGCTGATATAATGGTCAGCGGGTTCATCCGCGCCCGGAGCAGCCTGAGACAGCAGCCCGCCGCCCTCTGCGCCGTTCGCGTTACCATCGCTGTGCAAGTAGAACAGCGTCGGCCGAGCATCGGGGAGCGGCCAATCCTGCTCGGCCCGCCAACGATTTTCACCCATCACGTACAGCATAACCCGATGGTCGTCCCCTTCCCCCGAGCCCCCCAGAAGGTGGCGGTCCATCCACGCCCCCATCATGGCGACATCATCGACCAGCGCATTGGGGAAATGACACAGCATCCCGTTCGCGACGTGACCCCATGGCCCTATGATCAGCCGCTGACCCTGACGCGCTGCTTCAGTAGCGCCATGGCGAGAGATATTGACGAACGCGTCCAGCGAATTGCAGTTGAACAGATCATACCACCCGGTGAAATGCAGAACTGGCGCCTTCACCCGGTCAAACCGCGCGGCTGCATCGTTCGGGGCGAAGAATTCCGGATTATCCCTGTTGTCGAGCCAAGCGTTCCAGAATGGCATATGCCGGTTAATCGGGACGTCCTTCAGCGCGTGCCCGCGCGCGATCTCGAAAGCCAGGTCTGGGGATGCCATTAACATTTGCGGAGCCGCAAAGCCGCTGGGCAAGCCGACCGCCCGAGCGTCGGCCTTGATCGCTGCGGTCACCTCTTCGCCCATCCGTGCCGCGGCGGTGAAGGCCATGCCCATGGTCCAGCACAAGGCCGTGCTATCCATCACGCCCCCTTTATAGACCCAGCCATTGTTGAACTGGTTGACGGCCGGAACCTGAACGAACGCGGCCTCGATCTCATTATCTTCGGCCTGAAGGTGCAGCAGCTGCGTCCCGCCCATATAGGACTGGCCAGTAGTGCCGACCTTCCCGTTGCACCAACCTTGCTGCTTGATCCAGCGGACGGTATCGATGCCGTCCTGCCGTTCACCCCACCCCTCATTCATCATCGGGTCGAACACGCCACCCGATCCGTTCGTACCGCGCACATCCTGAACCAGAACAGCGTAGCCTCGCCGGGTCAGATAAGCGGGTGTGCCGAACGAACCCTGCACAAACAGCTTGTTATAAGGCGTGCGGATAACAACCACGGGATAACCGACATCCGGATCCACCTGTCCCGACGCCATCGGCAGGTAGAGGTCGGCGGCCAGATCAACGCCATCGCGCATTGGCACGTCAAGGTTCCGGAAAACAGCTGTTTGCGCGGTTGTCAGATCCGATGGCACAATGGTCACTCCACTGATTGAAGGGCGCAGCGGGCCGTTTTCCAACCGATCGCTGTGTTTCCCCCGATATACTCTTCCCAGACGCCGTTGGAACATATCAGTTCGCTATCTAACCGTATGCTACTATCATCAAATGGCGCATTGGGAGAGCATTTCCGAAAGGCTCGAATGAGGCCTGAAGAATATGTCGGAAAATGCATTGGAGGGGAATTGAATATGTCTGTCAGGAAGTGGGCGCTATTGGCCTCTGCGCCGCTGTTTCCGGCCATGGCCCACGCGCAAACCCCGCAGTCGGAGGACCAGCCTTCAGGCGCGGGAATGCTGCAAGATATTATCGTCACGGCCCAAAAACGTGCCGAGCCACTGCAATCGGTGCCTGTTGCTGTTTCCGCTTTCAATAGCGAAACATTGGAGCATGCGCGTCTGGATAACCTGACCGGACTGCGCGGACTGGTGCCGGGGTTGACGATCAACCGATCCGGCGCGTCCGTGGACGTTCCCCAGCTTAGCTTGCGCGGCATGTCCATTCAGGACGTGCTGCCCAGCCTTGAATCCAGCATCGGCTTTACCGTTGACGGCGTCGCGATCGCCTTCCAGCGCGGATCGCTCATGGACGCCTATGATATTGAGCGGATCGAAGTGCTTCGCGGCCCGCAGGGTGTCTTGAATGGCAAGAATACGACGGGCGGCACCATCAACGTCATACGTTCGCGGCCCGACCCGGCAGCCGACGCAACCGGCAAGGTTCGCTTCACCATCGGCAGCTTTGGCGAAAATGATTATGAAGGGGTCATAATGGCCCCGATCGTCAATGACCTGTTGGCGGTCAAGGGATCGATCACGGTACGGAAAAACAACGGCCAGTTCAGAAATATCGTGACGGGCGGGCGCAATGGAGATCGGGACGTCCGCACGTTCGGATTGGCCTTCGTCGCTACGCCAACGGACAAGCTCAACCTGTATCTCGCGCTGGACCGGGTGGAAAATGACAGCGACTTGCCGCCCTACTCCCAGTTGCTGACGCCAAATCTAATCACCTACAAAGTGCCGGGTTATTTCGGCGGCGCCAACTCGCCTTGCCTCAATCCCTATACGGCTTCCATCTGCACGCCTCTCACCAAAGACAAGAATGTTGTTGAATCGCGGCCATTCCCCGGTTCCCTGCGGCTTAATGCCTTGACCGGCGAAATTTCATATCAGGCAACAGATGATGTTCGGCTCGTCAGCCTGACCGGCCTTCGCGAGTTCAAGGAATATACGCTAGGAGACTATGACTCCACGCGCTTCGCCCTGGCGCGCAATGAGAGCAATTTGAAGGCGCATCAGTTTTCCGAGGAACTAAGGTTCGAAACGTCGTTCAATGGCCCCTTCAATCTCGTCGGCGGCTTCTTCTACATGAACTATGAATATACCCAGAAAACCAACTTGTCGGTGGACCTCGCCGCCTTGCCTCCCATCGCCACGGGATTGCCCGACTGGCTGCCGCCAGGCTTTGCCTACCTCAATTCGGTGGATGCCTATGTCACCAACCAACATAACCGGTCGACAGCGCTATTCTTTCAGGCTGATTACGACCTGACGGACCAGCTTCGCCTGACTGTTGGTGGGCGACAGACCTGGGACCGCAAGAAAACGCATTATATCCTCTATTCGGCCGTGCCAGGAACGGTGCGGGACATGAGCGTTCTGGGACCGCTGGTGGGCGACGTCTCTGCTGGGGTGAGCTTTCAGAAGTTCACGCCAAAGGTCAACGTCCAGTATAAGTTCAATCCCGACATACTGGCCTATGCGAGCTACAGCCGAGGTTACAATACGGGAGGCTTCAGCGGCCGCACGGGTAACATCGTAACAGCTGTTCAACCCTATGACCCCGAAGTAATGGATGCATTTGAAATCGGGTTCAAAAGTGAACTCTTCGATCATCATGTCCGCTTCAACATCGCGGCATTCCACAATATTCTGGACAACAAGCAAGAGAATGTTCTCCAGGTTGATGGATCGCGTCTCTTGTCCAGCACCTTAAATGTCGCGAAGGCGAAATATACGGGGGTAGAGGCAGAGTTGACCCTCGTGCCCACTCGGAACTGGACGATCCTGGCGACAGGCGGCTATCTGCACGCCAAATATTCAGAGTTCAGCGGCAACCTTGGGCAGGGGGACGCTGACCTGTCGGTACTCCGCCTACGCCGCACGCCCAAATGGACCGCTGGCCTCGTTTCCGACTATACAATTAACGCCGGAACCGGGAAATTCGGCCTGAACGCTGCTCTATATTATACTTCACGATATGAAACGGACGCGTTGAACGATCCGCGAGGGTCGATCCCGCCTGTTGCCCGAATGGATGTAGGCATCCGTTACGAACTGCCGGTCAGTGATGCCACCAAGTTGGAAATTTCCGGCTTCGTGAAGAACGTCACCGACAACACCACTTACGATGGCATTACGTCGGGCGAGAGTCCCGGCTCATTGGTCGAGTTCGCGAACCCGATCACGGGCCGGACATGGGGCGTTTCCCTGTCCGCGCGCTTCTAAAGCGCTTCGATCCGAAAGCTCGTGCCGGTCGCACCAAGTTGCGGCTGGCACGAGCCAGGGAGTTCTCCAACAAGCAAGCCAGCGACTGATCGCCTGATCAGCGCCCGCGCCACGCCCCTGCGCGCTTCTCCACAAATGCGCTCATGCCTTCTGCCCTGTCCTCGGTAGCGGTGAGGATCTGGAAAAGACGCCGCTCGGTCAGGATGCCTTGAGCCAGCCCCGTTTCAAAGGCGATGTTCACCATCTCCTTGTTCACCATTGCTGCCATTGGCGGCATTGAGGCGATTGCAGCGGCGGTTTTGAGCGCCTCTTCCAACAATTGCGCGGCAGGCACGATGCGGCTTACCAATCCGGAACGTTCCGCTTCGGCGGCATCCATCATGCGGCCGGTCAAGCACATCTCCATCGCCTTCGCCTTGCCCACGGCGCGGGTCAGGCGCTGGGAACCGCCCATGCCAGGCGCGACGCCCAACTTGATTTCGGGCTGGCCGAATTTTGCCGTGTCGCCTGCGATGATGAAGTCCGCCATCATCGCCAATTCGCAACCGCCGCCTAGCGCAAAGCCCTGCACCGCTGCGATCCACGGCTTGCGTGTCGCCACCACGCCAGTTTGCCAGCCAGAAAAGAAATCCTCCAGGAAGAAGTCTGCCGCCTGCTTCTCGACCATCTCCTTGATGTCGGCGCCTGCGGCAAAAGCCTTCTCACCGCTTCCGGTCAGCACCGCGCACCGTTGTGCCGGATCGGCGTCATAGGCGGCGAATGCAGAGGTCAGATCCTTAAGCACCTGGCTGTTGAGTGCATTGAGCGCTTGCGGCCGGTTGAGCGTGATTAGTGTGACGGCGTCATGCTGTTCGACGATAATGGTTTCAAAGGTCATGAGAGATTTCCGTTTGAGGCAGAGGGGTCCATTCCTTGTCCTGCGGCAGAGGCGCGAAGAGACTATCTATCAAGGTGCCATCGACCTCCTCGGCCGTCGCCGGGGACCATTTCGGAGCATTGTCCTTGTCAAAGATCACCGCGCGCACCCCCTCGACGAAATCGGGACGGCGAATGACGTGGCAGGCCAGGCGATATTCGTTCCGCATATTGTCCGCAAAATCGGTGAAGGCAGCGCCTTCCACCAGTTGACGCAGGGCGACCTTGACCGCTTGCGGCGATTTGGTTGCGAGCACCGCCAACTGCTTGTCCGCCCATTCCGACCCGTCCGCCTGGAGGGCAGCAAGGATATCCTCCAGGGCATCGCTCGCGAACAGGCGATCGATCCTGTCCCGCTGCGCCATCAACCGGGACTCCGGAGCCAGTTCATTTGCCTGATCGAGGATGGTCGCAACATCGGAGGGATGCGCAAGGATTTCCGCCTTGAGCGCATCCAGCCTGTCAGATCCGACATAATGGGTCGCAATCCCGATCGCGACGCAATCCGCGCCATCCAGACGTGCTCCAGTCGCGGCAAGCCATGTACCGATCCGTCCCGGCAGGCGAGGCAGAAACCAGCCTCCACCCACATCGGGGAAAAGGCCAATTCCTGTTTCAGGCATGGCAAAGGTCGTACGCTCCGTCGCGACCCGATATCGGCAAGGCAGTGAGAGACCGACGCCGCCGCCCATCACAATCCCATCGATGAAGGCCACAATAGGTTTGTCGTAGACGAACAACAGATGGTTCATTCGATATTCGACGCGGAAGAAATGCTCGGCCGCCGCGCAGTCCGTTTTTGCGCTATTGGCAATAAGCGCGATGTCACCTCCGGCACAGAATCCGCGCCCTTCGGCATGGTCGATCATGACCATAAGTACCGCCGGGTCGCCGCGCCAGTCCAGCAGCACCTGATTGATTGCCTCGCACATCTCCGGGGTCAGCGCGTGGATAGCCTTGGGACGGTTCAGCCGGATGCGGCCCACGCCATTTTCGACCGAGAGGATCAGCTGATCAGTCATATCTTTTCCCTGCACTCGCGGAGCGTCTCCGATGATGATCCCGCGCGTGATCTGGCCGTGTTTCCCAGGACCGATATTCCAAAAAGCACAGCAGTACCGCCCAATCGCCATGGATCTGTGCTGTCCATGCGCGGGCGCGATTGTGCAATCAACATCTCATATTCGCAAATTGGGTCTGCATTTTTGCAGTAATTAGCACGATCAACATCGACGACGCATCGCTCGACTGATCAGCCGTTAGCGCAATACTTCTCCGCCCAAGTTGCGGGCGAACCCCCATGAAAAAAGCCCGCTGCTTGGCAGCGGGCTTTTGTATCTTGGCGCTATGCGGGCCGATCAGTGGAGGCCCGAGCCGCCGCCCGCCAGTTCCTTGGCGATGGAGCCGACCATGTCCTTGGCGTCGCCGAACAGCATCTGGGTGTTGCTGTTATAGTAGATCGGATTGTCGATCCCGGCGAAGCCCGCGTTCATCGAGCGTTTGATCACGAACACCGACTTGGCGCGGTCCGCTTCGATGATCGGCATGCCCGCGATCGCGCTCTGCGGATCGTCGCGCGCCGACGGGTTCACGGTGTCGTTCGCGCCGATGATCACCGCCACGTCCGCCTGCGGCAGTTCGGGGTTGATGTCGTCGAGATCGACCAGCTGTTCGTAAGGAACGTTGGCTTCGGCAAGCAGCACGTTCATGTGGCCGGGCATGCGGCCTGCCACCGGATGGATCGCGAACTTGACGTCTACGCCCTTCTTGGTGAGCGCCTGATACAGCTCGCTAACCTTGTGCTGCGCCTGCGCGACCGCCATGCCATAGCCGGGGATGATGACAACGCTGCTGGCATTTTCCAGCTGCATCGCCGCTTCTTCAGCCGAAGCCGAGCGCACCACCCGGTCATCCTTGCCGCCAGCGACGCCCGCGACCACCTTGCCAAAGCCGCCGAACATGACGTTGGCAAAGCTGCGGTTCATCGCCTTGCACATCACCAGCGCCAGGATGAAGCCCGATGCGCCATCGAGCGCACCCGCGACGATCAGCAGCTTGTTGCCCAGCGCAAAGCCCATGGCGGATGCTGCAAGACCCGCATAGCTGTTCAAGAGCGCGATCACGGTCGGCATGTCCGCGCCGCCGATCGGGATCACCAGCAATATGCCGAACAGCAGCGCTAGGCCCGCGAACAGCGGGAACAGCCAGGTCTGCGTCGGGTCAAGCGCCAGCGTCACGCCGATCGCCACCGTCGCCAGCGCCACCGCGCCATTGACGATGCGCTGGCCGGGGAAGGACACCGGGCGGCTGCCCATCAGTTCCTGCAGCTTGGCAAAGGCGATGATCGAGGCCGTGCAGGTCAGGAAACCCAGCAGCATCTCGAACATCAGCGCCCACAGGATGAAGCCGCCCGCATATTCCGCATGGGCGTGCTTGTAATATTCAGCGGCACCGATCAGGCCGACGGCCAGCGCGCCAAAGGCGTGGGAGATGGCGGTTCGCTGCGGGATCGCCGTCATCGGCATCAGCAGCGCCATCGGGATGCCCGCCGCCGCGCCCGCGATCATCGCGATGATGATCAGGTTGTAATCAACGACCTCATGCTGGACGAGCGCGCCGATGATGGCGATGATCATGCCGATCTCGCCCGCGCGCACGCCACGACGGGCGGTCGAAGGATGGCTCATCCACATCAGCGACAGGATGAACAGGGCAGACGCGACAATCGCCGCGAAGGGTACAAAGGCGTCCATCTGTTACTTCCCCCGCGGCTTGAACATCTTGAGCATGCGATCGGTGATCATGAACCCGCTGACCAGATTCACCGTCGCGCAGAACACCGCGATGAAGCCCAGCGTCTTCGCCAGAGGCGTCGCCCCCGCCTCACCCGTGATCGTGATCGCCCCCACAATCACCACCGCCGCAATCGCATTGGTCAGCGACATCAGCGGCGAGTGCAAAAGCGGCGATACCTTCTTGATCAGCTGAAAACCCAAAAAGGCCGCCAATATGAAGACGAACAGATAATCTGCATTGAAAGCGTTCACTGACTTATCCCCTGTCCAGAAACCGCGATCTGATCAAGAAACCCTGGCGGTCTTCCAATTTCGCCTGGGTTCGGAGCATATCGCCCCTGCCATGATCGCTGGCTCCTATAAAATCCCTCCACGCATTATTGAGCGTGCCATATTGACCGAGCAGATCGCAGGCAAGCCGGTCAGAGCAATTTATCACATAGTCGATTCGCGCAACGAATTTATTCAACCTCTACGACAAGTAGGGCTGCGGGCATCAGCGATTTTCAAAATCGCTTGCAGCCGCGCTCTTCTTCATCCGCCTTGCTTGAGTGTCAGGGGCAGGCCAGCAGCGACAAATACCACACTGTCGCAAGCGGCCGCCACATGCTGATTAAGCAGGCCCGCTTCGTCTCTGAAACGGCGGGCAAGTGCATTTTCCGGGACGATGGAGAGGCCGACCTCATTGGCGACCAGCACGATGGGAAGGGTGCAGCTGGTAATGGCAGCGATCAGTTCTTCGCTCCACCGGGCGATGTCTTCGCCAGCCAGCAGCAGGTTGGACAGCCACAGGGTAAGGCAATCGACAAGGATCGGGCCAGATGGCGTACGCGCGTGGGCATTCCAGATCGCGGCGGGCAGATCGATTGGGGCTTCGATCGTTCGCCAGCGCGCGTTGCGACGGGCGCGATGCATGCCGATCCTTTCGTGCATCTCAGCGTCGTACGCCTCGGCCGTGGCGATGTAGGTCATGATGCCCGGCAGGGCTTCGCACTGCGCTTCGGCATGGCGGCTCTTGCCCGAACGGGCGCCGCCGAGCACAAGCAGCTTCTGGAAAGCGGTCATCGCCCGATCCGTTCGATCAGCGCCGTCGCGAGCCAAAGGAGCGCGCAGGCGCGAACATAGAGCGCCAGCGCGGCGTGGGCGTCGGCGGGCGTGGCTTCGCCCCCTTCCCCGCCGATCCATGGCTTGGCATGATATTGGCCTTCATAGGCGACCGGCCCGGCAAGCCGGATGTCTAGCGCCCCCGCCATCGCCGCTTCGGGCCAGCCCGCATTGGGCGATGCGTGACGGCCATGGTCGCGCCAGAGGATGCGCCAGCCGCCCAAGCCCGCGACGCAGATCAGGAAGCCGGATAAGCGCGCGGGGATCAGGTTCAGCAAGTCATCGAAGCGAGCGGCGGCCCAGCCAAAGGCCGCGAACGGCTCCTCGCGATGGCCGATGAGGCTGTCGGCGGTGTTGACTGCCTTATAGGCCCAGATTCCGGGCAGGCCGCCGACGAGCAGCCAGAAGAGCGGCGCGACGACGCCATCGCAAAAGCTTTCAGCAAGGCTTTCTATGGCGGCGCGGGCGACACCTGCATCATCGAGGGTGGCGGTATCGCGTCCGACGATCTGGCTGACCGCGCGGCGGGCAGCGAAGAGATTGCCTGCTTCTAGAGCCTGAACGACGTGCAGGACATGGTCGTACAGACTGCGCTGCGCAAGCGCTGGCCAAGCGGCAAGCGCAAGCCCTGCCCAGGCCCAGGAGCCGAGCAAGTGGCGGATGATGAATTCTGCGGCCCAGCCCGCTGCGATGGTGGTCGTGAGGAGGAGTAGCAGCGTGACGATACCGCCGAAACGGCGACGCGCTGTGCCGAAGTGGCGCTGGTTCAAACGGCGCTCGCAAGCGGTGATGATCCCGGCGAAGGCTCCGACCGGGTGGCCGATACGGGCGTGCAACCGGGCTGGCCAGCCTAGCGCCGCGTCAAGGATCAGCGCGGCCAGCTCAACCAAGCGCTTCGTCCAGCCGGGCCATCGCCGCATCATCGGCGGGCAGACCGAAGCGGAGCCAGTTCGGCCGGTCCTCGAACGGACGGGTGAGAATGGCGTGGCGCGCGAGGCGGTCGAACAGGGCGGCGGCGTTCGGCGTGTCGATCAGGCGGAATAGCGGGCAATCGCCGCGCGGGATGAAGCCGTGGCGGATAAGTAGCGCATCGAGGCTGGCGGCGCGGGCGGGGAGGGTCGCGATCGTCTCGTCAATCCAGCGCTGGTCTCGACAGGCGGCGCGGCCAAAGTCGATCGCGGCTGCGGAAAGGGGCCAGTCTCCCAGCAGCCTGCGGCAGGCGGCAATGATGGAGGCCGGGCCGAGGAGGAAGCCGAGGCGGACGCCAGCAAGCCCGAAGAATTTGCCAAAGGAACGGAAGATGAGCAGGCGGCGGTGATCCCCAACTTCGGCCGCCATGCTGGCACCGGGCAGGCAGTCGGCGAAGGCTTCATCGACGATCAGCCAACCGCCTTCCCTTTCCTGTTGAGTTAGAAGCTGCTGCATTTGCGCCTGCGTATAGAGGCGGCCATCGGGATTGTTAGGATTGGCAAGCAGGAGCGCGGTGCCCGGTGGCGCGTCTTCGGGTTGCTGCAACGGGCGCGAGTTTGGGAAAGCCTGCGCATGGGTGCGGTAGCACGGCAGGATATGGCAGGCGGGCGCATCGATCAGATGGCCAAGCAGGCGCAGGCCGGTTTCGCTGCCCGGCAGTGCGCAAACGTGATCGGAGGAGACGCCGAAATATGCGGCGGCCGCCTGTTCAAGATCGGCAAGTGCTGCGGGATCGGGGAGGGATTGCCAATCAGGGGTGATTGTGGCGGTGCCGGGCCAGGCGAGCGGATTTATGCCGGTAGAAAGATCGATCCAGGGCCGATCCTCGGCTGCATAATGCTGACGCGCCGCCGCCAGACGACCGCCATGCCAGTGGAAGACGTCACTCATCGTGCCAGCACCAGTGCAGCTAGCAGGCCACTTTCGATGAGTTCGATCCCGGCACCATGACCATCGCCAGAAATGCCGCCGATCCGGCTGCGCAGCCACCATCCCCAAAGCGGGACGAGGATAGCGGCGGACAGGAGGGCGGGAATGATCAAGCAGTTAGCTACGGCCAGCATCATCCAGCCGAGCAGATGCACCGGGCTGATGCTTTCGCGGAAGCGGCTGGCGAGGCCTGCATGGAGCGGCGGGAGCCAGAGGGTCCATGCCAGGGGGCCGATCCGCGCGACGAAGGGCACGGCGATGAGGGCGATCGGCGCGACATGCTCCGCGCAGAGGCGCAGCAGGACGAGCTTCGCCAGCAGTTGCAGGACGATGGTGACGACGCCGAAGCTCCCGATATGCGGGTCGGCAAGAACGGCGGACAGCTTTGCCGGGTCGCCATGGGCTGCCCCTACCCCGTCAGCGATGTCGCCAAGACCGTCGAGATGAAGCGCCCCGGTGATGGCGACCCAGGCGATCAGGCCGAGCAAGGCGGCCATCCAGGGTTCGACGATCAGGCCGATCGTCATGGCGGCGGCGACGGCGAGGCCGACGATGATGCCGGTCGCGGGAAACCAGCGGATCGCAGCGGCGAAATCCTCCTCATCCGCGCGCACTTGCGGGAGCGGCAGGCGGGTCATGAGTTGCAGGGCGAGGATGAGGCGGGTCATGTCACGAGCCCGGTGATCTGCGCGCTGGGATTGTCTCCCGGCCAGATACGCAGGCTGAGCAAGGCGCCATAAGGCAGGTCGATTGCCCAGGCTTGCTGGTACGTGAAGCCACACAACGTAGTCAGCGCGCCACGTATCGCACCGGCATGGGTGAGAACCAGCGATGGCCGGTCGATTTCGCCAAGTGCCGCCTTTACGCGCAGGCAAAGGCTGGACCAGCCTTCCCCTCCCGGCGGAGGATGGTCATCGGGGGACGACCAGAAGGGACCAATTTCCTCGGCGGGCAGAGTGGCGGGGTCGGTGCCCTCCCATTCGCCGAAGTGCAGTTCGCGCCAGCGCGCGTCGATGTCGTGCGGCACCTGCCGGGCGGTTGCGATCAGGGCGGCGGGAGCGCGGGCGCGCGTCAGGTCGGAGCTGATCAGGCGGTCGAACGCAAGCGCGCGGGATCGTTCGACGCATAGCTGCATGGCGGCCGGGTCGGGCGGCATGTCCATATGACCGAGCAGCAGGCCGGGCGCTTGTGGCGCTGCGTGGCGCATCAGGTGGAGCGTGAGCGGGCTCATAGCGCGTTAGCCACGGCGGCTTCGGCGAAGGTCGCCATCTGGTCGTGCGCGGCGAGGGCCGAGCGGATGAGTTGCGCCGCGACGGCTGCGCCGCTGCCTTCGCCGAGGCGCATGTCGAGGTGAAGCAAGGGGTGCAGGCCGAGCTTTTCGAGCAGCCGGGCATGGCCTGCTTCGGCGGAGCAGTGGGCGGCGAGGCAGTGGGCCGTGATGGCGGGATTGTCGCGCGCCAGAGGGGCGATGGCCGCGCCGCAGATGAAGCCATCGAGCAACACCGGCACGCGCAGCATGCGCGCGGCGAGGATGGCGCCTGCCATCGCCGCGATCTCTCGCCCGCCGAGGCGGCAGAGCGTTTCGAAAGCGTCGGCGCAATGGGGGGCGTGCAGGGCATGCGCCATCTCGACGGCCTGCGTCTTGCGGGCGAGGGCTGCTGGGTCGATGCCGGTGCCACTCCCCGTCCAGTCCTGCGCCTCGCCGCCGAAGGATTGAAGGCAAAGCGCAGCGGCCGGGGTGGTGTTGGCGATACCCATTTCACCGGCGAAGAACAGGTCGCAATCTTGCACGACGGCGGCGCCCGCGTTCAGGGCGTCGAGGCATTCGGCCTCCGTCATCGCGGAGACTTCGCATATGTCGGCGGTGGGTTTGTCGAGGGCGAGCGCGACAATGACCAGCTCGGCTCCGCAGGCGCCCGCAAGCGCGTTGATCGCCGCGCCGCCTGCCTGGAAGTTCGCGACCATCTGCTCCGTGACGGAGGGCGGGAAGGCGCTGACACCGCGTGCGGCGACGCCATGATTGCCCGCGAAGATGGCGGCGCGGATGCGGTCGGTGCGTGGACGTTCGCGACCTTGCCAGCCTGCCATGAAGAGGGCGATCTCCTCCAGCCGCCCGAGCGATCCGGCGGGTTTTGTCAAAGAGGCTTGCCGCGCCGCTGCGGTTTCGATCGCTCCCGCGTCAGGTGCGGGGAGCGTGGCGAGCGCGGATTGGAAGCCAGCGCGATCCTGAAAGCGGATCATGTGCAAATGAAGCCTTCAGGCGGCGTGCGGACGATGAAATGGCCCTTCACCCCTTGCGGCCATTCGGCATAGCGCACGACGCCTTCTTCGCTGGCAGCGTGGCGCAGGGCGTAATCGAGGATCGCGCGGGCGGCGTCCACATCCGGGGTGAAGTCGCCCAGCACATAGCCGACCTTGCCGGGACCACGCACATGGACGGTGCAATGGCGCTGGCAGGCGAAGAGGCAGGGCATGTCCTGCACGGCGACGGCCTCATAAGCAGGCTCGGCCGCCTGAAGATCGCGCATGGCCTCAACCAACAGCGCGCCGCCGCGCCGTCCTGCCCCATCCTCCCGCTGATCGGCGGACAGGCGGCAGGTCGAGCAGACCACCACCGAAGCCCTGTTTTCAACAGCGCACAGCATCAGCGGCGCACTTCCATAACCATGTGAACATGAAAGACCGTCATCTTGGCCCTCCTCGCAAAATCGAACCGCAAACGGCCCTGCCCGGCCGTATGGCGAGCAAGGCGGTGGCTGTCGTCCGCGAGGGGAACCCCGTTCGTCCGGCACACCCTGTCCGGCCGAAGAACGACTGCGGCAGGCAGGTCTCCTGGCTCACGGGTCGCTGCGTACCGGCCGCCTTCTCGGGAGAAAAGCTCCCCCAATGGCTGCGTGGCCGGTCCACTCACCGCTTACAGTTGCAGGGGCAGCGCGGGCATTACACCCGACTTCCCTTTTGATCCCCGAGGGGAACCTGTCGCGGGGCTGCTGATAAAGAGGCGGTGGCGCGTCCGCAAGCGGTAGATGGAGCGGCGCTTCGTCAGTCGGGCAGTTCGCCCACCGCGAGCACGGCATCGGGCCGGGCAAGCACGATGATCGGCAATCCGGCGCTGGCCGCGCGTTCGGCTGCGAGACGTGTCGGGGCGGAGATGGTGACGAGCAGGGGGCAATTGGCGAGCGCCGCCTTTTCCACTAGCTCAAAGGAACAGCGGGAGGACAGCACCGCGAAACCGCCATCCCAGGACATTTGCCCCCGCCGCATGGCCCCGATCAGCTTGTCGAAGGCATTGTGGCGGCCCACATCCTCATAGGCGAGGCGGATCGCGCCATCCGGTCCCGCCAAGGCAGCGGCATGGACCGCGCCGGTTTGCCGGTTGAGCGGCTGATGTGCGGCAAGATCGCGCAAGGCGCCGAAGATAGCTTCCCGGCTCGCTTCCGATCGGGCGGTCACGGCAGGCAGGGGCCGCATCGCCTGCTCCAGATTTTCCACGCCGCACAGACCACAGGAGGAATCGGAGACGCGATGACGGACCCGGCCGAGCAGCCCCTCGACGCGGTCTTCCGGTAGAGTGGCCCGTGCGACCAAGCCCTGCTCCGTAGCATGGACCTCGACGTCGATCGGCGCGTCGGATGGGATGACCAGCCGCTCGGCCAGCGCGAACCCCTGCACCAGTTCCGCAACGTCGGCGGGCGTCGCCATCAACACGGCATAGCCAACGCCGTTGAACTCGATCGCGACGGGCACTTCCTCCGCCAACTCGCGCGTCACGGGCGATGCTTCGCCATCGGGGGTGATGCGGGTGAAGGAGAAGGGCGAAGACATAGGGCCGGTCTAGGCGGGCAATGTGCCTCCGGCAAGCAAATGGACGCGGCCATGCAACTGCCGCTTCCCTTTGGTGGCTAAGCCATCTATGCACGGCCACGATCGCGCCGGTGCCCGAAAGGGCTTTAAAGGGAATGCGGTGCGGGTTGCTGACAAGGCGCCCAAATCCGCGGCTGTCCCTGCAACTGTAAGCGGTGAGCGAGACGCATATCGACCTTCCGTCACTTGTCGGGGGGTCAGCCACTGGGCCGGACGCTAAATCATGCGAGGCCTGGGAAGGCCATGTGTCGAGCGATGACCCGCAAGCCAGGAGACCTGTCGGCGTCTGGTCGCTCTTGCTTTGGCCCAGGGGATGGCCGGGGCACGGTATTCCGTCTGAGCGACGCGTGCGGCGGGACCGCACCGGCTTCATGTGCCGGACGCTTCATCGCGTCCGTCCGGCGCGTGATGTCGGCCGCGTAGCGGAGGCCCCGTCCAGTCTCGCTGACGCTGACGGGAGCCATGTCTCCAATGGTTATGCAATTTCCGGCGCTTCGCAGCCGTGCCACGTTCATGTTCAGCGCGCTGATCGCCGCCAATGTCGCTTTGTGGCTTTGCGCCTTGCTGATCTTTGCGGGCGACACGATGATGCTGGGCACCGCCCTGCTCGCCTGGAGCCTGGGCCTGCGCCACGCAGTCGATGCCGACCATATCGCCGCCATCGACAATGTGACCCGCAAGCTGATGCAGGAAGGTCAGCGGCCGCTGACCGTCGGCCTGTGGTTCGCGATCGGCCATAGCGGGATCGTGCTGATCGCCGCCGTCGGAATCGCTTTCGCCGCCAGCGCGCTTAGCCGTGTCGAGGCGGCGGGCGAGATCGGCGGGACGATCGCGACGATCATCTCCGCTACCTTCCTCTTCACCATTGCCGCGATGAACCTCATCATCCTGCGGTCGGTTCTAAAGACCTTCAACCACGTCCGCAGTGGTGGCGCCTATGTCGATGAAGATATGGACATATTGCTGGGCAATCGGGGCATGTTGGCCCGCCTATTCCGGCCGCTGTTCCGTCTGGTCACGCGCAGCTGGCACATGGCGCCGCTGGGCTTTCTGTTCGGGCTAGGATTTGACACGGCGACCGAAGTCGCGATCCTTGGCCTGTCGGCGGGGCAAGCGGCGAGCGGCCTTTCGATCGCCACCGTGCTCATCTTTCCCCTGCTGTTCGCGGCGGGCATGGCGCTGATCGACACGGCGGACGGCGCGCTGATGATGGGCGCCTATCAATGGGCGTTCGTGAAGCCGATCCGCAAGCTCTACTACAACATCACCATCACATCGGTGTCCGCGCTGGTCGCGATCGTCATCGGCGGGATCGAGGCGGCGGCGCTGCTGGGCGACAAGCTGGGCCTGACGGGCGGCGTCTGGTCGGTGGCCGCCAATCTGGGTGAGCACTTCAACAGCCTCGGCTTCTTCATCATCGGCCTGTTCGCCGCCTGCTGGCTGGTGAGCTGGATCATCTACCGCTGGAAGCGCTTCGACGAGATCGAGGTGCTCCTCTCCAATCAAGGACAGACTTTATGAGCAAAGTTCCCGCCACCGTCATCACCGGATTTTTGGGCGCCGGTAAGACGACGCTGATCCGCCACCTGATCGAAAATGCGGGTGGGCGGCGGCTTGCCCTCATCATCAACGAATTTGGCGATGTCGGCGTCGATGGGTCGCTGGTGAAGGGGTGCGGCGATGAGGCTTGCCCGGATGAGGATATTATCGAGCTGGCCAATGGTTGCATCTGCTGCACCGTGGCGGACGATTTCCTGCCGACGATGCAGCGGCTGCTCGACCGGGATGTGCCGCCCGATCATATCATCATCGAGACATCGGGCCTCGCCCTGCCAAAGCCGCTGGTGAAGGCGTTTCAGTGGCCCGATATCCGGACACGGGCGACGGTGGACGGGGTGATTGCACTCATCGATGCCGATGCACTGGCGGCGGGCCGCTTCGCCCATGACGAGGAAGCGCTGGCTGCCGCTCGGGCGGCTGATCCGACGCTGGACCATGACAGCCCGATCGAGGAGCTCTTCGAGGATCAGCTGGCCTGTGCCGACCTTGTGCTGCTGAACAAGACCGACTTGGTCGAGGGCGGCAGGCTTGCGGAACTGGAGCGGGATCTGGCGGCGGAAATCCGGCCGGGCGTGCGTATCGTCCGCACCGCGCGGGGGGAGATCGACCCGGCGGTCCTGCTCGGCCTTGATGCCGGGGTCGAGGATCAGGTTGACGCCCGCCCCTCCCACCATGACGAGGAGGAGGATCATGACCATGAGGATTTCGACAGCTTCGTCATGGAGTTGGGGGAATTGGGCAATCCTGCGCCGCTGCTGGATGCTCTGAAGCAGGTCATAGCCGATCACGACATATTGCGGGTGAAGGGCTTCGTCGCCATTGCGGGCCGTCCGGCAAGGCTGGTCATTCAGGCGGTCGGGCCACGCATCCAGCATCATTATGACCGGCACTGGCAGGTGCATGAGGAGCGCCGATCGCGACTGGTCGTGATCGGCCAGGCGGGGCTGGACCGGGCGGCGATCGAACGGGCATTCATCAAGCAGATGGCGGTCGCCTGATGCATTTGCTGACCGCCACGCCGGGCACAGTCTCCAACGGAGACGAAGCGATCGATCTTGGCCAATCGCCGGGCGACATCGTGCTGCTGACCGTGGCGGACAGCGATCTTGCCTGTTTTGCCAGCGCCGCCGCCATGCTGGGAGAAGGTGCGCCGTCGACCCGGCTGGCCAATCTCCTTCAGCTCAAGCATCCCTATTCGGTCGATCTCTATGTCGAGAAGGTGATTTCCCACGCAAAATTCGTCTGCGTGGTGCTGTTGGGGGGCAAAAGCTATTGGCCCTATGGCATTGAGGAAATTGCCAATGTCGCGCGCGACAGGGGCATTGCCTTCGCCGCCATCGCGGATGGGCGGGAGGATGACCCCGAACTGCGGATGGCGTCCACCCTGCCCCCGAAAATATGCGACCGGCTGCGCGATTATCTGCGGCAGGGTGGCGTCGCCAATGCCACGGCTTTTCTAAGGACCGCCGCGCGGATTGCAGGGTTGGACGCGGGCGCGCCTGACGCGCCGGTTCCGGTCGCCGACGCGGGCCTGTATCTTCCCGGTGTCGAACGCCCAACGCTGGAACAGGTGAAGGCCGGTTGGACATCCGGCCAGCCGACAGCGCTGTTCCTTTTCTACCGCGCCTTGTTGATCGCCGGAACGCTGGAGGCAGTGGACGCGATGATCGCGGGATTGCGGGCTGCGGGGCTTAATGTCCTACCGGTCCATGTACGGGCGTTGCGGGAACCCTTTGCGCGCGACTTTCTGGAAGGGGTGATCGGGGCGGCTCGGCCGGACGTCATTCTGAACGCCACCGCCTTTGCCGCGTCGGCGCCCGGCGAACCGCGCACGCCATCCATATTGGAGCGGGCCGATTGCCCGGTTCTCCAGACCCTGTTCGCCAGCGCCGAACAAGGGGCGTGGCAGGACAGCGCGCGTGGGCTGGGTCCGCGTGACCTGGCGATGCATATTGCCTTGCCCGAAGTGGATGGGCGCATCTTCACCCGCGCGGTCGCTTTCAAGGCCGCTGCCCGCTTCGACGCGCGGACGGAATGCAGCATCGTGGTGCCGCAGCTTCTGGCTGATCGTGTGATCTTCGTTACCCAACTGGCTGCAAACTGGGCCAGATTGGGACTGACGCGGGCTGAGGACCGCCATGTCGCGCTGGTCCTTGCCAATTATCCGAACCGGGATGGGCGGATCGGCAATGGCGTGGGTCTGGACACGCCGGAAAGCGCGGCGGCGATCCTGCGCGCGCTGGCGGAGGCAGGCTATCGGACGGGCGACGCGCCGACCGATGGCGCGGCGCTGATGGCGCATATGACCGGAGGTGACGCGCCCTGCTCGCTCGCGCTGGCCGACTATAGAGCGGCATTTGATGACTTTCCCGAAAGCGTTCGCACAGCCGTTATCGAGCGATGGGGCGAGCCGGAGAACGATCCCTTCTGTCAGGGTGAGGTCTTCTCCCTTCGGGTCCATCGCTTCGGTCAGGTCGCGGTCGCGGTGCAGCCGTCGCGCGGCTATGATGTCGATCCGAAGAGCAGCTACCATGACCCGGCGTTGCCGCCGCCGCATGCCTATCTCGCCTTCCACATCTGGCTGGCGCACACATTCGTCGCGCATGCGGTCGTGCATGTGGGCAAGCATGGCAATCTGGAGTGGCTGCCGGGCAAGGCGATCGCGCTGTCGGAAAGTTGCTTTCCGGAAATCTGCGCCGGGCCGATCCCGCAAATCTATCCGTTCATCGTCAACGATCCGGGCGAAGGCACACAGGCCAAGCGGCGGATCGGCGCGTGCATCGTCGACCATCTGACGCCGCCCCTGACCCGTGCGGAAACCTATGGGCCGCTCAAGGAACTGGAGGCGCTGGTCGATGAATATTATCTGGCGGCGGGGATGGACCCGCGCAGGCTGGAAACGTTGCGCCGGGACATATTGGCGCTCGCGGCATCGCAGGGGCTGGACAAGGACGCGGGCGCAGAGGGCAGCGGGGACGATGCCTTAGCTGCGATCGATAACTATCTATGCGAATTGAAGGAAATGCAGATTCGTGACGGGCTGCATGTCTTTACCCGATCGCCTGAAGGGACGTTGCGGCGGGACCTGCTGATCTCCCTTGTTCGCTGCCCGAGAGGTTTGGAGGAGGATCAGCAATCGCTGCTGCGGGCTCTGGCGGACGATCTGGATTTGGGTTTCGATCCGCTCGACTGCGGCATGGGCAAGCCTTGGGATGGGCCGCGCCCGGACGTGCTGGCAGGCGTGGCGCAGGATGCATGGCGCAGCACCGGCGATACGGTGGAGCGGCTGGAGCTCTATGCCATGCAGCTGCTCGACACGGGCGAGGCCGCGCCGGGGCCGTCGAGCGGGCGCGTTCTGGAGGTGATACGCAGCGACCTTGGTCCCCGCGTGGATGCTTGCGGAGAGGCAGAGAAGGCTGCGCTGCTTCAGGCGCTCGACGGTAAGTTCGTGCTGCCCGGCCCGTCCGGCGCGCCGACGCGGGGGCGGCCCGATGTGCTGCCGACCGGGCGGAACTTCTATTCGGTCGATACGCGCGCGGTGCCGACCGTGGCCGCCTGGAATTTGGGCCAGCGATCCGCCGACCTCATTGTGCAGGATTATCTTCAGCGGGAGGGCGATTATCCCCGCTCCGTTGCCCTGTCGGCCTGGGGCACGGCGAACATGCGGACGGGCGGCGACGACATCGCGCAGGCGCTGGCTTTGATGGGCGTGCGGCCGCGATGGGAGTGGGCTTCGGGGCGGGTCGTGGGCTTTGAGGTGATGACGATCGCCGAACTGAACCGGCCGCGCGTGGATGTGACGCTACGCGTGTCGGGCTTCTTCCGCGACGCCTTCCCGGAACAGATCGACCTGATCGATAGCGCCGCGCGCGCCGTGATGGCGCTGGATGAGCCCGATGAGGACAATCCGGCTGCGGCTCGTCACCGGGCGGAGGCGGCGGCGCTGATTGCCGAGGGGACGCCTGAGAAGGCGGCGCTGCGGCGCGCGGGGGCGCGCGTTTTTGGATCGAAGCCGGGCGCTTATGGTGCAGGCTTGCAGGCGATGATCGACGAGCGACTGTGGCATGATCGATCGGACCTTGCGAACATCTATCTGGATTGGGGCGGCTATGCTTATGGCAGCGGGGTCGAAGGGGATGCGGAGCGAGGATTGTTCGCGCAGCGGCTAACCGAGGCCGACGCCCTCATCCAGAATCAGGATAATCGCGAGCATGATCTGCTCGACAGCGACGATTATTATCAGTTCGAAGGCGGGATCGCGGCGGCTGTCGAGCATCTGTCGGGGCGGACGCCGCTCAGCTACCATAATGACCATAGTCGGCCCGAA
Source organism: Sphingobium chungangianum (assembly GCF_977014255.1). Classification (NCBI taxonomy): domain Bacteria; kingdom Pseudomonadati; phylum Pseudomonadota; class Alphaproteobacteria; order Sphingomonadales; family Sphingobiaceae; genus Sphingobium; species Sphingobium chungangianum. The sequence continues at coordinate 71,547 of NZ_CDRNIV010000002.1, read as the reverse complement.
CGCCCCGTCGTCCGGACGCTGGAGGATGAGATCGGCCGGGTGGTGCGGGCGCGCGTCACCAACCCCAAATGGATCACGGGCATGATGCGCCACGGCTATAAGGGCGCGTTCGAGATTGCCGCTTCGGTCGATTATCTCTTTGCCTTTGCCGCCACGACCCATGGCGTGAAGGACCATCATTTCGACGCCGTCCACGCCGCCTTTATCGAGGATGAGGCGGTGCGGGCCTTCATGGCCGACGTCAATCCCGCCGCGCTGCGCGAGACCGCCGCGCGCCTCCACGAAGCGCTGGACCGGGGGCTGTGGCGGCCACGGTCGAACAGCGCCGCCATGCTCCTCGCCCAACTGAAGGACCCATCATGATCGAACGCACGCCCGAACAACATGCCGAGAAGATGAAGAAGAAGCAGGCCGCCCATGACAAGATCATGGCGACCAAGACACAGGAAAAGGGCCTGCTGATCGTCCATACCGGCAAGGGCAAGGGCAAGACGACCGCTGCGCTGGGCATGGTCGTGCGCGCCATCGGTCATGGCAAGAAGGTCGGCGTGGTCCAGTTCGTGAAGGGCGCGATGACCACCGGAGAAAAAGTCGTGTTCGATGCGTTTCCGGACAATGTCACATTCAAGCCGATGGGCGAAGGCTTTACCTGGAACACGCAGGACAAGACCCGCGACATTGCGCTCGCCCGTGAAGCGTGGGACGAGGTAAAGCGGATGATCGCCGATCCCGCCTATGATATGGTGCTGGCAGATGAGCTTAATATCGTCCTGCGCTACGACTATCTGCCCGTTGATGAGGTGCTTGAGGCCGTGGCGAGCAGGGGCGAGATGAAGCATGTCCTTATCACCGGCCGCAACGCGCCCGAGGCTCTGATCGAGGCGGCCGATCTCGTGACGGAAATGACACTGGTCAAGCATCCCTTCCGCAGCGGCGTGAAGGCGCAGGCAGGGATCGAATTTTGATGAGCGGACCCGCTATCACCCCGATCGACAGCGCGCAGTTCGAGGCACTGGTCCGGGCGCGGCGGGATATTCGCCATTTCCGGACCGACCCGATCGATGAGAATGATGTCGAATGGCTGCTCAGCATGGCGCATCGCGCGCCGTCCGTCGGCCTGTCGCAGCCGTGGCGCTTTGTGCGGATCGAGACGGCGGAGTTGCGCGAGGGGCTGGCCTGCCATGTCGACCGCCAAGTCAGGGAAGCGGGCAAGGAATATGATGGGGATCAGGACCGGCTCTATCGCAGCCTGAAACTGCATGGGCTGCGTGAGGCGCCGGTGCTGTTCGCCGTCTATTGCGACGATGGGACGGAAACCGGCCATCATCTGGGCGCTGTCACCATGCCCGAGGCGCGGCGCTATAGCTGTGTGATGGCGGTCCATACGCTCTGGCTGGCGGCGCAGACACGGCGGATCGGGATGGGGTGGGTGTCGATCATGCAGCCCGAAGGCGTGGACGCGATGCTGGACATTCCGACGGGCTGGGAGTGTCTGGGGCTGCTGTGCCTTGGCCGACCGGTGAGCGAGGAGGATGTGCCGGAATTGGAGCGTCGGGGCTGGGAAGAGCGCACGGATTGGCATTCGGTGGTGGTGCGGCGGTAACTTGACCAGCTTCCCTCCGTTCGGGCTGAGCCTGTCGAAGCCCTTCACTTCTCTTCAGGAAAGAAAAGCCCTTCGACAGGCTCAGGGCGAACGGATGTTGGGTTGCCCCCTTTTCACCCCCGCAAGAAATCCAGCGCCAGCGCTTCAAACCGGTCCTTGTGTTCGATCATCGTCCAATGGCCGCAGCGCGGAAATACATGCAACTCCGCATTGGGGATGATGCGCATGGGCAACAGCGCGCCGTCGAGCGGGCTGACCTTGTCATCGCGGCCCCACATGATCAGCGTGGGCGCCTGAATCCTGCCCAGATAATCGATACGCTGAGATACGCCCGGCCCGCTCATCGACTGGGCGATGAAACCTAGTGCTGCGCGCGTGTACATTTTGCGGCTGCTTTCCATCGTCACCGGCTCCAGCGCCGCCTTGTAACGCATGTCGATCAGTTCGTCGGTGATGATCGATTTGTCGTAGACCATGGATTCGAGCCACGCGATGATGTTTTCCCGCGTCGGGTCCTCGATAAAATCGACGAGGCGGGTCAGCCCTTCATTGGGGAAGGTCGAGGTGATGTTGAAGCCGATCCCGCCAATCGTGATGTAGCGCAGCACGCGATCGGGATGCGAAGCGGCGAGGTGACCGCCCACGATGCCGCCATAGCTGTTGCCGACCACATGGGCGCGGTCGATGCCAAGGCCGTCCATCAGGGCGACAACCGCGTCGCGCGCCACGCCCACCGGATCGCCATCAACGGGATCGCTTTTCCCATAACCGGGCGCGTCCAGGATGATGGTGCGGAAATGCTGGGAGAAGAAGGGCAGGTTACCCTGAAAATTCGCCCAGCCGGTCACGCCGGGGCCGGACCCGTGGAGCAGCAGCAGCGCGGGACCTGATCCGGCTTCATGATAATGGAGCCGTCCCTTGTCCGTTTCCAGGAAGCGGCTGGTCGCTTCGAAGTTGAAATCGCTCATTTTTTTCCTCTCCATTCTACAATCGTTGATGAAGGCGTAGCGGTGACATTGGGTTGACGCAAGGAAGCGGTCCTTGGCCACTTCCCTTTCGCCCGCATCCCTCCTATGAAGCGCGTCGAGCCGGGTTCGTCCCGGTTCATCGATCGCGCCGGTGCCCCGCAAGGGGCTTAAATGGGAACGCGGTGCGGGAGGGTTTCCTCCCTAATCCGTGGCTGTCCCTGCAACTGTGAGCGGCGAGCGAGGCATGGACCGGCCGACCCTGAGAATGGGGCGGCCAGCCACTGGAGCGATCCGGGAAGGCCCCATGCCAAGCTGTGACCCGCAAGCCAGGAGACCTGCCGGAGCAAAGGTCGCTCTTGCCATGATCCAGGGGATGGTCACGGCTCGGTTCTCCGTTTGAGCGACGAATTTCGTGCGGCTACGGCCGTGCAGGCGTGCGGCCTGTCCGCCTGCCTGTGCGTGCCGTCCGTGTGTTGTGGCGCTGGTGCGGGAGTGCAGGAGCAATGCAGGAGCTGATGCGGCGTGACGCAGCGCGAGCTGGCGTGCGCGGCTGGTGCCCGACAGCATGGCGGCCGATGATGGCGGGCGACGGGCTGTTGGTCCGGGTGCGCCCGGCGCTGGGCCGGATGACCCGCGCACAGACTGTGGGGTTGTGCGAAGCGGCACTTGCTTTCGGCAACGGCCACATAGACGTCACCAATCGCGCGGCCTTGCAGATCAGGGGCGTGACGCAAGCGAAGCATGGTGCGTTGATGGGGAGGCTCGTCGCATTAGGGGTGGCGCATGCTGATTCCGGGCAGGATCGGCAGCTGCCGATGTTGATTAACCCGGATTGGGTCGCCGACGGCGACAGCGCAGTCATCGCCGCCGCCTTGGCCTCGCGCGTTGATGAACTGCCGGACCTGCCAGCCAAGGTCGGATTTGCCATCGATGCAGGGCCTGCGCCGGTGCTGAAAGATATTCCAGCCGACTTCCGGATCGAACGGTCGGCGAGCAGAGCGTTGATCCTGCGAGCGGACGGGCGAGGTCATGGCATTCCGGTCGATGTGGCGGACGCGGCGGACGGGCTGATCCGTTTGGCTCGCTGGTTCGTGGAGAGCGGAGGGTTGCAGGCCGGGCGCATGGCGCGGCATGAGGCGCCCCTTCCCTTCATGGCGGCGGAGCTTCCGGCACCTACCCGTTCACGGCGCGCTGCGCTGGCTGCCGCGCCCGGTCCTTTCCATGCCGCGCCCTTCGGCCGGATCGAGGCAAAAGCGCTGCTTGCCGCCATCGCGCAGTACACGCAGGCTGTGCGGATCACGCCTTGGCGAGGGCTGGTGCTTGAGGGCAGCAGCGCGCCTGCCGATGACCCTGACGACCCCTGCCTTGCCGCCGATGCTTGTCCGGGCGCTCCCGCCTGTCCGCAGGCGAGCGTTTCCACTCGCGACCTAGCCGCTCGCCTCTCTCCCCATGTGCCGGAACTCCATGTTTCCGGATGCGCCAAAGGCTGCGCCCGGCCGTCGCAGGCGGCGGTCGTGCTTACCGGACGGGACGGGCGCTTCGACCTTGCCCGCCATGCGCGCGCGGGCGCGCCACCGCTGCAAACGGGCCTGTCGCCCGATCAGATCATAGCCCTTCTCGGAGCCCAGTGATGCCGCATCTTTATGAAACGAACGCCGCGGAAATTTATCGCCAGTCCTTCCAGATGATCCGGGCAGAGGCGGTACTGGATCGCTTTTGCGCCGAAGAGGAACGGGTTGCCGTGCGCATGATCCACGCCGCGGGCATGGTCGGGCTCGCGCCGCATATCCGCTGTTCGCCGGACTTCGCTACGGCCGCGATCGCGGCGCTGGAGGCGGGTGCGCCGATCCTGTGCGACGCGCGGATGGTGTCGGAAGGGATCACGCGCGCGAGGTTGCCCGCAGGCAACACGATCCTCTGTACCTTAAACGACAGCCAGGTACCCGATCTCGCGCAAAAAATGAGCAATACCCGGTCGGCCGCAGCGCTGGAGCTGTGGCGGCCACATCTTGCGGGCGCTGTCGTCGCCATTGGCAACGCCCCTACCGCGCTTTTCCACCTGCTCAACATGCTGGAAGACCCGGCATGCCCGCGCCCGGCGGCAATTATCGGCTGCCCGGTCGGTTTCGTCGGCGCGGCGGAGTCCAAGGCGGCGCTGTGGGAGGCGCAGCCTGTGCCATGCTGCATCGTCGAAGGGCGGCTGGGCGGCAGCGCGATCACCGTCGCGGCCGTCAACGCGCTAGCGAGCGCAGCCGAATGAGCGGGACCATTCATGGCGTGGGCCTTGGCCCCGGCGCGCAGGACCTGATGAGCGTACGGGCCGACCGGCTGATCCGCAATGCACGCCACATCGCCTATTTCCGCAAGCCCGGCCGCGCGGGTCATGCGCGGAAGATCGTCGATGGGCTGCTGCGTCCCGATGCCATCGAATATGCGATGGAATATCCGGTGACGACCGAAATCCCGGTTAGCGACCCGCGCTATAATCAGCACCTTTCCGCCTTCTACGCCGAATGCACCGCGCATCTGCATGGACTGGCAGCGGCGGGCGAAGATGTGGTCGTGCTGTGCGAGGGCGATCCCTTTTTCTACGGCAGCTTCATGCATCTGCACAGCCGCCTGTCGCCACTAGCGCCCGTGCGGATCGTGCCCGGCATCACCGGCATGTCGGGCGCGTGGACCGCGAGCGGCACCCCGATCAGCTGGGGCGACGATGTGCTGACCGTGTTGATGGCGACCCTGCCCGAAGAGGAACTGGCCCGGCGCATCCATGACAGCAATGCGCTGGTCGTCATGAAGATCGGCCGCAATCTGGCCAAGCTGCGCCGCGCGGTCGAAGCGGCGGGCAAGCAGGACTGCGCCTGGCTGGTCGAATATGCGACGATGGCAGATCAGAAGATCACTCCGCTAAACAAGGCAGAGGCGATCACCAGCTATTTTTCCATCCTGCTGATCCACGGTCAGGGACGGCGGCCATGAGCGGATGGGTGGCGGTAGCAGGGCTCGGCCCCGGCGCTGACGCGCTGGTGACGCCTGAGGTAACGCTGGCGCTGGCCGAGGCGACCGATCTGGTCGGCTATGCGCCCTATGTCGCGCGGGTGGAGGATCGCCCCGGCTTGGTTCGCCATGCGTCGGACAATCGGGTCGAGCTGGATCGCGCCGCCCATGCGTTGGAAATGGCGGCGGCGGGGAGGCGCGTGGTGGTGGCATCCTCCGGCGATCCGGGCGTGTTCGCGATGGCGTCGGCGCTGTTCGAGGCGTTGGAGGCAGGGCCGCGCGAGTGGCGCGCGATCGACATTCGCATCCTGCCCGGCATTACCGCCATGCTGGCCGCAGCCGCGCGGGCGGGCGCGCCACTGGGTCATGACTTTTGCGCGATCAACCTATCGGATAATCTGAAGCCATGGGCGTTGATCGAGCAGCGGCTGCGCCTCGCCGCGCAGGCCGACTTCGCGATGGCCTTCTACAATCCCCGGTCGAAGGCGCGGCCGGAGGGCTTTGCGCGGGCGCTCGACATATTGCGCGAGGAATGTGGGGACGACCGGCTGATCCTCTTCGCGCGCGCTATATCGACGCCGGACGAGCAATTGCGGGTCGTCACGCTGGGTAAGGCTAGCGCCGATATGGCCGACATGCGCACGATGGTGATCGTGGGGTCCAGCCGGACCCGCCTTATCGAGCGCGCGACCAGCCCGATCCTCTACACGCCGCGATGGGCCGAATGATCGATCCACGCCAGCACATCGGCGAGGTCGTGAAAGGATTGCGCCTGTGGCATGGGCGGCCGGTCGATCATGATGACAGGCAAGCCGAGCGCCCGTGCCGCGTCGATCTTCGCGCGCGCGCCTGCGCCTCCGGCATTTTTGGCGACGATCAAGTCGATGCCGTGCGCGCGCATCAGGGCGAGATCACCCTCCAGCGTGAAGGGGCCGCGATCCACTGTCAGCTGATGACGCGGCAACGCGGGCGGCGCATCGGGCGCATCGACGAAGCGGAGCAGATAACGATGCTGCGGCTGGGCGGCGAAGGCTTCGACATGCATGCGGCCGAGCGCCAGCATGACGCGCCGGGGCGGGCCGTCGAGTGCTTCAACGGCGCCCGCAATATCGGCCACATGGGTCCAGCGGTCACCCTCCCCCGCTTGCCATTCCAGGCGGGTGAGGATCAGATGAGCAACGTCCGCCTCATGCGCGGCCGCGACGGCATTGGCGCTGATCGTCGCGGCGAAGGGGTGGGTCGCGTCGATCAGGTGGGTGAACCCCTCCGCCTTCAGGAATACCGCCAGTCCAGCAGCGCCGCCAAAGCCGCCTACGCGCACCGGCAACGGCTGCGCGCGCGGGTTGCCGGTGCGTCCGGCATAGCTCAACATGGCGCGCTCACCGCGCTCGGCAAGGGACTTGGCGAGGGCGCTCGCTTCGGTCGTGCCGCCAAGGATCAGGATGTGGCGCATGGTGGCTGAAGGTCCCTGGCTGAAGATCATCGGCATAGGCGAAGATGGGGCGGCGGGCCTGCCCGACGTTGCGCGCGCCGCACTGGAACAGGCTCGCATGATCACCGGAGCGCCGCGCCATCTGGCGCTGTTGCCACCCCTTAGGGCCGAACGCCTGACCTGGCCAGCGCCCTTTGAGGATGGCGTGAAGGCGCTGCTCGCCCGGCGGGGGGAGCCGATAGTGATGCTGGCGTCGGGCGACCCATTTTGGTTCGGCGCGGGGGCGAGCGTCACGCGGCATTTGCGGCCCGAGGAATGGGTGTCGCATCCTGCGCCGTCGAGCTTTGCGCTGGCGGCTTCGCGGCTCGGCTGGGCTTTGCAGGATGTGGCCTGTCATGGCCTGCACGCCGCGCCGTTGACGCGGTTGAGGCCCATGCTGGCGCGGGGGTGCCGCGCCATTGTGCTGCTGCGCGATGGGGCAGCGGTGCATGCGCTTGGTTCCTACCTGGCGGAGGCGGGCTTTGGCGCGTCCAGCCTGCACGTCATGGAAGCGTTGGGCGGGCCGCGCGAGCGGGTGCGGCAGGCGCGCGCCGATCAGATTAGCCTTGACGATATTGCGCACCCTGTGGCGGTGGGCGTGGAGGTGGCGGGCGATGGCGAGGTGATGCCCTGCGTCAGCGGACTGGTGGATGACTGGTTCGATCATGACGGGCAGATCAGCAAGCGGCCGGTGCGGGCGCTGACACTGTCGGCGCTGGCCCCGCGTCCCGGCGAGACTTTGTGGGACATCGGCGCGGGATCGGGATCGGTCGCGATCGAATGGCTGCTCAGCCATGCTTCCACGCAGGCCGTGGCATTTGAGGCCGACCCGGTACGCGCCGCGCGGGCGAAAGCGAATGCGGAGAGGCTGGGCGTCGATCGGCTTATGCTGATCGAAGGGCGCGCCCCGGCGGTGCTGGCGGGGCGGGTCCGCCCTGACGCCATCTTCATCGGCGGCGGGTTCAGCGAAGCGATGATGGAAGCGATCGTCGCCCTGCCCGGTGAGCGGACGCGGCTAGTCGCCAATGCAGTGACGCTGGAATCGGAAGCGCTGCTGGCGCGCTGTCATAAGCGGCTGGGCGGCGAACTGCTGCGAATAGAGATAGCGAGCGCCGCGCCGATCGGCACGCGGCGGGGCTGGAAAGCCGCCTATCCGTTGGTGCAGTGGAGCGTGACGTTATGATCGTGGCGGGCTTTGGTTGCCGCAGCGGGGCTGGCGAAGACGCCTTACGGGCGGCGCTTGATGCGCACGGCGCTGGCGTTACTGCACTGGCGACCTTGGCGCACAAGGAAGCACTGCTTGCTCCCCTCGCCCGCGCATTGAACTTGCCGCTGATCCTGATCGATCCCTGCGCCATCGAGGGAGCGGACACGCCCACGCGCTCCGCCGCCAGTCTGACGGCTTACGGCACGGGCAGCGTCGCCGAAGCGGTCGCGCTGATGGCAGCGGGGCCAGGCGCGCGACTGATCACCACCCGCATCATCTCATCGGATGGACAAGCCACTTGCGCGCTGGCCCAAGGAGTTTTTGCATGACCGTCCATTTCATCGGCGCCGGGCCGGGTGCGCCCGACCTGCTGACGCTGCGCGGCCGCGACCTGATCGCCGCCTCCCCCGTCTGCCTCTATGCCGGGTCGCTGGTACCGCGCGCGCTGCTCGATCATTGCCCGGCCGGTGCGCGGATCGTGAACAGCGCGCCGCTGACGCTCAACGAGATCATGGCCATCATCGCGGAGGCGGACGCGGCGGGGCAGGATGTCGCGCGGCTGCATTCGGGCGACCTGTCGATCTGGTCGGCGATGGGCGAGCAAATCCGCCGCCTCAAGGCACTGGGCGTCGGCTATACGGTGACGCCGGGCGTACCGTCCTTCGCAGCGGCGGCGGCGGCGCTGGAAGCGGAGTTGACGCTACCGGGGCTAGGCCAGTCGCTTGTCCTCACGCGCACGCCGGGGCGGGCGAGCGCCATGCCGCCTGGCGAGACGCTGGCGGCCTTTGGCGCGACCGGCGCGACGCTGGCGATCCACTTGTCCGTCCACAATCTGGCGAAGGTGGTTGCGGACCTGGTGCCGCTTTATGGCGGGGATTGCCCGGCGGCGATCGTGTGGCGGGCAAGCTGGCCGGACCAACGCATCGTGCGCGGGACGCTAACGACGATAGAGGAGCAGGCGGCAGGCGGGCCGGAACGCACCGCCCTCATTCTCGTGGGACCAGCGCTGGGCGAGGGGGATTTCGCCGAGAGCCAGCTTTATGCGCCCGGCTATGACCGGCGATTTCGTCCCGCCACGACGGAATCGCGTTTCGCCGGATCGGAAGAATGACGCCCGGCGTCCTTATTGCCGCACCGCGATCTGGATCGGGCAAGACGGTCATTACGCTCGGCCTGCTCAGGGCGTTGAAGCGGCAGGGCGTGTGCGTTCAGTCCTATAAATGCGGGCCGGACTATATCGACACGGGCTATCACCGGCTGGCGAGCGGCCGCCCGGCCTTCAACCTCGACAGCTGGGCGATGGATGGGGCTCTGGTCCACAGTCTGGCGGGTGAAGCCGCTGACGCCGATTTGATCGTCGCGGAGGGCGTGATGGGCCTGTTCGACGGCGCTGCGGCGCGGGGCGCGAACGGCAATGGGAGCAGCGCGGACATAGCAGCGGCGCTGGGCTGGCCGGTTGTGTTGATCATCGATGTGTCGGGACAGAGCCAGTCGGCCGCCGCCATCGCGCATGGATTTCGGATGTTTCGGGCGGACGTGCGAGTGGCAGGCGTCATCCTCAACCGGGTCGCGAGCGCGCGCCATGAAGCCATGATCCGGCAGGCGATGGAGGATGTCGCCATGCCCGTGCTGGGCGCGATCCCGCGATCCGATGCCTTGTCCATCCCCGAACGGCACCTTGGCCTTGTGCAATCTGGGGAGCAGGACGAGATTGAGCAAACGATCGACGGGATCGCGGATCTGGTCGAGGCGCATGTCGACCTTGCGGCTCTTCAAGAGGTAGCCGACGCGGTGCCCGGCATATCAGCAGCCCCCTATCGCTGCCCGCCGCCGGGGCAGCGGATTGCACTGGCGCAGGATGCGGCCTTTTCCTTCACCTACGCCCATATTTTGAGCGGCTGGCGCGCGGCGGGGGCAGAGATACTGCCCTTTTCCCCCTTGGCCGACGAGGCACCCGATCACCAAGCCGACGCCGTCTGGCTGCCCGGTGGTTATCCCGAACTGCATGCACCACAACTTGCCAACGCCACGCGGTTTCTGGACGGACTGCGCCAACATGCGCTCGACCGTCCGATCCATGGCGAATGCGGCGGTTATATGGTGTTGGGACAGGCGATCATCGATGCGCAGGGGCAGGCCCATGCGATGGCGGGGCTGCTCGGGCTTGTTTCCAGCTTTGCGGATCGGCGGCTTCAACTGGGCTATCGGCAGGCGCAGTTGCTGGCGCCGATGGGCGGCTATGAGGCGGGTGCGACGCTGCGCGGGCATGAGTTTCACTATTCGACGATCGTCGATCAGCCCGACGAACCGCTTGCCCATGTCGTGGATGCGATGGGCGCTGCGGTCACCGCGACTGGATCGCGCCGGGGGCGCGTGACGGGCAGCTTCTTCCATCTTATCGCGGGTGCCGCATGATCCGCCTGTCGCTCATCGGTATCGGCACGGGCAATCCCGATCATCTGACGCTCGCCGCCATCCGGGCGATGAACGAGGCTGACCTGATCCTGCTGCCGCGCAAGGGAGAGGCCAAGTCCGACCTGATCGACCTGCGCCGGTCCATCTGTGCGCAACTGCTGACCGGCCCCGCACGGGTCGTCGAGTTCGACATGCCCAAGCGCGCGGATCAGGCCGCCTATGTCGAGGCGGTCATCGACTGGCATGATGCAATCGCCGCGATCTGGATGGAGCAAATCGCCCGTCATCTGCCCGATGGTAGCACCGTTGCGCTGCTCGTCTGGGGCGACCCATCCCTCTACGACAGCAGCCTGCGGATCGCGGAACGGCTTGGCCCATCGGTCGCGATCGACGTCGTTCCCGGCATCACCAGCGTTCAGGCACTGACGGCCGCGCATGGCATCTGCCTCAATCGCCTGGCTGACCCGGTGCTGATCACCACCGGCCGCCAGTTGCGCGAACGGGGTTGGCCCAACGGCATGCGCGATGTCGTCGTGATGCTGGACGGGCGTTGCGCATTCCAGACGCTGGAGCCGGAGGGGCTAACGATCTGGTGGGGCGCCTATCTGGGCATGGAGCATCAGTCGTTAGCCCACGGTCCTTTGACCGTGACAGGACCGGAAATCATCGACCGCCGGGCACAGCTGCGCCAGCGGCATGGATGGATCATGGACGTGTATCTGCTGCGCCGGGACGCCTGAGGAAAACGCGCTTCAGGCGGCGTGGACAGTCAGCTCGATTACCGGTTTGCTGATCACCGGGCTAACCCCGTCGATCGTCCCCATCGCGGCGCGACGACGAAATTCGGCGGCCATTGCCTGATGCATGGTCCGCGCGGACGCATCGGCGGTTGTCGCCGCAAGCTGTTCATGCATCCGGGCTCGTTCAAGACATTCTTGTGCATTGAGGGCATGAGTCATGAAAATGCTCTCCTGCTTCTTTTTGAGCGCTCCATGCATCGCAGGATGCGACCGATCGCTGGAGCCACTCGCGAAACGCGGCAGAATTTACGCTTTTCAGCCCTGCTTTGGAAATGGAATCTTAGCATCGCCGGGGGCTTGCCGCCACGGCGCACCGTTTCAGCCGATCCAGCCCTGCTGCGGCTGGCAACGATGGCTTTTCAACTCCTTACGACTTTCGGCATGAACTTCGCTCAACGCCACTTCATAACCCCATAGATTGGCGAGGCTTTGCAACACCATCGTCGCGTCGGACGCGTCCAGCACCACGCCATCGATGACCGCATGTTCCAGCATCAGCGTCCGGTCGCCCGCCAGATCGACATCCACCACCTGGATATCGGGCTCCTGCCGGGCAATGTCATGCTCGCGCGCAAGGGCGCGGCGGATACGGCGATAGCCGCGCTCGTCATGAATGGCGTCGACGCGCAGTTCCGACTCGCTTTCCTTGTCGATCAGCTTGAACAGGCGCCACTGGCGGATAAGGTGCGGGCTGAGGTACTGTGACACGAAGCTTTCGTCGCGATAATTGGCCCAGATATCCTTCAGCACCTCGACCGGGTCGCGCGAACCGGCAAAATCGCTGAACCATTCGCGATCCTCCGCCGTCGGGTCCATGCAGATCCGCTCGATGTCGGACATGATGCCAAAGCCCAGCGCATAGGGATTGAAGCCACCGAAATGGCCGGAATCGAACGTCGGCTGATAGACGACGCCTGTGTGCGACTGGATGAACTCCATGAACGCGCCATCGGTGATCCAGCCGCGATCGTGCAGGATCGTCATGATGCGATAATGGGTGTAGGTCGCGCAGCCCTCGTTCATCGCCTTGGTCTGGCGCTGGGGGTAGAAATATTGGGCGATCAGGCGGACGATGCGCAATATCTCGCGCTGCCAGCTTTGAAGGAGCGGGCCGGTTTTCTCCAGGAAATAGAGGATATTTTCCTGCGGCAGGCCAAGCGCGGCGCGACGCTCGTCCGACGGGACGGCGGCCGCCTTCGCGCCCACCGGCACCGTGCGCCAGAGGTCGTCATAAATGCGATCACGATAGGCCTGGCGCTCCGCCTCCCGTTCGGCCTCCGCCTTCAAATCGCGGGGACGAATGCGGGGATAGCGATGCACGCCCTGATTCATCAGCGCGTGAGCAGCGTCCAGCACCCGCTCGACGGCGAGTTGGCCAAAACGCTCCTCGCAACTGGCGATGTAGCCTTTGGCGAACTCCAGATAGTCGAGGATGCCTTCCGCATCGGTCCATTGGCGAAAGACATAATTATTCTTGAAGAAGTGATTATGCCCGAAGGCGGCATGGGCGATGACCAGCGTCTGCATGGTCGCGCTGTTTTCCTGCATCAGATAGTTGATGCAGGGATCGCTGTTGATCACCAGCTCATAGGCAAGGCCGCGAAGCCCCTTGCGGTAGAGCATTTCATTGGTCACGAACTGTTTGCCGAACGACCAATGTTTGTAAAATAGCGGCATGCCGATGGATGAATAGGCATCCAGCATCTGTTCGGCGCTGATAATCTCTATCTGATTGGGATAGATGTTGAGCTTCATCTCCTGAAGCGCGATCGGCTCGATCACTTCATAAATGCGGTTGATCAGCGAAAAGTCCCAGTCGCTGCCGGTGAACAGCGGGGCGGATGCGCGCTCCCCCGTCAAGCGGGCGTCCCTTCGCCCACACCGCGCCGTTGGAACAGTTCACGGAACACGGGATATATTTCCCGCCGGTGCGACACCTTGCGCATCGTGAATTGCCGGTTCGCCTGACTGACGGGAGCATAGGCTTCCCAAAGCCCCGTGGCAGAGGTTGCCGCTTCGATCGAGGCGAACTCTTCCCGGCCGACTTCCAAATAGGCGAAATATTGGCAGAAAGGCAGGATTTCATTCTGCATCAGGCTGGCCACGCGCGCATTGTCCGACGCCAGCGTGTCGCCATCGGAAGCCTGCGCGACATATATATTCCAGTCGCTGGGGCTGTAGCGGTCCTTCACCACCTCGATCAGCTTGTCGAGCGCGCTTGATACCAGTGTCCCGCCCGTCACCGTGCTGTAGAAGAAGGTTTCCTCGTCCACTTCGGCGGCGCGGTCGGTATGGTGGATGAACACCACATCGACATGCTCGTAACAGCGCGACAGGAACAGGTGCAGCAACGCAAAGAATCGCTTGGCGAGATCCTTCATATGCGCCGTCATGGAGCCCGAAACGTCCATGAGGCAGAACATCACCGCCTGGGCCACGGGCCGTGGGACCGGTTCGAAACGGCGGAAGCGTAGGTCAACAGGGTCGATATAGGCGATCAGGTTGCGGCGGCGAATGATGTGCGCCCGTTCCTCCTTCAGCCTTTCCAGCGCCGCGGCATCGTCGGGCAAAGGCACCGATCGCCCCTCGATCTCGGCGATGGCCTCGTCAACCCGGCTGAGGTCGCGGCCACTTGGACGGCGCAGCGCGATGCGGCGGGACATGGCCTTTTGCATCGTGCGGGGGACGGACAGGTTGGACGGGTTACCGATCGTCGAATAACCCGCGCGGCGTATCCCCTCTATCTTGCCCGCGACCAGCTTCTTCTTGGCCATGTCGGGCAGTTCAAGATCGTCCAGGAACAGGTCGAGAAACTCCTCTCGGCTAAGCGCGAAGCGGAAATCATCCTCATCCTCGCCCTCCCCCGCCTGCGACCCGCCACCACCGCCGCCGTCGGGGCGCTTGATCCGGTCGCCTTCCAGAAACTCCTTATTGCCTGGAAACACTCGCTCCCGGTCGCCACCCTTTGCCGCGCGGTGCAGCGTGGGTTCGTGAATGACGTCGCGGCGGATGGTGATTTCGCCTTCTCCGGCAAGGTCCTTGATGCTGCGGTCCTTCAGGCTGTCGCGCACCGCCTGGCTGACATAGGCTTTCGCCCTCCTCAGGAACCGCTGCCGGTTGACAAGGCTCTTGCCCCCTGGGTTCAGCCGTCTGTCGACTATGTGCATGGTGGGCCAAGCGCCTCCATCTGTTTATCCGGCCTGCTTGACCCTTATATACCATTCCACCAGCCGCCGGACCTGCCGTTCGGTGTAGCCCCGCTCGATCATCCGCGCGACGAACTCGTCATGCTTGCCCGCCGTGTCGCCGTCCTTCTTGGACCCGAAGCTGATGACCGGCAGAAGGTCCTCGACCTGGCTGAACATCCGCTTTTCGATGACTTCGCGGATTTTCTCATAGCTCGTCCAGCTGGGATTGCGTCCGTCGTTGCTGGCCCGCATGCGCAGCGCGAACTTCACCACCTCGTTCCGGAAATCCTTGGGATTGGCGATCCCGGCGGGCTTTTCGGTCTTGGACAATTCCTGGTTGATGATTTCCCGGTCCAGAAGCTGCCCCGTGTCCGGGTCCTTGAAATCCAGGTCCTCGATCCACGCGTCGGCATAGGCGACATAGCGGTCGAACAGGTTCTGGCCGTAGTCGTTATAGCTTTCGAGATAAGCCTTCTGGATTTCGTTGCCGATGAACTCGGCATAGCGCGGCGCAAGCTCGCCCTTGATGAATTCCAGATATTTGGCTTCCACATCGGCAGGGAATTGTTCCTGCCGGACCATCCCTTCCAGCACATACATGAGGTGGACGGGGTCGGCGGCTATTTCGCTGCTGTCATGGTTGAAGGTCGCCGACAGCGCCTTGAAGGCGAAGCGGGTCGATGTGCCCGACATACCCTCATCCACCCCGGCGGCATCGCGATATTCCTGCATGCTCTTGGCGCGCGGATCGATCTCCCGCAGCATTTCGCCATCATAGACGCGCATCTTGGAATAGAGATTGCTGTTCTCATGCTCCCGCAACCGCGTTAGGACAGAAAAACGCGCCAGCATGTCCAATGTCCCCGGAGCACAGGGCGCCTTGCTGAGGTCAGACTCCCTCAGCAGCTTTTCATACACATGCCGTTCTTCGGTCGCCTGCAAGCTATAGGGCACCTTGATGACATAGATACGGTCGATGAAAGCTTCGTTATTCTTGTTATTCTTGAAATTCGACCATTCCGATTCATTGGAATGGGCCATGATGATGCCGTTGAAGGGGATGGCCCCGATATTCTCGGTGCCGATATAATTGCCCTCCTGCGTCGCGGTCAGCAGCGGGTGGAGCATCTTGATCGGCGCCTTGAACATCTCGACGAACTCAAGCATCCCCTGGTTTGCGCGATTAAGGCCGCCCGAATAGCTGTAGGCATCGGGATCATTCTGCGACAGCATCTCCAGCTTGCGTATGTCGACCTTGCCGACCAGCGAGCTGATGTCCTGGTTATTCTCATCGCCCGGCTCGGTCTTGGCGATGGCGATCTGCCGCATGCGCGAAGGCATCAGGCGAATGACCTTGAACTGCGAGATGTCGCCGGAAAACTCGTCCAGCCTCTTGCGCGCCCATGGGCTGATCATGCCGGTCAGGCGGCGGCGGGGAATGCTGTAATTTTCCTCGATGAACGCGCCGTGCGTTTCCGCGTCGAACAGGGCCAGCGGGCTTTCGAAGATCGGGCTGATCTCATCCCCGGCCTTCAGCGCATAGATGGGGTGCGTTTCCATCAACGCCTTGAGCCGTTCGGCCAGCGAGGACTTACCGCCGCCGACCGGGCCGAGCAGATAGAGGATCTGCTTGCGCTCCTCCAGACCCTGGCTGGCATGGCGCAGGAAGCTGACGATATGTTCGATCGTCGCTTCCATGCCGTAGAAATTGGCGAAGCTTTTATATCGGCGGATGGTGCGGTTCATGAAGATCCGCCCGAGCCGCTGATCACGGGACGTGTCTATGATCTCCGGCTCGCCGATCGCCGCCAGCAGGCGCTCCGGTGCTGATGCATGCATCAAAGGATCATTGCGGCACCCCAGCAAATAATCCTCAATCGACATCTCGGCTTGACGCCGTTCGTCAAAATTCCGCGTGAAGCTCGAAAACAGTTCGCTTTTCGTCACTGACGACTCCCGCCGCAGTAGTCATGTTACGAATATAATACGCGCGAGCCGGCAAAAATAGTCCTACAAAATTGAATGACTGTAAAAATTATTCCTGACCATCCGGATATTTCACGATAAACTGCCTGCGGGACGCGGGCACCTTGGCCATGCGCGCCTCCCGCCGCGAACTCTGTCGAAGCGAGCGGAGCGAGCCTCCTCGCTCCGCTCCCGACGCCTTACTTTTTGCCGTTGCCCGAGCTTCCATTCCCGGAACTGCCGTTCCCCGAACTCCCGTTGCCGGAGCTGCCATTTCCGGAGCTTCCATTGCCCGAGCTGGTGCCACCCGTCGTAGTCCCGCCAGTGCTCGTCGTCGTGGTGCCACCTCCGCCGGTGCTGGAGCTACTTCCGCCGGTCGATGAGCCGCCACCAGCACTCGATCCGCCGCTGGATGAGCTTGACGAACTGGTCGAGCTACTCCCTGCGGATGATGCGAACAAGGCTACCTGCTGGTTCATCTGACTGCCTACCGCCTGCCCCAACAGCCAGGTCGCCCCGACCATCCCGCCGCCGATGATGGCCAGCAAAAGCGCGTATTCGGCAGCCGTAGCGCCTCCACGATCGCGCCACAGTCTTGAAGCTGAAAAGATTCCAGGCATGATGCTTCCCCCATTCGCCGATGCGCCTTCCCGGCGCACGACGTCCACACCCGCCTTTGGATATATAGCATAAATGCTATTAACCGCGATGGGCAAAGAAGGGTATAAGAAGGCGACCATTTTCGCGGTCTTAAGAGCATGGAGAGGTGCGATGACATCCATTCTGCTCCACATTCACGACGATAGCGCCATGGAGAGCCGACTCCAGGCCGCCAGTGACATTGCCCGCGCGCTCGACGCGCATATCCACTGCGTACAGGTCACCTCCATGCCTAACCTTGTCGCCGGGGATCTTTATGGCGGGGCGTCCATCGCCCCCGCGATCATGGCCGAACTGCACCAGATCGATGCGCGCATGCGTGTTAAGGTAGAACAACGGCTGCAACGCGAAGACGTGAATTGGGATTGGCGGCAGGTCGATGGCGACATCGTTCACGGCCTGCTTTCAGCGTCCGCCTTATGCGACTTCATGATCGTGACGCTGCCCGCTGGCCCTCGGCGCGAAATGAGCGATCCTTTGCATCTCGCCGCCGATCTGGCGATGGGCGGCCGCACGCCGGTCCTCGCCGTGCCGGAGGACGCACGGGGCATGATGATCAAGGGCCGGGCGCTCGTCGCCTGGGAAGGATCGCGCGAGGCATCGGCGGCGCTCCGTCTGGCCGTACCGCTGCTGAAGCATGCCGCAGAAGTGGATGTGGTGACCGTTGAGGAGGCGGGCAAATACCCCTTCCCCGCGACCGATGCGCCCGAATATCTCTCCCGCCATGGCGTCAAGACGCAATTCCACACATGGCCGCAGGATGGCCGCACCGTAGAGGCGACACTGAAAGCCGCGATCAATGTGCTGAAGCCCGACTGGATGGTGATGGGCGCGTTCGGGCACAGCCGCTGGCGCGAACTCGTCTTCGGGGGCGTGACCCGCACGATGCTGCGCGAGGCCCATGTCCCGCTGTTGCTGGCGCACTGACGAGGCCGCAGCGAAGCTCCGATCCGGAGAGATTGCGCCAAATTGAACCTTTCGCGCGGTCGATCACGCGCAAAAAAAGCCCTTGCGCGCGCGGCGCCACGCAAATGCCGGGCGAAGAAGTTAACGCCGGGCAATCTTTACCCCTCTGGTCCCATCAAATCGGCGGCATCTCCAGTCCCCTCGGCCGCCGATAAAGCATAGATTCCCCGAAGCTACAGGGTCTTGCCTCGATGCGGGGCGATTTGCGTGGACGCAAGATCAAGGGGGGAATTGATGCAATTGGGGTGGAAAGCCAGGATCATGATGGTTGCGGGCATGGTTGCCGCCATGCTGTTCCTGCTGCTGGGCGTTCGCGAAATGCAGCGGTCATCAGCCGCGACGGTCCCACCGATCCGGTCGGCAGCGGACAGTCGATCCCCCCAACCCGTAATCCTTGCATCCGCCGCCCGCCCGATCCGGACGGGCGAGACGATCACCGCCGCCATGATCCGCAATGCGATAGCTGACCCCTCTCGCCATCCCGCCGCCGCCACGCCAGCCGAACTGATCGGCAAGGTCGCCACTCGCGCCATCGCCGCAGGCGCGCTCATCCCCAGGGACGCGGTCGGCGGCGAGGAAAAGCTCGCGATCCGCGTGCCGGTCGGCATGCGGGCGATCAGCATCGACACCACGGCCGAAATCGCGGTGGCGGGCCTCGTCCGCCCCGGCGACCGCGTGGACGTGCAGGTCGTCTATCCCGGCGCCGACGCCATCAGCGGCGCGCGCGGCGCAGGCCGCAGCCGCGCCCAGACATTGCTCCAGATGGTTCAAGTGCTCGCCGTGGGTGAGGCGGTCCTCGGTACGACGCCAGCATCAGGGAGGAAAGACCAGCTATCCTCCCCGCCACCGCCCGCCCGAACCGTGACACTGGCACTCGATCCGCGGCAGGTCTCCATCCTGTCGCTGGCGAAAAGCACGGGGGCGCTCACGCTCTCCCTTCGCAATCCGGTGGACAGCGAACAGGTCGCGGTCGCACCAGCCAATTCCAACGGTCCCGATCCCGCCCCGCTCGCCCAAGCCCTACCCGCGCGCCCTGCGCCCGTGGCCGCGCAGGCCCGTATCGCCCCTACCCCCCGCCAACCGATCGAACTGGTCATCGGCGACCGCCGCGAAACCATCTATTCGGGGAGCGCCCGCCGTTGAAACTCATCCTCGCCCTCGCAGTGGCGCTCGCCGCAACACCTCCCGCCCAGGCACAGGATCAAAGGTCGCTGTCGATCCAGCAGAAGCGCACGCTCACCTACCCCCGCCCCATCGGCCGGATAGAGGTGGATCGCGACGACATCATATCAGTCGCCGCGCCAACCGCCCGGTCCTTGAGCGTCACCGGAATAGGCGCAGGCACCACCACGATCAGCATATTCGGCCGCGACGGGTCGCTGATGGCGGAAACGCGCTTTGCCGTGTCCTCCTCCCCCGCAAGCTCGCGGGAGCCGGGCGCGCTCATTAGCCCCCGCATCATCGCTGGCGAACAGGTCGTCGCCGTCGATGTGCAATTCGCCGCCGTATCCTCCTCCACGCTCAAGGCATTGGGTTTCAACTTCTCCAAACTCAGCGGCGACATTCAGGGCGCGGTCGTCTCCCCCAGCAGCTTCAAGAGCGCCAGCTTCTCGCCCGGCGGCTCCTCGCTCGACGCCAGCGTGCCAATCCAGAATGCGTTCAACCTGTTCCTGTCCGCCCCCAATCGCGGCATCAACGCGGTGCTGAGCGCCCTTTCCTCCAACGGCCTGTCCGAATTGCTGGCCCAACCCACCCTGCTCGTCCGCTCGGGCGAACAGGCGAGCTTCCTCGCGGGCGGCGAGATCCCCGTGCCCGTGCCGCAAGCGTCGGGAAATGGCAACGCTATCTCCATCCAATATAAGGAGTTCGGCGTCCGCCTGTCCGTCACGCCCTTTGTCCTGTCGCCCGACCAGATCGTACTGAAAATCGCGCCGGAAGTCAGCGAACTCGACTATAATAGCGGCGTCCAGTTGCAGGGGTATGTCGTGCCCGGCCTGCGCCGCCGTTCGGCAGAGACCACGGTCGAACTGGGCAGCGGCCAGAGCTTCGTGATCGCGGGCCTCAGCTATTCCAGCCAATCGACCACACGAGAAAAGACACCCCTGCTCGGCGACATCCCCGTGATCGGCGCCTTCTTCCGCCGCCAGCAGACGCAGAAGGAGCGGCAGGAGCTGGTGATCGTCGCGACGCCCCGGCTAGTGGGGCCGGTGCAGGCAAAGGACGTGCCCGCACTGCCCGGATCGCTGCTCGACACCAAAGACCCGGTCGTCCCCTTCGGCGTGGTGAGGCCATGACCATGGCGCGCATCATCCTCCTATCGGTCGATCACAGCCTCGCCGCGCGGATCGGCGAAGCCATGCAAGGCCGCGCGGCCGTCGAGCTGGCACAAGCAGTCACGCCGGATATCGTCGAGGGGCCTTGCGTAATCCTGGTGGATCGGGACGCAATCCCTCCAGAACGCTCGATAGCAACAGCCCTGTCGGCAGTGGCCGAAGGCGCGACCGGACGCCCGATCGTGCTTGTCACCGGCGACACAGGCGCGGACGAGATATTACACGCCATCCGTTCCGGCGCCGACGATGTCATCCCCCGTGCGGCAGAGGGTGACGAAATCGCCACCATTCTCGGACGCCTGCTCAACCGCTCAACCGCCGATCATGGCAAGGGGGGACGGCTGACGCTGGTCCTTGGCGCAGATGCCGAAGCCGCCGCAATGGTCGCGACCGACATGGCGATCAGCCGCGCCCGCGCCGGTTCCTCTACGCTGCTGATCGACTTCACCATGCCGACCAGCGCGGCGGAAGCCTATCTCGACCTCCCGGTAAACTACGGCATCGCCTCAGCCATCGCCGACATAGAGCGGCTGGACGCAAGCCTGCTGTCAAGCGCCCTCGCCCGGCATGAGCCAAGCGGCCTGATGCTCCTCACGCTGGACGGCGGCTCAGGCACCGAACCTGCGGGCATCGCGCCAGCCGACATAGCCGCGCTCGTCCGCCTGTTGCGGGCCTGCTGCGGCGATCTCATCCTCTGCGCGGGCAGCCTGCGCCATCCGGGCCTACTGCGCACGCTAGCTTCGCTCGCCGATCGCATCGAACTGGTCTGCGCGCAATCAATCCGCGAAATGGACGCCTGCCGCCGCTTGCTCGACCGCATCGGCGAGGATGAAGCCACGCTCGCCCGCACACGCCTGCTCGTCTGGGATCATCAGCCCGCCATATTGCTGGACAGCCGCCGCATGAGCGACATCCTGCGTACCAGCAGCACCCAACCGCTCCCCATCGACCAAATACGCATGCGCAATGCCCTGAATGCGGGCCGCCCGCTCGCCATGGAGGCCACGCCAGACCGCTACATGCGCGCCATCCGCACCGCCTGCGGCATCGAACCGCAGCGTTCGTCCAAGAGCCTCGAACGCCTCCGCCGCCTGCTCCAGCGCCCGGTGGAACCAGCGGCATGAGCCTGCTCTTCGACACCAGCCTGCCGCGCAGCGCCGCCCGCCCCGCTCCAGTGGCGCAGCCAGCCGCCCAGCGGATGAGCGACAGCTATCAGGCCGTCATGGCCCAGACCTGCGCGCAAGTCATCGAACAGCTGGAAGCACGCGGGAGCACCGCCGAAACGCTGGGCGCCCGTGCCCTCCGCACCGAAATCGAACAGGTCATCACCAGCCGCAGCAGGCGCGGCCAACTCGCCCTCAATTCAGCAGAACGGCTGCTGCTGATCGAGGATGTGGAGGACGAAGTCGCCGGGCTCGGCCCGCTAGCCTCACTGCTCCGCGACGGCAGCATCGATGACATCATCGTCAACGGCCCCGGCACCATCTATGTCGAACGCAGCGGCCTGCTGGAGAAGGTCGACCGGCGCTTCCGCGACGACGCGCACCTCATGAACATCATTCAGCGCATAGTCGGCCCGATCGGCCGCCGCGTGGATGAAGCCAGCCCCTATGTCGACGCGCGCCTTGCCGACGGGTCCCGCGTCAATATCGTCATCCCGCCGGTCGCCCTCGACGGCCCGATGCTGTCCATCCGCAAGTTTCGGATGCAGGCGCTGGGCATAGAGGATTTCATCAACCGCCAGGTGATGAGCGCCGAAATGGCCGCTTATCTAGCCGCCGCCGTGCGGTCGCGGCTCAACATCCTCATCTGCGGCGGTACGGGCGCGGGCAAATCCACCCTGCTCAACATGCTGTCGCACTTCATCAGTGATTGCGAGCGGCTGATCACCATAGAGGACGCCGCCGAGTTACAGTTGCGGCAGGACCATGTCGTCCGGCTGGAAACCCGCCCTCCCAATGTCGATGGCAATCGCGAGATCAGCGCGCGCGAACTCGTCCGCAACGCGCTGCGCATGCGGCCCGACCGCATCATCCTGGGCGAGGTGCGCGGAGTCGAGGTGGTGGAGATGCTGCAAGCCATGTCCACCGGCCACGACGGATCGATGGCGACGCTGCACGGCAATTCCCCACGCGACGCCTTCGCTCGTCTCGAAATGCTGATGGGCTTTGCCGGGGTGCAGAATGACATCCGCGCGATCCGGCGCTTCATCGCCAGCAGCGTCCATGTCGTGGTGCATATCCAGCGCCTGTCGAACGGCAGCCGCCGCGTCACCGGCGTGACGGAAGTCACCGGTATCGAGGGCGAAGCCTATTCCTTCAACGAGCTGTTCAGCTTTCACGAACAGCCCGCCATGTCTGGCATAGGCGAATTTCGCAGCCACTCGCCCCGCCCCCATTTCGCCCCACGCCTGCGCGATTATGCGCCCGCCCCCTTCCGGCAAGGCATAGTATGAAGGCGGCGGCGTTCCTCCTGCTCGCGCTGTTGACGCTAGCGGCGACGGCCTCCCCGCTGCTGACCCTGCGCATGCGGGAACAGGCGCGGCTGTCGCGGCGGCTGGCGGCAATCGCGCCCGGCGACGCCCCAGCATCCCGCCAAAGCGTCCGCCTGACCGTCCCCAGCCTCGCCGCGCCACTGCTGGCCCGCGCGCAACTGGAGATCACCACGCGCGCGATAGGCATCTTCGGCGGCTGCATGGCGTTGTTCACCCTCGCCACATTGCTGGCAACCGGCCCAGTGATGACGGTCATCCTGCTACCGCTCCCGCTAGCCCTATTGTTCCTGTGGATCAGGTCGCGCGCTCAGCGCCGCGTGAACGCCCTCATCGAAGCGCTGCCCTTCTACATCGACGCCGTGCGCCAGATGCAGGCAGTCGGCAGCTCCCTGCCCCAAGCGCTGGAACGATCGCTCACCGACGCACCCGGCATCGTCCGCAGCTATTTAGCGCCAGCCGCACGCCGCCTCGAACTCGGCGCCCCGGTCAGCGAGGCAATGCAGCAGCTCGCCGACCGCCTGCGCGTTCCTGAAATGTCGATGCTGGCCGCCGCAATCCGCACCAACATGCGCTATGGCGGCCCCGTCAGCGCGGTGCTGTCGAACCTGTCCGCCATCCTGCGCGAACGCATCCGCATCGCGCGCGAACTGAAAGCCGCAACGTCCGAAGCCAAGGTCAGCTCCCGCGTGCTGATCGCCATGCCGATCGTCGCGATGGCGCTCCTGATGGCGTCCAACCCCGCCTATATCGACTTCTTCCTCGACGACGCGCGCGGCCACCGCATGGCTGTGATCGCAATCGGACTTCAGATCGCAGGCATGCTGGTCATGCGCCGGGTGATGAGGCTCGCCTTCTGATGCCCTCGGCCTTTCTCCTCGCCTGCCTCCTCATGGCGCTCATCGGAATTGGCATAGCGCTGCTCGGCGGCCGGATGCTGATCGCCGATCGACGGCTGGAGGCACGGCTCGCCCGGTTTACGCCAATCGGACAAGCCAAGCCCTCGCTGCGCCTACCCACCATACTCGGAGCCGAAGGCCGCAACCGGTCGAGCCTCGAACGCCAGTTACAGCTCGCAGGCTATCAAGACCCACGCGCCATCAACCACTTCCTCTGGCTGCGCCTAGCCGCAACCCTGCTAACCGCGCTGCTGGCCGCCCTCCTCTGCCGCGTCGCCTGGGGCGGCTGGCTATCCCGCCCGATGCTCATCATCATCGCCGCAGGACTCGCCTTCGTGGGCGCGCGCCAAACGCTGAATCTGCTCGCCTCCGGGCGGGCAAGAAAGATCACCGCCGAATTTCCCTTCCTGCTCGACCTCATGCTGATGATGCTGGAAAGCGGCGTATCGCTCGACCAATGCTTCCGCTCGATCGCCCGCGACGAACAGGTCGCGGTGCCGCACCACGGGCAGTTGATCGGCTTGCTCGTCACTGACCTAGACCGGGGCATGCGCTACGAACTGGCACTCGACCGCTGGGCCTCACGGGTAGCGGTCAGCGGCGCGAAGGAACTCGCCGCCCTGTTCCGCCAGGCCATGTTTCAGGGGATAGAGCTTGCCCCCGCCCTGCGCGAATTCGCCCGTGAATTCACCCAGCGCCGCGTCGCCCGCGCGCGCGAAGCGATGGGCGGCATCACCGTGCGCATGGTCGTGCTGATGATCCTCTTCTTCATGCCCGCCCTGTTCATCGTTCTGGGCGGGCCTCCCGTGGTCGCCATCCTCGACACATTGCGGGCGAGCGCACGATGATGTGGCTCCTCCCCCTGCTCCTCGCAGCCGCCGACACGTCCGGCGCGACCCGCAACCTCTACTTGCAACTCATCCATCAGGCCCGCGCCGATGGCAGGCCCCGCGCCGCCATCGCCTATCTCGACGATTTCGACCGCCGCTATCCCGGCGACCGCGACGCCCGCATCCTGCGCGTCAACAGCCTGCTAGATCTCAATGATCTCAATGGAGCCGAAGCAGCAGCCGCAGCGCTCCCCGATGGCGGCGGCAGCGCAGTGCGCGGCCACCTGCTCGCTGCGCGCGGACGCTGGTCCGAAGCCATCGCGCCCTACAGCCAAGCGGTTCAGGCAAGCCCCGCCGACCCCATGCTCCGCAACGCCCTCGGCTTCGCCCAGCTACGCGCGGGGCTAGCAGCGGAAGCGGTGGAAAGCCTGCGCGGCGCGCTGGACCTGTCGCCAGGCACCCCAGTGATCCGCAACAACCTCCTGCTCGCATTGAAGGCAGCCGGTCAAAATGCCGAGGCGGAAACCCTCCTCTCCACCATCCGCGATGAGCCTCAGCGTGACGCCCTCCGCCGCCAGATCGCCGCGCAAGCCGCTCGTCTCCCCGCACCAAAGGACCGCTGATGCTCTGCCTTTGCTTTCTATTGGCTTCCGCCCCCACGCTCCCTGAGGCCGATCAGGCACGCCGCGTGATCGAATGGCAGCTACGCTCACCACCCCGCGCGCAAGAAAGCGCCGGCCTCAGCGCGGAAGAAGCTGAGGTCATCCGCAACCGCTACCTACAATCCATCGGCCAACGTCTGCCCCGCTCCGCCGATCAGGACGCCCCCACCTTCCCATGATGCTGCTCCGCCGCCTCCATCCCCTGTGGCACGACCGGCGCGCGGCCGTGGTGCCGATGGTCGCGGCATTTGGCGCCGTGCTGGTCGGGGCGATGGGCTTCGCTCTGGACGCGGGCCTCTATTATGCCGGGAGCCGCGACCTGCGCGCCGCCACGGAAAGCGCCGCCCTCGCCGCCGCCATGTATCCCGCGCAAGCAGAGGCGCGCGCACGCGACAGCCTCATCCGCAACGGCTATGATCCCGCTATCCTGCGTTCGGTGGAGCTTGGCCGCTATTGCGCCGACGCGGCCCTTTCCGCGCCCCAGCGGTTCGACGCCAGCTTCACGCGCTGCCCCGGCAATGGCCAGCCCAATGCCATCCGCATCCGCACCGGCAATCCGAGCCGTCAATTCTTCACCCGCGTCCTCGGTGGCGCCAATCCCATCCCCGAACTCGCCGCCACCGCCACCGCCGCGCGCATCGACGAAGCAGGCGTAGGCGTCAGCTCCGGCATCCTCACCGTCACCAACGCGCTGGTGAACAGCGTCAACGACCTGCTCGGCGGGCTGCTTGGTATCCAGTTGCAGTTGGGAGCCAGCGACGTCCAGACGCTTATGGGCGGCTATGTCGATGCTGGCCGCTTCTTCGACGCACTGGCTCAGCGCGTCGGCGAAACGGGCAGCTATGGCACCCTGACCAGCCGCAGCGTGGGATTGCGCGACCTGATGCTGGCGGCGGCAAGCGCCGCCGACCAACCAGCCACCGCCGCCACCCTTACCCTCGTCGCAGGCCGGGTGAGCAACAGCTACGCCGTGCCATTGCAGGGCCTGTTCGGCCTTGGCGTATGGAAGAATATGCCCGTCGGCGAGGCGGACGAGCAACCCGGCCTGCGCGCAGGGCTCAACGCCTATCAGCTTTTCGCCTTCGCCGTTCAGGCGGGCAATGGCAGCATCGACCTGTCCGACGCCATCAGCCGCCTCGCATCGGGCAGCACGATCCGCCTCGCCGCCGTGGCCACCGGCCCCATCGACAGGCCGCGCTTCTCCTTCGGACCAGCGGGCGAGACCAGCGCCAGCACATCGGCGCTACGGTTGCAGCTGAACCTTGGCCTCAACCTCAACATATTGGGGATCGGCGTCGAATCCGTCCCCTTGCTTATCGACGTCGCCGCAGCCCGAGCGGACGTCAGCGCCATAGATTGCGCCAACACGGCGGAGCAGGCGCGCGACAGCCGGGTGAGCATTCTGGCCAGCTCCGGCCTCGTCAACGCCTATATCGGCCAGGCGCCCGCCAACGCCATGAGCCGCCCGATGCCGCCGCTTTCCGCCAGCGACATAGCGCCCGCGCGGATCCTGAGCGTCCTCAACCTCATCACCGCCGACGCCCGCGCGGTCGCGCAGCCGGTGATGGGCAATAGCGGAACGCTGCTTTTCGGGCCGGGCGGTCAGGGGACGATTGGCCGCCCCGGCACGCCCGGAACACCCGCCACCATCGGCAACGGGTCGCAAACGGGGCCACTGCTAACGTCCCTCACCAACAGCCTCAGCGGCCCGAACGGCCTTCAGGTGAAGCCGCTCAACCTCTGCATCTGGCCGGTCTGCGACGCAAGCGCCACGCGGTCCCAGCTGCTCGGCGCGATCACCACCCCGCTGGCCGCGCTCATCGGCAACACCGCCGATCCACTGCTCGACAATCTGCTCGCCGCGCTCGGCATCCAGCTTGGCCATGCGACCGTATGGGTCACGGGCGCCCGGTGCGGTGTGCCGGTGCTGATTTAAAGGAGACCGGCGGCGCGATCCCCTCCACGCGCCGCCGATCATGACCGGAGGGATTTAAGGAGAATGACGATGATCATCGATGTGGCACGAAAGTTCATGAAGCGCCTGGCGCGCGACGAAAAGGGCCTCACCGCCGTGGAATATGCCGTGCTGGGCGGCGTGGTCGTAGCCGCCATCTCTGCACTACGCGGCGACTTCACCGCAGCGCTGGACGGCGCCTTCACGTCCCTGTTCAACAGCGTCACCTAAACCCCCGATGAAAGCCCATCGCAGGAGGAGCCGCGCCCCCGCGTCCCGGCTCCTCCACTGTCAGAAAGGCATCGCGGCGCTGGAATTCGCGCTCGTCACTCCAGCGCTGCTGATGCTCATCTTCGCGATCATCATCTATTCCTTCTGGTTCTCGGCCCTGCTCGGCGTCCGCCATGCCGCTGCGGAGGGCGCGCGCGCCGCGATGGCGGGGCTTTCCTCCAGCGAACGCGCCACACTGGCCCGCACCCGCGCACAGGCCGTCATCAACGGCTATGGCGCACTGCTCTCTTCGGGAGGGACAGCCGACATTCAGGCCGCGCCAGACGGCATAGGGCAGTTCAAGGTTCAGGTTAGCTACGACATGAGCGGGTCGCCGCTCATGCGCTACGCCACCTTCATCCCGCTCCCCTCGACAACGCTCGGCGCGACAGTGATCGTCACCAACGGCAGCTATTGACCGGCCCGGATGCCCGCCTTGCCGTAACAGCTACGAATATCAACAATCCCCCTTTCCTTTTCGCCGACGGCTGCGTAACTGTCCGCTCTCGCCATGACGCGCGCGCAACATTGATTGTCCGCGCGTTACGGGATGTCCGGAGCGGCGCTGAGCACTAGTTCGGATGTCCGCGGGGTAGTTTAGGGCACGCTTTTGCACCCGCAAGAGACGCCGCCATGCAGGAGTTAGCCATGCTTTCAAAGGTCACGCTCGCCAATACCGACCTCTCGGTCAGCCGTCTGTGCTACGGCACCAACATGCTCGGCTGGTCGATCGACCAGGACCGCAGCAACGCGATCCTCGACAAGTTTCTGGAACTGGGCGGCAATTTCGTCGACACCGCCCGTTCCTACGGCGACTGGATGCCCGACGCGCCCAAGGGCGCCAGCGAACGCGCCATCGGCGCCTGGCTGAAGGGCAAGAAGCGCGAAGACGTCATCGTCGCGACCAAGGGCGGCCATTTCGACATGCGCGCTGGCGACTATCGCAACCGCGTCAACGCCACCGACATCGGCAGCGACCTCAATGAGAGCCTTGAGCATCTGGGCGTCGACACCATCGACCTCTATTGGGTCCACATGGACAATCCGGAAACCCCGGTTGCCGAACTGATCGACTTCCTGAACGAAGCGAAGAATGCGGGCAAGATCCGCTATTTCGGCGCGTCGAACTGGTCCGACGCCCGCGTGCTGGAAGCCAACGAATACGCCAAGGCAAACGGCAAGGCTGGCTTCATCGCCGTCGAACCCTTCTGGGGCCTCGCCAAGCCCAATGAAGAAGCTGCCACGGCCCAGGGCTACCAGATGTATTTCGAAGATCATGGCGGCAAGCTCAAGGATGCTGGTCTCGCCATCATCCCCTATTGCTCGCAGAGCCGCGGCTACTTCGCCTTCGCTGAAAAGGGTGAAGTGCCCGAGCATCTTCAGGGCTTCTACGACAACCCGGTCAACAAGGACCGTCTGGCCGCTGCCAAGGACGTCGCCGCCAAGCATGGCGTCAGCGTTTCGGACGTAGTGCTCGCCTATCTGCTGAACCAGCCGCAGCAGGTGATCCCCATCTTCGGCGCGTCCAGCCCAGCCCGTATCGAGGAAGCCGTCAAGGCCGCCTCGCTCACCCTGTCGGCTGACGAAGTCGCGGCGCTGAAGATCGGCTGATCTTCCTAAGCTCGAAAAGAATGAAAGGGGGCGATCGGGTGATCGTCCCCCTTTTTATTGTTCATCCCGATCAAATTTGCGCGAAGCGATCAATCGGGAATAGATCGCGCAAATTCTTACGCGATCACCATTATTTTTGCCTGACTAACGACAAAGAACGCGATAAAAGGATGACGACCATACGCATGTGGCAAATCTAGGAGATCATGATGACCGCTGCCCCTGCCCTTTCACAATCACGGTCTGGCGCAGCGCCTGCATCTCTCACCACACCGGGCCAGATCGGCGCGCTGACCCTCCCCAACCGAATCATCGTCACCGCCATGGGCGTCAGCCTGGCCGAAGCAGACGGCACGGTCAGCCAGCGCCTGATCGATTATCATGTCGCGCAGGCAAAGGGCGGCGCGGGCCTGATCATCATGGGCGTCACCGGCGTCGCTTGGCCCGTGGGCGCGGTTCAGCCTAACCAGACCGCAATTTCCGACGATCGTTTCCTGCCGGGTCTCACAAAGCTGACCGAGGCCGTTCACGCCGCTGGCGGACGGATCGCGGCACAACTCCATCATGGCGGCCTCGTCGCCGGGCATAGCGCGCAGGACGGCCATCCCCTCTGGGCTCCGGCTTATCCGCCCCCCTTCGCGGGCGATTTCCCCGACTATTTCCTGCCCGAAGAGATGGCGGCATTCGCGGGCGGCGTGGTGCCGGAAATCAAGGTTCTGGAGAAGGCCGACATCGACCATGCCGTCCGCCAGTTCGCCGACGCAGCACTCCGTGCCAAGCGCGCCGGAATGGACGGCCTGGAAATCCATGGCGGCCATGGCTATCTCCTTTCCTCCTTCGTCTCCCCGTCCACCAACACGCGGCAGGATGAATATGGCGGCGACGTGGCGGGCCGCGCGCGCCTGTTGCTGGAAGTCGTGCGCGCCGTTCGCGCGGCGGTCGGTCCCGACTTCCCGATGTGGGTCAAGATGGACTCGCGCGAACTGGGCAAGAAGAACGGCATCACCATCGACCATGCCCTCGAACTGGCGCCATTGGTCGAAGCAGCGGGCGCCGACGCCCTCACCGTCACCGCCTATCATGATGTGGGTCAGGGCAAGCTCCATTCGGGTTCAAACATCCCGCACGAACCCGCCTTCAATCTGGAAGCCGCCGCCGCCATCCGGAAGGTCGTTTCCATCCCGGTGATCGCATCGGGTCGGGTGGAAATCGATCGCGGCGAAAAGGGATTGGCGCAGGGCGAATTCGACTTCCTCGCCATGGGGCGCAAGCTGCTCGCGGACCCGGACCTGCCCCGCAAGTTGGCGGAGGGCCGGATCGCCGACATCCGCCCCTGCATCTACTGCTATACCTGCGTCAGCACCGCCTATCTGCGCGAACAGGTGCGCTGCGCCGTGCGATCGGAAACCGGCTATGAGGACCTCGATTGGTCCCCGGCCAAGGTCCCCGGCCATGTCGTGATCGTGGGCGGCGGCCCCGGTGGTATGGAGGCTGCGCGCAGGCTGGACCTTGCGGGCGCCAAGGTCACGCTCATTGAAAAATCCGATCGTCTGGGCGGTACGCTGCGCTTCGCAGGTCTCGCTTATGAACCCAATGAGCGGCTGCTCAACTGGCTGCGTGACCAGCTTGGCAAGTCGAAGGTCGATGTGCGCCTGAAAACGGTGGCGACCCCGGAACTGATCGCCAGCCTGATGCCCGACAAGGTGATTGTCGCGACCGGCGCCGTGCGCGACATGCCGCCGATCCCCGGCAATGATCAGGACTTCGTGCTGTCGGGCGACGATCTGCGCGGCATGATGCTGGGCGAGGACTCCGCTGAAATCCGCCGCAAGACCAGCTGGACGACCCGCGTGGCGACGAAGCTCGGCGCGGCCACCGGCGCGACCGCCAATCTCGACCTGGTGCGCAAGGCGACCCACGCCTGGATGCCGCTCGGCAAGCGCGTCGTGATCATCGGCGGCGAACTGGTCGGCGTGGAGCTAGCCGAATTCCTGATGGAGCGCGGCCGTGAAGTCACCGTCATCGGCGAAGCCCCCAGATTCGGCGGCGGCCTGCTGCTGGTGCGCCGCATGCGCCTGCTGGCGGAACTGCGCGAACATGGCGTGGCGATGTTCCCCGGCGCGAGCGGCATCGCGATCGGCAAGAACAACGTCAGCTTCACCAATACAGACGGCGAGCAGAAGAGCGTCGCTGCCGACCATGTGGTGGTGGCCATGGGCGCCCACGGCGACTCTACCCTCGCCAATGCGCTCCGTGCGCAAGGCCATGATGTAGTGGAGGTCGGCGACGGCACCGGAGTCACCTACATCGAAGGCGCAATCCGTGGCGCGGCTGAAGCCGTAGCCGCCATGGGCCGCTGATCGGACGTTCAACGTCAAAGAAAAGGGGAGCGCCGCAACGCTCCCCTTTCCTATTTGATCTGCCCCCTCCCCCGTTCGGGCTGAGCTTGTCAAAGCCCTTCACTTCTAAAGCCCCCTTCGACTGCCTGCTCGCAGGAGCCGCTCAGGACAGGCTTCGACAGGCTCAGGGCGAGCAGTAACGTGCAGTGATTTTTAGGGCATGATCATCTTTGAGTGATCGTCACCCCGGACTTGATCCGGGGTGACGGAAGGGAGCCTTATGCATCCGCGTAAGACGATCACGCTCCAACGCAAATGTCCTACCCCCCAACCAACTCCGCCCCAGCCTCAACCCGATAATCCGCCATCACCGGCGCCGCCATGGCATCGGCAAACGCCTCATAGCTCCAAGGCCAGCTAGCCGGGACGCCGGTCGCATCCAGATACCAGCTGTTGCAGCCCGATCCGAAGATCGTGGTGCGCGCCGCCGCGATGCGCCTTTCCTCATAATCAGCATGAGCGTCAGAGCTCGGTTCAACCGTCCGCACCTCTCCGGAGCGAAGGAGATCCAGCAACTGATCGACATAGGCCCATTGCTTCTCCGCAATGTCGATCAGGGAGAAGTTGCCGACAGGCCCGGTCGGCCCATTCAGCATGAAGAAGTTCGGAAAGCCCGGTATCGTCACCGCATAATAAGCGGTCGGCCGAACGGACCACACATCGTCCAGCGAAACGCCATCCCGCCCCAGCACCGTTGTCGGCCGGATGAAGCGATCAGCATGAAAGCCCGTCGCCAGCACCAGCGTATCGAGTTCATGGAGCCGTCCATCCTCCATCCGCACACCCTTGGCTTCGACGCGCGCGATGCGGTCACGCTCCACCTCGACATTCGGGTGCTGCACGGCGTCATAATAGGACCAGCTGTAGATCAGCCGCTTGCACGCTGCCCGATAATTGGGGCGCAACTTTTCCTTCAGCTCAGGATCGCGAATGCTGTTTTCCAGATTGTCGAGGCAATATTGCTCGATCGCCGCGATCTCCGGACCATGCGTGTCCGTGATCGCGTGAGTAAAGCGGAAGATGTTGTCCCAATATTCCTTATTGTTGCGAATGTCGTCGATCAGCGCGGGATCGCGACGGAATGCTTCCTTCTCTTCCTCGCTATACTGGAAATAGGGAACAGGCATGATCCACTGCGGCGACCGCTGGAAATGCACCAGTTTCGACGCACATGTATTGAGTGCCGTGATGATCTGCACGCCGGTAGACCCATTGCCGACCACGCCCACCCGCGCGCCATCGATCGCGGCATCATCCTGCCAGCGGGCACTGTGGAAAGCCTGCCCCTCGAAACTGTCCAGACCTTCGATGTCGGGCAGCTTGGGATGGTGCAACACACCAGAAGCGGCAATCACGACTTCGGCCTCAACCTCTTCGCCGGTGATCAGCCCCAACCGCCAGAGGCCAGCGCCCTCGTCCCATACAGTGGACACGACTTCGCTGTTGAAACGAACGTGCGGCATAATGCCATATTTCTCGGCCGTCTTTTCGAAATAGGTCTGTATTTCACCGCCCTTGGCATAATAGGCGTCCCATTCCGCATAGGGCTCAAAACTATAGGTATAGGCGTGCGCTGGCACGTCGCAGGTCAGGCCCGGATAGCGGTTTTCCCGCCAGGTGCCGCCCAGCCGCCCGGCCTTTTCATAAACGGTGAAATCCTCGCCCGCCTGGCGCAGGCGGATGGCGGCAAGGATGCCCGCCATGCCCGCTCCAATAATTGCGAAACGCAGACCTTTGCGGCCCTGATCGATGGACAAGTCACTCTCCTGTCGGTTGTGTTTCTGACCATCATGATGATGCGACGGGCAGCGCCGCGCATCATGCAAATGGATCAGGTCTTGACCGACAGGCGAAGATCAGCCCCGCGCCGCCTTCCGCCCGGCCTGACGCCCGAAGAAAGTGCAGTCGGCAAGGCTGAGGCCGGAGCTATAACCATGCCCCCAGGCCGGAAGACCCGAAGTACAGCGCCCCGCCGCGAACAGGCCCGCGACCGGCGCGCCAGCGCGATCCAGCACCTCGCCATCGGTCGATGTCCGCAGTCCCCCGAGCGTGAAGAAGCTGAAATAGCTGGTGGCGAAATTCAACTCCAGCGCCACGAACGGTCCCTGATCCAGCGGCGTCAGGATCGGCGCGCGCTTATGGAACAGCGGATCGCGCCCCTCCCGCGCATGTTCATTATAGAAGGCCATGGTGGCAGACAGCGTACCCGGCGCCATCTCCAGTTCGGCTTCCACCTCTTCCCAGCTGTCGCCAGTCCCCGCGATCGTCATGCCAGCCATCGGGAGCGGCTCGTCAAAATGGGCGATGTCGAGCAACAGATAGACCCTGTCGCCCATCTGGTCGACCGCAACGCGGCTCACCCGGCCATGATAGCAATCTTCGTTGATGAAGCGCTGGCCCATCTGGTTGACGAACACGCCATAGGCCTGCGGTTCGGGCATGGTCCAGGGACAGGTGGTGAAGAACTGCTCCATATGGACGGCGTCACCGCCCGCGCTGACGCCCAGTTCGATCCCCACGCCATCATCCTGATCGCCGATCGGGCTGCTGATCTTGAACGTTTCCGGGCAATAACGGCGGCGCATATCTTCGTTGAAGGCAAAGCCGCCCGTGCAGAGGATAACGCCCTTCGCCGCACGGACGAAGCGATTGACATTATCGATGCGCACGATGACGCCCACGACCCGGCGATCGTCATCCTGCACCAGCGCCACCGCCCGCGCGTCCGTCGTCACTTCAACGCCAAGCGCCTTCGCCCGCGCTTCCAGCAGATCGACCATCGGCCGACCCCCGCCCCAACCCATATGGGCGATCACATGCCCGCGCGGCGCAGGCTTCGCCTTCTCGCAAAAGGGCCATGCCGCTTCGCTGCCCGACCAGATCAGGGTGGAATCGTCCGTCGGTTCGATATGCTTTCCGGGCAGATAATTGCCGCGATAGGGGATGCCCTGCTCCTTCAGCCAAGCATAGTGGTTGAGAGACTCCTGCGCATAAAGATCGCACTTCGCCTCGTCCGCGCACGGCCCGCCCGCCGCCTTCAGATAGGCGGCCATATCCTCCGTGCTGTCCTCGAACCCCGCCGCGCGCTGGGCATCCGTCCCACCGCTGCCGCCGATATAAATCTCACCGCCCGACAAGGCCGACGCGCCGCCACTGCCCGAACCACGTTCGAACAGCATAACCCGCGCGCCTCCCGCCGCCGCTTCGATCGCCGCGCACGCACCCGTCGCGCCAAAGCCGATCACCGCGACGTCGGTTTCGAAATCCCACCGTTCGACCTTGCTGGCGGGATAGGGGCGATGAAGCGAAATGTCGGTCACGAAAAGCTGTCCTCTCCTTATGCGATCGAGATCAGAAGGCCTTTGTCTGCCCCCCATCCACCATCAGCGTTTGGCCGGTGATATAACCTGCCGCGTCGCTTGCCAAGAATACGGCGGCCGCGCCAATATCTTTTTCGCAATCGCCAATGCGCTTCAGTGATACCTTGCTGATCTGCGTATCATAATCGGCGGGCGCCCATTCCTTCCACGCCATCACGCCCGGTGAATTGGCGAACGGGCAAATGATGTTCACCCGCACCGCCTCCGCGCCCCATTCGCTGGCGGCGATCTTGGAAATGGCGCGGATCGCTTCCTTCGCCGCGCAGTAAGACCCCTGCGTCGGGATCGCATCGAACGCCGCGCCGGTCGCGAAGTTGATGACCGACCCCTTGGCTTTAACCAGATGCGGATAGGCTTCACGCATCAACACGAAAGTCGGCCAGAAGCCGGTGTCGAAAGCAAGTTCCATGGCCTCGTCGGTCGTTTCGGCCATCGGCAACTGGCGCGAAGCCTGCGCCGCGTTCACCAGCACATCCAAACCGCCGAAATGCCCGACCGCCGCCTCGACGATCTTCGGCAACTCCGCCCGCTGCGCCAGGTCAACCGCCAGGAAATGCACATCCCCGCCCAGCGCCCGCAATTCCGCCTCGGTCGCACGGCCAAGCTCTTCCTCCCGATCGACGATCAGCACGCGGGCTCCCGCCTTGACGAAGGCCGTCGCCACACCTTTGGCCACCCCGCGCGCGCCGCCGGTTACGATCGCTGCCTTGCCTTCCAGTGCCTTCATGTCCTGCTCCGATCCGCTCTGATTATGTGAAGTAAGCCCCGCCATTCACGGTCACGATGCTGCCCGTGGCAAAGCTGCCGTCATCGCCTGCCAGAAACGCCACGGCCCCCGCGATCTCGTCGGGCTGGGCCAGACGCTTCATCAGGCTGTCCGCCGCGATCATGTCCTTCATTTCCGCGGGCAGCGTCGCATAGATCGGCGTCTCGGTTGCACCGGGATTAACCGCATTGACCCGGATGCCACGATCCGCCAGCTCCCGCGCCATCGCCCGCGTCATGCCCAGCACCGCCGCCTTGGCCGCGCAGTAAGGGATAGGCCCATCGCCCTTCACGCCAGACGTCGATCCGATGTTGACGATGCTCCCGCCAGTCCCCTGTTCCGCCATCAACCGAACCGCCGCCCGGCTGCATTTGAACGTACCGTCCAACGTCACGGCCAGCACGCCGGACCAGCCCTCATCCCCGCAATGGATTGTCTGATCGACAAAGGTCGTCGGCGCCTCGCCCCGCGCGATTTGCTCAGCCCGCTCCCCCTGCGCCGCATAATAGCGGTCCATGCCGTCCCCTGCCGCGCTACCCCGCCCGGCATTGTTGACCAGCACGTCGACGCCGCCCAGCGCCTCCTTCACCTGCGCAAAGGCCCTGTCCACTGAAGCTGTGTCCGCAACGTTGCAGGCAATCCCCACATGCGGCGCAGGCAACACCGCGCCAGCCGCCGCCGCATCCAGATCAAGTATCGCGACCGTCGCCCCTTCGGCAGCGAGGCGCCGCGCAATAGCCGCACCAATCCCCTGCGCGCCGCCGGTCACGACAGCGCGTTTTCCTTTCAGCCGTTCCATGGCGATCAATCCTCTACTTCAGGACGCCAGGCGACGCCGTTCACATGCGCACCACCATCGGCAAAGAGGGTGTTGCCACTCATATAGCCGCCGCCCTCGCTAGCGAGGAACACCGCGATCGGACCAATATCCGCTTCCGCGTCGCCAAATCGCCCGGCCGGAACCTGTTGCAGGATCGCCTGCGTCATCTCAGGATTGGCCGCGAAATAATCCTTAGCCTGCGGACTCGTCGCGGAAGGACAAATGGTGTTGCAGGTGATGCCATGCGGCCCCCACTCCACCGCCGCCGTCCGGGTCAGCGCCCGCATCGCTTCCTTGCTGGCATTATAGGCCACGGTGAACATATGCGCGTTGACGCCGTTCAGCGATCCCAGGTTGATCACGCGGCCATAGCCTTGCGCCTTCATGATCGGGAAAGCCGCCTTCATGGCCCAGAACACGGCATAATAGTTGAGGGCGAAGGATCCCTCCATATCCTCGTCGCTATGCTTCTCGATCCGCTTGGGGAAGCTGGCGCCCGCATTGTTGACCAATATATCGAGCCGCCCGAACCGCTGGTGCACGGCCTCGACCATGGCTTCCACCTCGGCGCGCTGCGTCACGTCTGTACGGATGAAAAAAGCATCAACCCCATGCATGTCGCGCAGATATTGCGCCTCTTCCTCGCCCTGATCAGCCTTGCGCTGGGCAATAGCGACATTCGCCCCGGCGGCGGCCAGCGCCCGCACGATGCCCTGACCAACACCCTGCCCACCCCCGGTGACGAGCGCCGTGCGCCCTTCCAGCAGCTTTGCCATATTACCTCTCCTTATATTCTTGTGACCCTACCCGCCGCTCATGCGTCCAGCAGCGCATAATCCAGATAACCGACCCGATCGTCGCCACTGCCCGTGTAGAAGCTGGCCTTGTTGGCCTTGTTGAGGGCAGCCCCCGTCTGGAAACGCTCCACCAGATCGGGATTGGCGATGTAGAGATAGCCGAAGGACACGGCCTCGGCCTTCCCTTGCTCGACCACCGCCGAAGCCTTCTCCAGGTTCAGGCCGCCATTCTCGATCACCGCGCCGCTCCAGTTGGCACGGACCAGCTCCAGCGCGTCCTGCCCTTCCAGCGGAATGTGGATCAGATGGCAGTAGGCCAGGCCCATGCCGTCGATAGCGTTCAACAACGCCGCATAGGTTTCATGCGGGTTCGCATCATCCATGCCGTTGAACTTGACGCCCGGACAGATACGGAAGCCGACCCGGCCCGCACCCACGGCATCGGCCAGCGCTTCCAGCAACTCCACCACGAAACGAATGCGGTTCTCGACCGTCCCGCCATAGCGATCCGTGCGCTGGTTGCTGTTCGAAGACAGGAACTGCATCGGCAGGTAACCGCTGGCGCAATGCAGCTCGATCCCGTCCAGACCAGCGGCGATCGCGTTGCGCGCCGCCGTCACATATTCCGCAATGACGCCGGGAATCTCATCCGTTTCCAGCGCGCGCGGCACGACCGT
Organism: Sphingobium chungangianum; assembly: GCF_977014255.1. Classification (NCBI taxonomy): domain Bacteria; kingdom Pseudomonadati; phylum Pseudomonadota; class Alphaproteobacteria; order Sphingomonadales; family Sphingobiaceae; genus Sphingobium; species Sphingobium chungangianum. Next base: position 33,418 of record NZ_CDRNIV010000002.1, on the reverse strand, counting down.
TTCCACCGGAACGCCATCAGGGCCGGGGATCTTGTCCGGGCACTGAATGGCTGACGGCGAAATCGTCTCTGCGTCCGCATCCTTGTTCGCCTGCACGGCGGCGCGGCCGACATGCATCAGCTGCATGACGATCTTTCCGCCCACGCCATGGACAGCGTCGGCGACCTTGCGCCATCCTTCGACCTGCGCCACGCTATGGATGCCCGGCGTGCGCCAATATCCCTTGCCGGCGGGCGAAGGCTGCGTCCCCTCCGTCACGATCAGCCCGGCACTGGCACGCTGACGATAATATTCGACCATGATGTCGGTCGGCACGTCGCCCGGCCCCGCCCGGTCGCGGGTCATCGGCGCCATGACGATCCGGTTGGACAGCGCAATGTCACCCAATGTCACGGGCGAGAAAATATCCGTCATAGCAAATCAGCTCCGTACGCGCGGCTTGGGCAGCGGAGCGCCGCGCCGCATCGTTTCAATGAATTTTTCCAACGGCGCGGGCGCATCGACCGGGCCATCATGCGGCTGCCCATGCCGGTCCCAATAGCTTTTCCAGCTCGGGAACAGGTCGTGGAAACTGCCATGATAGGGCTGCACGCCCGGCCAGCGCATCTTGCGATCACCGATCGGCGGCTTGTTGAGGTCCGTCGCATACCAATAAAGCGGCAGGCGGCGACGGAAATACCAGCGCCCATCGATCCGCTCATATTTATCGAAATACATCATCTGCATGATGACCCATTCGGCGCCGGTCTCATGCTCATTCTTTGAATAGACGACGCCCTGCGCATGATCGGGATCATCGAAATCGATGATGTGGCCGCCAATATGGTGGGACGTGCCATCGAACTGCATCGAATGGGTTTCGTCGAACCAGTCGCGGAGCGCCTTCCGCCCCTGCTTGCCGCCACCGACCTTCACATCCTCAGGAAACAGGTTCACCCAGGCGTCGGAATCGCGCATGTCCAGCGCCAGCGAATATTTCGCGGCCAGCTGACGGATCGCATCCAGCGATTCCAGTCGGTCTATGCGCGCAATCAGGCTCTCGTCCGCCACCCTCTCGATCCTTTCTATTTAGACCGTTTGTTTCCCCTTTCTCCCTGCCTCTGGAAATGCCAGAATAGCTCAAAGGTCATGACAAAAAAGCTCAACGCCAAACATCTGTCCCGCCCGGTGGCGACGCGTGTCCCCGTCGCCATCGCTCGCGATCTGCTACGGCTGGTGGCGGAAATCGGAGTCGATCCCGCCGATCTTCTGCGGCAGGCGCGCCTGTCCCACCTCATAGGGCCGCCGATCGGCGGAACCGCCGCGCAGCGCGGGCTTTCGCAGGATGATTTCACCCGCCTCTACGCCCATTGCACCTGGGCTCTCGATGCGCAGGCAGCCCGTCAGGAAGGACGCGAGCCCCTGACCAAGGCGGGGGTGGACATGCTCTGCCACTGCATCATCACCTGCCGCACATTGGCGGACGTGATCGATCGCACGGATCGCTTTTCCGAGCTTATCGGGCCACGCGCAGGGCGGCTGCGGCTGAAGGTCGATGACGGCGTCGCGCGGCTCGACATGGCGACCCCGCGCCAGATCAGGAACGCCAGCGCCTATGTGTCCGACCTCGCGGGCCTCTCCACCTATTACCGGCTATTCGGCTGGCTGATCGGCGAGGATATTCCGCTGCTCGGCGCAGCGATGCGCTATCCACCGCTGCTGGACGAACAGACCATTTCCTACCTCATGCCCGTGCCCATGCAGCATGGCGCGCCCGAAAACAGCCTGCGCTTCCCCGCCAGCTATCTCGACCGCCCGGTCCTACGCAGCCATCATGAACTGGAGCATCTGCTCGAACGCTTCCCCTTCGACGTCGAACAGTCGCAATCGCTCGACGCGCCATTGTCGGAGCGCATCCAGCACCTCTTCAGCGCCATGCTGGGAAGTGGCGAAGCGCCCGCAACCGCATCGCAACTCGCCCGCCAGTTCAGCATCAGCGTCGCCACGTTGAAACGCCGCCTCGCTGATGAAGGCACATCACTGGTGCAACTCAAGACCGAAGCACGCCGCGCCCTCGCAACCCGGCTCCTGGACGACCCCCGCCTCACCATCACCGAAGTCGGCCGCCGCACCCAGTTCAGCGACACGGGCGCTTTCCGCCGCGCTTTCCAGCAATGGACCGGATCATCGCCTAGCCGCTGGCGCGAACTGCGCCAGGGCGGCGGCGAAAGGCCGATCAGTAGCGGCTGATGATCTTGTCGGCAAAGCGGTTGAGATCGTCAATCTTCTCCTGCAACGGCTGACTATCTTCTTCCACCGCATAGAGATTGCGGAAAGAGGCGACGACATCAGTCACGCCCGCATCCTCCTGCCGACGGATCATATCCAGATCGACCTCCCCCATGGCCGAACCGAAGATGCGGAATGGCGCGTCCTTGCGCCCAAGCTCCTCCCGATACGCCGCCAGCTTCTCCAGCATCGGCAGCATCATATCCATGCCACCCCCCGCAAACATCCAGCCATCGTTGCGCGCCGCGCGCTTCAGCGCCGGGTCGGAATGACCGCCGATCAGGATCGGCACCGGCTTTGTCGGGACAGGATTGAGCTTCACGGGGGGCAAGTCGAAAAACTCGCCATGATATTCGAAATAGCCGCCATTGGTGAGGCCCCGGACGATATCGATGCACTCATCGAACCGCTTGCCCCGCCCTTCCCACGGCACGCCCATGACCGCATAATCTTCCGGCCATACGCTCAGGCCCACGCCAAAGTTGAAGCGGTTGTCGAACAAGGCCTCGATCGACGCCACGATCTTTGCGACATAGAGTGGCGGCCGCACCGGCAGCTTCACGACATTGGTAGTGACCTCCAGCGTCTGCGTCGCGGCGAGCATCGCGGTCACATGGATGAACGACTCCAGGAACGGCTTGTTCTCCAGGAATTCGCGCCCGCCATCGTCGGTATAGCTATATTTGGTGCCGGAACTTTGCGGGTAGATCAGGCTATCGGGCACCGTGAACCCTGCATAGCCCGCCGCTTCGGCCGCCTTTGCCAGCGGCGCGTAATATTGGATCGCGGTCATCGACTCGCCCAGATGAAAGCGCATCGTCCTCTCCTTCCACATATTATTCTCAGGCCCGGCGGGCTGCGCCGATCAGACCCGATGCTTTCGACCTTATCCCTTCAGCGGGAAATTCAGTCAACTCCGCCTATGATCCGGTTCGTGCGCATTCGCGCTCGCTGCTACGCATATGTCGGCGTAAATGGCATACAGCGTTGCAAAAAGCGCATTGATCAATTGTTTTTTTCACCTATCCTATGCGCCAAAGCTGCACCCCGCATGACGGGCAGGCGGCCAAAGGATCAGGAAAGGAAAGAGGATGCTTCTCAAGGACAAGGTCGTGATCGTCAGTGGCGTTGGCCCCGGCATGGGTCAGGCGCTGGCCCGGATAGCGGCCGCCGAAGGCGCGAGCGTCGTGCTCGCCGCCCGTAACCAGGCCTTCCTCGATGAAGTGTGCAGCGACATCAAGGCAAAGGGCGGCAAAGCCATCGCCGTCCCCTGCGACGTCAGCGATGAAGCTCAGTGCAAGACGCTGGCCGAACGCGCCGCCGCCGAATTTGGCGGACGCGTCCACGGCCTCGTCAACAGCGCCTATTTCCACGGCGACTGGTGCTTTGTCGATAATGCCGACCTGGGCGACTTCGCCAAGGCGTTCGACGTCAACTGCCTCGGCGCCCTCCGCCTCACGCGCGCCTGCGTCCCCTATCTGCGCGACGGCGGCGCGGTCGTGAACGTGTCCACCATGGCGACGGTCAATCCCTATGGCACCGAAGGCGGCATGGAAATGCCCTATGCGGTGGCAAAGGGCGCGCTCAACACGCTGGGCAAATATATGGCGTCCGACCTTGGCCGCCACGGCATCCGCGTCAACACCTGCCGCATGGGCTGGATCCATGGCGAACCGGTCGAAGGCTTCATCGCATCGCAGGTCGACGCCGGTTTCAAGCGTGATGATGTGATCGCGGGCGTCACCAAGAATATCCCCATCGGCATCATCCCGCCCGAAGATGACTGCGCCCGCGCCGTGTTGATGATGATCTCCGACTATTCGCGCGTCGTCAGCGGCGCGGCGCTGGACGTCAACGGCGGCCAGTGGATGGCGCCCTAATCGTCAAGGAGGTGCGCTCATGTTCAAATGCATCGCACTACTGAAACGCAGGCCGGATCTCTCGCGCGAAGACTTTATCGCTTATTATGAAACCCAGCACGCGCCCCTGATACGGCGCGTGCTGCCGGGCATAGTCGATTATCGGCGCAATTATGTGGAGCTGGAGGGCGCCTTCCTGTTTCCGGGCGCCGCGCCGATCGACTTCGACGTGATCACCGAAATCTGGCTCGCCGACCGCGAAGCCTATGACCGCTTCACCGCCGCCGCCGCGCAAGAGTACATCGCCAACCAGATCGCGCAGGATGAGGAAAACTTCCTCGACCGCACGGCAACGCGCATGCTGGTGGTAGACGAAAAAGGCGCAAACATGCCCAACGCCATCACCCTCCAGGCATTGCTGGACGAACGGGAAATCATACGAGGTCTGTCCCGCTTCGCCCGCATCCTCGACAATAAACAGTGGGACCGCTTAAGCGACGTCTTCGCGCAGGACATCAGCTTCGACTATGGCACCGGCGGCGACCAGCACGGTATGGCGGCGCTCACCGCCAACATGCGCCGCTTCCTCGACCGCTGCGGCGGCACGCAGCATCTCATCGGAAGCATCCTGGTCGATGTCGATGGCGACCGCGCGACGAGCCGATCCTATGTGCAGGCCCGGCACCAGCGGGTGGACGACCCCGCCGGACCCATATTCGATTCCAACGGCGAATATGTCGATCAGTGGGAAAGGCGCGCCGAAGGCTGGCGCATCGTCCGCCGCGACGCGATCTGGGCCGCGCATACGGGCGACCCGATGATCCTGCACGCTGAACCCGGCAATCTCGGCTGACACCCAACTTCCCCTCTCCCCTTTAGGGGAGAGGGTGGCGAGCGCAGCGAAGCCGGGAGAGGGGCCTGCTCATTCCCCTCTCCCCAACCCTCTCCCCTGAAGGGGAGAGGGAGCAAGTCGCTTGGACACAACCAACCGTCTACTAATCACGCCACCTCGGCAAAGGGCAGACACACGCTATCAAACCCCAGCACATGGGCCACGCGGCCCAATCCGACCCACGCCGCCACGCTATGCGCCAGGTCGACAATCTCCTCGTCGGAAAACAGCGCATGCGCCCGCTCCCAGAAATCCTCATCTTGCGCAATCGACTTCGGCTCCTGCGCAAAGCGCTCCGCAAATTCAATCGCCGTCCGCTCGCGAGGACTGAAGACAGGCGACGTCCGCCAATTCTCGACCGCCGCATAAAAGTCCTCATCGGGCGCTGATCCATTGTCGGCAACCGTATGCCCCGGCCGCTGCCCCGATGCGGCAAACATCGATTGAACGTCCCGCGCCGCGCGAAATTGCTGGCAGATGACACAACCGTTTATCTGCGCCGTCCGCGACCGCGCGCCTTCAAATTCCCGCAGCGACAACAGGCTATGCTGATAGACCGCTTTCGAAAAGCCGCCCGCTGCCCCCATGATCTCGCGCGCATAATTGCGCGATGCATAGCCATAGGGGTCGGCGGCATCCTGCTCGGGTAAGTCGATACGGATCATGGCATCTCTCCTTATGTCGCTGTTTTGTTGTTCACACGCCCGCTATTCAATCCACGCCCGGCGCACCGGGAAATTGTGCATAATATTGCCCGGTCAGCATGCCGCCATCCACGGCGATCTCCGCGCCCGCCAGATAGGATGCCTCGTCGCTCGCCAGGAACAGGGTCGCGCGCGCCACTTCCTCCGGCGCGCCGACCCGTTGCAGCGGCACATTGCCGAACCGCTCGCTCACCTTTTCCCGCGTCGATCCGTCATGATTGGTCATCACCGTATCCACGCCGCCCGGATGCACCGAATTGACGCGAATGCCCCGATGGCCAAGCTCCAGCGCGGCGACACGGGTCAGCCCCCGCACGCCCCATTTGCTGGATGAATAAGCGGCAAGCCCGTTCGCCCCCTTCATCCCATCGACCGAAGAGATGTTGACGATCGCACCCTTGCCACGGGCGATCATCCCCGGCGCGACGGCCTTGATGCCCAGAAATTCGCCGGTCAGATTGACCTTCAACACGCGCTCATATTCGGCAAGGCTGGTGTCCAGCAGCGTGCGGAACAGCAGGATGCCCGCATTGTTCACCAATATGTCGACCGGCCCCAGATCTGCTTCGACGGCGCCGACCAGTTCGGCCCAGCCCTGCTCGCTCGTCACGTCATGATGATAGAAGCGCGCTGCATCGCCCAGTTCGGTCGCCAGTTGCGTGCCCACCTCATCCAGCACATCGGTGATGGCGACCTTCGCGCCCTCCTCGGCAAAGAGTCGGCTGGTGGCGGCGCCCATGCCGCGAGCGCCTCCGGTGATGATCGCAACCTTACCCTGCAAACGGCCCATGCGCCCTGCCTCTCCAAAAAAATTTCCGCACCGCGATACGCATTCTGGCGTTATTTCTTCGCAGGCATCTTGATACGCGTGGATAAACCGGCGCAAGAACAAGGGCAACCGGAATCGGGCCTTGGCCTCAAAAGGCGCCAGAATCCCGGAAAGGAGAGCGCAGCGATGCTGTTGAAGGACAAGGTGATCGTGATCAGCGGCGTCGGCCCCGGCATGGGTCAGGCGCTCGCAAAACTCGCCGCGCAGGAAGGCGCAAAGGTCGTCATGGGCGCCCGCAACATCGATTATCTCGAACAGGTGCGCGCCGAAATCGCGGATCAGGGCGGACAAGCCATAGCAGTTAAATGCGACGTCAGCGATGACGGGCAATGCCGCGATCTCGCTGAAAAGGCGGCCACCGCATTTGGCGGGCGCATCCACGGCCTCATCAACAGTGCTTATTATCACGGCGAATGGACTTTCGTTGACAATGCGGACGAAGCCCAATGGGCCGAAATCTATGACGTCAACTGCCTCGGCGCACTGCGCCTGACACGCGCTTGCGTGCCCCATCTGAAAGGCGGCGGCGCGGTGGTGAATGTTTCGACCATCGGCACGCTCCGGCCCGCTGGCGGCGAACATGGCATGGAAATGGGCTATGCCGTGTCGAAAGGCGGCCTCAACGTCCTCACCAAATATATGGCCGCCGATCTCGGCCGGTTCGGAATACGGGTGAACAGCTGCCGCATGGGCTGGATCTACGGCGCGCCCGTGCAAGCCTATATCGACTCCCTCGTGACGGAAGGAACCAGCGCGGAAGACGTCATCGCGGCGGTGACCAAGGACATTCTCCTCGGCATCATCCCGCCCCAGGATGACTGCGCCCGCGCGGTACTGATGATGCTTTCCGATTATGCGGCAGTCGTCACCGGCGCGGCGCTGGACGTAAACGGCGGCCATTGGATGGCGCCCTGACACGATCATGCGAGTGGCAGGGTCAGGCGAAGCTCGTCGCCGTCTACACCTGTTCGGAAAATATCAGGAAAGGCAGATCAAGCGGTTCATACTGGAAGCCCAGCATTGAAATCGCAGCGGTAATTTGGCCTCTGTGATGCGTGCCGTGATTGAAGACATGGAGCAGCGCGCTTGACATCGGAAGCGCGCGAGCCTGCCCCGTCGTCATTATATAGCGAAGATCGTCAGCCAATGCGGCCTCGTCCAGATTATCGACATAGCCGTGCCAACGGGCCGTTGCCGCGATCAAGCGGGACGCGAGTAGCGCGCGATTGCTCTCCAACTCTGCATCAAGGGAAAGGGCCGTTGTCTGCGCCTGCGTAAATCTCGGATACCAAATCTCGCTGTCTGTCAGCAGCAGATGATTGAGCGTTCCGTGGATCGATCCGAAAAAGAGGCCGCATGACTTATGATAAGGTTCGTCCGGGATCGACGCCACGGCCTCCAAAAGGCGTTCAGTCGCCCAACCATGATAGCGCGCCATCTGCATGAGCTGCATTTTGGCAGAGGCGGCCATACAATCCCCAATTTGCCGGAAGCTGCCATTCTCCAGTTCGTAAGAGCCAGCTTAGTCACCAAATAAAAAGGCAGGGACCGCAATCGCGCCCCTGCCCTCACGACATCAAGCCGCAGCGGGCATCTCACCCCAGGCCAGATAACGCGGCGTGCCATCCTCGCCAATCTCTTCGGTCAGGATAGACGTGACGCGGCTCACCGACTCCGCGATCCACCAACGCCCGTCCTGCTTGCGGTAGACATCCTGATATTCCACCGCGAGCCGGGTCACCGATCGGGTGGCGAGAATGATCGTCCGGAAATTGAGCGACCACAGCCCACGCGCTTCATCCGCGCTCACCAATTCAATATCCGCATTGGTCGCATGGTGAATGTCATAGACGCCGCCCGCCATCGCCATTTTCTGGAATATGGCGATAAACTCGTCGCGATCCGTGAATAGCGGGAAATTCTGGTAATCCAGCCTTATGCCCTGCGGCAGAAACGTCTCACGCAACTCGTCCACCAGCTTCAGGTCACAGGCGCGCAGGTAACGCGCCTTCAACTGACGGATGGCGTTGACGTCCTCCAATGCCGTCACGCGGGCGGCAAGCTCTTCCAGATTGATCGACATGATACTCTCCTCAGGGGTTGAACCTCCCCCCGTTTTTCTGCGGTTGGACAGATCGACCGTCCCCGCCTGTTTTAGGGCGTCTCTCGCGTGATTTTCGCGATGCCAGCCTCATATTTCAAATTATGGACGGACACGGACGTTTCCACCCGCTGGACGCCCGGCATGGGCCGAATGCGCTCCGTCACCAGGTCGTTCAATTGCTCGATATTGGTGAACAGCCCCATCGCCAACAGGCTGTAACGGCCCAGCAGAACGATAACGCAGGTGATTTCCGGAATTTCGGATAGACGGCGCGCCAACTCCGACACATGGGATGGATCGGCATCGATCCCCATCATGCAAAGGTTGGGCGATCCCGCCATGCGGAAATCGGTGACGACGGTGAACTGGATCAGCCCTTCATTCTGCAACCGCTTGACGCGTGTGCGAATGGTGCCCTCCGTCACGCCCAGTTCGGCGGCGATGGCGCGGTTGGAAATGCGCGCGTCGCGGGCCAGCTTTTCGACGATCCCCTGGTCCAGCTTGTCCAGGCGCGCCCAATCGGCCTTCCCGGTCACAGCGGCACCACGTTGAATTCATATTTCACGATATCCACCGCCACCCCTGATGTGATGTGAACGACCCCGTCCACGCTGGCGATATGCTCGAACAACATCTCCTGCACCTCGCCAAAATCCCTCAGCGCGACGAGCAATTCCACATCATGGTCGCCGCTCATGACATTGACGCTCAGCACTTCGGGAAGATCGGCCAGATCGCGGCCAACCTCCTGAACATTGCGGCCCTGGACCTTCACGCCCAGGGCGATGATCACATTATAGCCATGGGCCGCAAAATCGGTGACGGCAACAACGCGCATCGCTTTCCCGTCATCCATTTTTTGCAGCCGGGCCGAAACGGTGGCGGCGGTAACGGACAGCCGTTCTGCAATTTCCTGATTGGTTGCGCGGCCGTTGGTCCGGAGTATCTCTATGATATTCGTATCGAGAGTATCCAGCGATGGCGGCGTCGTTTTCCGCCCGCTTCTGATCTGCATTCTTGCCCCGCCTTCAAAAATGTAGCCGGTTTAATAGCGCGCACTTGCGGGCAGCACCAGTGTCAAAGCTGATGCCGCCGCAATTTGCGTGGCTATCTATCGCTCATCCTACAGTGTTTCGGCGGGATGCAGCGCCTTGCGAAGGGCCGTGACCGCGTCGCGCTTCATCTGGCGGACTGGCGCGGCGTCGGGCGTCACGTCAAAACCGTGATAGGCCCCCGGATAGACGTGCAGTTCTGCCGCAACGCCTGCTTCGATCAGCCGCCGGGCATAATCCATGTCCTCCACCAGGAAGAGATCGAGCGCGCCCACGCAGATGAAGGCGGGCGGCAGGCCAGCCAGGCTCTCCGCCCGCGCGGGGGCCGCGTAGGGCGATACGTCCGCCGATCCGGGCTCCTTGCCCAGCAGGGATCGCCAGCCAAAGACATTGGCCTGCGGCGTCCAGACAAATGCGCCCAGATGTTCGGGCTGGCGAGTGATGCAGGTGCGGTCGTCCAGCATCGGATAGATCAGGTTCTGGTGCGCGATCGCCGGGCCGCCCCGGTCACGTGCCAGCAGCGCGAGGGCCGCAGCCAACCCGCCGCCCGCGCTCTCGCCGCGAATGGCGATCCTCTTGGGATCGACGCCCAGCTGCGCCGCGCCGTCATGCAACCATCGTAGCGCCGCGTAACAATCCTCGACCGCGCCCGGCGCCACCGTTTCCGGCGCGAGCCGATAATCGACCGAAACGACGAGGGCGGAAGCGGAAAGCGCAAGCTCGATATTGGAAAGGTGATTGGTACGCACCGACCCCAGCACATAGCCGCCGCCATGGATATGCAGGATCGCGGGCAGAGTCCCTTGCGCATCGGCCGGACGATAAACCCTGACCAGCAGCTCATGCCCATCGGGCGCGATGATCCGCTCCTCCCGCCATTCAACACCACTATCCTGCGGCTCGGGCGCCATCGCGGTCATCTGCTCCATGCCTTCGCGTATCGCAGGCAGGCTCTCTGCCGTGATGTCCAACGCCGGCATGAACTCCAACCCCGGCAACAGGGTCGGGTCGATCAGGTCACGCATCATACTCTCCTATTTTTCCTATTTTCCTATTTCTGTCTTCTCAGTGCGTTCTTTTCACCACTTCCTTCACGCAATCCACCGCCCACTTTGCCCGTTGATGTGCGTTGCTGCCTTTGTCGATGGCGTTTTGCTGGGGTATTTCGACGCTGAGGGGTGTGTTGGGATTGAGGGCGTTGACGAACGCGGGGATGTTGAACGTGCCTTGTCCGGGGAGTTGCCGCTGGATGCCGGCTTCGCGTTCGATCTGGTCGGGATCGATGGTTGTTGGGCCGTCGGCTATCTGGGCGATGGCGATGGCGGGATGGGCAAGGAGGGGGAAGCTGGTGTCTGGTTCGGGTCCGCGCATGATGTGGAGGAGGTCGGCTGTGACCTTGATGTCGGAGCGGCCGGAGCGGGCTATTTCGTCGAGGGCGGCGCTTAAGGTTTGGACCTGGGAGGGGGGATAAAATTCGATTGCGAGGGCGATGTCGAACGGGGCGGCGAGCTCGGCCAGTTCGACGAGCTTCTCGGTGCGGCGGATGGGATCGCGGTCGTAGCAGAGCACATTGGCGAGGGGCGCGCCGAGCGCGGCGCCGGCCTCGAGCGCGGGGATGAAGTCAGCGGGATTGGTGCGCCCCGCCATGGTGAAGGGGTAGACAAGGTCGACCGTGACCCCGGTGGCGGCGAGCGCGGCGCGGGTCTGGCGCAGCGCCTGGGGGTCGCGCACCAGGTCATAGGCGGGCATGGCGGGCAGCACCTCCATGGAATGGAGGAACGGGCAGATGCCTGCGCAGCCCACCTGTGCGGCGATTTGCGCAAGCTGCCAGGGGGTGGTGTCGGTGACGGTGATATGGTCGAGCGACAGGCGTCTTTCGGCCATATCCTCTCCTCCTTGCGTGGCGGGTAAGCCGTGCCGGGCGCGAACAAGCCGCGCCCGGCGGCTGATCAGGCCGCGGCTTCGCGCGCCTTGACCATATCCAATGCGACGTCGACGATCATGTCCTCTTGGCCCCCGACCATCTTGCGACGGCCGAGCTCGACGAGGATAGTGCGGGTGTCGAGGCCGTAGGTTTCGGCGGCCTTCTCGGCATGACGCAGGAACGAGGAATAGACCCCGGCATAGCCCAGCGCGAGAGTCTCGCGGTCGACCCGAACCGGCCGGTCCTGCAAGGGGCGAACCAGATCCTCGGCCGCGTCCATCAGCGCCATGACGTTGCAGCCATGGTTCCAGCCCTTGCGCTCGGCAGCGGCGATGAACACCTCGAGCGGCGCATTGCCAGCGCCCGCGCCCATGCCGGTCAGCGACGCGTCAATCCGCACCGCACCGCACTGCGCCGCGACGATCGAGTTGGCGACGCCGAGCGAGAGATTATGGTGGGCGTGGATGCCGCGCTGGGTCTCGGGCTTCAAGACCCGGTCATAGGCTTCGAACCGGGCCTTGACCCCGTCCATGTCGAGCGCGCCGCCGCTGTCGGTCACATAGACGCACTGCGCGCCATAGCTTTCCATGAGGGCCGCCTGGCTCGCCAGCTTCTCCGGCTCGATCATGTGGCTCATCATCAGGAACCCCGAGACGTCCATGCCAAGATCGCGGGCGATGCCGATATGCTGTTTCGAGACGTCGGCCTCGGTGCAATGGGTCGCGACCCGCACCGAGCGCACGCCGATGTCATAGGCGCGGCGCAGTTCCTCGACCGTGCCGACGCCCGGCAGGATCAGCGTGGTGAGCACCGATTTGGTCAGCACCGAGGCGACCGCCTCGAGCCATTCCCAATCGGTATGCGCGCCGAAACCATAGTTGAAGCTCGCGCCATTGAGGCCGTCGCCATGGGCGACCTCGATCGCGTCGACGCCTGCGTCATCCAATGCCTTGGCGATCGATTTCACATGGTCGATGCCGTACATGTGGCGGATGGCGTGCATGCCATCGCGTAGCGTCACGTCCTGGATATAGAGCTTGTCGCCCGCCTCGACGTTGAACGGAGATGTGATCTGGGCGCTCATGCGGCCACCTTCTTTCCTTGCGCGATGCGCTGCGCGAGCAGCTCGCCGGTCGCCTTGGCGGCGGCGGTCATGATGTCGAGATTGCCCGAATAGCTCGGCAGATAATCGCCAGCGCCTTCGACCTCGAGCAGGATCATGGTCTTGACCCCGGTGAACTCGCCGCGACCGGGGATGGTGAGTTTGTTGTTGTCGCCAAAGCGCTCGAACTGCACGTCCTGCTTGAGGCGATAGCCCGGCACATAGGCCTGCACCTTCTTGACCATCGCCTCGACCGAGGCGCGGATCGTCTCTTCATCCGCGCCTTCGGACAAAGTGAACACGGTGTCGCGCATGATCATCGGCGGTTCGGCGGGATTGAGGATGATGATCGCCTTGCCCTGCGCCGCGCCGCCGACCTTTTCGATGGCGCCTGCGGTGGTGCGGGTGAACTCGTCGATATTGGCGCGGGTGCCGGGTCCTGCCGAGCGCGAGGAGACCGACGCGACGATCTCGGCATAATGGACGGTCGCGACCTGGGAGACGGCGGCAACCATCGGGATCGTCGCCTGCCCGCCGCAGGTCACCATGTTGACGTTGCCAGCATCGAGATTGGCTTCGCCGTTGACCGTGGGGATGGTGTAGGGGCCGATCGCGGCGGGGGTGAGGTCGACCACCTGCTTGCCGTCCTTGCGCAGCGCTTCGTCATGGACCTTGTGGGCATAGGCACTGGTTGCGTCGAACACGATGCCGATCTCGGGATAGACATCCATCTTCATGAGGCCTTCGAGGCCCTCATGGGTGGTGGCGACGCCGCGCTCGCGCGCCATGGCGAGGCCTTCGGACGCCTCGTCGATGCCGACCACGGCCACCAGTTCCATATTCTGCGGATATTTGATCATCTTGATCATGAGGTCGGTGCCGATATTGCCCGACCCGATGATCGCCGCCTTGACCTTGCCCGTCATTACTTACTCCTCACGGCATCGCCCGCAAGCGATGCGCCACTTTTCATATTCAGATAAAGCGCGCGGTGCAGCTGCCAACCCCGTGGAGCTGCATCTCGAACACGTCTCCTGCCTTGGCCGGTTCGAGCGGCACCAGGCTGCCCGACAATATCACATCCCCGGCGTCGAGCGTTACCCCATAGGCGCCCAGCGTGTTGGCGAGCCAGGCGACCGCCTGTGCGGGCGAACCCTGCACCGCATGGCCATAGCCTTCCGACAGGGGCTGCCCATTCTTGGTGACGGTGACATGGAGATTGGGGAGGTCATGGTCGCGTGGGTTTGCGCGCGCCTCGCCCAGCACATAGACGCCGCAGGAGGCATTGTCGGCGACGGTATCGACGATGCCGATCTTCCAGTCCTGGATGCGGCTATCGACGATCTCGAAACAGGGAACGATGCTCTCCGTCGCAGCGATCACATCTTCCGCCGTGACGCCCGGCCCCTTGAGGCTGTCTTTCAGGATGAAGCCGATCTCCGCCTCGGCGCGCGGCGCGATGAGGCCGTTTGCCGCGACATCGATATCGCCCTCGATATACATGCGGTCGGTCAGGAAACCGAAATCGGGCTGGTGCACGCCCAGCATGTCCTGCACGGCCTTGGAGGTGACGCCGATCTTCTTGCCGATGACGCGCTCGCCGTCCGCCTTGCGGCGTTCGAGCGCGCCCAGGGAGATCGCATAGGCATCATCGATGGTGAGTTCCGGATGGCGGGCGATGAGCGGCGGCACGGTGCGCCCCTCGCGCAGCGCCTGGTAGAGCTCGTCCGCAAGGCTGTCGTTCAGGCTCTGGGCGTTAAGGTCGCTCACAGATAGGCTCCGTCCTGGAAGATGAGGGGATCGACCGCGTCGGACAGGCGCACCGCCTTGACCCGGGCGATGACGATGCTGTGGGTGCCAAAGGGGGTCATGCTCTCGATCGTGCAGGAGAGGTTGGCCTGCGCTTCATCGAGGATGGGAAGGCCATGGGCATCGGGGGTCCAGCTGCCAACGCCAAAGCGCGCCTCGCGCGCCACCGCGCCGCCGAATGCTGCCGACACTTCGCGCTGGTGGCGCGAGAGGAGGTTGATGCTGACCGGACAGCCAGGCGAGAGATGGGCGTGGATGCCCGCTGTCTGGTTGACGCAGACGAGGACCGCTGGCGGATCCATGGTGAGTGAGGTGATCGAGGTCGCGGCCATGCCGACCGGCGTCTTGCCCTCGCCCAGCGCGGTGACGATCGCCACGCCCGAGGGCAGGCGGCGCATCGCGCCCTTAAGGCCAGCGGTGACATCGACGGGCTCTGGAACAGGCACGGATTGCGCAGGAGCAGCGTCAGCCATTCTTCAGGAAGTCCAGCGAGTAGCGGTTGAACTCTGCCGCCCGCTCGACCTGCACCCAATGGCCGGTCTGCGAGAAGGTGAGGCAGCGCACGTCGGGGCAGGCGTCGAGGAAGAGACGGGCGTGGCTTTCGGGACAGAATTCGTCATTGAGGCCCCAGAGGACGAAGATGGGCTGCTTGACCTCGCCCAGGCGCGGCCCAAGGTCGGGGGTCTTGACGCGGGCGAGCACATCCTTGGGCTGGGTGCGCGCGACGGCAAAACGTTCCTCGACCAGCGCGTCGGTGACGTGATGGAGCGAGGAAGGATGCATGAGGTTGCCGATCAGGCGGCGCTGTTCCTCGATGTTGAATTCAGGGCTGCCAAAGCCCGAGCGCATCTTGGCGATGCCGGGCATGGTGAAATAGCTCATCTGTTCCGCCACGCAGCCCGGCGCCATCAGGACGAGCTTGCCGATGGTGAATTCAGGGTGGTCGAGCGCGATCTGGAGGGCGATGCCGCCGCCCAGCGAATTGCCGATGAGGTGGCCGCCGGTGATCCCATGCTGCGCGAGGGCATCGAGCAGGGTCTGGGTAAACAGCTCGAGGGGATAGTCGGTCTCGGGCTTGGAGGAGGCGCCATAGCCGATGAGGTCGGGCAGGATGACGCGGTAACCGGCATCGGCAAAATCTTGCGCATTGTTGCGGAAGTTGGACGCGCCCGATGCGCCGGGGCCGCTGCCATGGATGAAGATGACGGTGGGGGCGTTTGCCTGCGCCCCTGCGATTTCCGCGATCGAAATCTCATATCCGCCCGCAACGCTATAGGTCTTGCGGATCAATTCACTGCCCATGGATATCCTCTTTTGTCCTGGCCCGATGCTGTCCAGATGTCAGATGGTCAGATGCTCGCTTCAGATAAAGGTGAAAGCGGGCGGTTCGCCATTGATCGTGCCGATGACATCGCTGGTGCGGTTGGCCGGGTCATTGGCGACATGAGCGCGCGCGGCGTGGAGGTCGAGCCAGGGCTGGAGGATCGGGCTCGACATATAGACCGCCCGGCCGCCCAGCAGCTTGACCATGCCGTCGGCGAGTTCGGCCATGCGGCGCACGACGCTGGCGGACTGGTAGGCAAAGAGCGCGCGCTTTTCCATCGGCACGGGCTCATTGCGGCCCGCATAGTCCATGAGGTCATTGAAGGTCGTGCGGTGGGTGAGTTCCATCTCGTTGGTCTCGGCGATCGCGCGGGCGATGGCGGCGTGGAGATTGGGGTCGGCCTTGGACGCCTTGCCGGTGTTGGTCGAGACGCGGTTGCCCATGATCTCCATCGCAGCGCCAGTGGCGGCGCGGATGCCGCCGAAGGCGGCGCTGGAGACCGAGCGGATGAAGAGCTGCGCCCAGGGGATGCGGTAGAGCGGGGCGGTGTTGGTTTCCTGGCCCGGATTGGTCCCGGCAAAGCCGTCGCTGGCCTTGTGGGTGCGGTGTTCGGGCACGAACACGCGCTCGACGACGATGTCGAAGCTGCCGGTACCCTGAAGGCCGAACGTGTCCCAGGTGCCTTCGATCACCTGATAGTCGGAGCGCGGCAACAGGAAGGTGCGCATGTCGGGCGGGCCGCCATCGGTGTCGAAATTGATCGCGCCAAGCAGCACCCAACCGCAATGGGAGGAGCCTGAGGAGAAGCCCCAGCGGCCCGACAGGTAGAAGCCGCCTTCGACCTTCTCCACCTTGCCGACCGGCTGATAGGTGGAGGAGACGAGCATGTCGGGGTTATCGCCCCACACTTCCTTCTGCGCCTCGTCATGGAAGAGGGCGAGTTCATAGGGATGGCAGCCCAGCACGCCGTAGATCCAGCCTGTCGACATGCAGCCTTCGGCCAGCGCCTTCTGGATCTCGAAGAAGACATTGGGGTGCATCTCATAGCCGCCGTAACGCTTGGGCTGGAGCACGCGGAAGAAGCCTGCTGCCTTCATCTCGGCGACGGTTTCGGGGGGCACGTCATGGGCGATGGTGCAGGCGCGCGCGCGCTGGCGCAGCGTCGGGATCATGGCCCTGGCTTTGGCGATCAGACTTTCGGGTGAAGGTATCCCGGCATTCGCCTCGTCAATGGGTCGGCTTGCTACTGCCCCGGTCATGATCTTCTCCATTGTAGGCGACTCTACTTCAGATTTGCTATATGCGTAGTTTATGTAAACTGCTATTACGCAAACTGTCAAGGCAAACAGGGCTTGCGCATTTGGGCCGTTGCTTATAGGCGGATTGGGAACGAATTGCCATAAGCTCGTGAGCGCGCTTAACTGCGCCTCCCCCTGCAAGTGCGAAACAGGCGGCAGCGCTTGCCATATGCGTATGGGGAAGGCCATTTTGAAACGCTCTGCGGCAGAGCATGGCTGGCAGACAGGAAAGAAGGCGAGGCGCTTGAAATGGCAGTGATATCGCTAGGCTATGTAGTGATCGAGGCGCGGGACCTGGGCGCCTGGCAGGATTTTGCCTGCAATATCGCAGGGCTGATGGCGGCGCCTTCGGCAAGCGAGGACGTCGCGCTGTTCCGCATGGACGACCGGCCCTGGCGCCTGCGGGTGCAGAAAGGCGCGGCCGACCGCTTCGTGGCGCCGGGCTGGGAATGCGCGAATCGTGACGCTTTCGAATCAGTGCTGGCCCGCCTCGAGGCGGCGGGCCGTCCGGTGGAACGGGCGGGGGTCATGGAAGCGCGTGGCCGTCAGGTCTATGAACTGGCCCGCTCGTCCGACCCGGCGGGTAACCCGATGGAGCTCTTCTACGGCCGCTTCGTCGACTATGCCCCCTTCGTCTCGCCCGCGGGCGTCAGCCGCTTCGTGACCGGCAGCCCCCATGGCGCGGACGGCGACATGGGGATGGGCCATGTCGTGCTCACTGCCCCCAATTTCGACGAGACCCACGCTTTTTATAAAGACGTTATGGGCTTTGGCGACACCGACCTTGGCCGCTTCTACCTGATGGGTGGGGGCGCGGACGATCCGGGCGTGGGCTTTGCCTTCATGCACTGCAACCCGCGCCACCACAGCCTGGCGCTTGGCCAGCTGCCCGAAAGCCCCAATGGCGCTGTCCACATGATGCTCGAGGTCGGCTCCCTTGAGGATGTCGGCCGCGCCTATGACCGGGTTTTGAAGAGCAAGGGCAAGGTGCCGCTCTCGGCAACACTGGGTCGTCATGTCAACGACAAGATGACCAGCTTCTACATGCAGACGCCCGGCGGCTTCGACATCGAATATGGCTGGAACGGCCTTGTAATCGACCCGGCGACCTGGGTCCCCACCACCAGCCTTTCTGTAAGCGACTGGGGCCATAAATGGGCTCATGAGCAGGACTGACGCAAAAGGATGACTGACATTATGCTCGACAAGCGCATGAGCGTCGACGACATCGTCGACCAGATTTCCGACGGGATGACCATCGGCATCGGCGGGTGGGCCACGCGCCGCAAGCCCATGGCGCTGATCCGCGCCATCGCCCGATCGAACCTGAAAGACCTGACCGTCATGGCGGGCTATGGCGGCATGGACATCGGCCTGCTCGCCGCCACCGGCAAGATCAGGAAGCTGGTCTTCGCCTTTGCCAGCCTCGACCATTATCCGCTCGAACCCCATTTCCGCAACGCCCGCCAGGCGGGCGCCTTCGAGGTGCTCGAGCTTGACGAGGGCATGTATCATTGGGGTCTGCGCGCAGGCGCGATGAAGCTGCCCTTCCTGCCGACGCGCGTGGGCATCGGCACCGACATCATCACGCAGGACGGCTTCGACTTCAAATTCGTGAAGAGCCCCTATGCCGATGGCGAGGAATTCGTCGCCATGCCAGCGCTGGTGCCCGACATCGCCCTGATCCATGCCCATCGTTCCGACGAGCGCGGCAATATCCTCACCCTCTCGGTCGATCCGATCTTCGATGAACTGCTCGTGCGCGCAGCCAAGAAAAGCTACGCGACGGTCGAGAAGATCGTGCCGACGGCTGAGCTCGATATGAAGAAGAACAGCCGCTACAACCTCGTCGAGCGCGCGATGATCACCGGCGTTGCCGAGGCACCCTTGGGCGCGCATCCCTCGAGCGCTGACCCCGACTATCAGCTCGATCTCAAGCACATCAAGACCTATGTCGAAAGCGCCGCCTCGCCCGAAGCCTGGGCCGAGTATAAGGCGAAATATATCGACGTGTCGGAAGCCGATTATCAGGCAGCGATCGGCGGCGCGGACGCCGTCAAGCAGCTCCCCGTCCCCATTTACTAAGCGAGAGACCCATGACCCAGAACAGCTATTCGCTCGCTGAACTCGTCATCGCCGCCTGCGCCGAAGTTTGGCGCGAGAATGGCGAGGTGATGGCGACCGGCATCGGCCCCCTCCCCCGCATCGGCGCTGGCCTTGCCAAACTGAGCTTCGCGCCCGCGATCCAGACCACCGATGGCGAGGCCTGGTACACCAGCGAGCCGGTCGGCCCGGGCAAGCGCACCGCCGAGCCGGAATTTGAAGGCATCGCCAATTATGACCGCGTCTTCTCGGCGCTCTGGAGCGGCCGCCGCCATGCGCTGGTTGGCCCGGTGCAGATCGACCGTTATGGCCAGGCGAACATCTCGGTGATCGGCGACCATAAGAAGCCCAAGGCAGCGATGCTCGGCGCGCGCGGCTTCCCCGGCAACTCGATCAGCCATCCCAACAGCTTCTTCTTTGCCAACCACAACAAGCGTGCGTTCGTGGAAGGCGAGGTCGATTTCGTGTGCATGGCGGGCTACAACCCGGCGCGCTACCGCAATGGCGCTGCGCCCAGGGCCTGGACTTGCGCCGCATCATCACCAACCTTTGCGTGATGGATTTCGGCGGGCCGGATCACCAGATCCGCGTGATCTCGCTGCATCCGGGTGTGACGTTCGAGGAAGTGCAGGACAATACCGGCTTCCCGCTGGCAAAAATCGATGGCGAAATCCCCACCACGCCCGCGCCAACGGCCGAGCAGCTGGAGCTGATCGCCAGGATCGACCCCAATAATGTCCGCGCGACCGTGTTCAAGGACAATCCGGCCGGAGACAGAAGGGCAGCCTGACGATGAACGAGACCGACCGCCTGGTCGAACCGCAGCAGGTCGACATTGTTTACGAAACGGATGAGCCGGTCACCTATGAGGTGATCGACCATGTCGCGTGGATCATGATGAACCGTCCGGGCTTCAACAACGCCCAGAACGGCCAGATGACCTATGCCCTTGATGACGCGTTCGTACGCGCCGTGAACGATGACGATGTGCGCGCGATCGTGCTGGGCGGCAACGGCAAGCATTTCTCCGCTGGCCATGACATCGGCACGCCGGGCCGCGACGTGCACCAGCATTTCGAGAACCGGCTGCTGGTGCCCGGCCATGTCAACAAGCCCGCGGCCGAACTGCTCTACACCCGCGAGAAGGAGCAATATGTCGGCATGTGCCGGCGCTGGCGCGATGCGCCCAAGCCCACCATCGCCATGGTGCAGGGGGCCTGCGTCGCGGGCGGCCTCATGCTCGCCTGGGTGTGCGACCTCATCGTCGCGACCGACGACGCCTTCTTCCAGGACCCGGTCAACCGCATGGGCATCCCGGGCGTCGAATATTTCGCCCACGCCTATGAACTCCCCCCGCGCGTCGCCAAGGAATTCCTGCTACTGGGCGAGCGGATGAGCGCGCAGCGGGCCGAAAGCTTCGGCATGGTCAACAAGATCGTCTCCCGCGAGGCGCTGCGCGAGACGGTGGCAGGCATGGCGGCCAAGCTCGTCGCCCAGCCCCGCCTTGGCAACTGGCTGACCAAGCAGGCGATCAACCATGTCGAGGAGCTGATGGGCAAGCGCAACGCGATGGACGCGCAATATCATATGCACCATTTCGCCCATGCCCAGAACGACCTCGTCCAGGGCAGTTCGATCGCGGGCCTCGATGCCAAGAAGATGGCCGAGGCCAATAAGAAACAGGCGAGCGAATGATGGGCGATCCGCTGCACACGATCCTGACGGAGCGGCTTGGCTGCCGCTGGCCGATCATCCAGACCGCGATGGGCTGGGTGGCGGAACCCAGCCTCGTCATCGGGTCGAGCAATGCGGGCGCCTTCGGCTTCCTCGGCGCGGCGGTGATGACGCCGGACGAAGCGCGCGAGAAGCTGCTCGCCGTCCGCAAGGGCACCGACCGGCCCTTCGGCGTCAACTTCCACAGCTTTCAGCCCGGCGCTGACGCAATCGTCGAGCTGATCCTCGCCAACAAGGATCAGGTGCGCGCCGTCTCCTTCGGGCGCGGCCCCAACGCGAAAATGATCGGCCGCTTCAAGGATGCGGGCATCCTGTGCATTCCCACGGTCGGCGCGGTCAAACATGCGCAGAAGATGGTCGAACTGGGCGTCGACATGGTCAATGTCCAGGGCGGCGAAGGCGGCGGGCATACAGGCTCTGTCCCCACCACCGTGCTGCTCCCCCAGGTGCTGGATGCGGTCAAGGTGCCGGTGATCGCGAGCGGCGGCTTTGCCGACGGGCGCGGGCTGGCGGCAGCACTCGCCTATGGCGCGGTCGGCATCGCGATGGGCACGCGGTTCCTGCTGACCAGGGAAAGCCCGGTGCCCGACAGCGCCAAGGCGGAATATCTCAAGGCCTCGACCGACCGCATCGTCGTCACGACCAAGCTCGACGGCATTCCGCAGCGGATGGTCCGCACCAAATTGATGGACCGGATCGAAAAGTCCGGTTCCTTGGGCATGTGGCTGCGCGCGATCGAGGCGGGCATGGCTATGAAGAAGCAGACCGGCGCGAGCTGGATGGATTTCATCAAGTCGGCGCGCGGCATGACCGCCCATGGCGCGATGCCATTGAAGCAGGCGATGATGGCCGCGACCATGCCGATGCTGATCCAGAAGGCGGTGGTCGAGGGCGACATCGAACATGGCGTGATGGCGACCGGCGTGGTCGGCGGACGCATCGTTGAAATACCCAGCTGCCAGGACCTGGTCGATCGCATCGTCGCCGAGGCGCATGAGCGCCTGGCCGCGCTCGCCGCGATGGGCCGCGAGACCGCCAGCGCCGCCTGAGGAAGAGGGAAGACAATGCCGATTACGCTGACCGTCAAGGGCGCCATCGCCGAAATCCTGTTCGACCATCCGCCGGTCAACGCCTTCGACACCAAGGGTTGGGAATCGATCCCGGCCATGGTTTACGAAGCGGCGGCGAACGAAGATGTGAAGTGCATCCTGATCCGCGCCGAAGGCCGCGGTTTCTGCGGCGGCGTCGACATCAAGGAGATGCAGGCCCATCCCGAGCGCATCGCCAAGCTCAACAAGGATAATTACCTGACCTTCAAGGCGATCCGCGAATGCGCGATCCCCGTGGTCGGCGCGCTCCACGGCTTCGTCATCGGCGGCGGCGTCAATATCGCGGGCGCCTGCGACGCGCTGATCGCGGCGGAAGGCGCCTATTTCTCGCTGCCCGAGATCGATCGCGGCGCGATGGGGGGAGCCGCCTTCATGAGCCGCATGCTGCCGGTCCAGATGGTGCGCGCCAATTTCTTCACCGGCGGGCGCATCCCGGTTGAGGATGCCTATCGCCACGGCTCGGTGCACAAGGTGGTGCCCTTGGAGAAGCTCAAGGACGAGGCCTACGCTTTCTGCGAAATCATCGCGTCCAAGAGCCGCGCGGCGCTGGTCATCGCCAAGCAGGCGCTCAATCTCATCGAGCCCACCGACCCCTCGGCCCATTACCGGATCGAACAGGGCTTCACGCTCGAAATGTACATGCATGAAGACAGCCAGAAGGCGCGCGACGCCTTCGTGGAGAACAAGGGCGCGGCGAAATTCTGATGGACCTGAATTACACTCCCGAGCAGCAGGCGTTCCGCGCCGAAATGCGCAGCTGGCTTGAAGCCCATGTGCCTGAGCATCCGCTCGAGCATTTCGACGCCACGCGCGAGGGTTTCGAGGCGCACCGGGAATGGGAAAAGACCTTGAAGTCCGGCGACTGGGGCATGGTGACCTGGCCACGCGAATATGGCGGGCGCGGCCTCGACCTCATCCAGTGGCTGATTTTCGAGGAAGAATATTATCGCGCAGGCGCGCCCGGCCGCGTCAACCAGAATGGCATCTTCCTGCTCGGGCCCACGCTCATCGAATTCGGCACCCATGAGCAGAAGCAGCGCTTCCTCCCCAAAATGGCGTCGGGCGAGGAAATCTGGGCGCAGGCCTGGTCCGAACCGATGGCAGGCTCGGACCTTGCTGGCGTGCGCGCTACCGCCGTCCGCGAGGGCGACGACTATATCCTCAATGGCCACAAGATCTGGTCGAGCCGCGCGGTGTTCGCCGACTGGGCGTTCGGCCTGTTCCGCGAGCCGGGCAGCGAGCGGCATAAGGGGATGAGCCTCATCTTCTTCCCACTGAATGCGCCGGGCGTCACGGTGAACGCGATCAAGAAGATCAACGGCCATGTCGGTTTTGCCGAGATCTTCCTTGAAAATGTCCGCGTCCCCGCCTTCAATCGCCTCGGCGACGAGGGCCAGGGCTGGCATATCTGCATGGCGACCGCCGGTTTCGAACGCGGCCTCATGCTGCGCTCGCCCGCCCGCTATCAGGTGGCAGCGAAGAAGCTTGCCGAGCTGTGGACCGCCAACAAGGAAACGGCCGACCCGGCCCTCGAAGCCGATGTCGTACGCGCGCACATGAATGCCGACGCCTATGCGCTCAATATCTACCAGACCGCCTCGCGGCTGATGGCGGGCGCCAAGATCGGCCCGGAGGCGTCGACCAACAAGATCTTCTGGTCGGAACTCGACATTCACCTCACGCAAACCGCGCTCAATATCCTGGGACCGCAGGCCGAACTCACGCACGAAGCGCCGGACGCAAACCCCGTCGACTGGATCGACGACTATATCTTCGCGCTCGCAGGCCCCATCTATGCAGGCTCCAACGAGATCCAGCGCAACATCATCGCCGAGCGCATGCTCGGCCTGCCGCGCTAAGGGGATTTAAGATGGATTTCACCTTAAGCGAAGAACAGCTGATGTTCGCCGAGACCGCGCGCTCGCTGTTCGCCGACAGCTGCACGCCCGATCATTGGCGCAAGATGATGGAAGCAGGCGTGGCGCGCGACGATGCGCGCTGGGCCTCCATCGTGGAAACCGGGCTGACGCTGGTGCTGCTGCCCGAAAGCGCGGGTGGCATCGGGCTTGGCGAGACTGACTTTGCCCTGATTGCGCAGGAAGCGGGTTATGTCGCGCTGCCCGAGCCGTTGGTGGAAAGCGCAGGGGTCGCCGCGCCGATGCTGGCGGCGCTGGCCCCCGACAGTGACGTGCTGGCCGATCCGAGCGCGACGATTGCGATCCAGCATCCGCTCAACCCCTTCGTCGCCAATGCGGACAGCGCGGCGGCTATTATCCTGCATGATGGCGGTGAGGCCTATCTGGTGACGCCCGATCAGGTGATGCTGACGGCGCAGCCCAGCATCGATCCGTTCCGCCGCATCTTCTCCGTCGCGTGGAGCAAGGACAAGGCGACGGCTTTGGGCAAGGCGGATTGGGACTTGGCGCTCGACCGCGCGGCGCTGTTCAACGCTGCCTTTGGGCTGGGCCTTGCCCAGCGGTCGGTCGACCTCGCCGTCGACTATGCCAAGGAACGGCAGCAGTTCGGAAAGCCCATCGGCAGCTATCAGGCGGTCAAGCATCACCTGGCCTCCGCTCAGGTCGCGATTGAATTCGCCAAGCCGGTGGTCGCCGCCGCCGCTGCGGAAATCGGCGCCCGCGACGTGCAGGCCCGCGCCCGTGTCAGCCATGCCAAGCTGGTGGCCCTTGAGGCCGCCGACAAGGCCGCCCGCGCCTCGATCCAGGTGCATGGCGCGATGGGTTACAGCTGGGAGGTGGACGTCCACCTCTTCTTGAAGCGCGCCCTTGCCCTGACGCAAAGCTGGGGCACCCCCGCTCATCACCGCGCGCGCATCGCCACGCGCATCTTCACCCAGCCCATGGGGCCGGACCAGACCTTTGCCAGAGACGCTGGACAAAAGCAGGAAGCTTGAAAATGCCTGAAGCCTATATCGTCGATGCCGTCCGCACCCCCATCGGCCGCAAGAAGGGCAGCCTCGCCGCCGTCCATCCCGCCGACCTTGGCGCGCACCCGATCCGCGAACTGGTCAAGCGCACCGGCATCGACCCGTCAGGCGTCGATGACGTGGTGTGGGGCTGCACCGAGACGATCGGCGGCCAAGCAGGCGATATCGGCCGCACCGCATGGCTGGTCGCAGGCCTGCCGGAGGAAATCCCCGGCGTCACCGTCGACCGCCAATGCGGCTCCTCCCAGCAGGCCGTCCACTTCGCCGCGCAAGGCGTCATGAGCGGCACCCAGGCCCTGGTGGTCGCGGGCGGCAGCCAGGCGATGAACCAGATCCCGATCATGGCGGCGATGATCGCAGGCGCGCAATATGGCTTCGACAGCCCCTTCCACGGGTCGAAGGGCTGGGTCGAACGCTATGGCATGGAAGAGGTCAACCAGATCAAGTCGGCCGAGATGATCGCCGACAAATGGGGCATCAGCCGCGAAGCGATGGAAGCCTTCGCCCTCGCCAGCCATCAGCGCGCGCAGGCCGCCTGGGACAATGGCTGGTTCGACAAGGAAGTGACGGCGCTCGAGGGCCTCACCCGCGACGAAACCATCCGCCCCACCACCTCGCTTGAGGGCCTCGCGTCCTTGAAGCCCGTCAATGAAGGCGGCATCGTCACCGCAGGGGTCGCCAGCCAGAATTGCGACGCCGCCGCCGCGCTGCTGATCGCCAGCGAGCAGGCGGTCAAGGACCATGGTTTGAAGCCCCGCGCGCGCATCCACCATCTCTCGGTCCGCGCCGCCAACCCGGTATGGATGCTGACCGGCCCGATCCCCGCCACCCAATATGCGCTCAAGAAGGCGGGCATGGCGATCGGTGACATCGATCTGTTCGAATGCAATGAGGCGTTCGCCAGCGTCACCATGGCCTGGATGAAGGAACTCGCCATCCCGCACGACAAGGTCAATGTGCAGGGCGGCGCGATCGCGCTCGGCCATCCGATCGGGGCTACCGGCGCGCGGCTGATGACCACGCTGCTGGGCGCCCTTGAACGCACCGGCGGCCGCTATGGCCTCCAGACCATGTGCGAAGGCGGCGGCCAGGCCAACGTCACCATCATCGAGCGGCTCTAAGGGACCCAGCCCCGATGCCCGCCTACGCCTATCAGGGGATTGTTCCCGTTGTCGATCCGACCAGCTACGTCCATCCGCTCGCGTCGCTGATCGGCGACGTGATCGTGGGGCCGGGCTGCTTCATCGCGCCGGGTGCTTCGCTGCGGGGCGATTTCGGGCGGATCGTGGTGGAAGGCGACAGCTCGATCCAGGACAATGTGTCGGTCCATGCCAACCAGTTGCGCGACACGGTCATCCGCCGGGGAGCGACCATCGCCCATGGGTCGATCATCCATGGCTGCGAGATCGGCGAAAATGCGCTCATCGGCATGAACGCCGTGATCCTCGACAATGCGGTGATCGGCGCGGAAAATCTCGTCGCCGCCCTTGCCCTTGTGAAGTCCGACACGGTGACCCCGCCGCGCAGCCTGGTCGTCGGCAACCCAGCCAAGGTGGTCAAGACGTTCGAGCCGCACCAGGTCACCTGGCGCAACGATGGCGAGGGCGAATATCAAAAGCTCGCCAAGGCCGCGCTGACTGGGCTGGTCGAGGCCGAGCCGCTGCGCGCAGCCAGCCCGGAGCGGCAGGCGCAGCGCGTGGCGTCGGACGCTGTCGCCGTGCGCCTCACCGGCGAGACCGCCCAGCATCGCGAACGCCAGGCGGCGCAGCGGGAAGGCCAAGCATGAACAGCGCTGTCGCCATCACCAACCTCCTCTACCGCTATGCCGAACTGATGGACGCAGGCGATCTGGAAGCCGTCGCCGCCCTGTTCGCGCGCGCCCGGATCAAGACCGGCGGCGGCGAAGTGGTCGAAGGGGCAGCGCCGATGCTGGCCCTCTGGCAGGCCCATGTGCGCATCCATGACGATGGCACGCCGCGCACCAAACATGTCATCACCAATCCCATCGTCGAGGTGGACGAGGACGCGGGCACCGCCACCTGCCGCTCTTACTATACCGTGTTTCAGGCAACGCAGGACCTGCCGCTCCAGGCGATCTGCGCGGGCCGCTATCATGACGCCTTCGTCCGCACGGACGGGGCATGGCATTTTTCCGGGCGGGATTATTCCCTGCTCGATCTCGTTGGGGACTTGAGCCAGCATCTGCTGATCCCCGTCGCAGCGCAATGAAGGAGTAAGGCAAGTGGGTATCTGCGAAGGACGTGTTGCGATCGTGACCGGGGCGGGCAATGGGCTGGGCAAGGCCTATGCGCTGGGTCTCGCGGCGCAAGGCTGCAAGGTCGTGGTCAACGACCTTGGCGTTGGCACCCATGGCGAGGCGGGCGAGACCAAGGGCGCGGCCGAGCAGGTGGTCGATGAGATCAAGGCGATGGGCGGGCAGGCCGTCGCCAACACCGACGATGTCGCTGAATGGGACTCAGGCAAGCGCATGGTCGAACAGGCGCTCGACAGCTTTGGGGCGCTTCATGCCGTAGTCAACAATGCAGGCTTCGTGCGCGACCGCATGTTCTTCACCTGTAGCCCGGAAGAATGGGACGCGGTGATCCGCGTCCATCTGCGCGGCCATTTCTGCACCTCGCGCCACGCCGCTGAATATTGGCGCGCGCAAAGCAAGGCCGGCAACCCGGTCGATGCGCGCATCATCAACACGACGTCGGGTGCGGGCCTGCAAGGGTCGGTCGGCCAGTCGGCCTATTCGACCGCCAAGGGCGGCATCGCCACGCTCACCCTCGTGCAGGCCGCCGAGCTTCGCCGCCTGGGCATCACCGCCAATGCGCTCGCGCCCAATGCCCGCACCCGCATGACCAATACCGGCGCGTTCGACATGGAGGCGAAAGAAGGCGAGTTCGACCTGTTCGCGCCGGAAAACATGGCGCCGCTGGTCGCCTATCTGGTGTCGGAACAGTCGAAGGGCGTGACGGGCCAGGTGTTTGAATTGAAGGGCGGACAGGTCTTCCTCTCGCAAGGCTGGACCGACAGCCCCGCCTTCGACAAGGGTGCGCGGATTGACGCCAGCGAGATGGACGCGATCGTGCGGGGGCTTCTCCAAACCCGCGAGCCTGCAAAGCCCGTTTACGGAGCCGCCTGATGGACTTCGCGCTCAGCGACGACCAGCGCGCGATCCAGGAAGCGGCGCGTGACTTCCTGACCGACGCCGCCAACCCGGATGTCATCCGCGCCGCCGTCGAAGGGACGAGCGGCTTTGACGAGAGCCTGTGGTCGAGCCTTGGCGAGATGGGCTTTACCGGGCTGATGATCCCGGAAAGCCTGGGTGGCCTGGGCCTGGGCGCGGTCGAAATGGCGCTGGTCCTCGAAGAAACCGGCCGGGTCCTCGCGCCCGTGCCCTTCTTCGAAACCGCCGTGCTCGCCGTGCAAGCCATCCTGGCGGCAGGCAGCGAGAAACAGAAGGCAGCGCTGCTCCCCCGCCTCGCGTCGGGCACGCGCGCGAGTTTCGCCGGGACCGCAAGCCGCCCGACCTTGTCAAACGGCAAGCTCAGCGGCACCGCGCAGTTCGTGACCTTCGGCCATGTCGCACAGCTGATCGTGGTGGCCACCGCTGACGACAGCCTCGTCGTCCTCGAAGCCGACACCCCCGGCCTTGTCATCGAGGCGCTGCCCGCGCTCGACCGCACCCGCCGCTTTGCGACGCTGACCTTCGCTTGCGAAGTGACCGACAGCATGATCCTCGGCGCGCCCGGCAGCGCCAAGGCCGCGATCGAGCGTACCCTCACCATCGGCGCTGGCCTGCTCACCGCCGAACAGACCGGCGGGATGCAATACAGCCTCGACGCCACGGTCGACTATGCCAAGCAGCGCGTCCAGTTCGGCCGCCTCATCGGCTCGTTCCAGGCGTATAAACATATGCTCGCCGACATGATGTTGCTGGTCGAAGCCTCGCGCTCGGCCGCCTATTATGCCGCCGCCGCGATCGATGAAAATGGCGAGGAACTAGCCGAGGCGGCGCACGCCGCGCGCGCCTATGTGTCCGACGCCTATTGCTCGGTCACAGGCGACGCCATCCAGCTTCATGGCGGCATCGGCTTCACCTGGGAACATCACGCCCATCTCTATTTCAAGCGCGCCAGAGCTTGCGCCAGCTGGCTCGGAACCCCCGACCAGCATCGCGAAGCCCTCGCCCAGATCATCATGAAGGACGCCGCATGACCCCGACTTCTCCTGTGCCCCCCTATCCCACCCCGCTGGGCATGCTCAAGGGCAAGACCGTGGTGGTGACCGCCGCGGCCGGCACCGGCATCGGCTTTGCCGCCGCCAAGCGCGCCGCCGAGGAAGGGGCAAAGCTCCTCATCAGCGACTTCCATGAACGCCGCCTCAATGAAGCGGCCGACCGGATCGCCGACGAGGCGAAGGTCGAGCGTCCCGCCACCTTCGTGTGCGACGTCACCAGCGAGGAGGCCGTGCAGGCCCTGCGCGACGCATCGCTCTCGGCGCTCGACAAAGTCGATGTCCTCATCAACAATGCGGGCCTTGGCGGCGAGGCCGACATCGTCGATATGACCGACGAACAGTGGGCGCGCGTGTTCGACGTCACCCTGACCTCGCTGTTCCGCATGACCCGCGCGTTCCTGCCCAGCATGTACGCGAACAAGTCGGGCGTCATGGTCAACAACGCCTCGGTGCTGGGCTGGCGCGCGCAAAAGGGCCAGGCTCATTATGCCGCCGCCAAGGCAGGGGTCATGGCCTTCACCCGCTGCGCCGCAATCGAGGCGGCCGAACATGGCGTGCGCATCAATGCGGTCTCGCCCAGCCTTGCCATGCACCCGTTCCTCGCCAAGGTGACCACCCAGGAAGCTTTGGACAAGCTGGTCGAGAAGGAAGCGTTCAAGCGCCCCGCCGAGGTCTGGGAAATCGCCAATGTGATGATGTTCCTCGCCTCTGACCTCTCCTCCTACATGACCGGCGAGATCGTCGCGGTCTCGAGCCAGCGGGCTTAAGCGATGGCGACCATCTTCGAAAGCCCGCGCGAC
Source organism: Sphingobium chungangianum (assembly GCF_977014255.1). Taxonomy (NCBI): domain Bacteria; kingdom Pseudomonadati; phylum Pseudomonadota; class Alphaproteobacteria; order Sphingomonadales; family Sphingobiaceae; genus Sphingobium; species Sphingobium chungangianum. Next base: position 3,318 of record NZ_CDRNIV010000002.1, on the reverse strand, counting down.
CTGCTCGGCAAGGAAGGCGCCAAGCTCGACACCGCCGACTGGCTCACCATCGACCAGTCGCGGATCGACGCCTTTGCCGAGTGCACCGGCGACCATCAGTGGATCCATGTCGATCCGGTGCGCGCCAAGGACGGTCCGTTCGGCGCGACCATCGCGCATGGTTACTTGACCCTCTCCCTCGTCAACCTGTTCATGCCCCAGATCATCGAGGTCCGGCGGTTTTCGGCAGGGGTCAATGTCGGCATGGACAGGACCCGCTTCCTCAATCCGGTGGTCGTTGGCTCGCGCATCCGGGGCACCGGCGAAATCGTCTCGGTCGAGGAAGTGAAGGGCGGCGCCATCCAGGCGGTGATCCGCGTCACCGTCGAGATCGAAGGTCAGGACAAGCCCGCCTGCGTGGTCGACACCATCAACCGCTATTTTCCGGAATAACGGCCTTGGCCCGCGCCATCCTCGCCCTCACATTGAGCCTTCTCGCCGCTACCCCAGCTGGAGCCAAAACCATGCCCGATCCCGTCAAGATGGAATCCGCCGTCCACGCCTATGTCGCCGCGTTCGAAGCGGGCAGCGCCGACCAGGTCGCCGCCCTCTATGCGCAGGATGCAACCGTTGAAGACCCGATCGGCTCGCCCATCCACAAGGGCCGCGAGGCGATTCGCGCCTTTTACGCTGAATCGATGAAGACCGGCGCGAAATTGAAGCTCGAAGGCCCGGTGCGCGTGGCAGGCGACTATGCCGTCTTCCCCTTCTCGGTGAACCTCAACTATGATGGCGGCCACAAGCGCATCGACGTCATCGACACCTTCCGCTTCAACGAGGCGAACGAGGTCGTCGAAATGCGCGCCTTCTGGGGCCCCACCAACATGCACGGCTTCTAAGCCGCCCACCTTCTCCCGGCGGGCGCGAAACATAGAAATAGACAAGGACATTTACCCATGCGTGAAGCAGCCATCATCTCGACCGCCCGCACTGGCGTCGGCAAAGCCTATCGCGGCGCGTTCAACGACACCGAAGCGCCGTTCATGTCCTCCCATGTGGTCGACGCCGCCATCGCCCGCGCTGGCATCGATCCCGCCCGCGTCGATGACGTGTATCTGGGCGTCGCCAACCAGTGGAACACGCAAAGCTACAATGTCGGCCGTTTGACCGTCCATGGCTCGGTCCTCCCCGACACCACCAGCGGTTTTTCGATGGACCGCAAATGCTCGTCCGGCCTCAACGCGCTGGCGTTCGCCGCACGCGGCATCATCGCCAACGAGATTGACTGCGCCGTCTCGGGCGGCGTGGAAAATGTCTCGCTCACCATCGACAAGCATTATCCCGCCTTCCGCAACCGCTCCGAGTTCATCAAGGCGCGCGATCCCAACGCCTATATGGTGATGATCGAGACCGCCGAGATCGTCGCCGAGCGTTACGGCATCTCCCGCGAGGATCAGGACCGCTTTGCCGCCCAGTCGCAGCAGCGCGCCGCCGCCGCCCAGGCAGCGGGCAAGTTCGATGACGAGATCGTGCCGATCACGGTCACCAAGGCCCTCTTTGACAAGGAAGGCAATGAGACCGGCAAGGAAGAGCTGACCCTGACCAAGGACGAGGGCATCCGCGCGGGCACCACCTACGAAAAGCTTTCTGAATTGAAGCCCGTGTTCAAGAACGGCTCGGTCATCAAGGAAGGCAAGCATGTGACCGCGGGCAATGCCAGCCAGCTGTCCGACGGCGCCTCGGCCCAGGTCGTCATGGACCTGGCCACCGCGCAGAAGGAGGGCCTGCCCATCCTCGGCATCTATCGGGGTTTTCAGGTCGCAGGCTGCGGCGCGGATGAAATGGGCATTGGTCCTGTGTTCGCCATCCCCAAGCTGCTCGAGCGCGCAGGCCTCAAGATGGACGACATCGGCCTGTGGGAACTCAACGAAGCCTTCGCCAACCAGGCGATCTACTGCCAGCGCACCTTGGGCATCGATCCGGACAAGCTCAACGTCAATGGCGGCGGCATCGCCATCGGCCACCCCTTCGCCATGACCGGCTCGCGTCTCGCGGGCCATGCCCTCATCGAAGGCAAGCGCCGCGGCGTCAAATATGTGGTCGTTTCCATGTGCGTCGCTGGCGGCATGGGCGCTGCCGGTCTGTTCGAGGTCGCCTGATCCATGCAGCTCGCCTTCGCCCCTGAATTGAAAGCCTTCCGCGAGGAGGCCGCGAGCTGGCTCAATGAACAGCTCGCCGGTCCCTTCAAGGCCATTTGTGGCCAGACCAACCAGGTCGACAATGTCGAGGAACGCCGCGCCTGGGAAGCCGCCCTGGGCGAAGCGCGCTGGAGCGTCATTGGCTGGCCTGAGCAATGGGGCGGGCGGGGTGCCTCGATCGCCCAGCAGATCATCTTCGCCGAGGAATATGCCAGAGCCAAGGGACCGCCGCGCGCCGGGCACCTGGGGGTCGAGCTGCTCGGGCCGACGCTGATCGCCATGGGCAGCGAAGAGCAGAAGGCCCGGTTCCTCCCCGACATCGCCACCGGCAAGGCGATCTGGTGCCAGGGCTATTCTGAACCCGGCGCGGGATCGGGCACTGGCCAACGTCAAGACCAAGGCCCGGCTCGAAGGGGACAAGTACATCATCGACGGGCAGAAGATCTGGACCTCGATGGGCACGATCGCCGACTGGTGCTTCGTGGTTGCCCGCACGCAGCCCAGCAGCGTCGGCAACAAGGGCCTCTCGTTCCTCATGGTCCCGATGGACCAGCCCGGGGTCACCCCCCGCCCGATCCGCCAGATGACCGGCGAGGCCGAGTTCGCCGAAGTGTTCTTCGACGGAGCCAAAGCCCTCGCCATCGACCGCATTGGCGAAGAAGGCGAAGGCTGGAAGGTCGCCATGGCCCTGCTCGGGTTCGAACGCGGCGTCTCCACGCTGGCCCAGCAGATGCAGTTCAAGAACGAACTCGACGACATCATCGCCATCGCCAAGGCCAACGGCAAGGCGAGCGACCCGCTCATCCGCCAGAAGATCGCCACCGCCCATGCCGGGCTCAAGATCATGCGCTATAACGCCCTGCGCATGCTATCGGGCGGCGAAGCCAACCCCGAACTCACAGGCGCCGCCTATACCTACAAACTCTACTGGTCCCGCTGGCACGTGGCGCTCGGCGACCTCGCCATGGCGGTCATGGGACAACAAGGCGAAATAGGCATCAACGACGAACGCATGGGCTCGCTCACAACCATGCACCTCATGTCTCGATCCGACACCATCTACGCCGGTACAGACCAGATACAACGCAACATCATCGCTGAACGCGGACTGGGACTGCCACGCGAACCTAGAGGGTGAGAA
>NZ_CDRNIV010000001.1:0-28700 GCF_977014255.1 Sphingobium chungangianum | reverse complement strand
TGACTACACGAAAGTGACGTATCTGCACGGAAAGGGCGAACGGATAGCGAACGTCACGCGGCAAGTAGGGAGTTGACGGCGCGCAGCGGTCGCAAGGCGTCCGGATCGGGTTGATCTTCAACATTCCAGCTATAGTCACCGGTCAGCGAGATATGCTCCCAGCCCAATGGCGCGATGTGGCGTGCGATTTCGTCGGCTGTGCCGATGTCCGCCAGCGCCATTTCGAGATAGCGAGTGTTCCACAAGATGATGGCGGCGACGAGCAGGTTGAGGCCGGAGGCGCGATAGGTCTGGTTCTCGAACCGACGATCGCGCAGTTCGCCGAGCTGGTTGAAGAAGAGCGCGCGGGCGAGCGCGTTGCGGGCTTCGCCTTTGTTGAGGCCCGCCTGGGTGCGCCGGCGCAGGTCGATGTCGCGCAGCCAGTCGAGCATGAAAATGGAGCGTTCGAGGCGGCCCAGCTCGCGTAGTGCGAGGGCCAGTCCGTTCTGTCGCGGATAGGCGGACAAGCGGCGCAGCATTGCCGAAGCAGTGACGGTGCCGGTGCGGATCGACGTGGCGAACCGCAGCAGTTCGTCCCAATGCGCCGCGACATGACCCAATGCGATCGGTTCGGCCGTCATGCCGGCAAGCAAGGGGCCGGATTCTTGGCCGGGAAGGAGGTGTAAACGACGCTCCTTGATGTCGCGCAGGCGCGGCGCGAAGCGGTAGCCGAAGAAGGGCATGAGGCCGAACACATGGTCCGATGCCCCGCCCGTATCGGTGTAGTGCTCCTCGATCGTCAGGCCGGTCTGGTGATACAGCAAGCCATCCAGCACATAGGGCGCTTCGCCAGCGGTCGCCGCGATCACCCGACTTGCGAAGGGGTCATATCGATCCGAGACATGGGTGTAGAAGGCAACGCCTGGTTCGTTGCCGCTGCGCGCGTTGATGTCGCCGATCGCGGCCCCACGGCCCCCGGCATGAAATTGCTGTCCGTCGCTCGACGAAGTGGTGCCGTCTCCCCACAGCGCGGCGAGCGGCATGGCGCGATGGGCGTCGATCAGCCTTCCCAACGCTTCGCCATAGGCGGCTTCGCTGATGTGCCAGTCGTGAAGATGGGCGAGCTGACGCAGACTTGCGCCCCGGCAGGTTTCCGCCATGCGTGTGAGGCCGAGATTGATGCCATCGGCGAGGATGACCGTGAGCAGCGCATTGCGATCGTCGGCTTCCCGGCCCGAACGACGATGGATGAAGCATTCGCTGAACCCGGTCCAGGCATCGACCTCCAGCAGAAGATCGGTGATCTTCACGCGCGGCAGTCGATCATAGGCGGCGCGACGGGCAATCTCGGTGGCGGGCGGTGTTGCCGCCTTCAGCGGCGAGATGATGAGACCGTTTTCGTCAAGCTTAACCTGGGGCAGCTCCCCTTGCCGTGCAAGGACCGTTACCTGCTCGATCGCCGTGTCGAGCCTGGTGCGCCGTTCCTCGATATGGCGCTCGAAATCCGTTTCGATGGCGAGCGGCAACGGCCCCTTCTCGCGCAGCGCCGCAAAGGTCGCCGGCGGTATGAGATAGCTGTCGAAATCGCGAAACTGCCGGCTTCCCGCGACCCATATATCCCCGGCTCGCAACCGCTCGCGTAGTTGCGACAAGGCGCATAGTTCATAAGCGGCACGATCAACGATGCCATCCCGCAGGACGAACGGGCGCCATGCGGGCGGCACAAAGCGTAGCGGCACGCGATCAGGCAAGCGCCGTTTGCCGGTCCGATATAGCTCCGCGATGATGGCCAGCGCTGACAGGAGCCCCTGAACCGCGCCGGCGCCGCGAAACTCGAAGGCGTTGAGAAAAGCGCCGACAAAGAGCTTCACCGTCCGATGCCGCTCGATCAATTCGGCGGTGCGATCGACGGTTTCCGGTCGCCCGAGCACTTCGGCCTGCTCGACGGCCACGGCGAAGTGCTGCCAGTCCAGCGCCTCGATCTGCGCCAGAGAATCCACGCCCTTGCTGCGCGCGTCGATGAGGAGGCGGCAAGACCCCGTGAGCGTCCGGAGGTGGCCTTGCAACTCGCGCACCGTCTTGAGGGCTTTGTCGCGGGTCCGGTTCTCGGCGCGGCGCGCCATGCTGCCCAACAGCTTGTCGAACATCGTCAGGGTGGCGTCGGTCAGGCTTTCCTCAAGCCGGATGCCGGTTGCCGCCAGCGTCGCATGGCGGCGCAGGGCATTGAGTTCGCCAAGGTGCTGGGGTGTGATGCGGCTGCCTTCGTCCGCCAGCCTGTCAAAAGTCAAAGCCGGGATCATGTCGGCACGGGCGCGATCGAGGCCCAGCGCGCGGATATAGGCGAGCCGTTCGATCAGGCGCAGGATGTTGCGCGCTGCCGGCGATTGTGGCGCATTGCGCATCCAGGATAGCCATGTCGCGACCTGCCCCGGTCGTCGGGCCAGCAAATCGTCCAGGCCCTGAAGGGTGTCAGGCAGCAGGCCATTCGTGAGCACTTCATAGGTAAGCTGTTCGGCTTGCTGGCGCGCCCGCCGCAGCACCGCTTCGAGAATCGACGGAGAAGGCAGGAGGATCTGCAGGCGCCGGAGTTCATCGACGATGACGTCTGCCATCTGGCCGGGGTGTATGATGGTCTGCGCGATTGGGACCGAGAAGGCGACAACTTCACGGAAAGCGTTGCGGTCAAAAATCCTGAACCCGTGCGATCGTCGGATTTCGACGAGATGCTCGCGACGGGTCTGGTCCCGATGGGCATAATCCGCGAAGGCTGCCGGCGCGACGCCGAGTTGCTGCGCCACATAGGCGAGCACAGGAGCGGGCGGGACTTCGCCCGCTTCCAGCGCACGGCCAGGCCATCTCATATATAGCATGAGCATCGCATAGCCGAGCCGGGTGGCATCGCCGCGACGGCGGCCGACAATTTCCAGGTCGTCGCTGGTCAGCGTATAATGACGCGCGATCTCGCGCTCATCGAGCGGCGCGCCATAATGCCTCGCCCAGATTTCCAGGCTCACCAGTCGCCGTCTCGCCAAGCATCATCTCCTTCGCTTTGCGTGTCCGTCAGACGGTCCTCTGGCGGCCAACAGGAATATGTCCGTTAACTCTGGACCTGTAACGGCGATTCGGACAAGATCGCATAATGACGGGAAAACGGACAGGATCGGGCATCATGTGGCGCTGATCGGCTATGCGCGCGTCTCGACCGCAGACCAGAAGCTGTCGCTCCAGCTTGACGCGCTGAACACTGCCGGGTGCGACCGTATATTCGACGATCACGCATCCGGGGCAAAAGCCGATCGGCCTGGCGGTAACCGAAGCGCTCGCCTATTTGCGCCCCGGCGACACGCTGGTGGTCTGGAAACTCGACCGCCTCGGCCGCTCGATGAGCCACCTGATCGAGAAGGTCGGCGAGCTTGCGGCGCGCGGCATCGGGTTCCGCTCACTCACCGAGAATATCGACACCACCACTTCGGGCGGCATGCTGGTGTTCAACATCTTCGGCTCGCTGGCCCAATTCGAGCGTGACCTGATCCGTGAACGCACTCATGCCGGCCTCAAGGCCGCACGCGAGCGGGGCAACAAGGGTGGTCGCCGGCCTGTCGTTACCCCCGACAAACTACGTAAAGCGCGGGCGCATATCGCAGCGGGCCTCACTGTTCGTGAGGCGGCGGCCCGGCTCAAGATCGGCAAAACCGCCCTATACAAGGCTCTGGAAAACGCGTGAAACCGCTGGCGATCAAGAACTCGTGGGTGCTGGTCACAGGGGCTTCGACCGGTTTGGGCAGAGCGTCCGCCCTCCGCTTGGCGGCATCGTACCAGGCCAAGCCCCTGATTGTTGGACGAAGGCTCGACAACTTGCGGGAGCTACAGACCGAAATTGACGAGCGGTTCAATGTGCCGTGCGAGATTATAGTGGCTGATCAACGTGAAATCGAGGGCAGGGAGAAAATCGCGGCTAAGGTTGCAGAATTGCAAGTAACAGCCGCTTTGTTGGTTGCCGGAATGACGAGCGTTGGTTCATTTGATGCAGGCCGTGCCGACACTTATGCCGAGGTAATTGAAACAAACATACTCGGTTTCACGGATTTGCTGGCTCGCCTGATTGCGATTTTCAGGGAGCAGCCGTTTGAATCCTCAGTAATCGCCGTGTCGAGCCTGGCGGGCGAAACATCCGTGCCCTTCCAAGCGGTCTACGGCGCGTCGAAAGCCTATGTGAGCACCCTCATGCGAGCGCTTTCCGTGGAGCTTGCCGGGACGGGAGTGAGTGTTGGGTCTTTTGCACCCGGTGGAATCGACACAGACATGGCTGCCCTCAGCGATTTGAAGTGGGGGAGGTTGGGTTTGATGGACGTTGACCGGTGCGCGGCCCATGCAGTCCACGCTCTGGTTTATCGGCAATCCTTCGCCATACCGGGGATGGGCAACCAGCTCACATATTTGGCGAGCAGGGTTCTACCTCGATCGTTGGTCAATCGGATTGCCGCCCTCCCATATCGGCGCCCGTAGGGCGGCACCACATAAAAGGGGCAGGAAAGCCTGCGAATAGCATCTGCTGGCATCGTACCGGATTTGTTCGCCCTTAGCGTGCAGATACGTCACTTTCGTGTAGTCACCCCTATCTGGTGGGCGGCCTGCTGGGGATCGGCGCCGGTGTGTTCGGGTGGCGGATATTCAACGGCCGATGGTCGCTCGCCCACTCGATTCGCCGTAAAAGCGTTTAAACGGATCTCCCGCCGGAAATCGACCCGCCCTGAGAAGTCCGTAGAGCGCCATAGGCGGTTCCGACGGCGGGAACCTATCCGAGAGCTGGAAAGGCGCTGGGTCGCCCGGAAATCGCGCCTGTGGGGGCGTTTCCGCCTTCCCTGCCCTCTCCGATTGCGCGCCGCCCTTCCGCCTGGCTTTTCTGGAAAGCCATTTGCAACGGTAGGTCTAGGAGGTTTGCTGCCGATAGGAGCGCGACGGTTGCCATCATCCTCAAACAAACAAAGCGCGCCGGCGAAGCCGGCTCATCATGGGGGATGCCGGGTGGGAGGATCGCTTTAGCGATCCGGGGCGGCCGAAGGCCGCGAGCCGGCGGGGGCGAAGCCCCCAAGAGGCGGCGCTTTTCTCTTCCTCTGACAGGCGGAAAGCACCACGGCCTGAAGTTATCCACAGCCTCGCCTAGTGTTAAAATATGGGTTTAGAGTTGTGTTACGGGTTTTGGGCGATTTCGTATCACATTGTAATTACGTTATTAATCGGCCATTTCCCGGGGGTGGGTGAATCCACTATGACGAAAAAGCGAATCTAGAGTGACGATAAGGCGAATCCACTCTGACGATAGACGAGCCCGCTCCAAGCGTAATCGAAATGACGATAGCGCACGGGTGAATTTGAAATGACGATAATCCGCTTGCGTTAGTGAAATGACGATAGTAGCTCTCTGTCACTGAAATGACGATAGAGCCCTCCCCTTCCCTGTTTGACGCCGTGCCGGCCGTGGCCGTGGAAGGCGACGATCGCACGCCGCTGTTGCCGGTGCGGCACCCCAACCAGGACCTGTTCATTTGCGACGTGCTCGATGCCATCCCCAAGGATGACATGGCCTCGATGGAGCATCCGGTTTTCTCGCTCTCGACCAAGCCCGACAACCGAATGCGGCGCTACGAGCATAACGGCAACGTTATCGAGATCATCCCTTCGGGCAAGGGCCTGGCGACGATCCACGACAAGGACATATTGATCTACTGCATTTCGCAGCTCGTCGCGAAATTGAACAGGGGCGAATCCCCTAGCCGCACCGTCCGCCTGCAAGCCTATGACATGCTGGTCGCCACCAACCGGCAGACCAGCGGCGAAGGCTATCGACTGATGGCCGACGCCCTTACCCGCCTGCGCGGAACCACCGTGCGGACCAACATTCAGACCGGCGGCGTTGAGGAAACGCGGATTTTCGGCTTGATCGAGGAAGCCAGGATCACCCGCAAGACGTTCGATGGCCGGATGCTCGATCTCGAAATCACCCTGTCGGAATGGGTATATCGCTCTGTCATCAGCAAGAACGTCCTGACTCTCCATCGGGACTATTTCCGACTCCGCAAGCCGTTCGAGCGGCGTATGTATGAGTTGGCGCGCAAGCATTGCGGGGTGAAGGACGAATGGAAGATCGGGCTGGAGCTGCTACAGAAGAAATGCGGCTCGAACAGCCCGCTCCGGGTGTTTCGGGCCTTGGTCAAGAAGGTCTGCGAGCATGACGCGGAGCACAGTCATTTCCCCGACTATGCCGTGACGATGGATGATGACCTGATCCTGTTCCGCAACCGCTCGGGCCTCAAGTCCAAGCCCGATCCGGCCGCCGTCGCCGACGATTCCCCCTATATCGATCCTGAGACGATGCACGACGCCAAGACGGCCGCGCCGGGATATGACGTGTACGCACTCTATGAAGAGTGGGTGTCGTGGTGGTACGACATGGGCAAGCCGGAACTGAAAAGCCCCCGCGCTGCCTTCCTCGGTTTCTGTAAAAAACGGCACGAACGGAAACCGATGCGTTGACCCCATGTGTACATGCCCACATGCAAACATTGATTAGGGAGGTTGGAGCGCGCCGTCTACCAAATGAAGCATAGTCGCCAACGTTTGCGACAGTGGGGATGAATACAGGGGGAATGATCGCTTTGCGATCTGTCTCACGACAGGGGCGACCCGGCAACGGAGCGCCCCTTTTCTATGGCCGCACGACGGCCTCACCGAGGGTGTCGTGCGGGTCGGGCAGGCGGTGCTCGGGCCACGGCCGTTCGCTCAGTTGCGTTTGCACAGCGGTTCGACAATCATTCTGCCATATCTCAAAAGTTACCTGCCCTTCCTCCGGAATCATCTGCTTCATCGGAATCCGGCGTTGGTTCAATGGCAGTGCAAGGTCTTCGTATAGCGCTCGGTCATCGAACCCTGCGTGCGCTGCCGCATCGCGGTCAGTCGAGAAATACACAGCCGCAATTCTCGACCAATAAATGGCCGCCATGCACATTGGACAAGGTTCCGAACTCGAGTAGAGGACGGCACCGTCCAAAAACGGTGATCGCATCTCAGCGCAGGCCTGTCGTATGGCCACAATTTCGGCATGGGCAGTCGGGTCATTGTTGGAATGAACGTGGTTGAAGCCTTCGCCAATGATTGTGCCATTCTTGACAATCACGGCCCCGAACGGTGGGCCGCTCTCCGTCGAGATGGCGCGCTGAGAGAGGGCTATCGCCCTTCGCATTGCTTCCTTCGGCTGAATTAGAGCGCCCATCGATAGCCGACCTTCAGAGCAGGCAATCATTGTGCCTGTTGAGCACACGGCGCGAATAATAGTCGAACGCCGCCCCATGCCGCTTCGGGTTTGAGATCCAGTGGTGGGCTTCGCGAGCGAGCGTCTCAGGGATTGGCTGGATATCCCCCGCCGCCATGGCAAGGAGCTGCATCTTCGCAGCACGCTCGATCAGCATTGCCAGTACGCAAGCCTCCTCGATCGACGCACCGGCTATCAACTGCCCATGATGCGCGAGAAGGATGGCCTTCTTGTCGCCGATCGCGGTGGAGATGATCTCGCCCTCCTCGTTGCCGACCGGGACACCGGGCCATTTCTTGAGAAAGGCAACGTCCTCGTAGAGCGGGCAAAGGTCCATATGGGACACCTCCAGCGGAACCTCGAGGGTCGAAAGCGCCGCCACATGAAGCGGGTGTGTGTGGACGATGCAGTTCACGTCTGGCCTGGCGCGATAAAGCCAGCTGTGGAAGCGATTGGCTGGGTTGGCCATTCCGTTTCCCTCGAGAACATTTAGATCCTCATCGACCAAGAGCAGATTTTGCGCACTGATCTCATCAAAGCCAAGCCCGAGCCGTTGAGTGAAGTAGGTGCCAGGCCGCTCGGTGCGGCATGTGATTTGTCCGGCCAAGCCGGAATCGTGCCCTCCTTCAAAAAGGATGCGGCAGGTGAGAGCCAGCTTCTGCCGGTCGGTCCAGCTATTCTGGACCAGCGCCGTATCCATCCGGGCTTGGGCCAGACTGACCAGTTCTTCTTTCGATGCGGCCATCGTCGTCATGTTCGTCGTTCCTTGTGATGGTCCATCCTGCCGGGCCTTGCACACCGGATCAGTGGGCAGACAGCAGCCTGCGCAGTTCTTCCAGGCTCTCACCTTCCAAGGGCAGGAGCGGCGGGCGGGGATCGCCCGCTTCCAAGCCTTTCAGTCGGAGACCGGCCTTTACGGTCGTCGGCAGACCCCCATGAACGATGAAGCGAAGGATCGGGAGCAGACTGTAAAAGAGTGCTCGCGCATCTTCCAGTTTGCCCCCCGCCATGAGCGAAAACAACCGAGCCGGCTCATCACCAATGAGGTTAGGTGCAGCAGTGCACCAACCTGCCGCCCCGGCTGCCAGAGCCTCAAGCGTGAGGTGGTTGGCACCATTGTAGAACGGGATGGTGCCGTCCGACAACTCGCGGATGGCGTGCATCCGATGAAGATCACCACTGCTTGTTGATTTCCGGTGAGATGTGACCCGGGATTTCCACCGAGAACTGACCCGCCTGATAGTTATGTTTCGATTGTCATTGGTGGGTCAAGATGATGTTTCTCCTTTTCGGGTTTGGCTTGCTGGGCCGAGCTGTTCTTGAAGCGGAAGCTGTCGTTTCCGGTTTCCAGTATGTGGCAGTGGTGGGTGAGGCGATCGAGGAGCGCGGTGGTCATTTTTGCGTCACCGAACACGCTGGCCCATTCGCTGAAGCTCAGGTTCGTGGTGATGACGACGCTGGTGCGCTCATAAAGTTTGCTGAGCAGATGGAAGAGCAGCGCGCCGCCTGATGCGCTGAACGGCAGATAGCCGAGCTCATCGAGGATCACGAGGTCGGAGTGGATCAGGCGATTGGCGATCTGCCCGGCTCTGCCCTGGGCCTTTTCCTGTTCGAGGGCGTTGACCAGTTCGACCGTGGAGAAGAAGCGGACCCGTTTTCGGTGCTGCTCGATGGCCCGTACGCCGAGCGCCGTAGCGACGTGGGTCTTGCCGGTGCCCGGACCGCCGACCAGCACGATATTGTCGGCGACGTCGATAAAGTCGCAGCGATGCAGCTGCCGGACCAGCGCCTCGTTGACCTCACTGCTGACAAAGTCGAAGCCCGCCAGATCGCGATAGGCCGGGAACCGCGCCACCTTGAGCTGATAGGCGACGGACCGGACCTCTCGCTCGGCCGTTTCGGCTTTCAGCAACTGGGACAGGATCGGCACCGCCGCCTCGAAGGCCGGTGCGCCCTGAGCCATGAGATCGGCGACGGCCTGCGCCATGCCATGCATTTTCAGGCTGCGCAGCATGACGACGATGGCACCGCTGGCGGGATCATGACGCATGGCGGTTCTCCCGGCGCAGGGCGTCATAGCGCTCGACATTGGCCATCGGTTCGCTGGCCAGCCTCAGCGCCTGCGGCGCCGTGACCGGTGGCGTCGAGATCGGCTTTCCATCGAGCAGCCGATGCAGCAGGTTGAGGATATGGGTCTTGGTCGGAACACCCGCATCGAGCGCTATCGCGACGGCGGTCAGGACGGCCTGTTCGTCGTGATGCAGGACCAGCGCCAGGATCTCGACCATTTCCCTGTCGCCGCCGGGATTGCGCAGCAGATGCCGTTGCAGCCGCTGGAAGGGATCGGGCAGGTCGAGGAACGGCGCCCCATTGCGCAGCGCGCCGGGCTTGCGCTGGACAACCGCGAGATAATGCCGCCAGTCATAGACCGTATGCCCCGGGCCATCATGGGACCGGTCGATGATGCGCCGATGCTCACATATGATCTGTCCCTCGGCGACGACCAGGAAGCGGTCAGGATAGACCCGCAGGCTGACGGGCCGATTGGCGAAGGACGCCGGCACACTGTAACGGTTGCGCTCCAGATGCACGAGGCAGGTCGGCGAGACCCGCTTGCCATGTTCGACAAAGCCGTCGAACGGCCTGCCCACCGGCATCAGGCATTGCGCCTCATCGGCCCAGGCATCGGCGACAGAGCCTGGCTCGATTCCATGCGGGATGTCCTGCCATAGCGCCTTGCAGCGCTGTTCCAGCCACAGGTTGAGGGCATCAAGGCTCTCGGCCTGCGGCGTGGGTTGCCACAGGCGATGCCGTGCATCCTGGACGTTCTTCTCGACCTGTCCCTTCTCCCAGCCTGCTGCCGGATTACAGAACTCGGCCTCGAACAGGTAATGGCTGACCATCGTGAGGAAGCGGGTGTTGACGTTACGCTCCTTGCCGCGCCCGACCTTGTCGACGGCGGTACGCATATTGTCGTAAATCCCCCGGCGCGGCACCCCGCCCAGCACGCGGAACGCATGATTATGGGCGTCGAACAGCATCTCATGGGTCTGAAGAAGATAGGCCCGCAGGGTGAAGGCCCGGCTGTGGCTGAGCTTGAAGTGCGCCACCTGCAGCTTTGTGCGCACGCCGTCGAGGATCGCCCAGTCCTCGCTCCAGTCGAACTGGAACGCTTCTCCTGGGGCAAAGGATAGCGGCACGAATGTCCCGCGGCCGCTCATCTGCTGCTGACGGCGATAGGCATCGTGCCACGCCCGCGCGAAGGCCGCGACCCGGCCATAGGAACCGTCATAGCCCAGACTCACCAGATCGGCGTGCAACTGCTTGATCGTGCGCTTCTGCTTGCGCGAGCGAGCCATCTCCCGTTGCAGCCAGGCCGACAGTCGTTCCGCAAACGGATCCAGCTTGCTCGCCCGCTCGGGCACCTTGAACTGCGGTTCGATCGTATCTGACCGCAGATATTTACGGATCGTATTCCGTGACAGTCCTGTGCGCCGGACAATCTCGCGGATCGATAGATGATCGCGGTAATGCCAGCGCCGGATAACGCTCAATAACGCCATGTCCAACACTCCATGATCCCCCGCTCGCCAAAGCCAGGGGTGAGTTCAACATGGGTCACTTCTCGATGGAAATTTATGCCCTTCCCGGGTCACATCTCACCGGAAATCAACACTTACACATGACATCGGTGCTTGCATCATTTCTGAAAGAACACCCGGCCATTGACGTGACGGCCATAGAATTGTCGAATAGCGCCATCATCGCGGGTGTTACGGATGGCACGTTGGATCTGGGTGTCGCGTTCGGGCCGATCGAGGCTCCGCTACCCACACAGCCCCTCTATAACGACCGGCTTATGCTCGCGTGTGCAAGTGGACATTCGCTAGCATCACTCGATCGCGTCCCCCTAGAGGCGCTGGCAAAAGAATCCCTGGCGCTGCTTACGCCGGATTACAGTACGCGGCGGGCGCTCGACCGTTATTTCGAAGAGCATGGCATTGTTCCGCTACGGATTATTGAACTCAACACGTTCGCATCGATCTTGAATTTGGTTGAGGCAGGTCTGTGCCTATCTGTGATGCCGGGCCCACCAGACGAGAATGCATCGAAACGTGGCGGCGTAATCTTCCGCCCGCTGGCCCCAGCTCCGCCGTTACGAAGCATTCAGCTATTGCTGCCACCCGTAGCAGCGCGTTCTCCGGCGGCGATAGTCTTTGCTTCCAATCTACGGGCTAGATTTGACTGACCCAGCGGATTTTTGCGTCGCCGCACAAATCGGTGAACTATGGACAAGTATCGTAACTTTGAGCGGAGAGATTACCGGAAGCAGGAATGTCGTGGTCCGTGTGCGACAAACAGGTGATAGCCGACACTTGAGCGGGCTTCCGGCGCTTAGCGTATATCTCGGTCCGTTCTATGTACCACGACTTTCATTTGCCGAACTTTAGCACCCCGTTGATCGCCGCCTGACACCCCGCTGCAAATGCCTTAGTACGAACGTATGGGCTATCCAGCCCCAAAAGGAGTGTTAACCCTCGCGCATTTGCGCGATCTGGAAAATCCTGTGCAGTCATTGTGGTTAGAGCCAAAGCGTGGCGACTAACTAGAACCTCTATGTCCATCAAGGTGACAAGCATGTCAGCTTTGGAAGGGCTGAGGGTATTGTTCTTCAACGATGATATTCTTTGCTCGGTAGCACCGAGATCATCTAGCAAATCAGAGCGGCGTTGAGCTGCAAAACCGGATGCTGATTCTTTCATGCGAATAATCGCTTCACTGAACCATCCAAGTGCCGTGCGGTAGTTGGGAACCGTGCATTCAACCTGTGCGCTCGCTGGCGGCGACACCAACATGGCTATCGCCACTACGAATATCTTCATATAATTCCTCCCCCTATTCTAATGCTTGCATGTAAACATGCTTACTTGCCCACAGGACTTTCCCCCATTTTGCGCAGCCAGTCGTTGAATGCCTCGGCCATCGCATCCTGCAAGCTCATTCCGTGCTTGCGGGCGGTCATGTGCATGGCGAAGGACATTTCCGGGCTGAAATAGCCGGTCATCGCCTTCTTGCCCTGACGGCTCGGTGCAACCGGGCTGCTGGCCGTGCCTGCGCCGGCGGTGGACGCGATCGGCGCGGCCGCCCTCCCCTTTGGCTCGGCCGCCACCGGCGACGGCGCGGAATCGCGGTCCCGCAAAGAAAGCAATGATCCCTTCCGGCTCATACGCTGGCCCTCCGCTTCTTGGATGCTTGCATGTTTACATGCCCGCATGCCCACTTGTAAAGCTCGCGTACCTCGTCGGCCGCCTTACCGTTCGGCTCTACCTCCATCGCCGTTTTCCCCTCGGCCGCCGCATGGCGGAAGGCGGCGCGGTCCGCGATGTGGTGCGGGCAGGCCTCCAGCCCATAATCCTGCACGAGCTGGGCCGCTTCCTCATACATGCGCGGGGCGGTCGGGCTTCCCGCCGTGAAGATCACGAAAGCGGGCTTGCCGCGCATCTTCACAAGGCTGGCGGTCGTCTTGATCGCAGCCAAATCGAACGCGCTCGGCCGACAGGGGATCAACACCAGGTCGGCCGCCTCGACGGCGGCGCTGGCCGCGCTGTCGGCATGGGGCGGGGTGTCGATCACAATGAATGCCGCGCCTTGCGCCGTCGCCTGCTCGATCTTGGCGGCGAGGCGAGGGGGCGCACTGTCGATCACGACCGGAGGCGCATCCTGCCGCCATGCCGCCCATTGGCTCGCCGTCGCCTGTGGGTCCAAGTCGATCACCAGCGCGGTATGGCCGGAATCCTCGGCAGCGGCGGCCAGATGCAAGGCGAGGGTGGTTTTGCCCGCTCCCCCCTTCTGGCTGATGATGGCGATTGTTGGCATGTGAATGTCCTTACATGACCGCATGTTTGCATGTGGTCATAGCGCAAGCGACTATCGGATGAAAGGGGCGGGGCGCCTTAGCCATCATCGCCGCCCTTATCCCCGCTGTCATCGTCGAGCGGATCGTGCTGCATCTGGCCATGATCCTCGATCGGGCAAAGCGGAGCCCCGGCCTGTTCCAGCCATTTGCGCGCGGTCCTGACGGTGTAGCCGCACGTGGCGCACTCGCATTTGAGCATCCGGGTTTTCTGCTTCCTGGGCGCGGTCGACTGCCCGTCCGTGTCGAGACGGGCATGGGGGAGGGGGCCAACGCCCTCCAAGATCGGCGCGACCGCCGCAAGGAACGCCTCGCCGGGGGTGGTGGCGCGCATCGGCCCGACCAGCCCCAACCCTAGCGCGACCCGTTTAAACGCCTTCCCATGTCCGGCCGGGATGCCGACGGCGGCATGGACCAGCTCATGCGCGAGGATGGCGGCGATCTGCGACGGCATCGCGTCGGGCGCGTGCGCGAGGTCCGGGCGGATGAAGATTTCAAAATGGCCGTCCGCGCTAAGTCGATTATCCCAGCACTCGCCGATCGTCTTGCCCTTTGCGCCCCTGCTGGTGAAACCGATTGCGACACGCACGCGGTCGGGCAGGGGGGCATCCAGCGCCTCGAACAGCGGAGCCATGCCCAGCGCCACCTGGTTGAGCCAGCTTTCGCGGTTGTCGTCGGTCATCGCATTTGTCCTTCAAATCGCCCACGGGGCGATGGCCTCGCCATCGCTCCCGAGTTCGCGCGGAGCAGCGGGGGAGAGGGGGGCAGCGAGAATCTGACGGGTGGTGCGGGCGCAGCGAGGCGCAGCCGAGTGAGCCACGGCCGGCTGATTGTCGTTGCTGGGGGAGGGGGCGGCGCCCTCTTCACCCACTCCGGCGCGTCGGCGCCGACATGACCCAAGGCGAGATCCGCGCGAACGGTTCTCGCCCGCCATGTGGATCGTCACCTTGGGCCAAGACCGCTTGCGGGCTTGGGGAGCGAAGCGACTAGAGCCACGGTGCCGCGCAGCGGCAGGCGCTGATCGTCGCCTTGCTTTCAATAGCACTAAGTGCTAGATATTCACCATGAGCAATGCCACGGCGACAGCGCGAACCTTCAAGACGGCCTGGTTCGCCAAGGCGGCGCGCAAGGCCCGTATTGCGGATGAGGAACTATGCGAGGCCATTCAGGAAGTGATGAAAGGCCAGGCGGACGATCTCGGCGGCGGGGTGTTCAAGAAGCGACTGAACAAGAACATGCACCGGAGCATCATCCTCGCGAAGTTCGGTAGCTACTGGCTATATCAATATCTGTTCGCCAAGAAGGACAGGGCCAATATTGACGACGACGAACTGAGAGAGTTTCGCCTGCTGGCGAAGAACCTCCAGAAAGCGACGGACAAGGATATTGCCCCCCTGCTGGCGGATGGCAGGCTGACGGAGATATGCAATGGCGACCAAGCGTAAGTATAAAAGCGACGCCTTCGAGGCGATCCACTCGACGGCCGAGGCGTTCCATAGCGTCGGGGTGATCGACAAGGCCACCATGCGCCATTTCGATGAAAGCTGCCTGACGACCCCGCCTGCGATCGCGCCGGCGGAAATCAAGCGGCTGCGCGAGCGCAACAAGGTCAGTCAGCCGGTATTCGCCCGCTACCTCAACACCAGCGAAAGCACGGTGGAGAAGTGGGAAACCGGGGCCAAGAAGCCGAGCGGAGCAGCGCTCAAGCTGCTGTCGATCGTCGAGAAGCACGGCATCCAGATTCTCGCTTGATCGGCTAGGTAAGCATATGAAAGCCATATTCATCCGCCACGGCGAAAGCACCGGCAACGCCGGCGTGCCGTGCCATGACCTCGCAACGATCGAGCTGACGGAGCGCGGCCACGAACAGGCGCGGGAGGTCGCGGCGAGCTGGACCGAACCGCCCGCGCTCATCGTCACCTCGCCCTATACCCGAACGCAACAGACGGCCGCGCCGACGATCGCGCGCTTCCCCGACGTGCCGGTGGAAGTCTGGCCGATCGAGGAGTTCACCTATCTGCAGCCGGCCCGCTGGAACGGCACGCGCAGCGCCGAACGGATGCCGCATCTCGAACGCTACTGGAGCCAGGCCGATCCGGACTATTGCGACGGGGAGGGGGCGGAGAGTTTCAGCACCATGCTCCGGCGCTGCGAGACGGCCCTAGCCCGCCTCGCCGCCATGCCTGCGGGGTCTCTGGTCTATGTGTTCGGGCACGGGCAGTTCATCCAGGCCGCGCGCGCGATCGTCACCGACGCCCATATAGACGAACGGGCCAAAATGCGGGCGTTCTGGCGCAAGGGGGAGCCGCCCGCGATCAGCAACGCACAACGGGTAGGGTTCCATTGGAAAGATGGGCGCTGGGGATGTGCGCTGACGATAGCCGCCTAGATCAGGGTCATAACCTGGCCTTGCGGCGCGATATGCTTCGGCAGGGATGGAGCCGAGCGGGTGGCGAGATTATGAGGCTTAGGGCAGGGGCCTTTCGGCTCCTGCCCCTCGTCGATCAATCCAGCTCGAAATGCTTGCGCAGCGAGCGGAACGTCGTCTCGGTCACGGCATAGTGGCCGTAGCCGCGCTCGGCATTTTCTCCGCTCGTCCAGTCGTCCCAGGTGAACAGGAAGGCGTGCTTGTCGCCGGTAATGGTGCGCGTCCGCTTGGTGACGCGCCCCTGGAAATGGCCGTAATTGTCGATCCCCGCCGCGTTGAGCAGATTGGCGGCGATCACCGGGCCATGTTCAGCGATCACCTGAAGCCCGGCGACGGTCTGCGGCGAACAGCCCTGGATGAACTCCGCCACCTGATCGGGGGTGAGGTCTACGACCTCCTCGAACTCGAATCCCTCGGCGTTCTGCGGCGGGGTCGAGGATGCGGACGAGCTGAACAGGGTCGCGAGCAAATCCTGTCGCGTCGCGGGCTTGAGTTTGATAAGGTCGGTGTCGTTGATGATGATCTGCATGGTAGCCTCCATTGGGTCAGATTGACATTTGAGGCGGTGAACTGATCCTTCACCGCCTCAACACCGCTTTTGGGCTTTCCGTTTGACCGCGTCAAGTGCCAACCTCACCTTGCCAAAACTTTTTTGGGGAGGTCAGCCTGTGCTTTGAGCGACGGCCTCAGCCATTTTCGGCTCAGCGCCGCCATCGTTGCGTGGAGCTCCACGAGAGCGTTTAAACGATGCCGCGGGCCTCGCGTCGGCCGCGCACACGCGCGACTGGATCGATCACCGTCACAGCATCGGGCGAGCGATCGGCGACGGCATCGACGGTGCCGAACAGCTCGACACGGCCGCCGTCGTTGAAGATCGCGCCATTGACCATGCCGTGGATGATGGCGCGGGCCTTGGGCTCCACAACCAGGTCGCCGGTTATCATCCCATGCAGGACGAACCTGACGCCGCTGCGCACGACAGCGCCGCCGGTCGCCAGGCCGTGCAGCGCCGTGTCCTCCTTGATGAGAAATGGGCCGTCGATCTTGTCGTGAACGGCCTTCATGCCGGCGAACGCTCTTTCCGCCGGCCCTGCATCCTGGCGCGGGATGACTCGATCGCGGCGCGCGTTTCGAGGTTGGGCATATCACCCTGATCCGATAGCCGCGAAATCGTCGCTTGGCTGACGTTGAACAGCGCCGCCACGGTGCGCTGCGTGTCGCCAGCGTCGAGCTTGCGCCGCGCCTCGGCCTGCTGGTGGGGAGTGAGGGCGCTCTTGCGGCCGAACTTGACCCCGCGCGCCTTGGCCTGGGCGCGGCCGGCGCCGGTGCGCTCGGCGATCCGCTGGCGCTCCCAGCTCGCCGCGACGCCGAGCACCGCGATCACGACCTCGGCGAGCTGAGAAGTCGTGTCCAGCATCGGCTCCGCGATCGAGCGGAAGCCGGCACCGGCCTCTTTGACCGCGTGAAGGATGTTCAACAGGTCGCGCGTGTTGCGAGCGAGGCGATCAGTCGCCGTCACCATCAGCACGTCGCCGGGATCGAGCGCGCCGATCGCGCGCTTGAGCTGGGGCCGCTCGGCCGACGCGCCGCTGATCTTCTCGCGGAAGATTTTGGTGCAGCCGGCGGCCTCAAGCTGGGCGAGCTGCTGGGCCAGGTCCTGGCCGTTGGTCGAGACGCGCGCATAGCCGTAAATCATGGCGCGATTCTGCATCAGATTTTTGCATCAGGGAAGAGCGCGGATTTCCTCGCTTTCCTGAGCGATGCAAAACTTTTGATTTTCGGATCAGGCCGCCTGCGAAGTCGAGGCCGGAATGCCTAGCAATCCACGTTGCGGCTTGGCCATTTTAGGCGAAGCCGATCCGGCTAACCTCTACTCATCGCTGTCGGCGCCATCTTCCCGCTCAACGGATGCCGCGCCGCCCAGAGCATTATACCGCCGATCTGCGAGCCATTGCAGTCGCTTCGCCTGGATCAGCATGACCCGCCGCAGACCGCCTTGAACCTTTCGTTCGGCGATGACCTGAGCAAGCCGGGCAATGATGAGCGCACGCCGGGCGATCCTGAAATCGGGGTGCGAGCGGATCGCGAACACCTCGTCCGAAACGATGCGACCTCTGAAGGATGGCGGCGCCGCCATCTCCACCCTGGCCAACGGCGGGTCTTTCTCATTCAGGATGGCTTTGAAGCGGCTCTTCTCGATCGCCTGATCATAGACCTTCCGCTCCAACGCGTTGAGCTGATCGACTGCAGATTCCCAAGCCGGCCAGCGAACGTCCGTTTTGCTTCTTGGCTTCGACACATCCTGCAAGGCCGGCAACGGCCAAACCTCGATCTCATAGACTTCGAAGGGGTCGAGCACGGACATGGCGACGGCATCGGTGCGCTGATTGGTCAGGTGACGCCGAATACGGGTGCGGAGCTGTTCATTGGTCTGGCCGACATAGATCGGCTCGCCATCGTAATCGAAGAATGCGTAAACGCCCCATTTGAAGTTGCCGACTTTCGACGCGGCCACAGCCCCTTCGACAGTGAAAGGACTGTCGAGATAAAGCGCCAAATTCCTGCGCAGGTCCTCCGTTTCAAAAGGAGGAAAATTGATTTCATCCGGATTTCGACCGCTCATGCACGCTCCCTGTTTAGGGGATGCATAGCCCGATGAGGGAACGCGCGCGAGCCTGATCGACCTTGCCAAAGATTAGAACATATATAGAACGCTATAGACAAAGCTATTTCATGGCGCCATTGTGGCGCCATGACTGCTTATCCCAAGCCCACTACGGTGCGCGACCTCGACCGCATCAATCTCCGCCTTTCGGGCGAGACTTTCGCGCAGATTGATGCAGCACGCGCCCATCGCCTCGGCAACGTCTCGCGCAACACCTGGATCACCGAAGCTATCGCCGAGAAGCTGGCGCGCGAGAAGAGCGCCGATGACCACCATGAGGAAGGCCGGGTCGCCAATGGCTAACTTCTACGAATTTTTCGCGGGCGGCGGCATGGCGCGCGCCGGCTTGGGTCCAAACTGGACCTGCCTGTTCGCCAACGACTTCGACCATAAAAAGGGGCTCACCTACCAAGCCAATTGGGGCACCGGCGGCGAACTGACGGTCGGCGACGTGAAGCAAATCACCGCCGCCCAGCTACCCGGCGTGGCTGATCTCGTATGGGGTTCATTCCCCTGCCAGGATTTGTCGCTGGCGGGGGGCGGGGCGGGGCTGCGCGGCGAACGCTCCGGCACCTTCTATCCATTTTGGGACGTGATTAGGGGCCTTATCGCGGATGGGCGGGCGCCTAAGTTGATAGCGCTTGAGAATGTGTGCGGCACGTTGACCTCTCACGAGGGCAAGGATTTCGAGGCGATTTGCCAGACTTTCGCGGATGCGGGCTATCGCTGTGGCGCCTTGGTCATCAATGCGGACCTCTTTCTGCCACACTCCCGCCCTCGGCTGTTCGTGATCGGCATTCATGCCGACATCACGGTCGATCCGGCGCTGCTGGCGCCGGGACCGATCGAGCCCTTCCATACACGCGGCCTGCAAAGCGCGGTCGAGCGGCTGCCAGCCGAGCTGCGCGACGGAATGCTGTGGTGGAACATGCCGACGCCCAGCCGGCGCAATACGACCTTCGCCAGCATGATCGAGGAGAATCCAACGAGCGTATGCTGGCACACGGCTGCGGAAACCCAGCAACTCCTCGGCATGATGTCTCCGATCAACCTCGCAAAGGTGAACGCAGCCAAGCGGGCGGGGCATCGCATGGTCGGCGGCGTCTACAAGCGCACGCGTCTTAACGAGAGAGGGGTGAAGGTGCAGCGCGCCGAAATCCGCTTCGATGATGTTTCTGGATGCCTGCGGACGCCTGCCGGCGGGTCGAGCCGTCAAGTAATCGTCGTCATAGACGGCGCCAAGGTGCGGTCGCGCCTGATCTCCGCGCGCGAAACAGCGCGCCTCATGGGTCTGGATGACGATTACAAACTGCCCCGCAACTACAACGAGGCATATCATCTGACCGGCGACGGGGTGGCGGTGCCCGTCGTTCGGCATCTCGCGCACCACATCCTAGAGCCTCTGCTGGGCATGGCGGAGGCCGCCGAACGGGCCGCTGCATGAGCGTCATCCCGTGCGAGCAGAACAGCGATCTGCGAGCGCAAATCGAACGGTTCGCCGAGGTTTTAAAAACCGAGGCGCACCGGCTCGGCGATCATGGCCTGGACGAACGCGACTTCTATAACTCGGGCCTATTCCGAGGCGCCGTGGAGCGAGTTCGCGGGCAGTTCTCCGCGACGATGCGCGCCAAGCGTGAATTCGTCCAACACGTCCTCAACCATATGGAGGACGAAGGCTTCATCGCAGGATGGGATCTCACCGAGGACGCCAGCCGCAACGACTATCTTGTGCGGCTCCCATCGGGCCGCACCGCCGTCATCGACCTCAAGGGCTGCCTGGACGGCAACAACACCAACATCTTTGAGCGGCCGGCCGGCGCCGATGAGTTCGTGATTTGGAGCATCTGCACTAACCTCGGCGCCGATCCCCGCCGCAACGCCTGGTCCGGGATTCACACGCGCCTGAGCGCCGAGATGATCTCCCGCAACCAGCGCGTCGATGGCTTGGTCGTATGGGACATGGTGTGCGGCACGATCGGTCGGCCTTGCCCGAAAGTAGCTGGTGAGGACGGCTCAAGGCTCACCGACATCGGACCTTTTCGAGTTCCGCCCGCCTGCATCTACCTGTTTCCCAATGTCGCGCCATCGCATCTTGCTCCTGCCGTTTCGGCGCAGCCGATCGAAGCCGTAGAGCTGCTATCCGCCTTCCACCGCTGCTTCAAAGGCCACGACGCCGAGTTGAACCATGTGGATTTCGAGCTGTCGCAAAGCGGCTCCGATCTCATGCGCCGCACTACGATCCGCCGCGCCGGGACTATCCAGAAGGTGTCAGACATGACACCGATCCGGCGGGTCTAGGCGTCGAGGAAGCTGGTGAGCCTTCGTGATAGCTGGTCGGCATCGCGCATCTCGCATTCCCATACCACCAGGACGCGCCAACCTTCGCTCTCAAGCCGCTGCCGCGCCTCGCTGTCCCGTTCGACGTTTCGAGCGAGCTTCGGGTGCCAATACGCCGCGTTGCTTGATGGGCGCCGCGACCCGCGCGAGCAGTCGTGCTGATGCCAAAAACACCCGTGGACGAATATGACCGCCCGGCGCGTCGAGAATACTAGGTCGGGACTGCCGGGCAGATCGCGACGATGGAGACGAAAGCGGTAGCCAAGCCGATGGACCAGCCGCCTCACCACCATTTCCGGCCGCGTGTCCTTCCCACGCACACGGCGCATGCGTTCCGATCGCGCTGCTGGGTCAAGCGTGTCCATCGTTGATCTATGCCATGCCTATTCCGTCGGCTTCACTTCTACCGTGCAGCGCACCGCCTTCTTGGCCTTGGCCGCCTGCTCACGGCATCCGTCGACCGTCTCGCGGTTGTCGCGCAGCAGCCGATCAGCCGCGACGATCGCCGTCCAGCTCGCCCGCGAGGAACTCGCCATAAGATGCTGGCCGGCGTCCCAAGGCGTGGGCTGATCTAGCACGCGCGCCGCCATGCGCTCGGGCCATTGCCAGCTCGCCGGCGCAAGCTGGGCGATCGGACCTGCCAGCACCGCATAGAGCACCAGCCCCAGCAACAGGCCGCCACCACCGAACAGATAGACACGGCGGTCTTGCTCATCGGCCTGTCGCGCGGATGCGAGTTGGCCGCCGATCTCGCGAGCGACTTTATCCAACCCTGCGCGCGCCTCGGCGATAAGCCGCGCGTCCTCCCGGCGCGCGCCGCTCGCCGCCGTCACGATCTCATTCGCCATGGCCCCCGCCGTCATCGACAACAGCGGGCTTTTGGCGAGGAGTTCGATCCGCTGGGAGAGCGACGCCAATATCTTCTCGGTGCGCTCAAGCGTGGGCTCGTAATCGGGAATGTCGATGGACTCGCGCGCGGCGGTCAGGCCCTCGATCGCGCTGCGCAGCAACGACACCTCGCCGCGCAACCGGTCGAACGCCGCCGCTGGGTCGTCACCAGCGCCGGCCTCGTCGCGATAGTCGTCCTCGTCCATATCCTCTCCTTACCGGCTCATGCCGCGATCACGGCCGATTTCGAGCTGCCGCGTCAACTCGGCCGCCATCGACCTGCCGCGCCCGATCTCCTTTTCCAGCCCTAGCTCGCGCTCACGGCCGCGCAGCACCGATTCCACCTGGGGATCGCGTTCAAGGCTCTTGGCGAGTCCCTGGCAGGGCCTTCCCGGTCTTCGCTGAACCTTCATGGTCGCCGGCGCGCTGAGCCGCCCCCCGTTGCTCATAGAGACCTTGCCAGCGTTCCACGAACCGATCGGCGCGCAAGGCCGGGTCTGCCCGCACGCGGGCTTCCTCGCCGATCGCCGCGAGCATCGGCCCGCTGCGCCCCGCCGCCGCGTCGCGGACCAGGCCGGGGTTGCGCTCGGCCGCCGCGATCATGTCGCGCGAACTACCTGGCCGGATTTGCTCGAGCGCGCCGCGTGCGTGCTCGAGCGCCACTTTCTGATGTTCGAGCACCGGCGCGCCCTTCTCATGGGCCTGGGCGATGGTGGTCGCCGATCGCGCCACCCGCTCGACGGCGCGGACGTAATCGCGGTCCTGGGCGCGGTCAGCGCCGCGATCGGCGGCTTGCCCGGGCGCGGGCGTCCGCTCGGCCGACAGCTTCAACCCATCGAACATGCCGCGTTTGGGCTTTTCGCCCTGGCTGCGATCGGCCGCCGGCGCTGGTCGCTCCGACGCGGGCCGGAAATTGTCGAACATGCCCCGCCGCCGCGGCCCCTCGCCCGCGGCCGTTTCTTCGCCGCGGTCAATCTTCCGTGGATCCTCGTGCGGAACGCGCGACGATCCACGCTCAGCCGCTGGCCTTGCCGCCCGGTCCTTCTCGGGCGGTTCCGCGAAGCGGATCTCGCCCGAGAGCCCGCGCCGATCTCCGAAAGCACGAATCTCGGCATCCGGATCGCGGGCATAGTCAGACGCCATATCCTTGGCCCGCTCGCGCCCCAGCGTGCGGGTAAGCTGGCGCTGATCCGCGAAGTCGTCGCGGCCATAATGGAGCTGCACACCGTCACGGTGCCGCGACAGCGCGACATAGGCCGAATGACGGTCCATGCCGGGCGTCGCCAGCACATGCGCTTGATCGACCGTCACGCCCTGCGATTTGTGGATAGTGGCCGCATAGCCATGATCGACATGGGCATAGTCTTTCAGGTCGAACGCCACCTGGCGGCCGTCGTCGAGGCGGACGGACATACGCTCGGGACTAACCTGCTTAATCTCGCCCAACGTGCCGTTCTTCACGCCCAGGCCACGCTCATTCTTGAGGAACATGATGCGGTCGCCGCTGGCGAACTCGCGCGCGCCCCGCTCGGCCGGCACCGCCACGTCCTGCCCCAACTCGCCGGCGTCGCGCAGCCGATCGCGCGCGGCCTGGTTCAAATCCCGGACCTCGGCATTGGTGTGGGTAAGGATGATCCGGGTCTTGTCCGGATCAGCGACGCGCTGCGCATCCCATGTGTCGATCAGCTCGGCGCGGGCCTGCTCGCGCGTCTCGGCCGCATGGACCATGCCATGTGTCGCATAGGCATGGACTGCCTCGCCGGTCCTGCCCGTCGCCAACGCCCGCGTCGCGTCCTTCTGCCAATCCTCATGCTGCCGGCGAACTTCGCTGATCTCGGCCGCGCCGTGCCGCTCGGCAAGCGCGCGGAATGCCGCGCCGGCCTCGATCGCCTGCAACTGCTCGGCGTCGCCGATCAGCACGACCTTGGCCCCGGCTTGTTCGGCATGGGACAGCACCCGCTCCATCTGGCGCGTGCCGATCATGCCAGCCTCGTCGATCACCAGAACGTCGCGCGGGCCTAGCTGCTCGCGGCCTTGGCCCCATTGATATTCCATGCTGGCGATCGTGCGCGAGGCGATGCCGGAACCGCCTTCCAATCCCTCGGCCGCGATCCCCGACAAGGCCGCCCCGCGCACCTGATAGCCAGCCCGTTCCCATTGCTCGCGCGCGACCCCCAGCATGGTCGATTTGCCGGTGCCGGCATAGCCGACCACAATTGAAAGATCGCCCTTGCCGGTGATATGCGACAGCGCGGCCTGCTGTTCTGCCCCGAGTGTCAGGCCCCCACTTCCGGCGGCGGCGTCACGATCCCACGCTGCCGCCGGGAGACCATGCCCCTCCCGTCCACCAAGCCGATCGCCGGCGCGTTCCAACCGCTGCTCGGTGTCGATCATGTCGCGGGAGGTAAAGCGGTCCTCGCCGCGCCCGTCCTTCCCCAGCGCCACCAGCTCGGGCGAGGACCGCACCGCGCTCATCACCTGGTCGAACTGATCCTTGCCGTCGCTGTGCCGGAACGCGAACTGCGCCAGGTCGCGGCGCGTAAACGTCGCCTGCTGCCGCGTGATCGCGTCCAGCGCGATTTCGGGATTGGCGATGATCTTCTCGCCATTCTCGCGCGCGATCCGGGCATGGTCCTCGACCCGCTCGGCCTCAAGCCCCTGTTCGGGCATCCGCGACGCCGCCGGCCCGATCTTGTGCTGCGGCTCAAGCTCGATGCCCTGTGCCTCCAACGTGCGATGATCTATGCGGGCATCAATATCCAGCTCGGCCAGGCGCTCGTTCACATGATCGGCCCACGCCTCGCGCCACTCCTGCAACAGCGCCGTGCTGTTCCACTCGCGCACCTTCTGGCCGAACCCCTCCGGCCCTACCTCGCGCATCGACAGCATGACATGCGCGTGCGGCTTGGGCTGGCCATCCTTCCCTATGTCCCAATGCACATTGAGGTCGGCCACCATGCCGCGTTTGACGAACTGCTTTTCGACGAAATCGCGGGCGAGCTGGACGCCCTCTTTCTCATCCAGCTCGCGCGGAATCGAGAATTCCACTTCGCGCGCCAACTGCGCATCCTTGCGTTTCTCACCGGCCTCGACCTCGTTCCACAGGGTCGCGCGATCGTTTAAACGCTCCGGCGCGCCTTCGGGCAACAGGATTTCCGAATGGACGACGCCGGCCTTGTTCGAGAAATCTTGGGTACGCCCGAGCCGGTCATCGTGCAGCTCGGATGCAGAGCGATAGGCGGCCGACGCAACGGCGCTTGATCCGTTGGCGCGGCTGATGACCTTGGCCGAGAAATGGTAGATCGCCATGACGCCGCTATACTGCCTTTCTGAGCGAACGTCGGCAACGACGTATAAGCGCGCACTCACACTCTCTGCCGTTCCTGTGATTGACTTCGTCGCATTTTATGATCGCGGTAGTTTTCCAAACGCGGTGGCGTGCTACGCTGCGGTCGCAATTCACGAGCCCGAGGAAGAGAATATGCGCAAGGTCCGGGATTACGACGCTGAGCTGAGAGCGCTGGGCAACAAGGCCAAGGCGTTGAAGGCGAAGAAGGTCCAGCAGCTCGGCGAACTCGTGATGGCGACCGGGGCCGATACGCTCGACGCCGAAGTTCTGGCCGGCGCGCTACTTCATATCGTCGCCGAAGCGCAGGTCGAGGGAAACCGGGAGGCGTGGCGCTCCGATGGCGCGGCCTTCTTTCGCCGGCGTGGGCGCAAAGCTGTCGGCGGTGATGCAGACCATCGTCAGGGCGCAGGCCAAACTCCAACAAGCGACGCTCAGAGCTGAAGCCGGACAGCGCCGCAATGACAGCAGGGAATGGGTGATGCGGCGCAAGGAACGGACCCGCCAACTGATCGAGCTGGGCGGCCTCGTTCAGAAGGCTGGTCTGGTCGATCTCGCCGACAACGATCGCGCCACCCTCTACGGCGCGCTGCTCGAACTGGCGGGACGCGCGCGGGGCGATGATGCCGGCCACGTGCTGGCGCTCTGGAAGCGGCGTGGGCATCGGGCGTTCGACGCGGAAGCTGAATCACAGGAGAGCTGATCGATGGCATGTGGGATCGATGGCGTGATCTGACCCGATTCCGCTTCGCCTGCGAAATGGCGCTCGCCTCTTATCGGACCTATGTGAACGGCTTTCCCGTCACGTCCACCGCGCCGCTGGTGATGACCGATCCGGCGGGCTCCGCTTTCAAGTGCGACCTCGCCGATTTCACCGCGATCCTCAATGACGATCAGCAGCTCTATCGCGTGCTGTTTCCCTCCTACGTCGCGCTGGTCGAGGACCTGGGCGCGAACTGGTCGAAACCGCGCACACGAAAAAGGGCGCGCAACGCACCGCCTTCGCCGGTCTGGATGCCGCTGCATCGATCGAGCAGGCGGCCGAACAATGGATCACAGGCACGCCCGTCGAGGCATGGGGTGCAGTCGTTCTGAAGCTTGGCGGTCGCGGATGGTCCAGCTTCAAGGGCGGCCGACGCGGCGTGGTCGAGGCGGTGACGGTCCGCAACCTCTGCGCGCACGGCATCCCCGTCTACAATCAGAAGGCGCTCAACCCTGCGGGCCTCGATCTTGCCGATGACTGCATGACGCTGGCCGATGCGCTGGTCTATGACGCTCCCGGCGAGGGCGGCGAGGCGCATTGGAACGAGGAAGCCAAGGCGCTGATCTCCGGCATCATCCTCGCCATCGTCACCAGCGAGCCGCCGGCGACGCGCACCCTGGCTACCCTACGCGACCGCCTGACCTTCGCTCCCGCCGCCTTCACGGCGATGCTTGAAGCCATGCAGGCGCAAGGCGGCCTCGCCGCGCGCGCCGCCAACCGCCACCTGGGCAAGTCCGATCGCGAAGCCGCCGGCGTGCTCTCGTCGGCGCAGCGCCATACCCATTTTCTCGATTCCCCACGCATGACGGCCGTGCTGGGGCATTCGGACTTTAGCTTCGCCGATGTGAAGGCGCAGCCTACCAGCGTCTACCTAGTGCTGCCGCCCGATCGGCTTGCCACCTATGCCCGCTGGCTGCGCCTGATGCTGGCGCAGGGGCTGACCGATCTGGCCCGCGCCCCGGCCTCCCCTGCCCGCCCCGTGCTGTTCCTGCTCGATGAGTTCGCCGCGCTCGGTCGCCTCGAACCCATCGAGCGCGCCATGGGCCTGATGGCGGGCTATGGCATCCAGCTTTGGCCCATCCTGCAGGACGTGCATCAGCTCCGCGCGCTCTACGAGCGCCGCGCCGGCACTTTCCTGTCGAACGCCGGCGTCCTGCAGGTGTTCGGGGTCAACGATCATGACAGCGCCAAGCTCGTCTCCGATCTGCTCGGCCAGGAGACGGTGGTGTTCGAGACGATGAGCCGCGCGCTCGACGCGGAGGAAACCGGCATATCGTTCGGCGCGCAGCATGTCGGTCGCCCGCTGCTCACCCCCGATGAGGTCCGCACGCTGCGCGAGGATCTCCAGCTCCTGTTCCTCTCGGGACAGCGGCCGATCGTCGCCGCCAAGCTCAAATACTATGCCGATCGCGAGTTTGCCGGTCGGTTCGACAAGGCGTGATAGAAGCTACCAAACTCGGAGATGCGGACAATGCCACGGAAAATTCCTGCTATGCTCCTTGCGCTCGTCGGGGCCACGTTCCCGTTGAGCACCGCATACGCGGCTTCCAAGCCCGATCCATGGGCGACGCTGACCATCAAGCCGTCCTGGCAGCAGCAGACCTGGATCGAGTTCGGCACGATTGGGCTCGATCCCGATACGCGCCAGCTCCATTATTGGATGCGCCGCACACAGGGGGAGACGGTGCAGCAGGCGGACAGTCGGAGTTGCCCCGCCATGCGGACCGTCATCGGCGAGATGAAGCGGATCGAACCCCTTCAGCCCGATCCGCCGGGGTTCAAGGATGACGATCTACTCATCACGGCGGACGGCACGTGGTACACGCTCGAAGGCCCCGGCAGATACCAAGACAGCCACATGGGCAAATTCCGGATGGAGGCCAATATCGGGACGCCCCTTGCTCGGTGGGCACGCCGTATCGAAGAAGTCCTAGCTCCATGCTGGAAGTGATCGACGGGCCGCCTGATAAATGATGGTCGCTTTCCGGCAAGGCTGGGGATGGCTGGTCCTGGTCGCGCTGACGATCTCGACCATCGGCGACGAAATCACGCTGCTGACGCTGATGTTCCGCACCGCCGAGAACGCGCGCCCTTATGGCGTGCCGGCGCTGTTGATCGCCGAGTTGCTCCCCGGCCTCATCATCGCGCCCTGGGCGGGTCGCCTGATCGACCGCCGGGACGCAGGCCGGGTGCTGGTCGTCGCGTCGGCGCTGCAAGCGGCGGTGATCGCGCTCATCGCCTTCTATCCTCTGTTCACGCTCCCCGGAGCGACGCTCCTGAGCCTGCTGTTCACGATCACCAGCGCCGCGACCTTCGCGCTGATTCCGGTGCTGGCAAACGCGCTCGGCATGACGCTCGCGCGCGCCAACAGCTTTCTGGAAATGGTCCGCAGTCTGGGAATGCTCGCCGGTCCTGTCGCCGGGGGCCTGCTGGTGGGCTGGATCGGGTCGCAAGGCGCGCTGCTGATCGATGCAGCCAGCTTCGCCCTGCTGGTGCTCGTCGTCGCCGCCAGCGGCCTTCGCCGCAAGCCGCAAGGGCACGGCGAGGAGAAACGCACGCTGCTGGCCGATTATCGGCCGCTGCTCCGCAACCGGCGCGTGATGGTCGTCACTGGCGCATTGAGCCTTGAAGTGTTCACGACCGCCATCGCCGATGTCGCTTTCGTGTTCCTCGTCATGGTGACCTTGGCGAGCGGTCCCGGTGCCTTCGGCGTGCTGACCGCGCTATGGGCCGCCGGGATGCTGCTCGGCGCGGCGCTAGCCGAAAGGGTCATCGGCCAGCGGATAGGTCTTACGGCGTTCGGCACGGCCACGATCATGGGCGGGACCATGCTGCTGATCGGCCTTGCGCCGGTCGGATTAGCGATCGTCGCCCTCGCCTTCATCGCCGGCGGCGGCGCAAACAGCGTTCACAATATTGCTGTGCGGACCCTGCTGCAATCCGAGTGCCCGCCCGCCGATCATGGCAAGGTCGCCGCGATCTACGGCGCGGTAACGCGCACCGCCGCGATCGGCGGCTATGTCGCCGGCGGCTTTTTCGTGCCCGATGATGCGCCGTCCGCCTATCTGGGG